>JADKDN010000004.1 GCA_016718345.1 Flavobacterium sp. | reverse complement strand
AACAACTCAAAAATTAACCAATAGGTCGATTCATTTGCTCCAAATTGGGATTCGTATTTTTTAAGTTCATAATTTATAAATCTAGGAGAAATGCAGCCCATAGCCAACCAAGGAGAAAACTTTGATGAATAGTCTGCTCCTATCAATCCGTTTCTGGTTTCTTTGTATTCAGAAATGCAATTGGTTTCAAAAAAATAGTGGTTTAGTCTGGCAATTGCTTCGGTTTCTCCACCTTTAAATGGTAGAACTGCTCTAGAATCTATTGGAGTAAATGTTAGATTTAATTCCTCTAGAGAAGGTAAAAATAATAGTGGTATTTCTGGTGATCTAATTTCTGTTGGTGCATCAAATGCCTCTCTGATTATGGCGTCTTTTTCTGTTTTCTTTCTAAAATTGGTAAACACATCAGGAATATCTTTGATGGAAAATGGCAAATCCTCGGCATGATACAAAGTACTGGTGCTGAAAGTCAATAATTCACATTTCAATTTAAATAATGCCTTTTGAACTAGAGCTTTGGTTTGTTTCTCTTCATAGGAAACTTCACGTTTTGCAAACACTTTAGTGGACTTAAATTGCTGAACAATTTTAGGAATCTCCAACTCGGGTTTCCCTTTAAGGACTAACAATTCAGAACCTAATTCTCGCAAATTCTTATCTAAATCAGCTAAGGATTCCAATAAAAATTGGGCTCTAAAATTTCCTGTTTTCTTAAAACCAAAACTTGTTTCCTCAAAATGGGAGTCGTCAAAACAATACACAGGGATAATTTGGTCGCTCTGTGCAATAGCTTTTATCAAGGTTTCATTATCATGCAATCGTAAATCGGTTTTAAACCAAACTATTGAGGTTTTCATAATTCATTGATATTTTTCAAATAATAATCAGCTTGTTGTAGTATTGCCGTTTTGTCTTCGGGTTTCATTTTTCGCCAGACGTTATACATCATTCCAATGCGAGGATTTTTAACTAATTTATCCTCATTTCTGTCGTAAAAATTCCAATACAAACTATTAAATGGACAGGCTTTATCTCCAGTTTTAATTGCTTTTTTATAAAAACAACTGCCACAATAATGGCTCATTTTATCAATATAAGATGAACTCACATAGGGTTTTGTGCCTACAATGCCGCCATCGGCAAACTGGCTCATGCCACGAGTATTTGTAATTTCTACCCATTCGAAGGCATCAATATAAATACCGAGATACCAAGCATCCACCTCATCAGGATGAATTCCTGCTAAAAGCGCAAAATTTCCTGTAATCATTAGGCGTTGAATATGATGGGCGTATGCATAATTCAACGATTGATTTATGGCATCTTTCAAGCAATTCATCTTTGTGTTTCCCGTCCAAAACCAATCGGGTAATTTTTCTTGATTATTGAAAAAATTGAGAGTGGCAAATTCAGGCATTTTGTTCCAATAAATGCCTCGCATATACTCTCGCCAACCAATGATTTGTCGCACAAAACCTTCCAATTGATTGTATTCAATATCGTGGACGTTTTTGCCATTCTTCGATACATCTATCTATAACTTCTTGTGGAGAAATCAATTTTACATTCATTGAAAATGAAAGTCTTGAGTGATACAAAGACCATTCGTTTGGCATCATCGCATCTTGATAACTTCCGAATAATTGCAAACATTCAGTAGCAAAAAACTAACAATTGAAGCGATTGTTCTCGATTAATGGACCAAACAAAGTTTTGAGCATCAATAGTTCCAATGGTCTTTATATCAGTCTTTTTTATTTCTTCGAGAGTTTTTGAAACATCATTATTGAACACTAAAGGTGAAATTGGTTTGTGACTTTTGGGTAATTTCATCCGATTGTCACCATCATAATTCCATTGCCCTGTAAGCGGTTTATCGCCTTCCATTAATACATTGTGTTTTTTTCGCATGGCACGATAAAAACTCTCCATCAAATAGATTTTCTTCCCTTCAAAAAATCTCCAAGTTCGTTTCTGGTCGTAAAAAATGTTCGCTATCAACAACTGAACTTGTAATCGAAAATGGATTTGCATAGGTTTTTCAAATCTAAATCTACTCGATATTCATCGGGAAGTTGGTATTCAAAATGAGTAAAATTGTGTTCTAAAATTAAATTTTGAATGTTTTTTTGAAATGATTGACAATTGTTCTTATCATTCAAATGAATATAGATAACTTGATGTTTTTCACAACGTAAATAATTTGAAAATTCTTGCATTGCAGAAAATATTCCAACTATTTTTTGAATATGATGTGCAGCATAATCTGTTTCCGAACGGATTTCCATCATAACATAAGTAACCGATTCATCAACCGTTATAAACCATGAATGTTTGCTATTTAATTGATCCCCGAGAATTAATCGTAACGTTTTTGACATTTAATTAAAGATTTAAACATTAAAAAATTGAAAGATCGAATAAAATTATTGGTTCTATTAAATCTTTTAATTATTTCCCTCTGCATTTATCACTACAGTACTTTACTTCATCCCAAACCTTTTCCCATTTCTTACGCCATGAAAAAGGTCTGTTGCAAGTGACACATATTTTACTGGGAAGGTTTTGCTTTTTTATTCCTCGCATTTTTTGGCTTATTTGGATTACTTACGTGTTTATTCAAAATTCGTTTGCCTTCTACTTTTACATCCTCTTTTTTTCTGAAACTCCACACGATATCGCTAGCGTATTTCCGCGTTTCTTCAATATCGACAATAGGAAACGGATAGTCTTTTCCTATTTCACAGTTGTAAAATTGCTGTTCTATAGCATTCATTTTCCATGGTTCGTGAATGAGCTCAACTGGAACTTCTGCTAATTCTGGAATCCATTTTTTAATAAAAATTCCTTCAGAATCATGTTCTTCAGAATTTTTTATGGGATTATAAATTCGAATGGTATTTATTCCTGTTGTACCCGATTGCATTTGTAATTGCGGATAATGAATTCCTGGCTCATAGTCTAAAAATTGCGCTGCAAAAGTGCAATTCGCGCCAATCTTGCCACAAATTGAAGGTGAAAAACGAGACTACCATTGCTCGCATTCTGAAATTTAGATAGCCTGTAGCAACAACACATCTCATGCAGGCATCAACTATTCGGACTCCAGTTTTTCCTTCTTGCCACGCTTTGATATAGACTTCATTTTTGGGTTTAACCAAACTATCGTAAGCACGATTCACATTTTCAAATTCCATTCGGCATTCGTCTTCAAATTTTTGCATAAAATGACAGTGCCAATGCAATCGAGAAACAAAATTGAGCATTGCTCTTTTATTTTTAGACGTTTCATAATGCTGATTAGTATACTGATACACCATTCGCATACTGATGTTTCCGTAAGCTAAATATGGCGACAATCGGCTGCATCCTTTTCTGCTTAGTTCGGGTTTTGAAATGTGTTTGCTGTAATTGACATGACGTTCTTTAGCAAAGCTGTCCAAGTATCGCCAAGCCCAATATTCACCGCCTTGTTGAAAGTTTTCATTTCTAGTTGTAATTTCTTTAGAAAGGTTCTCTTCTTTTAGTTGATTGTAAAAATGAATGTCTAGACTTTCAATATTTAAATCTTTGATTTCAATCATTTTAGGAAAGTCACGCATTACATTTTCCCAACGCTTGTCCCAATCTTTTCTGGATTTTAATCCTCGTATTACACCGTGCATTTGAGATTCTTTCCATTCAATTTTATTTGCATCAAAGAAAGATTTCATGGCACAATCCCTATCAAATGTGATTTTATTCCCAATTTCTTGATGCGAAAAAACAGTTTTGATATTGTAAACTTTGAGCAACTCTTCAAAAACAGTTTGTACTTCGTTGTGAAAAAAGTAAATTTTAGCTGAGATAGAATTCAGTTTTTGTTGCATCTCCTGAATTGATTCATAAATAAAGCGCCAATGGCGAACGTCCGAATCATCATAATTCATCACAGATGGTTCAAAAAAATAAACTAATAAAATAGGAATCTCTTCCTGATGAGCCATAAAAAGAGGTTCATGATCTACAAAACGCAAATCACGCTTAAACCAAACAATATTAATGTCTTTTTTAGTCAATTAGTATCCACTTTTTATCACTGTTCAATTTAAAAGTTCCTAGATGTTCTTTGTTCCATTCTGTTGGGCCAATCAAAGACAAGAAATTAACTCCGTCATCACCACTATACAAGTGATATATTTCGCCAACAACAGGTTCAAAAGAAAATTTTGCACTGTAAACCAATTCGTTCCATTGGTATTCATCCATTAGTTTTTCAAATTGAATTTTGAGTTCATTAAACTTATTTTCAAACTCTTTATTTAGAGTAGCAATTCCTCTGCTTTTCCAAGCCGCCACATCGTCCAATCGTATTACTGGTGCTCCAACACTAGTTGGAAAACTCAGCGCTCTTGCATTGTAACCGTTTTCATCTGAATATACTACGTTATCTGGTCTCTCTTTTCCCATTGTGAATTATGATTATCGTTTGGATATTTTATTATTGGATATCGAACGCTGTCTGCTGCATTTGAATCTATCAATTTCGTCTATTCGCTTGGCAACATGCTTTGTTTTGCAATTTTCAACCCTTTCACGCCAAAGTTTGTAACTACTAAACTTTAATTCCTTTTTCATTAGTGCTTTAACATCAGCTTCCGATAAGCCAAACTGAAATTTAATAGCATCAAATGGCGTTCTGTCTTCCCAAGCCATCTCAATAATCCTATCGATTTCAACTTCATTAAGCTCTTTATTTTCTTGAATCATTTTATTTTGTTTATTGTTTTTGAATAAAAGTTAAACAAATATATAAAATTTATATGAAGTGAACTATATTTCCATTAAAATACATTTCATATTGACTCTATTTTATTTTAAAAATACCTTATTTTGCATTTTCATTATAAAAGTAATTATGCAATCCATTCAAGCCAACGGTTATCCTATCCATTTCAATAAAAAAGGCTACGAAGCCTTAAATCTTCACTTGAAAGAAACTAAATATTCAAATCTTTTTGTACTGGTTGACACCAAGACCAATGAGCATTGTTTGTCAAAATTTCTACCTTATTTGGAAACCAATCTCACTATAGAAATCATAGAATTCGAGGCGGGTGAAGCCAATAAAAATATAGATACTTGTGTTGAAGTTTGGAAAGTTTTAACTGAACTTGGTGCTGATAGAAAAAGCTTGATTGTTAATTTAGGTGGTGGAGTGGTAACCGATTTAGGCGGTTTTGTAGCTTCTACTTTTAAAAGAGGTGTCGATTTTGTAAACATACCTACAACTCTTCTTGCCATGGTAGATGCCTCGGTAGGTGGAAAAAATGGTGTAGACTTGGGGAATCTAAAAAACCAAATCGGAGTTATAAATGTCCCTTTGATGGTATTAGTAGATTCTAGTTATTTAGTAACCTTACCTAAAAATGAAATGCGGTCTGGATTAGCTGAAATGCTTAAACATGGTTTGATTTTTGACAAAATGGAATGGGAAAAATTCCTCAATCTGAAAGACATTGATTTTGCAGATTTTGATGCATTCATCCATCGTTCTGTTGCTATTAAAAATGCTATTGTCATGCAAGATCCAACAGAAAAAAATATCCGTAAAGCATTGAATTTTGGACATACTTTAGGTCATGCCATTGAAAGTTATTTTCTAGAAAACGAAAACAAAACCACCTTACTTCATGGCGAGGCTATTGCCGCAGGAATGATTCTTGAAAGTTACATTTCATGGCAAAAAAACTTAATTTCAAAAGACGAGTACAACCAAATTAAGAATACGATAAAATCAATTTTTGAAGACATTGTTTTTGAAGAAAATGACTTGTTTCCTATACAAGAATTACTAATTCATGATAAGAAAAATGAATATGGAAACATCCAATTTGCATTACTTGATTCTATAGGTAAAATAAAAATCAATCAAGAAGTTGAAAATGAATTAATTAGCAGGGCTTTTGACGATTACAAAATGTAACTTTTTTTTAACAAAAAGGATACAATTCGAATATATTATTTTTTACATTTGCCGTAATGAATAAAAATCAAAACAACAGAAATCGTCCCTCGTTTGTGGACTTCAATACGAATTCTTACATAGCACTATGGAAGGCAATCGTTGCTGTAAAAAGAGTTTCGATTTTTGATTTTTTTCACCAAGCATCCTCCACTCGTGACAAACTTCAAATTATTTATGCTAATATTCGAGTTTGAAATATAGATTAACTTAATTTTTCTATTATTTTTAATCTAAAATACAGCGCATAAATGAATACAAGATATTTCGACCTCATAAATCAAACGTACTACTTCCCTCAAGACGAATTTACTTTAAACAAAGATACGCTTCAATTTCACAACATTGATTTAATGAAGTTGGTGGAACAATACGGAACACCTTTGAAATTTACCTATTTACCTCAAATATCCAACAATATTAATAGGGCAAAAAACTGGTTTCGAAAAGCCATGGAAAGCAACAAATATGATGGAAAATATTACTACTGTTATTGTACCAAAAGTTCTCATTTTGAATATGTAATGAATGAAGCTTTCAAGAACAATATTCATATTGAAACTTCTTCCGCATTTGATATTAATATCGTGGAAAACCTATTGGCAAATGGGAAAATCAACAAAAGCACCTATGTCATTTGTAATGGATTTAAAAGAGATCAATATATTGAAAATATTGCTCGCTTAATTAATAATGGGCACAAGAATGCTATCCCAATTATTGATAACTACGAAGAATTGGATTTGCTTCAAGCGAGTATTAAAGGAAAATTCAAAATTGGAATTAGAATTGCCGCTGAGGAGGAACCAAAATTTGAGTTTTATACTTCACGTTTGGGAATTGGATATAAAAATATTGTTCAGTTTTATAAAAAACAGATTCAGGAAAATAAGAAATTGGAACTGAAAATGTTGCACTTTTTCATTAATACTGGAATCAACGATAATGCTTATTATTGGAACGAATTGGTAAAATGTATCAAAGTATATGTTGCCTTAAAGAAGGAATGTCCTAGCCTTGACGGATTAAATATTGGCGGAGGATTCCCTATCAAGAACTCCTTAGCTTTTGAATACGATTATCAGTACATGATTGATGAAATTATCAATCAAATCAAAATTGCTTGTGATGAAGCTGAAGTAGAAGTTCCAAATATTTTTACTGAATTCGGTTCTTTTACTGTTGGAGAAAGTGGTGGTGCTATCTATCAAGTTTTATATCAAAAACAACAAAATGATAGAGAAAAATGGAATATGATTGATTCCTCTTTCATCACCACACTTCCTGATACTTGGGCTATCAATAAACGTTTTATTATGCTAGCCGTAAACCGTTGGAATGATACGTACGAACGTGTCCTTCTTGGCGGAATGACCTGCGATAGTGACGATTATTACAACTCCGAACAAAACATGAATGCTATTTATTTGCCTAAATACAATAAAGAAAAACCATTATACATCGGTTTTTTTAATACTGGAGCCTATCAGGAAACTATTGGTGGTTATGGAGGATTGCACCACTGTTTAATTCCGCAACCCAAACATATTCTTATAGATAGAGATAAAAACGGAATTCTGGCCACTGAAGTTTTTTCTGAGCAACAAACCTCAGAAGAGGTGATGAGCATTTTAGGTTACAATAAAAAATAGTTTGCTATTTGCAGATTCAAAAAAATAGTTTTTCTTTGAACTGTCAACTAGAAACAACATAGTACAGTACTATAATAAAAAAATCAAATACATAAACACATAATAATGAGCAAAGGACCTATCAGTCAGTTTATAGAAAAACACTATCTGCATTTCAATTCTGCGGCTCTAGTTGACGCAGCAAAAGGATATGAAGAGCAACTTGCAAAAGGAGCTAAAATGATGGTAACGATGGCTGGAGCAATGAGTACAGCAGAAATCGGGAAAATTTTCGCTGAATTTATCCGTAAAGATAAAGTACAGATTATCTCTTGTACTGGTGCTAATCTTGAAGAAGACATCATGAATTTAGTAGCTCATTCTCATTATGAAAGAGTACCACATTACCGTGATTTGACTCCACAAGAAGAATGGGATTTGCTAGAAAGAGGTTTGAATCGTGTTACAGACACTTGTATTCCAGAGCATGAAGCGTTTCGTCGTTTACAAAAACATATCTACAAAATTTGGAAAGATGCTGATGATAAAGGAGAACGCTATTTTCCGCATGAGTTCATGTATAAAATGTTGCTTTCTGGAGTTTTAGAAGAATATTACGAAATTGATTTAAAAGACAGCTGGATGTATGCTGCCGCTGAGAAAAATTTACCTATAATTGTACCAGGTTGGGAAGACAGTACAATGGGTAATATTTTTGCATCCTATGTTATCAAAGGCGATCTAAAAGCATCGACCATGAAATCGGGAATTGAGTACATGACTTTTTTAGCAGATTGGTATCCAAAAAACAGTGCTAATGGAGTTGGGTTTTTCCAAATTGGTGGGGGAATTGCTGGAGATTTTCCAATATGCGTGGTGCCGATGTTGTACCAAGATATGGAAATGCATGATGTCCCTTTTTGGAGTTATTTTTGCCAAATTTCAGATTCTACAACCAGTTATGGTTCCTATTCTGGTGCTGTGCCTAATGAGAAGATTACTTGGGGAAAATTGGACATTACAACCCCTAAATTTATAATTGAGTCGGATGCTACCATAGTGGCGCCATTAATTTTTGCTTACCTACTAGATTTATAATAGACTACTTATGAAAAGAATTATTGTTGATTATTCAAAACTTACAAACGAAATCCTAAACTTACTTGTGGAGCGATTTCCTGACGGATATGATGATTCAAATATAATCCGATTTAGAAATGCCCAAAATGAGCTTATCGAAGCCGTTGAAGTGAGAACAGAAGATACGATTTACTTGGTAAAAGTGAGTACCAAATTGGCAAGCAGATTAGAAAAATTTGATGAAGACGATGATATTGACGAAATTGTAGAACCTATTGATGCTATCAAAGACATTGATCTTGATGATGAAGATGCTGTTTCTGATGATGATGAAGAAATTGATATAACTAAAGATCCAGGAGGTTCAGACGGTGACGAAGATGAGGATGACGAAGACGAGGATGACAATGATGAAGAACCTGCTGATGACGAAGACGAGGATGAAGATTAAATAATTCATAAAAAAAGGAACTCAATTGAGTTCCTTTTTTTTATAAATAGCGTTCCTGAAAAACTTTTTGATGGTGTTTTTGATGGCCAATAGTAAGAAAACCTATTGCACGAACAGATATGGGATTGTTGGAAGCCGTACCCATTAATTGTAACTGCGCTTCTGTAAAACTTTTGAAAAGTAATAGGGTTGAATGTCTTACAGCAGCCATTTCTGTTAACAACTCTTGAATACTTCTGGAATTCGCATTGGTATTTTCTACATAATCATTTTCTTCAAAACCGGGTAAAGGCGTTTGATCGTTTCTAGAAATTCGCAAAGCTCGATAACTAAAAATACGCTCTGCATCAATGATATGCTGAATAATGTCTTTGATGGTCCATTTCCCTTCAGCATAGCGATAATCAAATTTATCCATTGGAATGTTCTGAACAAATCGTATAAAATCATGAAGACAGATTTCCAATTCTTCAATTAAATATTCGTTTAAGCCGAATTTCGGCTAGCATTCGTATTTCCAAACAGCGAACGTGTCACTATCTTTTCATACACTTTTATCAAACTTTCATCAGGGTTTTCCTCTTTGTTCAATTCGTTGATTCGTGATAAAGCATATTGCTGTATCGTTAACAATGGCAAAACAATACGTTCTCTTATATCAATAGACGCTTTACCATCAGGATAATTCTCCATTAGTTCTTTGTGACCAGCGATTTTAAGCAACAAACGTTTGGTTTCTAAAAATTCATCATAGATAATTTGCCAAAATTCTCCAAATTCAGGGTCTTTTCGCATGTAGGCTGTCAATGGGAAAAATGATTTCGCCAAGGACATCATACTGTTTTCTAGCAAGGTTTTGAAAAATAATGAATGATTGTACAAATCCTGAACCTTGTCCCACTGACCATTATCTTCAAAATGTTTCAAGGCCGAACCTACCCCAAAGAAACCCGGTACATTTTGTTTCAATTGACTCCAAGAACCGACAAAAGGAATGGCTCGTAAATCATTAAAATCTAATTTTTCTGACTTACTCCTTTTAGAAGGTCGGCTTCCAATGTTGGTTTTAGCATAATATTTCAATGTACTCATTTGCTCCAAATACGGAATGAATTTTGGATGGTTTTTGAAGTCCAAATATTTCTCGTATCCTATTTCTGCTAATTGATCTAAAATAGAAGATTCCTCAATTGTTAGCTCATTTCTTCCTTTATTAAACACTTGATTGGTTACTCCAGCACTCAATAAATTCTCCAAATTGTATCGACAAGAATCTAGTGTCCCAAAATTAGAACTGATAGTTTGCCCTTGAACCGTAACTTGTATTTCGTTATTCTCAATATTAGGACCTAAAGAAGCGTAAAACTTATGTGTTTTTCCACCACCACGTGCTGGAGGACCTCCTCTACCGTCAAAAAATATTGCCTTGACACCATATTTTCTAGAAACCGCTGTCAGTTGTTCTTTTGCTTTGTAAATACTCCAATTTGCCATTAAGTAGCCACCATCTTTTGTTCCGTCAGAAAAACCGAGCATTATGGTTTGCTTGTTGTTTCTGTTTGCTAAATGCTGAGCATAGGTCGGATTGGTATATAATTTTTCCATTTCCTCATGTGCATTGTGCAAATCATCAACAGATTCAAAAAGAGGAACAATATCAACTGTTGGGTTCTCCCAACCGCTTAAATGAAATAAAGCAAAGGTTTCCATGACATTGAGCGCACTTTCGTTGTTGCTGATAATATAGCGATTGGAACCAAATTCACCATTTCGCTCTTGAATGCTTTTTATAGCATATATGGACTCAATAGTCGATTTGGTCATTTTGTTTTCAAAATCATTTGGATTTAAATTGCCTTTACTTTTTGACAGCACATCAAACTTTTCGGCTTCAGATAAGTCAAAATAATCTTGAGGAAAATTACTAGAATTTAACTTGACATAGTACTCTTTAATATCTTGAAATACAGAATTATGTATTTTACTATTCTGGCGAATATCTAATGTTGCAAAATGAAATCCAAACAAGTTTACCTTGATTAGAAGTGCTTCTAATTCGTCAATGTAAAGCGACTGGTGTTGCTCGATAATAATAGTTTTTATTTTATTCAATTGCGATATAAATTCCTCTAGTGTAATGTAGATTTCACCTCTTGAATAAAATACGGAGCGGTATAATTTTTGCTCTAATTCGGTAACTAAAACATCAACATGATCAAATGTCAACTTTCTTTTTAGATTCCTAATTTCAAAGTAATAGCATTTTAGAATAGATGTTCTTAGACGTTCTGCAACTTTTAGTGTTATTTCTGTAGTTACAAAAGGATTTCCATCGCGATCTCCTCCAGGCCAAAAACCAAGTTGTATCAATTGGTTTTTGATTGGAACTCCATCAAAGATATTTTTTTCTAAATAATGAACAATGTCTCCAGCAGTAGGATAAAAAACATTTTCTAAATACCATACCAAACTTACTGCTTCATCATAAGGGTTTGGCTTAACCGTTTGAATAAATGGTGTTTTACCAAGCTGAGCCAACAATTGCTTGATTTCTAATAAATTATTTTTTCGAATTGCCTCTGTCAAGTCATTAATAATTCCCAAAACAGCACCTGGATAAAACTGCGTAGGATGAGCAGTTAAAACCGTTCTAATATTGAAATTTTCAAGAAAATCAATCAACTCAGCTTCCATGTGCTTCGCCTCAGATTTCTCGTTTATATCCCTCAATGTTCCCCTACCTTCCATATTGTTAACAATAGGAAAAGCGGCATCTTCAATAGCATCAAACAATACGATTTGACGTTCGATATACTGAATGAAACGAAACATCAAATCTATATTTTCACTTTCAGAAGTATTTTGTAAATATTTTTGAGAAAAGAAATTGACAATTTCTTTAGGCGTTTCTTGTTTTTTAAATCCAGTATCACAAACATCGGTAAACAAAGGAAGTAAAACTCCTGTGTTATCAATAGAATCAAACGGTAGGGTGATGAAAACACTATTGTATATGTGGTATTTTGAGAGAACTTCTTGATTAAAGCGTTCGTTTTTAGGTAGCGTGTACATAATTTAGTTGTTGTGTAAGTAGTTGCTTTTATAAAAAAACCTCAAGAATTACCTTGAGGTTATATCTAAAATAAATATAGCATTCAAGAGGAATATTACATGTTTTTAAAAATAGTATGCATCAATCGTTTCTTATCATTGATGCTTTCTTCAAGCGAAATCATTGTTTCGGTTCTGTAAACTCCATCAATGTCATCAATCATAAAGATAACTTCTTTAGCATGTTTGGTATCTTTTGCTCTAATCTTACAAAAGATATTGAACTTACCTGTAGTTACTGAAGCAACTGTAATGAAAGGAATTTCATTGATGCGCTCTAAAACAAATTTCGTTTGAGAAGTATTGTTAAGAAAAACTCCTATGTATGCGATAAAAGAATATCCTAATTTATCATAATCAAGTACAAGAGAAGAACCCATTATAATTCCAGCGTCTTCTCCATTTTTTAACTCTAACGTGAACCGTACCTGCAGATATTAATAATTTTTTGCGATATCGGTAAAAGGCACTCTAGTGTTATCAATCAGCATATCAAGAATCTGATGATCTACCTCGTCTAATCTGAACTTACTCATAAAAAATAATATTTAGTTGTTGTGTTTGTTTACAATATCATCAAAATTGAAGAAATGCTATTTAGACTATCATTCCGTTGCTGATTTTTATGTTGTCATTTAAATAAAAATCTGCTTTTTGGTCTAGCTGTGGAGTTGTTCCATTGTCATCAGAATATTTAGCTTCATTAGCATCATATACAAAATGTCCAAAATAACCCTCTAAATCTCCAATTTTTGCAATAAAAGCGTTAAAATTCACTTTATTATTTAATAACACTTCTTTAAATTGAATTGCAATATTCGTGATAATTTTATTACTATCATAATTTATTTTGACATTTTTATAAACAAAATCATAAAAAGCGACTTTATTTTGAGGAATACTCAGATAATCTTGAATTTTGTTATTAACTATATCGTTTTCGGAAAATTTAACAAATCCCGTTAATAAAGTAATAAAAATGTATTTTCTGGTTTGCTCTCTTTCATAATCGTTTTGATAATGACCTGCCTCAACAAGTATCGTAGGAACATTTAGCGATTGAAACGTATCTCCAATACAATTGATGTTGAATGAGTCGTCAAAACGCCCTACTTGATTGGGAATGTATTTTTGCAAAGTCTCATTCATAGCAACAATTAAACGAATCGCTTTGGCTCTTACTTGATTGATTTCTCTTTGTTCGTTGTAAGCAGGCGCTAAAAAGAAACGGTTGCCGGCTTTCCCGTATCATCAACTCCAAAGATAGTGCGCTGGTCATGCAAATTATAACAGTAATCTGGCTTGAAAGCATTGAAGCACTCCCTTAAAACTTTACTTTCAGGTTGGGTTAAATTTTGCGAATCTCTATTTAAATCTATTTTATTAGCATTCTCTCTGGTGTAATAAAATGCGCCGTCAGGATTTACCATAGGTAAACAATAAAATGTAAAACTTTCTACTAATTGACGAGAGATCTCGGAATCTTTTTGTAACAAATTCAAGAAATCAAAAAGAGCCTTTGTTGTAGTACTTTCATTTCCATGCATTTGAGACCAAAGAAAAAATTTTGTTTTTCCAGTCCCAATTTGATACGAATAAATAGGTCTTTTTTCGACAGAATACCCTACAGTATTTAATTGATTATTGGTGTTCCATTTTTTTAAAATTGGTTCAATATCTTCTAAAGTAATGTACCTTCCATATAGAGATTGTACATTGTTCTCTTGATAAAACTTTTCAAAGTCCATAGCTGCTTTTTTTTATTTTACAAAAGTAAACATCTTTAAAATAACAATTGTAAACTACAATTTTAACCCTTTTGTTTATCGCTGTAAACTAAATATTTGTTGCAAATTGTCCGTAAACCGTTTCTAATTAAATTGAATTTTAATTTTTTATTTATATACTTTAAAACATTTTAATTCAGTTGTTTAAATAATTTTAATTAAACTAAAAAATTAAAATATTTTATAGATTTTAAAATAAAAATTCACAATAATAGGCTACGTATTCTATTTTATTTACATTTGTAATTCGTATTTGAATTATCACTTATTTACAATGGTAAACTCTGAAGATTTCATCAAAAGATTAGAATTTATTCTTGATTATTACTCGCTAACAGCCTCTGGATTTGCGGATAAAATTGGTGTGCAGCGCTCTAGTTTGTCTCATCTTCTATCTGGAAGAAACAAACCGAGTTTGGATTTTATTTTGAAAATTCTTGAGTTTTTTCCTGAGATAGATTTGTATTGGATTTTGAATGGACAGGGCAACTTTCTTAAAATGAAAAACGAAAAACGCACCATCACCTACTCCAAATTTTGGAGAAAAAATTCTAGAAAATACATTTTCTACCGTCACGTCTTTTGAAAAAAACACAACTCAAGAAGTAGAAAAAATAATTTCTCAAGAAAAAAAAATGTTAGAAACTAATCCTAACTCTATTGAAAAAATTGTGATTCTTTATGCGAACGGAAAATTCAAAGAGTATAGCCCTTGATGCCTTCTATTCTACTACGTCAAAACTGTAGTCTGGATTTTTTCCCTTCACACCGATAAAATGAGTTAGTAAAATTTTCATGTCAGCCTCAATATTTCCAGAGGGCTGAAATGGATTTCCTAAATTTATTTCTTTCTTGCCAAAATCAAAAGCAACGGGAATAATTGGAACATTTGCCTTTAAAGCGATATAATAAAATCCTGTTTTTAACTCTTTTACTTTTTTTCGAGTGCCCTCAGGTGCTATCGCCATACGAAATATTTCTCTTTCATTAAAAATAGTAGCTATGGAATCTACTTTATTCAATCCACCTCTTCTATCTAATGGTGCTCCTCCCATCCATCGGAAGTAATAATTGAATGGAAATCGAAACAATTCTTTTTTTCCAACCCAATTCATTTCTAATCCGATAATTCCTCTTGAAAAAAGACCCAAATAGAAATCATGCCAACTCGTATGAGGAAGAACAATCATAATACATTTTTTCACCTCTTTATCCAGAGTTCCAATGATTTTCCAACCCATTAATCGAAAGAACAGTATTTTGTAAATATATTTTTTCATTGGAAACTATTTTACTGTAAATTTAATATTAATCCCCTATTTTTGATACAAATAAAATTGTAATGCTGAAAAAAATCTTTAGCTACCTTATTCCGATTACCATTTTTAAACAAAAATCAACCATCAGCAGCACCATTGAAGTGACATGGGTAAATGGCGAATTGGTTTTGGATAGCAACAACACCAACTACTCTTATGGAAGCTTACAGCGAATTTTAAAAAAAGGGCTACAGAAGATTGGTTTTGAAAAAATAAAATCAATGAATCATATTTTGGTTCTTGGAGTAGCTGGAGGTAGTGTCGTAAAAACATTACTAAATGACGTAAAATATAACGGTAAAATTACTGGTGTTGAAATTGACCCCGGAATAATTTCCATTGCCAACACTTATTTCCAACTTCATGAAATACCCAATTTGACTATCATTATTGATGATGCTTTTGAATTTGTGTTGAAAACCAAAGAAAAATACGATTTAATTATAATTGATATTTTTCAGGATACGGTGATGCCAAATTTCTTGTTTGAAGATTTTTTTACGGATCGTTTAGGAGTCATTCTTGAGGGATTGTTTTCACTTTTATTTTTGCCGCTTTTCACGTCATTTATTCCTCCAAAGGAAAACAATACGGTAAAAGCTGGAATGAAAATGCAAGATTTTGTAATTAACATCTCTAAATATGCCAAAGATTTTGACCCCAATTTTGCTATAATCCCACAAAATGGCTTGGATTTGGTTTACAATAAAATTGACCCAAGTGAAGGATTGAATGAAAAGTACCTGAATGCCATTGACGGAATGGGAGTTGAAGACTTGTTTTTTGACAAAAGGTTGAAAACAGACAGTTATCGGTATTCTATTTTGAAAAAAGTTAAAGATAGAAAGAAAATTATAGTTTCAGATTTTATTACCAATGATTCTGATGTAGAAAAAGTTGTTGCTAAAACTACTGAAGAAGGATTTTTATGCTTTCCTAGAGTGAGCAACAATGAATTTTACAAAACCATTCCTAGTGAAATTATCAACGAAAACTCAAACGATATCAAGCTTTTCAGTGAGGCAAAGAACTTCTTGTATTTAATCAACTGTAGTGAATTCAAAACAAAATCGGATTACATAAAAGCCATTTCAAATACCAATTATGATGCAGTTGCCATAGACTTATTTTTTGATGATAGACCTCTAACGAAAGCAGATTTAGAGCAATTAAAGATTAAATCAAATGGTGGAAAGCGATTAGTAATTGCTTACATCAACATTGGTGCTGCTGAAAACTGGCGGTATTATTGGTACGGAAACTGGATATTAAACGATCCCGTATGGATTAAAAAACAATATCCAGGATATGAAAATGAATTTTATGTACAGTTTTGGCACGAAGACTGGCAAAATATTATTTTCGGAAATGAAACTTCTTATTTCAAAAAAATCATCGATGCTGGTTTTAGTGGAGCGTATTTAGACAATACTGAGGCTTATTATTTCTTGTACAATAAATAATTGCACACCTTAGTATTCGCTATTTATTTTATACTCTAAAAAGACGCTCTTTAAAATAATTTTCTGGCTTTTTCCAAATCTGCCTCAGTATCAATCCCAATGCCTATGTGGGTAGTTTCGACCATTTTTATTCTTTTACCAAATTCTAGGTAACGCAACTGCTCTAGTTTTTCGGAAGCTTCTAGGGATTTCATTGGCAAACTATAAAAATCCAATAACGCTTGCTTACGGAAAGCGTAAATTCCAATGTGTTGAAAATAACGCACACCAACATTTCTCTCTCTTGGATATGGAATTACAGAACGAGAAAAATATAAAGCAAATCCGTTTTGGTCCACCACCACTTTTACGTTATTCGGATTATTGATTTCGGTTTCGTCTTTAATTTCACGCATTAAAGAAGCCAAATCAACTTGTTTGGCGGTATCGTTTCTAAACACTTCAATCACTTTTGCTAGAGGTTCTGCATCGATAAAAGGCTCATCTCCTTGAACGTTAATAACAATATCGACCTCTAAATTTTGAACAGCTTCTGCAATTCTATCACTACCTGATTCGTGTTCTTTAATGCTCATTATGGCCTTTCCTCCATTTGAACTGATTTCGTTGAATATCAAATCTGAATCCGTAACTACAAAAACATCATCAAATAATTTTGTATGGATTGCCGCTTCATAAGTTCGTAGAATGACTGTTTTTCCTCCCAAATCCTGCATCAATTTGGCTGGAAATCGTGTAGAGGCATATCGAGCTGGAATTACTGCTATTACTTTCATTTTACTTTCACAAATATAATTATCAAATAAAATTTTCATCTTTAAAACCTATCAAATACAATTTGTCTTTGGCTCTAGTGATTGCGGTGTACAACCAACGAATATAATCTCTATTGATGCCATCGGGCAAATATGGTTGTTCAATAAAAACGGTATTCCACTGCCCTCCTTGCGATTTGTGACAAGTAATCGCATACGAGAACTTCACTTGCAAGGCATTAAAATATTCGTTCTCTTTTACTTTTTGAAACTTCTTATATTTAGTGCTTTCATTTTCATAATCTTTCATCACTTCTTCATACAATCGATTCGATTCTTCATAAGTCAATGATGGTGATTCACTAGTCAAGGTGTCCAACAACAATACCGTTTCAAAAGGTTTCTGATTGGGATAATCTACCATTCGTATCTTTACGTTGGCAAATTTAAATCCGTACAATTCTTTGATATTGAATAGTTCCAAAACCTCAACAATGTCACCATTGGCGATAAAACCAGCCTCATCGGTTTCTTTCAACCAAAAGTAATTATTTTTACGACCATCAAATAGTCACCAGTAGAAAGTTCGCTTTCCTTATCTAAAATTTTAGTTCGAATTTGCTGGTTGTACTGATTGGCTCTTTTATTAGAACGTACAATAAAAGCCGTATCTTCTATACTATAGTTATTGTAAGCCGTATTAATCGCGTCTTGAATATCATAACCGTCTGTAAGCCTTATAATGTCCCTAAATCCTTTTAGGTTGAACTGAAAGCTATCAATAAAATCATCTTTGAGCAATTCTCGAAGTTCTGTTGCATTGTATAAAATCCCAGAATCTTCCTCTTGTCGCATAACTTCGTCCAATTCAATATGCTTGACTTCTTTGTCATAATTCATTCCCAAAGTATCAATATTCAAGGCTGGAGAAATGTCTAAATTTACAGGAGGTAATTGCGCGGTGTCGCCCAACAAAATCATCTTGCAATTGGTTCCTGAATAGATATAGGAAATCAAATCGTCAAGCAAAGAACCATTTTCATACAACTTGCTCTCAGAATTGGTATCGGAAATCATCGAAGCTTCATCAACAATAAAAAAGGTTTTTTTATGCTTGTTTTGCTGCATGGTAAAGCTCACGCCTCCTCCAGAATTTTTCTTAGGAAAATAAATCTTCTTATGAATTGTAAAAGCAGGTTTATGCGAATAATTGGCAATTACTTTGGCAGCACGACCTGTTGGCGCTAGCAGAACATATTTCTTATTGATTTCAGCCAAATTATTGACAATGGTAGAAATGACCGTTGTTTTTCCTGTTCCAGCATACCCCTTCAAAACAAAAATCTCATTATCATTGGTATTGGTTATGAATTCCGCTATCTTTTGGAAGAAAATATTCTGTTTTGTTGTAGGCTGAAACGGAAAGTTTCTGATTAAAATACTATAAAACAGGCTGGAACTCATTTAGGATTTTATTTTGTGCAAAGTACGAGAAAATAGCAATGGAAATTTCAATAGTAATGTTCTAAAATAAATTAATTCTGAAGAACTAGATTATTTATTTTTTTATAATTTTTCTGAAGTTAAATAAAAAAAAACAGCCCAAAAAAATAATTTGAATAAGTGGGAAAAAAAACCCTACTTCCACATTTTTTTTAGTGGATTTTTTTACAAGAAAAAAAAAAAATAAAAAAAATTTAATTTTTTTTTTTTTTTTTTATTTTTTAGTGGGGGTTGGGGGGAAGGGGAAAAAAAAAAAAAAATTTTTATTGTAAGAGAAAAAAAAAAAAACCAACAAAAAAAACAAAAGATAATTTAAAAATTTGGGGGGAATTGGAAAGGGTAGGATGCGGCGGTTGAAAAAAGGCCTTCGGGCTTGCTTATTTTTTTGGGAGAAAGGGGGGGGACGGGGAGCCAAAAGCGTCCCATAACCCTTATAAAGTTTATTTGTGGAGGGGGGGGGGGGAAAGGGAGGTGTATGTGAAAACCATATCATAATAGATGAAAAAAAAAGAAAATTAAAATGGGGAAAATGCCAAAAAAACCTTCAAAAGAGTTGAAAAAAAAAAAACTTGGAGTAATAAGGTTTAAATTAAAAAAGCAAAAAAAAAAAAAAAAAAAATAAATAATTGTTAAAAGAAATTAAGAAATTTAAGAGGGGAAGGGGGCGGGGAGGGGGGGACCCACAGCCGAAAAAAGGGGGGGGGGGAGAAAAATTGGGAAAAAATAAAACCCGCCCTTCTTTCCCGAAAAAAACAATAAAACCTCCTGGGCCGCGCGGGGGGGGGGAGGAATTGGGGAAGAAAAAACCCAACAAAAAGGGGGAAAAACAAAAAAAAAAAAAAAAAAGGCAAAAAAAAAAAAAATTCAAAAAAAAAATTAAAAAGGAAAAAAATAAAAAAAAAAAAAAATTTTAACCCCCCTTACTCAAGAAAAAAAAACCAAAATTCCCCCCCCATTAAAATTGTTTGCAATTGAATTTTGCTATTTAAAAATTACAGTCATTTAAAAAATTTGTAAGTTTGTCGGGTTCGCTATTTTTAGATTTTTGAATCCACAAAAAACACATGTTAGTAAATAACGCCAACATTACCGAGAAGAAATACAGAAAGCTTTCTATACAAGTTTCCTTGACAGGATTTTCTTTTTGTTGCTTTGATACTCTAAACAATACTATTCTGTCTTTTAAAGATATTGTTTTTGATACCACTAATAAGTCGGCTACTATTGAATCCTTGTTTGCAAAAGCCAGAGATGAAAATCAAGAATTAAGTGAAACCTATGATGAAATTACCGTCTTACACGACAATAATCTTTCTACATTTGTTCCAACTGCAGTTTTTGATGACCAGTTTTTAGGCAGTTATTTACAATACAATACCAAGGTTTTTGAGACAGATTTTTTCGCTTTTGATGAGATAATCTCTTATCAAATGAACACCGTTTACATTCCTTATGTCAATATCAATAATTACTTTGTTGATGAATTCGGTTTCTTTACCTACAAACACAGTAATACCATTTTAGTTACCAAATTATTAGATATTTCAAAGAATGTTGATGCTAAAAAAATGTTTGTTCACATAGGTTCTGAACATTTTGAAATTATTATTGTACAAAATCAACATTTACTTTTATTCAATTCGTTTGACTATAAAACGCCTGAAGATTTGATTTACTATTTGCTTTTTACTGCCGAACAATTGAATATGAATCCAGAAAGTTTCAATTTGGAATTTCTAGGCATCATCGATGAAGAGAGTCCTTTTTTCAAAATAGCCTACAAATACATTCGAAATGTATCTCTATTTGACGTCTCCGATTTACAGAAAAACAATTCGTTTTCTAAAGCGGATAATTTGAAACATTTTATTCTTTTTCAATCGTGAGAATCATTTCAGGGAAATACAAAGGCAGACGTATTTCTCCACCAAAAAATCTTCCCGTTCGCCCTACTACCGACATGAGCAAGGAAGCTCTTTTCAATGTATTGAACAACCATTTCAATTTTGAGAGCTTAAAAGTTTTAGACTTATTCTCTGGAACTGGCAATATTAGTTATGAATTTGCCTCACGAGGAAGCAACAATATCACCTCGGTTGATGGTGATTTTGGTTGCGTGAAATTTATCAAGCAAACAGCTGCAGAATTTGACTTCAATATTGCAGCTATTAAAAGTGATGTCTTGAAGTTTATTGAAAAAAGCAATAGCAAATACGACATTATTTTTGCTGACCCGCCTTATGCTTTAGATCAGAAAACGTTTGACACCATAGTACTATCTGTTTTTTCAAATAACTTATTGGAAGAAGGCGGAATGATGATTATCGAACATTCTAAATATACCAAACTCGATCACTTAATCCATTTTTCATTCAAGAAAAGCTACGGAGGTTCCATTTTTAGTTTTTTTGAGATGAATACCAGTGAAGACTAATCGAGAAAAAATAACCACAAAACTCAAAACTACAATTTACTTCAATTTCAAATCTTGAAAATACCGTTGCTCAATTCGTTTAATATCCTTAATCGAATTCTTAGCCCATGCCAAACGCTTTTCGAGAATTTCATCAGCAGACAATTGCCAATTTAAATTAGAGTTTTGAAGTCGGTTCGTCAAATTCTGAATGATGATAGCAGCCGAAACAGAGATGTTGAGGCTTTCAGTAAAACCCACCATAGGAATTTTTAGAAAGCCATCGGCTTGTTGCATAATCTCTTCTGAAAGCCCTTCTTTTTCGGTGCCAAAAAACAGTGCACTAGGCTTTGATATGTCAAAATCTTCCAGCAAACAGTCGTTTTCATGAGGAGTGGTTGCGATAATTTGGTAGCCTTTTCTTTTAAGAGTAGTAATGCAGCCATCAACACTGTCAAAAGCATGAATATCGACCCATTTTTGTGCACCCATAGCAATTTCTTTATCGATGCGTTTTCCAAAACGTTGTTCAATAACGTGCATCTGCTGAATACCAAAAACCTCACAACTTCGCATCACTGCGCTAGCATTGTGCATCTGAAAAACATCTTCAACAACCACTGTAAAATGATTGGTTCTGTTTTGCAGTACTTTCAAAAATTTTTCCTTTCTATTTTCTGTTAAAAAATCTTCCAAAAAAGCAAGGTAATCCAAGTCAACCATGTCACTATATTTTTGGCAAAAATACTAAAAAAGTGTAGTTTTATATCCTAATGCATTTTAGAGATATGAAAAAGAAGCTAGTAGTTTTGACAGGTGCAGGTATAAGTGCCGAAAGTGGTATTAAAACCTTTAGAGATAGCGACGGACTTTGGGAAGGTCATAACGTCATGGATGTAGCCACCCCTGAAGGTTGGATGAAAAACCCTGCTCTTGTACTCGACTTTTACAACAAGAGAAGACAGCAATTAAAAGAAGTACAACCCAATTTAGGGCATCAAATTCTAGCCGATTTGGAACAAGATTTTGAAGTACATATCATTACTCAAAATGTGGATGATTTGCATGAACGTGCAGGTAGTTCTAACATTCTGCACCTGCATGGTGAATTGTTAAAAGTGAGAAGCACTAAAAATGTTAATTATATTCTGGATTGGCAAGATGATTTACATCTTGGGGATGTAGACCCCAATCAACATCAGTTGCGACCGCATATTGTTTGGTTTGGTGAGAATGTACCTGCACTTGAAGAGGCAGTATATCTCACACAAGAAACCGATATTTTTGCCGTTGTTGGCACTTCGCTTCAAGTATACCCAGCTGCTGGATTGATAGATTTTACGCAACCTAAAACTCCTCTTTTTTACATTGATCCGAAACCAGCAAAAATACCAAATCTTAGAAATTCCATTGAGGTTATTGATACAATAGCGAGTGAAGGATTAGTGATTTTAAAAGAACGATTATCCTATTTGATATAAGAAAACTGAATACTATTCCTTATTTTTGCGCTACAAATTCAGTATAAACAACACAACAACAATGACTACTTTAAACGAATTGAATGCTATATCCCCTATTGACGGAAGATATAGAAACAAAACTATTTCCTTAGCTCCATTTTTCTCTGAAGAAGCTTTAATCAGATATCGGGTATTAATAGAAATTGAATATTTCATCGCTTTATGCGAAATTCCTTTGCCTCAATTAAAAGAAGTGAACCCCACTCTATTTGAAAGCTTACGAAACATTTACAAAAACTTTTCTACCCAAGATGCTCTTTGGATAAAAGAAACTGAGAAAGTGACCAATCACGATGTAAAAGCGGTAGAATATTTTATAAAAGAAGCTTTTGAAAAACTGGGTTTGTCTCAATACAAAGAGTTTATTCATTTTGGGTTAACTTCACAAGATATTAATAACACCGCTATTCCGCTTTCAACCAAAGAAGCTTTTGAGAAAGTATATCTTCCTTCACTAATTTCTTTGACTGCCAAACTAAAAGAGTTAAGCATGGAATGGCGTGATATCCCTATGCTTGCTAGAACTCATGGGCAACCCGCTTCACCAACTCGTTTGGGGAAAGAAATTGGTGTATTTGTGGAACGATTAGAGGAACAGATGCGTTTGTTATTTAATATTCCGTTTGCTGCTAAATTTGGTGGAGCAACGGGCAATTTTAATGCACATCATGTGGCTTATCCACAAATAGATTGGAGAAAATTTGGAGAACAATTTGTTGAAGATACTCTTGAATTGCATCATTCTTTCCCTACGACACAAATTGAACATTACGACCATTTTGCCGCTTTTTTTGATGCTTTAAAAAGAATCAATACCATCATTATTGATTTAGATAGAGACATATGGACTTATGTTTCTATGGATTATTTCAAACAAAAGATTAAAGCGGGAGAAATTGGTTCATCTGCGATGCCGCATAAAGTAAACCCTATTGATTTTGAAAATTCTGAAGGAAATTTAGGAATTGCCAATGCTATTTTTGAACACTTATCCGCCAAATTACCTGTTTCTAGATTACAGCGGGATTTAACAGACAGTACTGTTTTGAGAAACATTGGTGTTCCCATAGGACATACTTTAATAGCCTTTGAAGCTACCTTGAAAGGATTGAATAAATTACTATTGAACGAACCCAAATTCCAAGAAGATTTAGAAAAAAATTGGGCCGTTGTTGCCGAAGCGATACAAACTATATTGCGTCGTGAAGGCTACCCCAATCCTTACGAAGCCTTAAAAGGTTTAACCCGAACCAACGAAGCTATCACCAAAAATTCGATTCATGCTTTTATAGCAACTCTAGATGTTTCTGAGGCTATCAAAACGGAGTTGATGCAAATTACACCAAGCAATTTTCTAGGAGTATAATCAAGAACTATTTTTACTAAAAGTCATCCTAACCGATGGCTTTTTTTATAAAATAAATACTTAACACTTTTTTAAGTCTCAATTAGACCTTAAAAAAACTTACTTTTTTGTAAATTAGCCAAGATACTATATAAAAACAACACTGTATATGATTGCAATTGCAGCAACATCTCATCATTTAGAACCACTAATCAGTGATTTAGGATTAATCCTTTTAACTGCGGGCATTGCTGTTTTATTATTTAAAAAACTAAAGCAACCACTGGTTTTAGGCTATTTAATTGCAGGCTTTTTAGCAGGAAATCATTTTGATTTTTTTCCATCAGTAACAGATATCAAAAGTGTAGAAGTTTGGGCAGAAATTGGTGTTATTTTTCTTTTATTTAGTTTGGGACTAGAATTCAGTTTTAAAAAATTAATGAAAGTGGGCGGAACTGCCTCTATTACTGCTACTACTCAAATTGTATCCATGGTATTTATTGGTTTTCTGGCCGGGCAATGGATGGATTGGTCTAAAATGGACAGTATTTTTTTAGGTGTCATTCTTTCTATTTCATCCACAACTATAATTCTTAAAACATTTGATGAGCTAGGAGTCAAGGCTCAAAAATTTGCTGGAATTGTTATCGGTTCACTCATCGTTCAGGATATTCTTGCTATTTTAATGATGGTTTTATTGTCTACAATCGCTGTTAGTGAACAATTTTCGGGAGGCGCCTTACTCCAATCAATCTTTAAGCTAATCTTTTTCTTGACCCTATGGTTTGTAAGTGGAATCTTTTTCATTCCTACTTTACTAAAAAAAGCAAAACATTTACTTACCGATGAAATGTTACTTATCATTTCAATCGCTCTTTGCTTAATGATGGTGGTTTTAGCTGCAAATGTTGGATTTTCGCCAGCACTTGGGGCATTTATCATGGGCTCTATCATTGCCGAAACTACACAGGCTGAGCACATAGAACACTTGGTAAAACCTGTTAAAGATTTATTTGGAGCTGTATTTTTTGTATCCGTTGGAATGTTAATCAATCCACAGGCGTTATATGAACACGCTATCCCCGTTCTAATTTTATCTTTAATTACCATTTTTGGGCAGTCATTTACCTCAACAATTGGCGCATTACTTTCTGGTCAACCCTTGAAAGAATCCGTACAAACTGGAATGAGTTTATCTCAAATTGGGGAATTTTCCTTTATTATTGCTACTCTTGGAATTACACTTAATGTAACAAGTTCATTTTTGTATCCAATTGTAGTAGCCGTCTCGGCTGTAACCACTTTCAGCACGCCATTTATGATAAAAATGGCTACTCCCTTTTCAGAGTTCTTATCCAAAAAACTACCTAGAAAATGGATAAAAAGAATTGAACGTTATAGTGCAAATACACAATCTATAAAGTCGGTGAGTAATTGGCAAAAAGTAATAAATTCTTATCTCACATTCGTGATAGTAGTTTCAGTAATCATTGTAGCTACTATCTTACTTTCATCCCGATTCATCTTACCTATGGTTGAAAATTTTAAATTCGGAAATGCACTAGGAGCTTTAATAACTTTACTCTTTCTATCGCCTTTCTTATGGGCACTTTCTATGAGACGAGTTGCAGCCGAAGAGGTTTCAATTTTGATGGAAGAACGTAAATATCGAGGCCCAATTATTATGATGATTCTGTTTCGATTACTCCTAACCATATTTTTTATCGGATTTCTACTAAATATCTTTTTCTCCCCTTTTGTAGCAATAATTGCATTGATTGCTGCCTTGTTTATTTATTTTGCTTTCCGAAAAAAATTAAATCAACAATATCATAAAATTGAAAATCATTTTTTGACCAATTTGAATGATAGAGAAATTACACGAGCAAGAAGGAGCAGAAGCGATTTGTCCCCTTGGGATGGTCACATGGCCTACTTTGAAATCGCTAAAGAATCGAACATCATTGGAAAAACATTAAAAGATCTCCAAATTCGAGAGCAAATGGGAATCAATATCGCTTCAATAAAGCGTGGTGATATTATGATTAATATTCCCAAAAGAAATGATCGTTTATTTCCAAGTGACGAAATTTGTATCATAGGTAACGATACCCAAGTCAACGAATTCAAAAAGTACTTAGAGCAACATGAAATTGAAGTTCCTTCGACTTCCGCTGAAGCAGAAATTGTATTGCGTCAGATTGAATTAAAAAATGAGTCGTACATTGGAAAAACCATAAGAGAATCCAAATTAAGGGAAAAAACTCACGGTTTGGTGGTGGGTATCGAAAAAAGAGGAAATCGGATTCTCAACCCTGAATCGGATATTGTTTTAGAGAAAGATGATATTCTTTGGATTGTGGGTGATAAAAAACTTTTAACTGATTTAGTTCACGACTAAATATAAAAAAGTGCAAGAGAAAATCTTACACTTTTTTATACATTTTTAATGTTTTACTTCTTATCTTGAATAATTAGGAGCTTCTTTTGTAATCGTTACATTATGTGGGTGACTTTCATTAATTCCACTAGTTGTAATCCGAACAAAACGTCCCGTTTCTTGTAGGGTTGGAATATCTTTTGAACCACAATAGCCCATTCCTGCACGAAGTCCGCCAATGAACTGTTGCATGCTTTCATTCAATTCGCCTTTGTAAGGAACACGGCCAACGATTCCCTCGGGAACCAATTTCTTGACATCATCTTCCACATCCTGAAAATAACGATCTTTTGAACCTTCTTGCATGGCTTCAACAGACCCCATTCCTCGATAGGATTTAAATTTTCTACCTTCAAAAATAATAGTCTCACCAGGTGATTCCATAGTTCCAGCAAGTAGTGAACCTAGCATCACCGAATCAGCTCCAGCAGCAATTGCTTTCGGAATATCTCCAGTGTAACGAATTCCACCATCAGCAATAACTGGAACTCCAGAGCCTTTTATTGCATTTGCTACTTCAAGCACTGCCGAAAACTGAGGGAAGCCAACACCAGCAACAATACGAGTAGTACAAATAGAACCAGGTCCGATTCCAACTTTAACACCATCGGCACCATTTTCTACTAAATATTTTGCGGCTTCTGGTGTTGCTATATTACCAACAATCACATCTATTTTAGGAAATTTAGATTTTACTTCTTTTAAAACATTCACAACACCCTGTGTATGTCCGTGTGCCGTATCGATAATGATAGCATCAACACCTGCTTTTACCAGTGCTTCCGCTCTATTGACCGCATCACCAGTAACTCCAATAGCAGCTGCAACACGCAAACGGCCGTATACATCTTTGTTAGCTATGGGTTTCTGAGTTAATTTGGTAATATCTCTAAAAGTGATTAATCCAACTAATTCATATTTTGCATTCACCACAGGAAGTTTTTCTATTTTGTTGCCTTGTAAAACTACTTCGGCTTGTTCCAATGAAGTACCTTCGGCAACTGTGACCAAATTTTTACTTGTCATCACCTCAACTATGGGTCTGCTATTGTTTCTTTCAAAACGCAAATCTCGATTGGTTACAATTCCTTTCAAAATTCTATTTTCATCCACAATGGGAATCCCTCCAATACCATATTCTTTCATGGCATTTTTAGCATCAGCAACTGTTGATGTCAAGGGTAAAGTCACAGGATCAATAATCATTCCTGATTCAGCTCGTTTTACTTTGCGTACTTTGGCAGCTTGTTGCTCAATAGTCATATTTTTATGTAAAACACCTATACCGCCTTCTTGCGCCATCGCTATAGCCATCGCACTTTCTGTTACAGTATCCATTGCGGCTGATACAATAGGTACGTTGAGTGTTATGTTTTTTGAAAACTTAGATTGAATACTGACTTCACGCGGAAGTACATTAGAGTAATTGGGAACTAATAAAACATCATCATAAGTTAAACCTTCTCCGATAATCTTTGTGTTGTGTGCGATCATTGCAATTTGTAGTTGTAGTTAAATTGCATGCAAATTTAGATAATCTTAAACAATAAAGCACCTTAATTTCACCAAAAATGATTAAATTGCAGTATATATAGTATTGCTATAATTTTGCCTTGTTACTTCATATGGAACTGTAACTAAAATTCATTCTTATGACACCACAACACGAATCTTTTTTAGGTCTTACTGAAAGTGATGTTGTACTGTCAAGAATGGAAAACGGAACCAACTCACTTGAACATCAAAATAAAAACAATTTAATCGCCTCCTTGATTGACATGATTAAGGAGCCTATGTTTTTACTCCTTTTAACTGCAACAAGTATTTATTTTATTACGGGTGAATATGGTGACGGAATTTTCATGACCGCTGCAATCGTATTGGTATCTGCCATTTCGTTATACCAAGAATCTCGAAGTAGAAATGCCATTGAATCATTAAAAAAATTAAGCCAACCCAAAAGTAAAGTTATTCGTGAGGGTAAAGTACAAGAAGTTCCTAGTGAGGAAATCGTTCTTGGTGATTTAATACAAACAGAAGAAGGCACTTTTATACCTGCTGACGGCATCATTCTTCAATCGAATGATTTTTCAGTAAACGAATCAATTTTAACTGGTGAATCTTTATCTGTTTTTAAAAATGAAAAAACAGAAAACAAGCTCGTTTATCAGGGAACCATTGTAGCTAGTGGTTTGGCAATATGTAAAGTAACTGCTATTGGAAAACAAACCGAACTGGGAAAAATAGGAAATAGTTTGGCTAACATCACCGAAGAAAAAACACCATTACAAATTCAGATTGGAAATTTTGTAAAAAAAATGTCACTCATTGGTTTATCTATATTTTTCATTGTGTGGGGCATTAACTACTATAACTCCAGAATTATTCTAGACAGTTTGCTAAAAGCTTTAACCCTAGCAATGAGTGTTATCCCAGAAGAAATTCCTGTTGCCTTCACTACATTTATGGCTCTTGGTGCGTGGCGATTGATGAAGATGGGAATTATTGTAAAACAAACTAAAACCGTTGAAACTCTGGGGAGCGCAACCGTAATATGCACAGATAAAACAGGAACTATTACTGAAAATAAAATGGAGTTGGCGCAATGGTATTTGTTTTCAAAAGATACTATTTCAAACGTAAAAGATAAAATTAGTCCAGAGGAATTGGAGTTATTGAGTCTGTCGATGTGGTCAAGCGAACCCATTCCTTTTGATGCTATGGAAATTGCATTGAACGAAGCCTATGGACAATTGTCACCAAAAGATGAACGACCTGATTTTAAAATAGTTCATGAATATCCACTAAGTGGAAAACCACCCATGATGACTCACATCTTCGAAAATAAAAGTGGTGCACGAATTATTGCTGCCAAAGGGGCTCCAGAAGCTATTATAGCCTGTTCTCATCTATCTGAAAAAGAAAAAAAGCAAATTTTAGCCGCTATGGAAACTATGGCTTTGGAGGGTTTTCGTGTTCTTGGGATAGGTCTTGCTGAATTTTCAGGGGCAGAATATCCAAAAACCCAGCATGAATTCGTTTTTAAATTTAAAGGTTTGGTTGCTTTTTATGATCCACCAAAAGAAAATATAAAATCGGTATTTGAAACCTTCTACAATGCCGATATACAAGTGAAAATCGTTACTGGAGATAATTCAGAAACTACCTCAACAATTGCCAATAGAATTGGTTTTAAACATGCCAATAAAATAATGAAAGGCGATGAACTAATGGAAATGAATGATGCAACACTTGATAAAAAAGTGATGGAAACGGCCATCTTTACTCGAATGTTTCCTGAGGCTAAACTCAAAATTATTAAAGCCTTAAAAGACAACAACCAAATCGTGGCGATGACTGGTGATGGAGTAAATGATGGTCCAGCTTTAAAATCGGCTCACATCGGAATAGCAATGGGCAAAAAAGGAACTGAAATTGCCAAAGAAGCTGCCAATCTTATTCTAATTGATGATGATTTTTCAAAAATGACTGATGCAATTGCTATGGGTAGAAAAATTTATATCAATCTAAAAAAAGCCATTCAATATATTATTTCAATACATATTCCCATTATTTTAATCGTATTTATACCGTTGGCTTTGGGTTGGATATATCCTAATATTTTTTCACCCGTTCATATCATATTCTTAGAAATCATTATGGGACCTACTTGTTCCATCATTTATGAAAACGAACCAATGGAAGATAATTTGATGTTACAAAAACCCAGACCGCTTACCACTACCTTTTTTAATTTAAATGAAATAACCATCAGTATCGTTCAAGGATTACTAATCACTTTGGGGTTGCTATTCGTATATCAATATTGTGTTGGAGAGAATTTTTCTGAAAAGTACACAAGAACGACCATTTTTCTAACTTTGATAGCCTCAAATATATTTTTGACTTTGGAAAACCGTTCTTTTTATTATTCGATATTCACCACTATTCGGTATAAAAATAATTTGGTTGTAATGATTATCGGAATTACAATTGGTATTACCACACTACTTCTATCTGTGCCAATTTTTTTAAAATTTTTTATGTTTGAAAAAGTAAATGCTTTCCAAATAGGATTCAGTGTTTTGGTAGGATTTGTATCGGTAATGTGGATTGAAATTTATAAAATAGTCCAACGAAGCAGAACACTAAGCAACTCTTAAATGACTTTTTAGTGAAACTCGCTAAACAATTTTGTAGCCACATTAAATGCTGTTTCAAATTGAAGCGAATTGGTATTTGTAATTTCCTTTTGTTCATTAAAATAAGACAATACTTGTTCTGTAGGCATATTACCTGTTAATTTGTTGGTCGCCATTGGACAGCCTCCAAACCCTTGAATTGCTCCGTCAAAACGGCGACAACCAGCCTTGTAAGCCGCATCCACTTTTTCAAACCATTTATCGGGTGTAGTGTGCAAATGGGCCCAAATTCTATCGTTGGGTATTTAGGAATTAAATTAGAAAACAAATAAGAGATAACGTCTGGTGTTGAACTTCCTACAGTATCCGAAAGTGAAAGTATTTTAACACCCATACCTGCCAATTTTTCTGTCCACTCCCCCACTATTTCTACATTCCAAGGGTCTCCATAAGGATTCCCAAAACCCATAGACAAATAGGCTACAAGAACTTTATTGCTTTTATCGGCGATTTCTAAAATTTCTTGTAGAGTGATTAACGATTCTGCTATGGTTTTATGCGTATTACGCATCTGAAAATTCTCGGAAATTGAAAAAGGAAAACCTAAATAACGAATATCAGTATGGTGTGAAGCTGTAATCGCTCCCTGCGTATTGGCAATAATTGCCAATAATTTACTTTTAGTCGTAGACAAATCCAACCGCTCTAAAACTTCAGCAGTATCTTGCATTTGAGGAATGGCCTTAGACGATACAAAGCTTCCAAAATCTATAGTGTCAAATCCAACATTTAATAATGATTGAATGTACTCGACCTTCTTTTCCGTAGGTATAAAAAGCTTGATACCTTGCATGGCATCGCGCGGACATTCAATGATTTTTATCGGTTTCATATCGAATCAAAGATAACTAAAGAAATAGATTTTATGAAATTTGGTTTAAGTACAATTTTAAAATGTTAACTTATAATCTTTCCAAAATTTTCTTATTAATTGCTTTTACCAGTGCTGGCCCTTCATAAATAAAACCAGTATACAACTGTATTAAGCTCGCTCCAGCTTCCAACTTTTCAATAGCATCATCGGCAGAATGAATGCCTCCCACTCCAATAATTGGAAATGCTTTATTGCTCTTTTCTGATAAAAATCGAATGACTTCGGTGGAGCGTTTGGTTAATGGTTTTCCTGACAAACCTCCTGTTTCTATTTTGTTTTCAGATTGTAATCCTTCACGCGAAATAGTGGTATTGGTAGCTATTACTCCAGCAATTTTAGTCTCTTTGACAATAGCAATGATGTCTAATAGTTGTTCATCTGTTAAATCGGGAGCAATTTTCAATAAAATAGGTTTGGGTTTGGGTTTCAACCAATTTTTATTTTGCAAAGCTTGAAGCAACTGTGTTAATGGTTCTTTATCTTGCAAAGCACGCAGATTGGGTGTATTTGGGGAGCTTACGTTTACCACAAAATAATCAACATAATTGTACAATACATCAAAACAAAATTCATAATCTGAAGTGGCATTTTCATTTGGAGTGATTTTGTTTTTGCCAATATTTCCTCCAATTAGAACGCCTTTATTATTTTTTAACCGCTCAACTGCTTGTTGCACACCTCCGTTGTTAAAACCCATTCTGTTAATTATAGCGCTATCTTCTTTCAATCGAAACAATCGCTTTTTTGGATTGCCTTCTTGCGGTTTTGGGGTTAATGTACCTATTTCGATAAAACCAAAACCAAAATTAGATAACTCCTTATATAATTTGGCATCTTTGTCAAAACCTGCAGCCAGACCAATGGGATTTTTGAATTTTAATCCAAAAACTTCTGTTTCTAATCGCTTATCATTCACTTCGTATAGAGCATTGATAAAAGCGGAAAATCCAGGAACCCTTGCTATTTTTTTAATTATAGAAAAAGTAAGGTAATGAACCTTTTCAGGATCAAACCTAAAAAGAATTGGACGAATGAGTAGTTTGTACATGTTAGTTGTGTTGTGTGTTACAAAAGTAAAATTATCCATCTGATTTGTAAAGTTTCGAGATGTTTTTATTTATTGAGAATTTAATATTTAATTCTTTAAAATTATTTTTCTCTTTTGGTGATTGTTAACAAAAAAATTGTTCATAATTTTCTTGTTAAGGTAAAGCAAAATAATAAACAAATACTTAATTTAGAGGACTTTATGATTTTAACCTTATTTGGTTTTAAAACATCAATCTGAAACTATGGAAAAAAAATCGCTTTTGAAATCAGCCATTTTTACATTAATTATTGTATTGATTGTAGTAGGATTTTGGGAACTACGACTAAGGAGTAGCGGCAAAAAAATATCCTACGATGATGGTCCTCCGCTTTGGTCAGATAAAAGAGAGATGGTCTATGAATCTTCAAATGAAGCTATTGTATTCATTGGTTCTTCTCGAATAAAATATGATTTGGACATCGCAACTTGGAATTCAATAACTAACATTCATGCTGTACAATTGGCCATTGAAGGAAGTTGTCCTTGACCTATTCTAGAAGATCTTGCTAACGACCCAAATTTTAAAGGAAAATTAATTGTTGATGTCACCGAAGGTTTGTTTTTTTCTACCGCTCCGCACAACGCTGAAAACCCTAACAAAAATATCAAATACTTTCACGAACAAACTCCAGCTCAACTTGCCAGTTTTATGATTAACAAACCCTTAGAATCCATGTTTGTGTTTTTGGATAAAGACCATTTATCTCTCAATGCGAAATTGGATGAATTGGAGTTAAAAAGTAGACCTGGAGTTTTTATGATGCCCGTATTTCCCATGGATTTTGAGCGATGTACTTTTGACAGACAAATGTATATGACACCCGCTTTTGTTGCTGATACTGTTCAGTGTAATAAAGTAAAAAGCATTTGGCAATTTTTTGCAAGTATGAGTAAAAAAGCACCTCTAATGCCCAAAAGTGAATTGGACGCCATTTTTAAATCCGTTAAAATAGCAACCGATAAAATCAAAGCGCGTGGTGGTCAAGTTCTATTTGTTAGAACTCCTTCCAGTGGTCCCTATTTGCAGGGAGAAAATATAGTTTTCCCAAGAGAAAAATATTGGGATCGATTGTTAGCAGAAACTCAATGTCCTGGCATTCATTTCATGGATTATCCTGCAATTGCTCATTTTGATTGTCCTGAATTCTCGCATTTGCAATTAAAAGATGCTGTAACGTTTACTAAAGAATTTGTAAAAATCCTCAATACTGTAGACGGTTGGAAAATAAATCCTACTACCAAATAGCAATCCAATTAATACTATCTAAATCATCGCATTATGGTATTTAACTCCTATACATTCATTGTCTTTTTTATTCTAATACTATTTCTTCACAACCTTCCATTATCATGGAAATCTAAAAAAATAAACTTACTATTTGCGAGCTACATCTTTTATGCCGCTTGGAATCCTCCGTTTATTTTATTGTTATGGTTGTCTACTGTTATCGATTTTTATGTTGGTAAATCACTTTACACACAGGAAAACCACTACAAGAAAAAAATGCTCTTAGTACTTAGTTTAATTGGTAATCTTGGCATGCTCATTTTCTTTAAATACGGTACTTTTTTACTTCAAAATTTTGTTGCCTTGTGTAATATCATTAGGTTTTGATTATCATCCTGCAGAGCCAAATATTATACTACCTGCTGGAATTTCATTTTACACGTTTACGACCTTGTGCTACACTATTGATATGTACCAAAAAAGAAGTGAACCTGTAAAATCGTTATTAGATTTTTCTCTATTTGTCACATTCTTTCCTCACTTGGTTGTCGGTCCCATAGTGCGCCCACCTCAATTGGTACCACAGTTTGAATCGCCCCGTAAAGCTTCATTAAAACAATTCACGGATGGCTTATTACTGCTAACCCTAGGATTGTTTATGAAAGTTGTTCTAGCCGATAGTATGCTTTCGGCAACAGCGGATGCCGTTTTGAGGCAAAAGATGTACTGCATACCCTAGATGCTTGGATTGGTGTTTTGGCTTTCTCGGGACAAATCTTTTTAGATTTTGCAGGGTATTCTACTTGTGCCATTGGCGTTGCCTTGTGTTTGGGTTTTGTTTTACCTCAAAACTTTAATTATCCGTATGCTGCTATTGGATTTTCGGATTTCTGGAAACGATGGCATATTACTTTGTCTTCTTGGCTTCGCGATTATCTTTATATTCCTTTAGGCGGTAATCGTCATGGAAAAGTTAAAACCTATTTTGCCTTGATGGCAACCATGTTACTTGGAGGTCTTTGGCATGGAGCCAATTGGACCTTTGTAGCTTGGGGTGGTTTGCATGGACTCTACTTGTGGATTGAACGCTATTTGAAAGACAGACGGAATGCCGCTCATATTCATAAAGAACCTTCAGATGCAATTGAGGTTCGACGTCATCCTTGGTTAAGCTTTTTCTATGCTATGCTTACTTTTATGTTAATCAATATTACTTGGGTATTTTTCCGAGCTGATACTTTTGGAAAATCATGGCAGCTACTACAATCTATGTTTGGTTTAGTTGGAGATGGTAAAGCTTTATTAACCACGCTGGCCATCTTCAAAGTTTCTATAATCATTCCCATATTGGTACTATTTCATTGGTTCATGCGAAATACAAAAGTTTTAGATGTTGCCTATAAATTATCTTGGTTTTGGCTTGGTTTAGTGTGGTCGAGCCTTATTTTAATGCTAATTTGGGCACAAGAAAGTGGCAGTTCATTTATCTATTTCCAATTTTAACTCTTAAAGATTACAACAAAAAAAGTGCCTAAAATTAATTCGTTTTTTCAAATTTAAGAAGCCTTATTTAACTGATTTTAAGAACAATAAATTAACAATTAGTTAATAAAACTCTGTTGAATCCTATTTCAAAATTCACTACCTTTAGGTAAATTTATAAGACAAATTGAATCTTAACTTAAATTGTAGAAGACATGAAAAACTGGAAAAAACAAACAGGAGTTTGGATTGACTCCTCACAGGCTATAATTATTACTCTTTTTGATGGAAAAGAAAACATAACCGAAATTAAATCGGGTATCGAAAATAAAGTTTATCATGATGATGAAGGACATAAAGGTACTTTTTCGGGGAATAGACATGGGTTTGATGAACAAAAATTTAATGAACGTAGTAAAAATCAACTGAATTCTTTCCTGAATAACGTGCTATCTCAAGTTAAAGAATCTGATGAACTGTTTATTTTTGGTCCTGCCGAAACAAAAACAAAATTACAAGACATTATATACCACCAAAAGTTAATAGATATTCATAAACTAAAATCCGTTCAAACAGCTTCAAAAATGTCGCCTAACCAAATTCTAGCTAATGTGAAGAATTTTTATAAAAATTAATCACATCACCTATTTTAAACGCTGTTAATTCCATTTACTAAAAAACAATTTTGGTAGGAGTATTCTTTTTAAGTTTCTAACTTCAATATTCAAAACGTAGCATTACTGCATTCATTCTATTTGTATCTTTGTTGAAACAAATTCTACCATGCAACATATTATTAACCGCTTTATTAGCTACGTTACCATCGATACCGAATCTGACCCGCATTCAGAAACTACCCCAAGTACAGAAAAACAATTGGTTCTCGCCAACTTACTCTACAAAGAACTTAAAGCCATTGGAATGACCGAAGTAACCAAAGACAGTCATGGCTATATTATGGCAACTCTACCTAGTACTATTGAAGAGAAGGTTCCAACTATTGGATTCATTTCCCATTATGATACTTCTCCAGATTTTACTGGTGCAAACGTAAAACCACAAATCATAGAAAATTATGACGGTGGCGATATCATCCTGAATGCTGAAAAAAATATTGTTTTATCTCCGAACTATTTCAAAGATTTAGTACAATACAAAGGACAAACCCTAATCACTACTGACGGAACTACTTTGCTTGGAGCCGATGACAAAGCTGGACTGACCGAAATTGTTTCAGCAATGGAATACCTGATTAAAAATCCACAAATCAAACATGGGAAAATTAGAGTAGGATTTACCCCTGATGAGGAAATTGGTCGCGGAGCCGATTTATTCGATGTTAAAAAGTTTGGAGCTGATTGGGCTTACACCATGGACGGAAGCCAAATAGGCGAATTAGAATATGAAAATTTTAATGCTGCTGGAGCCAAAATTACGTTCAAAGGGAAAAGCGTACATCCGGGATATGCCAAAGGAAAAATGATTAATTCAATGCTCATCGCCAACGACTTCATTAATGAACTTCCAAGAAAAGAAATTCCTCAGGAAACTAAAGGATACGAGGGTTTTTTCCATGTTCATCACCTTTCAGGAAGTATTGAGGAAACCGTTTTGGAACTCATTATTCGCGATCACAGTGCCAAAAAATTCAAAAAAAGAAAAGAAATCATTCACGATATTACCAAGAAATTCAATAAAAAATTTGCCAAACAATTTGGTGAAGACATTGTCATCACCGAAATAAAAGACCAATATTACAACATGAAAGAAAAGGTTAAACCTGTGAAGTTCATCGTTGATTTGGCTGAAAAAGCTATGAAAGAACTGGGCATAAAACCCATTATAAAACCTATTCGCGGAGGAACTGACGGTTCTAGATTATCCTATATGGGATTGCCTTGTCCAAATATTTTTGCTGGTGGCCATAATTTTCACGGAAAATACGAATATGTTCCCGTAGAAAGTATGCAAAAAGCTATTGATGTTATCATTAAAATCGCCGAGCTAACTGCGACATCCGATTTCTCAATACATCCAACTGATTCTGGTGTAAAACCGAAAAGTAAAATAAACAAAAAAGCCTCAAGAGATTGAGGCTTTTTTTGAAATGAATACATTATTATTTCTTGTTCAACGCTGTACTCATTTCCATTGAAATGGCAGAACGTTCCATTTTTAATTTGCCCGACATGGTTTCGATAACCACAGTAGTTTCTGCTAATTCAGATACTTTTCCATGAAGACCACTTTTGGTAATAATTCTATCGCCTACTTTTAAATTCGCTTCGAATTGTTTCTCGTCTTTTGCTCTTTTTTGTTGTGGTCTAATCATAAAGAAATAGATAACCACGAACATCAAAATAAAAGGTAAAAATTGTTGTAACTGTTGCATACTTTTTTGTTTAAAATTATTGTATTGAATTCTTTATTTCTATGGAGTAAGCTTACATAAGCCCCCTACCCGTTTTGACAATTTTATTGGCAGCTTGAAACTCCTTCACCAAATTGTCTAATATTCCGTTGATAAAAATACTACTTTTAGGTGTAGAATATTCCTTGGCTATTTCTAAATATTCGTTAATAGTTACTTTTATGGGAATAGACGGGAATTTTAGAAACTCGCAAATAGCCATTTTCAATATGATGGTATCAATTTCGGCAATACGTTCCGTATCCCAATTAGGTGTTTTGTCGATATATTCTTTCGCTAATTCGACTTCATTTAAAACTGTTTTTCTGAAAAGGTTGGAAACAAACTCTTTGTCCTCAGAGTCTTTGTACAATTTTGGCACTCTAAAACTGTCATCCGAAGCCGATTTTAATGCTCCAATTTGTTTAATAATTTGCGTATTAACCATCGGGATATCGTCAACCCAAGTCAATTTATGGTCTTCCAAATAATCGTATAACTTATCATTGGTAGCTATAACGTCTGAGAATATAGAAATGATAAATTGCTTGTCTTCATCAAAAGTATTGGTTCGATTGGTCATGTATTTTTTGTACAATGAGCTGTCTTTTATTGCCGCTTGCAACAACAAAATATAATCATCGTTCAACGTCCAATTGTTGATTTTTCTGGTTTCTAAGGCAATGCTCAACGAACTATTTTCGGATAGAAGTTTGAAAATAGCATTGCTGATAAATTTCTTGTTGGGATTTCGCTCTTCGGGAGTGGCTAGATATTTCTCGGATGATTTTTCCAAGAATACAGCTTCTTTTTTGCAAATTTCTATCAAAGAAGACAGCATAACCAAGTACAAGTCTTGGATATTTTCGATACTGAACAACAAGAATTTTTCTTCTTTTTCTAAATTTTCAGAACCATTTTGGTGCATCGCATAAATGGATTGCATCACTTTAACACGGATATGTCTTCTATTTAACACTATCTAAGAACTTTAAAAATTAAGGTTTTGAAAGAAATCTTTCGCTGTGCAAAAATAGCAATTATATTGAAATCAGGAATTATTTATTTCCATCTTTTTTATTTTATCAATGCTTTCAACAATTTCTTTCGGCACTTAAAAATACTTTAAAGTTGATCTTCACCCTCAAATTATTCTCTATAATCAAGTATATTTGTCATTCCAAAATTATTACACTGGTAAGCAGCACATGAAAGAATTACAATACCTCAATAAATATTTCGTCAAGTACAAATACAGCTTTCTAATTGGTATTGTAACAACTATTGTAGCGCAAATTTTTTCTCTTTTCACGCCTAAATTAATTAGCAAATCATTCAAAGCCATTGAAGATTTTTCAAAACAGTCCTCCATTGACTCTTCGCTCATCCAAAAAGAACTGATTCACAATATTCTACTAATCATTGCCACAACCATAATTGCTGGATTTCTTACGTTCTTGATGCGACAAACCTTGATTGTGATGTCACGACATATTGAGTTTGATTTAAAAAACGAAGTCTTTCGCCAATATGAAAACCTATCACAAAATTTCTATAAACAAAACCGAACAGGAGATTTGATGAACCGCATCAGCGAAGATGTGGGCAAAGTAAGAATGTATGTAGGTCCAGCGGTGATGTACACCATAAATACCTTTATTCGATTTGCAATTGTAATTGTCTACATGTACAATGTATCGCCACGATTGACTTTATATACCTTGCTTCCACTACCGATTTTGTCCTATGCCATTTTTAAATTAAGTTCTGAAATCAATAAACGAAGTACGGTTTTCCAACAATATCTTTCTAAGGTTTCCAGTTTTACCCAAGAAATTTTTTCAGGAATTCGGGTAATTAAAGCCTATTCGCTTGAAAACCAACATCAAAAAAACATGGAAGAACTTTCGCTAGAAAGCAAAGCCAAGAGCATGAATCTCGCCAAAGTACAAGCGCTATTCGGTCCGTTGATGCTGGCTCTAATTGGAGTGAGTAACTTGGTCGTGATTTATTTTGGAGGCGTACTTTATATCAACGGAAGCATCAAAAGTATAGGAACTATTGCCGAGTTTATTCTTTATGTCAATATGCTCACTTGGCCTGTGGCTTCATTAGGCTGGGTTTCGTCTATGGTGCAAGAAGCCGAAGCTTCGCAAAAACGCATCAACGAATTCCTAAAAATCAAACCCGATATTCAAAACAATCGTCAAGAACATTCTGAAATACAAGGCGCTATCGAATTCAAAAACGTGAGTTTTACCTATGATGATACGCACATCAAAGCCCTACAAAACATCAGTTTTACCATTCATAAAGGAGAAACACTGGCTATTTTAGGAAAAACAGGTTCTGGAAAATCGAGTATTCTGGCACTCATTAGCCGATTGTATGATGTAACCGATGGAACTATTCTCGTTGACGGAACAGCAATTCATGAGGTAAATCTTTTGATTTGAGAAACAGCATTGGTATCGTACCACAAGATGCTTTCTTGTTTTTCGGACACTATAAAAAATAATATCAAGTTTGGCAAAGAAACCGCCACCGATAACGAAGTAATTGATGCGGCTAAGAAAGCTGTGGTGCATGACAACATTATCAATTTCAATTTGGAATACGAAACTATTTTAGGTGAACGAGGCATCACGCTTTCGGGTGGACAAAAACAGCGTGTTTCTATAGCTCGTGCCATTATCAAGGATGCGCCTATTTTGCTACTAGACGATTGCCTATCGGCGGTTGATACAGAAACCGAAGAAACCATCTTGAACAATCTCTTGGAGTTTTGCAAAAACAAGACTACCATCATTGTGAGCCACCGCGTTTCGTCTGCCAAAAATGCCGATAAAATCATCATTCTCGACGAAGGAAAAATCATCGAACAAGGCACTCATAATCAATTACTAAACCAAAACGGCTATTATGCTACGCTCTATTTGAAACAACTTTCAGAAAAAGAATTGACCTAATTGTTGTTTTCTACAACTTTTTTTATCATTTTTGAATCGTAATTTAACGTAAACCAATTGATGGATGTATTATGAGAGAAAATGATATGTTAGAGAAAGAAGAAATTTTTTCTAAAGTTTTAAGAGCAGGAAGAAGAACCTACTTTTTTGATGTAAGAGCTACAAAGGCAGATGATTATTACATTACAATCACAGAAAGCAAAAAATTTACTGAAGAAGATGGATCTTTTCACTTCAAGAAACATAAAATTTATTTGTACAAAGAAGATTTTACTGCTTTTACCGAAATCTTAGACGAAATGACTGCTTATGTCTTGAATCATAAAGGAGAAGAAGTTATTTCTGAAAGACATCAAAAAGATTTCAAGAGAGAATACAACAACGAAGTTGTTGACGAGGAAGCACCAAAGCTTGACAAAAGTTTTACCGATATCGAGTTTGACGATATTTAATCTTGAAAACGACAAAATAATTTAAGGTCTGAAAGTCATTTGATTTTCGATCTTTTTATTCTATTAGTTTCTACTTATTGCAAGCTTGTGACAAAATCTTCAAAATAAAAAAATCACAGAAGGTGGCAAATTTTCATTTTGAAAAAATGTATTATTAAATATTATTTCAAATTTCTAAATTTTAATGTAAACCTATTTCAAGATAATGTATCCAGAAAATTAGCAGAAACCAAATATACTTATGTCATTTTTTTTTAAGCTTTTACAAGAATATATTGCTGTCTTCGCGTTATTTTGAAATTTATTTTGCTATAATCTATCATTAAACAAAATATTATTACTACTTTTGTTTAACAAAATTTAGATAAAGATGAACAATGTTAAAAATATATTTAGTATCAAAGATTTAGAAAATCTTTCTGGTATTAAAGCACATACGATTCGCATCTGGGAAAAAAGATACAACATCCTAGAACCCATGCGTACAGATACAAACATTCGTTACTATAATTTAGCCAGTCTTCAAAAACTACTAAACATTACTTTGCTCCACAACCACGGGTATAAAATTTCTAAAATTTCAAAATATCCTGAGGATTCAATTCCTTCTCTAGTAAAAGAAATTATTTCAGAGAAAAGTGCCAAAAATCACGCTATCAATGCTTTCAAAATGGCAATGATGAATTTTGATCAGGCACTATTTTTTAATACGTATAACAACTTATTATCAGAAAAATCATTTCGAGAAATTTTCTATGAGGTTTTCCTTCCGTTGATGAATGAAATTGGTCTTTTATGGCAAACCGATACGTTAACTCCTGCTCATGAACACTTTATCAGCTATTTGATAAAACAAAAAATTCTGATTAATACCGAAAAACTGCAAACAACATCACCGCCAAAAACAGATAAAGTTTTTGTATTGTATCTTCCTTACGGAGAAATACATGAACTGGGCTTGATGTACTTGAATTATGAGTTAACCTTTCATGGATACAAATCAATTTATCTTGGAGAAAGTGTACCTATTGACAGTTTGAGAGATATGAAAAAGTATTTTGATTCTATTGTTTATGTATCCTACATGACTGTAGAACCTAATAAGGATAGTATTAACGATTATGTAAAACAATTGCATCAAGAAGTGCTTGCTGAAGATTCTGAACTATGGCTTTTAGGCAGGATGGTAGAACATATTAAGCCTGAAACACTTTCACCCAAAGCAAAGATGTATCAATCTATTTCTGAATTGGTTAATAATCTTTAAAAATTTAATTGCATTAGTACATTTGACGCCAAAACACACCATGAAAAAAGATATAAAAATAATAGGATCTGGATTTTCTGCCCTATCAGCATCTTGTTATTTGGCTAAGAAAGGTCATAAGATCACCATATATGAAAAAAATGCTTCAATTGGAGGTAGAGCCAGACAATTAAAAAGAGATGGATTTACCTTTGATATGGGTCCCAGTTGGTACTGGATGCCCGATGTTTTTGAACGCTTTTTCGCCGACTTTAATAAGAAACCATCCGACTATTATGAGCTTATCAAGTTAGACCCAGCCTACAGGGTGTACTTCGATATTGACGATTTTATTTCCATAGCCGATAATTTGCCTGAAATAATAGAAACTTTTGAAAAAATTGAAAAAGGCAGTGGTGCAATTCTTCAAGAGTTTATGATCAAGGCAAAAAGCAATTACGAAATTGCTATTAAAAATTTGGTATACCGTCCTGGTGTATCACCTCTTGAATTGATTACTCCAGAGACAGCACTGAAGGTGGGTCAGTTTTTTAGTACCATAAGTAGAGATATTCGTAAAAAATTTAAAAATGAGCGGCTCATCCAAATCCTAGAATTTCCTGTTCTGTTTCTTGGAGCAAAAGCTTCAGACACCCCTTCTTTTTACAGTTTTATGAATTTTGCAGACTTTGGATTAGGCACTTGGCATCCAAAAACAGGAATGTATGACGTTGTTGCAGCTATTGAAAAGCTATCGTTAGAATTAGGCGTGACGTACCAACTAAATGCCAATATTGAAAAAATAATTGTAGAAAATAACAAAGCAACTGCATTAGTGGTGAATGGAAAAATAGTAAAAGCTGATGTCATATTGAGTGGAGCTGATTATCACCATACTGAAAGTTTACTCGATGAAAAATATCGTATGTATTCTGATAAATATTGGGAGAGCAGAGTTTTCGCACCCTCTTCCCTATTGTTTTATGTTGGCTTCAACAAGAAACTTGAAAATATTTCGCATCACGCACTTTTCTTTGATGTAGACTTCAACCAACATGCAAAAGACATTTACGATAAACCCAGATGGCCAAAAGAACCTTTATTCTATGCTAATTTCCCATCAGTAACCGATAAAACTGCGGCACCAAAGGGCATGGAATCAGGGTTTTTCTTGATACCGCTTGCACCTGGAATTATGGACACACAAGAATTGCGTTTAGCCTACTTTGATAAAATAATTAATCGTTTTGAAAAACTTACCCAACAAGAAGTGAAAAAAAATATTATCTTCAAAGAATCTTTTTGTAAAAATGATTTTGTTAGAGATTACAATTCTTACAAGGGCAATGCCTACGGAATGGCAAATACCTTACTACAAACGGCATTTTTGAGACCTAAATTAAAAAGCAAAAAGGTAACTAATTTATATTTTACAGGGCAATTAACCGTACCAGGACCAGGAGTACCTCCGGCTTTGATTTCAGGTAAGTTAGTATCCGAATTAATTGAAAAATACAATTAGTTTATGAAATCCATTTTTGACAAAGTTTCATTTGATTGCAGTAGGAATGTTACTCAATCCTATAGCACTTCATTTTCATCAGCGGTGAAAATGCTTGCTCCTAGCATTCGTCAGGATATTTATAATATATATGGCTTTGTACGCTTTGCAGATGAAATTGTTGATACTTTTCACGAGTACAACAAAGAAGAATTATTTTATGGGTTTGAAAATGATTTAAAATTAGCATTACAAAATAAAATTAGTCTGAATCCCATACTCAATTCATTTCAAGACACCGTTACTAAATATTCTATCCCAAATGAGTTGATTGATGCTTTTATGAAAAGTATGAAACTCGATTTATTTAAAACAGAATACAAAAGTGTGGAAGAATACAATGATTATATCTATGGTTCTGCCGACGTTGTTGGGCTTATGTGCTTAAAAGTTTTTGTAAAAGGAGATGATGTGCTATTTGAAAAATTGAAAAATTCAGCCATGCGATTGGGTTCTGCTTTTCAGAAAGTAAATTTTCTTCGTGATTTGAAAGCCGATTTTGAACATCTGAACCGTACCTATTTTCCCAATACCGATTTAAACCAACTTGATGAGGCATCAAAAATGAAAATCATCGAAGAAATTGAAAACGATTTTAAGGCTGGATATGAAGGCATCGTAAGTTTGCCTTTTGAAGCTAAATTTGGTGTGTATACAGCCTATGTGTACTACAAAAAATTGCTTTCTAAACTAAAGAAAACGCCTTCATCTGAAATAAAAAACACTAGAATTCGAGTACCCGATTATGAAAAATATGGTCTTTTTGCCAAATGTTATTTTTCTTATAAACTTAATATAATTTAAATTTAAAGAATATGTGGTTGCATGTAATTGTTTTTATTGTCACTTTCTTTTTTATGGAATTCATGGCTTGGTTCAGTCATAAATACATTATGCATGGATTTTTATGGTATTTACATGCCGATCATCATAAAAAAGACCATGACTCGTGGTTTGAGCGAAATGATGCTTTCTTTATTTTTTATGCTGTAGTAAGTATTGGATGCTTTTTGTTATGGCAAAATAATATTTTAGAAATTGGATTAGCCATAGGATTAGGGATTTTTGCCTATGGATTGGCTTATTTTATAGTTCATGATATCTTTATCCACCAACGTTTTAAAATGTTTAGAAATGCTAATAATGTATACGCCAGAGCACTTCGAAGAGCACACAAAATGCATCACAAACACATTGGCAAAGAAGATGGAGAATGTTTTGGAATGCTGTTTGTTCCATTTAAATATTTTAAAAAGTAATTTTAGTATAATGGTTCTCGATACATCCCGATGAAAAATCGGGACACTCGAACTAACGATTGTCAAAATTACCTCATAAAAAAAGCGTCCCAATTGAATCATCGGGACGCTTTTTTTTAGAATTAAACTAAAACCTATTTCTTTATCATTTCTTGCAATGGCTTTAGTTGCTCTAAATCAATGTTGGATTGTTGCAAAACAGACATCATATTCATGATGTGTGTTGGGTTCATATCCTTTCCTAAAACGCGAACCACTGCAAATCCATTTTCATTTCTATTGGCAAAAAACACAAACTCATCAATATGCTCATCTGAACCGACAAAACTAACCGAAGCACCTTCTTTACCTGAACCAAATTTCATTAATTGTTGGTACTTTTCATCTTTCAGAATCGCACTTACTTTTGCTCGTTCCGTTTCAAATTGTGCTTTGTTTTTATCATTTAATTTAAAAGCTAAGATATTCATTTTGTCAAAGGATTGCATTGCCTCACTTTGTTCTGCCGTTAACTTGGAGGCATCAATATTTAAAATACTTGACGAAACATCCATGGCTATGAAGTTCTTATCTTCCAAATGCTCTACAAAATATTTTTGCAAACTAGGCTCTGAATTGCAGCTTACTAAAAACAAACTCAACAGTATGAAACTATATACTCGTTTCATCTTACTTTTTACCTTTGGTTGCTTTTTTCAAATCGTCGCCACCAGGAATTCTCATTTTGTCTGTTAGCACTGAAATTTCGTTCAAATCAAAGTCACCGGTCAACGACATTAAAACAGTGTCTTGATTCTTATCGCCTTCAATAAACATTAATAATTCTCTAACCTGAGAATCATTTGAACCCGATTTTACGAGAATTTTTATGTTTCTTCCATTTTCATTTACTCGCATCAACTCCTCCAAACCTGATGATTTAATGTATTTTTCAGTGGTGGTTTTCATTTCATTTTCGACCCTGGTACTCTTGGTAGTAAATACTTTTAGGTTGTCTAATTTTTTTATCAAATTAAGATATTGTTGCGCTTGCTTATCGGTAGCATCCATTTTTACCTTACTCATTAACTCAAACATTTTTTTGTTGACTATGATGGAGGTTACATCATCTTGACCATCGAATTTATCGAAAGCTGATTGCCCGAAAAAAGTATTAGATACTAATACAACTACTAATGTTATGATTATTTTTTTCATTGTTTTTTGATTTAATATGGTTTAAAAATTAGATTCTTTGAATTTTGATATTCTTCAATATAGTGCACACTTTCGATTCCTACATTGACATGATTTGATAATAAAGCTAAAGCTTTCTGTGTTTCTCGGAAGGCAATTTCAGGATCGTCATAGGTGCCTAAATCTTGGTTTTGTTTGCTATTTGTTGTATTCCAAAAGAAATACGTTCCTATTCCGAGTAGCACAACCACAGAGGCAGCTATTGACATCCAAGCTAAATTGCGTTTTTTATCTCGAGACTTCGCGAACAGTGGAATTTCTTTTTGAGATTCCTGCTTTTTAGCATCCGAAATATAATCGAATAAAGGTTTGTATCGCTCCAAATGTGGCGCTACATTAGTTGAAGAAAAGTAATTTCGTAATTCATTTTCTTCGGCACTACTTGTTGCTCCTTCAAAGTAGTGTTCTAAAAGTTTTTCTATCTTATTTAATTCCATAACTGTGTGTTTTAACCATCTGTTCCCGTATTGTTTTTCTTGCTCTTGAAAGTGCTACGCGAATAGCGGTCTCATTCATTTCTAAAATTTGGGCAATTTCATTAAACTCATATTGCTCTATATCTCGCATTTGAATTATTAATTGTTGTTGTTCTGGCAATTGATTAATTATTTTTCCCACCCAATTCAAGCTATCACTATGTTCTATTTTTTTATCGATACTAGCCTCTTTATCTTTGAAATTAGTATGAACAATTTTAAGATTTCCAGCACGTTTTGATTTTAATTGATCCAAACAATAATTTTTGGTCATTGTCATTGCAAATGCTTCTACACTATTATACTTGTTTAAACTTTCTTTTCTATCCCATAATTTAACCAAAACCTCTTGTGTGGCGTCTTCGGCTTCCTCAGTACTTACAAGCAATCGTTTTGATAGCCTAAAGACTTTATCCTTGAATGGGGAAATTAACGACACAAAATCATTTTGATTCATAAAAGCAGTTATTATATTAGGCTTTATTTCAAGACGAGCTAGATTTATATTTGTTACAAAGAATGGAAAAATAAAACTAAAGTTAGTATTTTTACGTTGATTATGTATCAAAAAAAAATTATGAAAGCACTATCACCATTTAAAGTCCTAGTCGTACTTACTGTTTTCTTATTTCTAAGTTGCGAAGACTATGATGATACCGCTGTTCCAAGTAACTTAACCGTCAATGATTTTATCTGGAAAGGGCTGAACCTCTATTATTTATGGCAAGCAGATGTCCCTGATTTGGATGATAAACGATTTGAAACCCAAAGAGATTTGAATACTTTTCTTTATGGTTATTCTAGTCCTGAAAAACTATTTCAAGATTTATTAAACAAACCTGTGAGTAAGTTTCCCAGTCCGGGGGCAGCAATAGACCGATTTAGTTTTATGTATTCCAATTACACTGAACTAGAAGGTGCACTTTCGGGAATCACAAAAAACAATGGAGTTGAATACAAACTATTTTATAAAAATAAAACCGAAAATGATGTCATTGGTATTGTTCACTATATCTTACCCAATTCTGATGCTTCTGGCAAAGACATTCAGCGTGGAGCTATTTTTTATGCAGTTAACGGCACCAAACTATATAGAAACAGAGAAAATCCAGACAACAACAACCTAAATTCGTTATTGAGCAATTCTGATTCATACACTCTAAATTTTGCCGATTATGATAATGGAAATTATACTCCAAACGGTCGTTCTGTGAGTTTAACTAAAACCGTTTTATCAGAAAATCCTGTATACATAAGCAAAATAATCGAAAGTGGAAATCATAAAATTGGATATTTAATGTACAATGGTTTCTATGCCTCCTATGAAACGCAACTAAACAATGCCTTTGGAGAACTAAAGGCGGGAGGTATCACTGATTTTGTTTTGGATTTACGCTACAATTCAGGTGGTTCGATAGCAACAGCTACACGTTTAGCAAGCATGATTACAGGACAATTTACGGGTCAAGTATTTGCTAAGCAACAATGGAATGATAAGGTTGAAGCCTATTATGCATCGAACAATCCTTCCAGCCTATTGAATCTTTTTACAGATAAAATCAATACTAATGCTAGCATCAACAGTTTGAATCTCACAAGAATATACATCTTAACTTCAAAAAGCACAGCCTCAGCGAGTGAATTAGTAATCAATGGATTGAAACCTTATATTAATGTAATCCAAATTGGAGATTCCACTACTGGTAAAAATGTTGGTTCTATAACCTTGTACGATTCACCAAACTTTACCAAGAAAAATGTGAATCCGAATCATCGATATGCAATGCAACCCTTAGTATTGAAAATAGTAAATAAAGTAGGTTTTGGAGACTATATCAACGGATTAACACCCAACATTGAAGTTATAGAATCAATCAACAATTTAGGAATATTAGGAGATTCAGAAGAGCCCTTGCTAAATATTGCAATTAACAAAATAAAAGGTGGAGGTAGAAAAATTCCGAAAAAACCAGCTGTAATATTAGATAATGTAATAGAAAATCAATCTATTAACAGGCTGAAAAATGAAATGTATATTGATGAGCTTCCCGATGGTCTGTAAACCATAAAACTTAAAAAAAACCAAAGCCATACTCTAAGAGTATGGCTTTGGTTTTTTATTACTTCTCTTATAAATTTATATTCAACCCTAGTTTAAAATTACGCCCTCTAGTGTTATAACCAACATTTTCAACAAAATCAGCATTGAAGATATTGGTCGCTGAGACAAAAAGACTCAATCTGTTTTTTATCAGTTCGTATTTAGAAGTTAGATGAAACAATTGATACGAATCTAATACTTCAACCTCTGGTGGATAGCCCATAAAACTATCTCTTTTGGCTAAATACTGATAGTTCAATCCGATATACAATCGATTTAAAAGCTGATAATCAATTCCTAAATTAACTTTGTGCTTAGGATTATTTAAATTAGCCTTGATATCAGGAAAAGTATTGTTTACCATTTTGTCTTCCGTTTGAGTGAAGGTATAATTTGCGTTAATTTTAACTTGATTATTAATGGCGTAAACTATACTTGTTTCAATTCCTTTGGCATTATATTTTCCGTCGGCATTAAAATATGAAGACTCAAAAGTTATCGGATTTGAATAATATTCAATAGCATTTTTTTCTTCGCGATAAAAAGCAACAGCGTTAAATTCTATTTTATTTTTAAGTAATTTAATCTCAAAACCTGCCTCTAAAGTTGAATTTTCTTCTGGTTTTAATTCTAAATTACCCGAATAACCATCGTACAATTGATACAAACTTGGGGTAATAAAAGCGGTACTGTAAGACGAAATGATTTTTAATGGAATACTCTTAAAATTATAAGATGGATTTACATTATAAACCATATTATTCCCGTATGTACTATGAATATCCAATCGTGTTCCAGCATTTACATTAAGTCCAAAATCTGAATTATAAACTGCATTCAAATAAGTATCTATTGTATTCATTTTGGCTAAATCACTACTTGTACTTCCATATGGCGATTCAGTATTGGCATCAAAAAACTGAAATTGACTTCCCAACACAAAAAATAATTTTGATGAAAAATTATACCTATTAAAAGCATCGATATTTGTGTTTCTAAACTTATATTTCGTTAAACTCGAGTAATTGAAATAATCTCTTTGTATCAAACTACCAGAGGATGTAATAACAAATTCTCCATTTTGATATTTATAATTAGAATTAACTCAGCTCTATATTGCTTTGTTAGACCATAATTTTCAAGATTATCTGCATTAGGCCCAGAATCAAAATCATTTTTCATTCTGTCGAAACTTGTAAAAGCACCAAATGATAATTTAGTATTTACTTCAAGCCCAAATTTTGTAAGCGCATTTACTCTTGAAAAACTATCTTCTTCAAAATTAATCCCTTTTTGCTTCAGAAATCCCTTTTGTTTCAGTACTATTTAATGATGCAAAATAACTGAAACGTTTCTGCCTGCCTTTTACATCAAATCCTTGATTAAAATCTTGAGGATTGTATTTAACCTTATCAGCAGTTGTTTGAGTCCCCAAACTCATATAAGCATTTCCTGCAACCACCTCTTTTTTGGCCTTTTTTAGTGTTATATTTATTACTCCTGTAGCTGCTCCTGAACCGTATAAAGTACTTGATGCTCCTTTCATAATTTCTATACTCTCAACTTGTTCAACAGGAATTAAACGCAAATCATACTCTAAATTAATCCCTGATGCGTCTGTTACCGGAACTCCATCAATCATAATTAATGCTTGGCGACTTCTCCCACCCCGAATATAATATCCAAGATTTTTCCCAGCATTACTTTGATTCCCATTAATCTCAAGTCCTACAACAGAACTTAAAATAGTAGCTACAGATTGCCCTGATTTTTTAGCTAAATCCTCAGCCGTAATTTTAGTGATTATTTTTCCAGACTTTTCTTTTGGCAAAGCAAATTTAGAGTCCAAAACCACCACCTCATCCAACTCGTTTTTAATAGTGTTGGTTTCTTTTTGTTGTGCCAAAGCACAAGTTGTCATAAGCACACATAACGCGCCTATGCGAACGATTTTTTTGTTCATTTTAATTAAAACATTTTTAATACTAAAAATGGGAGAAAAGCATGAAATTACCCATACCCAAACCTTTTTTCCCGAAAGTTTGTTACTCAGTTGAAAAAAGGCAGGTCTCCTGGCTTGCGTCTTGTTGTTGACCTTCTCATCCGCCGTGGCAGATAATGGTTTTGTAGATAACAACAAGCTTTGTAGCTTACAGTTGCGGGTACAGCTTAGGTTTTGAACCTAATTCCCTTTTAATGTGATTTTCAAATTCAAGAAAAACACAACCTTAATTCGGCAGCAAATATAGTTTTATCATTTGAATAAAAAATAAAATTTGATTTTTAATTGCGATTAAATATACCTTTGCTTTTTTTTGAAATCAATCTAATGAAATTATTTTTTTTTAAATTTTCACTTCTACTATTTGCACTTTCATTATTGGGTTGTAAAAAAAATGACGTGAGTTTTTCTTCAGAAAAAATTGCAACAACAGAAAACCAAATCCATTATGCCAAAGGGTTTTCCATATATCAACACAAAGGGTTCTCGATTGTAAAAGTCTCTAATCCTTGGCCAAAAGCGAACAAAGAATACACTTATATCCTGAAAGAAAAAGATGGAATTGTTCCCGATAGTTTGCAACAATTTACCACAATTCAAGTTCCTTTACAATCTATTGTAGTAACCTCGACCACTCATATTCCTTCGCTGGAAATGCTTGGTGTTGAAAATTCACTGATTGGTTTTCCCAACCTCAACTACATTTCCTCCGAAAAAGTAAGAAACCGAATTGAGCAGGGAAAAATCAAAGAACTAGGAAACAATCAATCGTTAAACATAGAAACTCTGATTGACTTACAACCCAATATTATCATAGGATACGGTCTGGACAACAATAATCCATCATTAGATAATTTGCAAAAAAGCGGTTTAAAAGTACTTTTAAATGGCGATTGGAATGAACCAACACCACTAGGAAAAGCTGAGTGGATCAAATTATTTGGAGCTCTATATAACAAGCAACAAGAAGCCGATGCATTCTTTTCTAAAATTGTAAAAGAATACTTAAAAACTGCTGAAATAGCAAAAATGGCTAAAATTAAACCCACTATTTTAGCTGGCGATATCTTCGAAGGAAAATGGTATTTACCAAGTGGAACCAGTTGGGGAAGCTTGTTATTAAATGAAGCACATTCCAATTATTTATGGCAAGAAACTACTGGAACTGGAAGTTTATCCCTATCGTTTGAAACCGTTTTTGAAAAAGCAAAAGATGCTGATTTTTGGATTACTTCTGGACAATTTTCCAGTTTACAATTAATGACTGATGCCAATCCGCATTATAATCAATTCAAAGCATTTCAAAATAAAAAAGTATATTCGTTCTGTGGAAAAAAAGGGAAAACGGGTGGTATTTTGTACTATGAATTAGGACCCAATCGTCCTGATATAGTTTTGAAAGACTTAGTAAAAATTTTACATCCTGAATTATTAGTGGGCTACAAACCTTTTTTCTTTGAAAAATTAAATTAATTTGAAATCCAAAAAGCAAAATACTATTCTGTTTTTCTCATTAACCTTGTTATTGGTATTTACATTTGTATTGAATATTTCCTTGGGACAAGTGAGTATTCCTGTGAAGGAAGTTTTCAAAAGTTTATCTGGTGCAATAGCAAGTAAAGATACATGGGAATACATCATAGTGAATTTTAGATTACCCAAAGCCATCACTGCTGTTCTGGTTGGAATGGGTCTATCCATAAGTGGATTATTGATGCAAACGCTATTCAGAAATCCGCTAGCTGGACCTTATGTTTTGGGTTTAAGTTCAGGTTCTAGCTTGGGTGTTGCTTTAATTATTTTAGGAGCAGCGTTTTTACCCTCTCTAGTGTCAGAAATTTTACTTTCATCCTACGGAATTATTGTAGCTTCGTGCTTGGGAAGTTTTTTGGTGCTACTTTTAGTATTAATCGTTTCAAGCAGACTAAGAGACACAGCTACTATATTGATTGTTGGGCTTATGTTTAGTAGTTTTACAAGCGCTATTGTTTCGGTGTTAACCTATTTCAGTTCTGCAGAACAGTTGCAGAAATTTACTTTTTGGAGTATGGGCAATTTAGGAAACTTATCTTGGCAAAATATCCTTATTTTAGGTGTCACTGTGGCTGTGGGATTGCTTTTAAGTTTGATTTCTATAAAATCGTTAGATGCTTTATTATTAGGAGAAAATTATGCCAAAAGCATGGGATTAAACATTCGAAAATCGAGATACATCATCATAATCGCTACTAGTTTATTAGCAGGAAGTATCACCGCATTTGCAGGACCTATCGCCTTTATTGGTTTGGCAGTGCCGCATTTAGCCAAACTTTTATTTCAAACTAGTAATCACAAAATTTTATTTGGAAGTACTATCTTAATTGGAGCTATATTGATGCTGTTTTGCGACATGGTTTCTCAAATGCCAGGTATAGAATTTACATTGCCTATTAATGCCATTACATCCATCATTGGGGCACCAATTGTGATTTGGTTGTTGGTTCGAAAGAGAAGTTTGATTTGATTATTAAAGAGAGAATAAAATGAATACAATAAATATCCTTTCCACTTCAAATCTTAGCATTGGATACCATTCCAAAGACGGAAATCTTGCCATTGCCGAAAACCTCAACCTCCATTTGCAGGAAGGAAAACTAACAGCTCTGGTTGGAGCCAACGGAATTGGAAAATCTACTTTATTACGAACACTTTGTGGGATTCAAAAACCGTTGGAAGGTCTGGTTCTTTTGAATGAAAAAATATTCAAGCCCACAACTCATTGGAATTGTCACAACAATTAAGTTTGGTTTTAACCGAAAAATTACCTCCGAGTAATCTAAGTGTTTTTGAACTCATAGCCTTGGGGAGACAGCCTTACACCAACTGGATTGGCAAACAAACTGACGAAGATATTGCGAAAATTCAGGAAGCCATGGAACTGACTCAAATCAGTCATTTGGCAACTAAAAAGCATTACGAGATTAGCGACGGTCAATTACAAAAAGTTCTAATCGCAAGGGCTTTGGCACAAGATACTCCTTTGATTATTTTGGACGAGCCCACAACGCATTTGGATTTATTACACAAAGTTAACGTATTCAAATTATTGAAAAAACTAGCGGAAGAAACTGGAAAATGCATCTTATTTTCGACTCATGATATTGATATGGCGATACAATTGAGTGACGAAATGATTATCATGACCTCTGAAGTCGTTCTACAAGATCAGCCTTGTAATTTTATAAGCAAAGGAATCTTCAATACATTGTTCAAAGACGAACACATTTTTTTTGATGAAGAAAAGGGAAATTTGTGATTTCATAAAACCGCTAGCTGCGACTGCTGACTGCTATCTGTCTTTTCGCTTCCCCAACCACAAACGCTACTGAATTAGCAATATTAAAACTACGAATCAAATTGGACATTGGTATCTTTAAATGATTCTCAAATTGCGCTAAAACCTCTTGACTCAAACCGATACTTTCTTTACCAAAAACCAACCAGTCTCCATCCTGATATTCCACCTCATAAATCGATTGTGTGGCATGAGAACTCATCAGGAAAACCCTTGACTTATCAGGGATTTGTGCTATCCATTCGGCTACATTTTGATATTTAGTCACATCGAGATGGATCCAATAATCAAGCCCTGAACGTTTCAAATTCTTGTCATTAATCACAAACCCAAACGGATGAATTAAATGCAATTTACTTTCGGTTCTACACACAACCGACCAATATTTCCTGTATTGTTTGGGATTTCTGGCTCAACTAAAACGACGTTTAACATTTGAATTATGGATTTAGGGTTTATTTGATTATAGGATTCGTCTCTAGTATTTGAAAATCAGAAATCTCCAAAACCTCACCGGCTTTTAAATCGTTCAAAAGAATAGCACCTACTCTTACTCTAACCAATCGTAATGTAGGAAATCCCACTGCTGCGGTCATTTTTCTAACCTGACGAAATTTGCCTTCGTTTACAGTTATCGAAATCCAAGAAGTAGGTCCATGCCGTTCGTCTCTTATCTTTTTTGCTCTAGCACCAAAGTCAGGAATCTCACTTACAATAAAGGCTTTGCAGGGTTTTGTGATGTATTTTGTACCTTTAAAACCTATTTCTACTCCCTGTTTTAATTGCTCAACCGCTTCCTGAGTAATGAGTCCATCAACTTGAACGTAATATTCTTTTTCTACCTTTTTACTGCAAATCATTTCACTGGTCTTTCCATCTGTAGTCAGCAAAAGTAAGCCTTCTGAATCTTCGTCTAACCGACCGATGGCCATCGTTCCTTTGGGAAAATCATAGAGTTCTCCCAACAATTTCTTATTTCGTTTTAATTCATAAATAAACTGGCTCAAATACCCATATGGTTTATGAAGTATGAAATGACGGTGCATAATCGGTTGTAAAATTTTGCACAAAAATACATCTTTAAATTATCTTATTTAGAATTCTAAAATTGATATTATTCCTTACTTTTACTTTTTAAATCAACTCGATTTTATGACAAATGTATTTCCGTTTTTAATCCTTTTTATAATCGCGTTAGGAATTGGTATTTTTATAGGAAAACTTATTTTTTCAGCTCGATTTCAAGCTGAAAAAATGAGTCTCGAAGAAAAATTAGTCGCATTCAATTCTCAATTGAGTCTCATTAAAGAGCAATTTCAACAAGACAAATCGAATTTTGAAAAACAGTTAGCCGCTAGCAACACAGAAAAAGAAACGATTCGAAACGAAAAAGACAGTCTAGCCATTCAACTTTCTAAAAAAGAAGTTGACTTTGAAAATCTTTGGGAACGCAACAAAGAACAAAAAGAAGAAGTAGAAAAACTTCAAGAAAAATTCACCAAAGAATTTGAAAATCTAGCCAATAAAATTCTCGAAGAAAAATCGAACAAGTTTACGGAGCAGAACAAAGAAAACATGAAAAACATCTTGTCTCCATTGCAAGATAAGATTCAATTGTTCGAAAAAAAAGTCGAAGATACCCACAAAGAGAGCATTGATTATCACGCGGCTTTGCGCCAACAAATTTTAGGATTGCGCGAAATGAACGAACAAATGAGTAAAGAAACTATCAACCTTACGAAAGCGCTAAAAGGCGATAGCAAAATGCAAGGCAATTGGGGTGAACTGGTATTGGAACGCGTTTTAGAAAAATCAGGACTGGAAAAAGACAGAGAATATTATGTACAACAATCCCATACTAACACTGACGGGCAAAGAGTTTTTCCGGATGTGGTGATTAATTTACCCGATGGCAAAAAAATGATAGTCGACTCCAAAGTTTCCTTGACAGCCTATGAAAAATACGTAAATGAAGAGGATGATGTTGCCAAAAATAGCTATTTAAAAGAACATGTCAATTCTATAAAACGCCATGTTGAGCAATTGGGGGAAAAGAATTATCAAGATTTGTATCAAATAGAAAGCCCCGATTTTGTCTTGCTTTTTATTCCTATTGAACCTGCTTTTGCCATTGCGCTCAACGAAGATGTAACACTTTACAACAAGGCTTTTGAAAAAAATATTGTTATCGTGACTCCATCTACCCTATTGGCTACTCTACGAACCATTGACAGTATGTGGACCAACCAAAAACAACAAGAAAATGCTTTAGAGATAGCGCGTCAAGCTGGAGCTTTATATGATAAATTTGAAGGATTTGTAGCCGACTTGGTCAAAGTTGGAAATAAAATAAAAGATTCCAAAACTGAATATGACAATGCGATGAACAAATTGGTGGATGGAAAAGGAAATCTCATTACTAGTGTGGAAAGACTCAAGAAAATGGGAGCAAAAGCCAAAAAATCCCTACCCGAAAATATTTTGAAACGTTCTGGAGCAGATGAAAACGAACTTTTAAATTAAAAAAATGAGAAAAATACTTATCTATTTCATACTAACTATAATTCTGTCCATTACGGTCTATTTTACTTTTGTTTATTATGCAACCTACAGCGAAGGAGTTCGTGCAGGCGAATTGATAAAGGTAAGTCACAAGGGAATTCTCTTTAAAACTTGGGAAGGTGAAATAAGTCGAGGAATTTCGGGTGCACAAATCTTTTCATTTTCTGTTCTTGACAGCGACAAACAAGTCATAGAAGATTTGAAAGAATTACAAGGGCAATATGTAAAAGTAACTTATAAAGAACGTTACAGAACCTTTCCGTGGTGGGGAGAAAGTCATTATTTTATTACAAAAGTCGAAAAAGAAAAATCACCTTTTAATTTTAGATAATGAGTTTGGATTTTAAAACCGTAGACGAATCAAAAATTACCATTTCGCAACTCATGTTGCCTTCCCATTCCAACTTCAATGGAAAAATTCATGGTGGTTATATTTTATCTTTGATGGATCAAATTGCCTTTGCCTGTGCCTCAAAATACTCGGGCGCCTATTGTGTAACGGCCTCTGTAGATACCGTAGATTTTTTGAATCCTATTGAAATTGGCGAATTAGTTACCCTAAAAGCATCTGTAAATTACGTTGGAAAAACATCCATGGTCATTGGCATTCGTGTCGATTCTGAAAACATTCAAAATGGTAAAGTAAAACATTGCAATTCTTCCTATTTTACCATGGTTGCCAAAGACAAAGAAGGAAATTCGGTTACTGTTCCGGGTTTAATACTTTCTAGCTTAGAAGAAACCAGACGTTTTTACAATAGCATCAAGAGAATTTCTAATAAAAAAGAAAGAGACAAACACGAGGGAACTCTAGATTATTCTTCTATTGAACTACTGGAAGAAATCAAGAAATACAATGTCAAAATTGCTTTTGAATAGCGCTTCAACTGAAAAAGTATTCCTTTATCGATATTATTAATTGTATCGAATATTCGTATTATTTTTTGCCTAACTTTAATGAGAATCTAAGACATTTCAAGATGAAAAGGTACATGATATGTAGTCTTTTGTTCTTGACAACATTCGTGTTCGCTCAGAACAAAATGAATACTAGAAAAGGCAAAATTGTTTTTGAAGCATCAATTCCTTCTTTTGAAGAAATTCGTGCCACAAATGAAAATGTTTCTTGTGTGTTACTCACTAAAACAGGAGAAATAAGTAGTGTTGCGCTTATAAAAAATTTTCGCTTCAAACTGTCACTCATGGAAGAGCATTTCAACACTAATTATATGGAAAGTAATGACTATCCAAAAGCAACCTTCAAAGGATATATTCAAGGATTTAATCTCAACATTATAGGCAGCTCGACTAAAAAATTTGAGTTGAATGGCGAATTAGAAATTCGTGGAAAAACTAAACCAATTCATACGGATGCTTTTTTGAGAAAAATTGAGGATTGCCTAGAAATAATTGCAGAATTTAAAATCAACACTGATGATTTTGACATTGTAATTCCTGAAATAATAAATTCAAAAATATCAAAAAACGTAACCGTGTACACTGAATTCTTGGTTAAATAAATTTGTCCAAATCTACCAATTGAAATGAATTTAATTTATCCAAATGCAAGATTGTTTTAGTCTTATCTTCATTTTCTGAATACATTAAATCAAATTTTGCCCCATAAATAAGCTCTTTAAAAGTATAAGAAGTAGAAGTAGCAACTGTGGTGCTAAACATATCATCAAAAGTTTTTACAAACACTAAAATTTCACCCTCAACATTTTCAAAATCTTCTTTTGTAAATTGAAACAAAGGGCTTTTCTCGTTAATAGGATGAACCAACGTCCAGCTTAGCGTCAACAAATTTATTTTATGAAATTCTAAATCCAAAGAATAAAATTTATTCACCTCTTTTCCATTCTCCTCTACACTCATCCCTAAGGTTATTTTAGCCTCAGCATCTGTAAAATTGGTATTCTTGTAAGGTGTCATTCGCAACATTAGAGCCTTACCGTCTTTGTAGGGTGCAATGAGTGCATTGTGAGAAAATTTTAAAAAAGCAGTTGGTTTACTAAATCTTCCAAAAAATAATCCAGTTGCAATGGCGAAACTCAATAAACCAATTAAAGCTTCAGCAGCAGACAAGGCGCTTGTTAAAAATCCGTTAGGACTGATATGCCCGTAACCAACCGTAGTAAAAGTTTGAGCACTAAAAAAATAAGCTTTACCAAACTTCACCCATTCGGAACCGTTTTGGTCTATTCCGTTGAGATACTCAATTCCAATTGCGTAATAAATAGTGGCAAAAACAAAATTAATAACAACATAAAACAGCAACAAAACAGTCATGAACTTCCATCTTGGCAAACTAATCATTATGATACCAACTAATTCTGTTGATAAATCCCATGCCTCGCTTTTCAATATTTGCCGAACCGTCTTTGTTTATAAAACGCCCACCATAACTACTTGCGTTGGTTCCAAAACCTGAATTAATCTCGGCTTTGGCCTTAGAATTTATTTTTTTTAATAGCGACATAAAACTATTGCTTTACTATCTTTTTAGTTGTTCCTCCCAAATCATCATAAACAGTAACTAGATAAACTCCGCTAGTATACGATTCTAAATTAATGATAACTTTATTTGATTTTTGTTTAGAATTATAAATTACAGTTCCCAAAACATTCAGAATTTTAATCTCTTTAATGATTGTATCGTAATCGATGGTTAAAAGATTCCCAACTGGGTTAGGATAAATGGACAATCTTGAAGAATTAGAATAAGAAGTAGTTGATAAAGATTCTCCCGTTGAAGCTACCCAACTCGAAGCCAAATTATTATCCAATGTAGTACTGATTAACTGTAAATAATTCCCGCTTCCATCTGCATCTGGCCATGGTGATTTATCAAAATATTCCACTGTATCAATTATATTCCCCATACCATCAGCCAAGACTACTTTCTCTGAACTATTAGATAAATTACGGGTAAATTGTCCAAATGGTGCAAACCCATATTTGGATGTAAAAACAGTTGAATTACTCGCCAAATAGATACTTTTATTGGCCATCAAAGTCGAATTTGCAGGAAAATTATAGGTAACTCCCAATTCTTTAAAATATATTCCTGTAAGGTTTACAGTGGTTGTACCCGTGTTTTTAATTTCAATAAACTCTAAATCATTACTCTCAGTAAAATTAGATGAAGTTGCAGGATTATAATTGATTTTTGTAATCACGAGTGTTGGAACCGCAACCGAATTACAAGCAGAAAACGAACCCAAATTACTGGTTATCCATGAAATTCTGGTGGACAAGAATGATTTCAATTTGTTGATTTCAAGAGAAAATTCGGATAACGTATTCCATTTCTGATTTTCTCTGTAAGCTGCTTCACTTATTGTATTTATAGTTTCGTCTATAAACGCGACTATACTGGAGTAATTCAAAGGCTGTCCGCTTTGTAGGAGTGTATTCCATCTTTTAGACATATAGCATCTATACGTTGGATTGTTAAACAAATCCGTCCAAAATTTTGCTCCTTCATTCCCTCCATCCGAAAACTGCCAAATATCCGGTTTACTTCTAACATCCCATCCTGGCAAGTCGTTATTGTACGTCAAATTGAAATCCCAAATAGGGCCTGCTCTTAATTTTCCGTTTCTATCCTTATGGAAAATAAGTGCTAAACTGGTATCCATCAGCATTTGAAGCCAATTCATTGGAAATCATAAAGTCGACAAAAGTGGGCACATCTATCACAGAAGGAAAGCCGTTACTATAACTGGTATTATTAGCATTCGCCGTGCTAGCTAAACTAAAAAACTGTCCTTTTATATAGGTATTTTGCTGAGAGGTAACTTCTTCGGGTTTTGGCAAATCATGAATAAATTCTGGTGACCAAGAATAGGAAGGCATGGTCCAAGCCACAGGATCACCACCAGTATTCTTATCCGCTTTAGTGATGTATCCGCCAGTAACATTTGGAAGGGTGTTGTCATTGGTTTCCATCTTTACAATATCAACCCTATTGGAGTCGGCTTTAATCTTTTCTTGCAGTAAATACAAACCTTTGTATTCATTGTTTACTATCACTTCACAAAAACAGTTCTAGGAGCATAATTCCCCATTTGTCTCGACAAATTATAGGACAAATAATCCCGCATAAGTGATGGATCAAAAGCCAATGAATTCAAAATCCAATCGTTTTCCTTCGGCATGCCCAAAAGACTTACATTGTTATTAGTCACATTATCAGCCTCTAAAGTGGTCAATCCATAGGGCTTTTTGGGCAAGCCTTGAGAGGAAGAACCTCTTATCTCTATACTAATTCTTCCATCATAATTTAAAAATTCGTCGGTATTTCTATCGTTATAAAAATTCCTGCTACCATCGGGTCGTTTAATAATTTTCATTGAAGCCAAAACTCTTGGATTGTCTACAATCAGATAAAGGTTGACTTGTTTTGGGATTGATATCGGTTGAAATAATAACAATAGGCAAATTACTACTTGTTAGTGTTTGTGCTTTTGCAGAAAAAATAGAAATCAAAAGAAGTACTAAAGTAATTTTAGAAATCATTATCCAATTAACAGCTGAGGCTCTACTCATTACAAATTTATTTTCCTCAAATATAGATATAAGAGACTAATAAAAAAATAGCTTTTAAGATAACTTTGTTATATTGTATCTTTGAAATCAAAATAATCCCGTCACATTCAAAGTGCATCAAATTAAAAAGTTTGATTGAGTAGACAACCCAAAGTATAAAGACTAATGCAAATACCTGAAAAGAAAAGCCTGTTAGACAAGAGCATCACCACCAGAGAACTCATCTTTTTGTTGGCATTTGTGTTGTGTCTGTCCCCTTTTATCACTCCACCTATTGGTTTGTTAATGGGCTTGGTCATTGCACAATTCATTGGGCATCCCTATTTACATCTCAACCACAAAGCCACACACCTTTTACTTCAAATTTCTGTTGTGGGATTGGGTTTTGGGATGAATGTTAGCAGTGCGTTGCAAGCAGGTAAAGAAGGGCTTGTTTTTACCATTGCTTCCATCGTAGGCACACTTGTTATAGGTTATTTTATGGGAAAGTTGATGAAAATTGATAAACGAACCTCCTACCTCATCTCGACAGGAACAGCCATTTGTGGCGGAAGTGCCATTGCAGCAATATCGCCAGTGATTAAAGCCGAAGAAAAACAAATTTCAGTTGCACTCGGAACCATCTTTATACTCAATTCCATTGCTCTATTTTTATTTCCCATTGTAGGTCATGCCTTAGAGTTGTCACAAACTCAGTTTGGGCTTTGGTCAGCCATTGCCATTCATGATACCAGTTCGGTAGTAGGAGCTGCCAATAAATTTGGTCCACAAGCTCTGGAAGTAGCCACTACAATAAAACTGGCGCGTGCGCTTTGGATTATCCCAATAGCGCTACTCTCGACTATTCTTTTCGAGAACAAAGGCAGTAGAATCAAAATTCCTTATTTCATTGGGCTTTTCATAATAGCCATGATTGCCAATACCTACAGCCCCTTGGTGCAACAATACAGCCATTACCTAACCGCTATTGCAAAATCAGGCTTGACGCTGACCCTTTTTCTCATTGGTTGCGGTTTGTCACAAAAAGTCTTACGCTCTGTGGGCTATAAACCTCTGGTGCAAGGCATCGCGCTTTGGATATTCATTTCATTAGCTTCGTTGTGGGCAGTAACTACTTTTTCGGTTTAGAGTACAATTCTTTAATGAAATCTCACATATAAGTTATTTTATTATATTTGAAAATGCAAACTAAAATCATAATCTTTGTATAATTAAATTCATCATTATGTCAGCCGCAGACAATATCAGAAACAACATTATCGACAAATTACTTACTATTTCAAATAAGGATTATTTGTCAGCGCTTTATCAATTGGTAAGCACAAGCTCAGTAAATGAAGACATAGTTCAACTATCAGAATCGCAAATCCTTATGCTAAATATGAGTGATGAGGACATAAAAAATGGTCGAATAGTCCCACATGACGAATTAGATAAAATTGACCTAGAATGGCTAAAAAGTCTGTAGTTTGGACAGCAACTGCTATAAAGCAGCGTCGGGAAATTTTGAAATATTGGACCCTCAGAAATAAATCTACTACGTATGCTGAAAAACTTTTAATACTCATTAAAGATCGTATACATCTCATTGCAACAAATCCTTCAGCAGGAAAACCTACCTCACATGCAGAAACTCGTGAAGCGGCTATGGGTAATTTCAGCATTTATTATAAAACAGCAAAACAACAAATCATTATTACCTCATTTTGGGATAATCGTCAAGAACCTGAAAAAATAGTAAAACTCTTGAAGAAATAGTTTTACACAAACCCTTACTACAAAAGGAATAATCCTCAAGCTAAAAGAAAACAAGATAATAATTGGCAATTATAAATTGTTTGAATACATTTGGTCATTAAGACAAATACCACTCCACTCACTATGTCTCTAATAAATAGTTACATCAGTTTAGCAGATACGTAGTTCGGAAAAAACACATTAAAAATGAAGAAAATTATCATTACAGTAGTATTATTTGCACATTTTACAGGATTTACACAAAACGGAGCACCCGCAGCATACTATAACGGTTTTAACTGGACCTTAAATGGAACGGCTCTCAAAACTGCTTTAGCCACAAAAATAACCAACTACACACACCCGATTATTAGAATATTTTGAAACTGAAAATGCCATTCAAGTTGTGGATAGAGACCCCACCGATGCAATCAATCTTTTCCTTATTTATGGATTTAGCAGCGGCATTTGCACCTACACCAGCGAAACAGACTATGGTGTTTTTCCTAACTGGAGCGAACACAGAAAAAGACACAGAGAAGCAGACCAACCGGCTTCACCCCCCATTATCAGAATGTGTTTGGAACAGAGAACATATTTACGCTTTAAGTCTAAGGAACCCCGATTTAGTGACTGGAACACGCCTGCAGTACTGATGCCCATCATGTGAGAGCTGCTGATGTAGACAGAAATGCGTTAAGAGGAAGCAGAAAATATGCTGCCGGTTCAGGCAACTCCGCCATTGTCGGTGCAAATTGGTATCCTGGCGATGAATGGAAAGGAGATATTGCTCGAATGATGATGTATATGTATTTGCGCTACCCAACTCAGTGTTTACCCAAAAACGTTGGAACAGGTGCCGCTGTTACTACCGATACCAATATGATTCAGTTGTTTTTGCAATGGAATGCTGAAGATCCAGTTTCGCAGTACGAAGACAACAGGAATACCTATTTAGGCAATGCCTCCAATTTTTATGGACAAGGCAACAGAAATCCATTTATTGACAACCCCTATTTAGCAACACGAATTTGGGGTGGCCCTGCGGCGCAAAATAGATGGCCTACAGTCTTAGGCAATAAGAATTTTGAATATGAAAGTTCCATCGCTATTTTCCCAAATCCTACAACGGACAATGTTGTAACAATTAATTCGAGTATACCTTGGAATGAAATTGTAATCACCAACCTCAACGGGCAAGTGACCAACAGAATTTCTAAACCTCAGTTTATAAACGACCAAATCCAAATTAGTGGTTTGAATAAAGGATTTTATTTCATTACCCTAAACAATGATGAGGCGACAGTTACTAAAAAACTAATTGTAAATTCACGATAGTAAAATTTACAATCCGAACCCACAAACATCGAACACCGATAGAATTCTTCCAACTCCGCAAAGTCTCCAGACATTGCGGAGTTTTTTTCCGCTATTTAGCGAATACCTTCGTCTAGCATATCAAATAATTAGGTACTCTTACTGATCATTAATTTTTAGTATATTTGAAAATACAAATAAGTACAAACGATTATAAATGGTTGTAAGTATTTGTATTTGGAACATGCGCCAATTAACGAGTTAGCGGATATTTTGGACCGAAATTTGCGTATAGAGAAATATAAAAAACTCGAAATTAAAATATTGAATATAACATTATGAAATTAAAACTTTTAAAAATAATCTTTATAACATTTCTATTTTCAAATTTATCATTTGGACAATCTAAATCACCATTTTTAATAAATAACGAATTATTCGAGTTACCTGGAAAATGGAAACATATTGGAAAAATTGAAAATTCTGCTCAATGGGCGTTTGCAAATAAAAAATCAAAGCTTACATTACTAATAAATGTTAGGAAAGTAGAAAATTTTGAATTTTACAATAAAGAATTATCTGAATTCGAATTTTTAACAAAATTCTATCTTTGGGAAACCGAATTTTGGGAAAAGATGACAAAATGTCGAAATTGAAAAATTGAAACAAATGAACAAGAAAAAAGTATATAATCTGGAGATTGAAGATTTTAGATAAAAATATTGAAAGCTTCATTTTTAGCGGAGTAAGAAATCAAAAATTAATTGGATTAAGTTTAACCGACGATAATAAGGAAAACCCGAAAAGCAGAACCGAGATAATAGAATTTCTGAAAAATGTATACTTTAAAAAATAAAAACATCCGCTAACAGGCGTTTGGCAAGATTGCGAATTTTGTAGTAAATACAAGTTTATTTCTCGCAAGAAATTTTATCTTTGAAAGAAAATAACCGGCAACCTCGCCGCGCCGGAACGTCAGACCAGAAAAACATCACAATCCTTCCACCAAATATAGCAAAATAGTTGTAAAAGTTATAGTTTTTATCTTTAATGATGCAATACATACAAATATCGTTATCAGCTGCGTAGCCAGTTTAGATGATACCATTAGCCAAGACAAACCCTGTTCGATTTATAGATGCTTTTGTGAAAGCATCTGAGCTTGAACGAGTAGGTTCAACCAAAAGTTTAAAAAGCGAAGGACGCCCTAGTTTTGAGACCCAACTATTTCTAAAAATCTATCTATACGGTTATCTCAATGATCCGCAGCTCAAGAAAACTAGAAAAAGAATGTCTTCGCAATCTGGGTTGCAATGGCTCTGAAAACCCTTCGCCCTAATTATCACAGTATAGCCGATTTTAGAAAAAGACAACCCCAAAGCCTTAAACAACTCTTCAAACTCTTTGTTACATTTTTAAAAAGATGCCGATTTAATAGCAGGGGAGACCATCGCTATTGATGGCACCTAAATCAAGAGCGCACAACGGCAAGAAGTCTAATTACAATCAAAAGAAAATCGATAAACATAAAGAGTATATCGAAGCAAAAATCCAAGGCTATCTAACGGATTTAGACCACAATGACGATCAAGAAAAGAGCAGCACAATACCCAATATTCAACAAAAAATGCACGCTTGCAACAAAACAAACTGCGCTATGAAATCTTAGGAAGAACAACTCAAAAGCCAGTGGCGAACCACAAATAAGCACCACTGACCAAGATGCTAGATCCCTGCTAGTTCCAAGGCAAGTCATGAAGTATCGTATAATCTACAAGCCGCAGACGATAGCACAACCTAGTAGTGGCGACCCACACCATTAACCGCACCGATAAAAATGCCCTCGCCATAGCTTTAGAAGCAAAGGAAAATCTAGGAGCAACAACCTTTACAGTTTTGGTAGATAAAGGCTACCACAATGGACGAGAAATAAAGCCTGTAAGTAGCCAATATAACCACCATAGTCGCCCATCCCGATCGGGGCAAGAGTAACGAAAATGGCACTCAACCTGAGTATTTAGTCTCTAAGACCTACAACAAACAAGACAACACATACACCTGTCCGCAAGGACAAACCACCACCACAGGGAGTTGGCACAAGAAAACCAGAGATGGGGATAAAACAAGTTATTTATACCAAAATACCGTACCACAGCCTGTAAAACCGCAAAGAGGCAATGTACCAGTAGAGTGGGAGGAAGAGAAAGACCGGGAAGTCGTATGCAGATGCCGTAGAAGAGGATCTAAAGCGCTACCAATCCAACCCCACAACTGTATCGCAAACGACAAGAGATTAACGAGCATATCTTCGGAACAATAAAGCGAAAATGGGGTTACAATTACCCCGACTTAATAGGACTAGAAAAAGTAAACGCAGAACACAGTCTTATTATGTAGTCTATAACATCAAACGCGCAGTATAAACATCTTGGGAGTTCCCGAACTTATAGCAAAACTCAAGACTTGGAACACGCCTTACAAGAGAAAGAGTTTGTTTTTCTAAAAACGACCTATTTAAAGCTGTTTGTAACTAAAATTATTTTTTTGAGACAAATCAGAACACTTTAAAAATTAGCCTATAAAATCAATGTATAGACCTCCTGTGAAGTAGAAAAGAAATAAAATGAGGTTTTTCACAATTATGTGAAGTCTTAAACCAATTCAATTAGAACACTATATGAAAAAGTTAAAGTATTTTTTCTTAATCTTTTTGCTAATTATTATTAGTCTCTTTACCTATTTAAAATTAACTAAACCTGAAACTATAATGATGGTAGGAACCGAAGTTTCTATGGAAAAGCCTTGGGTGGAATTCAACGAGGCTGATGAATCAAACATTGGAAATTTAATAAGAGCTTATCATTTTGAAGAAGGTGAAAGAAGATTTAAAAAAGAAACAGGTAAAGATGAATTTATGATTGCTTGTTTGAGAAAAGATAAAAGTTGGAAATATTATTCCTATTATCGTGGAGTAGAAACTTATGAAATTATGATGGTTTCAGAAGAGATTGAGAAAGAAATAACTCCGCCAAACTAAAAAAACCTTCACATAACAGCCGTAGCTGTTGCACAACCTCAATAAAAAACTGATTTTTAAAAATTGTTATAATAAACGGCCTCTTTTAAAGCGATTTAAAGGAGGTTTGTTTTTTAGTTCATGTCCAAAATCATGAATTTTTCGAGGCTTATAAATGCGCGTTTGAAATCATATAGGATGGTTTTTAAAAAAGCGTACTTCTTCCCTACTTTCATCAATACAACTTGGCTTAAAACAGATGGTTTTTTCACCACAAAGCGCAGGTATTTCTTCAAGTTGTAGGTTAAACTTGCCATCAGTACCTGTTTGTTAGCGTTCTTGATACCTCTTGTATTGACTCGTTTCATGTTCGTAAAATTGACCAAGGTACCAATGACTGGTTCCACTGTTTTACACCTACCTAAATCAGAACATAAATCATAGCGTTTGCAACTCGGGTTCTAAAGCAAAATACCATAAACAAGTAAATTTTTCCACAGCTCCCGCGTGAACAATGTCATTAAGCTAAGGTTTTTTGTCATTTCGACCATCGGGAGAAATCACATAACGTGAGTAACATATGAGATTGCTTCGCCAGTTCGCTTACGCTCGTATCCTCCTTCGTCGGAATGACAAAACTGAGACGGTTTTTTCTTAACTTATTGACATTGCCCGTGCGAATCCTTTCCCGTGTCATATCAAAAATTAAACACCCCCACTTCCCTTCACCAAGCAAATCCTTTAGCACAACATACTCAAAACACTACAAAATTGTGAAAATGCATACCATCTACAGCATGCCAATCCAAATAAAATGATTCTGTATAGTTTTTATATCATCTAAAAAAAACAAAACTGATATTTTGTTACTAATTTTAAAACGTAGAAATAAAATGAAATAAATGAGTATCTTAACAACGCGTATTTGAAAATAGTTTTTTATGAAGATTTTCCATGTTAGTGCCGAATGTTATCCTGCCGCAAAGGTGGGCGGACTTGCAGATGTTGTTGGCTCATTACCAAAATACCTCAACCGTTTAGGACATCATACCGCTGTTGTACTCCCGCATTACGCCATGCCTTTTTTTGAGGAAAACGCCTTCGAAAAAACCTATGAAGGAATACTCCAATTGGGTGGATTTGAGTTTTCATTTGAAGTTTTAAAAGAACAAACCAATCAACTGGGCTTTGAACTCTACACCATTGCCATTACAGAACTTTTTGACAGACCCAAAATATATGCCTACGAAGACGACACAGAACGTTTTTTGAGCTTTCAAATTGCTTTTTTAAACTGGATCACTGCAACCAAACAAAGACCAGACATTCTTCACTGTCACGATCATCATACGGCATTGATTCCGTTTATGGCACAAAATTGTTTGGCCTACAACAGTCTGAAAAACATACCCACAATTTTCACTATTCACAGTGCGCAATACCAAGGCGCATTCGTGTGAAAAAAATAACCTATATCCCGAATTTGATGAAACTAAATCGGGACTTTTAGAATGGAACGGCATGATCAATCCTCTTGCTTCTGCTATAAAATGCGCTTGGAAAATTACAACCGTTTCGTCCAGTTATCTCGACGAAATTATTGGTTATGCTAGTGGTTTAGAAAATTTATTGCGCTTCGAACGTGAAAAATCGGTTGGAATTCTCAACGGCATTGATACCGAAGTTTGGAATCCTGCCAGTGACCCGATGATTCATTACAACTACAACGCTACTAGTTTTGGATTGGGCAAAAACAAAAACAAAGAATTTTGCGAGCAATTTAACCTCAATTTGAGAAACCCTTATTTGTTTTCATCGGTAGATTTGTTCCTGAAAAAGGAGCGATTTGTTGATAGAAGCTTGCAGCACTGCTTTAAGTCAAAACTGCAGGCGAAATCAATATTTTAATAATAGGCTCTGGAAATCCTGAATGTAGAGCGAAGTATTCAAGGTTTGAAAAATTTCTATTTTGGAAATTATAATTTTCACATTGGATACAATGAAAAACTATCGCATCTTGCTTATGCAGCAGCCGATTTCCTTTTGATGCCTTCCCGAGTAGAGCCTTGCGGATTGAACCAAATGTATGCCCTTAGATATGGAACCATTCCCATCGTGAGACGAATTGGCGGTTTGAAAGATACAGTGCTTGATATGGGAGACGGTGGATTTGGAATTTGTCATGATCAAACCAGCATTTCCGATATAAATCATTCCATAAAGCGCGCCATTGAATTGTATCAGAATACCAAAAAAAAGACCCTGATAAAAGTCGGAATGGAGATTGACCATTCATGGATTCAGTAGCAGAAAAATACACAACAGTTTACGAATCATTAATACCATAAATTATGAAAAAAAGCACTTTAGCCATCATTTTAGGAGGTGGGCAAGGATCAAGATTAGCGCCGCTAACAGAAAGTCGTTCCAAACCAGCGGTGCCCATTGCAGGTAAATATAGATTGGTAGATATTCCAATATCCAATTGTATTAATTCAGATATTTCAAGAATGTTTGTTTTAACGCAGTTCAATTCCGCCTCTTTGAATCAGCATATCAAAAACACCTATCATTTTAGCCATTTCAGCACCGCCTTTGTTGATATTTTGGCAGCAGAACAAACTCCTGATAACCCAACTTGGTTCCAAGGAACAGCAGATGCCGTGCGCCAGTGTATGCAACATTTTATGAATCATAATTTTGATTATGCTTTGATTCTATCGGGTGATCAATTGTACCAAATGAACTTCAATGAAATGATAAAAGAACACGAAAAAAGTGGCGCTTCCATTTCTATAGCTACCTTGCCCGTAACAGCAAAAGAAGCTTCTGAATTTGGTATTCTAAAAACCGATTCTGAAAATTTCATTACCTCCTTTATTGAAAAACCTGCACCTGAATTACTTCCTGACTGGACATCCGAAGTTAGTGATGAAATGAAGGCCGAAGGCAAACATTATCTAGCTTCGATGGGTATTTATATCTTCAATAGAGAGTTACTAGTAGAATTAATGTCGAATCCTGACACAAAAGATTTTGGAAAAGAAATTATTCCGCAAGCCATAGGAAAACACAAAATACTTAGTTACCAATATGAAGGCTATTGGACAGATATTGGAAATATTGACTCATTCTTTGAAGCCAATTTAGGTTTGACAGACGACATTCCAAAGTTCAATCTTTTTGATAATTCCAGTAAGATTTATACTAGGCAAGGGTTTTACCTCCTACCAAAATTACAGGGTCATCCACTTTCGATAAATCAATCGTAACTGAGGGTTGTATTATCAACGGTTGTAAGGTAGAACATTCTGTGATTGGAATTAGAAGCAGAATTGGTTATGGTTCTACAATTACGAATTCCTACTTAATGGGTAATGATTTCTACCAAAATTTAGATGAAATCAGAACTAATATTGAGCGTAATATTATCAATATTGGCATTGGCGAGCGTTGCTTTATCAATAATACTATTGTAGATAAAAACTGTAGAATTGGAAATGATGTAACATTAAATGGAGGAAAACATATAGAAAACACCAATACTAAACTGTACACCGTTAAAGACGGAATAATTAATCGTAAAAAAAGGCGCTACCCTTCCAGACGGATTTACTCTGTTTAAAAAATTAGTTAACTTAAACAAAAATCCCAATAACTAACGAGAGCTAGCTTTGTGGATTTTTTATTTTAAGTGGAAATGAATATTACTTAAATCTACATCCATCACATTCTACATCAAAACCAAAGTCGCATTTGGTGGAATCACTCCTCCTGCTCCTCTTGAACCGTAACCCAAAATGAGATGGAATTACAAATCGAGCTTTATCGCCTACTTGTAGCAACTCAATTCCTTCATCCCAACCTTCAATGACGTGACCCATACCTAGAGGAAATTCAATTGGTTTTTTTCTAGCATAAGAAGAATCAAAAACTTTTCCATCTTCCAATTGCCCTGAGTAATGAACGGAAACGGTTCTGCCTTTCTCAGCTTTTTTACCATTTCCTCTTTGGATGAATTGATAACGTAAACCACTTTCTGTTTTTTCGAAACCAGCGGCTAGTTTTTCCATTTTTGCTTCAGCAGCTTCTCTTTCAGCAGCTTCACGTTTAGCACGAGAACCTTCAAAAGTTCTAAAAGCTTCAACAGCATTCCATTTTTGAGCCTCACCTCCTACTCTAACAATCTCTAAACTTTCAATGATGTCTCCTTGAACAATTTCGTTAACAATATCTTGTCCTTCAACTACCTGACCAAAAACCGTATGTTTATTATCCAACCATGAAGTAGGAACATGAGTGATAAAAAACTGAGAACCATTGGTTCCAGGTCCTGAATTTGCCATAGATAAAACTCCTGGCTTATCGTGCTTTAAAGTTGGATGAAACTCATCATCAAATTTATATCCTGGGTCTCCAGTTCCTGTTCCTTGTGGACATCCACCTTGAATCATAAAATCAGGAATTACTCTATGAAATTTTAATCCATCATAGTATTTATTCCCTTGGGGTTTTACTTTATTTTCAAGATTTCCTTCAATGTCCTACAAAATTTCCAACTGTTCCAGGAGTTAAATCATGAGTCAACTTTACTAAAATTACACCTTTTGGGTATTGAATTTAGCATATATTCCGTTTTCCATTTTCGTTTGTTTTTTTATGAGGTGCAAAATTACAAAATTAATTTTAAAATAGCTTTCTGGTTATTCGTGGATTAAGCTGTTTCAAACTCAGAAACTTTGTACCTTTGAAACCTTGAAACCTATAAAAATGCGCATCGATATTATTACTGTTCTTCCTGAATTACTAAGAAGTCCTTTCGAGGCTTCTATAATGAAACGCTCTATTGACAAAGGTTTAGTTGAAGTTCATATCCATAATTTAAGGGATTACACTACCAACAAACAAAAAAGTGTAGATGACTATCCTTTTGGTGGCGGTGCTGGAATGGTAATGACTATTCAACCCATAGACGCCTGCATCTCACATCTAAAAAGTGAAAGAACCTATGACGAAATCATCTACATGACCCCTGATGGAGAAACTTTGAATCAAAAGATGGCAAATACCATTTCGATGTATGAAAACATCATCATTCTCTGTGGACATTATAAAGGAGTGGATCAGAGAGTTCAGGATCATTTTATTACCAAAGAAATTTCTATAGGCGATTATGTTTTGAGTGGTGGTGAACTTGGTGCATTAGTGTTATCCGATGCCATCATTCGTTTAATACCTGGTGTTCTGAGTGACGAAACTTCTGCTTTGACAGACAGTTTTCAAGACAATTTATTATCAGGACCTGTCTATACTCGACCTGCTGATTATAAAGGTTGGAAGGTTCCAGAAGTATTGACTAGTGGGAATTTTGCCAAAATTGATAAATGGAACGATGAAATAGGCTTACGAACACACTAAAAAAAGAAGACCCGATTTACTTGACAAATGAATAATGAATAATTAACAATTGATAATGAGCATATTGCAGCTAAAAAAAATTATTCATTATCCATTGTTAGTTATCAATTATATTTTATCTTTGCACCCACATTTGACCAACCTCTGGCGAAAACCGTGAATGTTGCTCGAATTCAAAACCATAATTAATATACTATCATGGCAGATTTAATGAAATTCGTTCAAGACGAATTTGTAGCTAGAAAAGATTTCCCTGATTTCGGAGCGGGTGATACTATCACTGTTTACTACGAAATTAAAGAGGGTGAAAAAACAAGAACTCAGTTTTTTAAAGGAGTTGTTATCCAAAGAAGAGGTTCTGGAAATACAGAAACTTTTACTATCCGTAAAATGTCAGGTTCAGTTGGTGTAGAGCGTATCTTCCCAGTTAACTTGCCAGCATTACAAAAAATTGAAATCAACAAAAAAGGTCATGTTCGTAGAGCTAGAATTTTCTACTTTAGAGAACTTACTGGTAAAAAAGCAAAAATTAGAGATAAAAGAAGATAATCAATTGTCTCTCAATCATAAAAAGTTCCAACGTAATGTTGGAATTTTTTTTTAATAACGTTTCATAAAATTATATTTTATACAATTTAAAACTGTAAAAACAGCAATATGATAATTTAAGTTAAACTTATGAAAACAAAAGGCTAACGATTATTTTTTTACGAATACGTTTTATTATATTTGCGCTCAATATTTTATAAAAAACAAACCTCATAACTATAGCATGGCAAAAATTAAAGTAGTTAATCCAGTTGTTGAATTGGATGGAGATGAAATGACACGAATCATTTGGTCATTCATTAAAGAAAAATTAATTCTTCCTTATTTAGAATTAGACATTAAATATTATGATTTGGGAATTGAAAGTCGTGAAGCTACTAAAGACCAAATTACAATTGATTCGGCTGAAGCCATCAAAAAATACAATGTAGGTATTAAATGTGCTACAATTACTCCAGATGAAGAACGCGTTAAAGAATTTAACCTTTCTAAAATGTGGAAATCACCTAATGGAACCATTCGTAATATTGTTGGAGGAACGGTTTTCCGTGAACCAATTATTATGAGTAATGTGCCTCGTTATGTTCAAGGATGGACCAAACCAATCGTTATTGGTCGTCATGCTTTTGGGGATCAATACAAAGCAACCGATACGGTTATTAAAGGAAAAGGGAAACTTACCATGACGTTTGTTTCTGATGAAGGCGAAACACAAACTTGGGAAGTCTATGATTTTAAAGGTGACGGAGTTGCAATGTCAATGTATAACACTGACGAAAGCATTTACGGATTTGCGCATTCTTCTTTTCAAATGGCATTGACTAAAAAATGGCCTTTATATCTTTCAACTAAAAACACGATTTTAAAAGCCTATGATGGGCGTTTCAAAGATATTTTTGAAGAAGTATATCAAGGACATTACAAATCAGAATTTGAAAAATTTGGCATTACCTACGAACACCGATTGATTGACGACATGGTAGCTTCTGCTATGAAATGGAGTGGTGGATTTGTTTGGGCTTGTAAAAACTATGATGGTGATGTTCAGTCTGACACTGTTGCACAAGGTTTTGGTTCATTAGGATTGATGACTTCTGTATTGGTAACACCAGACGGAAAAACTGTTGAAGCTGAAGCAGCTCACGGAACGGTTACACGTCACTACAGAGAACACCAAAAAGGAAAAGCTACTTCAACTAACCCAATTGCCTCTATTTTTGCTTGGACAAGAGGATTAGAGCACAGAGGAAAATTAGATGGCAATCAAGACTTAATTGATTTCTGTTTAACACTAGAACAAGTATGTATTGATACGGTAGAAAGTGGTAAAATGACTAAAGATTTAGCAATGCTTGTTAAACCTGAAGGATTAACCTCTGCGGATTATTTAACTACAGAAGGTTTCCTAGCCGCTATAAAAGAAAACTTAGATGCTAAACTAGCATAATCTTTTTAAATAGAAAGTATAAAGAAGACAATTGGAAACAATTGTCTTTTTTTATTCCATGAATTAAACATAACAAAATCTAAATCTATCTTAAAAAAAACCAAAAAGAATACTACCAACCGTAACAAACTCTACTTTTGTCAGACTTAAAGTAATAGTAAAAAGTTCAACTCTATCTATGATTTCTAAAAACCACTATTTCACTATTTGTACCTTTCTTCTTTTTATAAGTAGTGTATTTTCTCAAGCAACAAATGACAATAATCAAACGAAACAAAAATTTACATTAAGCGGAACAGTTACCGATGCAAAAAGTAACGAAACTTTAATTGGTGTAAATATTTTTATTCCAGAATTAAAAACTGGAATTACTACAAATGAATATGGATTCTATTCCATTACAATTCCGCGAGGAAACTACAAAATTCAATTGAGCTACATTGGTTATAAAAGTCTGGAAAACAGTATTACTCTTGACAAAAACACCAAAATTAATTTTTCTCTTTCTAATAATGAAGAGCAATTACAAGAGGTCATCATTACCGATTCGAGAAAAGCTACTGACATTCGCAAGGCAGAAATGAGTGTCAACAAACTGTCTATTTCAACCATCAAAAAAATGCCTGTTGTACTCAATTTAATTTTACTCGATGAGGCAACCATCTTTAATTCCTCGCATGTTTTTGGATTTTTCTCCGTGTTCAATCCCGATGCAATCAAAGATTTAAAATTATACAAAGGTGGAATCCCTGCACGTTTTGGTGGTCGTGCTTCCTCCGTATTGGATATTTATCAAAAAGATGGAAACAGCAATGACTTCCACATGAATGGAGGTATTGGGTTAATTTCCAGCAGATTGTTGGCGGAAGGTCCAATTGTAAAAAACAAAGGTTCCTTCCTGATTGGAGGAAGAGCTTCCTACGCACATCTATTCCTAAAACTATCTGAAGACCAAAAAAATAATGCAGCCTATTTTTATGATTTGAACGCTAAATTCAGCTACAAATTAAATCCAAATAACAACTTATATTTATCCAGTTACTTTGGTCGAGATGTATTTAGTTTAAACAAAAGTTTTACGAACATTTATGGCAATTCCACTTTAAATATAAGATGGAATCATCTATTTTCTGATAAATTATTCTCGAATTTGTCACTCATTTACAGCGATTATTACTACGGTTTAGACCTAGATTTTGTTGGGTTCAAATGGGATTCTGGCATCAAGAATTACAATATAAAGTACGATTTTAAAAACTACATTTCAGATCATTTCAAATTAACTTTTTGAGCTAATGCTATTTACTCTGATTTCAATCCTGGAACGATTAAACCTTCGGATGAAAATTCAGGGATTAATTTTGACCAATTAGAAAAAAAAGAAAGCCTTTGAGCCTGCATTATACATTGACGCAGAACAAGAACTTTCAAAAAATTGTCCTTAACGTATGGATTGCGCTACAGTTTATTTTATCGATTGGGTCAGTCTAATGTTAACATATATGAAAATGACAATCCTGTTCTTTTCAATTCAGCGCTTCAGATTTATGAAAAAGCCACGCCTATTGGTTCTAAATTTTATAGTAAAAACAAAACCATTGCCAATTTCGATAATTTAGAACCCAGAGCAGCAATAGCCTATCAACTTAATGATAACCAATCTGTAAAAATGAGTTACAACAGAATGGTACAATATTTACAACTTATTTCCAACACCTCATCACCCACACCACTTGATGTTTGGACTCCCAGCGACAACTTTATAAAACCACAAATTGCAGATCAAATTGCCATTGGATATTTCAAGAATTTTCATGACGACATGTATTCTATTGAAGTAGAAACCTATTATAAAAAAGTAAAAAACAGAATCGATTACATTGATGGCGCCAACTTGATTGCTAATGATGCTATAGAGCAAGTCATCTTAAATGGTCGACTAAGATCCTACGGTTTAGAATTGATGCTTAGAAAAAATGAAGGGCGATTCAATGGCTGGTTGTCCTATACACTATCCAAATCTGAACAACAAACTCCGGGAAGAACTGCTGAAGAAACGGGAATAAATAATGGAGAATGGTATAGTTCGGCTTATGATAAACTTCATAATGTTGCTGTTACTGGAAACTATAATTTAAACAAAAAATGGAGCTTTGGAGCTAATTTTATTTTGCAGTCAGGACAGCCCGTTACCTACCCTAATGGACAGTATCATTACCTTGATATTGCAGTTCCTAGCTACGGATTACGAAATGAGAATCGATTACCTGCTTACCATCATTTGGATGTTTCAGCTACATTAACGCCACATAAAAACGATACTAGAAATTGGAAAGCAGAATGGGTTTTCAGTATTTATAACCTTTATAATAGACAAAATGCGGCAGCTATTAATTTTAGACAAAATGCCGATACAGGAATTAATGAAGCGGTGCGAACTTCTATTTTTGGTATGGTTCCCGCTGTTAGTTATAACTTTAAATTTTAAATGGTCATGAAAAAAATATATTTAGTATCACTCCTTTTAGTTAGCCTATTCTTCACCAGTTGTGAAAAAGTGGTTGATGTTGATTTGAATACTGCCCCGCCAAAACTAGTTATTGAAGCCTCAATTAATTGGAAAAAAGGAACCTCAGGAAACGAACAAAAAATTAAATTGACTACAACTTCTGATTATTTCAGTACTACAATTCCAAAAGTATCAGGAGCAACTGTTTTTATTACAAATAGTGAGGATATTGTTTTCAATTTTATTGAACGACCAGATACAGGTGAGTATTTCTGTACTAACTTTGCTCCGATACTCAACGAAATATATACGCTAACAGTCATTCAGCAAAGGCGAACATATACTGCTCAAGAAACTTTGTTACCCGTTGCTCCTATCGAAAATATAGTGCAAAATAACGAAGGAGGATTTACAGGAAAAGACATAGAAATCAAAACGTTCTACAATGATCCTGCGAATGCTACCAATTACTACTTGTACAAATACAAATATTCTAGCCAAGTAAAGTTTGATTACTATGTAGATGAAGACACTTATTTGTAAGGAAATACATTCTTTAGTCTATCACAAAATAGTGATTTAAAAGTAGGCGATGAAATTGAAGTTACTCATTTTGGCATATCTAAAGCGTATTACAGCTATCTAAGTGTACTTTTAAATATTGCAGGAAATAATGGAGGCGGTCCTTTTCAATCGCCACCTGCAACAGTGAGAGGAAATATCATCAACACTACAAATTCGTCAAATTATGCGCTTGGATATTTTAGTTTGAGTGAAACGGATACTAAAAATTACATCATTCAATAAGTATAAATTTTCTATTAACGATTAAGAGGCATGAATCCTTATCTTTACCGTTTATAATTTCATACCATTATGTCTTCTCATCACATCGTTCGCGACGACCAAGAACCCGCATTAATTATTGCTAACGGTGCTTCCCGTAATGAGGAGCTATTAGGTCAATTATTAGAATGGTCTCCCCTAGTTGTAGTGCTAGATTCTGCAATAGAAAGAGTAATTGATTTGAATATTAAAGTGGATGTGGTTTTAGGCGATTTTGATAGAGATTTTAATCCGTATGAATTTTTGAAATCACAGCAGCCCATTGAAATTGTTCATGCTCCAGACCAAAACAAAACCGATTTAGAAAAAGCATTTGATTATCTCATTGAAAGAAATATTCCTGCTGTAAATGTGGTTTGGGCAACTGGAAAACGTGCCGATCATACCATCACAAACTTAACTACTATTGTCAAATACAGAAACTTACTTAAAATTGTAATTCTGGACAATCATTCCAAAGTATTTGTTTTGCCAAAAAAATTTGAGAAATGGTATCCTGCCAAGACTATTATTTCTTTAATACCGATTGGACATGTTACAGGAATTCATTCTGAAAATTTATTCTATCCCTTAAAAGATGATAGCCTCACCATAGGCTACAGAACTGGAAGTAGCAATCACGTTATACAAGATGGAATGGTGAAAATTGAACACCAAGATGGCGATTTACTATTGATGGAATGTATCGACTAAATTATTCTTTAACGATAATTATTGTTGCCTTAAAACCTGTCGCCAAATTCCATTGATTGGCAGAAACCAATTGCCCTTTATCATCATATACTTGAAATTCAGCCGTATTAGGCCCTGAATAGCCTTGATTTAAAGCTTCAAAATCTATTTTGTTAAACCCTTTTTCTAATCCTAACTCAAGACCTTTAAAACTTCCTTCCAGAAAAACTCGGGAAACGACTTCTTTATCATTTACTAAAACTCTAATTTCATCACCATCGACTTCTCCAAAATCCCGATAACTAATTTTTACATAAGCTGATTTGGTTCTGAAATCGCCCAAATATTGATCTTTCCTAAACATTTTTGATTCATCTTCACCGGATTTTCTATTCAACTTTTCTTTGTAAATATCTCCGGGATTCTTAAAATCGTTTGGATTGGTAAACTGTAAGGTATTGGTTTCCAAAATCGATTTAGATGAAGTCACTTCTGGAGTAGTATGCAATTTAAAAACAGAAGGCGAAGGAGTTGTTGGTGGCAAAGTTAAACTAGGTCCTACGGGAGCAAACGAACCCGACTTGTTCAAAAACTCACTCTGAGCACTACTTTTTAAAGAAAAACCAATGAGTATAAAAATTGAGAATATCCATCTCATAGAATGCACTTTTTTTATTTCAAAAAACTTATCTAACGGGAGATAAATTTACAATCGATAAAATTAATGCATTTACTAAAAAGCCAATGCATTTTATCATTTTTTTATCATAGTAAAAAACTGTGCTTGGTTATCTTTTGGCTTTCCGCAATTGATGCTCTTCTTTTTCCACTTTCTCTTTCAACTCTTCAATACGCCTTTGTTGTTTGACTTTATCCTTCTCAAATTTTTCTATATCATTTGGAGACAATTTCCCTTTAGCTAGTTTTTTATTGTGCTTTTCTGTATCGCTTACTAAATCTTTTTCAGCGTCTTTCAATCGGTCTTTTGCTTTTGCAAGATCATCTTCTGCATCATTAATTTTGTCTTTTGTTTCTGTTGGGCTTGTTGTTCCTTCTCAAATTTATCTTGCTGTTTTTCTAACCTTTCTTGATTACGCTCTACTTCTTTTTTTAGCATCTTCGACCTCTTTTTGGGCTCTTTCTCGCTCTTTCAATACTTTTTCTGCCTCTTTTTTGGCTTTTTTCTCCGCTTTTTCAGCGGCTTTTTGAGCAGCTATAATTTCTGCGGCACTGGCAGTAGCTGTAGCGGCAACAGGAAGAACTCCGTTGGTTTCATTTTCCATATCCTTAATGGTCTTTTCTCTATTTGCAATAGAATCTGTAACTTGATTTGTTGCGCCTTCGGGTTTAATTTCTTGAGAAAAAGAAATTTGGAAAAAAACCAATACAATGAATGTGAAGAATAATTTTGTTTTCATAATACTATACGTTAACGGTTACTAAATTCCTGTTTAAGTTTAAAATTTATGACAGTCCGCTAAGCGGACTAACAATTTAATAAATGGTACGCAGATGAAACAGATTAGACTGATTTTCGCTGATAATCACATAAGAATCTATTTTATCAGTTTAAATCCGTTTCATTCGTGAACCAATTCCAAAATGTGTATTTGTCTCGCATAGACAAATTAAAATTTATTATAAATGTAAAAAAATAAACCAACATTAGCGTCAATTATAAGATATAATTAATAGAATCAATTACTGTTGCAGCGTAAAAGTTGTATGTTTAATTTTAGCATTTAAGTCATTCAAGTTCACATAAGAGATTCAATCTAAGACTTAAATGTTCTTCATTCTCTTATATGGTAAAAAACGACACTATTTTGTTTTTACAATTAAATCAAGGTAAAACACTAACAAAAAAAGTACTTTTATACTTTTATTGTCGTTATCCGTTTTATTCCAAGCAATTTATTCTATGACAAATCCAAAAATTAAAATTATAAAAAGCGAAATCCTTTCTGACAATTGGTACACCCTTCGCAAAATAACTTACGACTATCAAAAAAAAGATGGCACATGGGAAACCCAATACCGTGAAGCCTACGACAGAGGAAACGGCGCAACCATTTTACTGTATAACAAACCCAATAAAACAGTGATTTTAACGAGACAATTACGCATTCCAACCTATTTGAATGGAAACGAAACTGGAATGATGATTGAAGCTTGTGCTGGACTTCTCGACACTGAAAATGCCGAAGAGTGCATCAAGAGAGAAACCGAAGAAGAAACGGGTTACCAAATAAACGAAGTGCGTAAAATTTTTGAAGTCTATATGTCGCCGGGTTCCGTAACGGAAACCATTCATTTTTTTGTGGGTGAATATGCTAAAGAAATGAAAGTCAATGAAGGCGGTGGTCTCGATGAAGAGCAAGAAAACATTGAAGTTCTAGAAATACCTTTCGAAAAAGCCCTTCAAATGATTGTCACTGGAGAAATAAAAGATGCCAAAACCATTATGCTTTTGCAATATGCTACCATCCATAATTTAGTAGTATAATTGTTAAAGCTAAGAACATTAAACTACCTCGGGACAAAGCCCCAGAGGTATTAACGAAATAATAACCGCAGATTCACAGATTTTCAAAAATCTTTTTTAATCTGCGAATCTGTGGTAAAAATAAAAAATCGAAGCAGAGCTTCGAGCAATTAAACCTAAAGAGATTAAAAATCAAAAACCAACTAAAAAACTAAAATCATGGCACTAATCAATCCTCACATTAACTTCAACGGGAATGCCGAAGAAGCTTTTACATTTTACAAATCAGTATTTGGCGGAGAGTTTGCCATGATTATGCGTTTCAAAGATATGGAGAGCCCCGAATTTCCAGTGGCAGATCATGAAGCCAACAAAATAATGCACATTGCGTTGCCTATTGGTCAAAATGTTTTAATGGCCAATGACGTTCCCGAAAGTATGGGGAGAACAAACGAAAACGAAAACCGATCTAAAATAGCCATTAGCGCAGAAAGTCGTGAGGAAGCCGACCAATTATTTAACGGACTTTCAGTCGGTGGAATTGTTGAAATGCCTATGGAAGACAGTCCTTGGGGTTCCTATTTTGGGATGTTTAGAGATAAATACGGCATAGAATGGATGATAGATTTTGACCAAAAATACAAGGAAAAACTATAAGCGAAATCCAGGACTTATCAAACCCTATATGCGATGTAACCAACTAGAACTAATCCAAAATACATCAACAAATCTATTCTGATTCTTTATCATTTAATGCAGTGACTTTTTCTTTTATTTTGAAAAAATTATCACAACTTCATTTTATTGAATTCCTTTGTACCTTTGCAACTCTCAATCTCTGCACCTAATTCATGAATTTCCAAGTAGTATCCGATTATCAACCCAAAGGCGATCAACCACAGGCCATTGAAAAATTAGCCAAAGGCATTATTGACGGTGAAAAATACCAAACGCTTATTAGGAGTTACGGGTTCTGGAAAAACATTCACTGTCGCGAATGTAATTCAAGAAGTGCAACGACCGACTTTAGTTCTAGCACATAACAAAACCTTGGCGGCCCAATTGTATTCCGAGTTCAAGCAATTTTTTCCGAATAATGCCGTAGAATATTTTGTTTCCTATTACGATTATTACCAGCCCGAAGCTTTTATGCCCGTTACGGGAGTTTTCATCGAAAAAGATTTGTCTATCAATGATGAATTGGAAAAAATGCGAATGAGTACCACCGCCTCTCTGCTTTCTGGGCGTCGAGATATTTTGGTAGTGGCATCGGTTTCTTGTTTGTATGGTATTGGAAATCCCATAGAATTTCAAAAAAATGTCATCCCAATAGAAAAAGGGCAAATCATTTCCCGAACCAAATTGCTGCACCAATTAGTACAAAGTTTGTATTCTAGAACCGAAATGGATTTTAATCCCGGAAGTTTCAGAATAAAAGGCGATACGGTAGATGTTTATCCAAGCTATGCCGATGATGCGTACAGAATTCACTTTTTTGGGGATGAAATAGAGGAAATCGAACGTTTTGATGTCAAGAATTCTCAGGTGATAGAAACCTTTGAAAACTTACGATTTATCCTGCCAATATGTTTGTGACCTCGCCTGATGTGTTGCAAAATGCCATTTGGGAAATTCAACAGGATTTGGTGAAACAAGTAGATTATTTCAAAGAAATAGGAAAGCATCTCGAGGCGAAACGTTTGGAAGAACGCACGAATTTCGATTTAGAAATGATTCGGGAATTAGGCTATTGTTCGGGTATTGAAAATTATTCTCGCTACCTCGATGGTCGTTTGCCAGGAACTCGTCCATTCTGTTTGATTGATTATTTCCCAAAAGATTTTCTAATGGTAGTCGATGAAAGCCATGTTACACTGTCTCAGGTTCATGCCATGTACGGCGGCGATAGAAGCCGAAAAGAAAACTTGGTAGAATATGGTTTCCGACTTCCTGCTGCCATGGACAACCGCCCGTTGAAGTTTGAGGAATTTGAAGCCATGCAAAACCAAGTGATTTATGTATCGGCAACACCGGCTGATTATGAGTTGCAAAAAACAGATGGCGTGTATGTAGAACAGATTATTCGTCCCACAGGATTGATTGACCCTATTATTGAAATTCGTCCTAGTTTGAACCAAATTGACGATTTAATTGAAGAAATTCAGCAACGAGCAGAACTTGACGAGCGTGTTTTAGTAACTACGTTAACCAAAAGAATGGCAGAAGAACTGGCTAAATATCTAACAAAAGTGAGTATTCGTTGTCGCTACATTCACTCAGAAGTAGACACACTAGAACGAATTGAAATTATGCAGGATTTGCGAAAAGGAATTTTTGATGTTTTGATTGGAGTAAACTTACTCCGTGAAGGACTGGACTTGCCTGAAGTTTCCTTGGTCGCTATTCTTGATGCGGACAAGGAAGGTTTTTTGAGAAGTCACCGTTCGCTCACGCAAACCATTGGTCGTGCGGCCCGAAACCTAAACGGAAAAGCCATCATGTATGCGGATAAAATTACAGCCAGCATGCAAAAAACGATTGATGAAACCAATTATCGTAGAACCAAACAAATTAACTTTAACGTAGAAAATAATGTTGTTCCTCAAGCATTGAATAAGAAAATCGAAAGTGCTTTTACTAAAAATCCTTTAGTAGATTATGAATTGGGATACTCCACTCCTATTGCAGCAGAGCCCGAAACAGAATATTTATCTAAACCCGAAATTGAAAAGCGCATTCGTGAAAAACGAAAAGCCATGGAAAAAGCAGCAAAAGATTTGGACTTCATGCAAGCGGCAAAATTGAGAGATGAAATTAAAGTATTACAAAATAAAATAGTATAAAAAAACGCACTTTGAAGTGCGTTTTTTTATTAAGCAATTTCTATTAATCGTTTTGGTTTCGGTAGTGCTTCTTCTTTTTTAGGTAAGGTCAAATGTAAAACACCGTCTTGATAAGAAGCATTAATTTTATCTAAGTTTACCGTTTCAGGAAGTGTAAAAGATCTTCTAAAAGAATTGTAACTAAACTCTTTACGAGTGTATTTTCCTTGTGCGTCTTTCTCACTAGATTCAGATTTTTCCTCAGAAGAAATTGTCAATACATTATGATCAATTTCAACATTGAAATCTTCTTTTTTCTTTCCTGGTGCTGCTAATTCAATTCCGAAAACAGTATCAGTTTCTTTAATGTTTACTGCAGGTACGTTAGAACCAAAATTTTGAACACCACCTAACCAATCTGGTTTGAACATTTCATCAATAATTGATGGAAAAATAACATTGTTGTTTCTTTTTATAACATTCATGATTATTAAAATTTTAAGTTAAACATTCATAAATTTGAATGCTATAAAACAAAAAATATACCGAGCTTAAAAAAAAGTCAAAATGACAACTTTATTCACTTTGAAAAAGTCATTTTGACATTTTTTTTGAGAAATTTAAGAATTTTAAATGACTAATTTTCAGTATTACTATCTTGTGAATTAGTTGTTTTGCTCCTGAAAAACACTCAATAAAAAATCTGCTGAAATGGTGTTTGATGGAGCTACCTCCATGGCTTTCAAAATACGTTTTGTGGCAAAAGGATTTAATCCCATATTGATTCCTATTTCATGAATAGCCGTTTTTTCACGTTCATGCATTACACCATCACAATGCATCAATAAGGCTAATCTATAAAATTGTTTTATCCGCTCAAATTCAGATTTTATGGGAATAGTGGACAGTTCCTGATGAAATAAATCATCAAAATCAGCTTTACTAATTTTTAATTCAGTAGCTACTAATATTAAAAAGTCATATTCTCGTTGGTGCAAACGTCCATCAACAACAGAAAATGCAATCATCTCCATTAATAAGCTTATTTTTTCTTCCTGAGTATTCATGAAATTCTTATTTTTAGCTAAAATATTGTTTTAAAAGTAATTCCCAAAATTCTTGTTATGATTCAAAAAATTGTACTGTTCGTTTTGCTATTTCTTTCGGTTTTTGAAGTTGATGCTCAAGAAAGTACCGCATCAAAACAAGTTACTACTTTTACTATTAACGCATCACCATTAGACACGTCTAGAAAAATTTGGTTGTATTTACCGAAAGATTACGCTACTTCAACCAAAAAATATCCTGTCATTTACATGCATGATGCACAAAATTTATTTGATGCTAAAACATCTTATGTTGGGGAATGGAATGTTGATGAAAAACTAGATAGCTTGAATGCGCAGGTCATCGTAGTTGGAATTGAGCACGGAAATGCAAAGCGATTAGAAGAATTAACACCTTACAAAAATGAAAAATACGGTGGTGGAAAAGCAGATAGTTATCTCGAGTTTATTGTCAAAACCCTAAAACCTGAAATTGATAAAAAATACCGAACTAAAACGAATGCCAAAAACACCATGATTATGGGAAGTTCTTTAGGCGGATTAACGTCTTTTTATGCCATTTTGAAATATCCAGAAGTTTTTGGGAAAGTAGGAGTTTTTTCACCAGCCTTTTGGATTAATAGAAAAGAAATCTTTGAATTGACAGAGAATACAAAAAATCTAAAAGCAAAAATCTATTTCCTTTGTGGTGACAATGAAGGTGACGCTGATATGATTGCGGATCTCAATAAAATTGAATACATTGTAAACACTAAACGTTGCGATTGCATGAAGCTTAATAAAAAAGTAGTTATTAAAGGAGGCCAACACAATGAAAAATTATGGAGAGATGGTTTTGTAAAAGCGTATCTTTGGCTCAATTAAGTTAGAATACATCTTATCTAAAATACAGTAAAAATGAACAACAACGATATTTTCAAAAAACTCAGAGTAGCTTTAATGCTTCGTGACGACCAAATAATTGAAATCCTAGAATTAGTAGATTTTAGAATGTCAAAAGGCGAAATTGGAAACTTTTTTCGCAATCAAGACCATCCCAATTACATGGAATGTGGTGACCAAGTGTTGCGTAATTTTTTGAATGGTTTGGTCATTCATTTGAGAGGCACAAAAGAAAATCCTAAAAACCCAAATGACGTCATCGCAATTCATCGAGCGGAAGCAAAACCAAAAGAATTTAAGAAAACACCAACGGGTGAAAAACCTAAAGTGGAGTTTAAACCTAAGACTGATTTTAAAAAGAACGAACGGAGTTCAGCCAAACCGGCTTTCAATTCAAAAAACAAAAAAACTGCTCCTAAAATTCAGGTGGTTGAAAAGGTGAAATTCAATAATGGAAAGAACAAAAAATCCTGAACTTAATTCAGGATTTTTATTTAATCTATTCTTTTGTCTATAATATAACGTGGGCGTTGTTTGACTTCAGAATATATTTTCCCAATGTACTCACCAATGATTCCGAAACAAAATAATTGAATTCCACCTAAGAAATACATAGGCAACACTGTTGACAACCAACCAGGAACTACATCGCCTGTGTAGATTGCAGCAATTGCATACACGCTCAAAAGCACGCAAACAAAAAGATAATAAATCCTATAGCACTTACCAATTTAAGTGGATAATTACTGAATGAGGTAATACCGTTCCAGGCGAATGAAAGCATTTTCCGCAATGGATATTTGGATTCACCAGCAAAGCGTTCCAATCTATTTTAATATATAATTTCTTTGTTGAAACCCATAGAGGGTATAATCCCTCTAAGAAATAGATTGACTTCGTTAAAATCAGAAAGAGCTTTAATCACTCTATTGCTGCACAATCTATAATCGGCATGATCATCAATAACATTGGTTTTCATTTTCTTCATTAAAAAATAAAAAAACAATGCTGTATTTCTTTTAAAAAAAGTATCAGAAACTCTTGCTTTTCTCACACCATAAACAATATCCGCTCCTGATTTATATTTCTCAATCATTTCTTCAATAATGCTGATATCGTCCTGCAAATCAGCATCAATTGAAATTAATGCATCTGTATCTTCATTGAAAGTGAGTAAACCCGCTAAAAGAGCTTTTTGATGTCCTACATTTCCAGCTAATTTTAGTCCTTTAATGTGCTTGTTTTGATGTGCCTTTTCTTCAATAATTTTCCAAGTAGCATCTTTACTTCCGTCGTCTACAAAGGCTACAAAGCTTTTATTGGAAATGATTTCCTTGTTTACTAAATGTTCTATTAAATCCTGCAGTTGACGAGTTGTTTCATTCAAAACTTGTTCCTCATTGTAGCAAGGTGAAATTATTCCAATTGTGGGTTTTAGATTTACACTCATACTGTAATAGAATTTGAAACAGGAAACATAAAAGCGGTCATTTTATTTACATTTTTCTGTATCCATTGAATTCGATACAAACCCGCAGCACTCATTAAATAGAGTGCCACTCGCGAAGGAAAAATATATCTAGGTTCCATATAGGTTAATCCATGAAAAATAAGTAAAGAAAGTACGATTCCCCAAAATATCCAGTAGCGAATTAATTCTTTTTCTTTGAATACAAAAATTAATGCTCCAGCTAAAATAATTAAATTAACACAATTAATTATAAACATGAACATCCAATATCCGAATGCGCCTTTGAACGGTCCCATACTGAAGTTTTCTGGTTGAATACTATTAATGAAATAAAGATGTCCGTAACCACATTTAATTAAAAACTGTCTTGTAAACCAAAAAGGATGTCGTACAGCATCATCTACCAAAAACTCCTTGTAAACTTCACTATAGGAACGATTTGTAGTTTTCATATCAACTGATAGATGTTGAATACTTTTTTTCCAATCATTAAAATCTTTACTATCTGGCCTTGTAGAAGTGCTCCAATAACGAAAATCAAAAGGTTCTTCTCTAAATTGAAATCGTCCTTCATGCATAACATAATACAAAAGTGTATCTTGATTAGTAGCTGATTTATTTCCGGTAATGTTTTTTGTCAATTGCAAAATACAAAACCCTAAAACTCCTACACTCAAAAAAGTAATTCCCATTTTCTTACCATATATTGAGAAAAACGATTTATTTCTGAAAAAAGAATACAGAATCACTACAAAACCCAAACCTAAAAGTAACATTGCATTTGGTCTATTTAATATTAAAAATAGAATTCCAAGTGTCATTATAACCAACCTAATTTTTTTCTTGGTTGATTGTATGCAATTGTCCAACCATATAGTGCTAGAGTTAGTGAGAAAAAAGCTGGAGCTTCTGCCAATATTCCCAAGGAATAGTAACAATGTATCGGAAAAATAAAAAAAAGTAAAATGCTTAAAAGACCTATTTCTTTGGAAAAGAAACTAGTTCCTATTCTAAAAATAAGAAGTAAACTTATAGTAATGATAATTGAAGTAAATATGACGCCATACACCCACAATTGATTGTCAGTTGCATCTGAAGGAGCTAGTAAATAAGCAGGAGTGTAAAAAATAATTGGTCCCGGAGCAGCGGTAATTGCAACTTTGTTGAAAGAAACTTTTCCTTTAATAAATAATGCTAAATTCTTTGATTCTTCGTGAAAAGTAATATCGCCAAAAGGTTTTGCTTTAAAAGGTAAAGTCAAAACAATCAGCATCATTATCATCGAGACAAATACAATTGTTAGATCTATCCTTTTGGTCAAAAAATTGATTTTATTCATTATCTAAAGAGAAATAGGGTTGTTTAAAATATTGGCTAAAATACTAAAAAATACAGATGAAACTTTTCAACTTAAAATTTAAAACTTTGAGGTTATCTCAACCCATTGTAAACAAAAAATCCTGAATTTTCATTCAGGATTTTAGTAACATATAAAATTTATAGATACTTTTATTTCAAAGCAATCTTTACTTGGTCTGCAGCTTCTTGGAATTCTACTGCTGACAAAATTGGCATTCCTGAATTGTCTATTAATTCTTTTGCTATTTCTGCATTTGTACCTTGTAGACGAACAATAATTGGAACTTTTATAGCATCACCCATATTCTTGTAGGCATCTACAACACCTTGTGCTACTCTATCACAACGAACAATTCCTCCAAAAATATTAATCAAAATAGCTTTTACATTTGGATCTTTAAGGATAATTCTAAAAGCTAATTCTACACGTTTTGCATCAGCAGTTCCACCTACATCTAGGAAATTTGCAGGTTCAAAACCAGCATATTTAATTAAATCCATCGTTGCCATTGCAAGACCTGCTCCATTCACCATACAACCAACCGTTCCATCAAGATCTACATAATTTAAACCTGCCTCTTTAGCTTCTACCTCAATTTGATTTTCTTCGCGCACATCACGCATTTCTGCTAATTTAGGATGTCTGTATAAAGCGTTATCGTCTAAATTTACTTTGGCATCAACAGCTATAATTTTATTATCGGATGTTTTCAAAACAGGATTGATTTCGAACATTGATGCATCAGAACCAATGTAAGCATCGTACAAAGCGGTCACAAATTGCGTCATTTCTTTAAAAGCATTTCCAGAAAGCCCTAGATTGAATGCTATTCTTCTTGCTTGAAAACCCAATAAACCTGTAGTAGGATCTATTTCTTCTGTAAAAATCAAGTGTGGTGTATGCTCTGCTACTTCTTCAATATCCATTCCTCCTTCTGTAGAATACATAATCATATTACGACCACGACTCCTGTTTAGAAGAACTGACATATAAAATTCTGAAGTCTCACTTTCTCCCGGATAATATACATCTTCAGCGACTAAAACCTTGTGTACTTTTTTCCCCTCAGCAGAAGTTTGAGGCGTAATCAATTGCATACCTATAATTTGCTCCGCTAACTCTTCTACCTGTTGCAAATTTTTAGCTAATTTAACTCCCCCTCCTTTTCCTCTTCCGCCAGCATGAACTTGCGCTTTTATAACGTGCCATCCTGTTCCTGTTTCAGCAGTTAATTTTTTTGCAGCAGCTATCGCCTCAATAGAGTTGTTAGCTACATAACCTCTCTGAACCTTCACACCATAACTGGCTAATATCTCTTTTCCTTGGTATTCGTGTATATCCATGTTTGAAATTTTTGACTTTTTTAAAGTGTCACAAAAATAACAAAATTAAGATTAACAAAAATTATTTTTCAATTTATTATGATGTAAATTTATTGTTAGACAAGTATTAAAAATGATAATATAAAAAATAGTTACTAATTTGTTATATTTCTCTTTCGGAGTCGATACCAGATAAAATTATATGTTTAGAGCTAGGTTTTGCCACGATTTTTTATCAATTAAGCAATTCAAGCTTATTAAACTATCATTATCATTATTTTTGATAGCCAATATTGTCATTATTGCAAAAATAGACCATTTAAGACTTTAAAATTCATTATATGTTACGAAATCTTTAATTTTGTAAAAAATTATTAAGAATGAAAATAGAAGAACAAGGCCTTTTATTTGCCAGAATTTGAACACGATAACTGTGGTGCAGGTTTTATTTGCAATTTGAATGGAATTAAGTCTAATGATATTATTCACAAAGCACTTGATATCTTAATAAAATTAGAGCACCGTGGAGCCGTTAGCTCTGATGGCAGAACTGGAGATGGTGCAGGAATTCTTTTCGATATCCCTCATGATTTTTTTAAAAAAGTGTGTGATTTTGAATTACCCGAACCCAGAGAATATGGTGTAGGAATGGTTTTTTTACCAAAATCAAAGAATCAAATTGATTTTTGTAAAACTACTTTTGAAACGGCACTGAAAAATCAAAATTTACAACTTCTAGGATGGAGAGATGTCCCTGTTGATGTTTCAAATTTAGGACAAATAGCCGCCGAAAAAGAGCCAACAATAAAACAAGTTTTCGTTGGTAAAAATGGTTTGGATTTGACTGAGCAACAATTCAACGCTAAAATGTTTGCTGCTAGAAAAATTGCAGAACAAGAAGTTATTAAATCCAGAATTTCTGAAAGCCACCGCTTCTATTTTTCAAGTTTTTCTACTACAACTATTATATACAAAGGATTGTTGATGCCAGAAGACATTAGCAGATATTATACCGATTTATTGGATACCGATTTAGTAACTAGATTAGCATTAGTACATCAACGATTCTCGACCAATACTTTCCCTTCTTGGGAATTGGCACAACCTTTCAGATATATGTGTCACAATGGAGAAATCAATACACTTCGTGGTAACATCAACAGAATGCGTGCCAGAGAAGAATTGATGAAAAGTGATGTTTTTGGTGATGATATCAAAAAATTATTCCCAATTGTATTGGAAGGTAAATCGGATTCAGCTTCCATGGATATGGTTGTTGAGTTATTATTAATGACTGGTCGTTCATTACCTGAAGCAATGATGATGGTAGTACCTGAAGCTTGGGAAAAACATCAAACCATGTCCGAAGACAAAAAAGCGTTCTATGAATACAATGCCTGCATCATGGAACCTTGGGATGGTCCAGCTTCTATTCCGTTTACAGATGGAAATGTAATTGGTGCTCTGTTAGACAGAAATGGTTTACGTCCTTCAAGATATACCCTTACAAAAAGTGGCTTCGTAATTATGTCCTCTGAAATTGGAGTTTTGGATGTTAACCCTGAAGATGTTGTACAACACGGTCGACTAGAACCCGGGAAAATGTTCTTGGTTGATATGAATGAGGGACGTATTATAGAAGATGATGAAGTAAAAAATTCTGTTGTTACCAAACGCCCTTACAAAAAATGGTTGGATGAAAACCTATTACAGTTAGCAAAAATTCCATACACCGACAACGCAATTCCAACTGAAAATGTAGATTTTGAAACCAGACAACGTTTGTTTGGTTACACTATAGAAGATTTAAAAACAATTATAGACCCTATGGGTTCTAGTGGTGCGGAGGCGATAAGCTCAATGGGTAACGACACACCTCTAGCTGTTTTATCTGATCAACCACAACTTTTATATAATTATTTCAAACAATTATTTGCTCAAGTTACCAACCCTCCTTTAGATGGTATTCGTGAAGAAATAATTACTGACATTAGTTTAGCCATTGGTGGTGATTATAACATTTTTGATATTGTTCCTGAACATTGTAAAAAATTAAAAATTCAAAATCCAGTAATTTCTAATGAAGATTTAGATAAAATAAGAAATATCAATCATGCTGATTTTAAATCAGTTACTATTTCTACTTTATACGAAATCAAGAAAGGAGTTAATGGCCTTGAACGAGCACTTGAAAAATGTGTTCAAGCTACTTTTAAAGCCGTTTCAGAAGAAGGTTGCAACATTGTTATCCTCTCTGATAGAGGTGTTAGTGAAAAAATGGCACCAATTCCGATGCTACTAGCTTGTTCTTACATCCATCATTCTTTAAATATTCTAAAAGCGCGTTCCAAATTTGGAATCATAATTGAATCTGCTGAACCAAGAGAACCGCATCATTTTGCCTTACTTTTTGGATACGGTGCCAGTGCAATAAATCCTTACATGGTTAACGAAATTATTTACGACCAAGTAAATCAAGGCTTTATAACAAATGTGAATGCAGATTATGCTATTAAAAATTTTAATAAAGCTATAGCTAAAGGAATTATTAAAATCATGAATAAAATTGGTATCTCTACCTTACATTCTTATAGAGCTGCCCAAATATTCGAGATTTTGGGTTTAAACAAAACTTTTACATCTAAATATTTCCCTTACACTCCATCCCGTATTGAAGGGATTGGTCTAATGGAAATTGAAAAAGAAGTTAAGAAAAGACATCAAAAAGCATTTCCAAATGCAAAAGTGGCTAGTTTACTGCCACTTGAAATAGGTGGAATTTATAGATGGCGAAGAAATGGGGAAAAACACATGTTTAATCCAACTACTATCTCAAAATTGCAACAAGCTGTTCGATTGAACAGTCCTGAAAGTTATAAGGAATACTCCGACATGGTTAACAATCAGAGTAAAAATCTAATGACTATCCGAGGATTATTTGAATTTAATAATCTAGATCCAATCTCCATTGATGAAGTAGAACCTTGGACAGAAATTGTAAAAAAATTCAAAACAGGAGCCATGTCCTACGGTTCTATTAGCCAAGAAGCTCATGAAAATTTAGCTATTGCTATGAACCGAATTGGTGGAAAAAGCAACTCTGGAGAAGGTGGAGAAGACAAAAGACGTTTTCAAAAAGAATTGAATGGAGATTCTAGAAACAGTGCCATCAAGCAAGTAGCTTCCGGTCGATTTGGAGTTTCAATCAATTACTTGACCAATGCCAAAGAAATACAAATCAAAATGGCCCAAGGAGCAAAACCTGGTGAAGGTGGTCAGTTACCTGGTGAAAAAGTAGTGCCGTGGATTGCAGCAACCAGAAATTCAACACCTTACGTTGGATTGATTTCTCCTCCTCCACATCACGATATTTATTCCATTGAGGATTTATCACAATTGATATTTGACTTAAAAAATGCCAATCGTGAAGCAAGAATCAATGTAAAATTAGTTTCTGAAGTAGGAGTTGGAACCATTGCAGCGGGTGTTGCTAAAGCAAAAGCCGATGTAATTCTAATTTCAGGATACGATGGTGGAACAGGTGCTGCTCCATTAACCTCTTTACAACATACTGGAATTCCGTGGGAACTTGGATTAGCAGAAGCACAACAAACCTTAATCTTAAATGATTTAAGAAGTCGTGTAGTATTAGAGTGTGACGGACAGTTAAAAACAGGTCGTGACGTAGCTATTGCTGCTCTATTAGGTGCTGAAGAATTTGGTTTTGCAACAGCTCCATTGGTAGCATCTGGTTGTATTATGATGAGAGCTTGTCACTTAAATACCTGTCCAGTTGGTATTGCAACTCAAGATCCTGAATTAAGAAAGAATTTCAAAGGAACACCTGAACATGTCATTAACTTCATGTATTTCATAGCAGAAGAATTAAGAGCAATTATGGCTCAGTTAGGATTCAGAACACTAAAAGAAATGGTAGGCCAATCTCAAAAATTGAATGTAAACAAAGCGATCAAACATTATAAAGCGAGTGGATTAGATTTATCTACCATTTTATACAAACCAGAAAAAGCCAAAACAGTTCCAAATCATAATACCACAACGCAAGACCACGCTTTAGAACATGTACTTGATTTTGACATAATCAAAGCGGCTATACCTTCTATTTACAGAAAAGAAAGAACAAGAGTTACCTTTAAAATTAAAAATACAGATCGCTCTGTAGGTGCTATTTTAAGTAATGAAATTTCAAAAATATATGGAGATCAAGGACTTCCAGAAGATACTATATTAGTAGACTTTGAAGGTTCAGCGGGTCAAAGTTTCGGTGCTTTTGCAACCAATGGATTGTCATTTAAAATTCATGGAAATTGCAACGACTATTTAGGAAAAGGACTTTCAGGTGGAAAATTGATTATAAAAGTTCCTCCTACTGCCACTTTCAAACCAGAAGAAAACATCATTATTGGAAACGTTGCTCTTTATGGGGCAATTACTGGAGAAGCTTACATCAATGGTATGGCTGGTGAACGTTTTTGTGTACGTAATTCTGGAGCAACCGCTGTTGTCGAAGGCGTTGGTGACCATGGATGTGAATATATGACTGGTGGTACTGTGGTCATCCTTGGAAAAACTGGAAGAAATTTTGCTGCGGGTATGAGTGGAGGTGTTGCTTATGTGTATGACACAGCCAAGAAATTTGATGCAACATTATGCAATATGGAAATGGTTGCTTTTGATCCATTAGAAGAAGAAGATATCACTAAATTAAAACGTTTAGTAAAAAATCATTCAATGTATACCAACAGTCCTTTAGCAAAAAGAATTTTAGCCGATTGGGACAATAATGTAAAACATTTCATAAAAGTAATGCCAACAGATTACAAAAAAGCATTGAAAAGATTAGCAGAAGAAAAGCAAATAGAAGAACTTATAGCACAATAGTTATGGGAAAGATAGGTGGATTTAAAGAATATACTAGAACAGACGAAGAAAATGTAGCTGTTCTTGAACGTGTAAAAAATTATAATGAATTTACAATTCCTTTATCAAAAGATAAGATAAAAGAGCAAGGTTCTCGATGTATGGATTGTGGAATTCCATTTTGCCATAGCGGATGTCCATTAGGGAATTTAATTCCTGATTTTAATGATATGGTGCATCAAGAAGAATGGCAAAGTGCCCTAGAAATTTTGCAATCAACTAACAATTTTCCTGAATTTACGGGTCGCTTATGCCCAGCTCCATGCGAAAAATCATGTGTGTTAGGTATTATTGCAGAACCCGTAGCTATTGAAAATATCGAAAAAGCATCATTGAAAGAGGTTTTGCTGAAGGCTGGATAAAACCACAACCTCCACAAACTCGCACAGGAAAAACTGTTGCGGTTGTAGGATCAGATAAAGCTGGTTTAGCAGCAGCTCAACAATTGAATCGTGCTGGACATACTGTTACCGTTTTTGAGAGAGATAATGCTATTGGAGGATTATTGCGCTACGGAATTCCTAATTTTAAATTGGAAAAAGCCATTATTGATAGACGTATTGCTATTTTAGAAGCTGAAGGAATTACTTTTAAAACGAATGTGAATGTTGGAGTAAACTTTAGCGTTGACGAATTAAAAGCCTTTGATTCAATCGTTTTGTGTGGTGGAGCTACTGAAAGAAGAAGTTTGCCTACCAAAGGAATAGAAAGCAAAGGCGTAGTTCAAGCAATGGATTTCCTTTCCCAACAGACAAAAGTTTTATACGGAGAAAAAATTGATAACCAAGTAAAAGCTACTGGCAAAAACGTAATTGTCATTGGTGGTGGTGATACTGGATCTGATTGTGTGGGGACTTCAAACCGTCACGGTGCAAAATCGGTTACCAATTTTGAAATCTTACCTAAACCACCCGTTGGAAGAAGTGAAACTACTCCTTGGCCTTTTTGGCCTTTACAACTGAAAACCTCATCTTCACATGAAGAAGGTTGCGATAGAAATTGGTTAATCAATACTAAAGAGTTTATTGCCAATGAAAAAGGAGAACTTACCGGCTTAAAAACAGTTGAAGTGGAATGGAAAATGAAACCGGGTCAAAGACCAGAGTTGATAGAAAAACCAAATACTGAAAAAATTTGGCCATGCGAATTAGCATTGTTAGCACTAGGATTTACTGGGCCTGAAAAGACTTTGAGTGAACAATTAGGACTTGAGATAGATGCTAGAAATAATTATAAAGCAAACAATTATCAAACCAATGTTCCTAACATCTTTACAGCTGGTGATATGCGCAGAGGACAATCGTTAATTGTTTGGGCTATTTCTGAAGGTCGTGAGGCAGCAAGACAGGTCGATCTATATTTGATGGGTTATTCTAATTTGCCTACAAAAGGAAATGGAGATTTGCCTAGTTTGTAAAAAAAAAATATATTGAATTTAAAAGCCTCTAAAATCACTTTTAGAGGCTTTTTTGTTATTAAAACAACTACACCTTTAGTTCAAAATATGTAGTTAGAATACTATTTTTAAGAAATAGTTCTTTTGAGCCATCCAAATTTTGAAATTTGGAATAGCAACTAAAAACAAACCTCATTTTGAAGGGTTGTGCAACAGCTACCGCTGTTATAAGCTAAAGCTATTTATAGTATAAAAAGTCAGGTTGTCCTTACCTTGTTTTGTTATAAGATTCAATTCTGTTGCTTTTTTCAAATCTCGTGAAGCAGTTGCTGTGGATATATCTTTGAAAGTATTCATATAATCTTTTCTTGTAAATTGATTGGGGGAAATTTTTAAAAAATACTCAATTCTGTCCATTTCTCTAAGCGTACGATTCTTGAAGTTTAAAAGTTCGCCCAGTGATTGATCTATTACTTCCAACATATATTCTATGAAAACCGTTGAATTTCCAGCTTTGTCACTTAACGCCAAGGATTCGTAATATTCTTTTTGTGTTTTGTTAATCAGGCTTTCAAAAGGTAAAAACTCAAAAACTGGATATTTTTCCATTAGAATAATGGTTTGCCATAACCTTCCAATTCTTCCGTTTCCGTCAAGAAATGGATGAATGAATTCCATTTCGTAATGAAAGACACAACTTTTTATCAAAGTTATTTCATCTGATTTCTTTAGATACCTAAACAAATCTTTCATCAAAAACGGAACATTCTCAAATGGCGGCGCAACATGTGCTACTTCTAAACCTTTTACAATTCCAACACTTTTATTTCTATACTTTCCAGGATTAGCAAGTAATCCTTTCATCATTATTTGGTGTGCCTTTAAAAATGATTTTTCATCAATAGCTTTAAAACTTTCCAAGTTTTCATACACTTTTATTGCATTGAGAACTTCGGTTACATCTTTCTCAGGACCAAGTACTTTTTTGTTTTAAATTAATGCTGTAATCTGTTCTTGAGAAAGGGTATTGCCTTCAATTTGAAGTGAGGAATGAATCGTCTTGATTTTGTTTTGCTTGCGTAGAGCCGGTGATTGCTTGTTTAAATAGTTAGCATTCACTTCACCAATTTTCTCAGAAATTGACGTTATACGTTTTAAAATGGTCTGTGTAATTTCATAAGGCGGTTTCATTGATGCTATCATTTGATGCTATCAAAGATATGAATTGTTTCTGGATTAGCAACGCTAAAGCTCATACCATCAAACTATGTAAAAACCGCACAGCCTCTCAACAAATACAGACAACTATTTTTAAGAAATAGTTCTTTTGAGCCATTCAGATTTTGAAATTTGGAATAGCACAAAAAACTAAACTCTTTCTTGAAGGGTTGTGCAACAGCAACCGCTTTTAGAGGCTGTTATATTTTTTTAGCATTATTTATTTTTATCATAACTGAATCCATATTTTTTATCCAATCGATTAATTCTGGATCTATCCAGCTTATTAGTTCAATAGTAGAATTATATACATCTACTGCGTAAGTGAAATCTATATTATTTCCATTAAAACAAATTGGTTCATTGTGATTAATCCGATTTCTAAATTTTCTAACTTTATTTAATCTGTCGCATACATCAGTTCTACCTACTCCTGCGGGTAAATGATTAAAAACTTGAATTGGTCTACCACGTAAAATTCTATAATGAGATAATTCAAATAAATCTGTCCAAAATCCTAAAGTTTGGTCAGCAATTATTTTTCCACTTGTTATGGGGATTCTTAATCGTCTAAATCTTCTTGCAGATTTTTCGACAGAACTTTTTAAGTAATCATTTGTTACCATTCTTCCAGTTCGATAATCCCGATATGTTAGAGAAGGATCAATCATAAACCCAGTTTTTTGGTTAATTATCCAATCTGGATCTACAAAATATCCTGATAAGATAGTATTTATTCTGTTTCTCAATGTTACTTCTAAAATTCCCAAAATTGGATGGAAAGATTGTGCGATTTTAAGTTAGCTTTGTAAAGCTTTACTGATTTTGTTGAACTATTTCCTGTGGCTATTTGATATCTGTCAATTCTTGAAGAGGAAAGATATAATCGGACTTTTTGAAATCGCATTTTTTTGAATTAATATTATATTGTAAATATAAAAAAATGTAGTACATTTGTACCATGATACTTGATAAAGCCTCTTGCCTTTATGGTAACGTAATTAAGTCTAAGAAATTTAAGAGTCGCTACGGTGGCTCTTTTTCTTTTTATATTATTCTCTGCTGAATAATTGCCACTAACGTCAGACTGTGAAAAAACCGCACAGCCTCTCAACAAATACAGACAACTATTTTTAAGAAATAGTTCTTTTGAGCCATCTAGATTTTGAAATTTAAAAAAAAACTTTTTAAAAATCCCGATACTTCGGGATAAAAGAGGTCTTTTTTTGAAATTATTTGGAGAAATCAGTTTTTTAAAAAGTTATGCAACAGCTACCGCTGTTAAAGTCTGGTGTTCTGTCTGTCATAGTGTTTCTCGTCCTTATCAAGCTGTCTTTTTTGTTTTTTTCGGTTTCTCTTTTGTAAATAAATCGGCTGTATATTTTTCGTAAAGTTCAAATAAAAACTCAATTCTTTTTGCAGCATTGATAAATGGTTGCGGTCTGTAACATAAATCAACGGCTTTGTCTAGTTCTTGATGTGCCTTTACTAATACTGGTGGCATTGTTAAAGGGTCGTACAGATCAGCTAAAGAATAAGTAGGGAATTCTTTTCTTGCAGATAAAACACTTTCTACGGCTTTTTCAACTGCCTTTATTTGTTTTTCATTTACATTTTCTGGCCAAGGATAATTGTTGTAAACGATTTTATTTGAGTAGATAAAATCACTTTTCATTCTTCCGCATACATAACTCATCCAAGCCATATGCATTTTGCTTTCCAAAATTCCGAAAAGATAAAGGCTTGCATGAGGAATAAAAGAAGCAGTATTGTTAATGATAAATTCAGGTTCAACATAAGCAAACGGAATATAAGCCCGTCTTTCAGATGAAACTTTTGGAAACATCAAATACCTTGTTGTTGGCTGTCTATCTTCTGAAAAAAGAGTTGGGAAGTTTGCCCAATGTCTTGTTCTTGCTTTTGTGCTTGCCAATCGAAAGTTTTTAACCCTTTCAATTCGTTCTTGGATAAATGGAATATGACGAATTTCATTTAGCGGAGCATCTTTTAACCAAAGGCAATATCTCACATTTCCGTTAATAAAATCACCACCACCGACAAATGGACGAATGAATTTTGAGCTTTCAGGATACTTTATTTTCAGTTCATTTACTTTCTTCTAAAGTCAGCATAAAATGTCCATCGTCAGTAGTTTCGCTACCTTTTATGATTTCTGGAACATTGCATAAAGGCTTTGTTCTTGTTGTGATAAACATATCTTTCCCTTCAACCAAATAAGGGTTAATATTTTTCACTTTAATTTCGTGGGCTTCGCCTTTTATATCTTCATATTCAAAAACACTTTTATCATTAGTATCATAATTGGCGAAGCCAATTATGACTACGTGAACGGCTGCATTTCCTTTTGCTTCGTTGCCCCATTTAAAAGTTCTATGAGCAAAGTGAATTTTGATTTTATATTTATGAAATAGCAAACCCCAAATAATTCCGACTTGCTCTCCTTGAGCAATTGAATTGGTTGATACAAAAGCGACTTTAATTTTTGTATCTTGAATATATTGAGCTGCTTTTGCATACCACGCTGTTACATAATCTAAAGTTCCGCCACCTGTTACGCCTGCAAATATTTTTTCCATATCCGCTTTTGTTCAGGTTTTTGAACTTGCTTTCCAATGAAGGGAGGATTTCCAAGAATGTAAGAAAGTTCGCTTTTAAGTTACTTCGCTTTCCCAATCTGTTTGTAATGCGTTTCCGTGTATAATTTTTGCAGATTTCTTCAGTGGCAATCGAACAAAGTATTGCCCAAACTCATTACTAATTTGCATATTCATTTGGTGGTCTATCAGCCACATGGCCACTTCGGCAATTCGGGCAGGAAATTCTTCATATTCAATGCCGCACATCATATCAACGTCAAGCCAAATTATACTGCTAACGTCCATTACTTGTTGTCCTCCTTTGTAGGAGGCTCTTAAAATCTCTAATTCCAACAAACGCAATTCTCTGTATGTAATAACCAAAAAGTTTCCGCAACCACAAGCAGGGTCAAGGAATTTGAGCGTGCTTACTTTTTTATGAAATTCGGGAAGTTTGTTTTTATTATCCTTAATGCTTTCAAACTCTTTCCAAAGGTCGTCCAAGAAAAGCGGTTTGATGAGTTTTAAAATATTGGTTTCGCTGGTGTAATGTGCTCCCAAGTTTCTGCGTTCTTTGGGGTTCATTACGCTTTGAAACATGGAACCAAATATCGCTGGTGAAATTTTACTCCAATCAATATAACAGCAGTCCAGCAAGGCTTGTCGCATTTTGGTGTCGAAACTTGCCGTAGGCAAGTTCTCTTCAAACAATTTTCCGTTTACATAAGGAAAATCAGCCAATTGCTCGTCAAGATTTTTAAAACGATTCTCTTTTGCTGTGTTTAAAACTTGAAACAATTCTTGCAGTTTTGCTGCAAGGTCGCTGCCGTCTTCGGCTGTTCGCTGTTCTAAATAGTCTTGAAATTGTTGTTTGTTGAAAATGGTCGTGTCTTCGGCAAATAACAAAAACAGAATACGAACCAAGTAAACTTCTAGTGGATGTCCTGTGTAGCCTATTTCTTCCAATCTGTCATGCAGTTTACCCATTAACTCTGCCGCTTTGATGTTGGCAGGGTCTTGTTCTTTGTAAATCTTTTTTTGATACCCTAAAATGTAGCCGAAATGCTGCACATTATTTACAAGGTCGTTCAATTTAAATTCTACGGTCTTATCTTCTTCAAGGTCATAAAGCCGAAAGTTTTCAAAGTCAGAAATGAGAATGTATTTTGGTAATTCGTGTTGTTTCAGTCCGTGTGTGTAGTCAATGGCTTGTTGGTAAGCTCTATCAAGGTTTTTGCCCCGACTTTTCATTTCAATTAAAATGGTACCTTTCCAAAGCAAGTCAATGTAACCGTCTTTGTCGTCCAGTTTTTTTACTCTGTGTTCAAAGGTCGAAACACGTTTACTGCTAATTCCAAAAACATTAAAAAACTCAACTAAAAATGGTTTTGCGTCTGCTTCTTCGTTTGAAGTGTCCGCCCATTCCTTTGAGAAATTTAATGCTCGGTCTTTTATTTCGTTCCAACTTAATGCCATTCTTTTTTTCTATGTTTTGTCAGTTTGTCGATGGTTGTTTTGTGGTTTGCTTGGCTTATGCTTAACGTTCTGGTACAAGAGCGGGTTTGGGACTAAATTAAGCCCAATATTCGGATTTACAAAATCATTCAAAATAGCAAAACCAACTTTCTATTAAGCCTATTACCCTCCATATTGCCAAACTTTTGTTACCTTCTGTACTTATTCTTGCTTAATTAATTTCACATTTGTTGTTTTCAATTTTTGGTTTAACCAATTTCTGATTTTTTCTGTATCTACATTTTCCTTTTTATTGTCAATTTGATAAAGAACAACTGTTAGAACTTTTGCACTATCAGTATTTTGATTTATTGAATGTCTTCCAAACGATACATTTTTAAGTTCTGGAAATAATATTTTTAATTCTTTCTGAATATCAGAATTATCAAATTTATATTCTCCAAGTTCATTTTGAAGATTATTTATTAAAACATCTTTTTCAGATAAATTTTTATTTTGATTATTTAATTCATTTAAAATTTCACTTTTTAAATCTTTTGCATCTTGTTTTATTTCTAATTTTGTATTGCTAATATCGTATTGAACTAACTTTTGATTTAACACTTTTATTTCTTCAGCATTAAATTTTTTGTTCAAAAATGCTACTTCAATTTTTTTAGGATTTGAATTAAATTTTGTGTTTTTATAAATAATTGCATACCCTTTATTTGTAAACTCATTTGAGATAAACTGTTCTACTTTTTGAGCGTACTTTTTTTCATTGAGTAGATTATATGCTAAATAAAAACTTGGAATTATCATAATTAAAATTAAAAAAGTGATTCCGTATCTAATTTGTTTTTCAAATTTAGGATTCAAACTTCTTACAGGTTCATATTTTAGATATTTAACAATCAAAAAAGTAGATATACAAATAAAAAAGCAATTAATTGAGTATAAATAAAAAGCCCCAAAAAAGTATGAAAAATTCCCTATCGCCAAACCATAACCTGCCGTACAAAGAGGAGGCATTAATGCCGTGGCGATAGCTACGCCTGGAATTGGATTTCCTTTTTCTACTCTTGTTAGAGCAATTACACCTACTAAACCTCCAAAAAAAGCGATAAGAACATCATAAATATTTGGAGATGTTCTTGCTAATAATTCCGATTGAGTTTCTTTAAATGGACTTATAAAAAAATAAAGTGAAGCAACAACTAAACTTACAATTGTAGCTATTAATAGATTTTTTCCTGATTTTTTTAGTAATTCGAAATCATAAATTGCCAAGGCAAATCCTGCTCCAACTATTGGACTCATTAATGGAGAAATAAGCATTGCACCAATGATGACTGCTGTTGAATTTACATTTAAACCAACCGATGCAATTACAATAGCACAGGCTAAAATCCATAAATTAGAACCACGAAAAGAAACATTGGATTTTATATTTTCTAAAACCTTTTTTTGTTCTTCTTCGCCATTATGAAGATTAATGAAATTAAAAAATTTATTGCTCATCCTCTATATGTTTTTTGTTTAAAATTCCATTCAATACAAAAAAACCTAAAAGCCCTGCTATTAATGAAGAAATTAAGATTATTAATTTTGAGTTATTTATGATTGTTTCGTTGTCAAAGGCAAGCAAGGTTACGAAAATTGACATTGTAAATCCAATGCCGCCTAAAAGTCCAACACCTAAAATTGACTTCCAATTTATATCTGATGGCAGTTTGCAAAGTCCAAAGGTGACTGCTAAAAGTGTGAATAGAAAAATACCCAAAGGTTTGCCAATAATTAGTCCAAGTGCAATTCCTAAACTGTTATTTTCTGCTACTATTTGAGTTATACTGCCACTAAAAACTATTGCTGTATTAGCTAACGCAAATATTGGTAAAATTATAAAAGCAACTGGTTTGTGTAGAAAATGTTGCAAAATATGCAAGTTGATTTTCCACCCATTACCGAATGGAATGGCAAAGCCAACAAAACACCTGTAATTGTTGCGTGAACACCTGAATGAAGCATGAAATACCACATTGCAACACCGCCAATGAAATAAGGAATTAGGTTTCTTACTTTTAGTTTTCCGAGGAGAAATAACAAAAGCCAAATTCCTAATGCGATAAAAAGATTTGTCCAAAGCAAAGTTTTGGTATAAAAGATGGCAATAATGATAATTGCTCCCAAGTCATCTATAACTGCTAATGCTGTTAAAAATACTTTTAGCGAAGTAGGAACCCTGTTGCCTAACAATGATAATATACCCAATGCAAAAGCAATGTCTGTCGCCATAGGAATACCTGCTCCCGATTGTGTCACGGTTCCATAATTGAATAGTAAAAATATTCCTGCCGGCACAAACATTCCGCCTAACGCTCCGAAAATTGGTAACAAAGCGTCTTTGAAATTTGAAAGTTCGCCTTGATAAATTTCTCTTTCTAACTCCAAACCAATGAGCAAAAAGAAAATGGTCATTAGTCCGTCATTTATCCAATGCTCTACGCTGTGTCCTGCAAATTGTGTCAGCCAAAAATGGTGATAGTCTGCACCAAAATTTGAGTTGGCAAGTGTCAATGATAAAATAGTACAACCAATTAAAACAAGCCCACCTGCTTTTTCGCTGTTAAAAAAATCTGTAAATAGTTTTGTTGCCTTCATTGTTTAAACTACGCTATAAATTAATAAAGTTTCAATTAAAAATGAGAGAGTTGAAATTAGTTGAAAATAAAATGGTTTTAATATTTCTGCCGCTTTAACTGAAAAATTGTGGTGCAGTTGTCGAGGAACAAAATATAAAACCAATGAAGTGAGTAACATAAACCAACCAAAGATTTTGAAAATGTCTGGATATTTTGAATTATCTGCCGACAAAATAAGTCCAACCGCTGGAACTATTCTAATTGTAATTTCTGCATAGTTGATAAAATTGGTACTTCCTGCTTTTCTCAAAATGGCATTTGCTTTTTTAGGATTGAAAAGCATCAAAAGTCCAACGCAAATAAAAAATATTCCGAAAAGTATAATTGTCCATTTTGCTAATATGTCTATCATTTTTTATCTGTCTGTTAGTTGTTTGTTCAGCCTTTCGCGGGGTTGCAAGTAACTTGTGTCTATTTGAAAGAAACCTCGTTATATACGTCCAAAATTAGGAAGATTGTCGAAGGTTTGTTTCGCTATATAGCTTAACAAATATAAATAAAAATCTTCCAAATCTTTGAGACCCTTTTTTGTATACAAAAAACACCCCAGAACACATCCTATTACCAGACTACGCCAACTAAAAACTACCCATGTTAAAAATTCTATAAATGTAAACTACTAGCAAAATAAATTTTTCGGATAGCTGTTATGATAAAAGTTTTAACCCTTAAATTTTAGTATCATGGATTTTACGTTAGTAAATTTTGATTTCAAAGTAGACACTTTGACAACGGTAGCAGAAGTGGATCAACTGCTAGAGGAACAAGCACTTCAAATAAAAGGATTTGAAGTTAAATTAGGGAGCCGCGAGTTGCAATCGGACAAATCGGTTTACCGCAGCGAAAATTTAGACCTAGAAATTGCCGAAATGCAAGCAATTGTCACCTCAAAAGAAACAGAGCTTGCCGCCTTAACACCCGGCACACGTGCACACGAAAATGTTGCCATCGACTTAGACAGTGCCAAAGCCCGTTTGCGACGATTGAATTTCCGCAAATCGGAAACCCTAAGTGCCCTTTCGTTAGTAGATAAAAACACCGATACTGGCGAGGCACAATTGTTACTGTTGTATTTTACCCGTTCAAAAAGAGCCTTAGAACTAAGAAAAAAGCGCGCCTTGTGGCAGTATCATCAATGATTTTTAAACACCAGCCCTTTTTCTGGTGTTTTTTGAAGTGAATTGCGTAATTTATAGGCGCATAGTAAAATCATTACGCATTGAACCATTACGCAATGATGCGTAGTAAAATGGTGCGTAATACAATTAGTACGCATAAAACTAGTACGCAAGTATTAATTTGTTTTGTGATTGATTATAGAAAATAGTTACAGATGAAAAACAAATTTCAAAGTTTAGGTATCCAACTAAAGGAAATAGCGGATTTGTTATTTGTACCTGAAACAACTTTATATTCTTGGTTTGCTAGACAAAGTACTATTCCTCCAGAGTATTCAGGCTATATCTCGGGATTGGAAATCTATCAGCAGCAACAAAATGCGGACGATTTAAAAACCATGTATTCAAAATGGGAAACCAGCAACCGCACACTTTTAGAAACTCAAAAGACAAAAGCGTTGCAAGAGTTAAGGGTTTTGGAACAAAAAAACAATTTGACACTTGACCAAATCAAACAAAAGAAACCCGATTACTCCAGCGGTTGCATCTTTCGGAACAGTATCCAAAACACCTTCCTATCCATTTGCAAAATACTGAAAACCTTATTTCTTGGTGCAGCTTACTGTCTCGCAGGAGTGCCTTTGATCTTGGCGATACGAGATTGGCAATTCAAAAATTGGAAGAAAAAAAAGCGGGATTGACCGCCCAAATTCACTATTGGGAAGGGATTTTGAGCTAGTAGTTGTAAATTGTCAAGACAGCTTACCCGCCTACACTAAATAGTAAATCTTTTTATTTTACGTTCTCTTTGCTTGCTCCACTTTATGGGCACGGACTTCAAATCTGTTATCGGGTTAAAGTCGTTTGTAAATAATTATAATCAAATGTAAAATATATAGCCTTGCATGGCTGATTCATGCAATCATTTCTTAGTAAACTTCAACTATCCCATTCTTTCTGTTCACTATTGGCTATAAATTTAAAAATTAATTGTTATATATATAACACAATGTTACATTTTGTTAGTTTTCACTATTTTCTTTGATGTAACACTTTTCTATAATAGATTTGCAAAAAAAATTAGCGAAATGCAACCCAAAGATTTAGTACAATTAGCAGAACAATTCGGTAATCCTCTATATGTTTATGATGCCGAGAAAATACAATCACAATACCACCGTTTAAGAGCTGCTTTTTCTAAAGTAGAACGTTTACGCATCAACTATGCTGTAAAAGCGTTGTCTAATTTGGCTATTTTACAACTGCTAAGACAAATGGGGTCAAATCTTGACACCGTTTCCATTCAGGAGGTACAACTAGGTTTACATGCGGGCTTTCAACCACAACAAATCATTTATACCCCAAATGGAGTTTCTTTTGAAGAGATTGAAGATGTGGCGCAATTAGGAGTACAAATAAACATTGATAATCTTTCCGTTTTAGAACATTTTGGGACCAAACATCCAAATGTTCCTGTTTGTATCCGTATCAATCCACATGTTATGGCGGTGGAAACTCAAACATTTCTGTTAGTCATATTGATAGTAAGTTTGGTATTTCCATACACCAAATGCCACATATACTTCGCATAGTAGAGAATACCAAAATGCACATCAATGGATTGCATATGCACACTGGTTCTGATATTTTGGATATTGAAGTTTTCCTTTATGCTGCAGAAATCCTTTTTGATGCTGCTAAAAATTTCAAAAATCTTGATTTTCTTGATTTTGGTAGTGGTTTTAAAGTTCCCTACAAAAAAGGAGATATTGAAACTGACATTGAAGAATTAGGGAAAAAATTGTCTAAACGATTTTTAGCTTTCGAAAAGAATACGGTCGTGAATTAACATTAGCTTTCGAGCCTGGTAAATTTTTAGTGAGTGAAGCTGGTTTTTCTTAGCAAAAGTAAATGTGGTGAAACAAACTACTTCAACCGTATTTGCTGGAATTGATAGTGGATTCAATCATTTAATACGCCCCTATGTTTTATGGTTCCCAACATCATATTGAAAATATTTCTAATCCAAAAGGAAAAGAACGCTTTTATACCGTTGTAGGCTATATATGTGAAACGGACACCTTTGCCAACAATCGTAGAATTGCTGAAATCAATGAAGGAGATTTATTGTGTTTTAGAAATGCTGGAGCGTATTGTTTTTCGATGTCATCCAACTACAATTCTCGATACAAACCAGCGGAAGTTTTATGGAAAGACGGTAAAGGAATTTTAATTAGAGAGCGTGAAACCTTTGAAGACTTATTAAAAAACCAAATCATGTTGCCCATAGAAGCAGAGGCTCTAATTTCATAACAACATACTTATTCTAAACAAAAACAACCACAACAAAAAAATCCCAAAACATTCTATGCTTTGGGATTTTTGATTTTATAAATCTAAAAAGTTTCTACTATTTAATTCTTCAAAAATTTAGTTTTTGTACTTCTTTCTCCATGTTTAACTTCCAAAAAATAAATTCCAGATTGTAATTTTGAGACATCAATACTTGTTGAAACACTACTTTTATTTTCCATTTTTATCACTTCTTGTCCCAAACTATTACAGATTCTAATTGCAGAAACAACTTCTTTATCAGATGAAATCGTGATGAAATTATCAGCTGGATTAGGATGAATTTGTGCACACCCTCTGTATTGGAAAGAGGTGCACAACTCCTTCGCCCCCGGTTGAAACCATCTCAACACGTTTGAGGCAGTACTTTCTCCTTTTACATCCCTCAAAGCCACGCACTCACATTATCGCTCAGAACACTTTGACGTGGCAAACCTTCAATGTTATCATTTCTCAGGGTTACAAAATATCATTTTAACAACAAACCTTTCACAAATGGTAACTTCTAATTTGTTTTTCCGACATTATGCAAAATTGAACCTCTATCAAGAGATAAATCACAACTTTCACTTCTGTTTGTTCTGTATCTACCAACATATAAAAAATCATCATCAATTAGGATTATATTAAACCCAAATAATGCCGTTTTGATTGGCAATAAAAAAGTCCACAATCCTAAGGCTTGCGTCTAACCCAAAAACTCAAAGCTGGAAAATACATCCCGTAAGGAGAAGCCAACAAACCAGTGTTAAAGATAGGTTTGAAAAATTTGATGAATGGGTGTATCGTCTAATTTCATACTTTGTTTCATCGATAGTATAAAACTCATTCGCATAAAGATTTGCTTGTGTAATCCCTTCTGGACCACCAGAAATACTTCTATTAGCTATTTGTGAAAAAGAATTCGTATTGATATCAAACTGTAAAACTCGTACAACACCATTATCTTGAACTCCGTACAGCCGATTGTTGACTGGATTCCAATGCAAACCACTAAAATCTGTAACTACTGATGCACCTAAGCTATTTGTCAAATTTGTTGCTGATGACCAGTCCACTGAGTACAACTTTGGCAGGTGATTTGAAATTGTAAATAAAGAGCAAGTACTATGATTTTTTTCATTAAGAAATGATTTGAGGTAAAAATTTTAATTTACTTTCCTAAAACCTCTGTCATGACTTTAGCTTCTGTTCCATTAGTAAAAGGAATTTTAAGCAATTGAGACAATGTAGGGGCGATTTCGGTAATCACTTTTCTATCGTGAGATTCTCCTTTTTTGATGTTCCAACCATAAAAAATACAAGGAACATGTGTATCATAACTATATATCGTTCCGTGTGAAGTTCCTGTTCCCTGATATTCAATGTAACCAGGCTTATCTAGTACAACTAAGTCTCCATTTTGAGTCACATCGTATCCATTTGCAATGGCATTAAGATAAAAATCATTACTAGATGCTAAAATTTCTTCCTCTGTGTATACTCTCTTCACCTGTTCTTGAGTCATTAAAAAATCTTTGAAGGCTGTTTTTACTTTAGCCAACTCTAATCCTTTATTCTTAATAATTTCCTTATTAAAAAAGAGATTAAAACTAGAATAATTCAATATTAAATCCTCTCCAAAAGTATCAGTTGAAAACTTTTTAATGCCTTTCTTATTTCTTTAGGTTCAACACTCCTTACATTTAATTTGTGATCTTTCAAAAAAGTAACATTCTCAGCTCCAGCATGATCAGCAGTTCGAAAAACGAGATAATTGCCCTTCCCTATTGTCTTATCAAGATAGATAAGGAAATCAGATATAGTTTGATCTAGACGTAGATAGGTATCTTGCAATTCCATAGAACGGGGTCCTAAAAGATGCCCAATGTAATCTGTAGATGAAAAACTTACAGCAAGAAAATCGGTAATTTCGTCTTTGCCCAACTCTTCTTTCTCTATAGCTTTCATAGCAAAATCTGCCAAAAGATTATTGCCAAATGGTGTAGAACGGATAATACCAGCATCGTTTTTTTCATACATATCTTTTAAATTATATGGAAAAACTGGTGCTGCACTATTGTATAATTTGCCTTCATACGGATTGTCATCTGGCAAGCTTTCATCATATGTTGCTAAGGGTTTGAATAAATCCCATCCTTTATTAATATAGGGCATGAAGCGCTGTTCCTGATTGAACTCGGTAACCCAATTTGGTAATGCTGAATTGTAAAAAGTACTTGAGATGAATGCTCCAGTTTTACTGTACCAAAATGCCCAATTTGCAAAATGCCCTGCTGGTAAAATAGCTCCACGATCTTTAATACTGATTCCAATTACTTTCCCTTTAAAATTTGTCGCCATACGCAATTCATCTGTAATTGTAGTACTTTGCAAATTTTTAGGAGACATTCTCCCTTCTTTATCTTTTCCATCTCCTAAAGTGCTTACAGAATCATCATCGGTACAATACATTTCTTTGCCTAATCTTCTACTGAACCATTCATTGCCAACTATTCCATGAACCGAGGGTGTAGTTCCTGTATAAATGGAAGCATGTCCAGGAGCGGTATACGTAGGCATGTAATTATAGTGCATGTTGTGAAATGTATATCCACCGTTTAATAATCGCTTAAAACCAGTTTCTGAAAAATCATTTTGAAAACGGTAGAGATACTCCATTTTCATTTGATCCACTACAATTCCAACAACCAATTTTGGATGGTCTTGAGCATAGTTTACAAAGAAGGAAACACAAGCAAAATAGATAAAAAACTTTTTCATAAAAACACTTTAATTTATATAAATCAAGACAAAATGGTTGTAAAGATAATCGAAATAATGTGATTTAGATTTGTATTATTGAGCTTTAACGTAGTTGTATCAAATAATAAAATGCCACTTTAAAGTGGCATTTTTATTATTTTAAGATTATGAATTCACATCGTCTGTTGATAGAATGTTCTTGTTCTGTACAGACTTTTGTTTTACCACATTTAATTAGAGGTACTGATTCACCAAAACCTCTGGAACGCAATCTCTTACGCTTGATACCATTTTTTACTAAATACTCTAATGATGAAGCAGCTCTTTTATTCGAAAGCATCAAATTATAAGTATCGGAAGCACGTGAATCCGTGTGTGCATCAATTTCGATTTCCATCACTGGATATTTGTTCAATAAATCTACTAGTACATTTAATATTCTAGCGGCATCCTCTTTAATATCCCATTTATTTAGATCAAAATAAATATTTTCAAGTACGATTTGGACTTTACCATCTTGACGTTTTGTTATAATCTCTTCAGCATCGTCATAGCACTCCATGAATAATTCTATGGTGTAACGAAGTTTTCCGTCTTCATTGGTAACAAATTCTTCACTATGAGGAATATAAAAATCTTTTACCGCTTCGATTCTATACTTCTTGTTAGGTTCTGTACTAAAAACATAATCAGCATCAGCTCCCACAACCATTTGACCTATTAGTATGTTATTTTCATCATATAACGCTACTAAAGTTCCTGGTAAAGGATTTTGTGTATTTTTATCTTTTACTTCACCTTCAACAACAAATCGATTTTCGTTTTCTGTTCTTGTAAAACTGTATAAATTATCTCCTCCTTTACGATTTGATGACAAATACCCTTTATTCTTTTTTTCATCGACAACATAGGCAAAATCATCTAGATTGCTATTTATTGTTTCGCCAAGATTTAATGGTTTTGCAAATGTTCCGTCATACGATTTACTCATAAAAATATCCAAACCTCCCATTCCTTGATGCCCATCAGATGCAAAATATAAAACCGTTCCGTCATCTGATATAAAGGGGAACTGTTCTCTGTGAATAGTATTTACAGCTTTACCTAAATTTTGAGGTTGTCCAAAAGTTCCATCTTCATTAACATCTACCACAAAAATATCAAAAGACCCTAATGTTCCTGGCATATCACTGGAAAAATATAATTTCTTTCCGTCCTTACTTAAAACTGGATGCTCTGTTGAATAAATATCACTACAAAATGGGAGTTCTTTTACATTAGTCCATTTTCCATCTACAAATTCAGCCTTAAAAATTTTGATAACCGCAATTTTTTCATCGCCTATCTTTACCTTTTTATCATTTGTTCGATTAAAATACATGATACGACCATCGGCGCTGAAAGTAGCTGAACTTTCATGTGTTTTGGTATTTATTTCTTTCGGAAAAGGTTCGACATTTGCCAATAACCCTTTATCACTAACATTGGCGCTAAATAAATCTAAATAGGGTTTATCATTCCATCCAAATGACTTAGATTCTGAATTTCTCAATGAGGCAAATGATACTTTATCTCCATAAAAAGACATCCCAAAATCTCCGTTGGATGTATTTTTAGACATCGATTGTATTTCGTAATTGTAAGGAACATTTGTAACGAGATTAGCAATAAACTTAGAAGTACTTATCTCATATTTCAAATATTCACCCATTATAGCATCTGCCTTTGTATAATCTGCAGTTCCTAGTAAAGAATGTGCATATTTAAAATAATATTCTGGGGCTACGCTATCCTTATAGGATAAAAATAATTTCCCATATACACGAACAGCATCAATCATTTGAGAATTATTATAATAACAATCTCCTAAATTTTGCAATATCACCTGACTTTCCTTTAACTGCTCATACATCTCTGCAGCTTTAACGTAAGATTTTTTTTCAAATAATGCATTTGCCTTTTTCTCAGTTGCTTTTTGGGCAAATAAGGTGAAACTAAAACAAAATATAAAAAGTATATAAAAGTATTTTTTCATTTTTTTCGCTATTAGAAGAACCTTGGTGATTTTTCAAACCCTTTTGATGATAAACTAGACGTATCTAAATCAAATAGTAAAAATATTTCATGTGTTCCTGAATTGTACCTTCCTAAATTGGATAAAGTATAGTCATAAGAATACCCTACACGCAAATTTGGCAAGACATAGAAATTTACTAATCCGCTAACCGAATCATCAAATCGATAGCCTGCACCTAATTCTAATTTATTATTTATCAAAAAATTAGTTGTCACATCTACAGATAAAGGAGCTCCAGAAACTGCTTTAGTCATAAAAGCAGGTTTAAATTTCAAGTTTGAGTTCAAATCGAACACATAGCCTCCGGTGAAAAAATAATGAATTTCTTCAACTCCTGTAGTTTTGATTCCGTTTTTGCTATTAATGTGTTTCGTGGTTAATAAATTTGGTGCTGACAATCCTAAATAATAATTTTCTCCAAAGAAAAATGTTCCAACACCTACATTTGGGAAAACCTCGTTGATATTATTTTCAAAGGCAAAATCGAAATCGGGATCCGTAAATTGAAATCCACTAAAATTGGTATTGAAAAATGTTGCCCCTCCTTTTATCCCAAATGATAATTTATTTTTTTCAGAAACAGGCAATACATAGGCAAAATCTACGTAGATATTATTTTCATTTACAACATCTCCAATAGCATCATTTATAAAGGATACTCCCATCTCGACTCTTTTAGCGATGGGCGAATGAGCAAACAAGGTTGCTGTTTTTGGTGCACCGACGGCTCCAACCCATTGTGTTCTATACAATCCGCCTAAATTAATAACCCCTGAATTGTCTGTTGCATAAGCAGGGTTTATTACGTTCATATTGTACATGTACTGTGTATATTGTGGATCTTGTTGCGCTTTTACTAGAGTAGAAACTAGAAAAATGCCTATGAGAACAAAATAATATTTAAAATTTCTTTTTTTCATCTTGTATTTCATTTATCTACTTAAATAAAGTCGGCCTTGTTTTGGTTTTGTGCTGCCATCATTAAATTCTAAAACATAGAAATATACTCCTACTGGAACTTTGGAATCTCCAAATTTAATTCCTCCTTGTGTGGTAGTTCCGTCCCAATTAGGGGTATTTCTATTTCCTTTGTAAAGAATAGCTCCATATCTATTATAAATTTCTAATCTGTAATTTGGATATTTATTCTCTATATTTTTTATAACAAATTCGTCGTTTATTTTATCGCCATTTGGTGAAAAACCATCAGGGATTAAAACATCATCACATTTATTCAAATCAACAATTACTTCTAAGCGAATTATCCTCTCACAACCAGAAGTTGAACGTATGGCCCCGTAATAAGTATTTCCGTCTTCCAATAAATCTGTATCATTTAGTGCTTGTCCGCCAGTAGGAACATCATACCACACGATAGTTCCAGGAGTATTGACATTAGCAGACAAATCAGCAATAGTTGGATTATCAGCATCACAAAATTCATTTCCGTTTGGAATAATTTCTGGAGTATCTAGCTCAGTTACGGCAAAAGTAAATGGATTGATATTTCCTGTAGAAGTACCACATTGACTTACATTTGAAGTTACCTGAGTTACAGTAACCGTTACATTTCCAGAAGTATTTAAATCTGTTGCTGGTATAATGAAACTTCCTTTACCATTAGCAAATGTTACGGAAGTAGAAGAACTAACAGTGCTAGCACCTGACAATTGGTAGTTTATGGTATATATTCCGTCACTTAAATTAATAGCTCCTGTTATAAATACTTCATTAGAAAAATTCAAACAAGCAGAAGTTGCGTTGATTGTAGCTCCTGATACATCTGGAATTGGAAATACTTGAAAAGCAGCAGAAGCATCTTCACTCAGGTTATTACATCCTGAAGTAAGGTTTGAAATTGAAGTAATTGTAAAATTGTAATCTCCAGCGTTTGTAAAATAGGAAGCTGGAACCGTAAACTGTCCTGTACCATCAGCTATAGCTACAGTACCAGAATTCCCAGTCGTTGGTGTAGCATTTGGAATACTATAAACAAACTGATAATTACCGTCTACTAATCCAGCAGTTGCTCCCGAAATAACCACTTTTAATGAACCTCCAATACAGATGTCATCTATAACAATATTCTTGCTTTCCAAATTTGGACTTGGTTTCAAAATAAAATCGGCACTCACATTAGGGTTAATAAGGGTGATACAAGTTGTTGTTATATTAGTTATGCTTAAGAAAGTTACTCTAGTAGTACCTATATTTGGAATATCTGTAGCATTGATAGTAAAAGTTCCAGAACCATTAACAATATTTACATTGGCATTTTGATTGGCTAAAACATTCGCTAATGATAAATTATAATTAATAGTATAGTTACCATCAACCATATTAGACAATGTAACCGTCACATTATTTCCCTTACAATTAGATGAAGAAACGGCAATATTAGCAGCGGCTAAAACCGGATTAGTAAGTATCGTGAATTGTACTGTCTCACTATCTGATCCACATGAATTTGTAATAGTATAAGTATAACTGTAAGTATTAGGACTCCATTTTGAAACATCTACAGGACTTGAAACTGTTTGATTATTACTATCTGTCCAAACTCCACCTATTTGATGTCCAGAAAGCGAGCTAAACAAATCAAAATTTCCTATCGAATTACATACATTTTGTATTCCTACAAAAGTTCCAGCATTAGCAATTGGATCAACTTTTACTGTAACAGTTGCGGTATCATCATCACAAGGTTGATTCCCTTCAAAAGTATAGGTATAAACGCCAGCTATATCAATAGCAGGGTTAAATACTCCTGTCCCACTCGCTAGAGTTGGCGTCCATGTTCCACCTACTTGTGGAGTACCTCCCAAACTTAGAAACAAATCTTGAGGCGCATTGGTTGCACAAAAAGTAACATTTCCTGATACTCCTGCATCTGGGCCAGGTACAATAGTAACCGTTACATCTGCTGAATCTGGATTACAAAATGGATTACCAACTGTATAAGTATAAACTCCAGCTTTATCCACTGCTGGATTAAATATACCTGTTCCACTCGCTAGTGCAGGTGACCAAGTTCCGCCTACTTGAGGTGTTCCTCCAAGAAAAGTAAATAAATCCTTGAAATCAACATTAGAACAAATACTAGCTGATGCATTTTCGCCAGCATCTGGAAGAGGATTAACCGTTACAGTTACTGTCGCTGTATCATTTGAACAAGGCTCAGTTCCGCTAAAAGCATAAGTATATACTCCTGATTGATCAATTGCTGGGTTAAAAACTCCTGTTCCACTTGCTAAAGGTGGTGACCATGTACCGCCAACTTGAGGAGTTCCTCCTAAACTTAAAAACAAATCTTTTGGTGCACTATCCAAACAAAACGTAGCTGTTCCTGAATTTCCAGCATTCAATCCTGGAGTGATAGTAATTGTTACAGTTGCTGAAACATTTAAACATGGAGCCGTACCTCCAACAGTGTAGGTGTAAATTCCTGCTGAATCTTTAGAGGATCAAATATCCCTGTTCCACTAGTTAAAGCTGGTGACCAAGTGCCGCCAGATTGAGGAGTGCCACCTAAAAGCGTTACTAAATCAACACTATCAGCATTTGAACACAAATCTACCTGTGTATTGGTTCCCGCATTTGCAGCTGGTGTAATGGTTACTGTAACTAAAGCAGTATCATTGACACAGGGTGGAGTCCATGCTACCGTGTAAACATAAGAACCAGCACTATCTAATAATGGATAAAAAACTCCTGTACCGCTAGCTAAAGTTGGAGACCAAGTTCCTCCGGGCTGTGCATTAGAACCTAATAACAAAAATAAATCTTGTGGTGTACTTTCGCTACAAATTGACAAACTAGCATTACTTCCCGCTACAGGAGGTTGAGTCACAGTTGATGTTGTTGATGCCGATAATAATTGAGTACACCTTGGGGGATTAGCTAAAGTAACGCTTACCAATGTATATGTTGAAGTAACATTTAAAGAAGTATTCAAAACAGCACTACCCGATGCTCCAATTGCTATTGTCTGATTATTTCCTCCGTTAATAGTATATGTTACAATTGAATTTGGTGTTCCAGTAAAAGTCACTGTTGTATTTGTTCCAGAACATACTGTAGGACTTGAAGATACGGTAGCAGTAGGTAATGGATTAACAGCTGTTGTTACAGATTCTGTTAATGGTTTGAATAGTAATTGTTGCATTAGAGCCTGAACAAACACTTGTATCGGCTGCAATTGTGGCTGTTGGCAACGGCAATACTGTAATTGTAATCGTTCCTGTTTGAGGATTACTACATCCAGGAGAACCTGTTGTAGCTATAGCTACCAAAGAAATTATTGTTGTCGATGTGTAAGCATTACTCAGAATTGCTGTACCTAAATTATCTAAAATAATTGTTTGATTACTTCCTCCATTAACAGTATATGTAACTGTAGCATTTGGAGTACCGGTAAAAGTTATTGATGCGCTATCACCAGAACAAATGGTTTGGTTAACCCCAATAGTAACTATCGGAAGTGGTTCAACATTTATGGTAATATCACCAGATTGAGGCTGACTACAGCTAGAATTTCCAGATAAAGCAGCACTTACCAATGTAAAAGTTGTGGCAGCTACATAAGTATTTACGATAGATGCAGAACCTGAATCATCCAGAGTTATAGTCTGATTGCCTCCTCCATTAACCGTGTAAGTAACAATCGTATCGGGTGTTCCTATAAAAGTAACCGTTGCACTTAATCCTGAACATATCGTTGTTGCATCAGACTCAATACTAACCACTGGTAATGGAACAACATCAATTGTAACTTCTCCAGTTACTGGCAATGTACACCCTGAACTGCCTGCAGATGTGACACTAACCAATGTATAGGTTGAACCTTTTGTATAGGTATCTGTAATTGTTGCTAAACCAGAAGCATCTAAAACTATAGTTCCTGTGTCTTCCTCATCCACTAAATAAGTAACCGTAGCATTTGGGGTTCCTGTGAACGTGATTGTTGCACTCTGACCTGAACAAATAGTTTGACTAGAAGAAATGGTAACCGTTGGTGGAGGAGAAACTGTAATAGTCATAGTGCCCGCTTGTGGTTGAACACATACTGGTGTCGATAAAGAAGCAACACTTACAAGAGAATATGTAGTATTTACGGAATAAGTATCAACTATGGTTGCAGTGCCGATATTATCTAATACAATTGTTTGATTAGCTCCTCCATTAACCGTATAAGTAACTGTAGCATTTGGAGTTCCTGTAAATGTTACTGTAGCACTTGAACCAATACATATTGTTGTATTTGAGGAAATTGTAACAACAGGAAGTGGTTCAACATTAATGGTAATAGTTTCTGTTTGTGGTTGTCCACAACTTGACAAACCTGCAAGTGTAACATCAATTAAAGTATACAATGTTGTTACAGAATAAGTAGCGGTAATTGATGCAGTCCCTGAATCGTCTAATTCTATTGTTTGATTTGATCCTCCATTAACCGAATAGGTAACAATTGCATCAGGTGTTCCTTCAAATGTTACTGTGGCACTAGAACCTGAACAAACCGTCGTCTCAGATGAAGTTATCGAAACCACTGGCAATGGAACTACTTCAATCGAGACTTGTCCCTGTTGTGGTTGGGAACAACCTGAGCTACCTCCTAGTGAAACGCTTACTAATGCAAAATCAGATGATTTGGTATAAGTATCTGTTATTGTAGCCGTTCCTGAACTATCAAGCACTATCGTTTCATTATCTCCTTCATTAACAGTATAAGTTACTGTGGAATTAGGTGTTCCTGTAAATGTTACCGTGGCACTTGAACCTGAACAAATCGTTGCATTGGAAGAAATTGACACAACAGGAAGTGGTGAAACCGTAATTGTCATTTTACCAGACTGAGGTTGAGGACAAGCCGGCACACCAGAAGAAGCTATACTTACTAAATTATAAGTAGTGTTTACAGAATAAGTGTTCGTTATTGTAGCTAATCCTGAATTATTTAATACTATGGTTTGACTAGCTCCCCCATTAATATTATATGTCACTGTTGCATCTGGAGTACCAGTAAAAGTTACTGTTGCACTAGAACCAGAGCAAATAGTAGTATCTGCTGAAATTGCAACTGTTGGTAAAGGTTTTACAGTAATTGTTATCGAACCCGATTGAGGAACTACGCATCCTGGCGAACCTGAAGTAGCAATACTTACCAAAGTAAATAGTGTTGTAGATGAATATGTGTTAGTTAAAGTTGCAGTTCCTGAATTATTTAATACAATGGTTTGATTACTACCATTATTAATTTTATAGGTTACAATTGCATTAGGTGTCCCAGTAAAAGTCACAGTTGCACTTGAACCTGAGCATAATGTCGTATTTGAAGATAACGTAACTGTTGGCAAAGGCACAACCGTAATTGTTGCCGTTCCAGTTTGTGGCTGACTACAATTGGGTGTACCGTTAGAGGCAACACTTACCAAGGCAAAAACTGTTGTTGAAGAATACGTATTAGTTACAGTTGCAACTCCTGTATTATTCAATATAATAGTTTGGTTTACTCCACCATTTACTGTGTAGGTAACCGTTGCATTTGGAGTTCCTGTAAAAGTGACTGTTGCTGAACCACCAACACAAATATCCGTATTAGCAGCTATTGAAACAACTGGCAGATTTTTTACAGTTACTGTTACAGATCCTGTTTGAGTTTGACTGCAAGAAGGATTTCCTGATGTCAAAACACTTACTAATGAAAAAATAGTAGTTGTTGTATATGTATTAGCTACAGTAGCAGTTCCTGAAGCATTTAAGAGTATTGTTTGATTTGCTCCTCCATTAACGGTATAAGTCACTGTCGCATTAGGTGTTCCAGTAAAAGTAACCGTTGCTGAACCATTTGGACATACAGTCACATTTCCAGAAATCACAACTGTTGGTAAAGTTGTATTACTGTCACTATTACTGAGCCTGTTTGAGGCTGAGGACATGCTGGGGTTGTAGCTGAAGTTATACTGACTAAATTATAGGTAGTCGTAGTAGAATATGTATTTGTGATTGTTGCTGTACCTGAAGAATTTAAAACAATTGTTTGACTACTACCTCCATTAACGTTGTATGTTACTGTCGCATTTGGTGTTCCAGTAAAAGTAACTGTAGCAGACCCATTTGGACAAACGTTAACATTATTTGAAAGAGTTACTATCGGCAAAGGAATTACTGTAATTGTTACTGTACCTAGTTGAGGTTGACTACAACTAGGAGTTCCTGAAGATGCAATACTTACTAGAGAAATAGTTGTTGTTGAATTATATGTATTTACCAATGAAGCACTACCAGAAGCATTTAAAACTATTGTCTGATTGTTACCTCCGTTAATTTTATAGGTCACAGTCGCATTTGGAGTTCCTGTAAAATTGACTGTAGCACTTGACCCTGAACATATGGTCGAATTTGAAGAAATCACAACCGATGGTAACGGTAAAATAGTTATTGTGGAGGTTCCAGATTGAGGTCTTGAACAAACTGGAGTTGTACCCGTAGCAATACTAACCAAACTAAAAGTTGTATTCACAGAATAAGTATTGATTATACTCGCTGTTCCAGAGGCGTTTAGCACAATCGTTTGATTCCCTCCGCCATTGACTGTGTAAGTAACAGTTGCATTTGGTGTGCCAGTAAAAGTAACCGTTGCAGAACCATTAGGACATATACTTTGACTTGCCGATATAGTAACGGTAGGCTGAGGTATAACCGTAATTACTACTGTACCTGATTGCGGTTGAGTACAAACTGGAGCTGTAGCTGATGTAATGCTTACCAAAGCAAAAGTAGTTGTAGCATCATATGTACTTGTAACCGTTGCAGTTCCTAAGGCATTCAATACAATTGTCTGATTATTCCCACCATTAACAGTATAAGTTACTGTTGCATTGGGTGTGCCTGTAAACGTAACGGTAGCAGAAGAACCCGAACAAATTGTTGAATTAGTGGATATTGTTACTGTTGGTAATGGTAAAACTGTAATTGTGGCACTACCAGATTGTACCTGACTACAACTCGGAATTCCAGAAGAGGCTACACTTACAAGAGAATAAGTTGTTGTAGAGGTAAAAGTCCTATTGATTGTTGCTGTTCCTGAAGCATTTAAAACTATAGTTTGGTTACTTCCTCCATTTACCGTATACGTAACAGTGGCATTTGGAGTCCCGGTAAAAGTTACTGTTCCATTAGAACCAGAGCATAATGTTAAATTTGAAGATATACTAACCGTTGGAAGTGGAAGTACTGTAATTACAACTGTTGAAGTTGCTGGCGCACAAGTAGCTGAAGAAACAGTATATGTAAAAGTATAAGGACTTCCTGCTAATGATAGTGATGAAACATTCACAGTTCCTTGATATCCGTTTATTGTTGATAATGGCCCTGACCAAGTTCCTGTTTTATCAGGACTTCCACCTAAAAGTTTATATAAATCAAAAGGGAGTGTAGTTGCTAAATCTGAAACACAAATGCTTCTACTACCATTTGTACCAGCATCATTGGGTTTAACTAATGTCACATCAACTCTGAATCGTGTTATGCTTTCACAAGGGGGGTCAACTGTAGTAGCATAATAGTCTTCTCCATTAACTAATGGAGTTGTCAAATCTAATGGAGTTGAAGAACCATTAGACTCATACCAATTATTACTTCCAGAAGCAACTAAACTTCCGACCCGTTGGAATATTATTTGGATCATTACAAAAGTCCTGAGTTGGATCACCTGTTGGCGTTGGCACCAAACCTATTTTTGCCTGAACTGCTTTTCTCAAAGACTCACAACCAGTAACAGGATCTGTTTGACTTGCATAATAGGTCGTACCATTAACTATAATTGTTGTTAGAAGCAAAGACTTCCTCCAGATGAATTACTATACCATTTTATATTGGAACCCGTAACATCAAAATCCTGAAGAGTGGCATCGTTTAAACTCTCAACACAAGGCCCTTGAAAAGAATTTCCTGTTGGTCTTGGAGTAGAATTTATAGTAACTACAACTTTTTGTCTCGTTCCACAAGAACCTGAATTATCATCAGCAAAATAATCCTCGTTATTAATCAACCCTGAAGAATTTGATAGCGCTGTTCCTCCAGTAGCATTTGCATACCATCTAACTACTCCGCCACTGTTATTTGCAACAAGATTTGCAACTGTTGGGGATTGTATATCACAAAAAGTTTGATTAGGATTAATAACAGTGGGGCACTGTGCCGAGGATTTTGTCAAGCTCGCAAAAAAAGCTAAAAATGCAAAGACCTGAAATATTTTTTTTCTACCAAGAGTACTAATTCTCATAAGCATAACTATATTGACAAATTAACAAGATCAAATAGACAATAGAGAATAATAAAGCTTTACAACAAGGAAAAAAATTATTCAATTAACAAAAAAGACTTGACTAAATTTAATAGATAATATTAGTTAATAAATCAATCATAAAATTTTGCATGGTTTTAATATTATGAACAAAATCATTAACAATTTATTAATAGTCAAAACCTTTAAAAATTAGGAAGTAACAATCTGATTTACAAATAATAAAAATAAAAGAAAATAATTAATAAATCAAAAAAACACCCTGTTTTAGAGTTGAATCAACGGGAAACTAGGTTATAAAAAATAAAGAAAAATCTTCTTAAAAAAGAATTAGAAATCATTTTTTTAATAGTACCTCAAAAGTCCAAATGAGATAGATTGATTTAAAACAGATTGGCTATTTTAAATTGATAATTGTATAGGCAATAATAGCGTCTTTATGATTGATGTAGAGTTGTTTTCTGTTGCCTTGCTTTTTTCTTGTGATTATAGAAATTAAAAAAGGTTCACCGTCATCATTTCTACAGGAAAATGGATATATTTCATCGTTTTCATTGTCCTGTTTTTCCTCATAATTTACAATTTCATACAACTGAATTTCTTGAGAATAAATTATAATTCTGTTCTTGTTGGTATCTAATGTCACTACCAATGATGCCTCTTGAAAATCAGACCATTTTCCCCAAACTCCTTTTTCATTTTTTTCGGAAACTGTAAATCCAGTTGTTTGAAATTTATACACCTGACCGGAAGCGTATTGAGTGATTCCAACTAGACATAAAATGATACATATGTTTTTTAAATACTTCATTGTTTCCTTGTTTTACAAAAATGATATTAAATTAAAAATGAATATTTTTTATGGTGTTTTTTGACAATTCAAAATCTTTAATTATTTCAGTTATTATTTCATCTACCGATTTAATATCGTGGATTAATCCCGCTACCTGTCCAATTTCAAGTTCTCCTTCATCTAAATCACCTTCAAACATTCCTTTTTTGGCTCTAGCTCTTCCCAATAACATACTCAATTCTTCAACTGTAGCACATCTTGCGTATAAGTCTTGAAGGTCTTGATAAAATTTATTTTTTATTAATCGAACGGGAGCCAACTCTTTTAATGTTAATTGCGTATCCCCTTCTTTAGTGTCCACGATTCTCTTTTTGAAATTTTCGTGAGACGAAGATTCAGCGGAAGCTGCAAAACGGCTCCCTATTTGAACTCCATCTGCTCCAAGAACCATAGCAGCCAACATGCCTGAACCTGTTGCGATCCCACCAGCTGCAATCAATGGTATCGAAATTTGTTCTTTTACCATTGGAATCAAAGTAAAGGTAGTTGTTTCCTCTCTTCCATTATGACCGCCTGCTTCAAAACCCTCGGCTACAATAGCGTCTACTCCTGCTTCTTGTGCTTTTAATGCAAATTTGGAACTACTTACCACATGAACGACTGTAATTCCTTTCTCTTTTAAAAGAGAAGTCCAAGTCTTTGGATTACCCGCAGAAGTAAAGACTATTTTGACTTCTTCTCTTACAATAATATTTATAATCTCTTCAATATTAGGATACAATAAAGGAACATTCACCCCAAAAGGCTTACCCGTAGCTTTCTTACATTTCTGAATATGCTCTCTCAATACCTCTGGATACATGGAGCCTGCACCAATCAAACCCAAACCACCAGAATTACTTACAGCACTTGCCAATTTATAACCGCTGTTCCAAATCATTCCTCCTTGAATTATTGGATATTTAATATTGAAAAGTCGGGTGATTTTATTCATGATTGTTTCTGTCGAAGTAAACTTACGAAATTACACCCGAACCAACTAATTCATCTTCCAGATACCATGCAACAAATTGTCCTTGAGTTATAGCAGATTGTGGTTCGTCAAATGAAACGTACATTCCCTGATTGTATTGGTAGAGCGTAGCAGCTTGTAATTCTGACGGTATCGTATTCTGGCCATTACCCTTAGAGTCTGTCCATTGGTTAATGCCAAATCTTGACGAATCCAATGCACTTCTGATTGTGTTATAAAAAGTGCTTTTCTAAACAATCCTGGATGACGATTTCCTTGACCTGTATAAATGGTATTGGTCTCAACATCTGTCGCTATAACAAATAAAGCTTCCTTATTTCCCCAACATTCAAACCTTTTCTTTGTCCAATGGTGTAATAATGTGCCCCTTGATGTTTTCCAACAACTTTTCCCATTGTCGGGTTATACGCAATTGGGGTCGATTCCGCTATAAGATTTTCTTCCTGAGAATTCTGATTGTATTGCTTAGCAGCGTAAATTTCTTCATTGGCATCAACTTCAAAGATTAAACCCTCTTTAGGCTGTAATTTTTGTTGTAGAAATTCTGGCAATCTCACTTTTCCAATGAAACATAAGCCCTGAGAATCTTTTTTGTCAGCAGTTACCAAATCCATTTTGGAGGCTAGTTCACGAACTTCAGGTTTGGTTAATTCTCCTATGGGAAACAATGACTTGGCTAATTGCTCTTGTGATAACTGACACAAAAAATAGGATTGGTCTTTATTTCCATCCACTCCTGCCAGTAATTGATATATGGGTTTACCATTGACTTCAACTTCTCCTTTTCTACAATAATGACCTGTAGCGACATAATCGGCACCGAGGCTTAATGCAATTTTCATAAAAACATCAAACTTGATTTCTCTATTACACAAAACATCTGGATTGGGCGTACGTCCTTTTTCATACTCGCTGAACATGTAGTCAACGATTTTTTCTTGATATTGTTTACTCAAATCTACGGTTTGAAAAGGAATACCAAGCTTTTCAGCAACTAATAAAGCGTCATTACTGTCTTCAAGCCAAGGACATTCATCAGAAATGGTTACTGAGTCATCGTGCCAGTTTTTCATAAAAAGACCAATAACTTCATACCCTTGTTGCTGCAACAAGTAAGCAGCAACACTCGAATCTACACCGCCAGAAAGTCCAACAACTACACGTTTCATTTTAAAAAATTTACGTGCAAAAGTACGATTTTAAATTTATTTGGTTTTTGGTTTTACAACTTTCTTAACCTTTGACATGTTTTCTTCACTAACCAATTTTCCATTTTCATAAAACTGCCAAATTCCTTTCTTTTTTCCATTAACATATTTACCCTGAGCTACTATGTTACCTAATGGATCTCTGTAAATGGCTAATCCGTCGTACTCTCCATTTTTATAATTGGATTCTTCCAGAACTACAGCATCCTTTTCAGAATATTTTTTATACAACCCATTCTTTTTTCCGTTAGAATAATTTGTTTCCTCAGCAATCTTCGTACTTGGATAAAAAACGGTTCGTAGGCCTTCTAATTTTCCATTCTTATAATTTTCAATAGTCATTACTTCCTTAGAATTTTGATGGTAGTATTTCCATTGTCCCTCAAATAATTTGTTAACCTGTTTGCCTTCGCTAACCCTATTTTTTCTCTGATCATAAAATATGGTATACACCGTATTATCTTTAGCAGTGAATTCTCTAGTAGCGATTATTGATTGGGCTTTGGTATCATCATAATAATTAAAAACACCAACTTCTTTTCCATGCTCAAAAGTTCCTTCATATCGAACTCTCTTTGACTCTGGATAAAGACCTTTCCAAACTCCATGTTTTTTTCCATTATTATCAAGCTTGTTAAAATCAGTTTGTGCTAAAGAAAAAAGAGTATTGAAGAAAAATAAAAAGATAATTGATTTCATTTTTATATTTTTACTAATAACGAATATTTGACCTTAAAATTATTCCTAATAAAAATATCCGCAAAAGCGGATATTGAAAATTATTTCTTCTTTTGTTGTTTTTGCTGTAATGCTTTTTGCTCTTCTGCTTGTTGCATTACTTCTTGCAGTTTCTGTTGAAATCTACCTTGTTTTTTGGGCTCTTTCAATTTATTTTCTTGAATTTGAGCATGTATTTTATCGCTATCAATTATATAATTCTTGATAACAAGCATGATTCCAATTGTGATTAAATTCGAAATAAAGTTATACAAACTCAATCCTGCTCCATAGCTATTAAAGAAAATTAACATCATGATTGGCGAAACGTATATCATAATCTTCATCATCTTAGCCATATCAGGCATTCCTTCCTGTTGTGGGGTTGCCATTTGCTGATCACCAGACGTCATTTTCATATAGAAGAAAATGGCTATAGCTGCAAGTATTGGAAACAAACTAATATGGTCTCCATATAAAGGAATGTGAAATGGTAATTTTGCAACTTGGTCAAAAGACGACAAGTCATCAGCCCAAAGGAACCCTTTTTGTCTCAATTCAAATGCCGATGGGAAAAACTGAAACGAAGCATACATAAATGGAATTTGAATCAAAGCCGGGATACAACCTGCCATAGGATTAACTCCTGCTTTATTGTATAACTTCATCGTTTCCTGTTGTTTTTTCAACGGATCTTTTTTGAATTTCTCTCCCAATTCAGTAATTTCAGGTCTCAAAACCTTCATCTTTGCTTGTGACAAAAACGACTTATAGGTTATTGGAGACATCGCAATTTTGATTAAAATTGTAAATACAATAATCGCAATTCCATAAGCTATAAACGAACTTAAAAATCCAAATAACGGTATGAAAATAAACTTATTAATCCAACCAAAAATCCCCCATCCTAGTGGAATAATTCTATCTAAATTTTTGTCATAAGCCTTCAAAGTGGCGTAATCTGTTGGTCCAAAATACCAATTCATTTTATAATCTACTTCTCCATTAGTATAAGCTAAAGGCAAATTCGCTTTAAACTGTTTGGTAAAAATAGTATCTGTTTTCTCGTCATTTACTAAATTGTTAGAATATAATTTTGCTTTAGCAAACGGTGTATTTGTTATTAATATTGAAGAAAAGAAATGTTGCTTGAAAGCTACAAAAGCTACTTTTTCAGGATTCTCTTCTTTATCTTGCCCTTGACCGGTGTAATCAAACTTTCCATCTTCATACTCAAAATAAATCTCAGCATACCTGTTTTCGTATGAAATACTCTTTTCATTTCTGAACGACTTCAAATTCCACTCTAAATCCAAAGGTTTTGACGTATTTAGCACTTTACTTAATCCTTGCGAACGCACATCAAAACCCAACATATAATCATTTGGTTTCAATACATATCGGTATTCCAGAAACTGATTTTCTGCTGCTTTTAATTTCATGGACAAGACTTGATTCTCACCTTCTTTGGTCAAAGTAGGTTCGAAAAATAAATTCTTGGTTTCCAAAACTCTATTGTCTTGAGTCAATAAATTGATATTCAAATCCGAGTTGTTGTCTTTAATTAAAGACACTAATTGACCTGAATTTTTACTAAATTTTTGATGCTTTTTTAAAGTAGCTTCAACTATATAACCTCCTTTATTGGCAACTTTAATAAGCACTACGTCATTTTCAATAGTTGTAAACGCTTGTTTTGCTGATGGAAGTGAAGCCGAATAAGCAAAATTTCCTAATGCAGTTTTCAATTTGGTAAGCTGTAAAGAGTCGTTTTCAACAGAATCATTACTAATCGTTGCTGCAACAGCCGTAGATTTTGTTGCCGTTTTAGCCTTAGCTACCTGCTCTTTTTTGGCTTTCTCAGCATCAATTTCTTTTTGAGTCGGTTGATTTTGATACATAATCCAAATCAATATTCCGAAAATTAATATGAATCCAATAATTGAATTGAGGTCTAGTTTTTTTTGTTCCATTATTTTAAATTTCATCCTTTGAATTTCCTCAAAGCGATAGTCTACTATTATTTTACTATAGGTTTTTTATTTTTCACCATTGCGGCGACAAAGTTAACAAATAAAGGATGCGGATTTGCAACCGTACTTTTATATTCTGGATGGTATTGTACCCCTATGAAAAACGGGTGGTTTTCTAGCTCAATAATTTCTACTAAACCTGTATCAGGATTTACTCCCGAAGCTTTCAATCCTGCATTTTCCAATTGTTCCAGATAAGCTCCGTTAAATTCATATCGATGGCGATGACGCTCTGAAATAGTGATAGAACCATAAATTCTATGAGCCAATGTGTTGGGTGCAATTGTACATTTCCACGCGCCAAGTCTCATCGTTCCTCCTTTGTTCGTTACTCCTTTTTGTTCTTCCATCAAGTCAATAACGGGATAGGATGTTGCTGGATTCATTTCGCTTGAATTAGCATCCTTGAATCCTAAAACTGTTCTAGCATATTCTATAACCGCCATTTGCATTCCAAGACAAATTCCGAAAAAAGGCAAATTATTTTCACGAGCATATCGTACCGCTTCAATCTTTCCTTCTACTCCTCGCTCACCAAAACCGGGCGCAACTAAAATTCCGTCTAGTCCAGCTAATCTTTCAGCAACATTGTCAACATCTACAAATTCTGAATGGATAGAAACTACATTCACTTTGGTTTCATTTGCTGCACCAGCGTGAATAAAAGCTTCTAAAATGGATTTGTAGGAATCTTGTAACTCTACATATTTTCCAATCAAACCTATAGTAACTGTATGTTTCGGATTTTTTAATCGGTGTAAAAAAGTATTCCAATTTTTTAAATCCGGAGCTGCTTTTTTGGGTAAATTTAATTTCTTAAGCGCTACAATATCAAGACCTTCTTCAAGCATTAAATTGGGTACTTCATAAATGGTTGACGCATCAATAGATTGAATCACGGCCTCACGTTTTACATTGCAAAACAAAGCCAATTTGTGACGCAATTCATCCGAAAGTTCGTGCTCTGTTCTACACACTAAAATATCGGCTTTTATTCCGCTTTCCATCAAAGTCTTTACAGAATGCTGTGTAGGTTTTGTTTTTAACTCACCCGCTGCGGCTAAAAATGGCACCAAAGTTAAATGAATTACAATTCCATTATTCTCACCTAATTCCCAAACCAACTGACGAACAGATTCTATGTAGGGCAAGGATTCAATATCCCCAACCGTTCCTCCAATTTCAGTAATCACAATATCAAAATCACCCGTATTGCCGAGCAATTGCATGCGTTCTTTTATTTCATTCGTAATATGAGGAACAACCTGAACCGTTTTGCCAAGAAACTCTCCTCTTCTTTCTTTTTCAATTACCGAAAGATAAACACGACCTGTAGTAACATTATTCGCTTGTGAAGTAGGAACATTCAAAAAACGCTCGTAATGTCCTAAATCCAAATCGGTTTCTGCGCCATCATCCGTAACATAACATTCTCCGTGTTCGTAGGGATTTAAAGTTCCTGGATCGACATTGATGTAGGGATCGAATTTTTGAATCGTCGTTCGATAGCCTCTTGCTTGTAATAATTTTGCTAAAGATGCTGCAATAATCCCCTTCCCGAGTGAAGAAGTAACGCCTCCTGTAACAAAAATATATTTTGTTTGATTCATTCTACTGTTGTTTGTTGTTGTGTTGTTGTAGTGGTTTAAAAAAACGAGGCAAAAATACGATTATAAATTGATACTAAAGAAGGATTAATTGACAATTATACTAAGAATTTTAAAAAAGCTAAGGCTTAGGATATTGCTTTCTAATATTGCGAATAAGCTCTTCCAATCCATTCAATTTAAGCTCATAAACCAGTTGAAGCTGTTCCCCTAATTGTCCTTTTGGGAAACCTTTGTTGCTGAACCAAACCATGTAATATTCAGGCAAGTCGATTAAATACCGACCCTCATATTTGCCAAATGGCATTTTAGTATGAGCCAATTGAATGAGTTGTTTTTGGTCTGGATTCATTTGGGAAGTTTGAGGTACGAAATTAGAAATGGGAAGTTTGGATTTTTTGAGTTTTATAGTTCCTGCCTAGAAGTTGTAACATTTTTACATGAGCTATGTGGTAGTTTACTATTTACTTCAATTTTCTTTTTTTAGGACTTTGTCGATTAGAGAAGAATGAAATAATTTCTATGGTATTTTTTCATTCTTTTAAAGCAAAATCTGTCCAAAGAATTTTACAACCATTTGTCATAAAGTTGTCTTGCTTTTGAGTGTGAATTTAATTTTCCAGCATCTGCATCTTGCAATCCTTTTTCAATGGATTGTTTTCATTATCAGAAATTGAATTCCACCAATCTTTATTTTCTTGCTTTTTTAAATCTATGATTTTATTGAGTACTGACAAATCCTCAATGGTTGATAGCCATTGAATCAATTCTAACTTTTTGCTCTGTATATTTAATTCTGCTTTCATAGTAAATAAATTACTTTTCAAAAGTACATTTTAATTTTCAACTTTTGAAATTTCTTCATTTTAATAAATTCTTGAACTCAATACTTTTATTGACAAAAATCATCCCTTTTGTAAAGTATGAAAAATATATTCTTAATTCATTCCGAAGTTAGGAGACTTCGGAGAGCGGGTACGAGATTAGAAATGGGAAGTTTGGATTTTTTGAGTTTTAACGTCCCGCCGCTTGGCGAGGTTGGGGATTAAATTAAGATTTATTTTTCGGTTAAGCACAAAATTTCCAATTACAAGACCAGCTTTAAATTAAGCCCAAACCCCAACGCCAAACGGTTGTTAGTTGCTGTTTTAACTTTGATAGAAACAAGTTACTTCTTTTCGGCAATATTTCAAAAGTTATAATTACAAAATCTATACTAAGCATTTAATTTAATTGTTTCTGCACATTTTGACATTTTTTCTCTTCAATTTCTTCAATTTCTTCATTTTTAGTACCGGGAAACGCATAAACGACAATTAAGCCAAGTATAAAACAAATTCTCCAAACATTAAGTAATTCTGCTTTTCTTGCATCAGCCCCAAATTATTTACTCTATCAGGTAAATCGAGATTAAGACTTTGAGTTCCTTCTGGATACGAAATTGCTACACTCGTGTCCATCGTCAAACCTAAATATAATAATCCCATTCCGACAATTACTAATAATCCGCCTAAAAATATCTTCGCATTCATATTTAAAATTTTATGATTAAATTTATTGTATACTTTAATTTGATTGGTCAAATATATTCATCATTAATTTTCCTAACACTTTAACTGTCTTATTATTTGCATCATATTCAAATGTTCCTCAACACAAGGAAATGAAGTATCCTTGGCAAGCGTCTGTATTTATATTGAACGTACCATACGCAAAGGTTTTTAATTTCAGTTTTCAATACCATTAATCATCATTTCTTTTCTGGTTTTACTCCGCTATTTATTCCCAAAATCTTTTTGATTGCATCAATTAATTTTTCGTTTAAAATCAATGTCATCTCTTCTTATAGTAATTTGATTGTCGCGAGAGGTTAAGTAAGAAACAATTTGACAAGTAAACTCATCCAATGCCTCCCAACAATTATCACAAGAATAATTTGCAATGTAATCTGTCTGACCATCGTTATTTAAATCTCTCGGCGATTTTCAGTCCATGAGTTTGGTCACCGAATCATATGCATATGTACTTATTCTCGATCAACCATATCTCTATAATTTCCGTTTGAGCACACATATCATAATCGATAACTGATATCCGAATTAACTTAATTTTGTTTATAATTGTCAATAATACTGCAATATCAATTTTGTTTTCTGCAATGTTATTAGTATTTAAACTGACTGCATTTTCTTCTTTAATTTCTTTTTCTGAAAAATTATTTTTACAATTTAGAAAGATAACAAGGATAAAAACATTGTTACTAATTTGAGTTTTTTCATATTTTTTAATAGAAGTATTATAGTTGGTAATTATTTAAAATATATATGTTAATATGAAAATTAATGATTTTTTCACTTGGTTTTGTAATAGTCCAAATGTCTTTATCTTGAACTACAATGTCATATAGTCGCATTCCCAAAATTTGTGCACATTCAAATTCGGAAAATTTTCTCTAAATTGTCGAAAATTAAGTTTTTTACCAAATTCAGCTTGAATAATTCAGCAATTATTATTTAGAATTAATAATTGGTTTAGCTTTTACTTTTTTCATTATTAATGATTCTAAGAAATTCATTTTTTTAAATTTGAAAGTTCATCGTTAGTTTCATATTCGAAATAATTTCACAATAAATTGGTAGTTTAGTTCTGTCTAATAAAGTTATATTTGATTTCTTTCAGTATCTGTTATCATATTCTTATTTAATTTATCTTTTAAGTACAATTTTCAAATAAAATAGCAGGTAACTCTCTTATTGGCGAATGTTCCGTATTTAATTGTTTCAGTCATTTGTAATCATTTGTAATTGGTACATTTTTAAGAAATACTCCCAACCGAAACGATCAAAAATACTAAATCAGATTATTTCTCTACTCGCAATGACTTTACTTCCAATTAAAAGTAATTCGCTTATCAATATCTGGATGCAAACTCAAAAAAACGGGACAGGTCATGGCTGCTCTTTCTAAGATGGTTTTGGTCTTTTCGTCTGGAGCGTAGTTCATGTCAAAAACAATCTCGATAGCACTTATTTTTCTGGGTTCGGCCTGCATGATTTTAGTTACTGAAGCAGTAGAATTTTCGATACTAACATTCATGTCACTGGCTTTGATTCCCATAATGGTAAACATGCAACTTCCTAGTGCATTGGCAACAAGGTCTGTTGGCGAAAAAGCTTCTCCTTTTCCGTTGTTATCTAAAGGCGCATCCGAGAGGATTTCGGTACCTGATTGCAAATGAGTTGATGTGGTTCTTAAATCGCCGAGATAGGTTACTTTTGAGGTCATTAGTTTACTTGTTTTACGGATAAATCTTCTTGGTATTCCATAATGTAAACCCCTTTATTGATATATCCTTCAGCATTCTTTTTTACGTATTCAAATTTACTTTCTACTTGCTCTGTTTTGTCGTCTTTTGCAGAAGATTCAAATGATTTTCCTTGAGACAATCGCAGTAAAGTATCGAAAGTAATATCAAAACCACGGGTAGCAAATTGATTCGGGAAAATTTTATTTTTAGCTTTAAAATCATTTTCAAAATCGCCGCTTCTGGAGAAGTATTGTCTCTAGTTAATGAAGGGTAAAGCATTTTAAGAATAGTTAATCGCTTCATGGAAATCTCTTCAAAATCAAGCGTGTCGTTTGGCTCGATGATGACCAACTGAATTTGAAAATTAGCCAACTCATTCAAAAGTGCATTTGTTGTGGTCAAAATCATTCCGGTTTTTTCGGAGTCGATTACTACATAATTCATTTTGTCCTTAACAAAAAGTGATTTTAAAGCTAGAATATCAATAGCACCTGTTTCTGTAAAAGGAACGAATTGTGCCGAAGGATATTTTTTAGTTATAAACTCTTTATTAGAAATCTTTTTAGGGTCATTGACCACAATTACATTTCCGTTTTTAGCCAACATGAAATCGAACATGGCGACCTTAGCATACTCTGATGGAGGCATCGATTGGAATAAATTACCGTAGGGTTTGCCTATCTCTTTTGATAAAGGAGAAATTACAGGTACATTTTTGTCGCTTAAAAGTTCAGCTACTTTTTCTACATACTGTTGGTAAAACGGCCCGATTACCGCATCGGCATTTTGAAGATTATTATCTTTAACTATGTTGATGACATTAGAAGATAATTTACTCTCTTCTGAATCGAAAATCTTCACATCGACATTTAATCCCAAAGTTTTTGCCGAATCTATTGCCATCAATGCACCTGAATAAAAATCGAGTGTCATATTTAGAAAAGCATCTTTTTTCAAACGAACCGCTATTGATTTTAAGGTGTCATTTTGAATTTTGGTAGCATTGAAAGGAAGTAATAAAACCAATTGTTTTTTATCTTTATTTTTAATGGTTTGAGATAAATCGGTCACTTTTCTTGCTGAGTCTGTAACCATTTTGATAGAACCTTTTCCTGGAACTTTTAAAATCATTCCTACTTTAACACCATCTTTTAGCGTTGGGTTTAAATCGATCAACTCTTCTTGAGTAATTCCAAAAGATTGCGATAAACTATACAGTGTTTCTTTTGGTTTTACTTCATAATTAGCAAATCCATTATGAACTGGTTTTCTTATCACTTCGGTCACTACCGTTTCTTCTTGAGCTATTTCTGTAACAACGGGTTTTGGTTTTTGAACTTGTGGCGCAACGGGTTCATTTATTTGCCCTTTACCACTAATTATTAGTTTATACCCAATCGGCAAATTGGAGACTATGCTCGGATTATTCTGTTCTAATTCTTGAACTGTAATTCCATATTTTTTCGAGATTCCGAATTTTGTTTCCTTAGGTTCAACAATATGGTAAACTACTTTATCTGATTTTGAAATAGGATTTTTGACAACTTCTTTTTCAACGACTTCAACAACAGGTTTAGATTCTTTTGCAACAGCAACAGTACTTCCATCATTAGTAGGGATTTTAACTTCCTGCCCTATTTTCAATCCTTCTTTTAGAATCTCTTGATTTAGATTCTTTAAATCTTCAACATCAACATTGTAATCTCTAGAAATACTATAAAATGTTTCTTTGGGTTTAGCAATATGCGTTTTGACGTTGGTGTACGTATTTTTTGGCTTAGAAAAAACTGTTTCAGCAGGTGGAGTTACTTGTTCTACTTTCTGAACTGGAATTATTAGAATATCATTTTCTACAATACCGCTTCGCGAATCTGGATTTAGCTTATAAATGTCAAATGGAGTGACCTTATACTTTGTAGCAATTTGTTTGATATTTTCTCCTTTTAAAACGGTATGTTTTGTAAAGTTTTTATCTTGTGCAAAAAGAGAACAAGACAATGAGAAGAGAACAAAAAAGGAAACCAAAATTCCGTTTTATTCATACTTTTTGCTATTGTAACGATTAAATTATTCAATGTAAATCACTTTTTAGTTAATTTTTCTAATAATCAATATTTGCCCAATTTGTAGACCGTTTTGTAATACTGCTTCGTTTTTTTGTTTTATTTCATCAACACTGACATTGTATTTTTTTGATAATCCATACAAAGTTTCTTTGGGTTCTACTTTATGCTTGATGATTTCCGCTACTTTCTCTTTTATTTCAAATTCCTTTGTTGAGTTGACGATGGAAACAGATGGCTCTTTTTTAGCTGTTTTTTTTGCCGTTGGAATTACTATAGCCTTCCCTACTTTCAATCCTTCTTTTTGTATTCCCGGATTAACTGCTTGAATTTCTTCAACTGTTACATTGTACTTTTTTGAAAGACCGAAAATAGTTTCGTTTGCTTCTACAATATGCTGAGTTCCTGCTTTGTTTTCTACAAATGCATTTTCTAATTCTTTGTTGATTTCTAACTCAATTGCAATCTTTTTTTCTTCTTCAGCATCGTCAACTACTAATCCTACTTCTTGTAACGAATTAGTTGATTGTGCTTCTTGTTTTGAAAAAGATTCGTTTTTCCGAACAGGAATTTGCAACACCATACCTTCAGATATTCCGTCGACAGCAAATCTATTTAATTTGTATATGTCTGCTGGATCAACCGAGTACTTTTTTGAAAGTGCTCTGACCGATTCATTGGATTGTACCTCGTGATTTACAATTTCAACATCTTGGTCTTTGTATTGACCCAAACTGAATTGAAAGACACAAAGCACAAAAAAAAACAACATCTTTATTTTCATACTTGTTTATTGTTTTTCAGTATTTTGCAATTCTAATTTTCAGGAATAACTACACTCTATTCCCATTCGATTGTTGCTGGCGGTTTCGAGCTAATATCATACACCACTCTATTGACTCCTTTTACTTTATTGATAATATCGTTAGATACTTTCATCAAGAAATCATAGGGTAAATGCACCCAATCTGCCGTCATTCCATCTGTGGATTCTACAGCTCTTAATGCTACCACTTTTTCGTAGGTTCGCTCATCACCCATAACACCAACACTATTTACTGGCAGAAAATAGCGCCTGCTTGCCATACTTTTTACGTACAAACCCGCCGCTTTTAAACCATCTATAAATACAGCATCAACCTCTTGCAATATACGAACTTTTTCTAAAGTTATATCACCTAAAATTCGAATTGATAATCCAGGTCCAGGAAAAGGATGTCTGCCAAGCAATTCAGGGTCAATTCCTAAAGTTGCTCCTACTCTTCGTACCTCATCTTTGAAAAGCATTCGCAAAGGTTCAACTATTTTCAACTTCATATAATCAGGCAATCCACCTACATTATGGTGCGATTTTATAGTTGCCGATGGACCTTTTATGGAAACCGATTCAATTACATCGGGATAAATGGTTCCTTGCGCCAGCCATTTTACATCTTCAATTTTGTGTGCTTCGTCATCAAAAACCTCGATAAAAGCATTTCCAATCGCTTTTCTTTTCAACTCTGGATCAGTAACTCCTGCCAAAGCTTCATAAAAACGTTGAGAAGCATCAACTCCTTTTACGTTCAAGCCCATTCCTTTGTATTGATTCAAGACACTTTGGAATTCATTTTTACGAAGCAAACCGTTATTCACAAAAATACAATAGAGGTTTTTACCAATGGCTTTGTTCAATAAAACTGCCGCAACTGTAGAATCTACGCCGCCTGAAAGACCTAAAACCACTTTGTCGTTTCCGATTTTTTCTTTCATTTCAGTTACAATTTCTTCAACAAAAGCATTGGGTGTGAAATTTTGTGGAACTTCAGCAATCTTTACTAGAAAGTTTTCCAACATTTGTTTCCCATCGGTAGAATGATACACTTCTGGATGAAATTGAATCGCATAGGTCGTTTCACCTTCAATTCTGTAAGCTGCATTTTCTACATCGTGAGTGCTGGCTAGTCGGATTCCATTGGTTGGCAATTTTTAATGGTATCGCTGTGCGACATCCAAACTTGAGAAATGTTCTGGGATTCCTTCAAAAAAAATTCATCTTTTTTATATACGATAAATTGGCTCTTCCATATTCTAATATTGGAAGGAGCTACTTCCACCACTGAAAATGCGCCAAATATTGGGCTCCGTAACAAACAGAAAGCAAAGGTAATTCCCTCTAATTGGATAAGTCAGGATGTAAAGCATCATCTGACCTCACAGAATAAGGACTTCCTGATAGGATTACTGCTTTATAACTAGACAAATCAATTGGAAATGATTGAAGGGAAAAATTTCGCAGAATATATTTAATTCGCGAACTCTACGGGCAATAAGTTGTGTGTATTGTGACCCGAAATCTAAAATAAGTACGTTGTGTTGCATGCGCAAAAATACCTTTTATATTCTAATTTTAAAATTTGAATTTTTAAAAAAACGGTTTTTTATTTTCGGCTTATACTTATTTTTTAAAAAAATCGTTATTCACATTATAAGAAAAAGACTGTTCATAACTAAATTTCGTTTTACAGTAGCTTTTTGAAAATTTATGCATTTTTGTAAACGTATTAAATAACTACACTTTTTTATGGTAATTTTAAATTTTTTATTGCAAGCAAATCCAGTAACCGACAGCCTTGCTACTGCTGCTACAAATCCAGCAACGACTGATGTTAGCATTACAGAAAATATTTCTTATTTAGAATTTTTACTAAAAGGTGGGGTAATGATTTTCCCGCTAATCATACTGCTTTTTTATAGTGTATACGTAATTATTGAGCGCTACTTATCGATACAAAAAGCGTCAAAACAAGATATCAATTTGGTTAATGATATCAAAATGCAATTGAAAGCTGGCAAATTGACAATGCCATTATGCTATGTAGTAGAGAGAATACGGCATCAGGAAATATCTTAAGAAGCGGGGTTTCTCTCATTGGAAGACCAATCAGCGAAATTGAATCTGCCATGGAAAAAACGGCGAATATCGAAATTGCTCAAATGGAAAAAGGACTTGGTCATTTAGGATTAATTTCAGGTATTGCCCCCATTTTAGGATTCATTGGAACCATATCAGGAGTTATAAAAATTTTCCATACTATTTCTAATACTGGAAATCTAAATATCCAAACCATTTCAGGTGGATTGTACGAAAAGATGATTAGTAGTGGTGCTGGATTAGTGGTTGGAGTTATTGCTTATTGTGCCTACCATTTGTTCAATATGATGATTGACAATTTTACATTGAAAGTACAAAGACAAACCTTAGCAATCATTAATGTAATTCAAGAACCTCAAAATGGCAATTAAAAGAAATAAACGTTTTCATCCGGAAATACCTACTTCGTCTTTGAGCGATATTATGTTCTTTTTGTTTTTGTTTTTTCTTATTATATCAACTTTGGCAAATCCTAACGTTATAAAACTAACCTTACCCAAAGCCAAATCAAACGAAACAACAAACAAAGACCATGTTTCGCTATCTGTCACAGAAGATAAAATCTATTATGTTAACAAAGAGGAAGTTCCTTTCGAACAATTGGAACAGGTTTTATCCGAAAAAACAGCAGCTGCAAATGACAAAGTAGTTGTAGTTCGAGTTCCAGCAGATAATAAAGTGCAGGATTTAGTCGATTTGATGCAACTTGGAGTCAAATTGAAATTGAATTTTGTAATTGCTACTACTAAATAAATTAATCTTCATTTATTGAATTTATTTATTATATAGTAAACCTTGACAAATTAGCATATTAATAGCAGATGCAGGAATATTCAATTGAAATAAAATAAATATTAAATCATTAAATTTAGTTTTCCTCAAAATTTTATTTTTTGAAAAACAAAGTCGCATTATTTTATATATTTTACTTTGAATTCTCATTTTGTTTCATATATTTGTTAACGGTTACCTAATCATGTGTATTTATGAATAATAAAATATCTAGACTTTATTTTTTATGCCTTTTTTTGTTGAATGATTTTATCATATTTGCTCAAGGAGATGGCAATGAAGATGGCGATTTAGAAAATCCTGATCCTGCTTTACCAATTGATGGAAAATTAATTTGGTTAGGAATTATTGGTATAGTTTTCGCCTTTTATATTTACAAAAGAAAAACAAAAGAAGTTTTATAGAGTTTGAGAGTTAAAATATTTATTTGATATGGACGTCAGTTAATCCTGATTAAAAAATATTTTATGCCCTCTCATCAAAATCAATTTACAATTTTTATTTCTAAAAAATTAAAAAGCCCTTTCTATTATGAAAGACACTTCAAACTATTAAATCTAAACCTAATCTCAACAAACATTCTTTTGATTTAAAGGATTTTGGTCAGTCATTTACTTAAAAAAATGATTCCTTTTTTGGATTCAATAAAAAAATATCTTAAAAGAATAAACATTTGTTTGAAATTCACTCGGTCACTAAAAAAGTACTTTCTGGCCTTATTTATACCAAGTTCTACACAAAACTTCATTTTTACAATTCAATTTTACAAAGATAATTGAAGGTTCTATTTCCCTAGAGCTTTTTTTTGGTAGTATACAAGAAACTTATTTAACAGGTACTTAGCATTGCTAATCTAACAACTGAAATCAATTTCAAGAAATTGCCGATAACCTTTGAAGACCATCGAATTTAAAAAGCATCATATCTAATGAAGACATATCATCTATTAAAGAAAAAATATTGACTCCGAATATAAATAACAATCATACTTCATTGAACTAAGTAATATGAGAAAAATAAAAAAGATTTTATTAATCAAAAATCATACAGTATCGAAACAAAAAGATATTTATATATCCATAAAACGCATTCTAAAGATCACTGCTTGAGATGTAATACAACATAACACCAAATTCAACAAACTCTAACTCTTCTCTTAGGAATTTTTGGATATTTAAAATGTAATCTAAATGTTCATAGAGTTTAATAAACATTAAATATCTTAGTTACAATTATATTCTTATCAGAGGTGATTTTTATGATTAAAATTTGATTTGTTTGAATATCATTAAATTTTATTTGAGAATCATTAATATTATTTTTAGAAATCAGAAGCCTTCCTACTGCATCGTATACTTTCACGCTCGAGAGTGTAATTTTATCTGAATTTATTAATAATTCTTTACCGTTTTTATAAATAACAACATTATTTTCATTAAAAATTTGTTCTTGGTTAGCTAATGATTTTTGATAAACAATCTCAAAGCGAGAATTAAACGTTCCCGAATCAGATACGAAGGAATAAACCCCATCATTTAAATTATGCTCTATATTTGTAAAATTGTCCTTCAAATAAATAGATTGAACACCATTACTAAATAAACCATCTACGTGATCTAATGAAATTGAGTAATTTCCTGATTTAGCAGCTTTAAAAGCTAAAGAAACCCTATCTGAGGCATCGAATGGCAAACTTCTTCCCTGAATAGCAAACTCCTCATCATTTAATAAAGAGTTTAATGCTGTTGGACTATCGTCTTTAATGTAACGCCCTTCAATCCAAGTATCAATACCTTGAGTCGCATTTGTCATGTAGGCTAGTAACATTTGATTAATAATTAAATCTGAACCTGAAGACAAATTCAACCAAATTCGATGACGCTCTTTTGGTGCTTTTCGGAGAAACTGATCTGAATTATTTGCAATACGTTGACCATTGTTAAATGTCAATGTTGTTCCTGGAACTTTAACCATAAATCCTTGTCCTACCTGAATTACTCCGTTTGGTACTATACCTAACTCATCTCCTCCAGAAGCAACTCCTCCTGCAGAAGTGTAGGTTGCATAAGAAGTAGTTGGAGTTGTAGCTTGATCTGGATTATTTGTTTTCCTCCAAAAATATATTCCATCACCAGCGGTTAGTGGATTGTCTCCAATTCCATTGTCGCTAATAAATTGATCAGCACTAATAGTTGATGGATATGGGTTTCCAGTAACATAAAATTTCCCTGTTGATAAACCTGTCAAATTTAAAGTTCCGTTATAGGCTGTACCACCAGTAAATACACCATTCCAAATAGTTGGGGTAGTCGGATGATCACCTGGCATACGAATCAAATAACCTTTTCCTGTAACAAAGCTATTAGTGGGTGATTCAGAAACATACAATCCTTCAGTGCCTTTTAATCCGTCAAAAGTATAAAAACGAGTGGATAATGTTTTTGGCGAGAACGATTGTAATTGTTGTCCTGAAACTGGTGATGACCACAAAACATAATCATTAAGCTTGAGTGCAGCTGTGTTTCTTTTCACAATTGTAGATCCTCCACCTGTATTAGCTACTGTAGTTGATTGCAACAGATTTGCATTATTTTCCAATATAAATTTACTACCCGTATCAACATTTAAAGCTCCATATAGGCTTACATTATTTCCAGATGTTACAGTCAAAATAGCATTGTTTGTAACACTCATAGAACATACGCTTAAATCTGAATTAATAGTGTAATTTCCTGTAAAAACAGCGATGTCTGTGTTAGATATGTGTAGTATTACTCCAAGATGTTCCATCCCAAGTTATTGTATTTCCGATACTTACTGAAGCTTCTGTTGAGTTGACAATTGAACATGAACCACTTTGAATCACAGCTCTAAATCTTGTTTCTTCTGTTAAAGGACCAGAAGTGTAAGTCGCTGTAGTATTTACTATAGGAGTCCATACACTGAAAGGACTTGTTGAACTTTCCCAACGAATTATTGATCCAACATGACCTGATAAAGTTAGAACTCCGCTTGTAGATCCTGAACAAGTGGATACAGGCCCTGTTACTGTTCCTCCAACCGATTCTGGTGTTACAGTTATCGATGACAGAACACTAACTGGTTTACAAGTTGGCGCAATGGCTGTTGCTGACACAAGATTTCCCCCTAATAAAGGAGTTATTCCTGATAATGTCCACACACCCGAAGAAACATTAGTAGTTCCAACGGAAATTCCAGCTACAAATACTTCTATTGTGGTTCCATCAACCTCAGTACTAGTTCCGCTGACGGAAGTAGATCCTGAACAAATAGGATTATTAATTGCAGGTGCAGATGTTGATGGTGATAAGTTGTAAGTAATCTTAATTTGACCAATCGCTCCGTTTCCACCTTTATTCAAGGGGCTATCATCACTACCGCCTCCGCCGCCTCCGGGCATGAATCCGTTAAAACCATCTGATGTTAATGACCCCTCTCCTCCAGAACCTCCTCCTGGATTAGCTCCTGATCCACCTTTACGACCACCATCAGTAGTCCCTCCTAAACCAAGTGATCCTGAAGTAGTAGTTATGTTTCCGAAGCTTAATTCGGCTAATCCACCGTTTGATGAAGTGATTTTACCAGTATTATTAGTTCCAGGATTTCCACCAACGGCAACAGTTCCCATTGAGTCAGAAGTCGGAACAGAGTTAGTTGATGCAATTGCATTAAACCAAGTTGATCCACCTGAAGTTGCAGGATTTGAACTATTTGCAGGAGCACCATTGCCTCCTGTTCCTACATTATAATAATATGAACTTCCAGGAACCACTGTATGAACGCCTTTGGCATAAGCACCTCCGCCTCCGCCTCTACCACCATATTGAGTAGTGTTGTTGGAACTTCCTCCGCCTCCACCTGCTCCCCAAACCTCTACGGTTATAGAGGTAACACAAGGAGGAGCTACCCAGATAGAGTTTCCTGAATTAGTAATTATAGATTGATCAATTGTGGACTGAGAACCAGTCAAAGGTATACTCAAATAACCTTCAGTTAATGCATACACCTTAAAGTAGTATACTGTATTGTTACTTAGTCCTGAAATACTAAAAGCAGATGAGTTTGCAGCTATCTTTTGATTAAAAGTAAAGATTGAATTATCTGTTGAGGTATATATAACATAACCAATTTCATTCAAATCATTATCTATCCAATTTAAGGTCATAGACGTATTAGTAAGATTTGTGAATGTTAAATTTGACGGTGAAACAGATGGTCTTGGATTAAACGTATACGATTGACCGGCATTAATTGATGTAGTTTGTGCGCTATTAGGATCACTACCGTATGTTGCTATATTAGAAGCAGTCTCAACACTTACCAAAGTTGATATCGAAGTAGTAAAACCTATAGAATATCCTGAACTGTTTGTAGGGATGGCACCGTAAATAAATTGAATTTTTCCGGTAGTTTCGGATAAAATTGCTTGAAATACTAATGGAGCATTAGAGGTTAAAGATGCACTATTAGCATAAACATTTGTTTTCCATTCAACGACCAATGTTCTATTAGGAGCTGTTCCATTAACACCATACTTAACATAACCATTACTACCAGTTGTTAAATTATCCCAATAAGGTGCAATCTTAGGACTAAGAATACCATCCGCAAGATTATTAACAGTGTGAGTTCTTGTTATTAATGCCCCTAATCTCAAATTACCATTGGTATTTACACAAAATTGCGTATATCGATTTCCATTATACCAAAAATCGAACCCAATATTAGCTAATCCCGAGTTTATGTTATCATTACCCGATGAAATAAGAGTTTCTATACTAGTGTATGCATTTAAATCAACCCCTGTTGAAGCGGTCATCGGATGTGTCGTTGCACTAATAGTTTGTCCAATAACTTGAGATCCATTAGCTAAACTTAAAGCTAAAAACAATATTGAAATTCTATTTTTTAGAAGTTTATCTTTAAAAAATTTTACAATTTGAGTCATAATAATTTGTAATAAGTTACTGTTTTAAATTTCAAAAACAAATATACAGTTTTATTTGAACAAAAAAATATTTAACGTTTAAATTAGTAATTATAATGATTGTGTGCGCTTTAGAATTTGTTTTACAAGTTAATTTAATACTAGGATATAAAATACTTTAACCCATTTAATACATTTATTTAAGGTTAAATAGAAACTTTAAATACAATAAATATTCATGATTTTTATCGTCGCTTTATCATAGAAAACAAAAAATTAGGAAAACAAATCAATTATGATAGTTTTTTTGTCCATTTTAATTACTTTTATTCCCCTAAAAAACTTCTAATTTGAATTCATTAACTGAAAAATTTACTGTAAAAACTTTTCTTAAATGGATGGCAATCTGTTTCATAATTGGAGTTTTATCGGGTTCTGCCTCTTCCTTCTTTCTGGTTTCATTGCATTGGATAACCAATTTTCGAGAAACTAATTCATGGCTTATCGCCTTGCTTCCACTTGGTGGATTACTCATTGGTTTTCTTTATCATTATTACGGAAAAAATGTAGTAAAGGGAAATAATCTACTACTTGAAGAATACAACAGTCCTCAAAAAAAAATTCCATTTCTAATGGCTCCTTTAGTTTTAATTGGAACCCTAATTACACATCTTTTTGGAGGTTCGGCAGGTCGCGAAGGAACTGCTGTTCAAATGGGTGGAGCAATAGCGGATCAATTTACATCTATTTTCAAACTCAATACTTCTGAACGAAAAACGATTTTAATTCTAGGAATTAGTGCCGGATTTGCTTCCGTTTTTGGAACTCCATTAGCAGGAGCTCTGTTTGCTTTAGAAGTGGTTTATTTCAGTAAAATTAATATTAAAAGTATCCTGACTTCGTTTTTAGTAGCTTACATAGCTTATTATGTAGTGGAATTTTGGCAAGTAGAACACACTCATTACGAAATACATAGTTTTCCTAACATCACCTTTATAAACCTTTTTTGGATTATTCTTTCTGGAATTCTATTTGGACTAACAGCCATGTTGTTTTCTAAGACAACCCATTTCTGGCATCGTTTGTTCTCAAAATCAATACCCTATCCACCACTGCGACCTTTTGTTGGTGGAATAGTATTGGCGTTTTGCATTTACTTAATTGATACTACCAAATATGTTGGCTTGGGAATTCCAAGTATTCTAGATGCTTTCCTGCATCCTAGCGCCAATTATGATTTTTTACTCAAAATTCTCTTCACTGGGTTCACACTTGGTGCTGGTTTCAAAGGTGGAGAAGTAACACCTTTATTCTTCATTGGTGCTACTTTAGGAAGTGCCTTATCCATTTATGTTCCGCTACCCGTTGCCCTTTTAGCAGGAATGGGATTTGTAGCCGTTTTTGCTGGAGCAACACACACACCCATCGCTTGTACAGTTATGGGAATCGAACTTTTGGTCTAGAAAGTGGTATTTACATTGCAGTTGCTTGTCTTACTGCATACTTTTTTTCTGGTAGTATCGGTATTTACAGTTCTCAAATTGTTAGAGGTCCTAAGCATCTTTTGTATCAAAAATGGAGAAAGAATGATTTGGAAGATTTGTAAAATTAGAAATCTTAGATTATTCTTAAATGTTTTCACGATTAGTTCAAAAAAATGTAAATTCGCTGCCTATGAAAAAAGAAGATAGTATAGCGCTGAGTGAATTACTTTCAACTCCAAAAAAAATAGCAATTATTCCTCACCGAAGTCCTGATGGTGATGCCATGGGGTCTACTTTGGCGTTGTATCATTTTCTTTTGAAATTAGATCATCAAGCTACTGTTATTTCTCCGAATGAGTTTCCAGGATTCCTTGATTGGTTGCCATCGGCAGAAACTGTTTTGGTTTATGAAAATGACAAAGAAAATACAACTAAAATTCTTCAAGAAGCCGAACTTGTATTTACTTTAGATTTTAATGCGCTTCACCGTACGGGTGAAATGGAACAGGTTTTGAATAAACTAAAAGCTATTTTCATCATGATTGACCATCATCAAAGTCCTGATGATTTTGCCAAGTTCACCTATTCGGATACCAGTTTTGGTTCTACCTGCGAAATGATTTATAATTTCATATTACAACTTGGCAAAAAAGAGTTGATAGACAAAACGATAGCCAATTGTATTTACACAGGAATTTTAACTGATTCAGGTTCGTTTCGATTTCCAAAAACGACAGGAACAACCCATCGAATTATTGCTGAATTAATTGATTTGGGAGCTGAAAACACCACAATTCCGACGCTTCTTTTTGATAATAATTCTTACGACCGATTGCAATTATTGGGGAGAGCCTTACAGAATATGAAAGTTTTTCCAGAATATAAAACCACTTACATATCACTTTCTCAAGAAGAGCTTGATACTTTTCATTATGTAAAAGGCGATACCGAAGGAATTGTAAATTATGGACTAACAATAAAAGGCATCGTTTTTGCAGCCATTTTCATTGAACATAAAGATGAAAACATTGTCAAAATTTCGTTTCGTTCCCAAGGTGATTTTGATGTAAATCAATTTGCTAGAGCGCATTTTAACGGTGGAGGTCACATCAATGCCGCTGGTGGTAAATCCAATCTTTCATTGAAAGATACCATTGCTAAATTTGAACAACTGATTACTCAAATAAAAATATAATTCTGATGAAAATTATCACCAAAATACTGTTCGTTATCTCTACAGGCATACTCCTATCTTGTTGTTCACAACAGCAACAAGCACGTAGACCTATTTCACAATCCTCAGGAACATTTCTTAAAGAATCTGTTGAGAGAAATAAAAAACTAATTTCAGGAGAAGAGGCTAAAATTGATTCTATCATCAAAAGCAACCCGAATCTTAAGTACATTGCCTCCAATAAAGGCTATTGGTACCGTTACGACACCAAAAACTCTCAAGATACATTGCGTCCTAAAAAGGGAGATGTTGCTCATTTTAATTTTGAAATTAAAGATTTAGATGGCAATGTCATCTACTCCGAATTAGAACTTAGACCTCAAACCTATCATGTCGACAAAGAACAAAAAATGATTATGGGTTTACGACACGGTCTGAAATTAATGCGAAAAAAAGAAACTGTTACTTTTCTATTTCCATCACACATGGGGTATGGCTACCATGGTGACAATCGAAGAATAGGTCACAACCAACCGCTGATGTACACGGTAACCTTAAATGATTTTGCTCCAGAATCTTTGGTTAATGACGAACCCGTAAAACAAAATAAAACAACAACCGAATAAACTGATGAAAAAATCAATTTCTCTAGTACTGATTTTAGCAACTCTATTTATCTCCTGTAAAGATAAACACAGTAAACTACCCGATGGTTTATATGCTGATATTGAAACCAATAAAGGCTCGATTATTGTCCAACTTGATTTTGAAAAAGCACCAATAACAGTATCCAATTTTGTAAGTTTAGCCGAAGGAAAAAACACCTTTGTAAGCGAAGAATTTAAAGGCAAACCCTTTTACGATGGATTAAAATTCCACAGAGTGATTAAAGATTTTATGATTCAAGGGGGGGATCCACTTGGAGATGGTTCTGGCGATACAGGATATAAGTTTAGAGACGAAATTTCCGATTTACGTTTCGATGAAGGTGGCGTTTTAGCTATGGCTAACTCAGGACCTGGAACCAACAGCAGTCAATTTTTCATCACTCATGTCCCCACACCTTGGCTCGAAGGGAAACACACTATTTTTGGTCATGTGGTAGAAAACGGAATGGATGTAGTCAATAAAATAGAGCAAGACGATTTTATTAAAAAAATCACCATCATCCAAAAAGGAGAAAAAGCAAAACGATTTGATGCTGTCAAATATTTCACAGATTTCTTTGTGCATGAAGCAGAAAACTTAAAGAAACAAGCAATTATCGAGGCTGAAAACAAAAAAATCTATGATGCAAAATATAAGATTGTAAAAGACCAAAAAGTAGCCTATTTCGAGACGATTAAAAAAACGGCTACTAAAACAAGTTCTGGCTTACGCTACAAAATCATTACAAAAGGAACTGGTAAAAAACCTGCTCAAAAAGCGACTGTATATGTTCATTATTCAGGGTTTTTAGAGGATGGAGAATTATTTGATAGCAGTGTAGCCGAAGTAGCCAATAGTTTTGGTAAATTGGACCCACAAAGAGCCCAAGCAAGGCAATACCTTCCGATTCCTTATGAAGTAGGAAGAAAAGACGGAATGATACCAGGGTTTATTGAAGGTTTAGAAAAACTATCCTTTGGAGACAAGGCCGTTTTGTTTATTCCTTCCCATTTGGCCTATGGAGCTCAAGGCGCTGGAGGGGTAATTCCTCCTAATGCCAATATTATTTTTGAAGTAGAACTAGTGGAATCTATACCTCAACCCTGAATCCAATCAATTTATAAAAAGGGAAAAACCTGAAAATCCCTGCATTTGCGAAATAAGTAAGGAGTTTAATTAATTCAATTAAAAAAATGAAAATTAAAATTATCGTTTTATTATTCTTAGGAATGATGAGTGGCTTCGCTCAAAGCACAAAAAAACCAGTTGCAACCAAAAAAACTGTGGCTATTGCACCAGCAAAAAAAGCAACTCCAGCTACATCAAATGAAGGGATTTTTGCTGAAATTGAAACCGCTAGAGGGAAAATTGTAATTCAATTAGAATACAAAAGAACACCGATTACCGTTGCCAATTTTGTTTCCTTGGCGGAAGGAACAAATACGTTTGTAACCGACCCAAAATTAAAAGGGAAACCTTATTATGATGGACTAAAATTTCACCGAGTAATCAAAGATTTTATGATTCAAGGGGGTGATCCTAACGGAAACGGAACGGGAGGATGTGGTTACAGTTTCAAGGATGAGTTTATTCCAGAGATGAAATTTGACAAAGCTGGAATTCTAGCCATGGCAAATTCTGGGCCTGCCACCAACAGCAGTCAGTTCTTTATCACACACAAAGATACTCCTTGGTTGAATGGCAAACACACCATTTTTGGCTATGTAGTAACAGGCCAAGATGTGGTAAATGCCATCGCTCAGGACGATGTAATAAACAAAGTAACCATTGTTAGAAAAGGAGCCGAAGCTAAAAAATTTGATGCGGTAAAAGTATTTTCAGATTACTATGCTAACAAAGCAGAGGATGAGAGAAAAACTGCTGAAAAAGAAGCAAAAGAAAGAATTGCGGCAAATGAAATTGCTTTAAAAGAATTTGTTAATGGACAAACAACTGCAAGTGGTATAAAATATATTGTCATCAAAGGGCCCAGGTGTACACTATACTGGAACTTTCACCAATGGTAAAGTTTTTGATAGTAGTGTTGAAAGAGGAGAACCTATTGATTTCCCTCTAAACCAAGTAATTCCAGGATGGATTGAAGCCGTTCAGTTAATGAAAGAAGGATCTAAATATAAATTTTATATTCCCTATAACTTAGCTTACGGTGAAAGAGGAATGGGTCCAATTCCTCCAAAATCAGATTTAATTTTCGAAGTAGAACTACTTAAAATTAATCAATAAATTTAAGTAATAGTATGAAAAAAAAATCATTTGCTTGCAAGACACTAATTATAATACTCTACTTTGTATGTCAAAACGTAAATAGTCAAACTACTATTAACATGCAAAAAGAAGGTGGTGTATTTACAGTTCCTTGTTATGTGAATGGACTGAAACTTAGTTTCATTTTTGACACAGGGGCTAGTGACGTTTCAATATCACTAACAGAAGCATTATTCATGTTAAAAAATGGTTATTTAAACCACGATGATATTATTGGAAAACAAAATTATATTGATGCAACTGGAAAAATATCTGTTGGTACGATAATAAATATAAAAAAAATTGACTTTTCTGGTTTAACATTATATAATATTAAAGCTTCAATTGTTGATGAATTATCAGCTCCATTACTTTTAGGTCAATCAGCAATGACAAAACTAGGGAGATTTATATTTGACCCCATTAATGGTAAATTAACTATATTAAATGATAATGAAATAAAAAAGCCCATTTCAAATCTTGATAAACCAAAACTGACAACCACTTCCGGCTCAGAGGCAATAGCACAACAAGATACAGCATCTAAAAAAATATATGATGAAAAATATGCTCCAGTAAAAGCAGAAAAAGTAAAATATTTTGCAGCAGCAAGAGCAACGGCTACCAAATCGGAAACGGGTCTGGAAAGTAAAATTACACAAACAGGTTCTGGAAAAAAACCAGTTGAAGGATCTAATATTTACATCCACTATGCTGGTTATTTAGAAGACGGTAGCCTTTTTTGATAGTAGCATGGAAGAAGTAGCAAAAGCTTATGGAAAATTTGACCAAGGGAGAGCCGACCAAAATGGGTACCAACCCTTTCCTTTTCCTTTCGGAAAGAAAGACGGTCTAATCCCCGGTTTCCTGGAGGGAATTAGCAATTTATCATTTGGTGATAAAGCTATATTGTTTATCCCTTCCAAATTGGGTTATGGAGAAAGAGGCGCTGGAAATGTAATCCCTGGAAATGCTAATATCATTTTCGAAGTAGAATTATTCGAATCATTACCTGAGAAAAAATAATTCTTGTATAATGTTTCAAAAACAAAAAAAGCGTAGAAAATTTTCTACGCTTTTTTTATATCCTCACAAAAACTGAACATTGCTCACTGGCTAAAACTTCCAATCAAATTCATCCTTACTATTAATAATAGCCCCCACCTCTATTTTCAAGACCTCATCAAATTCTGTTTGTAGGATCAACCAATGATCTTCATTAAAGTAATTCTCAAAAGTATCGAAGACTTCTTGAGTGAATGTCGTCAGTCCTTTTTCTGCCAATTCTTTTTTGACCTCGTGACTGTTTTTGCCAATAAGTTTCTTACCAAACACCTCCAAGTCTTGATGAGAACACATGATATACCCCAACCTAAAAGCTTCATCTTGATAAAATGTCAAACGCATTTTCTGAGCGTTGTAAAGAAAAATCACATTGTCATCTTCATCCTTATACTGCTTATCAGGCTGTCCATAAATAGCAATCACATCGTTTTGCTTCATCCCGAACAAAAGTTTGTCAATTCCAGATTTTAAATTAACTTTCATACTTATTAATTTTCCGTAAAGGTATTTCTTTTTATGGACTATTATTGAAACAAAAACAAGCAATCATGGCAACAAAAATCACTGTAACCACAACTCTAAATGTACCTGTAGAAAAAGCATGGAACTACTACACCAATCCCGATCACATTACCCAATGGAACTTTGCCTCCGATGACTGGCAGTGTCCCAAAGCCGAAAATGATTTGAGAGTTGGCGGTACCTACAGCGCCCGCATGGAGGCCAAAGACGGCAGCTTTGGGTTTGACTTTGTCGTTACCTACGACAAAGTAATTCCGCACCAAGAGCTAAGCTACACCATGGGCGACGGCAGGCAAGCCACAACAACCTTCGAAGCAAGCGAGAACAAAACCATCGTTACCACCACCTTCGATCCCGAAAGTCAAAACCCTATAGCAATGCAACAACAAGGCTGGCAAATGATTTTGAATAACTATAAAAAATATACAGAAAGCTAGTAAAAGTATATGAATGGCAATGCTACTACAAATTAAATAGTTTACACTTTTTTGGTATATTTGAAAATACAAACAATTACAATCGATTATAAATAGTTGTAAGTATTTGTATTTGGAACATGAGCCAATTAACTAGTTATAGGCAATGGCTTGACAACCGCAATACTAAAACAACCAAATAAATTATGAGTAAAATTTACAATTATTCTGCTTTCTATGTTAGTGAACCTTTTAGTGAATCTTCTTTAGGCGCACATGCAAGTAAAGATTTTTGCTACTATAATATGTTACGTGCATGGAAAGGTTTAGATAGTTCCTTTCCTTTTAATAATGCGCACGATACAACTTATAACGTAAGAGACAATAGTGATTGGGAGACAACTTTAAAGCCAAGACTTCACCAAAGATTGCGTAATTCCCAAAATTTAATATACTTTTTGAGTGATAACACTGTCAATTCAAGAGCATTAAGAGAAGAACTCGATTATGCTATAAATACTTTAAATTTACCAGTAATTGTTGTTTATCCTGAGTTAAAATCAAAAGAAGAATTACTAACTTCTGACAAAAAACAATTAAATAATACTGTGAAAAGCTTATGGAACAAATTACCTGTTTTTAGAGATTCAAATACAAGGTTCCTGTTTTACATGTTCCAATGAAAAAAGAAATAATAAGTTTAGCTTTAAATAATGCTGATTTTAGGGTAGATTCAGCAGGCAAAGCTGGAGATTTTTTTTATAATTTTTAGTATGAAAGTCAATTTATTTAACAAAGGGGTAAGAAATAAATTTTGGGTATACTTCTCAGTTATTTCTGGTATACTATCATTCATACTCCTTTTCAATATTGTACCTGATGAATATAAAGATTATCTAAAATGTTTCGGATATATATCGTTTATTCTTTTAATTAGCATTTACCTAATAATATGGATAAGAGCGAATTGTTTGACTGATGTAAATATTGATGTTGACGGTAGTACAGTTAATATTAAAGTGGAGACTTATTTTCACAAGATGGTTATAAAGTAATCCCATTTAACGAATACTTTGACACTGTTGTTGATGAAAAATTATTTCAAGTAGTTCATTAAATGGTATTTTTATTAATAATTATTCCAACACAGCTATAAATAACCTTGACAATCATATTATTCAAAACACAGACAATGAAGATGTATTAAATCCAAATACTCAAAGAAGATTAGGAGGAAAAGTTGTAAAGTTTAAACTTAGTACAATTATTGTCTTCAACGAATATTTATTAACTGCGTTTTCAAAATTTGATGAGCATAACAAAGCTGTATTGACTATGCCTGAGTATATTGAGTTTCTAATAAATTTTTGGGATCGTGTTAATCGAATATACGCACAAAAATCTGTGTCAGTTCCAATTTTTGGTTCAGGAATAACCAGAATCAAAGAACATAAAAACATTAGTGACGAAGACTTATTAAAAATAATGTTATGGACGTTTAAATTAAGTGAAATGAAATTTAAACATCCTGCTAAACTTTCAATTATAATACATAAAGATAAGATTGACAAAATTGATTTGTTTAATTTAAAATCAACAGAATTAGGCTTGTAAATTGCCACTGCCTATAACAGCAGTTTGGCAAAATGGCGGGTTCAGTGCTAAATTGAACATTTGGTTTTCAAATAAACATTAGTGCTAAATTGAAAGTAAGTGCTTCTAAATCCGCCACTTCGCCAAGCTGCAAAACGTCAGGCTGTGAAAAAACCTCATTTTTATTTCTTTTCTACTTCACAGGAGGTCTATAAATTGATTTTAAGCTAGGCTAATTTTTGAAGTGTTCTGATTTGTCTCAAAAATAATTTTAGTTACAAACAGCTTTAAATAGGTCGTTTTTAGAAAAAACAAACTCTTTCTCTTGTAAGGCGTGTTCCAAGTCTTGAGTTTTGCTATAAGTTCGGGAACTCCCAAGATGTTTATACTGCGTTTGATGTTATAGACTAGCATAATAAGACTGTGTTCTGCGTTTACTTTTTCTAGTCCTATTAAGTCGGTGTAATTGTAACCCCATTTTCGCTTTATTGTTCCGAAGATATGCTCGTTAATCTCTTGTCGTTTGCGATACAGTTGTGGGTTGGATTGGTAGCGCTTTAGATTCTCTTCTACGGCATCTGCATACTGACTTCGGTCTATTTCTCTTCCTCCCACTCTACTGGTACATTGCTCTTTTACGGGACAGGTTTTACAGGCTGCGGTGCGGTATTTTGGTATAAATAACTTGTTTTATCCCCATCTCTGGTTTTCTTGTGCCAACTCCTGTGGTGGTAAGGATTTGTCCTTGCGGACAGGTGTATGTGTTGTCTTGTTTGTTGTAGGTGAACTTAGAGACTAAATACTCAGGTTGAGTGCCATTTTCGTTACTCTTGCCCTGATCGGGATGGGCGACTATGGTGGTTATATTGGCTAGCTTACAGGCTTCTATTTCTCGTCCATTGTGGTAGCCTTTATCTACCAAAACTGTAAAGGTTGTTGCTCCTAGATTTTCCTTTGCTTCTAAAGCTATGGCTGAGAGTGCATTTTTATCGTTGCGGTTAATGGTGTGGGTCGCCACTACTAGGTTGTGCTTATCGTCTACTGCGGCTTGTAGATTATACGATACTTCTACGACTTGACCTTGAACTAGCAAGGATCTAGCATCTTGGTCAGTGGTGCTTATTTGTGGTTCGCCACTGGCTTTGAGTTGTTCTTCTAAGATTTCATAGCGCAGTTTGTTTTGTTGCAAGCGTGCAATTTTTTGTTGAATATTGGGTATTGCGCTGCTCTTTTCTTGATCGTCATTGTGGTCTAAATCCGTTAGATAGCCTTGGATTTTTGCTTCGATATACTCTTTATGTTTATCGATTTTCTTTTGATTGTAATTAGACTTCTTGCCGTTGTGCGCTCTTGATTTAGTGCCATCAATAGCGATGGTCTCCCCTGCTATTAAATCGGCATCTTTTAAAAATGTAACAAAGAGTTTGAAGAGTTGTTTTAAGGCTTTGGGGTTGTCTTTTCTAAAATCGGCTATACTGTGATAATTAGGGCGAAGGGTTTCTGGAGCCATTGCAACTCCAGATTGCGAAGACATTCTTTTCTAGTTTTCTTGAGCTGCGGATGCCATTGAGATAACCGTATAGATAGATTTTTAGAAATAGTTGGGTCTCAAAACTAGGGCGTCCTTCGCTTTTTTAAAACTTTTGGTTGAAATCCTACTCGTTCAAGCTCGATGCTGTTCACAAAGCATCTATAAATCGAACAGGGTTGTCTTGGCTAATGGTATCATCTAAACTGGCTACGTGCAGCTGATAACGAGATATTCCTTGTATGTATTGCATCATTAAAGATAAAAAAACTATAACTTTCTTACAACTATTTTGCTATATTTGGTGGAAGGATTGTGATGTTTTTTCACAGTCTGACGTTGGGTGCAAGCCTAATAGACCGACCGCATAAGAAAAAACTAACCGACAGACAGAAAAATTTTAAATAAAATACTAGCGAGAAAAGATATTTGTTTTAAATTTGTCAAAAATTGACAAGTCAAATGAAAGAAACATTTGGAGAATACATAAAACGACTTAGGACAGAAAACGAATTGACACTAACTCAACTTGCAGCCAAACTTGAATTGGACTCTGCAAACCTAAGTAAAATTGAAAACAACAAAAGAGAGTTTGACGAAAAACGACTTGAACTTTTAGCTAATGTTTTCAATCTTGATTTAGCACAACTTCGGACAGAATTTTTCAGCGACATAATCGCAAAGAAAATTTACGAAAACAATTGCGACAGCGAAACGCTGATTTTAGCAGAGCAAAAAGTGGAATATTTAAAATCTAAAAATCTTACAACAATATGAATATAGTTTCTTTTTTCGCAGGAGCAGGAGGTTTTGACCTTGGTTTCCAAAAAGCAGGTTTTAATGTAATTTGGGCAAATGAATACGACAAGGAAATTTGGGAAACATACGAGAAAAACCATCCTCACACAAAGCTTGACAGAAGGAGTTTAGTAAATATTCCTGCGGAGGATGTTCCCGAATGTGATGGAATAATTGGTGGACCTCCTTGCCAAAGTTGGAGTGAAGCGGGTGCTATGAAGGGAATAGAAGATAAAAGAGGACAGCTTTTTTATGACTTCATAAGAATTTTAGAAGCGAAACAACCTAAATTTTTTCTTGCTGAAAATGTTAGCGGAATGCTTTTAGGCAGACATTCAGAAGCGTTAGAAAACATAAAAGAAATGTTTAGAAATGCAGGAGTTGGTTACGAACTTTCATTTGAAATGGTTAATGCTTGTGATTACAACGTGCCACAAGATAGAAAGCGTGTAATTTTTGTTGGTATTCGTAAAGACTTAGATTTTAAATACCAATTTCAAAAACCTAACTTTCCTAAATTAACACTTCAAGAAACCATTTATGATTTAAAGGACAATGTTTTACCTGCCATACAATATAACAAAACAAACGGGGAAAAATGTGCTTTGCCAAATCACGAATATATGATTGGCGATTTTTCAACAATTTTTATGTCAAGAAATAGAGTTAGAAGTTGGGACGAGCAGTCGTTTACAATTCAAGCAGGAGGCAGACACGCTCCTATTCATCCACAAGCTCCAAAAATGAAATTCATAGAGCAAAATATTAGGGTTTTTGTTCCAGGCAAAGAGCATTTATACAGACGATTGAGTGTTAGAGAATGTGCAAGAATTCAAACATTTCCAGATGATTTTATTTTCCATTACACAAGTGTTCCAGCAGGTTACAAAATGATTGGAAATGCTGTTCCTGTGAATCTTGCTAAATTTCTTGCCGAGACAATTAAGCAACAACTAAATCAGCACACATCAACAAAAGAATTAAAAATAGAAAAACGAGAAGCCATAGCAGTATGACAAATATTTTAGAAGCAATTGTAAATATTGCGAATAACCCAGTTGTTGCAATTAGAAATCATTACACAGGAAGGAACAGAGCTAACAATGTTGGAGAAGCATTAGAAATGTTTGTAAAAGACGCTTTTGCAAACACTATTCAAGAACAAGATATACAAGTAAAAAACACTTGATACAATCAAGTATTTTCTTGGCTTGGCAATCAAAATCATCCACCTGATATTATGATTAGACAAGGAGATGAAATTGAAGTAAAGAAAACTCAAAGTGCAAATAGCGATTTGGCTCTTAATAGTTCATATCCAAAATCTAACATTCAGTCTAACAGTAATATGATAACACAAGAATGTAGAACTTGTGAGAATTGGACTGAAAAAGATTTGATTTATTGCGTAGGTCATACAACAGACGATTCTATAAAATCGCTTTGGATGGTTTATGGTAACATTTATGCGGCCAAGCACGAAACTTACCAAGTAATCAAACAAAAAATCACAGATGGAATAAACGATATTCCAAATGTTGAACTTGCAGAAACAAACGAATTGGGAAGAGTAAACAGAGTTGACCCATTAGGAATTACCAATTTAAGAATTCGTGGAATGTGGCAAATTCAAAATCCAAGAAGAGTTTTCAATTATATACATACGACAGGTGATACTTTTGAACTTGTTGCGGTCATTCCGACCAATAAATACAACTCGTTCTCGGCTGAAAGCAAAAACAGAATTGAAAACTTGCAAAATCCAAATTTAAGTATTGCAAATGTTCAAGTTAAAGACCCAAATAATCCAGCAAATTTAATAGACGCAAAACTTATAATTTTCAAACTTTAAAACATTGATTAACGAACAAATAAATAACGACAGAACAAAAGGCCAGCACCCAACAGCAGTTTGGCAAAATGGCGGGTTTAGTGCTAAATTGAATATTCGGTTTTCAAATTAACATTAGTGCAAAATTGAAAGTAAGTGCTTCAAAATCCGCCGCTTCGCCAAGCCGCGGAACGTCAGGCTGTGAAAAAACCTCATTTTTATTTCTTTTCTACTTCACAGGAGGTCTATAAATTGATTTTAAGCTAGGCTAATTTTTGAAGTGTTCTGATTTGTCTCAAAAATAATTTTAGTTACAAACAGCTTTAAATAGGTCGTTTTTAGAAAAAAAACAAACTCTTTCTCTTGTAAGGCGTGTTCCAAGTCTTGAGTTTTGCTATAAGTTCGGGAACTCCCAAGATGTTTATACTGCGTTTGATGTTATAGACTAGCATAATAAGACTGTGTTCTGCGTTTACTTTTTCTAGTCCTATTAAGTCGGTGTAATTGTAACCCCATTTTCGCTTTATTGTTCCGAAGATATGCTCGTTAATCTCTTGTCGTTTGCATACAGTTGTGGGGTTGGATTGGTAGCGCTTTAGATTCTCTTCTACGGCATCTGCATACTGACTTCGGTCTATTTCTCTTCCTCCCACTCTACTGGTACATTGCTCTTTTACGGGACAGGTTTTACAGGTTGTGGTGCGGTATTTTTGGTATAAATAACTTGTTTTATCCCCATCTCTGGTTTTCTTGTGCCAACTCCCTGTGGTGGTAAGGATTTGTCCTTGCGGACAGGTGTATGTGTTGTCTTGTTTGTTGTAGGTGAACTTAGAGACTAAATACTCAGGTTGAGTGCCATTTTCGTTACTCTTGCCCTGATCGGGATGGGCGACTATGGTGGTTATATTGGCTAGCTTACAGGCTTCTATTTCTCGTCCATTGTGGTAGCCTTTATCTACCAAAACTGTAAAGGTTGTTGCTCCTAGATTTTCCTTTGCTTCTAAAGCTATGGCTGAGAGTGCATTTTTTTATCGTTGCGGTTAATGGTGTGGGTCGCCACTACTAGGTTGTGCTTATCGTCTACTGCGGCTTGTAGATTATACGATACTTCTATGACTTGACCTTGAACTAGCAAGGATCTAGCATCTTGGTCAGTGGTGCTTATTTGTGGTTCGCCACTGGCTTTGAGTTGTTCTTCTAAGATTTCATAGCGCAGTTTGTTTTGTTGCAAGCGTGCAATTTTTTGTTGAATATTGGGTATTGTGCTGCTCTTTTCTTGATCGTCATTGTGGTCTAAATCCGTTAGATAGCCTTGGATTTTTGCTTCGATATACTCTTTATGTTTATCGATTTTCTTTGATTGTAATTAGACTTCTTGCCGTTGTTTGCTCTTGATTTAGTGGAATAAATAGTCATGGTCTAACCTGCTATTAAATCGGCATCTTTTAAAAATGTAACATAGAGTTTGAAGAGTTGTTTTAAGGCTTTGGGGTTGTCTTTTCTAAAATCGGCTATTCTGTGATAATTAGGGCGAAGGGTTTCTGTGAGCCATTGCAACTCCAGATTGCGAAGACATTCTTTTCTAGTTTTCTTGAGCTGCGGATGCCATTGAGATAACCGTATAGATAGATTTTTAGAAATAGTTGGGTCTCAAAACTAGGGCGTCCTTCGCTTTTAAAACTTTTGGTTGAAATCCTACTCGTTCAAGCTCGATGCTGTTCACAAAAGCATCTATAAATCGAACAGGGTTGTCTTGGCTAATGGTATCATCTAAACTGGCTACGCAGCTGATAACGAGATATTCCTTGTATGTATTGCATCATTAAAGATAAAAAAACTATAACTTTCTTACAACTATTTTGCTATATTTGGTGGAAGGATTGTGATGTTTTTTCACAGTCTGACGTTACTGGAGAAAAAAACTCCCTCCTACGAAAAGAATTCTTGCACCTGCGGAAAGAAAACTCCTTACTGTAAAAAAAATACAAAAAACCGAGCAAACAATACAAAACATTTTTTTGGAGTGATTTTTGTAAATATTCAAAAAGCTTAGTCGACATGCAAAACTCGTTGTATGGAAATCACATTCAAAAAAATAATACTCTCGCTTCTGTTAGGATATTCCTTCCAAATGGCTTGGGCACAAAGCCCAACAAAATGCAGTAAAGCCATTGAAAAAGAGAATTTCAAAAAAGTAGAACGTTTGCTCCAGCAGCAAGTGCGGCATCATAAAAACGGACAACGCTATTATAATGGTGCAGGTAGTGGGTATCAAACCAACTTTACTCCTGCTCTGGATAGCATCACCAATTGGTTCAAAAAATCAAAGCGGTGTTGTGGATACCTACTGGGACAAATGCCAACAAAAAGAAGCCATCTATCCAGGTTGGTCAGTAATAGGTGTGAAATTCAAAACGAAGAAAGGAATTGTAGAGAAATGTTATTCCATCCAGCAAGGAACAACAGGAAATGTCAACCTATTAGGATGGAAACCCAAGCTATTCAAAACCAAAAACAAATTGGTCTATAAAAAGAGCTACGATTGCAAAGGTTTTATCGAACTTCAAAAATTGAATTGTTTTCCATACTCCAAAAAAGATACGATTGTCCCTTCAAAACTCATAGGAAAATGGAAATCTATCAAGCAACCCAAAGGGGTATCGATCGAAGAAATTGAATTTAAAATCAATGCAATGAATGAACTCGAATTGCAGATCCATCCCAGTTTTATTTACCGATTCGGTACTCATGTTTCAAAAACAGCCCTTTCTGGTTCGGGTTACATAGCCAATTGGCCTCCGTATAATTGTTTCGTTACACAATTGGATTACAATTCCATTCAAATTGAATATGCTAGTGTCGGCAGTGAACCGCAAACCATTAGCTACATCCGTTCCAATTAATTTCTACACTCTAACAGATTATCAAACTGTAGCTAACTAAAGCTTTTTTTGCTAACTTCGTCCCTATTCAAAAACTAGCTTTTATTATATGATGCAAACTGATGGTGTCAAACTGAAACTGGAACAAGAAATTCAATTCTCAGAACCCAAAGTAAAATTTAAATATATTGACACCATACGTGGAGTGGCTATTTTGATGGTCATCTTAGTACATACAGCTCAAAAAGTAAGCGGATTACATAGTTTTACCAAATTCTTTACTGGCTATGGTGCTTTGGGTGTGCAACTTTTTTTTGTAGCCTCTGCCTACACCCTTTGTATCTCTGCAGAAACTAGAAAAAACGAATCCCAACCACTACTTAAATATGCTATTAGAAGGTTTTTCAGGATTGCTCCATTATACTATTTGGGCATAATAGGTTATTTTTTTCTTGCTTTGACGACTGCCTATTTTTCAAACGGAAGAATCAGCATTCCTGAACACTATACACTGTTGAATATCATTAGTAATGTGCTATTTGTTCATGGTTTTTATCCCCCAGCAAACAACAATATTGTCCCAGGTGGATGGTCTATAGGAACAGAAATGGCTTTTTATGTTGTTTTTCCTATGCTGTTTGCATTGGCTAGTAAGTATTGGGGTTCCATCAGAAATGTCATTTTAGGAGTACTGATTGGTTTTCTATTTTCTCAAATAACTTTACTAGTTCTGGCATCAAATGGCATCAGTGTATCCAATGATTTCGTCTATTGCAACCTTATTAATCAAATTCCTGTATTCATTCTAGGCATAGCCTACTATTTCTGGAGTACCTTAAAGAATCAGAGATTCAATTGGAAAATAGATGCTTTGGCTTTTGTTGTGCTAAGTGGTGTCTCTTTATATTTCAGAAAATTGAGTGTAGAAATTCCCTACCTACTATCATGCATCCCCTTTATTTCAGGACTATCCTTTCTGTTTCTGATGGAACTATTCCGAAAATTGGATATTCTAAATTCAAATATCTTAGTCCGAATTGGTAAGGTTTCCTATTCCATGTATATTATCCATTTTATTTTTGCTTGGCTGATGACCAGTTTGATTGCACCACTATTGAATAAAATCCTAATAAGTGAATTTACTTTACTGCTATTATATCCAACGGTTGTGGCTTCTACATTTTATCTTGCTACACTTTCAGAAAAACACATTGAAAAGCCTTTTATTGACTTAGGAAGAAGCATTATAAAAAATAAACTCAACTAATACTTTTCAATTTGTCTAAAGCAACAAGTATAGTGAATTGTATTTATTCTAATTTTTTCTTTAAATACTCTTTCACAACTTCAAACCACTCTTCCCTTAAAATACTCAAGACAATACTATCTCGACGAGCTTCACTTTCAAAAGTAGGCATATTACTTCTTAGAATACCATCAACGGTACATCCAATGCTTAACATAGCCGCCTTGCTTCGTTCGTTATCATTATCGGCACGAAATTCCACACGTTCCATTCCTAAAGTTTCAAAAGCATAGGTAAGCAAAAGATATTTACAGTGTTTATTCAAACCCGTTCCTTGAAAATCCTTTCCATACCAAGTATACCCCAGTTGAATCGTCTTAAAACCATAATTGATATCATAAAAACGAGTACTTCCTGCATAGTTACCTGTTCGTTTATCATAGACAATAAAGGGAAATTCTGTTCCATTTTCCCGTGCTTTAATTGCTATTTGGATGTAATGCTCCAAATTCTCTTTACCATTAGCACGAACTAAAGAAAATTTCCAAAGCTCTGGTTCATTTATAGAAAAAGGCAATAGATGTGCTACATCTGTTTCCTGCAAAGGTCTCAAGAGTACGAACTCATCTTCGAGTATTAGATTAGGGTTGATTGTCATTCTAGAATAGATTAATAGTCAAAAACACCGTACTCACTTTTAATCGTGAGCCTTTTAGAATCTGAAGCTTCTACTCTACCGATAATTTGCGCATCAATTCCAAACGATTGCGAAATCGCTATAATAGCATTGGCAATAGCTTCGGGAACATAAAGCTCCATGCGATGTCCGCAATTGAATACTTGATACATTTCTTTCCAATCCGTTTTAGATTGCTCTTGAATCAATTGAAATAATGGCGGAACTGGAAATAAATTGTCTTTTATAATATGAAGATTGTCAATAAAATGTAAAATTTTGGTTTGGGCACCACCACTGCAATGCACCATTCCGTGAATGTCTTTTGGTGTATATTGCGATAAAATACTTTTAATTACAGGTGCATAGGTTCGTGTCGGTGAAAGCACTAATTTTCCAGCATCCAAAGGAGCATTTGCAACGGAATCTGTCAATTTCACAGCACCCGAGTAAATTAATTCGGCAGGTACTAAGGCATCAAAACTTTCAGGATATTTTTCAGCCAAATAGTGATCAAAAACATCGTGTCGTGCAGATGTTAGTCCGTTACTGCCCATACCGCCGTTATAGGCTTTTCATATTTGGCTTGACCAAAAGAAGCCAATCCTACTATAACGTCACCCGCTTGAATGTTGGCATTATCAATCACATCAGTACGTTTCATTCGAGCCGTAACAGTTGAATCGACAATAATGGTTCGGACAATATCTCCCACATCGGCAGTTTCGCCTCCAGTGGAATGAATGGTTACGCCAAAGGTTTTCAACTCTGCAATCAATTCCTCTGTGCCATTTATTATTGCAGAAATTACTTCGGCTGGAATGAGATTTTTGTTTCTACCGATAGTGGAAGAAAGCATAATATTATCTGTTGCACCTACGCACAATAAATCATCAATATTCATGATTAAAGCATCTTGAGCAATGCCTTTCCAAACAGAAATATCGCCAGTTTCTTTCCAATACATATAAGCCAATGACGATTTGGTTCCTGCGCCATCGGCATGCATGATGAGGCAATAATCGTCGTCTTGGGTTAAATAATCGGGAACGATCTTACAAAAAGCATTAGGAAATAGACCTTTGTCGATGTTTTTTATGGCATTATGCACATCTTCTTTCGAAGCCGAAACACCCCGAAGTGCGTATCGTTTTGAAGTATCTGAGTTCATTTGTTGTAGTTAGTTGTGCCTTAGTTAATCAGGTAAATTGTTGTTTGGCAAATATAGGAATTTGAATTAGGATTTTAGATTTTAGATTTCGTAATTATCACTTTAACGCTCTAAAATTAAAATTTCTACTCTACGATTCTCATTTGCTTCTTGTTCAGATTTCTCAGGAATGGGATGAATGGGCCTAGTGATTCCAAACCCTTTATATGAAAGTCTTTTTCTGTTGATTTTATTTTGAATCAAGAACGTATAAACGGCACGAGCTCTTAGTGTAGATATGTCTTCGAAATCTCCAACCAACTGGCAGCAAATATGCCCTTGAATCTGAATTTTCAAGTTGGGATGGTCTTCTAAAACGCATAATAGTTCGTATAAGGTTGGTTTAGATTCGGGAACAATTCGTGGAGAACGGTTTTTAAAGTAAATATTTTTCAATACGATAACATCCCCAACCTTAGCCTCTTTGAATTTTTCTTCCAGTGTTTTGGTATCATCGAAGTTTAGGACTTCGGGTGCTGATTGTTTTACTTTCTGAAAAAAAACGGTCACCTTTCGATTTTCTGATTGGACTTTAGACTGCTTGAAATCCTCTCCAAATCCTCGGACTTCATAATTATCTAGTACTTTAATCTTATTCTTGATTAGAAATTGGTACACTGCATCAACTCTTTTTAGTGAAAGAGTGTCATTATAATGATTGGTCCCTTTCCAATCGCAATACCCGTATATTTTTGAAACCTCAATAGCTTCATTAGAAGCAATCCAAGTCTCCAATTTTTGTTGTGCTGTAGTATTAATCTCAGCTTTATTAAAATCAAAAAAAACTTCTATCTTTTCCTGTGCAGAAAGTGATAGTGCATATAGGAAGAAAACAAAAGTGAGATGTCTCATTTCATTTATTTTAATTCGCAACAATTAATATTTCTACTCTTCGGTTGGCTGAACGTTGCGCTTCGTCTTTTTCAGGCAAGGAGTAGATGGGTTGTGTGCTTCCGAATCCTTTGAAAGTAATTCTTTCTCCATTAATTCCATTGGCAACAAGAAAATTATTTATTGCTTTTGCTCGCTGTGTCGATAAATCAAGTCTATCCACCGGCATACAACATAGATGTCCTTGAATTTCGATTCTGAGATTCGGATTGTTTTTCATTACCAATAGCAACTCATACATTTTCCCTTTTGACTGTTGAACAACTATGAAGGTATTGATGATAAAATTTAGATTTTCAATCTTTAATTTTTTCCCAACAGGTGCTTCGGTCATTTTTTGCATAAATTGGTATCCAATTTGTATTCAGAAGTTGTTCCGTCAGGATTATCAAAACTAATTTTTCGGGATATTTTATAACGGCTTTTGGCAATTGTATTGGCTCTTCTTTTATCCCTAAAATTTGATTTTCTCGAGATAAATCGTTGGCTTCAATATAAAACAAAGTTACTTTCCTATTTTCAGCCTTAATTTTAGATAGGGTGTGTAATTCTCCAAAGCTTCTAGTTTTAAAATCATCTCTAATCGCAATCTTGTTTTAATGAAAGTATAGACAAAATTAATTCTGTTTTTGGCCAATGTATCATTAAAACTGCTAGTACCGTCCTCATCACAAAAACCGTGAATGCCAACAATTTTCACTTTAGGGTTTGAAGAAATCCACTGATTTAGTTTATTAGATTCAAGGAAGTTAATTCGTATTTATTACTGTCAAAATATATTGAAAATTGGCTTTGTCCTATTGCTAAGGTAGAAAAACTAAAAAAAATGATTAGCTGTATAAAAAATTTCATTTTGCGTTTATTAATCAACGAAAGTTACGAAAAAAAAAAGTAACAAAAACACCCGAGCTATTCTGAAATAGGTCGGGTGCAAAACGTACTATTTAAAGTTTATTTTGTAAATAATAATTCTCTGTATTTTGTTAATGTCCATGTTTCATCATCAACCAATAATTCTAGCTTATCACAATGATTTCTAATGTCTTCAAAATAAGGTTTTACTTTATTGCAATAGGCTTCAGCCATTTCTTGAGCATTAGTCAAATTGTTGGCTTTTTTTCTTTCGTTAGTCATCGCATCTACCTTAGAATTAATCCCTTCAATATGACCCGATATCTCTTTGATTAAGATAATTTGCTCCTTAGCAATCTTCTCAAAATCGGAACCAAAAATCTCCTTCAACCCTTTCACATTATCAATTAAGGTGTTTTGATAACGAATAGCAGTGGGAATGACATGATTTCTAGAAATGTCAGCCAAGACTCTTCCTTCTATTTGAATTTTCTTGGTATACTCTTCTAATTCAATTTCATAGCGTGCTTCTACCTCAACATGATTCATAATACCCATCTCAGAAAACAAATCCAAAGCTTGCTTAGATGCTCTGGCTTTTAAGGCCTCTGGAGTTGTTTTAAAATTACTTAAACCTCTTTTAGCAGCTTCTTTCTCAAGCTTCACTATATCCATCTCCTTCAAAAAGAATCTTTTTGGACTGTTTGATGTATTCTCTCAATACATTGAAAATAGCTTCATCCTTTTTTCAAATCTTTTTCTTCGATTAATTTATCTACCGCTATTTTAAAATCTTTGAGTTGTTTGGCAACAATCGTATTCAAAGTAGTCATGGCATTAGAGCAATTCGCTGATGAACCTACCGCTCTAAATTCAAATTTATTCCCGGTAAAAGCAAATGGAGATGTTCTGTTTCTATCTGTATTATCTAGAAGCACATCGGGAATTTTTCCGACTACATTAAGCTTCAAGTCCGTTTTCTCCTCAGGTGAAAGTTTTCCAGTGGTTACACCTTCTAATTCAGCCAAAACTTTAGTCAATTGTTCTCCTATAAATACTGAAATAATCGCTGGAGGTGCCTCATTAGCTCCAAGTCTATGGTCATTGCTAGCTGTCGCTATAGAAGCTCTCAATAAAGTTTCGTAGTCATTAACCGCCTTAATTGTATTGACAAAAAAAGTTAAAAACTGCAAATTACTCATTGGGGTTTTGCTTGGACTTAATAAGTTAACCCCAGTATCAGTTGCTAAGGACCAGTTATTGTGTTTACCTGAACCATTAACTCCTTTGAATGGTTTTTCATGCAACAACACTTTCAAATCGTGACGCTCGGCCACTTTTTGCATTACATCCATTAATAAACAGTTGTGGTCGACCGCTAGATTGGTTTCTTCAAAAATGGGAGCTAACTCAAATTGATTTGGAGCAACCTCATTGTGACGCGTTTTAACAGGAATTCCCAATAACATACACTCTTGCTCTAAGTCACGCATGTAGGTTAAAGCTCGAGTAGGAATAGAACCAAAATAATGGTCATCCAATTGTTGTCCTTTTGCCGAGGTATGCCCTAGAAGAGTTCTGCCAGTCATCATCAAATCTGGACGCGAATTGGCTAATGACTTGTCAATCAAAAAATATTCTTGTTCCCACCCTAGGGTTGCGGTAACTTTTTTTACATTTTTATCAAAATACCTGCACACCTCGGTAGCAGCTTCATCCATTGCGGACAATGCTCTAAGTAAAGGAATTTTATTATCTAGCGCTTCTCCAGTATACGATATAAATACAGTTGGGATACATAAAGTTGTCCCATAGATAAAAGCTGGAGATGTTGGATCCCAAGCGGTATACCCCCTAGCTTCAAATGTATTTCTAATTCCTCCATTTGGAAAACTAGAGGCATCTGGTTCTTGTTGAACCAATTGTGCCCCTCCAAATTTTTCGACTGGATCGCTTCCATCGAAAGAGGTTTCAAAAAAGGCATCGTGTTTTTCTGCAGTTGTTCCCGTTAATGGTTGAAACCAATGGGTGTAATGCGTTACTCCTTTTGACAACGCCCATTCTTTCATTCCCATGGCAATGTAATTTGCCAATTTTCTATCGATTTTTGTTCCATGTTGAATCGCACCTTGAACAGCTTTAAAAGCGTCTGAAGTAAGATATTGCTTCATTGCTTTTTCATTAAATACATTAGAACCAAAAATAGTCGACTTCCTGTCAGTTTCTTCAAATTTAATTTGATTTCTTGACGATGCTTCTTTCAAAGCCTGAAAACGTAATGTTGACATGTGCGCAATTTTAAATGTTAATGGTTAAGATTTAATATAGAAAAACAAATATAATCATTCTAAAAACACAAAATGACCCTGTTCATAATTATGAATTTAATTTTTATGGGCGTACTAAATTACTAATTATAAAATATACCCCCGTCAAAAATGCAGTAATGAGAAAAATAACCATTTAGAATACAAAAAATACCCCCATTTTTTTAAGCCTGAAAAAATTGAACTATATTTGTCTTCAATTTAAATCATAAAATTAATTTATTATTATGGCTAAGATAAAATTAGAATACATTTGGTTAGATGGTTATGAACCAACACAAAATTTAAGAAGCAAAACTAAAGTTGAGGAGCACGAAAACTTCCAAGGAACGTTAGCAGAAATAGGAAACTGGTCTTTTGATGGTTCATCAACAAGACAGGCTGAAGGAGGTTCTTCTGATTGTTTATTAGTTCCTGTTGCTATTTATCCTGACCCAACACGTATTAATGGATACCTAGTAATGTCTGAAGTTATGTATGCTGATGGAACTCCACACCCTTCAAATGGTAGAGCTACAATTGACGATGAAGATGATGATTTTTGGTTTGGTTTCGAACAAGAATACTTCATTATGGATACAAAAACTCAACTTCCTCTTGGTTTCCCAGTAGGAGGTTATCCTGCTCCACAAGGAATGTATTACTGTTCAGTAGGTGGAAAAAACACACACGGAAGAAAGTTAGTTGAAGAGCATGCTGATTTATGTATCGCTGCAGGAATCAACTTTGAAGGAATTAATCAAGAAGTTGCTTGTGGACAATGGGAATTCCAATTGTTTGCAAAAGGGGCTAAAAAAGCTGGAGACGAAATTTGGGTTGCTCGTTACCTGTTAGATCGTTTGACTGAAAAATATGGTTACTATATTGAATATCACCCTAAACCACTTGGAGATACCGACTGGAACGGTTCTGGCATGCATGCTAACTTCTCAAACAGTGTTCTAAGAACATGTGGATCTAAAGAAACGTATGAGAAAATTTGTGAGGCATTCCGTCCTGTAACAGCTGAACATATAGCTGTTTACGGAGCATACAACGAGCAACGTTTGACTGGTAAACACGAGACTGCATCTATCCACGATTTCTCTTATGGAGTATCGGATAGAGGATGTTCAATCCGTATTCCTTTGATGACTGTACAAAGAGGTTGGAAAGGTTGGTTGGAAGACAGAAGACCAGCTTCTAACGGTGATCCATATAAAATTGCTGCAAGAATTATCAAAACAGTTAAATCTGTTCTTTAATAAACTTAGACTATATTTTAAAAATGCCTTCAAAATTTGGAGGCATTTTTTTATTATTATATAGTACTCTCATTTTATACCCACAAATTATTAAATCAAAAAGTATATTTGTAATTCTAAAAGATTAATTCATTATGGTTTGGTTCATCTTTCTACTCGGTATTTTTATTTTTCTGGCACTTGATCTTGGTGTATTTAACAAAACACCTCATATAATTAGTACAAAAGAAGCTAGTAAGTGGACTGCTATATTCATGTCAATGTCTTTAGCTTTCTCAGGAGTAATCTATTGGTTGTATTTAAATAATTATGTATCCAATCCCGATGAATTAAAACCTACAACAGCAATGATTAAATACATTACGGGATATTTGATTGAATTATCCTTGAGCGTTGATAATATTTTGTTATTGCAATTATTTTTCATCCTTTAAAATTCCAAAAAAATACCAACATCGAGTTTTGTTCTGGGGAATAATTGGAGCCATTGTATTTAGAGGATTAATGATTTATTTTGGGGTTCTATTGATAAACAAATTCAGTTGGACAACTTATTTATTTGGTGCTTTCCTTATTTTCACCGCCTTAAAAATGTTGTTTACCAAAGAAGAAAATGACTTTGAGCCCAAAAACTCCTTTGTTTATAAAATTTTAGGAAAAATAATTCCTATTTCACATCATAACGAGAAAGACCATTTCTTTGTCAAAAAAGAAGATAAAACCTATGCAACTCCTCTATTTGTAGCTTTAGTAGTTATAGAAGTTATGGATGTCATATTTGCCGTGGATAGTGTTCCTGCAATTTTAGCAATTACTTCAGATCCTTTTTTAGTCTTTAGTTCCAATATTTTTGCCATACTGGGATTGCGCTCCATGTATTTCTTTTTAGCAAACATGTTGGAAAAATTTTCTTACCTAGAATATAGTTTGATAGCCATATTGAGCTTTGTTGGTCTAAAAATGCTGTTGCATCATTTCATTGAAGTTCCCGAATGGTTTTCGCTAACATTTATTGCCTTGTGTTTGCTTATAGGGGTTCTTGTTTCATTACGATTGGCAAAAAAAGAATAGTATATTAAAAAAAAGCAGCTAGTTTAATAGCTGCTTTTGATTACTTAAAACTAGTTCTAGTTCAATATTTTCACATTTGTATCATTTATATTGTAGGCTTTAATAACTGCATTATAATCATTCTTATCAACTTTTCTAGCTGATCTTCCAGAAAAATAACCCGGTATAATCACAATTCTAAAAGTTTGATTTTGAATATATTGAGGTGCTAATGCCAAATCAAATGTACCTCCTGCATATATTTTAAAATCTTCTCTACTGAAATCATAATCATAATCTAATTCTCCTTGATTGAGATATAGTGTTCTAGGAATTAATTGCCAAATAGGAGTTGAACTATCAATAGTTCCTGACAATCTGTAAATCAAAATATTATCCGAGGAATAAATCTGAGGATTAAAAGTTTGAGAAATGTTATATCCGTCTACATCATTGTAGCCAAAATTTATATTTTTAAGTTCAAAAACTTCACTTTCTGCACTATATCCATTTTGACCTGCTGGTCCTTGTGGTCCTTCACAACTTGATAGTACCGTTATACCTATCAACACTAGCATTGTAACTATTTTTCTCATGATTATTCGTTTTAATTGATTACTATTATAAATATATTCCAAAAATCAAACCAAAAAATAGTTTCTGCACATTTTAATAAAAAATAAATTTGTCTAATTTTACAAAATATGAAATTATACATGGTAATGCTGGGGTGTAAACCCGAAGGGCGCTTTACAGAACAACACGATATTTTTTTTGGGATTGGAAATTCTTTACTAGAATTAATCCCCCAAATGAAAGCTTTTTGGCCTGAAGCTAAAGGAAAAATTCATATTGATGCATGGCGTGAGGTAACTGTTGTTGACAACTATTCAATAGAAATTACATCAAAAACAGAATTGAAAAAAATAGGTCCAGAATTATTTTTCATCAATCTAGGCGGTTACAAACAAAATGAATTCGAAGAGTATCATTACAAAATACTTTCAGTAGGAGATACATTAGCTGAAGTTACCAAAAAAGCTAAAAAGAGTACATTCTACAAACACGTTGGTTTTAAAGGGGCTACTTCACATATTGATGATAAATATGGAATCGATATTGACGATATTTTCAGAGTAAAGGATATTCTCAATTCATACTATAAAGAAAAATACGAATTGAAAATTTCAAAAAATGCTACTTCACTCGAAGAAGATAAATTACACATAGGTTATCTGAAATTAGATAAACTTAAATAAATGCTATTTCTAAAAATAAAGTAACACCTTAAAGAGCATAATTCTCTATTTCAAAAAAACAACTTCTTTGAATTTTTTAAATTACACAATAGTAATGTTAAAATAAAACAAAACACCATTACTATTCCAATTAAAATGCGCAATTTTGCAAAAATAATTCAAAGAAAACCACATGAACACTGAAAACCAAATCAATATCGAAATTCCTCAAACGATCATTGATGGTATAATGCAGAAATTACAAGAATGTAAAATGGACTTAGCTCCTTACCTACAACAACTTAACTCAAATGAAAGTATAGCACTCACTAAAATTGGAAATAAAACTATTGTAACCATAAATACTACTCAAACAGACTCTAATTCCGAGTTTACTCCTGATTTTAGTGCTAAAATAGAGTTTTTTAAGGATGATGTTATGCTTTCTCAAGCTAATCCAATTCACAATCTAGCTTCTTTTTTCAACCATTCAACTAACTTAAAGCACTAAAATGGTTATTTAATAATCGTTTTTAGCTCTTGTCGGTATTGCGAAGCGCTTTTCCCAGTATAGGCTTTGAACGATTTATTAAAATGGCTGAAATTATTGAATCCGCTTTCAAATGAAATTTCAGAAATACTCATTGGTTTTTCAGCCAAAAGCTTGGATGCGTGAACCAATCGGTATTCATTCACAAAGGTTGTGAAAGTTTTATTCGTTATTTTTTTAAAATATCTACAAAAAGAAGGTGTAGTCATGCTGACCAAAGCAGATACGTCGTCTAAGGCTATAGGTTCTTGAAAATGATCCTTTACATAATTGAAAACACTGTTAATCCTATCATTATCTTGTGTCTGCATCTCCATTGAAAAACCATCCGCATTTAAAATTTTGTATTCATCAGAACGCTCCAACTCGCTTAGGATGGTAAGCAAAGAAAATAAGCGTTCCATTGGAGACTGATTTTCCATTTCCTCTATCTTGCTTCCAATATTACTCTTTGTTTCACCAAAAAAAGCAATTCCAGCTTTGGCTTGACCAAAAAGATTATGAATATTCTTAAGCTCTGGAATTTCAAAAAAATCATCTCCTAAAAAGTTAGGCTTCATTTGAATCACCGTTTCATTGGTATTCCCAGTTTGGTCATTTGTAAACCCACAATGTGGTAAATTACTGCCTATAAGTATTAGGTCTCCATCCGTATAATAGGACACATGACTTCCAATTTGTCTTTTTCCTGAACCACCATTAATAAAAACCAATTCTATTTCGGGATGATAATGCCACACATGCGACTTAATATTGGTGTTCTCTAAATATTTAGAATAATAAAAAGAACTTCCGTAAGAAGGTGAGATAATTTCTAATGATGGGGCTATTGTTTTCATATTTCAAAACTAAATGTATGCAAAATTAGCACGATTGTATTCATTTTTATCACGATTTAACCTATATCGTTTTCGAAATGTTAAAATAGCATACAAATTGGAAAATACAGTGTCTAAATGACAATCTTTCTTGCCTTAGTTTTGCCTCATCAAATTATTAGTATTAATTTAAAAGCTACAATTATGAGAAAGATGTTAAGATTAGGTTTGGTATTAGTAGTAGCTATGACTACTATGAGTACCTTTGCAAACGAAGGTGATTTTTTACTATATGTAAAAAAAGGAAACGAAAAAGAAATTAGATTTTCGTTAAATGGAATCAAAAAAATTAACTTAGCGCTATACGACAAAGAAAACAACTTGATTTATTCTGAGAATGCCTCAGGAAAGCAAGGTATTTTAAGAACGTATCGCTTGGAAGAATTGCCATCAGGAACCTATTTTCTTGAAGTAGAAAATGAAGTCAAAAAAGTACGTTATGAAATTATCGTAACAAATAAAATGGCTTCCTTGTCCCAAAAAGCGGTAACTGAAGTGTACAAAAAAGTTTTGAGAGACAAAGAAGGAACTTTGGCAACATTGTAATTCTAAAAAATCTAATGAATTGAAGAACAGCTCTAATTAGGGCTGTTTTTTTATATCACAGCTTTTTAAAAGCACTTAAATAGGCTTGTAAATAAATACTCAAATCGAGCAAATGTAACTTTTGAGGAACAGCAATAATAGGCTTTCTGGTAAAATTTTCATTACTAACATAATAATGTAAGCCATCGTTAGTAGTAATCCCTTCGATTTGATGAAAAGGAAGTTTTAGTTTAATTTTTCTTCTATTTCCCAAGAAAAAGTCATTATCCTCGAAGTCATATAGCAAATAAATAAAAGGTTTTAGTTTTTTGCTGTATCCACACAATGCAATTAGTTTTTGATTTTTTAAATAGGTTGCTCCGGTAATTAAACCTTTAACATTCAGAACTGCTCTATAATTTGCGACATAAGTACCAGGAGTTTTGGGTAAGGCAAACAAACTTGTCTTTTTCGATTTCCATTCTTTAGTAAACAAATACAAACTATCATTGGTAACTATCATCGCTTCACAATCAAAATTGGTGCGATTCGAATGTTGTAATTTCAAATCTGTTTGATTTGGATATTGAAACGCAATGGTATCTATTTTTGGTTGGTTTAAAAGCAACGATTTCTTTTCAACCCGAAGCACTTTCAAATCATTTCTATTGCCTTTGTAATTGTTTCCAAAATCTCCAATATAAATAAAAGCACTGTCTTGGGCTATCTCTTCCCAATCGGTATTATCCACATGATTTAATTTGATTTTTTTTATGATTTTTCCTGAAATAGTGTCTAAGGCATACAAATTCGTGTCGGTGTCATCATTATGAGTCCATAAAAAACCATCCCAAAAAAGCAAACCAGAGGTTTCATGAAGTTGTTCATTTAAAAGTACTGATGAATACGGCCGTATCGATTTTTTTGGGTAACAACAACTACCATCGTTACTACTAGCTAATGGAATATAATTCTTAGATAAGGCATCTGTACATCCCAAAACCTGAGCACTTAAATGTCCTGAAAAAAGCACAAAAACCAATAACAGCAACATTCTAATTTTAGTTATCATTGATTTACTGTTTTTGTTTCACAGGAATCCAGATTTCTTCTTCAGAATTGGGGTCGTTATTTTTATACTTCTCTCCAAGAATTTCAAATTGCGGACGATTGTCTAATTCGTAACCTGAACTCGGTAACCATTCCGTATAGATTGAATTGAAAAAAGATGCAGCACTACTTTGATCTCCTTTATACTTAAAAACAGCATACAAACCTTCTTGAATTTCTACTGTTTCCATTCCTTCAGGAATAAAATCAAACGATGAAACGGCAACGGCAGCCCATTTTGTAAAAGGTGTATTCGGTTGGAAATCGAAATTCTCAGGATTGACTTGAATATTGTATAATTCCAATCCAATGGTATTTTGAATTTCTTTTCGTCTTGGCATAAAACTACTCCACAATTCAAAAGCACGATAATCGGAATACGTAAACGAAAGGTTTTTCCCTATAAATTTTGTGGTTGGGAAAGTTTTGATGGTTGGGTTCATAAATTTAAAAATACCTGATAGGAAAAATATTACATGTTTCTTCGATACTGTCCTCCCACTTCAAACAACGCACCGGTTATTTGTCCTAACGAACATACTTTAGTAGCCTCCATTAATTTTTCAAAAATATTTTGGTTGTTGATAGCAGCTTCTTGGATGATGTTTAACTGTTCTGCCACTTTATTTTCATTCGTTACATGAAGATGATGCAACATATCAATTTGATATTGTTTTTCTTCTTCGGTAGCACGAATTACTTCTGCTGGAATCACCGTTGGTGAACCTTTAGAACTCAAGAAGGTATTCACTCCAATAATTGGAAACTCGCCAGTATGTTTCAAGGTTTCGTAATACAATGATTCTTCTTGAATTTTAGAACGTTGGTACATGGTTTCCATTGCTCCTAAAACACCACCACGCTCGGTAATTCGGTCAAATTCTTGTAAAACCGCATCTTCCACTAAATCGGTTAATTCTTCTATAATAAACGAACCTTGTATTGGATTTTCGTTTTTCGCCAAACCTAATTCTTTATTGATAATCAACTGAATGGCCATCGCTCTACGAACCGATTCTTCTGTTGGAGTGGTGATTGCCTCATCATACGCATTGGTATGCAATGAGTTACAATTGTCATAAATAGCATACAACGCTTGCAAGGTTGTACGAATATCATTGAAATCAATTTCTTGTGCGTGTAACGAACGACCCGATGTTTGAATGTGATATTTCAACATCTGCGCTCTTTCGTTGGCACCGTATTTATTTTTCATGGCTTTCGCCCAAATTTTACGCGCTACACGACCAATTACCGCATATTCTGGATCAATTCCGTTAGAGAAAAAGAAGGATAAGTTAGGTCCAAAATCATTGATATTCATTCCGCGACTTAAATAATATTCCACATAAGTGAAACCATTAGCTAGCGTGAAAGCCAATTGCGTAATGGGATTCGCTCCAGCTTCTGCAATATGATATCCTGAAATTGAAACAGAATAAAAATTACGAACATTTTGTTTGATAAAATATTCCTGAACGTCACCCATCAATCTAAGTGCAAATTCTGTAGAGAAAATACAAGTGTTTTGTGCTTGATCTTCTTTTAAAATATCAGCTTGAACTGTTCCACGAACTTGAGCTAATGTTTTAACTTTAATATCTTGATACACATCGGCTGGCAACACTTGATCACCTGTTACACCCAATAACATCAATCCTAAACCATTATTACCTTCTGGTAAATCACCTTGGTAACTGGGTCGCGTCGTTCCTCTTTTCTTGTAAATTTCGTTAATTCGTTCTTCAACTTCTGTTTGAAGATTATTTTCTATAATGTATTTTTCACAATTTTGATCAATGGCAGCATTCATAAAGAATCCTAACAACATTGGAGCTGGTCCATTGATGGTCATCGAAACTGAAGTTAACGGATGACTCAAATCGAAACCTGAATATCAGCATTACCAATTTTCCCATAAATATCCGGACGAACGTGTGGATCATTTCCGTATAAAGTTACCGAATCAAAAGCGGTTGAAAGACGTTTTGGCTGGCAAACCAGCAAACGTAATGAAAACGTTTGTTGGTTCGTTCTGGTCCACCTTCTCCTGCAAACATTCGTGTCGGATCTTCGCCTTCTCTTTTGAATGGATACAATCCTGAAGCGAATGGGAAATTCTCCAGGCACATTTTCTTGTAGATTCCATTTTAAAATATCGCCCCAAGCTTGGTATTTTGGTAACGCAACTTTCGGAATTTGAGAATGTGACAAACTCTCGGTATGTGTTGCTATTTATTTCCTTATCACGAACTTTAAAACTGTAAAAAGGATTTTTGTATTTGTTTACTTTTTCGTCCCAAGATAAAATTACTTCCCAATTGTATGAATCTAAATTCATTTTTACACGGTCGAATTCTCCGATAAGTAGTTTAATAAAATCCGATTTGTCATTCTGAACTTGTTTCAGAATCTCGTTAGAATCTATACCAAACCTTGATAAATTCAGATTGACATTAGCAACCGATTCAATAGTCTTATAAATTCCATATAATTTTTGAGCTACTTCTACTTGCGTCAGCGCCGTTTCGTCGTATTTCCTATTGCTCTCGGCAATCTCCGATAAATAACGGGTTCGGTGAGGTGGAATTACAAAATTTTCTCACTCATTTCTCGAGTAATTTCGAATGTAGATTTTAAATCAGCATTTGTTTTGTCTACAATTTTATCCATAATAGATTTGTATAACGTATTCATTCCAGGATCGTTAAACTGCGAAGCAATAGTTCCGAAAACTGGCATAGTATCTGGGTTTTCATCCCATAAATTATGATTACGTTGGTATTGTTTTTTCACATCACGAATGGCATCTAACGCACCACGCTTATCGAATTTATTTAACGCTACTAAATCAGCGAAATCTAACATATCGATTTTTTCTAACTGCGTAGCCGCACCGAATTCTGGCGTCATTACATATAAAGAAACATCAGAATGATCTAAAATTTCGGTATCACTTGCCCAATTCCAGAAGTTTCTAAAATGATAATATCATATTTTGCAGCTTTTAAAACTTCAATCGCTTCGTACATATTTTGACAAGGCTAAATTTGATTGACGAGTTGCTAAAGAACGCATAAAAACTCGAGAGTTATTAATCGCATTCATACGAATTCTATCTCCAAGTAAAGCACCACCTGTTTTTCTTTTTGATGGGTCAACCGAAATTAATCCGATTGTTTTTTCAGGGAAATCAATTAAGAAACGACGTACAATTTCATCAACTAATGAAGATTTTCCAGCTCCACCAGTTCCGTAATTCCTAAAACTGGAATTTTGTTAGTTTCATTTTTCTTATGGATTTTATCTAAAACTGGTTTAGCAATTTCTGGAAAATTTTCAGCAGCAGAAATCAATCCTGGCAATAGCACTAGGGTTTTTATCTTCAATATTAGCAACTTCATCGTTCAATATATCACCAATTGGATAATCGAACGTTTTACTAAATCGTTAATCATTCCTTGCAATCCCATGGCACGACCATCATCAGGAGAATAAATTCTTTCGATTCCATATTCATGTAATTCTAAAATTTCTGAAGGCAGAATTACACCACCACCACCGCCAAATATTTTGATATGTCCTGCACCTTTTTCCTTTAACAAGTCGTACATGTATTTGAAATACTCGTTATGACCACCTTGATAAGAAGTCATTGCAATGGCATTTGCATCTTCTTGAATAGCGGTATTTACAACTTCTTCCACACTTCTATCGTGTCCAAGATGTATTACTTCTACACCAGTTGCTTGAATAATTCTTCGCATGATATTGATGGCAGCATCGTGTCCGTCGAAAAGGGATGCAGCAGTAACAATTCGTACTTTATTTTTAGGAATATAAGGCGTTTGTGGTTTCATTATGAATATGATAATTTTCGCATGCAATTTACGTAAATTAAAAAAATAACACCTCCTAAAGCCTTATATTAAACAAAAATTCAAAGCCTAACTTTTTTTAAAAAAAATAAGATTAGTTTTGAAAAAATTATTGCCTTAACAAGATACAGAATCTAAAGACCATCATGCGAAATATAACAATACTCATTCACTGCGAAGATCAAAAAGGAATTATTGCTGCTGTAACGAATTTTATTCTAAAAGTAGAAGGGAATATTACCTACATCGACCAACACGTAGATGTTGACCAAAATGTTTTTTTTATGCGATTAGAATGTGAATTGATGAATGAAAATTGGAATGCTGAATCTATAAAATTAGATTTTCAACAATCAATAGCCAAAGATTTTAATATGTCTTGGCAATTGTACAACAAAGACCAAAAACCGAGGATGGCACTGTTTGTTTCCAAATACGAACACTGTTTATTTGATATTCTCGGACGATACAGTGCAGGCGAATTATCACTTGAAATTCCTTTAATCATAAGCAATCATGAGGATTTAAAACCAATTGCTGAGCGATTCAACATTCCGTTTTATCACGTTCCTTTTTCGAAGGAAAACAAAGAAGAAGGTGAAAAAAGACATATTGAATTGTTACAAAAACACGAAATTGATTTTATTGTTTTAGCACGTTACATGCAAATTATCACTCCAAATCTCATTGGATTGTATAAAAATCAAATTATCAATATTCACCATTCATTCTTACCTGCATTTCCTGGAGCCAAGCCCTATCACTCTGCTTTTAAGAGAGGAGTAAAAATTATTGGAGCTACGAGTCATTATGTTACAGAAGAATTAGATGAAGGACCAATTATTGAACAAGATATAACGAGGGTTTCACATAGTCATTCTATTGAAGATTTTATAATGAAAGGAAAAGATTTAGAGCGAATTGTGCTATCCAGAGCCATCAAGTTACATGCTGAAAGAAAAACAATGGTTTACAGCAATAAAACTGTGATTTTTTCATAAAACGGTATAATCTTTGTTTTGAAGTAAAACAAAAAATATCTTCAAATGAAAAAACTAATACTTGTACTGCTCTTAATTCCCTTAATTTCGATTGCTCAAACTAAAAAGAAAGTCAAAAAAATTAAGGTTAAAACTCCTACTGTAACCAATGTTATCAATACTGTAGACATTAGTGCTGGTCTAAAAGAGGCATTAAACAAAGGAGTAACCGAACAAGTTTCTAAACTTACCATCATCGACGGATTTTATAAAAATGAAGCTGTAAAAATTTTAATCCCAGAAGAATTACAAAGAGTAGATACAACTTTAAGAAAATTAGGGATGGGCAGTTTAGTAGATGATGGTATTAAATCCTTAAACCGCGCTGCAGAGGATGCAGTAAAAGAATCTACTCCTATTTTTGTTAATGCCATTAAAAATATAAGCATTTCTGACGCAAAAGGAATTTTACTAGGTAATGAAAGTGCCGCAACTAGCTACCTTAAAGATTCCACTACAAAAGAGTTGTATGCCAAATTCAATCCAATAGTTCAGGAATCTGTTGGGAAAGTAGGTGCAGATGTTATTTGGAATTCAATAATTAAAAAGTACAACACAATCCCATTAGTGAATAAGGTAAATCCAGATATTTCGGACTATGTGACCACAAAAGCTATGGAAGGTGTTTTTAAAATGATTGCTGTTGAAGAAAAAAACATAAGAGAAAAACTATCATCTAGAAATTCTGATTTATTAAAAAGCGTTTTTGCACTTCAAGACAAAAAATAATTTAACATAAAAAGAAGTTTAAAATAACATACAATTAACAGCCTAACTCATAATTATTTAGAACATTTGTAGAGCAATAAAAGGTTTTATTATTTGTTTTAGAGTTAGTAAAAAAAGAGCCAATGCTGGGAAGTATTGGCTCTTTTTATTTCAAAGATTGAAGAAACAAAATCGCATTGGTATTAAAAATAATTGGCTGCTCCACATTTACAACATGACCACAGCCAGCTATAACAAATAGTTTTGAAGATTTATAATGTCGCTTTACCACCTCACTCACCGAAGACAAAAACATATAATCTTCTTCTCCCATAATATAAAACGTTGGGATTTCTAACTCTACTTGCCTAAACCATTTTAGTATAGGATTAATTTCAGCGGTAAGTTTAAACCATCTTATAAATTCTTTTTGACACAACTTCTTGGCTTCATTTATAAATAAAAGTCTGGATTGCTTGTGATTTTTATTGGGCATAATTACAAAAGCAAAAAATCGATACAATACCAAATACGGCAATACATATTTAAACATGTTGCCTAGTCTCATTAATATTTGAGACCGAAAATTCATCCTCAGAATTGCTCCGCCAAGTATCATAGTCTCTACCCGATGGGGCTGCATTTCAGCCAATTGACGAATCAAGATAGTCCCTAATGAAATCCCAACAAAATGAGATTTTTGAATTTCTAAAAAATCAAGAACTTCTATTATATCATCGGCAATATCTGAAAAGGTATATTTTGATTTGAACGCTGTTTTTAAAGTTGATTTAGAATTTCCATGCCCTCTTAAATCCAACAATAAAACATTGTACTGCTTTTTGAAATCTCGGATTTGTTTGAACCAAATAGAAGAACTTCCTCCTGCTCCATGAACAAAAGTTACCCATTCGGTTGACTTTTCGTTATTATATATTGTGTAAGATATCAATACAAATCATTATTTAAAATATCTGCCATTTCATTTTGCATTTTCATTGCTTCCTCTCTAGCTTTTTGTGCAAAGTCAACTCCATTAGATGCATAAATTATACCTCTTGAAGAATTGATTAATAATCCAACATTATCGCTCATTCCATATTTACAAACCTCTTGTAAACTTCCTCCTTGAGCACCGACTCCAGGAACTAAAAGAAAACTTGTTGGAATTATTTTTCTTATTTCTGTAAAATATTCAGCTTTGGTTGCTCCAACAACATACATCAGATTTTCGGAGTTTTTCCATCCTTTAGAAGTTTCTAAAACTTGTTTATATAACTCTTTCCCATTAGTTTCTAATGTCTGAAAATCAAAAGCTCCTTCATTTGATGTTAAAGCCAACATTATAGTATGTTTGTTTTCAAAAGCCAAAAATGGTTCCACTGAATCTTTTCCCATATATGGTGCAACGGTAACCGAATCAAAATTTAAATCCTCGAAAAAAGCTTTGGCGTACATTGATGAAGTATTTCCGATATCGCCTCGTTTTGCATCAGCAATAGTAAATATTTCTGGATATTTTTCGTTGATATAGTTGATTGTTTTTTGCAATGATTGCCAACCTTTTATTCCATACGCTTCATAAAAAGCGGTATTTGGTTTATAGGAAACACACAAATTATGTGTGGCATCAATAATGGCTTTATTAAATTCGAAAATTGGATCTTCCAGTTCTAATAAATGTTGAGGGATTTTTGTTAAATCGACATCAAGCCCAATACAGAGAAATGATTTTTTTTGGTAAATTTGTTCAATTAATTGTTCGGTAGTCATTATGTTATGTTTTTAACAGCAATCCCGAAATTTTGGGACGCAAAGTTTTCTTGCAAAGTTTGCTATGTGTGAAAAAAAATGCCAAACTAAATTTTAGGATGGCATTTTTTCTATTTATTTTTTAAAACAAATTAGTTGTAAGCATTTCATTTCAAAGAAGTTAATTTATTTTTTTACTATTTTAAAAGTATTTTGTTTATTATTTCCTTTTAAATTTAAAAAATAAATACCCGTATTTAATTGGTCAAAATTTATTGTATTTGAATCAATACTACCTGAGTTAACTTTTTTACCTATGGTGTCAAATAACTCAAATTCATTAAAATCTGTATTATTAACTAGAAATAAGTCTGATGTTATAGGATTAGGATACATTTTTAAAGTTTCTCCTGAAAAATTTGGTATTCCAAGTGTTGCATCGGTTAAAGTTAACACTTTTCCTTGTTCTTCTAAAGTCATATATAGTTTATCTCCAACTAGAACTACATCTCTGAAATTAGCAAGAAACAAATTTCCGTTATATGAATCTTGATAAGTTGTTTGACTACCTATAAATTCAAAATTAGCCGCAGAATTATTAACATCTATCTTTTCAATTTCATGTGCATTAGTAACATACATATATCCTGTTGAAGTGATAAAAATACCTTTATTGAAGTTTAAATCTGCAGCGTTTAAATATTCTTCAGGAACAGCTGTACTAGACGATAAATCAAATTTTAAAATTTTTTCTGCTCCGCCAGATGAGATGTACAAAACATTATTATAAACTTCAACATCGTCAACAGCTTCATCATTTAGACCAATGTTTGCATACTCTAAAGTTGATGTTGGAGAACTTTGTGTCGCATCAAAACTATATATATTTGTTGAATATACATCTGGAGCTGTTTCTATCTCTCTAGAATAATACATTGTATTTCCTACCAAGGCAAAAGAAGCTATAAAATCAGAGGAACTAATAACGGTTTGTGTTCCTGCTCCAATATTGGTTACATCTAATTTTACAATTTGCATTCCAACAAAAGTATCGGTAGATTCAATCCAATTTTCTACTAGAATGAACAAGTTATTACCTAGTTTTTGGGTTTTATAAGCATAAAAATCAGCAGGTAATGTGTAAATTAAATTTGCCGATGGCGAACTAGCTGAAGTGTTTATGGTGTAAATATCTTCCCAACCATTCACATAAATTGTGGTTCCGTCTAATCTCATTTTTGTTAAATTTTAGTCCCGACAAGTATTCGGCAGCTACTTGTGAAAGGAAAAATTAACCGATAAAAATAAAATGAACGCTAAAGTAATTTTTTTCAAGTTGTTTATGTTTTAGTTTTTACAAATTTAGTAAAATAAAGTTTTAAAAGCTAAATCATAAATTTTTCGCTCTCGTTTCATAATTAAAAAGGGATTTCATTCTTATTTTTCACTGAAAACTGAATTAGTAAATCCAGTTTTTCTTGTAGTTTCCGAATATCGCCAAAATATTTTTCGTACAAAATTAGCTATAAATATAATACTAAAAACTCTGAAATTAATCAGAATTCATTTATTGGAATTTTATTTCGTAAAGATTAGAAAACTTCGCTTTCTTTTAGTTTTTCCATGTTGTTAACCAATTGAAGTTCGTCAACAAATTTTTGAATCTTACCATTCATTACACCATCCATATCAAAAACATCTAAGCCTATTCGGTGATCAGTAACACGACCTTGTGAGTAATTATAAGTTCTAATTTTCGCTGAACGATCACCCGAGCTTACTTGTGAAGAACGTTTAGTAGCATCTTCCGCTTGTTTCTTTGCTAATTCTTGTTCGTACAAACGTGAACGCAAAACCTCTAACGCTTTATCTTTATTCTTATGTTGCGATTTTTGATCTTGACATTGTGCAACTAATCCTGTTGGTATGTGCGTTAAACGAACAGCAGATTTAGTTGTATTTACCGATTGCCCACCAGGTCCAGAAGAACAGAAAAAGTCCACACGAACTTCATTCATATCAATTTGAAAATCAAATTCTTCAGCTTCTGGCAAAACCATAACTGTAGCAGCAGATGTATGAACCCTTCCTTGTGTCTCAGTTTGAGGAACTCGCTGAACACGGTGTACTCCTGCTTCAAATTTTAAAGTTCCATAAACATCCTCACCTGTAACTTCAAAAATAACCTCTTTAAAACCACCAGAAGTTCCTTCATTCATATCAACTACAGAAGTTCTCCATCCTCGATTTTCACAATATTTAGTGTACATTCTGTATAAATCTCCAGCAAAAATTGAAGCTTCATCTCCACCAGTTCCTGCGCGGATTTCTACCATTACATTTTTAGCATCTTCAGGATCTTTAGGAATCAACATAAATTTAATTTCCTCCTCTAGTTCTGGTAATCTTCCTTTTGCTTCTTCCAATTGTATTTTGGCCATCTCAACCATTTCTGCATCAGAACCATCAGAAATAATTTCGTTGGCTTCCTCAATATTTCCAGTAATATTTATAAGTTCTTCACGTTTGTCCATCAACGCTTTTAAACTTTTATATTCTTGATTTAACTGTACATAACGCTTTTGGTCGGCAATAACATCAGGTTGAATAATCAAATCGGATATTTCGTCGAAACGTTGTTTTACATATTGCAATCTTTCTAACATGCTTTCAATTTGTATTTTGGAGTGCAAAAATAGTAAAAAGTCTTCAGTTGACCGTGCTAAGTTGACAGAATTTTTATAGTATTGTACTGTTTAAAATTGTCCTATGAAATTTACTATTAAAATTGTTGCATTCCTATTATTAGTTTCCTGCCAGAGTAAATCAGGTAAAAAATATGAGCAACTGGAAAAAATAAATTGGCTAATCGGAAATTGGGAAAATAAAATGCCCAATGGAACTTTGAAAGAAATTTGGATAAAAGAAAATGACAGTACATTTTCTGCCAAAAGTTATTTTATAAAAGAAGAAGATACCCTACATGATGAAACTATTCTACGTACTCAAAAGAATGATATAATTACCTATTCTGCAAAAATAGTTGGAGAGAATAACGACAAATCCATTGATTTTAAATTAACTTCTATAACAGAAAATAATTGTGTTTTTGAAAATCCATCACATGATTATCCTCAAAAAATTATGTACAAAAAGGCAAGCAACAACAATCTAATTGCTACTATTTCTGGAATACAACAAGGAAAAAAAGTACAGAAAACTATTCTATGAAGAAAAATTAGAATAGTTTAGACTCAAAAACTGTAAAAACTTGCTCAAACATGCAAGTTTTTTTTTTTTCTAATTATCTCGTATTTAACATCTTAAAATCTTTTTTTAATTTTTATTTATAATTAGTCTAAATAAATTTTGCGAATTAATTTTTCGTAATTATATTTGCACCGTTAAAACAATATTATTTTTAATTATTCTAAATAAATGTATAAATTTAAATTACTATCCGTCCTTACAATTCTAATATGCTCAAATTCTTTCGCACAACAAGCAACAGAAGATTATGAATTGTATGCCTCTAATGATACTGTAAAAAACAAAAAGGGGAAATTTTACAGGAAGTTACTATAACTGGGAAATTACAGAAGAAGCCCATAACTATAGGTAAAAGCGAAATAAATCCAATGGATTTACCACAAGCCTCATTTGTAATAGGAAAAGAAACAATTGAGCAACAACAAATTGTAAGATTGTCTGATGCAGTAAAAAATGCAAATGGAGTATATGTTTCTGGTGCAAGCAATGCCTCAGGAAACAATCAAGAAGAATTAGGTTCAAGAGGTTTTACCTTTAGTGGTGGAAACACTTTTAGAAATGGAATACGAATCAATGGTTCAATTATTCCAGAAGCTAGTTCACTGGAAAGTATTGAAATTTTAAAAGGTAGTACTGCTCTATTGTATGGAAACGTTGCTCCCGGAGGAATTTTAAATCTAATTACAAAAAAACCAAAATTCACCTCTGGAGGAGAACTAAGTTTAAGGGCATCTGAATATGCATTTTACAAACCAACTGTAGATGTTTACGGTAGTATAAACAATAGTAAAACAGTCGCCTATCGTTTTATATCAAGCTATGAAAAAGGAAATAGTTATAGAGATGTGGTGAGTTCTGAGAGAATATTTTTTAATCCTTCTTTTTTAATTGATATTTCTAAAAAAACAGATTTATTAATTGAAGCCGATTATACTAAAGATTCAAGAACACCGGATTTTGGATTAGCCACTATTAATTACAAAGTAATTGAATTGCCAAGAAATTCATTTTTAGGATTTGACTGGGGCAAATTCAACTCCAAGCAACAAGGTTTTTCAGCAACTTTAAACCATCAATTGAATTCTAATTGGAAATTAAAAGGATTGTTTTCGTATCAAGGATATACAACTAATTTACTATCAAGTTTAAGACCAAACAGCACCAACTTGGTTCAAGCTAATGGAGATTGGACTAGAGGTGTTCAAAAAACAGATACCAAACAAGATTATAGTATTGCAGAAGTAGATTTGACAGGAAAATTCAAAACAGGGAACATCACTCATACTGTATTATTTGGCGCAGATGCAGATAGAAGTTCAACAGCAACATTGGCTTTTAAAAATATTACCAATTATGATAAAATAAATATATATAATCCAACAGTTGTTATTTCTAAAAACGCATCATATACTTCTACAATAGAGCCACTTATGGACAAAAACACCAACTCTATTTCGGATATTAAAAGAGCTGGAATTTATTTTCAGGATTTAATTTCAATTTTTGAAAAAGTTAAACTGTTAGGAGGAATTAGATACAATTATCTTGAAAACATCACCAATACATTAACCTATTCTACTAATGCAAATGTAGAAACAGCAACCAATGACAATATTATTTCTTCAAAACTAGGAATACTATATCAGCCAACTAAAAACCACTCTTTATTTGCGAGTTATTCTGATTCATTCGTACTAAATACAGGTACCGACAAAAATCTAGAAGCATTACCCCACTCTACCATTGATCAATATGATGTTGGTTTAAAAAATGAATTTTTCAAAGGGCAACTTACAGCTAACATCACCACTTATCTAATTGATTATGGTAACCTAGCACAAACCGATTTCAGTAACGGAAATACAAATACTAATATCAAAGAATTAGCTGGCTCCTACTCTAGTAAAGGGGTTGAACTGGATATAACTGGATATTATAAAAGTTTTAGAATTTTAGCTGGATATAGTTTTAACGAAACAAAATATACTAAAAGCAATATTTACAATACTGGGACGTATCTTCGTTTTTCTCCAAAAAACACCGCCAATGCTAGTATATTTTATACTTTTGAAAACAACTTATTTAAAGGGCTGGAAATAGGATTTCAATCAACATACATAGGAAATCGTTTAGGTGGTAGATTGAGACCTAACAACGCATCAACAGAAGCTGAACTCGCAAGAACACCAATTCCTGTGGATGGATTTTTACAGTTTGACGCTTCATTGGGCTATACAATCAAGCAATTTTCTGTAAGAACAAAACTGTCTAACTTGGCAAACATAACAAGTTACTATGTCTATGATGACAATACGGTTACACCAATTGCCCCAAGAATGATTACAACCACATTATCCTATAAATTTTAAAATGAAACAAGCTACCATCAGAAATTTACACCGCGACTTAGGCTATTTTTACATGGGATTAATTATTTCATTCGCCTTTTCAGGAATCATGATGAACCATAGAGAACATTGGCATCCAGAAAAATATACAATTGAAACCAAAGCAATAAAAATAAATTTACCGTCTGAAGATAAAATCAACGAGACATTTGTAGACTCTTTAGGGAAAACATTAGGTATTGATGACAAAATTCGACGACACAATGTAAAAAAAGGAACTATAAAAATTTCTTTCGAAAAAAATGATGTAGAAATTGACATGAAAACAGGTGAAGGTGAAATTACCACTTTCATTAAAACTCCGATAATCAGCCAAGCCATGAAGTTGCACAAAAACACTTCGAATTGGTGGATTTATTATAGCGATATTTTTGGTTTATCATTAATTACTATAGCCATAACAGGGGCTATTATGATTCAAGTAGGAAAAAATACTTTTGGGAAACGTGGCTGGAAATTGGCTTTGGCGGTTTAATTGTACCATTGTTGATTCTGTTATTTGTTTAAAGTTAAAAAGCTCCTATTTAGATTGGAGTTTTATTTTTTTCGTGAATTGAAAAATTCTTCCAAATTATCACAATTAGACAAATCATTATAATAATTTGGATAAGCCTTTTTAAGCTTTTCAAAATTACTTGAAACATTATCTTTTGCATAATCTTCCATTCGTAAACACAATGCTTTAAATTTATCGGTTTTAGCATTTTTATATGCTAAATGATAATATTTTTGCGCCTGATTTCCGTTACGATATTCAATTTCATCAATATAAGATTCGTTATTACCTTGGTTAAAATCTGAAGTTGAATTATATCGGCGCATCATCCAGGAATTTCCATATTGTGTCATGCTCAGATAGCAATTAGCAATTAGAAAATAATAGTAATCCCTATATATATTTTTTGGATTGTTAGCGATTTTAAGATATTTGATCAAATGCTGTGTAACCGATAATTTTGTAACTATAAATTTGTCTTTATGAGGAATAAAACTTTCGGTATGCTTTAAATCATAAAATGGATTTTTATCAAATGCATAATACTCTTCATACTTATCTCTTTCCCACGAATTATAGTTTTCATCCCAATATTTTTCTCAAGAGATTTAAACGTTTTTTCGCTAATGTCAATCTGTTTTCTCTGATATATTTTGTCCCCAAATCAATCAAGTAATTTTGCCTTAAGTAATTGACTGTAAATAGTTTTTCTAAAATTATCATCAATAGTTGTATTTAATTTATTGATTACAATTTGCAATTCATTAGCACTGTAAACAAAATCTAAATAATCAAAATACTCATAAAAATATTTCAAATTACCGGATGCTTTTAATCGATTACCTTGCCATTCTACTGAATTAGAATAATAATCACTATAACTATTTGTAATTTTTTGATTTCCAAAAGCAATTAAAGCCATTGCATGGGCAGGCTATTTCGAAATTCCAATTCACGTCCAAGAGAAAATAAAAATCGTTCATCATTAAGATATTTTAAAATGATAGGCTTTACTTCTTCTTTGATAATCGCCTTTCCAACCTCTTGATTTGAAATGATGCATAAAGCTTTTATTTTCTCAATTTGAGTAACTATTTTTTCATTTGAATATTTTTTTACAAATACATCAATTTTTTGCAAGCAAGTTTCATAATCTCTAGTAATAAAGAGTAATTGAATTTGTGCTGCTTTCCAAAGTGAAACATTATCAATTTTTGAACAATCCACCGAATTAACAAAATCCAGAACTTGTTGTGCATACAACCTGTCTTTTCCGAACGTTCACGCAATTTTTGTGTAGAATAAACTGTTCGGACTTTCACCCACCAGTATGTAGCAAATTCATAGAAGGTAAATAATTTGTATAATAAGGTGATAAACCCAATCTTCAATTTTATTGATTTCTCTTAACAAAAGCAAAATTCTTGACTTATTACTATTTGTATAAATTTCTTTCAGATAATCAAGATTTGGTTCTAAACGTTGAACTGACGCATAAGCATAAACATTTGCAATTTCCTGCTTTGTTTTTGAATTAACTAAAGCGCTTTCAAGCTTAAATTGATTGTTAAAATAAAAATAACTCGCATATTTTTTTTCTGGTGAATATGCCATAATATTAGAAATATCAATACTTGCATTATTATTTTTAAAAGCATTAAAGTACAGTGACCAATAATACAAATAATCTTTTTTACCAGAAGCAAAATGTTTTTTAAAAAGTGAATTTACCAAATTGTAATCGCCACTATAATATGCTACTCTAATAGTTAAAAAAGCATATTTACGTTTTATATAATTACTCTTTTCTTTCTCAATTAATTGTTGTAATTTTTTTAAAAAAGGTACTACATCAACCTTTCGGATTTCACCTCTTTCCCATGGATCTTCATAATTAAAATTATTAATGTCTTCACATTTTTTTGCTGTTATAAGATATTGAATAATATTGTTCAATTTATTTTTATATAAATAAAATTTTGAAGAATAGGCAGAAATATCCGTCAGTTTGTAAGCATTTAAACATTCATTTATATCATCAATAGGAACTTGTTTTTTGCAAAACAGAACCAATCCCAACAGGATTCGTATTGACTTTGATATTCATAATCAAAGCCAAATAATCAGAATTATACCAAAATGCCTTAAAATCGGCATAATTAAAATATTCTGCAAAAACAAAGAATACCTTACATCTTCCCAAGCCACAGAAAAAGTACTCTTAGAAAACTGTAAAACCATAAACTTGTGTTTATCAAGTTTGACATTTTCTTAACAATCGCAATTGTGTTTATTGTATTGGTTGAAACATCTTCGCATTTTAATTGATCACCCATTTTTAAATAGGTTTCATAATTGATACTAGTATCTTTTTCAACTTGATACCAAAGCGGTTTTGTATTTTTTGCAAAGCTTTTCACTTCATTTGTACTTAAATTAACCAATTGGGCAAATCGATTATTTTGATACAATTGTGTCCAATAAAATGTTGGTAAGGCGATATCTAAATGCACTGGATAAGATTTCTTTTTGTTGAGGTATTTTTAATTTTCGATACAAGGATTGAGTTTTTATCTTTTTGGAAAGGGGCTTTATTAAATTATAACACATCAAAGTTGCTTTATCAACAGGGGAACCCCATAATATCAGGATATTTATAAGGATACAATCGCAGTGTACAACCAATTCTTTTAGATAACACTTTTATTTTCTTTAATAAATAGAAATATTTATCCTTAGTAGATTTAGTCCAGTCACAATCTATTTGGATTTCGTTATAATTAAAAACTTGCTCTTTTCTGTCTGAATAATCAACTTCCGTACTGTATTTATTAATTAGAAAAACAATATTATCAGCGAGTTTATCTAATGATTTTTCATCATTGTATTGAAAAATTCCATTTTTGATGTAAATTGTTGGCACAACTTCCAAAGAATCTAATTCTTTAAAATCATAATATCGTGGTCTATTTTTTTCAAATGGAAAATTACCTCTTGCCTCGCTATAATCAACTTCAAAAAGTTTTACATATAATTTATTTAGCTTAAGTTTTTTTATTTGACCAAGGTTTTCTTGCCCTAGAGAATTGCCTTTCCAATAATAAAAAGCACGTTCAACCCTTTCAACTTTATTATCATTTTTACAAGAAAAAAGAAAAGCTGAAAACCACACCAAAACTAGAATTTTCTTCATGGAAATTGAGATTTTTGATATAACGTAAAATCGTATTAAAAGTATATAATTTGTAATGAATTTTAATAAAAACCTCGTCTATTTTGAACGAGATTTGCTATTACTAATTACTATTCACTTATTAGTTTTTCTCTGGAATATTCTCTAATATCTCTACCAAAAACTTCCAAAATTTTTGTGAAGACGAAATACTTGCTCTTTCATCTGGAGAATGTGCTCCGTGAATCGTTGGTCCAAAAGAAATCATATCCAAACCGGGATAATTCGTTCCAAGAATCCCACATTCCAATCCAGCGTGACAGGCAATTACTTTAGGCTTTTCACCATTTTGTTTTTCATAGGTATTAACCAAAACATCAAGTATTGGTGAATTTACATTCGGTGTCCAACCGGGATAACTTCCTCCAAATTCGACTTCGCATCCAAATAATTCATAAGCCGAACGTAAGGCATTAGCCAAATCCATTTTTGAACTTTCAACTGAGGAACGCGTTAAATTTTGAATGGAAATTTCTCCGTCTTTAACAATCACTCTAGCAATATTATTTGAAGTTTCTACCAAATCCTCCATATCGGCAGACATTCTATACACGCCATTATGAGCTGTATAAATCGCCCGAAGCAAACCTTCTTGCACACCCAAATCCATAACTTTAGCGGGCAAATCGGACTTCTCAATTTGAATCGTTAAATTAGGTTCGGTGTTTTTAAATTCAGCTTTTATATCACCTATAATTTCTTGCATATCAAAAACATAAGCTTCATCATACATCGCTGCAACAATAACTTTGGCAACACTTTCTCTTGGAATTGCATTTCGTAAACTTCCACCATTAATCTCGGCAATTTGTAAACCAAAATTCTCAAATCCATCAAACAGCAATCGATTCATAATCTTATTCGCATTACCCAAACCTTTATGAATATCCATTCCTGAATGTCCTCCATTCAATCCTTTAACGGTTATGGTATAACCAACTGAACCTTCGGGAGTTTCTTCTTCATAATAACTCCGAGTGGCGGTAACATCAATACCTCCAGCACATCCAATATCGATTTCATCATCTTCTTCAGTATCTAAATTCAAAAGGATTTCTCCTTTCAAAACACCTCCTTTTAAGTTCAATGCTCCTGTCATTCCCGTTTCTTCATCGATAGTAAATAAAGCTTCAATGGCAGGATGCTTGATTGTTGTACTTTCTAAAATCGCCATTATTGCGGCAACTCCTAGTCCGTTGTCGGCACCTAGAGTAGTTCCTTTGGCACGAACCCAATCGCCATCAACGTACATCTCAATTCCTTGTGTCAAGAAGTCAAAATGGGTATCGTTATTTTTTTGATGTACCATATCCAAATGCCCCTGAAGCACAATCGGTTTGCGATTTTCCATTCCAACAGTTGCTGGTTTTCGAATGATTACGTTGCGTATTTCATCTTCAAAGGTTTCTAATCCTAGGCTGTTACCAAAGTCTTTCATGAATTGAATAACACGCTCTTCTTTTTTGGAAGGTCGAGGCACTGCATTTAAATCGGCAAATTTATTCCAAAGGACTTTAGGTTCTAGGCTTCTAATTTCTTGGCTCATTATTGTTTTTTTTACCACAAATTACACGAATTTTCACAAATTAATTGGACTTTGGAAATTTTAAAAAAATGTTTTTTATTTTACTTAAATCTTTCAAATACAAAGTTACAAAGTTTAATTTCTTATTCGATACTAATTGAATTGTAATTATATTTACAAAACAAATTACAGTCTGTGAAACGCAAATACATCCTTCCTTTTCTACTATTTGTACAAATTATTGTATTGCAAATTCTATCCTTTTTCCCTGAATTTGTAGAGCGTTTTTATAGTAACGGTTTGTTTCCAATTAGTTCTAAGTTTTGTAGAATTGCTCTTGGAAGCATCTATTTCTCTGTTGGTGATTGGATTTATTTCTCAGTTATATTCATCGTATTAAGATGGCTTTGGGAAAAAAGAGGCTCTTGGAAAAAAGATTGGAAAAATAATTCGTTACAGATTTTAAGTTTTCTTTCGATATTTTATTTTCTATTCCATCTACTTTGGGCGTTCAATTATTATCGCCAACCTCTTTTTGAGAAAATGAAAATTCAGACAGACTATTCAGATGCTGATTTGTTAGCTTTTACCAAAAAACTGATTCTAAAAACGAATGCTATCCATAATCAGATTACTAAAAATGATACTTCAAAAGTGGTTTTTCCTTATACACAAAAACAAGTGTTCATAATGAATTTGGACGGCTACAATCAATTAGCTAATCAATATCCCTACTTTGAATATGCTCATCCTAGCATAAAAAAATCAATTATAAGTTTGCCTTTAATCTATATGGGATTTGCAGGTTATTTAAATCCGTTTACCAATGAAGCTCAAGTGAATGATTTGATGCCCATGTACAACTTTCCAACAACTACCTGTCATGAAATGGCGCATCAAATGGGGTACGCTAGCGAAAGTGAATGCAATTTCATTGGCTTTTTAGCCTCAATAAAAAATAAGAATCTATATTTTCAATATTCTGGATATAGTTTTGCTTTGCGCTATTGTTTAGCTAATTGGAGTGTTCGAAACCCAAAAATTTTGGATCAATTGCTAAAGACCATACATCCGGGTATTTTAAAAAATTACCAAGAAAGTGAGGCTTTTTGGAAATACTACGAATCGCCAATCGAAACAGGGTTTAAAATATTCTATGATAATTTCCTAAAAATCAACCAACAAAAAGACGGTCTGAATAGCTACAATAAGTTTGTCGATTTGATGGTCAATTATTACAAAGGAAAAGAAATATAAAATTAAGAATCAAATCTCATCACTAGTAAAGGTTACAAAACTTTTCTTTTTATATGGTCGAATAATCAAACGACCTTCTCTATCAAAGCGAATATAATTGTAAACCCAATTCAAAAAAACTACTGCTTTATTTTTGAATCCAATAAGCGAAAATAAATGTACAAACATCCAAACAAACCAAGCAAAAATACCACTAAAATGGTATTTGGGTAAATCAACCACGGCCTTATTTCGACCTATAGTAGCCATAGAACCTTTATCATTATACTGAAACGGAATCATTGGCTGCTTGTTAATTAATTTTATAATATTTTCCCCAAGTAATCTGCCTTGTTGTAAAGCGGGTTGTGCCATCATTGGGTGTCCTTCAGGATAGTCACTGAGTTCCATCATAGCAATATCGCCAATAGCAAAAATGGTATCAAATCCTTTTACCTGATTGAATTCATTTACTCGTATACGTTTTACATTTTCGACCAAGCATTGAGCATCAAGACCAGGAACTAATGCACCACGAACTCCTGCCGTCCATATTACAGTGGCGGTTTCAAAAGTCAAATCGGTGTTAGTCATTATGGTTTTTCCGTCATAATTCAGCACACGTACATTTTTCCAAATTTTAACTCCTAAATGCTCTAAGAAATCTTGTGCTTCCTTTGATGATTTTTCGCTCATCGTATTTAGAATTCTGTCACCACTTTGAATCAAATTGATTTCCATCCTATCAATATTCAAATCCGGATAATCCTTTTGAAGAATTTCTTTTTTCATCTCAGCCAATGCACCTGCTAGCTCAACACCAGTAGGGCCTCCCCCAACAAGAACAAAATTAATTAGCGTGTTTTTTTCGGCAGAATCTTTGGTTAAAACAGCCTGTTCAAAATTTTCTAAAATCAAACTACGAATGTTCAACGATTGTGGAATTGTTTTCATTGACATAGAATTGCGTTCTATCTCCTTATTGCCAAAATAATTCGTTTTTGAACCCGTAGCGATTACCAAATAATCATAAGATAACTCTCCTATTTCAGCAATAACTTTTTTGTTCTTTGTATCGATTTCAGTAACCGATGTTAATCGAAAATAGAAATCTTTGTATTCTTGAATCACTTTTCGAATAGGATAGGCAATAGAACCTGCTTCAAGTCCTCCTGTAGCTACTTGATACAAAAGTGGTTGAAAAGTATGATAATTGTGTTTATCTAAAAGTACAACTTGTACATTCTGATTTTTGAGTTTTTTGGCTAAAGCGATTCCGGCAAAACCACCTCCAATGATAACTATTCTGGGATTTGACGAATTTGGTATATTCATGGTTGTACTATTATAAGTTGTGGCTTTTCAAAGATACAATCTTTCGAACTTTGAAAGTATAATTTTGATATTCATTTTTTTCAAAATGTATCAAGACTCCCACGCTTTTCTCACTAGCCCCGGTTGAAGCGGAAATCCTGACGTTGCAAGGCACGAAGCAATGTCAGATTGTAACGAAAAACGGGACTGACTTTTAGGATTATCGAAAAATTTGTGCTTCAGATTTTTTTTGTACTTTGTAACAAAATTTAGTACTTAGCTACTAACGGTGATATGAATGAGGATTTAGAAAAATCTTTTGTTAAACAATTACGTGAAAATCAGAATATAATCCACAAAATTTGTAGATTGTATACTTCTGGCGATGATGCACACAAAGATTTGTTTCAAGAAATTACAATTCAATTGTGGAAGGCCTTCCCTAAATTTCGCGGCGATAGTAAATTCTCTACTTGGGCCTATCGTGTAGCCTTAAATACTGCCATCACACTCTATAGAAAAAGTACAAAATCAATAGCAACGATTGATTATGAAAAACATCAATTTTTTATCAGCCAAGAGGAATATAATTTTGAAGAAGAAGAACGAATAAAATTAATGTACCAAGCCGTACATCAATTAAACGATATTGAAAAGGCACTTGTTTTTATGTATCTGGAAGATAAAGATTATACAGAAATAGCAGAAACTTTAGGGATTAGTGAAGTGAATGCAAGGGTAAAAATGAATCGAATTAAAGGGAAATTAAAAAAAATATTAAATCCATTAGGCGTATGAAAGAGTTGGATTTATTAAAAAAATATTGGAAAAAAAGCGAAGATACATTTGAACAAGTTTCGGAAGTTGAAATTTATAAAATGTTGCACAAAAAGTCATCGTCAATTGTAAAGTGGATATTAATAATTAGTATTCTGGAAGTACTGTTATGGACATTAATCAGCGTTTGTTTCAATACTGACGATTATTTTAAAAAGATACATGGTGAAGATCTGATTGTTTATTTTGAAGTTTTCAACTATTTCAATTATGCCGTTATCCTCACTTTTATATACTTATTTTATAAAAATTACATCAAAATTTCTACTACTGTTTCCATAAAACAATTGATGAAAGACATCTTAACCACTCGAAGAACGGTAAATTACTACGTTTGGTACAACTTAACCATGATAACTTTGAGTGTCTTTATCGGATATGCTATTGCTTTCTTTTACAATCCAGCGATGATCGCTCTAAAAGAAAAAATTGCACATGAAAAAAGCAATTATACGCTACTCATCATTTTCGGTTTTCTTGCACTTACTACGCTAATTTTGGTGGGCTTATTTTGGTTATTTTATAGACTTTTGTATGGAATTTTACTCAAAAAACTACATACGAATTACAAGGAATTAAAAAAAATAGATTTATAAACTTACACTAATAAGTTCCCCATTTACGCAGTTGATCTAGGTCTTCATGCGCCTTTACTTCTTCAGGAGCAATCACCTTTAGCAAAGAGGGATGCTGTTCAATTGCAAATTGAACTTTCTCAACGATTTGGTCAATGGTATCGTTATCATAATCGATTTGTAGAGGCTCTTTGATAATGAACGATTGCAAGATTCCTTTCTTCTTGATGCGAAGCCCTTTTTTGTCAAATGACCGACGAAAACCATCAATAACAATAGGTACAACAATAGGTCTGTGTTGTTTAATAATGTGAGCTGTACCTTTACGAACAGGTTTAAACGACTTTGTGGTTCCCTGTGGGAAAGTTATCACCCAACCATCTTGTAATGCAATTCTAATATTTTCGGTATCATTTGGGTTTACCTCACGTTTTTCAGTTACATCCTTACCTTTACATCGCCACGTTCTTTCTACTGTTATCGCCCCAACATAGGATAAAATTCGGGGCAACAATCCTGCTTGCATGGTTTCTTTTGCAGCAACATAATAGATATTCATCTTAGGCTGCCAGATATAACCTAAATTCTTAATCGTGTCTTGACGTCCGCTCAAACTGGCATTAAATACATGAAACATCGCCACAACATCAGCAAAATAAGTCTGATGATTGGATATGAACAGAACATTAGTATCTGGAAGTGATTTTATAATCTCAGAACCTTCTATCTGCAATTCATTAAAGCCTCTATAGCGTTTATGGGTCAACACCGCAAAAATCCGGATTAACCATTTTTTTATAAACAATATATGCCCAAAAGGATTTCTCTTCAACAACTCCATAATTAATTACATTAGAAACACTAGCTACAAACATACAAAAACTTACAATTTATATGATTTTTTTTAAAACTTCTTTCACCTCACTCAAAATCATGGCGGTAGCACCCCAAACATAATACTCTTTAATTTTAAATGCTGGAACCCTGATACTGTTAGAGTACGAAGTATTCATTTCTTTTGTAACCACTAGTCTTTCATCTAAAAAATTTTCTATGGACAATTCGATTACCGAAGCTACTTCTCTGGGTTCTGGATTAAATTGTAACTCTTCATTGACATAGCCCAAAAAAGGAAAAACCATAAAATTACTTGGAGGAATATATACTTCTGTAAAAGCTTTTATGATAGATACTTTGTTCATTTCAACTCCTATCTCTTCCTGAGTTTCTCTCAATGCGGTAAAGGCTACCGAAGGATCATTTACCTCCACTTTACCACCTGGAAAAGCGATTTGAGAAGAATGAACACCCAAATACGAATTCCTTTCAATGAGAACCAAATGTGTCCTATTATTTTTGGGATATAATAAAATCAAGACTGCTGCTTTCTTGGGATTATTTTCCTGAATGTTCACTTTTTTTAATAACTCAATTCGTTCAGGGGGAACCATAATTTGATGAGCCAAATCAGCAAGAAGTGGCTCTCTTTCTATTTTAAGAATACTAGTAAGAAAAACTTGAAAATCCATGACAAAGTTTATTTTTGTATCGGAATAAATACTGACATGTTTAATGCGAATTTAAGTAAAATCTAAGGAGATTGATTACATTTAACTGCAGATTCGCAGATTTCCATAACCAAATTATGGAAATCTGTGAATCTGCGGTCATTGTAACTTTAGAATTAATAAGGCACTTTTCGATAAAAGAAATTAAAAACAAACATGTATTCCAAACAAGAAACCCAACAATTAAAAAAAGAATTTTGGATTAATTTTTCTGAAAAATATCCACGTAAATGGGTGCTTTACGATACTAAAATCAAGGATTTCTCCTTTAAGTTTTATGTAGACAACAAAAAAGCGCAAGTGAGTATTGACATCGAGCATCGTAACGAAGAAAAAAGAGTAGCTTATTTTGAAAAAATTGAAGCTTTAAAAAATATCCTTGAAGAAGAGTTCATTCCTGATTTGGTTTATCAGAAAAACTTCACTTTAGATAACGGCAAAACCATTAGCCGCATTTGGGTTGAAAAAACAGGTATTGCAGTTAGTAACAGAAATGATTGGGATGATGTTTTTTATTTTTTTAATGAAAAGATGAACGCTTTTGAGTTGTTTTATTTTGAATATGATGAGTTTATCAAAGATATTGAATAATTAATATAACTAAAAATAACCTACATAGGTATCCTGCAAGGAGTATTATCCAATCTCTCTTTAACTAAAAAAATAAAAGTTTCACGATTTTCTATTCCTATTCTCATACCAAGGATCGTTTAGGGCTTTCTAAATAAGATTAAATATTCCTGATAATTGTTGTAGCTAGCAGAGATCTTCAAAATTAATTTAGTATAAAAAATCACTATCATTATTGATGAGGATTTTCAGAGACTCGAGGGCTTTTCCCGACAGCGTCCACCTATAAAACAAAAGCCCTATCCGATTGGATAGGGCTTTCAAAGAAAGGCGACGACATACTCTCCCACATAACTGCAGTACCATCTGCGCAGGCGGGCTTAACTACTCTGTTCGGGATGGGAAGAGGTGAGCCCCGCCGCAATAACCACCTTAAGGTCGTTGTTACTTGAGGTAACTTTTCAATTAATTAATAATTTACAATCAATCATTAATAATTAAAACAATATCTTAACATACTGAGATAAAGAAAGTATTTTTATTTACTATTTTAGAAAGTTTGCTGTCCCGATTTACATCGGGACAAGCGGATGTACATAAGCTTACGGGTTATTAGTACTACTCGGCTATGACATTACTGCCTTTACACCTATAGCCTATCAACGTGGTCATCTTCCACGACCCTTAAAAGAAATCTCATCTTGTGGTGGGTTTCGCGCTTATATGCTTTCAGCGCTTATCCCTTCCCAACGTAGCTACTCTGCGGTGCCCCTGGCGGAACAACAGATACACTAGAGGTTAGTCCAATTCGGTCCTCTCGTACTAGAATCAGATCCACTCAAATTTCTTGCGCCCACAGTAGATAGAGACCGAACTGTCTCACGACGTTCTGAACCCAGCTCGCGTGCCACTTTAATGGGCGAACAGCCCAACCCTTGGGACCTTCTCCAGCCCCAGGATGTGACGAGCCGACATCGAGGTGCCAAACCCCCCCGTCGATATGAGCTCTTGGGGGAGATCAGCCTGTTATCCCCGGCGTACCTTTTATCCTTTGAGCGATGGCCCTTCCATGCGGAACCACCGGATCACTATGCTCTACTTTCGTACCTGATCGACCTGTATGTCTCTCAGTCAAGCTCCCTTATGCCATTGCACTCTTCGCACGGTTACCAAGCGTACTGAGGGAACCTTTAGAAGCCTCCGTTACTCTTTTGGAGGCGACCACCCCAGTCAAACTACCCACCAAGCAATGTCCCCGCCTAGGCGGGTTAGGCCTCAGATAAACAAAGGGTTGTATTTCAACAATGACTCCACAACGCCTGGCGACGCCACTTCACAGTCTCCAACCTATCCTACACATCATTTATCCAAGGTCAATACTAAGCTATAGTAAAGGTGCACAGGGTCTTTTCGTCCCACTGCGGGTAAACGGCATCTTCACCGTTACTACAATTTCACCGAGCTCATGGCTGAGACAGTGTCCAGATCGTTACACCATTCGTGCAGGTCGGAACTTACCCGACAAGGAATTTCGCTACCTTAGGATGGTTATAGTTACCACCGCCGTTTACTGGGGCTTCAATTCAATGCTTCTCCGAAGATAACATCTCCTCTTAACCTTCCAGCACCGGGCAGGTGTCAGGCCCTATACTTCATCTTACGATTTTGCAGAGCCCTGTGTTTTTGATAAACAGTCGCCTGGACCTCTTCACTGCGGCCAGCATTGCTGCTGGCGACCCTTCTCCCGAAGTTACGGGTCTATTTTGCCTAATTCCTTAGCCATGAATCTCTCGAGCACCTTAGGATTCTCTCCTCGACTACCTGTGTCGGTTTGCGGTACGGGCTTTAATAACCTGAAGTTTAGAAGTTTTTCTTGGAAGCCCTTAGGTACACTATCTCTTTGTCCGAAGACGCCGAGTACTATCGCATTTCACCAAAACCTGCGGATTTGCCTACAAGTCTTATAGCTAGGTGCTTTAACGAACTATTCCGTCAGTTCGCGGTACTTTCATCACTCCGTCACCCCATCACAGTTATCAGTAGTACGGGAATATTAACCCGTTGGCCATCGACTGTCCCTTTCGGGTTCGCCTTAGGTCCCGACTAACCCGCAGCTGATTAGCATAGCTGCGGAAACCTTAGTCTTTCGGTGTGCGGGTTTCTCGCCCGCATTATCGTTACTTATGCCTACATTTTCTTTTCCAGCCAGTCCAGCATACCTTACGATACACCTTCAACCCTGCTGGAATGCTCCCCTACCACTTTGACTTACGCAAAATCCATAGCTTCGGTAGTATGCTTATGCCCGATTATTATCCATGCTCGTCCGCTCGACTAGTGAGCTGTTACGCACTCTTTAAATGAATGGCTGCTTCCAAGCCAACATCCTAGCTGTCTGGGCAGACAAACCTCGTTCTTTCAACTTAACATATATTTGGGGACCTTAGCTGATGGTCTGGGTTCTTTCCCTCTCGGACATGGACCTTAGCACCCAAGCCCTCACTGCTGTGAAACATTATATAGCATTCGGAGTTTGTCAGGAATTGGTAGGCGGTGAAGCCCCCGCATCCAATCAGTAGCTCTACCTCTATATAACTTTATGCACAGCGCTGCACCTAAATGCATTTCGGGGAGTACGAGCTATTTCCGAGTTTGATTGGCCTTTCACCCCTACCCACAGGTCATCCGAAGACTTTTCAACGTCAACCGGTTCGGACCTCCACACTGTGTTACCAGCGCTTCATCCTGCCCATGGGTAGATCACACGGTTTCGCGTCTAACACTACTGACTAAAGCGCCCTATTCAGACTCGCTTTCGCTACGGATCCATGACTTAATCACTTATCCTTGCCAGCAACGTTAACTCGTAGGCTCATTATGCAAAAGGCACGCCGTCACCCAACGAATGGGCTCCGACCGCTTGTAGGCGTATGGTTTCAGGATCTATTTCACTCCGTTATTCACGGTTCTTTTCACCTTTCCCTCACGGTACTGGTTCACTATCGGTCTCTCAGGAGTATTTAGCCTTAGCGGATGGTCCCGCCAAATTCAGACAGGGTTTCACGTGCCCCGCCCTACTCAGGATACCACTATTCATTACACTCGTTACCCATACGGGGCTATCACCCTCTATGGCGTCTACTTTCCAGTAGATTCTAATTCTTTGTGCATAAAATGTCGTGGTCCTACAACCCCAACATTGCCGTAACAACATTGGTTTGGGCTAATCCGCGTTCGCTCGCCACTACTTACGGAATCACTTTTGTTTTCTTCTCCTCCGCCTACTTAGATGTTTCAGTTCAGCGGGTTTGCCCACCTATCGGTGTACTATGTCTTCAACATAGTGGGTTGCCCCATTCGGATATCTACGGATCAATCGTGTGTGCCAATCCCCGTAGCTTTTCGCAGCTTATCACGTCCTTCTTCGCCTCTGAGAGCCTAGGCATCCCCCATACGCCCTTATTTTGCTTATTGTACTTTTATTTTATTCATGATGATAGACTTTTAGATAATAGACTTACGTCCATCATTTCTTTTATCCTTCGTCTAAAAGTGTTCTTTCTACTTTTTAAATATTTTCTTATCTCAATATGTCAATGAACTTTATTACCACTTCTGAACTAGTGGAGAATATCGGAGTCGAACCGATGACCTCCTGCGTGCAAGGCAGGCGCTCTAGCCAGCTGAGCTAATCCCCCTTTTTAAAATTCCAAAATCTTTAAATTCCAAATTCCAAAAAAAATAAGGATTTCAACCTCTAGATTTCCTTAACCAAAATAGTAGTCCCGCCCAGACTCGAACTGGGACCCCTTACATTATCAGTGTAGTACTCTAACCAGCTGAGCTACGAGACTCTGTTTTGCTTAAAATATTAAAAAATTTAATCATTAAATGATTTAAAGACTCTTTACGAATAGTTTAATCTTTCAATCTTAAATCTTTCAATTTGTATTATTTGAACTAACAGCGAGAGTAATTAAATCTTAATCTTTAAATCTTTAACTATATTTTGCGTCTTTCTCTAGAAAGGAGGTGTTCCAGCCGCACCTTCCGGTACGGCTACCTTGTTACGACTTAGCCCTAGTTACCAGTTTTACCCTAGGCAGCTCCTTGCGGTCACCGACTTCAGGCACCCCCAGCTTCCATGGCTTGACGGGCGGTGTGTACAAGGCCCGGGAACGTATTCACCGGATCATGGCTGATATCCGATTACTAGCGATTCCAGCTTCACGGAGTCGAGTTGCAGACTCCGATCCGAACTGTGACCGGTTTTATAGATTCGCTCCCCCTCACGAGGTGGCTGCTCTCTGTACCGGCCATTGTAGCACGTGTGTAGCCCAAGGCGTAAGGGCCGTGATGATTTGACGTCATCCCCACCTTCCTCACAGTTTGCACTGGCAGTCTTGTTAGAGTTCCCGACTTGACTCGCTGGCAACTAACAACAGGGGTTGCGCTCGTTATAGGACTTAACCTGACACCTCACGGCACGAGCTGACGACAACCATGCAGCACCTTGTAAATTGTCTTGCGAAGGGTCTGTTTCCAAACCGGTCAATCTACATTTAAGCCTTGGTAAGGTTCCTCGCGTATCATCGAATTAAACCACATGCTCCACCGCTTGTGCGGGCCCCCGTCAATTCCTTTGAGTTTCATTCTTGCGAACGTACTCCCCAGGTGGGATACTTATCACTTTCGCTTAGCCACTGAAGTTACCTCCAACAGCTAGTATCCATCGTTTACGGCGTGGACTACCAGGGTATCTAATCCTGTTCGCTACCCACGCTTTCGTCCATCAGCGTCAATCCATTAGTAGTAACCTGCCTTCGCAATTGGTATTCCATGTAATCTCTAAGCATTTCACCGCTACACTACATATTCTAGTTACTTCCTAATAATTCAAGTCTAGCAGTATCAATGGCCGTTCCACCGTTGAGCGATGGGCTTTCACCACTGACTTACCAAACCGCCTACGGACCCTTTAAACCCAATGATTCCGGATAACGCTTGGATCCTCCGTATTACCGCGGCTGCTGGCACGGAGTTAGCCGATCCTTATTCTTACGATACCGTCAAGCTCCGACACGTCGGAGTGTTTCTTCTCGTATAAAAGCAGTTTACAATCCATAGGACCGTCATCCTGCACGCGGCATGGCTGGATCAGGCTTGCGCCCATTGTCCAATATTCCTCACTGCTGCCTCCCGTAGGAGTCTGGTCCGTGTCTCAGTACCAGTGTGGGGGATCTCCCTCTCAGGACCCCTACCCATCGTTGCCTTGGTAAGCCGTTACCTTACCAACTAGCTAATGGGACGCATGCTCATCTTTTGCCGTTGTGACTTTAATAGCTCCTTGATGCCAAGGTACTATACTATGAGGTATTAATCCAAATTTCTCTGGGCTATCCCTCTGCAAAAGGTAGATTGCATACGCGTTACGCACCCGTGCGCCGGTCTCTAGTTCCGAAAAACTATACCCCTCGACTTGCATGTGTTAAGCCTGCCGCTAGCGTTCATCCTGAGCCAGGATCAAACTCTTCATCGTATATTGTTCGCTAAATTACTTTAGCTTTATTTTTGACGATTTGCTAGTCTTTAATTCAAAGCTCTCGACTCTCTTACTCTCTTTTTATTTGTTTTAGAATCTCTTCTAAAACGGCTGTCAATTCAATATGTCTAGGAACGTAATCTTCTTTTCTATATCGCTTATCTCTCTAAGCGGGTGCAAAAGTATAAATTCTTTTCTTTATAACAAGCTTTTTTAAATATTTTTTTGAACTTTATTTCTAAATCGCTTAGCGTCAATATTATTATGAACTCATAACCCCTTTTGCGGGTTGCAAAGATAATCCCTTTTTATAATTCCACAAATATTTATCTAATCTTTTTATATCAATATCGGAAAAATTAATCATCAAAATTAAATTTTAATCGGGAAAAGTCTCTTAAAATGTTGAAAAACAAGAATCAACATCATTTTAGAAAAAATGAACCAATCCTAAAAAATTAAAAAATCTAGGAGTTAATGTAATTCTAGAAAATTAAACTTAAGAATTATGCTAATCAAAACGAATTGCTTTGACAGGAGAAATCTTAGTAATGATGTAGGATGGGATTAGTAAAACCAGCAAACATATCAAGATAGTTCCTAGATTTAGTCCTAAAAGATACAACAAATTCAAGTTCACTGGAGCTACACTAACATAGTAATTCTCAGGATTGAGCTTAACAATACCTAAATACTGTTGAATTAAAATTAAGCCGATACCAATTAAATTTCCCCAAAACAACCCTCGTATTATTAAATAAAATGCATTGTAAAGAAATATTTTTCGAACGGACCAATTGTTCGCTCCCAAAGCTTTTAAGATTCCAATCATCTGGGTTCTTTCTAAAATAAGTACTAATAAAGCAACTACCATATTTATAGTTGCAACTACAATCATTATAATTAGTATAGTTAAGATATTGAAATCAAATAACTGAAGCCATTCAAAAATGTAGTAATACTTCTCAACAATAGTCTTTGTATCTAATGTGGAATTAGTCTCAGAATAAACTTCTTCTCCTATTTCTTTAATCTTAGTAAAATCATCAATAAAAACTTCAAAAGCACCCACTTGATTTGGTTGCCATTTATTTATGCGCTGCACATGACGAATATCTCCTATGATGTATGAAGAGTCGAATTCTTGAAATCCTGAATTGTAAATCCCTGTAACTTGAAAAACTCTCAAGTTGGGCAATTGATTACTTTTATCTTTCATGAAAAAAGTATTAAACCTGTCTCCAACTTTTAAATTCAATCTATCTGCGAGAAATTTCGATAGTAGTACTTGAGAATTTAAATCATGTGACACATCTGGTAATTTTCCAGCAACAAGGTACTCACTTACATTTTTCCACTGATATTCTTTTCCTACACCTTTAAAAATTATTACTTCGAAAGCAGCAGCTGTTATAATAATGCCTGCTTTGCTGGCAACTGGCTGAATATGATTAATTCCTTCAATAGAATTAAACTTAGGATAGAATCTTTGATTGAGTGATACAGGCTCGACACTTACTTGAGATTGATTGTCATCATAATTTGAAATAATAATATGACCATTAAAAGCAGCCACTTTTTCGCGTATTTTTTGCTGCAAACCAATACCAGTCGCTACCGAAACAATCATCATAATCATTCCAATGGCAATAGCTGCAATTGCTATTTTTATTATAGGAGTAGAAATAGTACTTTTACGGCTTTCAACCGAAATAAGCCTTTTGGCTATGAAATATTCTAAATTCAATTGGATAGTTTGTGTATTTCTGTTGTCAAAAATACATTTTTAGATGCTATTTCTATTACGTTTTGAAGATTTAATTATTTACAGTAAAGCCATATCATGATTTTTATTCCAGTTTCTATACGATTCAAAAAAATATCTTTTAGTCCAAATTTACTCTTGATAATGATGGTATTCTTAGTAGTAGTCTCTTGTAAAACATCAAAAGCAATCAATTATTCTATTCCTGCCGAAACCACTGTAAAAAGCAAAATCAAATCGACAAAATTTTTAACAGGTGCCGATAATGTAAAAAGTTATTTGTCTCTTTTAAAAAATAAAAAGGTTGGAATTGTAACCAATCAAACAGGAATGATTTCCTATGATTCTATACACACCGTTTTTGATACAGTATCAGAATCACACATTGACGTTGTGAGTAGAAAAAATTTGCATATTGTAGACTATATTACTCAAAAAACAAAAATAGATCTCATTAAAATTTATGCCCCAGAGCATGGATTTCGGGGAACCGCAGACGCAGGAGAATTAATTATTGATGGAAAAGACACCAAAACAGGTTTGCCCATTGTATCTCTATATGGTAACAATAAAAAACCATCTGTAGAACAACTAGAAGGTATTGAAGTTGTTGTTTTTGACATTCAAGATGTTGGAGCTCGATTCTACACCTATATTTCGTCGTTGCATTATATCATGGAAGCTTGTGCGGAAAATAATATAGAACTAATAATATTAGATAGACCCAATCCAAATGGAGGTATCGTTGATGGTCCAATTTTAGAAAAAGAATACAGTAGTTTTGTGGGAATGCATCCAATTCCGATTTTACACGGGATGACAATTGGAGAATATGCTCTAATGATTAATGGTCAAAAATGGTTGAAAGACAGCATTCAATGCCCACTAAAAATTGTTCCTTGTGAAAATTACCATAGAAGTATGCCTTATAAGTTACCCGTAAAACCCTCGCCAAACTTACCTAACGATCAAGCAATTAATTTATATGCCAGTCTGTGTCTATTTGAAGGTACTAATGTAAGTGTTGGCAGAGGAACAGATAAACAATTTCAAATTTATGGTTCTCCTTTCCTACCCAATATTGATTTCTGTTTCACACCTGCACCAAATATTGGAGCAAAAGATCCGCTTTATAATGGTAGAGATTGTTTTGGAGAAGATTTATCAAAAATCCCAATGGTAAAACAGTTAGAATTAAAATGGTTGATAAAAGCGTATAACGAAACCGAAGATAAATCTAAATTTTTTAATTCATTCTTTACAAAACTTGCAGGAACCAAAAAATTACAACAACAAATCGAGGCAGGGATACCCGAAGCTGAAATCAGAGCTACATGGCAAAATGATTTAGAAAAATTTAAATTAATACGAAACGAGTACTTGATTTATTAAAGAGGCAATCTCTTTTTTATTTGCTCTACAATGTTGTATGCAGCAGGACATATTGCTACATTCAATAATGTCAAATTGGTAATTTGCTGAAACTTTTTTCTGTCGGTATGAGGAAACTCCCTACAGGCTTTGGGGCGAACATCATAAATAACACATGTATTTTCATTGTCTAAAAAAGTACAAGGCACACTTTGTAGCACATAATCTTTATCTTCATCAATACGCAAATAACGATCTATAAACTGTTGTGGTTTTAGTTTTAAATGTTTTGAAATACGCTCAATGTCTGCTATTGTAAATAATGGCCCTGTGGTTTTGCAACAATTCGCACAAGACAAACAATCCGTCTTTTTGAATTCAGCTTCATGCAATTCTTGCATAATGTAATCCAAATTCTTGGGCGTCTTCTTTTTTAACTTATCGAAATATTTTTTATTTTCGATATGCTTATCTTTGGCAAGTTTTACGATTTCGTTTAAAGATGGTTTCAAGTTGCACGTTTAAAGTTGAAACTACAAAAATAAACAACTCCCTATTAATAACTAAAGAAACGATTACTTCGTTTTCCACAATGACTATGAAAGACCTTTTTGGAAAAGCCATACTTGATTATCAAACTAATAATGCTCCAGAAGATTTAATTACGGAAACTTCAATATCTGAAGAAGATGCAATGAGTGTTGCCTATTTATTTCGAAATTTTAATGAAATGCCAAAATTGGAACAATGCGCCTTACAACTCGCTAAAGGAAAAACTCTTGATGTGGGTTGTGGTGCAGGAAGTCATAGTTTATATCTACAAAATGTATTAGGTTTAGACGTTACCGCTATTGATATTTCAGAGAATGCGATTAAAGCCTGTGAACTTCGTGGGGTTAAGAAAACCAAAGTCCAAGATGTAATGACATTAGAAAACGAAACTTTTGACACCATCCTACTATTAATGAATGGTGCTGGCATGTGTGGCAAACTCAAAAATATTTCAAAATTCCTCCTAAAATTAAAATCCATTTTAAACGAAAATGGACAAATTCTTCTGGATAGTTCTGATATTATTTACATGTTTGATGAGGATGAAGATGGCGGGAAATGGATTCCTTCTGTAAACGATTATTATGGAGAAGTCGTATTTAATGTAACTTACAAGGGTCAAAAAGAAAAACCCTTTAATTGGATGTACGTTGATTACAATACTTTACAAAATGCAGCATTGGCAAACGGTCTAAAATGTGAATTAATCCTTGAAGGTGATCATTACGATTATTTAGCTCGACTGTCTGTTTAAAATTATACTTCAACTTCATCAATTTGAACTTGAGGAGATGTAATCATAAAATAGCTTGTAACTGGATTTGGATAAACTGCAATTGCATTAATCGCTTCATATTCATTTAAACCTAACGTGCCACATCCATTTGAAGACAACAAACTCAATCTTGGCCCAGATAAAGCGTTTCTAACTATTGTTTTTTGTCCTGCTGTAAAAAATGCCATACAGGCATCATTTACATATTCCATATAGTTCATAAACATAGAACCATTTGCTGTAGATGTACATGCATTGGTATTATTTGGAAATGCTGGACACTCATAATAAGGGTTATTTGTTTCTGGCGTATCGGATACTCTATCATCATTAGTTGGAGTAAAATCATTCACATAAGGATTTCCACAAGTAACTCCTTCCTGCCCCCAAGGATGATACAAACCAAAGTAATGTCCTATTTCATGAGTAGCAGTTCTTCCTTTGTTAAATGGGGATAAAGCAGTACCGGTAGTTCCAAATGTCTTGTAGCTTATACACAAGCCATCATCATCACTACCTGCCGATGATGGTAGGTAAGCAAATCCCAATAAACTGGTATCTGTAAAACTTCCAACCCATATATTGAGATATCGAGTTGTATCCCAAGCAGGTTGACCAGAAGCAGTGTAATAATCATTATCAAAACTAAAATTTGAAGGTATCGACTTTCTAGTAATACCTGTTGTAGTAGCGCCTGTAGGTGTTTTTGTTGCTTTACAAAAAACAATTTCCATATCTGCACCTAGTGCTTTGAATGCTGTTGGAACTACTGTATTAAAATCAGTATTCAATTTTCTGTAATCTCTGTTTAAAACATCTAATTGAGACTGTATTTGTGCTTCAGATATGTTTTGGTTGGCATTTTTATACAGTACATGAAAAACCACAGGTATTGTGACTACTGTAGCTATTGAACTTGATTGTTTGCTAAATAATGATTGTTTTTGATTTGGATTATGAATAAATTCCATAATCTCTTTATGATGCGCTTCAAATCCAGGTACTGTTTGAATACGTTCTTTTATTTTAGCATCTGTTCCACATGTTCTTTGAGCGATTATTGATACTGAAAAGAATATCAAGAAAACGGCAATTAATTTATTCATTTTTATTTAAATTTCGAATACAATATTACGAAACATTTATTATCCAACTATTTATACATCTGATATTTTAACAGTCTAAACTTTTTTACCCTAAATTGATTAAATCAGAATTCTCAATAATATCCTCCAAAGCTTCTTGTAGAATCTCTAAATCCTGTTGAGAATTATACCCATTAATTGCAATTCTTAGAAAAAATTTATCTTCTAGTTTCATCACAGGGATTTCAATTTTGTATTTATGAAACAAGGTCTCTTTTAGTTCTAAAGGTTTCGTAGTTCGAATAGGAATACTACACATTTGAACTAAAAATTCTGATGTTATAGGGCAAATTGGCTTTGAATTGAGCAATTCGCAAAACTTATTATAATTATCACGTATTAATTTTCTACATGAAGCTGCTCTTTCTTCCCAATTGTTAACTCTAAGAAATTCAATCGCTTTTGGAATTGTCAAAAAGGCTGAGATATCTCTTGTTCCCTGATGTTGATGATAATCTAAAAACTGGCTATTACTTGGAGATTCACTTTCATATCCCCAACTTACTACTAAGGGGTCTATACTATTTTGAAATGTTTTTTTGACATATAAAAACGAGACTCCTTTTGGTGCCAACATCCATTTGTGAAGTGCTCCAGTATAAAAATCGGGATTAAGTTGCTGTATATTTAAGTCTAATTGTCCTGGGACATGAGCACCGTCAATAATTGTTATCAATCCTAATTCTCTTGCTTTTTCACAAATTTCCTTTACTGGAAAAACCAAAGCTGTGACACTAGAAATGTGACTAATAAAAATAATTTTGGTTTTTGAAGTATACCCACTCCAAAATTCATTTAAAATCTGTTCTTTGGAAAGTATTGGTAATGAAATACTCTGACGAATGTATTTTATCCCTTTCTTTTTACTGAAGTAACTCCAAGTTCTATCCATTGCACCATACTCGTGATTAGTAGTCAGCACTTCATCTCCTTCTTCTAAATTTAAACTTCTAAGAACCGTATTTACAGCTACTGTTGGATTTGTTGTGTAAAAAAAATCATCGCTCGAACAACCAATGTAATTTGCCAGAGCGTCTTTGGATGTTTTTAAATATTGGGCTGAGTTTTTTTGAATAAATTGAACAGGTTCTCTTTCTAATTCCAATTGCCAATACTGATAATTTTCAAAAATAGGTTTTGGACAAGCCCCAAAAGAGCCATGATTCAAAAATGTAATTTCTGGATCTAAGAGAAACTGTGACTTCATTATTTTGTTTGAATAGGAATTGCTACTATATTCAAGACTCTAACGGGCTTACCCTCTTTCACCCCTGGGCGCCATCTCGGGGAGAGCCGCATTACTCTTTCTGCCTCAGCTCCAGCGCCAAATCCAACGTCTTTGATTACTCGAATATCAGTGAGTGTGCCATCCTTTTCAACGATAAAGGAAACAAAGACTTTCCCTATGAGTTGAGGAACTTCTGGCTGTTTAAAATTAACTCCAATAAACTGATAAAAACCATCATTCCCTCCCGGAAAACTTGGTTCTACAGTGACGTCTTTAAGCTCAAAAACGGGATCTTCAATTGGCTCTATTTGCTCCTGTGAAAAGCTTATTTGAGAAATAAAAAATAGTATGATAACTATATTTTTCATTCGGGGGGAATAAATTACGGAATATTTAAATATTTATGCGTCTGTAAAGACACTCTCCATTTAGGATTTTTCATCACATAATCAACAATTAGTGGTGTAATTTCTTCCCTTTTACTCCATTCAGGTTGCAAGAACAAAATGGCTTTTTTATTTACTTTTTCAGCTTGCTCTTCGGCAAAAATAAAATCATGCTTATTATAAATAATAACTTTCAATTCATGGGCATTATCATAAACCGTTGGTGTTGGTAATTTATTTTTCTTTGGAGATAAACAAATCCAATCCCAACTTCCAGTCAATGGATACGCACCTGAAGTTTCAATATGAATATTTAACTTTTTCTCTTTTAATTGTTTTGTTAGTGCAGTCATATCCCACATCAATGGTTCTCCTCCTGTCACTACTACCGTATTTGCATTATCTTTAGCATTGGTTACAATTTGCTGAATGTGTGTTGGAGGATGCAATTCGGCATTCCAACTTTCCTTAACATCACACCAATGACATCCTACATCACAACCTCCCATTCGAATAAAATAAGCAGCTGTTCCTGTATGAAAACCTTCCCCTTGTATGGTATAAAACTCTTCCATCAAGGGTAACATGGTTCCTTTTTCGACTTCTAACTGTATTTCTTTTGTCAACATTTTTTTAAAATATATGCAAAGATAAGGAAATGGATTTGGGATAATGAATTATTCGGTATTTAGTCTAAAATCTCGTATAGATAAACCCTAAATCAAAAGCCGATAGTTCAGAAAACTATCGGCTTTTGATTTAAAGAATATGATAACCTATTTTAATACTTTCAAAGATTCCAATGCATATTGGTTTGTCGGGTCTAAAGCTAATGTCTTGTTAAAATATTCTTTTGCCTTAACTTTATCAAAATTGGCATAATTAGCTGCTAACAAATTGTAGGATTCAATAAACTTGTTCTTGTTTTTTGCTACTTCCTCAGGTCCTTTTTCAGTAACTACTCTCAAATATTCCTCATAATATTTTGCCATCATTTCATCATTTTCGAGCAATCTGTTTGTTCTTGCTCTAAAAATATAGGCATCTTGAGTTGTAGGCGATGCCTCAATAACTCTACCAAAAGCAGCATCTGCTTTCTGTAGTGCAACTGGATCTACCTTAACAATATCTTTTTGAGTATTACTAAAGTAAATCGAATTTCCTAGATAAAAATTATCCAACAAGAAATTCTTAGAATCAGGATTGGTTACAGCAATTTCGTATATCACTGCTGCTTCTTTGAACTTTTTCTGCTCATAGAATTTTTTTCCTATTTCACTCAAGTCATTTGTCATGGTGATTTCCATTTCTACAGACTTCTTAATATCGGCAACACCAGCATCAAATATACTTGTATCAACAGTATTGGTCTCAGTATTATTGGCTTTCTTCAATTTCGCCAACCCTAGATACATATAATCCCTGGCTATAATCTTATTTGATGGATTTGACATAAAATCTTGAAGCGATTTTATAGCTACGTCTATATTTCCATTTTCATAAGCTGAATATCCTAAATATCGAAGAATCCTTGGATTTACGTTATCCAATTCTTTCATTTTATTAGCAACTACCTCCAATGCTTTGTAGTCTTTTGCTAAAATCAAAAAATCGGCTTGACGCATACGAGATGTTAGTGAATAGTCGGTCAAACTCATGTACTTTTCATAATACGCTAGAGCTTTTTGTATGTATTCGTTGAATTTTTTGGGTTCATTGCTTCCCCAATAATAGTAAGTTTCTGCTAATTCTCTGTAAACCGGACCATAATTTGGATCTGTGGCAATCACATTATCATATGACTTTACAGCTTCATTGTATGCCTTAGCTCCTTTTAACAAAACGCCTAATTGCATTTTAGCTCGAATCAAAGAATTATCGGTATTGAAAGCATTTCTGTAGGCTGCATACGATTCATTTTGATTTTTAGATCCATAATACGCATCACCAAAAGCCAATTGTAATGAAGCATCCATTGGATTTATCTCTTTTGCTTTATTTAAATATAGTAATGCTTTATTATAATCGGGCTTGTCAGCATTCATATATGCTTTTGCAATATAAATGTACTGCTCGATATCTTTTTTCTTTATATCCTTTGTAGCTAAAGCAAAATTAGATTCTGCAGAAGACACATTATTTGTGTTTAAGTCGATTTGACCTAAACCAATATAATTCATTTTAGCTCCATCAGTTCCAGTTAGACCTTTCTGAAAAGCTATTTTAGCTGAATCTTCAATTCCTTGTTTAAGGTAAATATTCCCCAAAAGGAATGAAAATTTGCCATTCTCTGGTTTCGATTTTATGAGGGTTTTCAGCATTGATTTAGCTTTTTCATATTGCTCAGCATCAATAGCTTTCTTAACAGGCTCAATTTCTTGGGCAGTACTTATTGAAGCAGTAATTACTAATAAAAAGCTGAAAATTTTTAATTTATTCATCGTTTTTGTATTCATTTTATTTTTTATCATTATTGATTTGTTTTCTTACCAAAATTTTTCGTGGAGGAAATGTTGCTGGAACTAATCCCGATTTCAAAATAATTCTTTGCCCCACATCACTAGTGATAAAAGAAGTTAGTCCCATTCCTAAACCCGAGTATCCTTGACAATTTATGATGTACAAATCACGTGCCAAAGGATAAGCACCCTCAGCTATATTGTTTTGTGTAGGACTAAAATAATTCGTACCCTTTTCATTTTTTACTTCAAGAACAGTAATTTTATCAACATATTGTTGCATAGAAGGTGATGGCTCAAAAATATAATTTATTCCTACCACTCCGATACTGCCATTATTTTGCGAAACATATTTTATCACTTCTTCATTCGTATTAAATGAAAAAATTCCCTCGTTGGATAAACTTTCATTTCCTATCAATTCTTTAAAATATCTATAAGTACTTGAATTTGGATTGTCAAAAACCAAACCTTTAATTTTTGATTGACTCTTTTTTTGAATAAAATCAATCACATCTTGTAACGCAATTAGCGTGTCTTTATTATTTTTATTAGAAATCAATGCTATTGCATCTTTTGCAAACAATCTAACTTTTGGAGTTATTTTTTTCTTATCAAAAAATTTCAATTCCTCACTAGTCAATGTTCTAGATAATATTGCTATTCGTGAACTGTCTTTTACTAAAGATTGAATTACTTCTGTTTCAGACTTGGCAACAATGGTAATTTTCGCATCGTAACGGCTCTGGAAAATTTGAACCTGATCTTCTATAATTGGTTTTAAAGTTTCGTCAACTAGAATTGTTGTGGTTCCTTCAAGCATAGTATCAATTTCGGGTTTAGATTCACTTTTTTTGGAGCACATACCAAAAAGAGAACTCAACAATACTAAACCGATTATCTTACTATATTTTAACATCACTCTTCTTGACTTGAATTGAAAAAACGTATGAAACGAAAAAAAGAATACACTATCAATACTATTCCAAAAACTACTCTATATTTTTGTTCCATTGCTATGGGTAATTCTTTCCAAAAAATCAGAATCAATCCCAAAACGAAATACATCAAAAAAAAACACAGTCCTATAACGAGAAGAAATCGCTCTTTTAGCGATTTCTCCTTGAAATTAATAACTATTTTTTCGAACATTACTCAGCCGATTGAATGTTTATTGGCAAAGAATAAAGTACTCTTACTTTCTTTCCATTTTGTTCTCCTGGAGTCCATTTAGGGCAAGATTTCAGTACACGTATTGCTTCTTTTCCTGTACCAAATCCAATATCTCTAATTACTTTGATATCAGTTAGTGAACCATCTTTTTCAACAACGAAAGAAACGAAAACTTTTCCTTTCAAACCTTCCTCTTCTGGAGTTTGATAATTTTTAGCTACAAACTTGTAAAACTTTTCAATACCACCTGGGAAATCTGGTTTTACCTCAATACCTGCTGTGTTGTAAATTTCGTTGTCTTCCTCTACTACATCTTTAGGTCCATTACCAACAGGTTCAACTGTTAATTCGGCATCGGGATCTCCTTTAATAGTTTCTGCTCCGATCTTCTTATCTTTGATTTCCTCCACTTTTGGTGGTTCTTCCGTCACCTCTTCTGCTTTTGCAACAACTGGCTTCACAAACTTCACCTGATCCACTTTTGGAGGCGGTGGCGGTGGCGGTGGAAGATTTTCTTTTGGTTTTTCTTCTTTAGGTGGTAACTTTACTGTTGTTATTTTTTGGTCTAAAGTAGTATCATCTGAACTATCAGGAATTAAATTAGCTAGAACTGGTATGCTTACTAGGAAAACAAAGATAACTCCACCAATAATAAGAGACTTGGTAGTCGTTTTACCATTGGTTTTTCTAAGTTCATATGCACCGTATAGCTTGTTTCGTCCTTCAAAAACGATTTCCAACCATTGATTTTTTAATAAATCTAATTTCATGTCTTTTCTTTTTTAATTAGATTAAGGATTAGTCGTTTCTTCAGTAGCTGGAGTTGCAGCAGCAGCTCCTCCTCCAATCAATTTACTTTCCTCGGGCGTAAACTCATTTACAATGGCGTAAGTAGGAACTCCAACGATTGCCATTTCGTCTAGAACATCGACCAAATTTCGATATTTTGATTTTTTGGTAGGCTTGATAATGACAATCATTCCTTTGTTTTTGTCTCCTGGTATATTGAAGCACTTTTCGTTTTCTGCTCAACAATTCTTTTCTTATACCATCCTTCCCATATTCAACGTTCTTTGGAGCACCACCTGCAACTGGTGTAGCTAGCAAGCCTACATAACGTACTAACTTATTATTATCCCCTAATAAAATAGTCATTGTACGATTCTCATCTACTTTTACATCTTTATTATTGTCTTTATTGGGATCCTTATCTGGCAAACCCAAATTCATGGATTGGGGTTTAGACAACGTAGTGGTAAGCATAAAGAAAGTGATTAAAAGGAAAGCCAAATCCACCATAGCCGTTAAGTCTACTTTGGAGTTTTGCTTTTTACTTCTTACTTTTTTACTGCCTTTTTTACCACCACCACCGTCGCCGGTATTTAATTCAGCCATTTAGTATATTTTTAAATTATTTTTCTTTTCCTCTCAAACCAGTAACTAAACTAAAGCTATTGATTTTTTGGTCTTGTAAAATATCCATTACTTTTTTAATAACAGGATATTCTTCTTTAGCATCTCCCTTAATTGCTAGTTCTAATTCCTTATCATGCAATTCTATGTTAGCAATTCGTGCATTCTGAACCCAGTCTGCCAATTGATTGTCTAAAGAGTCTTTAGGAATTCCTGGTTGCTTCACATTTCTTCTTTCTGAAGGATGCATGTCAAGAATTTGTTTAAGATTCTGAACTGGAACACCAAAACTTTCCATTATAGCGAATTTATTTTGATCGTCCTCTGAAAAAGTTAAACCATATTTTTGACCCATTAATTCAAGTGTTCTTACGCGAACATCTTTTCCTTTAACATCAAAAAAACACTTTCCCATTACCTACAGTCAAGGTTGCCAAATCTTTTCTGGCAATTTAGTCTGCACCGTTGACTGTGGAGTGTCAACAGGCATTACTTCGGGAACTTTAGCAGTAGCGGTCAAAATAAAGAACGTAAGCAAAAGGAATGCAACGTCACACATCGCCGTCATATCGGTAGATGTTGACTTTTTTTTCATTTTTATTGCCATTGTTTTATCTGTTTTTATTGATAGTACCTATCAAAATTATTGTTTTAAGCTACCTCTAAAATGTCTGTACGTGTTAACGATTGTAGTACCTGCCTCATCAATTGCATAGGTAAGGCTATCGATTTTTGAAGTAAAGAAGTTATAACAAATAATTGCTAATGCTGAAGTTGAAATCCCAGTAGCTGTATTAATCAAAGCCTCAGAAATACCGTTCGCCAATTCAGCAGAATCTGCTCCACCGCCACCAGCTAATCCAGCAAATGCTTTAATCATACCCGTTACTGTTCCAAGTAATCCAGCAAGCGTTCCAAGAGAAACTAAAGTAGAAATGATAGTCATGTGTTGTTCTAGCATTGGCATTTCAAGAGCTGTAGCTTCTTCAATTTCTTTGTGAATTGTCTCAGATGCTTCTTCACTATTGAAACCTTCTTTTTTAACATCTTGATATTTAACTAAAGCTGAACGGATAGCATTTGCAACCGAACCTTGTTGTTTGTCACAAGCAGCAATTGCTTCGTCAATATGACCTCCTTTGATACTAGCTTGTACATTTTTCATAAATGCATCAAGATTTCCTTTTCCAGCAGCTTTTGTAATTACAAAATATCTTTCAAATGAAAAAACAACCACCATTAACAACAATCCCATCAAAACTGGTACAATTGGCCCTCCTTTGTATACCATTGCTAAATAATTTCCTTTTAAAGGTGCTCCAGTATTAACTCCACCTTCAAAATTTGACCCTGCACCCATGATGAAGTTCCATACGAGTACTCCTATCACAATACATGCTACAATTACTAGTCCAGAGAACATTCCCCCTAAGTTTGAACCACTTTCTTTCTTAACGTTTGCCATTTTTTTTAATTTTAATTATTTAAATTATTTTTTGTTATAATTAACTTGTAGTGTCACAAATTTATAGTATTAGTTGAAATAAAAAAACTTTTTTTATCATTTAAATCAGTATTATTAACAAAAACGTTTTCGTTCTTTTTTTATTGTAATTTGTACAAGAATAAAAAAGTTAAAAACCAATGATTTAGATTAAATCAAACCCATGAATACGGTTGAAAACTTATCCTATTTAAAGAGTTTACAACCTTCAAAATTATTTATATCTTGCATTCGTTTTTTAATTTTCCATCTAATTCAAAAATTCATGTCAAAAAAAGAAGATTTTATACAGAGTATTGTTAGCGGTTACACCTCAAAAGGAGCGAGTTTAATCCTTGGCGGAGCAATTTTAGATGGAGAAGCCATTGCTGAGGCTTCTGTTAAAATTCCTCTAAAGACATTAAATCGCCATGGACTAATAGCTGGAGCAACAGGAACAGGAAAAACAAAAACGATTCAGGTGCTCTCTGAACAATTATCTTCCTATGGAATTCCGGTGCTTATGATGGACATTAAAGGGGATTTTAGTGGAGTAGCAAAAGAAGGTGAAGAAAAACCGTTTATTACTGAACGCCATGCCAAAATTAACATTCCTTATACTCCTTCAAGTTTTCCTGTAGAATTAATGACCTTGTCTCAGCAAAATGGAGTCAGACTTCGTGCCACAGTATCTGAATTTGGTCCCGTTTTATTTTCTAGAATTTTAGACTTAAACGATGTTCAAGCAGGAGTAGTATCAGTAATCTTCAAGTATTGTGATGACAACAAAATGCCTTTGTTGGATTTGAAAGATATCAAAAAAGTTATCAATTATATTACGGAAGAAGGCAAAGAAGAAATTGAAGAAAGCTATGGTAAAATCTCTACTTCAACTACGGGAACTATTTTAAGGAAAATCATAGAATTAGAACAACAAGGCGGAGATTTGTTTTTTGGAGAAACTTCTTTTGACATTAATGATTTACTTCGTTTTGATGAAAATGGCAAAGGATACATTAACATTATTCGATTGACCGATATTCAGGATAAACCTAAATTATTTTCTACATTTATGCTAAGTTTGTTAGCTGAAATCTACCAACAAATGCCCGAAAAAGGAGATGCTGAGCAACCGGAATTGGTTCTTTTTATAGACGAAGCGCATTTGATATTTAATGAAGCGAGTAAAACCCTCTTAGATCAAATAGAAGCTATCGTAAAACTAATTCGTTCCAAAGGCATTGGCGTATTTTTTATAACTCAAAACCCTATGGACGTACCAAGTGGCGTTTTGGCACAATTGGGTCTTAAAATCCAACACGCCTTGAGAGCTTTCACTGCCAATGATAGGAAAGCAATCAAAATGACGGCTGACAACTATCCAACATCAGAATTTTACAAAACCGATGAACTTCTAACCTCTCTTGGAATTGGCGAAGCGCTTGTGACGGCTTTGAACGAAAAAGGAATTCCTACTCCACTTGCTGCCACAATGATGAGAGCTCCACAAAGTCGAATGGATGTTCTTACTGAAGCCGAAATAGCAGAAATTAATTCAAAATCTAAATTAGTTAAAAAATACGGTGAGGAAATTGATCGCGAAAGTGCCTATGAAATGTTAACCAAAAAAATCGAAGTATCTCAAGAACAAGTCTCAGCCGAAGAAGAAAAGAAAGTAGAAAGTAACGAACCTAGTACTGCTACTGTTGTCACCAAATCGGTTTTGAAAGTAGTGACCAGTGCTTCGTTTATTCGTGGAGCCTTTGGCGTATTGATGAAAATTTTAAAGAAATAAAATGAAAGGCTACCTTACCATTGGTTTGTTAATCCTTTCCAATATTTTCATGACCTTAGCTTGGTATGGACATTTAAAATTTAAAGAATTAAAATGGTTTGAAAATGCGGGTCTAATTACAGTAGTAGTTATAAGTTGGGGCTTGGCTTTTTTGAATATTGTTTTCAAGTTCCAGCAAACAGAATTGGCTACCAAGGCAACGGAGGACCATTTTCGTTAATGCAACTCAAAGTAATTCAAGAGGTGGTTACTTTAATCATTTTTGTGTTATTCTCAACCTTATTTTTCAAAAACGAATCGCTACGATGGAATCATTTTGTAGGTATGTGTTTCTTGGTATTGGCTGTCTATTTTATTTTTAAGAAATAATCATTATGAAAAAATATTTCATTCAGAAATCTCCATTTGTTGTTCCAACTACTGATGGAAAGCGTATTGAAGAACATCACGGAATTCCAACTACTGGAAATCACGAAATTTCAATTGCTCACATGATTGCACCGCCACATTGGAGCGAACCATTTCAAACTCCTGAATTTGATGAATATACCTATATTATTTCAGGCAAAAAACAGTTTATAATTGAGGATGAAGTACTAATTTTAGAAGCTGGTCAATCTATAAAAATTGAAAAAATACTCGTGTCCAATATTCAAATCCTTTTGAAGAACCTTGTGAATATATTGCTATTTGCAAACCTGCTTTTGATTTCATGAAAGTACATCGAGAAGAATAATAAATTCAATGGCAATAGCAATGTTGAAAATTACAATTGAATTTTACCATTGTTATTGAAAATCATTTCTCTTTAGGTCTAAAAACTAATTTGGTCGAAGTTAGAATAATTTCTTCTTTGTTTAATTTCATTTTTCTAAACTTCCCAGCGTTATACATTTCAGCTTGGTCACGGTAATGTTTACTCAACGAATTTCCGGATTGACCTGTAGGCAGGATACTCCAACTGTTTTCAATATCAGAAAAATCAATTACTCTTCGGGTGGAAGGTCCCCCTGTAACTGTGTATTCTCCATTTTCAGAAAAAGTAAAAAATTGATTGTTAATGACTTCATTGGAACCGTTTATATCAAAAGGACCAACATTGAAATAACTACGTAAAGCGTTAACTTTACCCAACGGATGCTGGTGCTCTACTTTATGAACTCTATTCCATGTCCACGAATTTACTGATGTTCCAAGTTGTTTTTCAAGATTTGAAATGGCTTCTTTGAACGACGTTTCTAAAATCATTTTTCTAGTTTCTTTGCTGGTTTTTGTTGTTACATTATCCCACCATGGCGAATTAACATTCTTTATTTGAGAGGCTATAATCTGTTTCATAATATGAGAACCTAAAAACAGCTTGAAATCCTCCTCTCCTAACTCATCTTTAAATGTATTTTTCAAATACAAATAAATCCATTTATTATAGATGGTTGGAGCAACATCTTGTAATTCATTTGTCCCTTTCCATGATTTTAAAATAGAGTATCCCTTTTTTCCATTTTCAGAGAGTGAATTGTAATCAACACTTGCAATTAAATTTCTTACAATAGTTGGAGATTTAGATGAAGTGTTGTCAGTAATCATTTTGCTAACATCTTCCTTAGTCCAATTGCTCTTTGGATTCTAATAAGTTAAATATCCTTTTGGCTCTATCCTCTGGTAAATAATACCCTGGATACAAAAATCCATCAATAGCTTCAGGTTGATTGTTTGCTGAATATACATAGTTCCATGAAGGATTTAAAGCTTGAGGATTTTTAGAAAAATCAATATATTCTTTGACATCATCCTTACCTGTTGCTCCATCAAGAATAAAATTAGTATTCACTCCTGTATCGTGCTTGTACAATTTTCCAGAAGTTGTCCAAGCGATATTACCTGTAGCATCTCCATACATAATATTCAATCCTGGTGCGGCAATTAATGAAATATGACTGTTAAAATCAGTTACATTTTTAGCATGACAGAGTGAATAGGTGGCTTCCAAAATCTTAATAGGTTGTTGCGTATACACCCACGACATAGCTATTGGCTCCTTTTGATGTATTCCTTCAATGAGCGAATTTACAATTGGTCCATGTCGACTGATTTTTAGATTTAAAACCACATCTAAACTATCCTTAACTTTTATTGTTTTCTTAATTGAGGTACTGGAGTCATTTCAAGAAGAGAAGTTACAGCAGTAGAAATTTGCGAATATTCTCTTGATTTACCAACAAAACTTTTCAATTGAGTCGTATTTAAACTACCATCAATTCCGAAATCTTTCAAATAATCCATTCCAAATTTATCTCGAATATCTGTTAGTAAAGGATCTGTTTTTTGAGCCATGGCAAAGCTGAATGACATATAGCCAAATACATTATAAACATCTTTGATAGTGAACTTATGTTTTTTTAATCCTAATAGTTGAAACTCAATTGGAGTTGGACCACTGTCTATATATTGATTAATTCCATCCAAATACGCTTCTGCCAAAATATAGCTCTGAGCATTTTTGTCTAATTCAAAAATCGCTTTTTCAGAAGCTTCATCAATACCAATTCCAGCAAAAAATTGATCTACTTTAAGGGTTTTTGTCCCAAAAATTTCGGATAATCTTCCTGGAGCAATTCGTCTGATTAATTCCATTTGCCACAATCTATCTTGAGCATGAACGTACCCTAAAGCAACCATAGCATCTTTCTGCGTATTAGCATAAATATGAGGAATTCCATAATCATCAAAATAGACCGTGGTTTCTTTTTCAATGTTTTGGAGTTGTACATCGCCCTCGTATTTAGGTTTTAAATACAAGCCATAAAGAATTAGAAACAAAATAACTACAGCTAAAATGACAAAAAAAACAAGAAAAGCTTTTTTTACTTTTTTCATTTTGAATAATTTAAAATCAAATATACTCTTTTTAGAAATCCTATTTTGAAATCTAGTATTGAATTTTGGTTTCCTTTTTTTGTTACAGAATTTGAATAAATTTTGTTTAATAAATTTAATTTTTAATTAAACAAAACATATCTTTGTAAACTAATCCAATTTAGTATGATTCATATATCAAAAAATACCATCTCACAGATGGAAAAAGTTGAACGATTAAATCTTATCAATTCGTGTACAGGATACAAATCTGCAAATTTGATAGCTACCAAATCAGAAAGTGGGGAAAGCAACGTGGCTATTTTTAGTAGTATAACGCACCTTGGAAGCGATCCTGCTCTACTGGGATTTATAATGAGACCAACCACTGTTCCTAGAGATACTTATAAAAATATAAAAGAAACAGGCTTTTTTACAGTGAATCACATAACTGACAATATGATTGCTGATGCACATCATACCTCAGCAAATTATGATTTTGGTATTTCTGAATTTGATAAAACGAATCTTGAGGAAGAATATAAAAAAGAGATTGATTTCCCTTTTGTAAAAGGAAGTCCAGTACAATTACTATGCAAATATCTAAACGAGTACCACATCCAAGAGAACAATACCATTCATATTGTAGCTTCTATTGAACACTTATTTTATGACCCCATTCTAGAGCACGAAAAAGGTTGGCTACAGTTAGATAAAGTTAATGTAGTGAGCCTAAATGGACTTGATGGCTACTGTTTACCGAAACTAATTGACCGATTTGAATACGCTAGAAAAGACACTTCTACAAAATCATTTTTTTGATATTTAGTGTTGTAAAATATCTTATAATTTAAAAAAGGTTCTAATTATTGCTTACATTTGATTGAATTTAATCAATATATTATGCTTAAGAATAATCTAAACGTAATTATTATTGCTCTAGCAATTATAATCTCCTCTTATTTATTTTCTAATGCTTTTCAAAATCGAAACCAAAGCAATGATACGATTAGCGTTACAGGTTTAGGGAAAAAAGATTTTGTATCAGACCTTATTGTTTGGAGTGGTTCTTTTTCTAAGAAAAGTTATACACTTAAAGATGCTTATGCTGCCTTAGACAGCGACCGCGAAAAAATAAAAACCTATTTATCTGGAAAAGGAATTGCTACCAGTGATATCATTTTTTCTGCCGTTAATTTCAATAAAGATTTTGAAACTACGTATAATGAAAATGGCACTCCCAAACAACAAATTTTCACTGGGTTTACCTTAACACAAAGTGTTTCCATACAATCCAAGGAAGTAAATAAAATAGAAGAAATTTCAAGACAATCCAGCGAATTAATCAATTCAGGAATTGAATTCTATTCCAATCCACCAGAGTATTATTACACAAAACTTGCTGAACTTAAAATAAAAATGATTGCCGAGACCACAAAAGATGCAAGTATTAGAGCAAAAAGTATAGCCGAAAATGCAAATGCTAGTTTGGGTAATTTAAAAAATCAGATATGGGAGTTTTTCAAATAACGGGTCAAAACTCCTCTGAAGACTTCTCCTATGGTGGTTCCTTTAATACTATTTCTAAAAACAAAACCGCCAGTATTACTGTTAAATTAGTCTATCAAGTTAATTAATATAAACCTCTTCACTTAACTCCACAAAAAATCTCGCCATTGACGAGATTTTTTATTTTATACTAAGATTAACGATTAGATGATTAACATCGCATCCCCATAAGAGTAAAATTTATATCCTTCTTTGATAGCTTCTTCATATGCTTTCTTCATCAAATCGTGTCCGCAAAATGCAGAAATCATCATCATTAAGGTAGATTTTGGTGTATGAAAATTGGTAATCATACAGTTAGCGATACTGAAATCATAAGGAGGAAAAATAAATTTATTAGTCCAACCATCATAAGGATTTAAGGTTCTAGCTGAAGATACTGAACTTTCTATAGCTCGCATCGATGTGGTTCCTACAGCACAAACTCTTTTTTTCTTTTCTTTTGCAACATTCACTATATCGCAAGCTTGCTGGGTAATTCTTAATTCCTCTGAATCCATTTTATGTTTAGACAAATCTTCAACTTCAACAGGGTTGAAAGTTCCTAAACCTACATGAAGCGTTATTTCGGCAAGTTTTACCCCTTTAATTTCAAGTCTTTTAAGCAAGTGCTTTGAAAAATGCAATCCCGCAGTTGGAGCAGCTACTGCACCTTCTTCTTTAGCATAAATAGTCTGATAACGCTCAGCATCTTCTGGAGTTACTTCACGATTGATGTATTTTGGAATAGGCGTTTCTCCTAGTTCTGTTAGTTTATTTCTGAATTCATCATAAGACCCATCATACAGAAAACGCAAAGTTCTACCTCTCGATGTAGTATTATCAATAACTTCAGCAACCAATGAATCGTCATCTCCGAAATACAATTTGTTACCAATCCTAATTTTACGAGCTGGATCTACTAATACATCCCAAAGGCGTTGCTCAGAATTTAATTCTCTCAACAAGAAAACCTCGATTCTAGCTCCCGTTTTTTCTTTATTACCGTATAAACGAGCTGGAAAAACCTTGGTGTTATTTAATATTAAAACATCTCCGTCTCCAAAATAATCTATAACATCTTTAAATGTTTTGTGTTCTATTGTCTTTTTCTCACGATTAACCACCATCAAACGAGATTCGTCTCTATTTTCGGCTGGATATTCTGCTAAAAGTTCTTTAGGTAAATTGAATTGAAAATGTGATAATTTCATATATAATTTTTGATTATTAGAATTTAGATTTAGGATTTGTAGAAATCGGGAAAATCTTTCGGTGGCAAATATACAACTGTGAGAGAGGCGTTGTCAAGTGTTTTGGTGTTTATTTTTCGAAACACAGAAAAACCAACGTGATGACAGGGATTCTAAAAGATTTTAATGATGAACTATCTCAAATCCTAAGCTTCTCAAATCTTCCCAAAAATCAGGATAGGATTTTGAAACCACCTCTGCATTTTCAATCTCTATAGGCACTTTTAATGCTAAAGGTGCAAATGCCATAGCCATTCTGTGGTCATTATACGTTGCAATTTTTACATTCGAATTAATATGATGTGTAGCCTCAAGTGTTAAACTATCATTAGTAACAGAAATTTTTGCTCCTAATTTTGTCAATTCGATTCGGAGAGCCTCCAATCTATCGGTTTCTTTAATTTTCAAGGTATGAAGCCCTGTCAGATGACAACCAATCCCTAAACCAAGAGAAGTAACTACTATGGTTTGGGCAATATCGGGTGTGTTGTTAAGATCTAAATTTAACCTTTCAAATTTAAAATTAGGCTGCTTAACCAAAGTCATTTTATTTTCGTCAAAATGAGTTTTTACACCCATTTGTTCATATATTTTGACCAAAGCAGAGTCTCCCTGCAAACTACTTTGTTTGTAGCTGCTCAGTGAAATTGATGCCTCATTAGATAAAGCTACCAAACTAAAAAAGTAGGAAGACGAACTCCAATCGGATTCTACTGTAAGTGTTTGTGGTTTTGGGCTTGTTGTTAATGGTTTAATTAGTATAGTATTTCCTGTAAAATGAGTTTCAATACCTATTTCATTCAACAAAGCCAAAGTCATTTTGATGTAAGGAATAGACGTGATTTCGCCTTCCAAAGTCAATTCAATACCATTTTCTAATTTGGGTGCTACTAGCAATAGCGCAGATATGTATTGACTGCTTACATTAGCAGGAATAGTCACCTTGTTGGCTGTAATTTTTTGCCCTTTTATTCGTATAGGCGGATAGCCTACTTCTTTCTCGTATGAAATTTGCGCTCCAAGTTGTTGCAAGGCTTCCACCAAAACTTTTATAGGACGTTCTGTCATTCTTTGCGATCCAGTCAAAACTACTTCTCTTCCTTCATTTACTGCAAAATAGGCCGTTAGAAATCGCATGGCTGTTCCTGCATGATGAATATCTACTATCTCCTGATTTCCTTTTAAAGCCTTTTGCATCACCTCACTGTCATCAGAATTTGAAGTGTTTGCTAGAGTAATTGTAGGATATAAGGCTTGTAAAAGCAACAATCGATTCGTTTCACTTTTGGAACCGGTAATTTGTATTGATGAATGTAAATTAGCGATTTTAGATTGTAGTAGTAAATTCATTTTTATTTTTTAACAAAGAAGTGCAAATATAGTCAGAGAAAAGAAAATTTTAAACCATTAAGGAATTAAGTTTTATTAAGAGCCATCATTTCAATTTGTCATTGTTCTTGTGGCGGTCTTTGTCTCGAACGGATTTTAAATCCATTTTCTTATCGAACGCGGCTTGCAAATCAATACCAGTTTGATTGGCTAAACACAAAACCACAAAAACCACATCGGCTAGTTCCTCGCCAAGGTCTTTATTTTTATCGGATTCCTTTTCGGATTGTTCGCCATAACGTCGGGCAATAATGCGGGCTACTTCGCCTACTTCTTCGGTGAGCTGTGCCATGTTGGTGAGTTCATTAAAATAACGAACTCCGTGTTCTTTGATCCAAGTGTCGACTTCTAGTTGGGCGTTTTTTAGGTTCATTTTGTTTTGGATTTATTAACCCTGTCAGGGTTTGGAACCCTGACAGGGTTGGAAGTTGGAAATTAGTATTCTATTATTAAATTATTTATTTCGTTTAAATCTTGTTGTTGATTATGATAGAAAAGAAAATTTTCTAAACCTCCAAACAGCTCAACTACATCCTTCCTTTTTAATTTAGATGGTTTATCCGAGAGTACCGTTTCATAAGAAGACCAAGGGTACAAACTCATTTGTGTAACAAAACCGTGATGCACTGGATTGTTATGGATATAAAAAATCAATTGTTGAAAATAGTTTTCCGAAGCGACTAATTTTCTTTCAAAAGTGGTTTCAAATAAACTTCCTGTTCTATTATGGCGTTTATTTACTGCTTGTGTATACGCATTGAACAAATGCGAAAACTGCCTTGAAGGGTCAATTATTTTCGGTTTTTCAGTTGTTGAGTAACTCAATTCTTCATTGTTTATTTCTGATTTTTCTTTGATTCTTACCAAAAGATGAAAATGATTTTTCAGCAAACACCAAGCGTAGGTTTCGGCAACAGGCTCTATATATTTAGCATACAACCTAAGAAAATGATAGTAATTTTCGTTTTCTAAGAACACATCAATTCCCGTTATTACCTCGATTGTAAATGTGGTAGTAATTTCCGTGAAGTATGGGTTGTTTTTGTTCCATATTATTATATAATTTTTAACCCTAACAGGGTCCAAAACCCTGTTAGGGTTGTTTAGTTTATAATTTCAAAAACCATACTCATACACCTTAGGTTTTATTTTATCGGCTAAAACGGCCAGTTTACTTCTAAGGTTAGCAATTAGTTGCGTGTAGGTTGCATCCTCGCTTTTAGAATTCATTCTGCCTTTGTCGTTTCTACCTTGAAAATATTCTCTGATGTCATATAAAGAAGCGTTAACATTCACGTCTTTTTGTGCATGGTAGTATTTCCATAATTCACGACCGGCATCAAAAACGGCTGTGGCTTCTTCTGAATATTGCAATTCTATATTTTCATCTAAAGCCCTAACAGGGTTTGAAACCCTGTTAGGGCTTGTTGCAGAACTAAACAAATCTGTAGTTTGAACTTCTTGTTGTATTTTACCTTTTATAAAATCAGTCATGAAATTACTTTCAAACTTGGCTTGTGCATTGACTTCATATTCTGTAAACGGTATCCAATGGTTGGTGCCTTCTGAACTTGCAATTTATTTTGACCGTGAAATAAAGCAAAGCTAAACAATCATTTTGGAATTCGGTATCGGTTTGCCAACCATCATTTGGAAATAAAAATTGGTCTCTATCATTAAGCCAAGTTGCATCAATACAATTACGAACGGAAAAATAAATTAAACCTGATATTAAATTATATGCTTGAAATGAAAAATAATTTATGTGCCTTGTTCCAATCTGTGCAGTAAAATTAAAAAACTGTTGTTTTGAAAATCAGGAGCAGGATTTTCCATAAAACCTACACCAGTTTTCGATTTGTCATCAAATAATTTAATCCATTTATTAATACTATTTGGCAATTGCCCATAAAAGTTTTTAGATGAGTTATAATTTCCATTTTTGTCATAGACATCTGTTTGGATTGTATTTATTTTTGATTTACCTGCTGTATTCCATATTGTAAAACCAATTGGAAATTTTCCTTTTACATTGTCGAAGGTTTCTGCAGGAACAATAAATCCACTGACATAGTCCACTAAAAAATATTCCTTGAATTTTTTAAAATTAGAACCATTAACAAATTTCAATTTTGAAAATTGACCTAAAATACAACCTGGGATTTTTTCATAAATATTTGCCATAAATAAAGCAAAAATTTCATTAGAAGCATTTCCTATTTTTGGTTTTAAAAGTTCGTTAATTTTAAACTGAGTTGTAACTCCTCCTTTATTTTCGCCTGTTCCTGTTACGGTTTTTGAAGAAGTAGCCTCAGCATAAGGCGGATTAATATAAACCACTAACTTTTTTCGTTTTTCTTCATTATTAATAATGTCTTGCAAACTTTGTGGTAGCTTGGCAAAATCGTCATTTAAAAAATCAAATTGAAACACGTTGTTTTTAAGCAAATTAGCTCCAAGATCAATTCGTTCGTGTATTACGTTTACATCGGCTTGGTCTAGCGTACTGGCGTAAATGTTGTATTTATTGGTCAATCCGGCTAAAAGGTTTCCGGTTCCTGCGGCGCAATCCCAAATGTAGTAGTCGTCTTGCCAGTTTTCGCCTAAATAATCGGTCAAGTATTTTTGTGATAATTCTACCCAAATACGGGGTGTAAAAAAAGCTCCTTTGCGTTCCCGAATGTCTTGAGGCACGAGTAAATCGCGGCGTTCTATAATATAATCTTGAAATTCTTTGAGTGGTGGTCGTTTGTAGCGCTTCCAAAAATGCAAATAGGTGTCTTTGTTTTTTAATATAATGTTGGCATCAAACATTTGCTTGAGGTTTTCCTTAGCTATTTTATACCCTTCATTTTGAAACATCACAAATAAATTCTCGCGTATAGATAAATCGTCTTCTATATTTTGGGTGTCTTTGTCGTCTACAAATAAATCGGCTAGATAGAAATCGCTGTCAAGTATATTGGCTTTTTTTAAATCGTCCCAATTAACGTCAATGATGGGTTTTATTATTTCTAACCAACGTAAATAGATTGGTATAAAGTTGTTTTTATCAATTTTTAATTTACTGGTTGTTGTGGCTTTGGCTACATTGTTTTTTATAAACGCTTGGAGTTCTTTTTCGTCTTTTTGATAATCATACACATAGGTGTTTTGCTTGAGTGTCGCTTCAATACGTTGTTTAATGAGCTGAAATTCTTTGGTTTCGTGATTACTAGGGGTTACGTTCCAATTGAAATCGTTCAAGTAAAAAATATCTTGAATATTGATATAAGGAACAAACGCTATTTTTTTAAAATCGAAAGCTCCCAAAAAAGCAGGCGGCATGGTTTTATCAAAAGTTCGTGCTTTGCCAATGGTTAAAATTAACTGCACAAACATAGTAGCTACATCAAAATTACCTGTTTTGGCTTCAGCCCAAAGCAAAGGTGTGCGTCCAAATAAATTATCTTGTTGCGGAAAAACCGTGAAATCGATATTGCCAAGAATTTCGGTAGTGTCAAATTGTTTGAACCAATCGACCCTACTTTGTTTTTTAATTCTTCTTCTCGGATGTTTTGGTATCTCATTTTTTGTTTAGGGGGGGGGGGGGGGGAGGGGGGAAGGGAGTTTGGGTGGGGGGGGTTTTTTTTTTTTTTTTTTTTGTGGGGGGGGGGGGGGGGACAAAAAGTATTTATTTTTTTTTTTTTTTTTTGTGTTAGGGGGGTGCGTGGCCGCTTCAAAGTTCCCTTCCTCTTCCTCCTGCGTCGGAATGACAAAAATGCTAATGACAAAATATCAATTGCGGTTTAAAACTCATCTCTCCTTTCAAATTTCTCTTGCTCAAACTTACTTGCTTGTTCATGCTGTTTTCCTGTGCTTTCTGGCGGGGCGCGGCGTGGGGGTGGCGCGGGGTATTTACCTTTTATGTCAGGGTTTTTTAACCCTGACAGGGTTAAAAGGGTTGATTAAAAAATATAGTTACAAACTTACAATTTCAAATAAAATTTTTACTCCTTATTTTTACTATCCATCACAATAGTAACGGGACCATCATTGAGCAAAGCCACTTTCATATCAGCAGCAAAAATTCCGGTTTGTACTTTCTTGCCTAATTGTTGCTCTACTTCTTGAACAAAACACTCGTACATGGGGATGGCAATTTCGTGTTTTGCCGCCTTGAGATAAGAAGGACGATTGCCTTTTTTGGTCGAAGCCTGAAGTGTAAATTGGCTTATTACTATGATGTCGCCATCAACGTCTTTAACGGAGAGATTCATAACTTCGTTAGCGTCACCAAATATCCTAAGATTTACAATTTTGGATGACAACCAATTGATGTCTTCCTGCGAGTCGGCATCTTCAATACCTACCAAAACCAGTAGTCCTTTTTGGATGTCTGCAACTCTATTGCCTTCTACGGTGACTGAAGCTGATGATACTCTTTGGATAACTGTTTTCAAAATAACTTTTTTTATTACTTAACCCTCTCAGGGTTTTGAACCCTGAGAGGGTTTGATTAAATTACTCCCTCGATTTATCGCTTATAATTCGGTCTTCATTGTAAATATCGGTACGATAATGTTCATCGTCGCCTTCTAGTATTTTAAGATAACTGTTGTAGCGCGACCATGCTATTTCTTCTTTTTCAAGGGCTGCCTTGATGGCACATTGGGGTTCGTCTTTGTGTAGACAGTTATTGAACTTGCATTGGTCTTTTAACTTGAAAAATTCTGGGAAATAACCACTGATTTCAGCAGGCTCCATGTCGACAATTCCAAAGCCTTTGATACCTGGCGTGTCGATGATTCTAGCATCAAACGACAAATCATACATTTCTGCAAATGTCGTGGTGTGCTGCCCTTGTTTGCTTGCCTCGGAAATTGTTTTTGTTTTTAAATGTAGTGATGGCTCTAAAGCATTGACCAAAGTCGATTTTCCTACACCAGAATGTCCAGAAAACATGCTGACTTTTCCAATCATTAATGCTTTCAAAGTATCAATTCCTTTGATTTCTTTGGCAGAAACACGCAAACATTGATATCCAATTTCTTGATAGACGTGTTGCATGTATAATTGTTCGTTGAGTGTAGTATCGTCAAAAGTATCAATTTTGTTAAAAATCAAAATCGTTTCGATTCCGTACGCTTCGGCAGTTACCAAAAAACGGTCAATAAAATTGAAGGTTGTCGGTGGATTATTGATAGTTACCAAAAGAAAAACCCTATCAATATTTGATGCAATGATGTGCATTTGATGTGACAGATTTACCGATTTTCGAACGATATAATTCTTTCTATCGTGAATATGGTGAATCATTCCTGTGATAGCATCTGAGGTTTCTTCGAGCTCATAATCCACAACATCTCCCACGGCAATCGGATTGGTACTTTTTATCCCTTTCATCCGAAATTTCCCTTTCATTCGGCATTCTATAAAATCTCCTTGCTCCGATTTTACGGTGTACCAACTACCAGTAGATTTATAAACGGTTCCTGTCATTCAATTTTAGATTTCTGAATTTAGATTTTAGATTTCTTGGCAAAGATAAATGAATGTTTTTCGATTGAAGTTTAAAGTTCAAAGTTTTTCGATTGTAGGAAATAAAAAATCTCCATTCTTTTTCTAAGAAATGGAGATTTATTAGTATGACCGAATTTGAATTTACGAATTCAGTATTTTTTCCTGGTGTTCAATACTTTCTTGGTGAATTCCTTTGAATAACTTGATGATAAAGTCTTCTGACAATCCTTTTTTAGAACCTTCAGCCACCATTTTTTCTTGAATTTCATTCCAACGATTGTTTTGAAGTACAGCAACATTGGCTTCTTTTTTCACTTGACCAATTTCGTCAGCAACTTTCATACGTTTGCCTAATAATTCTAACAAATTGGCGTCTAGAACATCAATATTAGCTCTCAATTTTGTCATTTTGTTGTCAAAATCGGCAGTATCTCCGCTCACTTTTCTTACTTTCAAATCTTTAAAAATTTGTTTCAAAGCGGTTGGAGTAACTTGTTGCGCAGCATCACTCCATGCATTATCAGGATCAAAATGGGTTTCGATAATCATTCCATCGTAATTCAAATCTAGAGCTTCTTGAGTCACTTCAAGAATCATGTTTCTGTTTCCTGTAATATGGGATGGGTCAATAATTAATGGCAAATCTGGAAACTTGTTTTGCAATTCGATAGCAATTTGCCACTCTGGTATGTTTCTGTATTTTGTTTTTTCATAAGTAGAAAATCCTCTGTGAATCACACCTAGCTTTTTGATTCCAGCCATATACAAACGCTCTACACCACCCAACCACAAAGCCATATCTGGATTTACTGGATTTTTAATCAATACAATTTTGTCAGTTCCTTTCAAAGTATCAGCGATTTCTTGAACCGCAAATGGATTTGCTGTAGTACGCGCTCCTACCCATAATACATCAATATCATTTTCTAAAGCTAGTTTACAGTGAGCAGCTGTAGCTACCTCTGTCCCCATTAGCAATCCTGTTTCAGCTTTAGCTTTTTTCAACCATTTCAAACCAATTTCACCAACGCCTTCAAATCCTCCCGGACGTGTTCTTGGTTTCCAAATTCCTGCTCTAAAAACGCTTACATCAGAATCTTTCAATTCGTGTGCGATTTTCAATACTTGTTCTTCTGTTTCAGCACTACAAGGTCCTGCAATTACGAATGGATGATTCAAATTGAATGCATTCAACCAATCTCTCATTTCTTTCTTGTTTTCCATCTTTTCTAATTTTTATTTTTTTGTGTTTGTTTTACTTTTTAATATGTATTCCGTTTAATATTTCTTTAATTCTGTTTACGCTTTGCATTTCATTGAAAATGGCTTCGAAATCATCATTTTCCAATAGTTCTTTAAACTTTGACAAATTCGAAATGTACTCCTCTAAGGTTTTTACCACCTGTTTTTGTTTTGTTTAAAGATAGGTGTCCACATTGCTGGAGAACTTTTAGCTAGTCGCACGGTACTTTCGAAACCCGATCCTGCCATATCAAATATATCTTGTTCGTCCTTCTCTTTGTTAATTACTGTTTTGCCCAACATGAAAGAACTGATGTGTGATAAATGAGACACATAAGCAATGTGTTTGTCATGCGATACAGAATCCATGTAGCGAATTCTCATTCCAATGGTGGTGAAAAGTTGGACCGCTTTTTCCTGTAATTTGAAAGTGGTTTTTTCGACCTCACAAATAATATTTGTTTTACCTTGAAACAAGCCTCTTATTGCTGCTGATGGCCCTGAAAATTCTGTACCTGCAATAGGATGTGCTGCAAGAAAATTTCTTCTTTTGGATGATTTGCTACCACTTCGCAAATAGGTGTTTTTGTAGATCCTACGTCAAAAACAATCGTATTTTCTCCTACTGCATCCAACACCTTTGGCAAAACAGTTAATGATATATCAACAGGAACCGAAACGATGACAAAATCTGCTGCATGCAACTCTTCAAAAGTTGATTCGGCATCAATTAAGCCTAGGGTTATGGCTTCCTGCAAATGCTTTTCATTACTTTCAATCCCATAAATTTTAGCTTCAGGATACAAGGCCTTGATGTCCAATACCATTGAACCACCTATTAATCCTATTCCTATAACATGTACATTCATATTTTAAAATATTTGGGATTTGAGATTTTCGAATTAGGATTAATTTAAAATCCTAAATCAGAAATCCTAATTCCTAAATCTATCTATTGCCTCTTGAACTTTTGCTTCTTGTACGCAAAGTGCAAATCGTATATATCCTTCTCCATTGGAACCAAAAATAGTTCCTGGAGTTATAAATATTGATTTTTCATACAATATTTTATCAATAAAAGCTTCCGCAGATGTGATTCCTTTTGGCAATTTTGCCCAAACAAATAATCCAACACCTTCTTTATACACTTTACAACCTAGTTTCTCGGCAAGCTGTTCTGTTAAAATTCTTCTTCGCTTGTAGATTTCATTCATGGAATCAAACCAAACTGAATCACTCTTTAAAGCTTCAATCGCACCTTTCTGAATCCCGAAAAACATTCCGCTATCCATATTGCTTTTTACTTTCAAAACGGCATCAATACAAGCTGCATTTCCCAAAACCATTCCCACTCTCCATCCTGCCATGTTGAATGTTTTTGATAAAGAATTCAATTCTAAGGCTACTTCTTTAGCTCCTTCTGCTTGCAACAAACTTATTGGCTTGTCATTCAAAACAAAACTGTAAGGATTGTCATTAACCAACAAAATGTTATGTTTCTTGGCAAAAGCGACTAACTTTTCGAATAATTGTATGCTTCCCGTTGCCCCAGTTGGCATATGAGGATAGCCCACCCACATTATTTTAACTTTCGATAAATCCAATCTTTCTAAAGCTTCAAAATTGGGTTCCCAATTATTGCTTTCTTTTAAATCATAATATACCGGGACAGCTCCAACTAAATTGGTCACCGAAGTATAGGTTGGATACCCCGGATTTGGTATTAATACATGGTCTCCTTCATTCAAAAAAGCCAATGAAATATGCATAATTCCTTCTTTAGAACCCATCAAAGGCAAAATTTCGGTATTGGAATTTAAAGCAACTTCAAAATTAGTTGCATAAAAATCAGCCATAGCGTTTCTCAACTCTGGCAGACCTTGATAACTTTGATATTGATGTGCATTTTCCTCCTGCATAGCTAGAACTACTGCATCAATAACCGCTTGAGAAGGTTTCAAATCTGGACTACCAATTCCCATATTGATAATGGGTTTCCCTTCAGAAGCTAGTTGCCTTACTTCTCTAAGTTTTGATGAAAAATAGTATTCTTCAACAATTTCTAGTCGTTTTGCTACTTCAATCATGGTCTCGTATTTTTATATTCACCCAGTACTTTAAAGTATTCAGCCATAATTTCTAACAGTGATTTTGCTTTGGCATAATCTTCATAGTTGGAGAAAGTAACATCCACAAAAAAAGAATATTTCCAAGGGGTTTCTATTTTTGGCAATGATTGTATTTTTGTTAAATTCAATTTACAATCGCTCATTACATTCAAAACTGCTGCCAAGCTTCCTCGCTTGTGATCTAATTCAAACTTTATAGAAGCTCTATTAATTTCATTTTTAGAAACAAAATTATTCTCTTTATTGATAATAACAAATCGAGTCATGTTGTTATTAATCGTTTGAATTTCAGGAGCTAAAATTTCTAAATCATATAGTTCTGCTGCTACTTTACTAGCAATAGCTGCAATTCCTTTTAGTTGCTTTTCGTGAATTCTTCTCGCTGTTTCGGCTGTATCTTTGTCTTCAACTAACTTAATATTTGGATGTGTTTTCAAAAATTCCATACACTGTAACAGTGCCATAGGATGAGAATGCACTTCTTGAATATCATCTATTTTTTGACCTTTTAATGCCATTAAGTTTTGATGAATATCCAAATAATGTTCTCCTATAATGTGCAAATTATTTTTGTCAATTAGAGCATAATTGGGGATGATTGGTCCTGCAATAGAATTTTCGATAGCCATAACAGCCTGGTCAGATTTACCAGTTACCAGACTATCTATCAATTCCTCAAAAGACAAGCACTCATCAATTTCAACATCTTTGGGAAAATATTCATTTACCACCTGATGATGAAAAGAGCCTTTTATACCTTGGATCGCAATTTTTGTTCTCATCTAATCAAAAAAATCCTGATTTTCATCAGGATTGTATCTTAGTTTTATTTGTTTCTTAATTTTTCAAATAATCATAGCACAATCCTTACTTCCTAAAAAAGAAGTAGTAAGTGTTGCTAAAATAAAAACGATTGTTTGACATTTTGCTTTTGTAATAATTCTTTGCGAATATATAAATATTTTTTAACTAACCCAAAAAAATGCGGTTTTATAGCATAAAAAAGCAATTTGAGGTAAAACCAGACTTTCATTGAAAAATATTCAAAAAAACTATAGATAAACTTTTGTATCTGTAGTATTTGATAACAAAATTACTGTTTGAAATAGTACTCATCAGCTCAAACTATAAATTCTCAGGACTTTTCGCTTGAAAAAAATGTCTAATAGCACCAAAATCTGATTTGTTTTTACACAATTCCTTGATTTTAATTTTTCGATTCAATACTATAAAAAAGTATTTTTCTGTTTACTTTTGCTACAAATACAAAACTCATGTCAATAGAAGTTAATGCAATTTCAAAAAGTTACGGAACTCAAAAGGCTCTTGATAACATCTCATTTTCTATAAAAAAAGGAGAAATTGTAGGTTTCTTAGGCCCAAATGGTGCTGGAAAATCTACATTAATGAAAATATTGACTACTTACATCACTGCTGATGAAGGCTCTGCTCTGGTAAATGGAAATGATGTGAGCATGCAACAAAAAGCCGTTCAAAAATCTATTGGTTATTTGCCAGAACATAATCCGTTGTATTTGGATTTGTATGTTAAAGAGTATTTAGAGTTTAATGCAGATGTTTATAAAGTCCCTAAATCTCGAATACAAGAGGTGATTGACCTTACAGGTTTAACCTCTGAAAGTCATAAAAAAATAGGACAATTGTCTAAAGGATATCGCCAGCGTGTAGGACTTGCCAATGCATTATTACACAATCCAGAGGTTTTAATTCTAGATGAACCAACGACGGGATTAGACCCAAACCAGCTGGTTGAGATTAGAAATGTGATTAAAAACGTAGGAAAGGACAAAACTGTTTTTCTTTCTACGCACATTATGCAAGAAGTTGAGGCTATTTGCGATAGGGTAATTATCATCAACAATGGTAAAATTGTCACAGACAAAAAATTAGACAAGTTAATATCAGTAGAAAAAGAACAAATTATTGAAGTAGAGTTTGATCATAAAATTGAGGTAGAGCTCATTGCAAAAATTCCGAATTTACAATCCTTTAAAAATATCCATAATACGTTGTGGGAACTAACTTTTCTCACTGATATAGACATGAGACCAACCGTTTTTGACTTTGCTCATGACAATGGTTTGAAGACACTTCAACTGAATCAGAAAAATAAAAATTTAGAAACTTTATTTAGAGAAGTGACTAAAGAGTAGGTTTATTCTAAAAAAAATCAATTAAAAATCAGTTTCCCTTTGTAGTGCTGATTCACTTCAATGTTTTCAGGTTTTGAATTACAAATTACATTACCAAGATTGTAAATATCCCCTGAAATAGATTCAATGGGATGTAAAAACATATCGTTTGAACCTCTGTGGTAAAAATGAATTCTATTGGCCAATGCATTTTCGCCATGGAAAATTCCATCACCCTCGTAGAAATTGACACTCATTTCTTTAATTTTTCCACTTATAAAATAACGAGAAAGATGATTGTTTTCTACAAACAGATTTTCACATTCCAAATTGAGAATATAATCTCCAGTTCCTGAACCACTATATCCATCATAATTATTCATAGATACTAAATGTAAATAAGGAAATGATAAAACCCCATTGCAAGTAATATCTCTTTCTGTTTTTGAAAATATATCTGTTAAGTTGGGAGCGGTGACAAAAACTGTTGTTTCTCCATAATCACGAACCCAATTGCAAGTTGTATTGTCTTCTAAAATAAGTTTATTATCAATAACGTTGACTTCAATATCATTAATTAAATTTTCTCCTGTTTTAACCTCTACTTTATAATCATCACCTTGAATAATCACTAACCCTATTCTTTTATTCACAATGATTTTAGAAAAAGTAAAACCTTTGTACTCTTTGGAAATCATTTTCCCACTAGATTTCACGCAATCGCCAATGTTTTCACAATTGGTAAACAAGAAAATAAAACAAAATACAATCCCTATTTTTTTCATAAAATTATAATCGAACACCTACAATGAATTCAAGAGCCTCAGCCAAAAAACCATGGGTTACGAGAGAAATCCCCGAAAAAACCTTGGGTGAAACATAATACTTCATTCCTACTCTATCATAAAACGAACTATCGTATTTAAATGGCTGGTAAACATAATAGCCCAATTGAGTTTCTATAGAAATTCTGTTAATGAATAACTCGTGACCAAGAAAAACTCCAACTCTTTTATAATCTGTATTATAATCCACATGATTTTCTGGATAAGCAATCGAGCGGTACTTGATAAACTCTTTAAAAGAAGCTGTCAAAAATAATTCCGTCCCAGCTTGAAGAGCACTTTTTCTATTTACTCTTTTAGCAATATAAAATCCAATATGATAAAAAGGTTTCTGCCCACTTCCAACAACAGGACTTTCGTTGAATCCTGTTCTTAAAACAATATTATATTTTACTCGCTCAACATACTTCATTTTTGAAAAAATGGAATCTCTAGATTGATTTTGTCCTTCATCAAAATTATAATTGATTCCTAAATTTAGGCAATAGGTATTGATTCCACTATTTGGTGATTTAAATCTTCCATTGGAAAAATGAGTAAATAGTAATCCTCCTTGAATTCCCAACTTGTCAATTATATTTTCTTTCTTGTAGTTTAGAGCAAAGTCAATATTTGCCATGACTTTCGAACCAAAGGCTTTATTCTTGCTGTTGGTTTGCTTATCATAAGGATTAGTTGTCGTGGCAAGTCCTGTGGCAACTTTTAAATTCAAATTTCTTTTCAAAAAATAGAAATTATAAAAAGCCCCAGTTGCATAGCTTTTTCCTAACAACTCATTTTTAAAATCTTGATATAGAAAATAAACTCCATAATCTGGGTAATTGTAAATAGAATGCCATTCTTCATGACCATATGTTTTCTTTGAAAAACTAAGCATGACCCCCTCTGGATGTCCCGTAATTAGATGATATAAATCTGGCGAATGAGGAATAACATTTCCCCTAAACAAAGTAAAATCTATTGCATTTGAATCCTTATTTTCTTGAGCGAAAATTAAACTTGAAAGCAGAATTACAAATAGTTGAATGAGTAATCTCATCGAAAAAAATAAAAATACATAACGAGTTTATTACCAAATTTACAATTTACTTTACAAATATGAAAAAAATTACTCTAACTCTAGTAGCAATACTATCTTTTATTCCTTTTTGTTTTTGTCAAACACTTAAACTACCCTACGTTTTCGAAAATAATTCTGAATATTTAGATTCTGAAATCTACATTGCATTGGTAGGAAAATATGAAACCATGGGAGACGTATGGATGAATATGACCACTAGTAATCTCATTACAATGGACGCTTCTTATAATACCGTTTCCGGGCCATCATGGAGCTCTCCTCCCGACCGGAAATACTCAAATATTTTTGTAAAACTAAGCGATATTCCAAATAAAACAATACAAATACCTAAGGGCTTATTTGCCAGTAGAATTTTTATATCATTCAAATCTCCCATGTATCTTCATTTTCACGACGATGGTGGATATGCGGGAGCCAATCTAAGTTCTTCGACTGATCCAAATGATGGCATCCGATGGGAATTGGTTGAACTTAGCTGGGACAATTCTGGTGTTTTTACTAACACTAGCAGAGTTGATGCCTATCAATATCCTATGGGCATTGAGGTTAATGGATTTACTGGATCTGTAAACCCAAATTTAACTTACGATCAAAATTATGTAAATGCACTTGCAGGTGATGGTATTCCAAAATACAGTAAGGTCGGTGAATTACTATCTCATAATGAAATATTATCTCTCTGGAATACCAATGTTTCAAATGAATACCTTGTTTGTAAAACTATAAAAACCAATTCATTAGATGGAAATCCCATAATAGAACAACCAACTAAATTGCCAGATTTTACAAAAACCGCATTAGACTCTTATATCAACGATATTTGGACTACTTATACTTCAAATGATTTGACGATAAATATTGGAGAAAATGGTGTATGGGTAGGTAGAGTAATAGGCAATGCATTCCATTTTACTGATTCTAGAGATGGTTCCATTGCAACTATTTATTCTAAACCAACTACTTCTGAGGCGATTGATGGTTCAGGATCAATGGCATATACTCCTGTAGATGCAAATATAAATATTGTAAAATATCGTGAAGATCTAATGATTCAAGCGCAAATCTCTGCTGCTATAAATCGTCATGCTATTAATACCAACATAGTTGAGAATACTATTCAATATTTACATGACTCCCCTCAATTCTTTAAAATCAAACCCTACAACGAATATGTTGCCTTTTTCCATAAAGAAAATATTAGTTATAATTCTAAAACCTATGCTTTTGCCTATGATGATGTTGGGGATCATTCCTCAACAATTCAATGCACTTATCCAACCAATGTAAAGGTCATTATTGGTGGTTTGATGGGTAAAACTGCTTCCTTATCGAAAATTTCAATAACGCCTCAAATTACAAGTTTGAGTCAAAACTCCACACAAAAATTTTCAGCTCAAGGATATGATGCAGATGACAATGTGTTTCCTACCAATATTATTTGGAGTATTACCAGTGGAGATGGCACCATAACTGCAAATGGATTGTTTACCCCATCAACAACTGGAAATGTGACTATAAGAGCAACAAATGGATTAATCAACTCCACAATTACTTTTAATGTCGAAGATACTAATATTAACAAATGCAATGCAACCACTATAAATGGTCAATATAGTTATGAAGTTACCAATACTGTTAATCCAACTATTACTTTCAAGCCAACCATTCCGTCTACTGGAAGTGCTATTTGCATTTTATATTATAGCAAAAATGCTGCAGGTCCATTTAACGGTTATAATGTAACACCAAATGTACCTTATCAAATTACCGCAGCTCTTGGGGAAAAAATTTATTTTTATTACACTTATTCACTTGCAGCTGGTGGCGAAAACACTACATTGAATAATAAGCATTCTGTAACTGTTGGTGGTTGCAATTCACTAAATATAAAAAACAATGAATTGACTGATGCGATAATTGTCTATCCTAATCCAACGCATGGACAAGACCTTAAAATTATAGGACAAATTAAAAATTCTGAAATTTTAATATATTCGCTAAATGGTGCATTAGTGAAAAGTCATATCACAAATGACGAAAATGAATTATCAATTAAAACAATTGACTTAGCTAAAGGATTTTACATATTGAAAATAATAAATAAAAATTCTAAAGAGGTTAAAACTCTAAAAATAGAAACATACTGATACCATTTTAAACAAAAAAGACATTCAATGAATGTCTTTTTTGTTTAAAATACTTTACTCGCTATTTGCCTGATATTTTCAGATTTACCCATAGAATAATAATGCAAGACAGGAACCCCTGCTGCTTTCAATTCTAATGATTGCTGAATGGCCCATTCTATGCCTACTTGTCGAATATCTGAAGCTGTTTTACATTGCTCAACGGCATTGATTAAATCTTCAGGCAAATCGATTCTAAAAATTTGTGGCAATACCTGTAGATGTCTTTTTACTGCAATTGGCTTGATTCCCGGAATAATAGGAACGGTAATTCCCATTTCTCTTGCCTTAGTAACAAATTCGAAAAATTTTGAATTATCAAAAAACATTTGGGTTACAACATAATGAGCACCTGCATCAACTTTTTCTTTCAATCTTTTCAAATCGGAAGTCAATGAAGGAGACTCTAGATGCTTTTCTGGGTAGCCTGCTACTCCAATACAGAAATCCGATTTATTATCGATATCCATAACTTCATGCAAATACTTTCCTTTATTCAATTGATCGATTTGCTTTACTAGATCTACAGCATAATTATTTCCGCCTTCTTTTGGAATAAAATATTGTTCATCCTTCATCGCATCACCCCGCAGAGCCATAACATTTTCAATTCCCAAATAGTGACAGTCTACCAATAAATATTCTGTTTCTTCTTTGGTAAATCCACCACAAAGCACATGAGGCACCGTATCTACATTGTATTTGTGTTTTATAGACGCACAAATACCAAGCGTTCCTGGACGCATCCTAGTAAGTTTTTTATCTAATAATCCATTGCCTTTATCAACGTAAATGTATTCTTCACGAGAAGTAGTTACATCAATAAATGGTGGTTTAAATTCCATCAATGGATCGATATTATCGTACAATTCCTGAATACTTTTACCTTTCTGAGGAGGGATAATTTCGAAGGAAAATAAGGTATTTCCTTTTGCAGCTTCTACATGTTCTGTAACTTTCATATTCTTTTGTTTAATCAGCTATATTAGGACTCAACCATTTCGTAGCCGTCTCTGTGGAAATATTTCTTCTCTTAGCATAATCGATTACTTGGTCTTCTTTTATTTTACCTAATCCAAAATATTTGCTTTCTGGATTTGCAAAATAATAGCCCGAAACCGATGAAGCCGGCCACATCGCCATACTTTCAGTCAACTTTACCCCAATCTCTTGCTCTACATTTAATAACTTCCAAATTGTTGGTTTTTCTAAGTGATCTGGACAGGCAGGATAACCAGGTGCAGGTCTAATTCCTTTATACTCTTCAGCTATCAAATCTTGATTGGATAATTTCTCGTCTAATGCGTAACCCCAAATTTCTTTTCGAACTTTTAAATGCAAGTATTCAGCAAATGCCTCAGCCAATCGATCTCCTAATGCTTTAACCAATATGGAATTATAGTCGTCTAAAGCCGCTTCAAATTCAGCGGCTTTTTCATCAACACCAAAACCTGTTGTCACACAGAAGCAACCTATATAATCTTGCTTTTTACTGTCTTTTGGAGCTATAAAATCAGCAAGTGCTATATTTGGAGCGCCAGCTGTTTTTTGTGATTGCTGACGTAACGTTAAAAACTTAACCAACTCTCCTCCCTCTTCGTCTGAAACTTGAATATCGTCATCATTAATCTGATTAGCGGGAAATATACCGAGAATACCTTTGGCTTGTAACCACTTTTCAGAAACTATTTGGTTCAACATCTTTTGGGCATCTGCAAATAATGCTGTTGCTTGTTCGCCTACAACCTCATCGGTTAAAATCGCTGGATACTTTCCAAATAATTCCCATGAACTGAAAAATGGAGTCCAATCTATAAAATCGACCAATTCAGAAAGTTCAACATTGATAGTTTTTGTTCCAATAAAATTAGGCTTTACCGTATTAAAGTTATTCCAATTTAATTGCAATTTATTTCTACGTGCTTGTTCAATAGATAAATAATTTTTATCTCTACTTCTGTTCAGATAACCTTCTCTGAGCTTGTCATATTCCTCACGAATAGTTTTGGAATATTCTACTTTAGTCTCTAGTTGCAATAAATTACTCGCCACTGTTACAGCTCGAGAAGCGTCATTTACATGCACAACAGTCTCTTTATATTCTGGAGCAATTTTTACTGCAGTATGCGCACGCGAAGTTGTTGCACCACCTATCATGATTGGTATTTTGATATTTAATTTATCCAATTCTTTGGCTAAATAAACCATCTCGTCCAATGAAGGTGTAATCAATCCGCTCCACTACCAAATAAATCACCTACCACATTCATCCCTGCCATTAGATTAATCTCGATAACCTCAATAGGCTTAGATGCTAATTGCCTTGCTTCCTCAACATCTATTTCAATAAATTCATCAATTCCTTTTACCAACGAATGAGTTAGCCTTTCTTGAACAGAACCATTACGCCATTCTTGTATGGCTTTTTCATTGATTTTAAAATCTCCTTTAAAACTTTCGGCTAAATCTAACAAACGCTCTGTAGCATCTTCAGTTCTATTTAATAAAACATCTTCCACATGTTGCAGTAATACAGGATCAATTTCGTCATAAATCTCCAACATTTCTGGGTTTACAATTCCCATAGTCATTCCATTTTTAATGGCATGATATAAAAAAGCCGAATGCATGGCTTCGCGCACTTTGTCATTACCTCTAAACGAAAAGGAAACATTGCTCACACCACCTGATACTCCTGCATAGGGTAAATTTTCACGAATCCATTTTGTAGCTCTAAAGAAATCTAAAGCATTCAATTTATGTTCTTCCATTCCAGTTGCAACTGGAAATATATTAGGATCAAAAATGATATCTTCGGCAGGAAAATGAACTTCATTGACTAAAATATCATAACTTCTTTTACAAATTTCGATACGTCTCTCGTAGGTGTCGGCTTGACCATTTTCGTCAAACGCCATAACAATAACAGCAGCACCATATCTTTTTATCAATTTGGCATGATGGATAAAAGCGTCTTTTCCTTCTTTTAATGAAATGGAATTCACAACGCCCTTGCCTTGAACTACTTTTAATCCCGCTTCGATAATTTCCCACTTGGAGCTATCAATCATTACTGGAACTCGGGCAATATCTGGTTCGGCCGCAATAAGATTAAGGAATTTTGTCATGGCATAAACACCATCCAACATTCCTTCGTCCATGTTGACATCAATAATTTGTGCGCCACCGTCAACTTGGGCACGAGCAATATCAAGAGCCTCTTCGTATTTCTCTTCTTTGATTAAACGAAGAAATTTTCGAGAACCAGTAACATTTGTTCGCTCACCAACATTTACAAAATTCGTTTCAGGAGTTATAATTAAAGGTTCAAGACCTGATAATTTTAAATATTTTGATTCGGTCATTATACGGCTTCTAAAATTTGTCTTGGTTTAAATGTTGCTGCAACTTCTGCTATTGCTTTGATGTGTTCTGGTGTGGTACCACAACAACCACCAATAATATTCACTAAATTGTCTTGTAAATAGTCTTTAATCAATACTTGCATTTCTGCCGGTGATTGATCGTATTGTCCAAAGGCATTAGGCAATCCTGCATTTGGATGAGCAGAAATATTGAGTTGTGTGTTCATTGCCAATCGTTTTAAATAGGGCTTCAATTGATCGGCTCCTAAAGCGCAATTGAACCCGATAGACAATAGTGGAATATGTGAAATTGATATTAAAAAAGCTTCAACTGTTTGACCAGAAAGTGTTCTTCCTGAAGCATCAGTAATAGTACCCGAAACCATAATAGGTATGGCTAGATTACGTTCCTCCTTAACTTCTTCGATAGCAAATAAAGCAGCTTTTGCATTGAGTGTATCAAAAATAGTTTCCACCAATAATAAGTCTACTCCTCCTTCAATGAGCGCTTCCACTTGTTGTTTGTACGCTATTCGTAGTTCATCAAAAGTCACGGCTCTGTATCCAGGATCATTTACGTCTGGAGACATGCTAGCCGTTCTGTTTGTAGGCCCTATGGAACCTGCAACAAAACGAGGTTTGTTAGGATTTTTTGCTGTAAATTCATCTGCCACTTCTCGTGCAATTCTTGCCGATTCATAGTTTAAATCATAAACGATATCTTCTAAGTGATAATCTGCCATTCCAATTGTTGTTGCCGAAAAAGTATTCGTTTCCACAATATCAGCTCCAGCTTCAAAATATTTTGCGTGAACAGCTGCAATAGCTTGAGGCTGTGTCAATGACAATAAATCATTATTTCCTTTGAGTGAATGTGGAAAGTCTTTGAAGCGCTCGCCTCGAAAATCTTCTTCGGAGAAATTATAACGCTGCAACATGGTTCCCATTGCTCCGTCAAGAACGAGTATGTTTTTTTTGATTGCTTCTTCTATTTTTGACATAATTTTTTCTTAAACAAGGATAGTATACCCTTAAATGATTATATTTTAAAATTGATGATACTGAATTAATTGATTGAAAAAAATAGAATCAGTTCTTGTAAAATCAATATCGATGTCTTAACTATTTTTGAGAAATTGTCAGGAAAAGGTTTGAGAACTACTTCACAAGTACTTCTTATGTTATCTATCCGCGCATTACGTGGTAGAATGTAGCACCTTCTTTAAGGTAAAGGGTTGCTAAGGTTTCATTGGGTCTTTCCCTCCGCCTTTCGTGATAACTGTCAATACGTTTAAGAACACTGCAAAGTAAACACATAGCGCTAATACTTGCAAGTATTAGCGCTATATTTTTGATATTAAAAAATGGGCTATTATACAATAGCTTTCACTACTGCTTTTGGAGCTTCTTTACGGCTACCGTCAAATCCATCGATTCCGCTAACCGTAGTATATTTCAATACATATTTTTTTCCTGGATTAATAATTTGATATGCAGCTTGACACATTAAAGTAGCTTCATGAAATCCGCAGAGAATCAATTTTAGTTTTCCTGGATAAGTGTTTACGTCGCCAATGGCAAAAATTCCGGGAATATTCGTTTGATAATCTAAAGCATTATTCACTTTTATAGCATTCTTTTCTATTTCAAGCCCCCAATCTGCGATAGGTCCTAACTTTGGAGTTAATCCAAAAAGTGGAATGAAATAATCACACGGAATATTTCTGTGAGCTCCATTTTCATCAATATCTACTGATTCTAGATGCTCGGCACCATTCAAACCTACAACCTCAGCAGGAGTAATCATTTTAATTTTTCCTGCAGACTTTAATTCTTGTACTTTTTCTACAGAATCTAAAGCACCTCTGAATTCGTTTCTTCTGTGAATAAGAGTAACTTCAGAAGCTACATTTGACAAGAAAATACTCCAATCCAACGCTGAATCACCTCCACCAGCAATCACTACTCTTTTGTCTCTAAATTTTTCAGGATTTTTGATAAAGTATTTTATTCCTTTGTCTTCATAAAATTCAATATCTTCAATAAGCGGTTTTCTTGGTTCAAAACTTCCTAATCCACCTGCAATAGCAATTACTGGAGCATGAAATTTTTTCCCTTTATTTGAAGTGACAATAAAAGTACCGTCTTCTTGTTTTTCGATAGTTTCAGCACGTTCGCCAAGTGTAAAACCAGGTTCAAACTGTTTGATTTGTTCCATTAAATTATCAACCAAATCTCCTGCTAAAACTTCTGGGAAACCCGGAATATCATAGATTGGTTTTTTAGGATATAATTCTGAAAGCTGTCCACCTGCTTGTGGTAACGCATCTAAAATATGACATTTCAATTTTAACAATCCCGCTTCAAAAACGGCAAATAAACCGGTTGGTCTCCAATTATAAGTATGTCTGTTTTAACCATTGTATTCTATTTTGTCTTTTGTTATTATTTTTTTGGCTTTTTATGATACAAATCAACGAATGATTTTTTAGTTTTTGTGTGACATTTGTCACACTTGTATTGACTATTATTTATTCTTTAAAACTTCGGTAATTTCATTCATTTTTTGAACTTTCTCCTCGAAATTCCCTTTTAGTGTTTTACGATATTCGTTCAGGTTCTCGACCATTTTGTTGATATCATCAGGGATAATTTCTTCAAAAAACTCTCTCAATCTTTTAGCGGTTGTTGGTGATTTTCCATTGGTCGAAATAGCAATTTTGACATTGCCTTTTGTAACAATTCCTCCTAAATAATAGTCACATAAACCAGGAGTATCGGCAATATTACAAATCAGATATCTTTTTCTTGACAAATCATAAACCCTTCTATTTACTTTCAAATCATCGGTACAAGCGATAACCATATTTCTTTTGCGAAGCATCCAACGGTTAAACTTTTTATACGTCAACTTCACTGAAGAATGCTGTTGCGCCAAAGCTTCTAGTTCAGGTAAAAATCTTGGAGCCACTACCTCAACATTTGCATTAGGACTTGATTTTAGTAGGAACGATAACTTTTCTAAACCTACATTTCCACCGCCAACAATGAGCACATTAAGCTGATGTAGTTTTAAAAAAATGGGATATAATTCGTTCTTTTCCATTCCAATTATTTATTTATTTCGTTTGAAATAAATTCCTCATAAAATCCTTTCAATTTATTGCTTTCTCTAACAACTTCGCCTATTACAATAATTGCAGGAGAAGATAGATTATTCATTTGAGCTACATTTACAATCGTATCAACAGTTCCAATTCCAATTTTCTCGTTAGTCATCGTCCCATTCTGAATAATAGCAACTGGGGTTTTTCCTTTGTCTTCGTTTTGAAACAAAGTGACAATTTGAGAAAGTTTGCTCATACCCATCAAAATCACAACTGTTGCAGATGATTTTGCTGCTAAGGCTACGTCATTAGATAGTTTCCTGTCTGAAGTTGTTCCTGTAATTACCCAAAAACTTTCTGAAACTCCTCTTTTAGTCAATGAAATACCTTGACATGCTGGAACTGCAATTGATGAAGATATTCCGGGAACTACAAACGTAGGGATACCGAAACTTTCTACATATTCAATTTCTTCACTGCCACGACCAAAGATAAATGGATCACCTCCTTTTAATCGAACTACATGACCGTATGTCAAAGCATTATCAACAATCAATTGATTGATTTGATCTTGAGAATATTCATGAAGTCCTTTTCTTTTACCAACAAAAATTTTTATCGATTTTTTGGGAGCATACGTCAAAATTTCTTCATTAGCTAATGCATCATACAAAACCACGTTGGCTTCTGAAAGAGCCTTGACACCCTTTATGGTAAGCAAATCTGGATCTCCTGGTCCTGCGCCAACTAAAGTTACTTTTGGTTGAATTACTTTATGCATTTGCTAGGTCTTTATCTCTATAATTTTCAATTTTCTCAAAAAAAGTAACTCCTTGTTCAATGTATTTTTTTGCGAATGCCTTTGAAGGTTCATTTTTATTAATTTGATAAACCAAATCTCTAAAAGTTGAATCCAATTCAATTTTCTTGCTTTCAATAAAAACTTTATCAAATAAATCTATGATTCCTGCGTGATGATTTGTTTTTTCATTTTCTGCAAGCAATAGTGCTTTAGCTCCGTTTACAAGACTTGCATAAGCTAAATAAATTGCATCCGCCCATTTTTCATCCTCATAAGCTTCTTGTGCAAAAGTTAATTTTTCTTTCGCTTCAAAAATTAAAGTCGCTACTAAATCAATAACAACACCGGCACATTCTCCAACACCAACAGCTTTAACATAATTATCAGCATTACCCCAATCTATAAAATCTGCTTCGGTAAGATTGGTTACATCTGCCAAAGGTTTCAAAAATTCATAAAAATATTTTTCTCCTTTAGAATCATAGTAATTCAAAAATGACTGACCGTTTGCATTAGCACTAAAGTCATTCAAAATTAACCGCAAAGCTTCTGGTCCTCTACGACTTGGGATTTTAATTACTTTATCAGAAAAGCGTCCTTGACCATTTCCTAAATTCCCTCCTCCCAATAATACTTGTAGTGCAGGAGCAACTAATTTCCCTGAATTGATAGACATTCCTTGAAAACCAATTTCAGCCATATTGTGTTGCCCACAAGCATTCATACAACCACTAATTTTTATGGCAATTTCTTTGTTATTAGCATACTGTGGATATTCCGTCTCTAGAACTCTTTCTAACTCGGCAGCGATTCCTGTGCTACTTGCAATACCTAAATTACACGTATCAGTTCCTGGACATGCGGTTATATCTGCAATACTATCATATCCTGTTGCTACAAAGTCAAGTTTTGCTAATTCTTGATAAAAAACGGAAGATTTTCCTCTTTTACATGACGAATTATAATATTCTGTCTTAAAGAAAATCGCAACTCATTTGCTGCATAATTTTTTATCAAATCAGCTAGTGCTCTTGCTTTATCGGTATAAAAATCTCCCAAATGAACTTTGATTCCAATAGCTACATATCCTGCTTGTTTCTGTGGAATCACATTGGATTTTTTCCAAGCCTCAAAAGCGTTAGTATCCTCAACTGTTACTTTTGGAACTTCTAATAATGGAGTTGGAATTTCAACATCGAAAGCATTTGTGTCGATTTCGACTGTTTTATAGGACAACGCTTTTTTCTCTTCTTCTACCAATCGTAAAAACTCATCCTTTCCTAAATCTTTAATTAAGAATTTCATACGTGCTTTCAAACGTTTGGCTCTTTCTCCGTAGCGGTCAAATATTCTCAAAACACCTTCGGTAGTTGGTATAATTTGATTTACTGGAATAAATTCTGATAATAATTCAGCGTGTTGCGGTTGAGAACCTAAACCACCTCCAAGCATCACTTTGAAACCTCTTTCACCATTTACAATTTTTGGAATAAATCCTAAATCATGCAAATAGCTCAAAGCTGTATCTTTATCTGAAGATGAAAATGCAATTTTAAATTTACGTCCCATTTCCTGACACACAGGATTTCTCAAGAAAAATTGGAACATGGCGTGTGCGTAAGGCGACACATCAAAGGGTTCGTCTGAATCAATTCCTGCTGTTTCACTTGCCGTAATATTTCTGACCGTATTTCCACAAGCTTCTCTTAAAGTCACATCGTCTTTTTCTAACTCCGCCCAAAGCTCTGGTGTTTTGTCTAAACTCACATAGTGAATTTGAATATCCTGACGTGTTGTAATGTGTAAACGACCCGTTGAATATTCGTCTGATACTTTGCAGATACGGTGTAATTGCTGACTTGTAACTTTACCAAATGGCAATTTGATACGAATCATTTGTACGCCTTCCTGACGTTGACCATAAACACCTCTAGCCAGACGAAGGCTACGAAAACGTTCATCATCAATTTTTCCATCACGGAATAAAGCAATTTTTTTCTCTAAATCGATAATGTCTTTTTGGACAATTGGATCTTCTATTTCGGTTCTAAAACTTTGCATCTGTAATTATGTTTTTAGCAAAAGCTGGATTTATTTAATAAAACCAACGCCTGCAGTTGTGTTTGTAGCGGTGTCAATTAAAATAAATGCACCGTTTGATTTATTTTCGTTGTAAGTGTCAAAATATAATGCTTTGCTTAATTTAATCGTTACTTCGCCTATCTCATTAATAGCTAGTTGAGATGACGGAGTAACTCCAGAATAATCGGTTGCGATTACATTATTTACACTTTCAATTTTTGCTAAAACCCTATTTGTATTGTGTTGAATCAAGTATTTTGTACCAGCAACCAGTTTTTTACTATCCATCCAACAAATTGTGGTGGTAATATCTTTTTCTATTCTAGGAAGTTCATCAGATTTTACAATCATATCGCCTCTAGTAACATTAATATCATTATCTAATTCAATGGTGATGGATGAACCCGCTGTAGCCTCGTCATACTGTTTATCAAAAAAATGAATGTTTGTTATTTTTGATTTTGTCAAAGAAGGAAGCACGGTTACGTCATCTCCAACTTTAATATTGTTACCATATAATTTTCCAGCATATCCTCTAAAATCATGATATTCTTCTGTTTTTGGTCGAATTACCGTTTGAACTGGGAATCGTGCTTTCCCATTTTCATAAATGTCTTTGGGTTCTAAATTTTCCAAATGCTCTAAAACGGTTTGTCCTGTATACCATGGCATATTTTCTGACTTATGAGCTACGTTTCCACCGTTGATTGCACTTAATGGAATGTAACTTACGTTTTGCTCTTTGTAAGCGCTTTTAGCATTTAATGCTTGAAAATCGGCTTTGATTTTATTAAAAACTTCTTCCGAATAATCCACCAAATCCATTTTGTTTATGGCAACGATTACGTCTTTTATTCTCAATAAATTATTGATAAAAAAGTGACGGTACGTTTGCTCGATTACACCTTTTCGAGCGTCAATTAAAATAATAGATACTTGCGAAGTAGATGCTCCTGTAACCATGTTACGAGTATATTCGACGTGACCTGGAGTATCAGCAATGATATAACTTTTCTTTGCAGTCGAAAAATAGATATGAGCCACATCAATAGTAATTCCTTGCTCTCTTTCTGCCACTAAACCATCGGTAGCTAGAGAAAAATCTAAGTAATCGTATCCTTTTTGTTTACTGCTCTTTTCTATTGCTTCAATCTTATCGGTCGTTAATGATTGAGTATCATATAATAACCTTCCAATTAAGGTGCTCTTTCCGTCATCTACACTTCCTGCCGTTGCTATTTTTAAAACTTCCATTCTTAATTTTTTGTTTAAAGTTTAAAAGTTTAAGGTTTCAAGTTTTCCCCAATCCTCTTTACAAACTTTTAAATTTGATTTTTATTTTAAATGTTTTCTAAAAGTACCCTTGTTGTTTTCTTTTTTCCATTGCGGCTTCAGAACGTTTATCATCGATTCTGGCTCCTCTTTCTGAAATAGTGGATGACCTTATTTCGCCAACAACTTCTTGAATGGTTGCTGCATAGGATTCAACAGCAGCAGTACAACTCATATCACCGACTGTTCTAAAACGCACAATTCGCTCTTCAACTTCTTCGTCTTCTTCTTGATAAACAAATGGAGAATGCGACCAAATTAATCCGTCTCTTAAAAATACTTTACGCTTGTGCGAAAAATAAATCGATGGAATTTCGATTTGCTCTTGCTCGATATAACTCCAAACATCAAGTTCTGTCCAATTGGAAATAGGAAACACACGAACGTTTTGACCAATTTCTATTTTTCCATTTAGAAGGTCAAACAATTCAGGACGTTGGTTTTTTTCATCCCACTGACCAAAATCATCACGAACAGAGAAAATACGTTCTTTAGCTCTTGCTTTCTCTTCATCACGGCGTGCACCACCAATACAAGCATCGAATTTAAATTCTTCAATAGCGTCTAATAATGTGGTGGTTTGCAAGGCATTTCTACTAGAATATTTTCCTGTTTCTTCAACAACTTTTCCTTGATCGATGGCATCTTGAACATTTCTAACAATTAGTTCTAAGCCTAACTCAGCGACCAATTTATCTCTAAACTCAATAGTTTCAGGAAAATTATGTCCTGTATCCACATGCAATAATGGAAAAGGAATTTTTGCAGGAAAAAATGCCTTTTGAGCTAAACGAACCAAAGTAATTGAATCTTTTCCACCTGAAAAAAGCAATACTGGTTTATCAAATTGAGAAATCACTTCTCTAAAGATGTATATCGCTTCGCTTTCTAGGGCATTTGTTTTTAATATTGAACTCATTTTTTTATTTAAAGATTTAAATGATTGAAAAATTACAACAACCATTTATAATTTATAATTCATGATTTAAAATTACTTCTGATGTAAACCACATTCTTTATGACTGGATTCCATGACCATCTGCCTGCTCTAATGTCTTCTCCTGGCGCAATCGCTCTTGTACAAGGCGCACAGCCTATGCTTACGAAACCTTTTTTATGTAAGGCGTTTTGAGGCACATTATTATCATCTATATATTTTTGCACTTCTTCTAAAGTCCATTTTAAAAGCGGGTTGAATTTTATGATTTCAAACTTTTCATCGTATTCAAATAGATTCAAATCGTTTCTATTCTCTGACTGCTCTGCTCTCAAACCTGTAATCCAAACTGAATTTCCTTTTAAAGCTTTAGTTAAAGGCACCACTTTTCGGATAAAACAACATTCTTTTCTGTTTTCTACCGATTCGTAAAAACTATTTGGCCCTTTTGTATTCAACAAATTTTCCACTTGACTTGCTTCTGGAAAATAAGTTTGAATAGCAACTTTATATTTTTTTACAGTCTTATGAAAAACATCATACGTTTCTTGAAATAACCTTCCTGTGTCTAATGTAAAAATGGTAATCGGTAAATCATTTTTAGCAATCAAAGCAGTAATGACTTGATCTTCTTGTCCAAATGAAGTTGAAAAAACTACTTTATCCTTATATTCATTAGCTATAAAAGAAAGCGTTTCCTCAATGGAAAAATCTTTTGTTTGCTCTAATAAAGCATTTATAATTTTTGAGTTCATTGTTTTTTAATTTAAAAACTATTACCCTATCGGTTAAGTAGATTTATTGTGCAAAAATACTACTTATTCCTAAATATCAAAATTAAAATTAAAAAAATAACAAAAATTAAATAGTTTACATCTTACAATTAAAAAATGAATATTAAATTTTAAATTCTACTTTCTCTATAGGATAAAAGAAAAATAGTTTTTATTTTTGCAAAAAAATATTTCATTTATGGACTTTCAAATAGGACTTATAGTTGCAGGATTAGTAGTTGGTTTTATTGTAGGATTAACAGGTGTTGGGGGTGGCTCATTAATGACTCCCATATTACTATGGTTTGGTATTTCCCCTACAACAGCTGTAGGGACCGATTTATTATACGCCGCTTTTACTAAAATGGGTGGCATATTTGTTCATAACAAAAAAAAGAATATTAATTGGTCTATTACAGGATGGCTTTCATTAGGAAGCATTCCAGCAGCGATGCTAACCTTGTGGATACTTCACAATATTAAATCAGATATATCAGTTATAAATTCCTTAATAAAATATAGTTTAGGCTGGGCATTATTATTCACTTCTATTGCTATTTTGTTTAAAAAGAAACTTTTGGTGTTATCCCAAAAACATGCTGGAGATAAATTTCACAGTGAGAGCAAAACTCAAAATGGATTAACAGTAGCAATAGGGGTATTATTAGGGGTAACAGTAACCCTAACATCGATAGGTGCTGGTGCATTGGGAACCGTAACTTTATTTTTTCTTTATCCACTTTTACCAACTCCAAGGTTGGTTGGTACTGAAATTGCTCATGCCGTTCCTTTAACTCTAGTTGCAGGAATAGGACATGCCTCAATGGGAAATTTAGATTTTACACTCCTAGGACAATTATTAACCGGATCACTTCCAGGTATTTATATAGGAAGTATGTTGAGTGGAAAAATCCCGGATTTTTATCTCCGAAATGCTATTGCAATAATGTTGTTTTTTGTGGGATATAAATTGGTTTTTTAACACAATAGTAATCAAAAAGCAATATCTGCTAATGAATTACTCTCTAATATCTTCAAGGTATTGTCTCGCACTTCTATCATTAATTTACGAACTGCACATGTAGCTTCATTGGTACAATCATCACATCTTTCGTAGAAATTATGACTAGCGCAAGGTAATAAAGCTATAGGTCCTTCCAAAATTCGATAGACATTTGCCATATTAATCTCTTTAGGGTCTTTTATCAAATAATACCCTCCTCCTTTTCCTTTTTTGGCACCCAAAAAACCCGAATGTCTCAGTAGTAACAAAATGCTTTCTAAAAATTTTATCGAAATATTCTCGCTTTTAGCAATTTCAGCTATCTGCACGGGCTGTTGATTTTCCTGACGAGCCAAGAAAGTCAAAGCTTTTATTCCGTATTTTGTTTTTTTTGAGAGCATAGTTTTGAAAATTTATTTATGACAACGCCTGTTCCAAATCAGCAATAATATCCTTAACTGTTTCCAATCCTACAGAAACTCGAACCAATCCATCGGTGATGCTTACCGCCAAACGTTCTTCAACAGTCAATTTACTATGTGTTGTTGAAGCAGGATGCGTTACAATAGTTCTGGTATCCCCTAGATTAGGTGACAACGAACACAATCTTATTTTGTCCAAAAAAGTTCTTCCAGCGTCAAGCCCGCCTTTAATTTCGAAAGCCACAATGTTACCACCCAATTTCATTTGTTTTTTGGCAATTTCATATTGTGGATGTGATTTCAAGAACGGATATTTGACCAAACTAACCTTTGGATGCTGTTCTAAAAATCCGGCAACTTTCAAGGCATTTTCGCAATGTCTATCTAAACGAATGGCTAAAGTCTCTAAACTTTTAGACAATACCCATGCATTAAATGGAGATAATGAAGGGCCTGTAAGTCTAGAAAACAAATAGATTTTTTGAATCAATTCGGCATCACCAACGGTTATTCCTCCCAAAACTCTACCTTGACCGTCCATTAATTTGGTTGCTGAATGGATGACCAAATCCGCTCCCCATTTTATAGGTTGTTGCAAATATGGTGTTGCAAAACAGTTGTCGACGATTAAAATCAAGTTGTGTTTTTTTGCAATTGCTCCTAACAATTCCAAATCGATTATATCAACCGCAGGATTAGTGGGCGATTCAGCAAAAAGAATTTTAGTATTAGGCTGGATACAACTTTCAATCGTTTCGGGTTGATTGATATCAAAATAGGTTGTTTCTATTCCCCATTTTGGAAAATAATTGATAAACAAAGAATGTGTCGCTCCAAAAACACTGCCTGCCGAAACGATATGATCACCTGAATTCAACAACGCTGCCAAGGTAGAATAGACAGCAGCCATTCCGGATGCAAAAGCAAAACCCGCTGCGGCACCTTCCATTTGGCAAACTTTATCCACAAACTCATTCGTGTTTGGATTGCTGTAACGGCTATAAATATTTCGCTCTTTCTCTTCGGCAAATGAGGCACGCATATCTTCTGCATCTTCAAATACAAAACTTGAGGTTAGGTACAAAGGAACGGAATGTTCCAAATATTGAGTTCGTTCTAATTGGCTGCGGATGGCTTGGGTCTCGAAACCGAATTCTGAATTGTTCATTCTGTTTTTGTTTAAAGTTTAAAGTTTAAAGTTGTTGCAATAATTAGTATTTCAAAACTCTATCCTTAAACGAAATTTTTGGCTATTTATATTTTGGCTAATTGTACCCCATTTAAAACTACCTTATAATGGATGGTTGCTGTTGGTTCCACTGTTTTGGCAACCGAGCAGTATTTTTCGAATGATAATTGTGCTGCTTTCAAAGCTTTGTCTTCTTTAATATTTCCTTCTAAATAAAAAACTACATGAATATTTTTGAACGGTTTTGCTTCACCAACTTGTACTCGTTCTCCTTCTACTTCTGCTTTGAAAGAAATGATTTCTTGACGTTGCTTTTTCAATATCGAAATCATATCAATTCCGCTACAACTGCATAGCACTCATTAGCACTATTCCATTGGACTTATTAAATATCATTACCGCCAAAGTCTGGTCTTGCATCAACATTGACTACGTGACCACGCTCATTTTTAATTGAAAGTGGAAGTTTTCGTTTACTCTTTCTAATGTTATTTTCATTTTTTTTATTTTACAGAACGCGAATGAAACGGATTTCTAAAAGCACTTTTTTATTGAACACTATAAACATAACATTACATTTTCTTCATCTGTTCTTTCATCATTGCAATTTGTTCTTTTAGCATTCCTTGTTTGTCTAACTTTTTAGCCTCGTTCAATAAGTTAGTAGCTTCAAGTTTTCGTCTTCTAGTAAGAGCAACACCAGCCAAATTCAGTTTGCAAACCGCCAAGTCCATATCCATAGATAAACCCAACTCAATTGCTTTCTTGAAATATTTTTCAGCTTGAATCAAATTAGTTTGCGAAAGCATAATTCCATGCAAATAATTCAAATACCCTTGTTGTTTTCTTACCAATGCACTTTCGGGATTTTTAATGTAAGCCAACCATTTTTGAGCACCAGGGAAATCTTGTTTTCTCAATTTAAGGAAAGCCAATAGAATAAATTCGTTTTTATAGTACAAGAAAACAGGAATTGCAGACAATAGTATTAAGAAAATTCCATTGCCAATATTGCTCTCTGTTATTTGCCAAATACCAGTAACGATAATAAGTCCAGCGAGTAGTAGTTTAATAATTTTAGGAAACATAGTATGTGTTTTAATATGAGCGCAAAGATAGTAAAAGGAATTTAAAATATTTTTATAAAACTACTTGCCAGAAAAAAAAGACTTTGTATATTTGCACTCGGTTTTAGAAAGACAGTTTCCGAAACTATTTATAGCAAATAAATAAAGATTTTTAAAGATACAAAGCAATGAGCAAAAGAACATTTCAACCATCGAAAAGAAAAAGAAGAAATAAGCACGGATTTATGGACAGAATGGCTTCTGCAAATGGAAGAAAAGTGCTTGCTCGTAGAAGAGCTAAAGGAAGACATAAATTAACTGTTTCTAGCGAACCAAGACACAAAAAATAATGTTTATCTAGTATATACATAAAGGCGTTACTTTTACTAGTATCGCCTTTTTTTATTGTCGATTGTTACAAAAATTTAAGTTCAAGAAGTTATGTTACAGAATTAACTTTAAATTTAAACTCTAACTAAAATAAAACAACTACTCAACACAATAATTACTACACAATGCCAAAAGACAACTCTATAAAATCGGTTTTAATAATAGGATCAGGGCCAATCGTTATTGGTCAAGCTTGCGAATTTGATTATGCAGGCTCACAAGCGGCACGCTCCATTCGTGAGGAAGGAATTGAAGTTATTTTAATTAACTCTAATCCCGCAACAATCATGACCGATCCATCCATGGAAGATCATGTATATTTGTTGCCATTAACCACAAAATCGATTATAAAAATCCTTAAAGAGCATCCTCAAATTGATGCTGTTTTACCTACAATGGGAGGTCAAACAGCGTTAAATCTATGTTTGGAAGCTGATGAAAAAGGAATCTGGGCTGATTTTGGAGTGCAATTAATTGGTGTCGATATCAATGCGATAAACATCACCGAAGACAGAGAACAATTCAAACAATTGTTGGAAAAAATTAGGGTCCCAACAGCTCCAGCAAAAACAGCTACTTCATTTTTGAAAGGAAAAGAGATTGCTCAGGAGTTTGGTTTCCCTCTAGTAATTCGTCCCTCGTTTACTCTTGGAGGAACTGGTGCCGCTTTTGTTCACAAGAAAGAAGATTTTGATGATTTATTGACTAGAGGTTTAGAAGCTTCACCTATTCACGAAGTCCTAATTGATAAGGCCTTGTTAGGTTGGAAAGAGTACGAATTAGAGCTTCTTAGAGATAAAAATGATAATGTAGTTATTATTTGTTCTATCGAAAATATGGATCCAATGGGAATCCACACAGGAGATTCGATTACAGTTGCTCCAGCAATGACCTTGTCGGATACTACTTTTCAGAGAATGCGTGATTACGCTATCTTGATGATGCGTTCCATTGGGAACTTCGCAGGTGGATGTAATGTGCAATTTGCTGTTTCTCCTGATGAAAAAGAAGATATTGTAGCGATAGAAATCAATCCTAGTGTATCTCGTTCTCAGCATTGGCATCAAAAGCGACGGGTTATCCTATTGCAAAAATTGCATCAAAATTGGCTTTGGGTTATAATTTAGACGAATTACAAAACCAAATTACCAAATCAACTTCGGCCTTATTTGAACCAACTTTAGATTATGTAATCGTGAAAATACCGCGTTGGAATTTTGATAAATTTGAAGGTGCCGAAAGAACTTTAGGACTCCAAATGAAATCCGTTGGTGAGGTTATGGGAATTAGGCGTTCTTTCCAGAAGCCTTGCATAAAGCCACGCAATCTTTAGAAATTAAAAGAAATGGGTTAGGAGCCGACGGGAAAGGCTATAGAAATTACGAACAGATTATAGAGAAACTAACTCACGCTAGTTGGGATCGAGTTTTTGTGATTTATGATGCAATTGCAATGGGAATTCCGTTGAGTAGTATTCACGAGATTACTAAAATAGACCTATGGTTCTTGAAACAATATGAAGAATTATATGCTTTTAGAAAGAGAAATTTCAAACTATAAAGTTGAAACTTTACCCAAAGAATTGCTACTAGAGCCAAACAAAAAGGGTTTGCCGACAGACAAATTGCCCACATGATGAGTTGTTTGGAAAGTCAGGTGCACAAATTGCGTGAGGAGAAAAATATCAATAGAGTATATAAATTGGTGGATACTTGTGCGGCAGAATTTAAGGCACTAACACCGTATTACTATTCTACTTTTGGGCAGAAATAGAAACTCCAAGAGGAGAACGATATGTGCAAAATGAAAGTATTGTGCCATAAAAGAAAGTTATCGTTTTAGGATCAGGACCAAACCGCATTGGTCAAGGGATTGAATTTGATTATTCGTGTGTGCATGGCGTTTTAGCAGCTAAAGAAGCAGGTTATGAAACCATTATGATTAATTGTAATCCTGAAACCGTTTCTACCGATTTTGATACAGCAGATAAATTGTATTTTGAACCTGTTTTTTGGGAACATATTTACGACATCATTCGCCATGAAAAACCAGAAGGTGTAATCGTGCAATTGGGAGGGCAAACCGCTTTGAAGATTGCAGAAAAATTGTCTAAATACGGAATTAAAAATTTTAGGAACTAGCTTTGACGCTTTAGATTTAGCCGAAGATAGAGGTCGTTTTTCTGAACTTTTAACTGAAACTGAACATTCCTTTTCCAAAATTTGGAGTTGCTGAAAACTGCAGAGACAAGCTTCAGCTTTGGCAGATGTTTTAGATTTTCCATTATTGGTTCGTCCTTCGTATGTTTTGGGTGGACAAGGGATGAAAATTGTTATCAACAAACAGGAATTGGAAGAGCATGTAATTGGATTTATTCAAAATATTCCTGGGAATAAATTGCTTTTAGACCATTATTTGGATGGTGCCATTGAGGCGGAAGCTGATGCGATTTGCGATGGTGAAAATGTATACATCATAGGAATCATGGAACATATAGAACCATGGGATTCATTCTGGCGATAGTAATGCCACCTTGCCGCCGTTTAATTTAGGGTGAATTTGTAATGCAACAAATAAAAGATCATACCAAGAAAATTGCTTTGGCACTGAGAACGGTTGGTTTAATCAACATTCAGTTTGCGATAAAAGACGATATTGTGTACATCATTGAAGCCAATCCAAGAGCTTCGAGTACGGTACCATTTATCGCCAAAGCGTATGGCGAACCGTATGTAAACTATGCGACTAAAGTGATACATAAAAAATAAGGTAACCGATTTCACTTTTAATCCTCAATTGAAAGGCTT
>JADKDN010000003.1 GCA_016718345.1 Flavobacterium sp. | reverse complement strand
TCCAAGTCCATTTCCATATTCGGTTCAGAAAAATCACCCTCACTCTTCGAAATAACAATCGTCGCAACGCTGTTCCCAATTAGGTTGGTAATTGCTCTAGCCTCGCTCATAAATTTATCAACCCCAAGCAAAAAAGCCAAGCCTTCCACAGGTATTTTATGAATCGCTGTCAAGGTCGAAGCCAAAACAATAAATCCACTTCCCGTCACACCCGCAGCCCCTTTAGAGGTAATCATCAAAATCACAATGATGCTCAATATTTCCCAAAAACTCAAATGCACATTATACAATCAAGAAAATCACCGCCATTGACAAATAAATCGAAGTCCCATCGAGATTGAAAGAATAGCCCGTTGGTATCACCAAGCCCACCACCGATTTTACTGCCACCCAAATGTTCCAACTTCACCATAATCGAAGGCAAAGCCGCTTCAGACGATGAAGTTCCCAAAACCAGTAGCAATTCTTCTCGAATGTATTTCAACAAATCGAGCATCTTTATTTTATAATACCGAAGAATAGCACCCAAAACCACAAAACAAACAAAAACATGGTCAAGTAAACCGAAAGCATCAATTTCCCTAAAGGAATTAGAGTTGCCAATCCAAACTTGCCAATCGTAAATGCCATTCCACCAAAAGCGCCAAGCGGTGCGAGATACATGACATACTTCAACCCCAAAAACACAAACTTAGAAAATCGTTCCAAAACCAAAACCGCATGATCCCGATGTTTATAAAAGTTTAGATAAATCCCAACCACAATCGCCACCACCAAAACTTGCAAGGTTAAATTGGACAAAAAGAACTGCACCCATGAAAAATGCTCCGAAGCATTCTGAGTAAAAGTACTCGCATCCTGCAAATCCAAGCCCGATTTGTTAATATTCCCTGGTTCAAAAAAGTAGGCTACGGCCACACCTATAGCCAAAGCCAAGGTCGAAACCACCTCAAAATAAAACAAAGATTTTAAACCTATCCGACCCACCTTTCCTAAATCGCCAATGCCCGAAATCCCCAAAACAATAGTCAGAAAAATAATAGGTGCAATAAAAAGTTTGATAATAGAAACAAAAGTCTTCCCGATGATTTCCATTTGTATCCCCTTTTCAGGAAAAAAATGACCCAAAAGAACACCAGCAACAATAGCAATAAAAACCCAAAAAGTAAGGTTGGTTACAATTTTGAAAGGCAAACTTTTTTGAGGTTTTGATGAAGTATCAGAAGAAAAATTGCTCATAAATTTATGTTTTCAACTCATTACATCTAAGTATCGAAACCGTCAGTTCGAGTGTTTTTTGTGAAGTAAAACGGAACAAAAAATGCCTGTCTGCCCAGGTGATATCGAAAACTCATTGAAACCAAACGTATAATTAAAAAAAGCAGACCTATAAGCCGGATTCTTAGTCGCCGAAGCGCCCTTATCATTTATCTAGTCCCGACATTACTATCGGGATCCATCTTTCTACCCTTCGACAACGGACGAGAAGCCCTTAAATGCCGATATACTTGAAATTTCACCGCATAGAGTTTACCTGGTTTCACTACAGCATTACCTGTACATACTTTCTGTTGCACTTGTCCTCCCTCGTCCCGAAGCTTCGGGACGGGTGACGGGTGTTACCCGATATGCTTCTCTGTGGTGTCCGGACTTTCCTCCCCCCACCTAGGCGGGCGGCGATAAGGCGGTCTGCAGTGCAAAAGTAAGGATTTAAGAATTTAGATTGCAGATTTTAAAGTGTAGATTTTAAATTTTGCTATTGCTATTGCTATTGTCATTATAGCTATTATTTTTTCATCTTTCAATCTTTAAATTTTTCAATCTTTAAATTAAAAACTATATTTGCTATCCAATCCAATTCTATGGAACAATTTATAGTATCGGCTCGCAAGTATCGTCCGCAAACATTTAAAGATGTTGTAGGACAACAAGCTATTACCAATACTTTATTGAATGCCATAGAAACGAATCATTTGGCTTCTGCCCTATTATTTACTGGACCAAGAGGTGTAGGAAAAACAACTTGTGCTAGAATCTTGGCTCGAAAAATCAACCAACCCGGTTATGATGATCCCAACGAAGATTTTGCTTTCAATGTTTTGAATTGGATGCCGCTTCAAACAATTCCGTTGATGACATTAGAAATTTGATTGATCAAGTTCGTATTCCACCACAAACTGGACAGTATAAAGTATACATTATAGACGAGGTGCACATGTTATCTTCGGCAGCTTTCAATGCGTTCTTGAAAACATTGGAAGAGCCACCAAAACACGCCATTTTTATATTGGCTACGACCGAAAAACATAAAATCATCCCTACAATATTATCGCGCTGTCAGATTTTTGATTTCAAACGAATTACTGTTAAAGATGCTAAAGAACATCTGGCAGAGGTTGCAGAAAATCAAGGGGTTCAATTTGAAGACGATGCCTTGCACATTATTGCTCAAAAAGCGGATGGTGCCATGCGAGATGCCTTGTCCATTTTTGACCGAGTTGTTTCCTATTGCGGAAATAATTTAACAAGACAAGCCGTTACCGAAAATCTAAATGTTTTAGATTACGAAACCTACATCAACATTACCGATTTAATTTTAGAAAATAAAATTCCGATTTGTTAATGGCTTACAATGATATTCTTGCCAAAGGTTTTGATGGACATCATTTTGTTTCAGGATTGGCTTCACATTTTAGAGATTTATTGGTTTGTAAAACCCTTCGACACTATCTTTATTAGAAGTTGGAGAACAAGCTCAAAAGTTATACGAGGTACAATCTCAAAAAGCAACTCAAGATTTTTTACTCAAAGGAATAGAAATTGCCAATGATTGCGATTTGAAATACAAACTTTCTCAAAATCAACGATTATTAGTAGAACTTTGCTTGATGCAACTGGCCTCTATCACTTTTGATGGAGAAAAAAAAAAGTTGACGGATATATAATTCCTGCCAAACATTTCTACGGTCGAGTGCTGGAACTGGCGGTAGAATCACCAGAAATTCTTGATATTCCAGTTCTGGCATCTGTAGAAAATAAAGTTGAAAACAGTAGCAGAACCAACAACAGAAGTAGCTCCAAAAACAACTCAAATTCCCAGTGCGGAAACAAAAGTATCAGCGCTTTCGTTAGCTAGTATTCGTGCCAAAAGAGAATTGCAAGAAAACAATAAATCCTATATAAAAGAAGCTGTTCAACTTCCTACAGAACCGTTTACTGAAACCGATATGCTCTTGCATTGGAATAAATATGCTCAGAAACTGGGAGACAAAGGGTATAAAATCATGGAATCTTTATTATCCATAAACGACCCAGTATTGAATGGAACCGAAATTACTATTGAATTGCCAAATGAGGGCTCAAAAATTGATTTTGAATCTGAAAAAAATGGATTATTGGGCTATTTAAAAGGACACTTACACAATCACGATATTACGATAAACGTAATTGTAAATGAAAGTATCGAAAACAAATTTGCCTTTACTGCACAAGACAAATACAACAGATTGAACGAAATAAATCCCAACCTTGAGTTACTACGAAAAACCTTTGATTTGGATATTTAATCTTATTTCTTTTCTAACAAAAAAATCACCGCAAATTCTCAAATTTAAAAAAATTTAAAATTTACGAATTTGCGGTTTATTGCTTTTGGATTTTTGTCATTTTAATTATATTTTACCAAAATACATGGCTTTAATAATTCCGTCAGACAATCCTATTTTGGGAACATAAATATGTTTGGCATTGCTCCACTTCATGGCGTTGAGATAAATTTTTGTTGCCAAAACAATTACGTCAGCTCGATCAGGATTCAATCCTAACTCTGAAATTCGTTGCTCATAGGTCAAGGAATTTAAGAAATTATAACGCTTCAAAACATAGGTATAGCTCAGGGGTTTATCCTGTTGCTTGCCAGACATTTTGAATAACTTATTAATGTTACCACCAGAACCTATAAGCGTTACCGTTTCAAATTCTTTACAATAGTTTTTTATCCATTTCTCAATTTCGAGCCAAACCAAATCATTGACCATATCATTTAACAATCGAACGGTTCCAATTTTGAACGATTTTGAGGCAATCATTTTCCCATCAGAAAACAAAGAAAATTCCGTACTACCACCACCTACATCCACATAAAGATAGGTTTGCTCTGTTTTTAGAAGGTAATGCAAATCGGTTGAAGCAATGATAGCTGCCTCGGTTTTACCATCAATAATATCAATTTTGATATCAGCTTTTTCATTAATAATATCAATAACTTCTTGACCGTTACTGGATTCTCGCATGGCTGATGTGGCAAGCGCAACATATTTTTCGACTTTGTGGACTTTCATCAATAATTTGAAAGCCTTCATAGCATCCACCATACGATCAATATTCTCATCAGAAATGTCTCCAACAGTAAATGCATCTTGACCTAAACGGATTGGTAGTCGAACCAAAGCACTTTTGCTAAAATGAGTTTCTTTCCCTTTTTCTTCAATAATATTAGCTACCAATAATCTCATAGCATTGGAACCTATATCTATTGCAGCATACTTTTTAATACTATCATTCTGGAGCTATTCTTTTATTATTGAATCGTTTGTTGACTGAGTTTGAGCGGAAATCTGATTTTTATTCTTATAATAATTATAGGTTTCCAACTGAGCTCTGAATACTGTATTTTGACCTCGAACTCTATATTTATTATCCAATTTTTCAGAATGATACCGCGCTTTAACATTTCCTTTCCATCCAATGTTAAAAATATCAATCAATTCTTTTTTAATACTTTCATCATATATAGGACAGGTTACTTCTACCCGACCATCAAGATTTCTAGTCATAAAATCAGCTGAGGATATGTAAACATCAGGTTCGCCTTTATTTGCAAAAATGTAAATTCTAGAATGCTCCAAATAATTATCTACAATACTAATGGCTTCGATATTTTCGCTCATGCCTTTCACTCCCGGAATAAGCGAACATATTCCTCTAATTTGCAATTGAATTTTTACGCCAGCTCGACTTGCTTCATATAATTTATCAATCATAGCAAAATCAGAAACACTATTCATTTTTAATTTAATATAAGCCTCGCCACCTGCCTGTGCATTGTGAATTTCTCTATCGATTAGCTTATAAAATCGAGATCTTGTGTAATGTGGAGACACAATTAAATGTTTGTATCGGTGTACTCTAAAATTTACATCAAAGAAATCAAAAACCTTGTCTATGTCTTTCAAAATCTACTGATGACAAGTAAAAAGGGTAACATCCGTATATACTTTTGCGGTAGATTCGTTGAAATTTCCTGTTGAAACAAATCCGTATCGCTTTAATTTGCCAAACTCAATTCTTTCAATGACACAAATTTTGCTGTGTACTTTTAAACCTTTAATACCAAAAATAAGATTGATACCTTCAGTTTGCATTTGCTCAGCATAGTAGATGTTACTAGCTTCATCAAATCGTGCTTGAAGTTCGATTTGAACGGTAACTTTCTTTCCGTTTTTGGCAGCATTAATCAGTGAACTAACTATTTGTGAATTTCTTGCTAAACGATATAAGGTAATCTTAATTGTGGTTACTTTTGGATCTAATGCTGCTTCTCTCAGAAACTTAATTAAGTAAGAAAATGACTGATAAGGAGCATGAACCAAATAGTCTTTTACACTAATTCTTTCTAAAATACTTCCATCTAAACTCAAATCACAAACGGGTAATGGCTCATTTAATGAATACAATAAATCAAATCGACCTAAATTAGGAAAATCCATATAATCCCTTCTGTTATGGTATCTTCCGCCAGGAATTACACTATCGGTTGAGTCAATATGCATTTTTGAAAGGAAAAATTTCAAGGTATCTTTTTCGATTTTTTGGTCATAAATAAATCGAACAGGCTCACCAATTCTTCTATCTTTTACACTTGTGGCAATTTTTTCAAGCATACTCTTACTCAAATCGCTATCAATCTCTAACTGAGCATCGCGGGTAATTTTTATCATATGAGCCGAAACACTCTCGTAATCAAAAATGTTGAATATACTACTGAGATTGTGTCTAATCACATCGTCTAAAAGAATGATGTATTTCTTCTCGTCACTGGAAGGTAACACCACAAATCGATTGATGGTTTTTGGTATTTCTATTACTGCATACCGAACCTCTTTTTTGGTCTTGACAATATTTAAAAGTGACTTGGAAGGCTTGGCGCCTCGCATAACTAACTTAACTGCAAGATATCCAACGGTGTCTTTCAACAATGGGAATTCTGCCAAATCATTTAGGATAATCGTCACCAAAGCAGGACTTACTTTTTGAATAAAAAAATCTTTGAGAAAATGCTCCTGTTCTTCAGAAATTTCATCTTCATTAATCATAAAGATATTTTCCTCTTGAAGCTTTTTCTCAATGATGCTTAAAATCCTCAAACTTTCTGATTGTTGCTGAATAACTATTTCAGTAATATCTTTAAGTAATTGTTTTGCGCTGATACCCCCTAAAACTTTTTCTCCTGAAACCCCAGACAAACTTAAACGCCTAATTGCAGCAAAACGAACTCTGAAAAACTCATCTAAATTATTGGAAAAAATGCCCAAAAAACGTAGTCTATCTAATAGCGGAACTGTCTCATCGGCAGCTTCTTGCAATACTCTAGCATTGAAAGCCAACCAGCTTTTTTCTCTGTCAGTATATGAATTATTAATCATGTATTTATTTTAAATCCTTTGGAAATAGTGTTTTAATTGTTTTTCCTTTATCGATAAACTGCCAATTGTCCGAATCAAATTTCAGTGAAACAAAGCCAGATGTAGGGACATTTTCTATAAAAATGTCTCCAAATTTATTAACAAAATTTGTAATTGCCTCGTTGTGTCCAAAAAGAATCACATTATCGTACTTATTATTGAGAGATTTAACAATTCTTTCCAAATTGTTTTCGTCAAAAGTATAGAGTTCCTCCTTAAAAACAATATTTTCATTGGATATAAAAATTTTGAGCAAAATAATTGCAGTTTCTGATGCCCTTTTTTGCCGTACTACTGAACATTAAAAAGTTTTTAGGCAGATGTTTTACTGCTCTTAAAGCTATTCGATGTGCATCTTTAATACCACGATTATCTAATGGTCTGTCAATATCTTTGAGAGGCGCATCCCAACTCGATTTAGCGTGTCTAATAACTATTAAATTTTTCATAGCGGAGGAAATTTAATCAACTAATGAAATGTTTTTTTATCAAGCTACAATTTACGTAATTTTTGTTTCACCAGAATCAATTAATTTTTTAATCATAATTTGTTAAATAAAAAGAATCAAAATAATTTATAAACAAATTTTTATTAACACACTTTTGTAATCTTTATCTGTAAAAATATAGTTAAAAACGCATTTTATCCGTTATTTTTGCATTTTATCGATGTTTTTTTTGGTGGATTCATTTTAATAGAATAGTTTTGAAATGTTAAAACAACTAAAATCTAAATAAAATGAAAGTACTAAATTCAAAAACTGTAGAAAAAGTTCTAAAAAAATATCAAAATATATCCCTTAAATGTCATTTAATCTGATATTTATGTTTTTTACAGAAAAAATTATTATTAAATAGTTTTTGTAAGTAATTTGGCTCACAAAATTAACCTGGTAAAATACATCCCAAATACGAGTAATAATAATTAATAAAAATTTAATATTATGAAAACAAAAGTCCCAAACATATTCATTAACCAACTGAAAACTCTTTTTCTGTTTAAATTATCCCCAATTTTAATTATGAAACAACTAATCTTACTACTGATAGTTGCATTTTATAGTGCATCTGTTTCTGCTCAGGTTGAAAGACAGGATGGTTCACCCCAAGTCATGGAGGTGAATTCTTTCATTGCATCTTTGAAGCCCGAGGCCAACAATCTTAGTTCAAGAAAGTCTGTCAATCCGGCTGCTCAGAATTTGGAAAATTTATTGTACAAGGTTCAACCTTCAATTTATTTTGATTCTGGCAATGTGAAAACCTATGGCGAAAAGCCAAAAAATTTTTTTGTTGATGCACGTTCTTTGAATAAAATTAGCAATTCAAATTTATTGAAAAATAACATTGAGATTGTCACCATCAAAATCAATAGTGCTACTGAACTAAGTTCTACAATTGATTTGTCTGTATTTTCAAATTTCAAAAATTTAAAATACATCTATATTGTTTCGAGCGTGTCTACAACCGATGTAGCTCTTTCTAAAATGATACTAAATTATGATGAAAAATACAGTATCTTCTACAAAGTTGAAAAGGGAGATACAAATCAATAATTTTTGATAAAAGAAAGCATTATGAAAAATTTATACATTAAAGCAATCGAAAGCAAAATTCAATACTTAGTTGTATTACTTGTTTTTCTCCTTGGAACTACAATTAAAACAAATGCTCAAGTTAGAGTTAATTTTGCTCAAAGAACCTCACAATATACTCCTTCTAAAAAGATTTATAATGTGAAAGGGGATTTTACCATGTTAGGAAATACGTGTTTAACACCTCAAAACTACGGTGATAATACAAACAATAACGGTCAATACATGACTTACGTTGACACTGATGGAGATCCAAATACTTTTAACTCCTCATCAGCTACCTTAGCGTTATCGACTGAAAACGGAGCAATTCCAAGTTGTTCTAACATTGTGTACGCAGGTTTGTACTGGACTGGTAAATCATCAAGTAATAATACGTTTAACGTTACTCGACAAGTTCCTAACGGCACGGAGTCTATTAATAACAACCTTACCGCCACTCATAACCAGAACATAACCAATACCAATTATTCGTTATCTATCACGAGAAACAATCCAAATCCGAGTGGAACCAATACAAGTCCAGTCTTTACGTTTTCAGGAAATGGAAATACCTACGTATTTAGTTATACCAACAATGCAGCACCAGCTAAAGTAACGCTCTCTGTCAATGGAGGAACTGCAGTAAATGTGCCTGTAACCATTGTAACTTCTGGTTCTACTGCCACTGCAACTCTTACCACTCCCTATACCATTGTTGATGGGACGGTAACTATAAAAATCAATAGTTTAGTACGAAGTACAGCCATAAATTTATCAACTACAGACACTAGAAATTCATCGTCTGCCTTGGTAAATGTTTCTGGTACTATCCAGTCGTTTACAACGATAACAAAAAATTATGATAAAAGAGTAATCTCATTAAAAGGCCCTAACTCTTCTTCTTACACAAAATTTACAGCATCTGCAAGTGATATTTATTATCCAACTGGAGGTGCTGATGATAATATATTCTCTGCTTACAAAGAAATTACTGACTACGTACGAACTAACGGTATTGGAGAGTATTTTGCAGCTGACATGGCATTATTGGAAGGTAATGTTAGCGGAACTGGATACTCTGGCGGCTGGGGTATTATTGTAGTCTATGAAAATGCGAAAATGAAATATCGCGACGTAACTATTTTTGATGGATATGCTTATGTTCAAGCAAGTAACTCATCAGGGTTTACGCTACCTGTTTCTGGATTTAATACTGTTCAAGCTGGGAATGTAGGAGTAAAACTTGGTTTAATGGCAAGTGAAGGTGACGTTGCATTTACTGGTGATTACTTTAAAATCCAAAAAAACAGCGATGCTAGTTATTTAAACTTGAGCCATTCCGGAAATTCTTCGACAAATTTCTTTAACTCATCAATAAATACAGGGGGAGCTTTCAGAAATCCTTCCTTACAAAATAATACGGGTATCGACATTAGCATGTTTAATGTTCCTAACCCTAGCAACTCCGTTATTGGAAACAACCAAACATCAACTAATTTTAAATACGGAACTAGTGGTGACACTTATTCTATATTTGCTATAGCAATGGCTGTTGATGCTTATATTCCAGAAGTTGAAGGAGTTATATCTGCTACAAGTATAAATAATGTTCCTGTAACTTCTCAACCTTACACTTCATTACCGGGGCAAGAAATTGCATTAAATATTGATGTAAAAAACTTAGGTACAGAAGCAATTAATAATTATAAATTAATTGTTCCAATACCTTATAATGCTACATATGTAACAGGCAGTGCGGTAGGAACAGTATTATTCTCTCCTTCCAACTCCTAACAATGTATATTTTGATGCTTCTTTAGGAGCAACAGGATCTATAGTTTGGGATTTCGGAAAATTACCATTACCTGTCAAATCGAAGTAATCTTTAGCTACTTTAACATTTTAAAATAAAAGCAAACAATGATTGCCCTATTTTGAGCTAATTTCAGTTGTGGTGGTAAAATCGTAATCGATGGTACTTCGAGTGGTGTTGGTGCTAGCAACAGGTGCTACTTTTAGTGGAAGAAAGGTTATTCAAGGATACACACAGAATGGTCTTGTACGTTGACAACCTATTTCCTTTAACAATAAATGTTGATAATGGTAGCGACTATGTTGACTACAAATTGTCAAAATGCACCCTTAGTTAGAAATTTCTCCTATTGTAATGGAACAAACGTTGTTTCACCAACAGAAATTTCTTCTAACTTCCCAAGCGGTACATTATTTTATGATTCGTTTCCAGTAACAAGAATTCACCCATTCAATACAGCGAACAATCCTTTCCCAGTAACTGACGGATCTACAATAACTTACTATGCAGTACCTCCATCCAATTCAGGATGTAATTTCCCATTTACTATTGCAAAATGTAAAAAAATAATCGCAAATGATGATGCAGGAACTTCTATAAATGGTTTAATAGGTGGGACTTCATTTTCAAATGTATTGGTTAATGATACATTGAATGGTATTTTAGTTACTCCTTCTCAAGTAAGTTTAAGTTTTGTGAGCTCAACAAATCCTGGAGTAAAATTAAATGGAAGTAATGTTGTTGTTGATCCAGGAACACCAGAAGGTTCTTATACTTTAACTTATCAAATATGTGAGGTAGGTAATTTAACGAACTGTGATACTGCAATAGTGACAGTAACTGTAACCAAATCTGTTATAATCGCTCAAGATGATATCATAGCTGGTGGAAACGGTTTAAATGGAAATACAAATGCTGGAAATGTTTTGTCAAATAACGGAAATGGTGCCGATACCTTAAATGGTAATCCAGTAGCTATAAACCAAGTGAATTTGACTGTAATAACCCTGCTACGCCTATAAATGGTGGACTTGTTCCTCTTATTGATGTAACAACAGGTCAAATCAGCATTCCTGCTGGAACTCCTGCTGGAAACTATACTATTGTTTACCAAATTTGTGAAAAATTAAATCCTTCAAACTGTGACCCTGCGACTGTATATATTACAGTAACAGCTCCAGCCATTATTGCTCAAGATGATATTATAGCTGGTGGAAACGGTTTAAATGGAAATACAAATGCTGGAAATGTTTTGTCAAATAACGGAAATGGTGCGGATACCTTAAATGGTAATCCAGTAGCTATAAACCAAGTGAATTTGACTGTAACAACTCCTGCTACTCCTACTCCTGCTGGAAACTATACTATTGTTTACCAAATTTGTGAAAAATTAAATCCTTCAAACTGTGACCCTGCAACTGTATACATTACAGTAACAGCTCCAGCAATAGTAGCTGTTGATAATGACTTTTCTATAGAATGTTCAAGTTCATCAACATTAGGTAATATTCTTCAAAATGATTTACTGAACGGATTGGTATTTTCATCCGATAAAGTAAATTTATCTTTAGTTTCTGGTGGAAATCAAAACATTAATTTAGATACTACTACTGGAGTTATTTCGGTTATTAATAGTGGATTGACAGTTGGTCAATATACTTTAGAATACCAAATCTGTGAAAAACTAAATCCAGCAAACTGTTCAACAGCAAACATTACAATTACTGTTAATGATTTAACTGCACCTGTAATACCTACTCTTGCTGATGTAAAAGGTGAGTGTTCAGCTACAGTAATAGCTCCAACACATCTGATAATTGGGCAGGTATTATAACAGCGACTACAAGCGATCCTTTATTGGATACCGCTCAGGGAATCTATGTAGTAAATTGGACTTTTGATGATGGCAATGGAAATGCTGTAACAAGTACACAAAATGTAATAGTTGACAATACAACTAAACCAGTACTACCTATTCTTACTGATGTGATTGGTCAATGTTCGGCTACGGTTACTGCGCCAACTTTCAACAATGTATGCTCCGATGCAGTTATAACAGCTACTACAAATGATCCTTTAACTTACACTTCTCAAGGTACTTTTGTTGTAACTTGGACTTTTGATGATGGAGATGGTAATGTTCAAACAGCAACACAAAATGTAATTGTGAAAGACACCATAGCTCCAGTAACTCCTGTTCTTGCAGATGTAACTGCTGAATGTTCTGCATCAGTAACAACTCCAACTGCAGAAGATAATTGTGCAGGAATTATTACTGCAACTACTAACGACCCTTTGTCATATAACTCACAAGGTACTTTTGTAATAACTTGGACTTTTAATGATGGTAATGGAAACTCTTCTTCTACTACACAAAATGTAATCATACAAAACACTACTCCTCCACCAGCAGTAGCTTGTTACCAAACGGCTACTTGCAATCCTACGACTTGTGCGTACGATATTACTGGTACTCAACCTGAGGCTCCCGTAGTGGCGTGTTATGAAACTGCTACCTTCAATCCTACGACTTGTGCATACGATATCACTGGTACTCAACCTGAGGCTCCTGTAGTGGCTTGTTATGAAACTGCTACCTTCAATCCTACGACTTGTGCGTACGATATCACTGGTACTCAACCTGAGGCTTTGTGCGTACGATATCACTGGTACTCAACCTGAAGCTCCTGTAGTGGCGTGTTACCAAACTGCTACCTTCAATCCTACGACTTGTGCATACGATATCACTGGTACTCAACCTGAAGCTCCTGTAGTGGCTTGTTATGAAACAGCTACTTTCAATCCTACGACTTGTGCGTACGATATTACTGGTACTCAACCTGAGGCTCCTGTAGTGGCTTGTTATGAAACTGCTACCTTCAATCCTACGACTTGTGCGTACGATATCACTGGTACTCAACCTGAGGCCCGTAGTGGCGTGTTACCAAACTGCTACCTTCAATCCTACGACTTGTGCGTACGATATCACTGGTACTCAACCTGAGGCTCCTGTAGTGGCGTGTTACCAAACTGCTACCTTCAATCCTACGACTTGTGCGTACGATATCACTGGTACTCAACCTGAGACCTCGTAGTGGCGTGTTATGAAACTGCTACCTTCAATCCTACGACTTGTGCATACGATATCACTGGTACTCAACCTGAGGCTCCCGTAGTGGCGTGTTATGAAACTGCTACCTTCAATCCTACGACTTGTGCGTACGATATCACTGGTACTCAACCTGAGGCTCCCGTAGTGGCGTGTTACCAAACTGCTACCTTCAATCCTACGACTTGTGCGTACGATATCACGGGTACTCAACCTGAGTGCCCCCAGAGTGGCTTGTTACCAAACGGCTACTTTCAATCCTACGACTTGTGCGTACGATATCACTGGTACTCAACCTGAAGCTCCTGTAGTGGCTTGTTACCAAACAGCTACTTTCAATCCTACGACTTGTGTGTACGATATCACTGGTACTCAACCTGAGACTCCTGTAGGGTGGCTTTTACCAAACAGCTACTTTCAATCCTACGACTTGTGCGTACGATATTACTGGTACTCAACCTGAGCCTCCTGTAGTGGCTTGTTACCAAACAGCTACTTTCAATCCTACGACTTGTGCGTACGATATTACTGGTACTCAACCTGAGGCTCCTGTAGTGGCTTGTTACCAAACAGCTACTTTCAATCCTACGACTTGTGCGTACGATATCACTGGTACTCAACCTGAGGCTCCTGTAGTGGCTTGTTACCAAACAGCTACCTTCAATCCTACGACTTGTGCGTACGATATCACTGGTACTCAACCTGAGTTACCAAACAGCTACTTTCAATCCTACGACTTGTGCGTACGATATTACTGGTACTCAACCTGAGGCTCCCTTGTGGCTTGTTACCAAACTGCTACCTTCAATCCTACGACTTGTGCATACGATATTACTGGTACTCAACCTGAGCCTCCTGTAGTGGCTTGTTACCAAACAGCTACTTTCAATCCTACGACTTGTGCGTACGATATTACTGGTACTCAACCTGAGGCACCCTGTAGTGGCTTGTTACCAAACAGCTACCTTCAATCCTACGACTTGTGCGTACGATATCACTGGTACTCAACCTGAGGCTCCTGTAGTGGCTTGTTACCAAACAGCTACTTTCAATCCTACGACTTGTGCGTACGATATTACTGGTACTCAACCTGAGCCTCCTGTAGTGGCTTGTTACCAAACAGCTACTTTCAATCCTACGACTTGTGCGTACGATATTACTGGTACTCAACCTGAGGCTCCTGTAGTGGCTTGTTACCAAACAGCTACTTTCAATCCTACGACTTGTGCGTACGATATCACTGGTACTCAACCTGATACCCTTAGTGGCGTGTTACCAAACAGCTACTTTCAATCCTACGACTTGTGCGTACGATATCACTGGTACTCAACCTGAGGCTCCTGTAGTGGCTTGTTACCAAACAGCTACTTTCAATCCTACGACTTGTGCGTACGATATTACTGGTACTCAACCTGAAGCTCCTGTAGTGGCGTGTTACCAAACAGCTACTTTCAATCCTACGACTTGTGCGTACGATATTATTGGTACTCAACCTGAGGCTCCTGTAGTGGCGTGTTATGAAACGGCTACTTTCAATCCTACGACTTGTGCGTACGATATCACTGGTACTAAACCTGAGGCTCCTGTAGTGGCTTGTTACCAAACAGCTACTTTCAATCCTACGACTTGTGCGTACGATATTACTGGTACTCAACCGGAAATACCAGCTCTAGCTGATATCACTGGTCAATGTTCGGTAACTGCACCAAAACCAACCTATACTATAGCGTGTTCTGGAACAGAAATTGTGGCAACGACTAATGATCCATTAACCTATACTACACAAGGTTCTTATGTAATTAATTGGAAATTTGATGATGGTAAAGGATTTGTTCAAGCCGTTTCACAAAATGTAATTGTAAAAGATACTGAGAAACCTGTTGTGCCTCAATTAGAGGATGTAATTGGACAATGTACAGCTACAGCTACAGTTCCATCAGCATTAGATAATTGCTCTGGAAATATAAAAGGTACAACAAACGATCCTTTATCTTATTCAATAAAAGGTGATTATGTTATTACTTGGACGTTTGAAGATGGTAATGGAAATAGTGCAACTGCAACACAAAATGTAATTGTGAAAGATAATGAAGCACCTGTAGCTCCTACCGCTCCTAAAAATGAAACCTATGCTTGTCTAGGTGATGTTCCAGTGGCAGCGACTTTAACAGCTGTTGACAATTGTGATGGTGAAATTAATGTTAAAGGTGAAGATGCTATTGTTCAAGGAAAATGTGCTAATTCATTTGTAATTACTAGAACATGGACTTTTAAAGATTCAAGTGGTAATAGTTCTGAAACAATAACTCAAACTATAACTGTAGAAGATAATTTAGCTCCTGTATTCAATGAATTGCCTGCGACATCAACAATCTCTTGTCCAGCGAAACCTGAGTTTGCTGAAGCAACAGCCATAGATAATTGCGGTGGTGCATTCACTTTAACTTTTGAAGATGTAACAACACCAGGTACTAATGGTTCCTATTCAGTGACTAGAACTTGGAAAGCTATAGATTCATGTGGAAATTCATCAACTGCTACGCAAACTATTAACGTTGAAGATAAAACAGCTCCTGTTCCACCGGTATTGGAAGATGTGAAAGGCCAATGTTCTGCGACAGCGACTGCACCAATTGCTATTGACAGTTGCGTAGGTAATGTTGTAGGTACAACATCAGATCCGTTAACATATAGTACTCAAGGTACATTTGTTATCCGTTGGACTTTCAATGATGGTAATGGTAATAGTTTCACTGCAAATCAAAATGTAATTGTAGATGATACTAGAGCACCACTCGCTCCTGAATTAGCGGATATTACCAGTCAATGTTCTGCTACTGCTACCCCACCAACTGCTAATGATGGTTGTGCCGGAGCTATTGTAGGAACAACTACCGATCCTTTAAAATATACTCTCGAAGGAACTTATGTAATTCGTTGGACTTTTGATGATGGTAATGGGAATGTAACTTCAGCTAACCAAAATGTAGTTGTTACATCATTAACTGATGAAATAGGAACTGATGGCTATGCTAAATGTAATGCAGATGTTGATTTAAGAGTTGATCTTAAAGCATTGTTACCACAAGGAACACCAGAAGGTGGTACTTGGACAGATGCAGTAAATCCAAACGCAATACAAGGAAATATATACATTCCGAATGGAATTAATAAAGGATTGTATGACCTAAAATATGTAGTTGCAGATGGTGATTGTTCTAAAACTGTCAAAGTTAAAATGAATGTTGATGATGATTGTATTGTTTTACCTGAATGTTCTCCAATAAGAGTGTACAATGCAGTAACACCTAATGATGATGGTGCTAACGACTTTTTCAAGATTGAAAATATCGAGTTTACAGATTGTTTCCCAACTAACAAGGTAGAAATATACAACCGTTGGGGAGTATTAGTGTTCGAGGTAAATCAATATGACAACAACTCAAGAGTTTTCAAAGGAATCTCTGAAGGAAGAGCAACTGTTAATAAATCGTCTGAATTACCTACTGGAACCTACTTCTATATCATTGAATATACTAATGATAAAGGTGATACATTGAAAAAAGACGGATATTTATACTTAACCAGATAATATAACTCAAATCTAACTCCTGAGGGTGTAAAAACCCTCAGGTTAAAAACAAGAATCTAATGAAAACAAGAATACTAATTTTCGTTTTGATGTTTACAGCAGCGATAAGCCATGCTCAGCAAGATGCACAGTTTACGCAGTACATGTACAACACAATTAATGTCAATCCTGCTTATGCCGGATCGAGAGGAGCTATGAGTATATTTGGATTGCATCGTACCCAATGGGTTGGACTTGATGGAGCACCTGTAACGAATGCATTGTCATTGAACACACCTTTAAATGAAAGCAATCTAGGTATAGGACTCTCTTTCATAAATGATAGAATTGGACCTACAGTAGAAAATACTGTATCTGCTGATGTATCTTATACTGTACAAGCATCTGAAAATTATAAATTATCTTTTGGTGTAAAAGCAACTGGTAACTTTTTTAATGTTGATGCAGGAAAATTAAATTCCGACCCCACAGTAGTGGATAAATCATTGGTTAATTACAGTAAATTTTCTCCCAATATTGGAGCTGGAGTTTACTTACATTCTGATAAAAGCTATATAGGTATCTCTGTTCCGAATTTTGTAGAAACCAATAGATATAATGATGATGAATATGCTATTTTGAAAGAGCGAATTAATTATTACTTGATTGCTGGTCATGTTTTTGACTTGAATAGCGACATAAAATTTAAACCTGCTCTATTAACTAAAGTAGTTGAAGGAGCTCCGCTACAAGTAGATGTATCAGCAAATTTCATGTTGTATGGAAAATTTCGTTGTCGGTGCAGCCTACAGATGGGATGCTGCAGTAAGCGCATTAGCTGGGTTTCAAGTAACAGATGGTTTGTATATTGGATATGGTTATGATATGGATACCACTAATTTGAAAAATTATGATTATGGTTCGCATGAGATATTCTTGCGCTATGAATTATTCAATAACATTAACAAAATTATATCCCCACGATTCTTCTAAAACTGTAACATCATGAAAAATAAAGTAATAATTTTAATCGCATTCTTGAGTATGATAGCTTCTGCAAGCTATGCTCAGGAGGGAAAAGTTAAAAAGGGAAATAAAGAGTATGATAAGTTTGCCTACATTGATGCTACAAAAACCTATGAGCGTATAGCAGAAAAAGGGTATAAATCAGCCGACTTATTTCAAAGACTTGGTAATGCATACTATTTTAACTCCAATTTAGAAAAGGCGGCAAAGTGGTATGGCGAGTTATTTGCAATGAATGAAGAAGTAGTTCCAGAATATTACTATAGATACGCACAATCCCTAAAGTCAATTGGACAATATGCAAAGGCGGATGAAATGATGGTCCAGTTCAATAAGAAATCTAGTGAGGACTTAAGAGGTAAAATCTTTAATGACAAACAAAATTATATGGATATCATCAAAGCCAATTCCGGAAGATATATCATTAAAGATGCTGGAATCAACTCTCAATATTCTGATTATGGAAGTGCCTATTCTGGAAACAAATTAATTTTCACTTCATCGAGAGATACCGGGAACTTTGCTCAAAGAAAACACCAGTGGAGTAATCAGTACTTTACAAACATGTACTCTGCTGATATAACTCCAAAAGACGAAAAAGGTATTGTTGAAGATAGTCTAAGTGTTCCTGAAAAGTTTGCCAAAAATATCAACTCAAGGTTTCATGAAGCAACACCTGTTTTTACAAAGGATGGAAAAACGATGTACTTTACTCGAAACAATTTCAATAATGGTAAAAAAGGTAAAGATGCAAACAGAATCACTTTGCTTAAAGTCTATAAAGCAACCTTGATTGATAATCAATGGAAAAATGCTGAAGAATTACCATTTAACAGTGATAGCTACAGCGTAGCACATCCAACTTTAAGTCCAGATGAAAAAACAATGTACTTTGCATCTGATATGCCAGGTACTCATGGTCAATCTGATTTATGGAAAGTAAAAATCAATGAGGATGGAAGCTTTGGAACTCCTGAAAATTTAGGAGTATCTATCAATACAGAGGGTAAAGAATCATTCCCAATTTTTACTAATGAAAATGAATTGTATTTTGCAACTGACGGTCATCCAGGATTGGGCGGTTTAGATATATTCATGTCAAGAATGAATGCTGACGGAAGTTTTAAAGAACCTATCAATATTGGTGCTCCTGCAAATTCCCCTCAAGACGATTTCGCTTATTTGATTGACACCAAGACTAGAAAAGGTTTTCTAACCTCAAATAGAGATGGTGGAAAAGGATATGATGATATTTATAAGTTTCTCGAGACCAGAAAATTAGTTTGTGAGCAAGTATTGTCAGGAATTGTAACCGATTTAGATACTGGAGAAATTTTACCAAATACAAAAGTGACTTTATTTGACGATAAATTCAATATAATAAAAGAAGTTATCTCAGATGATAAAGGTTTTTATACTTTTGAGGTAGAATGTGGAAAATCGTACTTTATAAGAGCTGAAAAAGATACTTATGAAACTAAAGAACAAAAAATCACTATCCCTACTCTAACTGGAAAAACCGATTTACCTATTCAGTTAGAGAAAAAAGTAAAACCAGTTGTTGTTGGTGATGATCTAGCAAAAGCTTTTGGAATCAAGATTATTTATTTTGACTTAGACAAATGGAATATTAGACCAGATGCTGCACTTGAGTTAGAAAAAATATTGGATGTAATGAAACAATATCCTAACATGAAAATTGACGTTCGTTCACATACAGATAGTCGTCAAACGCACAAATACAATGAAAAGCTGTCTGACCGAAGAGCTAAATCTACAATGTCTTGGTTGGTTAAAAATGGTATTGATGCAAATCGCCTAACTGGAAAAGGCTATGGAGAAACACAATTGGTAAACAAATGTGCAGATGGTGTTAAATGTTCAGAAGATGAGCATCAAGCTAACAGACGCAGTGAATTTATCATTACAGCATTGTAACGAAAAGATATAATATAATTTTAAATTAGAAGCACTCTTTTCAGAGTGCTTTTTTATTTTAAATAAAACAAAAGAGTCCTGTGCATTAGAGAATTTGTATATTGCTTTGAAAGTATGCCTTGAGATTATACCTATCGAAAAATAAGTCAATCCAGCGGCTCAAAATCTATCAAATTTGACATATCATTTCTTAAAATCAATAATCCTAAATCAATAATCATTTATTAAAAAATAGCTCAAACACACTATTGGGCTATTACAATGAAATTATTGAGCAATCTCTAAAAAGCTAAATAGAATAGATTAAATTATTACAATTAAACCTTTACTCAAAAAGGGTGTCGGAGCTTCTCGCTAATTGGAAATCGATTAAAAGCCTAGCCTACAACCTGCTGACAATAATCTTAAAGAACTAATAAACGGTTTTTTACAAACCTAAAACAACATTTCAAAGGTCTGTGAGTTAATAGGTTAAGTGCATTTAAAAAAGTGGATATTATTATTCTGATGAAAATTATTCCAAAAGCTAATATCAATCTAGAACAAGATGGTAGAAGCAAAATTATGTCATATTGAATGGACAGAAACTAAAGTTCCACAACGTAAAATTGGATTAGATAGCGAAAATCGAGTATTGTAAAGATGCTACTCAAGAAAGACAGCTTTTGGACAAACAATCCTTTCAGGAGAAAACTTAAAATAAGCGTTCCGTAAATTGTAGGACTCATTCATAACTACTCCTTTATAACTGGAAGAAATCTGGCTATAAAGTTTCATTTACTTGCAATTTACTCCAAACAAAAAAGCCACTCGTGTTAGAGTGGCTTTATCGTCAAAACAAAACGTAATTAAACTAAACTCAATTTATTTTTTTATGAAAATGTTGGTATAATATTTATCTCCTGTGTTTGGATCTACTCGAATTGAAATTCCAAAATCTGTAAAATCTCCTTCAATATTTGCTTTGTGTCCTGAGCTTTTCAACCAGGCATACAATGCAGAATATGGAGTTGAAAAATTATAAGCAATATTCTCGTTTACTTTTACTGCTCCTAATACTTCGATTATATTTTCAGCACGCTCTTGAAACAAATCATGATTTACAACTCTTTTTGAAATCATATATTCATTATGCTCTTCTGATTTGAATGAAACGTGATTGATAATATGCAATGTTTTTAAACCTTTACTTGCTCTATATTCATTAATCAAGTCGGCCAATTCTAACTCCTCTGGTTGGTAGTTATAATCTTGGATTAATCTAGCTTGTGGCGTAGCTACCTCTTCTGAAGCAGAATCAGGTGAACAAGATATCAAAGTGAACACTAACGCCATCGGCAACAATGCTCGAAGTAATTTTGTTTTCATAGTCTAGTAGGTTTAAGTTTAAAGTAGATTGTGGGGCAAACTTCTTTAAGTGTATTGATAGAACGTTGTTTTAATTTCTTATGTCAATATTACTACATTTATCGCTTAAGTGACAAATAAAATCGATGAAATGCATAAATTTAATATTTTTATATGTATATTTCTTACAAATAAAAACAAAAAGCCACTAAATTAGTGGCTGTGAAATTTAGAGAGAAATAAACCTAAGGAGATAATCTATTTATTGACCAATTATAGTCTTCTTCTAAATGATAACGAATTCTATCATGCAATCTATTAGGCCTACCTTGCCAGAATTCAACTTCTATGGGACGCACTAAAAAACCACCCCAAAAATCAGGTCTCGGAATATCCTTTCCTTGAAAATCATTTTCAAGTCTTTTGAGTTCTTCCTCTAATTCAGTTCGAGAGTTAATAACTTGACTCTGATTGGAAACAATAGCACCCAACTTGCTTCCATCTGGACGCGATGCAAAGTAATTATCGGATTCTATTGATGAAGTTTTTTCTGCTATCCCTTTGATAATAACTTGGCGCTCCAATGAATGCCAAAAAAAAGACAAACAAACATGTGAATTATTTGCTATTGCTCTGCCTTTCTCAGAATTATAGTTGGTATAAAAAACAAAGCCTTCTTCATAAAACTTTTTCAATAAAACAACCCTAGCCTTAGGAAAACCATCAAGACCCATAGTGGATACCGTCATAGCATTTACTTCATCCACTCCTCCAAAATCTTGAACTTCATGAAACCATCTATTAAAAAGATTAATTGGGTCTTTAGGAATATCTGTTTCTAAAAGTTCCCCTTTAGTGTAGGATTTCCTGTAATTACTTAAATCTTGATTCATAAATTATGATTCTTTTTAATTTAAAAACTGTTTGAAATATTCAAAATTACAAAAATGAATGGTTTAATACCACTTGTCAAAATTCAAAAGAAACTCCATCATCAGCAAGTAAAATTGCTGGAAATATTGTTTCCGCTTCTTCTTTAAAAGACTGAATACTATCATATCGAGTTGAAAAATGACCTAAAATAAGTTGCTTAACATTTGCTTTTAAAGCAATTTTTGCAGCCTGCGAAGCCGTTGAATGCATGGTCTTTATAGCTAAATCTTCCTCTTTCTTTAAAAAAGTTGACTCGTGATACAAAATATCAACATTTACTATATGTTTCGTTATATCTTCATCGTAAGCAGTATCAGAGCAAAAAGCATAAGTCTTCGCAGGGACTGGGTCAAAGGTTAAAAGACTATTTTCAATAAGTATACCATCTGCTAATAGAATGTCGCTACCATTCTTAATTTTTTGATAATAGCACGTATCAATCTCAAAATTTTGAACCGCTACCATATTTAATTTCCTATCTCCTATTTTTTCTTGAAATAGAAACCCATTGGTATAGACACGATGTTTTAAAGGAATGGTTTTTACTACTACCTTATCATCTTCAAAAATAATTTCACTATCTCTAGATTCTAACTCATGAAAAAATAAATCATAATTAGTCCATGAATTTGATACTTTCAACTGCAAAAGAAGCACCTCCTTGATTCCTTTAGGACCATAAATATGTAAAGGAGTTGTTCTGTTGAGTAACATAAAGGTTGAAATCAACCCAATTAGACCGTAAAAATGATCTCCATGTAAATGAGATATAAAAATATGATTGATTTTTGAAAACTTAATTTTATTCTTTCTTAACTGTACCTGAGTACCTTCGCCACAATCAATTAAAAAAAGTCTATTTCTAATTTCTAGAACCTGTGAAGTTGGATTGGTAAACGATCTAGGTGTGGCGGCATAACAACCGAGTATGGTTAGTTTCATTTCATTTTGGAATTATCAAAAGCCCAAATCTCTTTCTATTTCTTCCATTTCAATGATATCGTGAGCTTCTAACACGGTGGGCACAACAGTCAATTTATCTGTAACTGTATTGAAATCAATGTTTTGAGCAACTACAACAAACGATTTACGATTTGCTTTGTGTTTTTTTGAAAGAGGTAAAAAACTATTGATGTCTTTTTTGGAAAGATTATGATGCAAACTAATATCAATAATCATATTGTATTTTTCAAAAGATTTATGCTCATGGGTTACTTTCATCAAAAAGGAAACTAAGTCACCTTGAGTATCTTTTATAGAAACTGTATGTCCTTTTTGCTCAACTTTCATGTGGTAATATATATTGAATTTGTTAAAATTAGAATAAATAAAACCTTAAATAACTATAGCTAATTTACGATTATTTTAGAGAAAAATTGAATAATGAAAAATAATTTATTGAATTTTTGAAGCCAAAAGATAAATCACTGCCATACGAATGGCTACCCCATTTTCTACTTGATTCAAAATAACCGATTGACTTGAATCGGCAACATCACTAGTAATCTCTACTCCTCTATTGATGGGACCAGGATGCATAATTACAATTTCTTTATGTAATGAGTCTAATAGATCCTTCGTTACACCATACTGCTGTGCATATTCTCGAGTTGAGGGAAAATAATTTACATCCATTCTTTCATTTTGTACCCGAAGCATGTTAGCTACATCGCACCATTCCAATGCTTTCTTTAAATTAGGCTCAACACTAACACCCAAAGATTCTATATGTCTTGGAATGAGCGTTTTTGGTCCACATACTTTCACCTTCGCACCCTGCATTTGCAATGCATATATATTGGATAATGCGACTCTAGAATGCAGAATATCACCCACTATGACTACTTTTTTTCCAGCTAACTCGCCCAATTTTTCTCTAATAGTATAACTGTCAAGTAACGCCTGAGTTGGATGTTCATGCGCTCCATCACCAGCATTAATAATACATGCTTTGACATTTTGTGATAAAAAATGTGCCGCTCCAGGATTTGCATGGCGCATAACTACCATATCTACTTTCATTGAAAGAATATTATTTACTGTATCGATGAGTGTTTCGCCTTTTTTTACTGATGATTGTGCTGCTGAAAAGCTAATCACATCTGCAGACAATCGTTTTTGGGCTAATTCAAATGAAAGTTTTGTTCTTGTACTATTTTCGAAGAATATATTGGCTATGGTAATGTCTCGTAAAGAAGGGACTTTCTTTATAGGTCTATTAATTACTTCTTTAAAATGGTCGGCAGTTTCAAAAATGAGTTCTATATCGCGTTTCGTAATATATTTTATTCCCAATAAATGATTTACGCTTAACTCGCCCATTTCTTTATTATTGATGATTACTGTTAATTAAAAAAACTCCGTCTTCACCTTCATTTTCTTTCCAGCTTACTTTTACTTTTTCATTATTTATAGCATCTACCTGCCTGCCGTAATAATCGGGCTGTATGGGTAAATGACGACTAAAACGTCTATCAATCAAAACTAACAATTCAATTTCTGAAGGTCGACCAAAAGATTGAATAGCTGTCAGAGCCGATCTAATACTTCTTCCTGTGTACAAAACATCGTCAATAAAAATGACTTTCTTATTCTCTACGACAAAATCAATTTTAGTTTGATTAGCTTCTAATGGTTTGTCTGTTCTTCGAAAATCATCTCTAAAGAAAGTGATATCCAGATACCCTAGAGCAATTTCTTGAATATTGTACTCTTGCTGTACGATTTTTTTGAGACGCTCCGCCAAAAAAATTCCTCTTGGCTGAATTCCAACCAATACCGTTTGAGAAAATCATGATGGTTTTCTATCAATTGACAAGCTAAACGGTGTAGTATAATATTGACCTCATTGGAGGTGAGCAATATCTTTTTGACTCATAGCGGAGTAGTGTTTGGGTTGTAAAAGTACAAAAAATATGCTGTTTGAAGTATATTTTTTTTAATTGTTTTACATCTAATAAATAAAAAGCTTCTGTAAAAGAATACCGCTCTATATAAATTCACCACTATCAAATTTTTCAGAATAATAACATCCTGAAAAATTTGAAGCTATAAAAAATATTGGGCAAAAATTTAAGAATACATTTTAGTTCTTAGTTCTTGAACTTTTTCATCATCTAAATAGTCATCAAAAGTCATGTACCTGTCAATTACACCTTTTGGAGTTAATTCAACAACTCTATTTCCCACAGTTTGAGCAAACTCATGATCATGGGTCGTAAAGATACCTGATCCTTTGAAATTCTTCAACGAATTATTGAATGCGGTAATCGATTCCAAATCCAAATGATTAGTAGGTTCATCTAGCATTAAGACATTTGCGCGTTCCATCATCATACGAGATAACATACAACGCACTTTTTCTCCCCCAGATAAAACTCGGCAGGTTTTCAAAGCTTCTTCTCCAGAAAAAATCATCTTTCCTAAAAATCCTCGAATATTAACCTCTTCACGCTCTTCTTCCGTTTTTGCCCATTGACGCAACCAATCCACTAATGAATAATCATTTTCAAAAAGAATGGTTATCTACAGGCAAATAGGCTTGATTTGTAGTAATTCCCCAATCATAAGCTCCTGAATCTGGTTTTTATTCCCATTTAATATTTCGTAAAAAGCTGTGGTAGCTCGAGAATCTCTTGAAAATAAAACTATTTTATCGCCTTTGGCCATATTCAAATCTACATTAGTAAACAATGTTTCTCCGTCAATGGAAGCACTTAAGTTTTCAACATTCAAAATTTGGTCTCCAGCTTCACGTTCTTGGTCAAAAATGATGGCAGGATAACGACGGCTTGAAGGTTTAATCTCTGCAATGTTCAATTTGCTAATCATCTTTTTTCGAGAAGTTGCTTGTTTCGATTTTGCAACATTGGCACTAAAACGACGAATAAATTCTTCTAATTCTTGTTTCTTTTCCTCGGCTTTTTTATTCTGTTGTGCTCTTTGCTTAGCTGCTAATTGACTCGACTCATACCAAAATGTATAATTACCCGAATAATGGTTTATTTTTCCAAAATCTATATCTGAAATATGCGTACAAACAGCATCTAAAAAGTGACGGTCGTGTGACACTACAATTACAGTATTGTCATAATTTGCTAAGAAATTTTCTAACCATGCTATAGTTTCAAAGTCCAAATCATTGGTAGGTTCGTCCATGATTAACACATCTGGATTGCCAAAAAGAGCTTGTGCTAAGAGAACTCTAACTTTGAGTTTACTATCTAAATCGGCCATCAAGGTGTAATGATTATCCTCTGATATTCCCAAATTTGATAACAAAGCTGCAGCATCAGAATCAGCATTCCAACCGTTCATTTCTTCAAACTGAACTTGTAACTCCCCTATTCTATCGGCATTTTCATCATTATAATCCAAATAGAGTTCGTCCATTTCTTTTTTCACAGCAAACAAAATCTTATTCCCCATCATAACCGTTTCTAGAACAGTATGTTCATCGAACATGTTGTGATTTTGGTTTAAAACCGACATTCGTTTTCCTGGTTCCAAGTGAATGTTTCCAGAGGTTGGATCTATATCTCCCGATATTATTTTAAGAAAAGTTGATTTCCCAGCTCCATTAGCTCCAATCACTCCATATATATTTCCGTGGGTAAAGGTTGTATTTACCTCGTCAAATAAAACTCTTTTGCCAAACTGAACTGATAAATTATTAACTGTTAACATGAAATTCTGATTTTTATTTTTTTTTGCAAAAGTAGAAAAAATACTGCAGTTACAAGCGAAGTAGCACTTGATTTCACAATGTGGTTTATTTAACTATGCATTAACAGAAATTTTGATTTGAACTAAATATTTTTGTAGACTATAGTAATTTTAAACATGTTGATTATTAAGCAACTTTCCGCGATAATTGCTATCATTCTTGCCTTTCTTTTAAGTTCATGTAAAAATGAATTTAAAAGCGATGATTATACTGCTTATTTTGGTGGAGAAGTAACTAATCCCACCAGTCCATATGTATTGTTTTGTAAAAATTCAGATGTTATTGATACTATTGAGATTGACGAAAACAATCGGTTTTTTGTAAAGTTTGACTCCTTATCTCCAGGTTTATACACCTTTAAGAACGAGCCCGAATATCAATATGTGTACTTCGATAAAAATGATAGCATCATGGTACATATTAATTCTAAAGATTTTGATGAATCCATTGTTTTTTGTGGTAGAGGCGATGAAAAAAATAATTTCTTAATGGAATTGTACCTTAAAAACGAACATGATAAAAGCAATTTATTTGAAGTGTTTGATTATGATATTCCCAAATTCAATAAAAATATTGATTCTACTTATAAATTGGCAAAGAAATTCTACACTACTAAAAAAGAAGAATTAAAATGGAGCGATGAATTTGATATGTATGCTAAAAGTGCTCTAGATTTTCACTATTACTCCAAAAAAGAATTGTATCCTGTAATTCACAAGGCTCGAACAGGAGTTGATATTTTAGATAATTTACCAAACAATTATTATGATTTCAGAAAAAATATTGATTTTAACAGTTCTGACTTGGCTAATTTTTCACCCTATGTGATGTACCTGTCAAATATGTTAAACAATACAGGGTCTATCAATTATCACAATCATTTTTCGGATATTGACTTAGCTTTAAAACAAACATCAACAAGCTTAATATTGCGGACACCTTGATAAAGAACGAAATGGTTAAAAATACCATTCTTAATAACATCGCTTTCACCTATTTGCTCGAAGATCAAAACATGATTAACAATCAAAAATTTCTTGATATCTATCATAAATTTTCTACCGATAAAAGCAAGAAAAATGAAATACTAAAAATTGGAAATGCTATTCAATTACTAAAGATTGGCAATGAATTACCAGAAATTACTTTTATGGATAAAGACAAAAATTTAATTTCATCTACATGTTTAGCGAAGAAAAAAACTGTTATATTCTTTTGGACTAAAAATCTAGTTTCACATCTAATTGCAGCTCACAAAAAAATCGCCTATCTAAAATCAAAATACCCTGAATATCAATTTGTTGGAATTAATTTAGACAAAAATCAAGACGATTGGAATATAGCTTTATCTAAATATAAGTTTGATGGTATCATCGAATTAAGAAGTAATGATTTTGAAGATATAAAATCAAAATGGGCTATTATGAAAGTACACAGAGCCATTATTCTCAATAGCGATGGTAAAATTAAAACGGCTTTTACCAACATATTTAATGTAGATTTTGAAAAAAACCTATAACTATAAAATACTCAAACATAAAAAAGCGATTTCCATCTAAAAATCGCTTTTTTTAAATGCTTTTATTCACATTATTCCGTGAATGCTACTATTTATTTCCTTTCTCAAAATCAGCTACAAATTGTGCTAATCCAATATCAGTTAGAGGGTGTTTTAGCAATCCGTGAATAGCAGACAGTGGTCCTGTCATGACATCGGCACCAATTTTGGCACAATTTACAATATGCATGGTATGACGAACAGAAGCAGCAAGAATTTGAGTTTCATAACCATAGTTGTCATAGATTTGTCTGATTTCTTCAATAAGAGCCAAACCATCAGTTGAAACGTCATCTAAACGACCTATGAATGGAGAAACATAAGTTGCCCCTGCTTTGGCTGCCAATATCGCTTGTCCAACAGAAAATACTAAGGTTACATTAGTTTTGATTCCTTTGTCTGAAAAATATTTTGCTGCCATAACCCCTTCCTTGGTCATTGGCAATTTCACTACAATTTGTTCGTGTAAATCAGCTAATTCCTCTCCTTCTTTAATCATTCCTTCCAAATCCAAAGCATTTACTTCTGGCACTTACATCTCCATCAACAATGTTACAAATGTCAACATAATGCTTCAAAATATTGTTTTTTCCGGTAATTCCTTCTTTTGCCATCAAACTTGGGTTTGTAGTAACTCCGTCTAAAACGCCTAAAGCTTGTGCTTCTTTAATCTGAGCTAAATTAGCTGTGTCTATAAAAAATTTCATATTCTTGATTTATATATTTAATTTATTAAAATTTATATCTTACTTCTACCAATAAATCTATTCGTATTAAACTTTCGATTTTATCTTTATCCAGTTTTATTGTTTCATGAAAACCATCAGGACCAGTTATATTAAACTTAAAAATATTTCCCTGAACCAAGGAAACTTTTGGGCCAATTTGGAAATTGTCATTTAAACCAAATAGATAAACAATATCGGTTATAAAACCAATTGACGAACCTTTGATTTTGTACGAACCTAAAATATCCGCATCATTTAAGTATCCAACATAGCCAATCGCAAGATTCGAACTAAAAAAATTTTTATACTTACCACTAGAAATAGTATAGGACGGTCCTATAAAATAGATTTTAATATTATCTGAAACTCGAGTAGTACCCTCTTCTCCATTTGGAGCTATAACATCTACTACTTCTCTAAACTTCCTTTGATTGATACATATTTAATTTTAATCCAATTCCTGATTTTATATTAATCATATATACGAGATTTAAATCATAAGAAATACCAGATTTTAAAGCTTGTAAATATTTTTTAAATCAGGTGAATAATCATTGGGTATTTTGCCTAAACGAAAACTTGGACCAACAGCAAACGATATATTAAATTTTGAATTTTTAGCTGTAATTGTTTTACTATTTTCTTGGGAAAAAACTAGACAATTTAAAGATAGTAACAAACAAATTAAAAATAACCTCATATCGTATTTAAAATTAAACAGCGAAATTACAACTTATAATGATTCATTAGCATTTTTTCATAGACTTTATCAGGCAATATTCTTTTTAAGACAATCGAAAATTTCTGTAAAAAAGCCCCCACTTTATAATGAATCTTCGGATTTGGATTTTGAATAATAGCATATATAGCCTCAGCCATTTCATTGGGATTACTGCCACTATCAACATGTTCGTTCATCATTTTTAATGTGTTTCCGTAAGGAACTTCATAGGCAGAACCTTTTAGTAATGGAGCATGAAATCGCCCAGCGGCAATATTAGTAGCAAAATCGCCAGGCGCTACATTTGTAATTTGAATACCAAAGGATTTAACTTCCATTCGTAGGGCTTCGGTGATTAATTCTAATGCCCCTTTTGAAGCTGAATATACACTTCTATAAGGCAATCCCATGTAACCCGCTATCGAGGTAATGTTGATAATTAATCCCGATTTTTGAGCCCGCATTTGAGGTAAGACTGACTTCATCACTTCTATAGGTCCAAAGAAATTAGTCTCAAAATTATTTTTAATTTCTTGAGTTGGTATCTCTTCTAAAGCCACGTAATTCCAACTCCTGCATTATTGATCAAAATATCCAATCTGCCTGATGTCGCGATTACTTTGGCAATGGCAAATTGAATACTTTCATTGTTTCGAACATCGAGTGTCAACAGTGGAAAAATGGAATTGATGATTTTTTCTGGATTTCTACTGGTACCATAAACAATAAATCCCTTCTGATGCAAAAATTCACCAATAGATTTTCCTATTCCCGATGAACCTCCTGTAATTAAAACAACTTTATTCATTAACGTTATATGAGTTTATAAAAGTAGTTATTTAAACCTTAATTCAAAAATTTCATCTAAGGTCAAAAAAATCTTCCTTAAAGGAAGATTCAAAAAGGCAAGCGACCTACATCGCACCGCTCAACCACATACCTTTGCTATGTTCCCATCCTGGAGGATTTTGCAGGAGCTGGTCGTGTAGGACTTGCCGGCGCAAATATACAATCTTTTTGTATTTTTGCAAATGGAATTAAACTTATAAATTACTATTGTATATTGCGTCTTCAAATTTATTCTAATGAAAAAACATAACCTTCTATCAATCATTTTATTAGGAATTGTAATAGCCTCTTGTGGAACATCTCAAAAAGACAAGCTATCCTATTTTTCTTTCAATACTTCTTCTTTTAAAGAGCAATATCAACCCAATGAAAGTATTTCATTAGAAATTGTCAATAATGAAAAAAAAGAAGTAGACAGCATTATTTACTATGTAAACGATGTAAAAGTTGCCACTAAAAAAGGATTGGAAAAAGTATCTTTTGATTTGAAAGACAGAAAATTAGGCTATCAAAATCTGAAAGCTTTAGTCTATTTTGAAGGTGAAAATGTTGAAACGACCGCGAGAATAGAATTAGTCTCAAGTATAGAACCTAAATTATTGTCATACAAAATCGTAAATGTATTTCCTCATGACACATTATCTTTTACAGAAGGGTTAGAATTTTACAGAGATACTTTATTTGAAAGTATTGGGCAATACAATAAATCAAAATTATTGAAAACGAACTATAAAACTGGAGCCATCTATAAAAGTGTTGACCTAGAAGGGAACTATTTTGGAGAGGGAATCACTATTCTAAATAACCAAATTATTCAACTTACCTATAAAGAATTGACTGGTTTTGTCTATAATGCCGACACATGGAAAGTTGAGAAAACATTCACTTTTGACAAACAAGTTGAAGGTTGGGGATTGACTAATGATGGTACATTTTTATATCAATCTGATGGAACAGAAAAAATCTGGAAAATGGATCCAAAAACCTTGAAAATGATTGACTATATGAATGTGTATACCAATACTAGCAAAATTAAAAGTGTAAATGAATTGGAATGGATTAATGGTAAAATTTACTGTAACATTTGGCAAAAAGATGCCATAGCTGTTGTTAATCCAGACAATGGAGCTGTTGAAGCCATTCTAAATTTATCTGATTTAAGAAACCAAGTAAAAAACAGTGAAGCAGAAGTATTGAATGGAATTGCTTATAATCCAAAAACAAAAACAATTTTTGTTACGGGTAAATACTGGAGTAAAATGTTTGAAATTAAGGTTACTGAATAATTCTTACCTCTTATAACCATAAAAAAGCTCTTGAAATTCAAGAGCTTTTTTATGGATTAACCTTTCTTCATTAAGCAACAACAGCGGTAAACTCAATCTCCACAAGATATTCGGGAGCTACAAGCTTGCTGACTTCATAAAAACCTGTGGTAGGTTTTACATCTTTGAAATAAGTAGCATGAGCCGTTGCAACCGCTTCAAAGGTGGTGATATCGGTGGTGAAAATTCGGGTGCGAATCACGTCTTTCATACTTACATTTAAATCTTCCAAGACCTTCTCAATTCGTTCTAGAATATTTAACGTCTGGGCATGTGCATCATCTGCTTTTACTTTTTCACCATCTACAATGGCAACAGTTCCAGAAACTTCTACGATATTTCCAATTCGAACGGCACGACAATACCCCATTTTGTCTTCCCAAGGAGAACCTGTTAAAATATTTTCTCTTTTCATTTTTTTATTATTAACTGATTTTTAAAACTTTAAATACTATTTAACGACTAAATAACTTGGTGACAATTTATGAAAATTTGATGGCTTTAAATGGAAACAGCTCTTTAATTTAAAAGTAAATGATATACTTGATTGGCAATTTCAAATTCTTCGTTAGTAGGAACTACCAATACTTTTGTTTTGGAATTGGAAGTATTAATTACTCGTATCTCTTTTGAACGAATTTCATTTTTATTAGCATCCAATTCAATACCAAAATAATCCATATCAGTACATACTAATTTTCTAATGTAAGAGGAGTTTTCTCCAATTCCTGCTGTAAAAACAATAGCATCCAAACCGTTCAAAACGGCAACATACGAACCAATAAATTTTTTAATTCTATAGGCTTTCATCTCTAATGCCAATTGACATTCCGCATTACCTTTTTGTGCATTTTCCTCAATTTCCCTCAAATCGCTATAGCCCGTTAGTCCAAGCATTCCGCTTTGTTTCTGCAATAAGGTATTCACTTCTTCTAATGAATATCCCAAAGCATTAACCATATGAAAAATTACTGACGGATCTACGTCACCGCTTCGAGTGCCCATAATCAATCCATTCATTGGCGCAAAACCTAAGGAATGATCTACACTTTTCCCGTCTTTAATGGCAGAAATACTGCAACCATTTCCTAGATGTATGGTAATAATTTTGGAACCTGAATTGATGGAATTCGATTTCAAATAAGCAATTGCTTCTCTGAAACATATTTATGACTGATTCCATGAAAGCCATAGACTCTCATCTTTTGTTCGGTTAAAAAAGAATTAGGAATCGCATATTTATGAGCCACCACTGGAATAGTTTGATGAAAAGCTGTGTCGAAAACTGCTACTTGTTTAGCTTGTTTAAATATCTCTTCGGCTACAATAATACCTTCATAATTGGCAGGATTATGTAAAGGCGCTAAATCAAAAAGTTGTTTAATTTCGTGCTTCACCTGAGCATCAATAACAACAGTTTTCGAAAAAGTATTGCCTCCATGCACCACTCGATGACCAACAGCATCAATCTCAGAAGTGCTTTGGATAACTCCTACTTTTTCGTCCATCAAAAGTTCAGCTATTTTTTTTAATCCGATTTTATGATTTGCAATTGGAAAGACTTCTTCTATTGTGATAGTATCCGTTTTATAAGTCAAATTTGACGTTTCTAAACCAATTCTATCAATCATGCCTGAGCAAATAACAGTGTTAGAGGGCATTTCAATTAATTGGTATTTTATGGAAGGAACTCCCTGAATTTATAATTACTATTTTCATATGTGTTATAGTCCTTGTGCTTGTATTGCAGTTATAACAACTGTATTAATAATATCGTCAACGGTACAGCCTCTACTTAAATCATTTACAGGTTTATTCAAACCTTGTAACATGGGCCCAATGGCTAGAGCTCCTGTTTCTCTTTGAACAGCTTTGTAAGTATTATTACCCGTATTTAAATCTGGAAAAATTAAAACACTTGCATGTCCTGCAACTTCTGAATTAGGCATTTTACTTTGTCCGACTTCTAAATCTACAGCGGCATCATATTGTATAGGCCCTTCTATTTTTATGTCTGGTCGTTTGCTTTTTACGATTTCTGTTGCTGTTCTTACCTTGTCTACCTCATCGCCTTTTCCAGATGAACCTGATGAATAGGAAAGCATAGCAACTTTAGGATCTATACCAAAAGCCAAACTTGAATCGGCGGATGAAATAGCAATTTCAGCAAGCTGTTCGGCAGTTGGATTTGGATTGATAGCACAATCTCCAAAAACAGAAACGCGATCTTCTAAACACATAAAAAATACTGATGAAACTACTGATGAATTCGGTTTGGTTTTAATGAACTGCAATGCTGGTAAAATAGTATGTTGAGTAGTATGAGCTGCACCAGAGACCATTCCGTCCGCATGTCCTTTATACACCATCATCGTACCAAAATAAGACACATCTTCCATTAAATCTCTTGCCATGTCTGGAGTTACATTCTTTGCCTTACGCAATTCGCAATAGGTATTTACATAATCCTCGTAATGTTTAGAAGTTAAGGGATTGATAATGGCTACTTTTGAAAAATCGAAATCCAAACCTAACTCCAACACTTTATTCTCAATTTGCTTCTTATTTCCAATCAAAGAAATATCAACAACATCCATGTCTAATAATCGAGAAGCTGCCATGATAATGCGCTCGTCATTTCCTTCGGGTAAAACAATATGTTTTCGATTCTTTTTGGCTCGTTTAACTAAATTATATTGAAACATTTTTGGAGTCATTCCCTCAGCTTCAAAAGTGATTAATTTCTCCGTCAAATTATCTAAATCGACATATTTTTCGAAGGTGTGAATGGAGGTTTCTATCTTTTGTTTGTTGTTAGAATAAATTTTAGCCTTAATATCTCCTATTCTATTCACTATTTGATAGGTTCCATGTTCTACAGAGATTATGGGTACGATGGTGGAAAGCCCTTCAATTAATTTTAAAATACTAGGTTCAGGCAAAATATTTCCTGTCAATACTATTCCAGAAACGGTAGGATAATTTGCCGACTCATTGGCTTGCAAAGCTCCTAAAATAATATCTGCTCTATCGCCTGGAGTGATTACTAAACAACCTTCCTTAAGATGGATGAGATAATTACTCAATTGCATGGCGCCAACACTAAAATTACTTGTTTGATTGTTAAGATAGGCGAAACCAAACAAAACTTTTGCATTCAATTCGTTTGCAATCTCTTGAATGGTAGGGTTATTTAAACTTGATATAATTGGAATTGAGTTAATTAAAACGCTACTAGGCAAGCTTTTTCTCAGTCCAGCTGTGACTAAATCTATATTATCAGGTTGCACTTTATTGGCAAATACAGCTAAAACTTCAACTTCTTTTACTTTAAAAGAATCATAGGCTAAGTAGAGACTGTCTATTAATTCTTCTAAGGTTTTATCTACTCCTGAACCAACAATAATGGCTGGAATTCCTAGATTTTTAGCTATAAGTACGTTGATGTCTAATTCTATCGCTGTACCTTCTCCAGTAAAACTAGTACCTTCAACTAATACAAAATCGAATCGTTCTTCTAATTTTTTGTATTTATCGATAATTAAATCAATGACCTTCCTAATTTTCCTTATTCTTTTTTTGATTAACTTACTTTTGGTTATAGCAAATGCATCGTGAAATGGAATGTCTAAATTAAATGTGTGATAACTGTTTCAATATGATTATCAAATTTCCCTTCTTCAAAGTCTTCTACAATAGGTCTAAAATAACCCACTTTGGCTGTTTTACCTATAAGCATACTCATTAAACCTAAGGTAATAATTGACTTTCCGCTGTTTTCTTTAGTAGTTGCTACATAAATAGCCTTGTTCATTATAGTTGATATTACAGTTGATATTATGTAAACATGTTACACCTAATATTTTATTTCTTTTTCTTTAGTTGAGTTGAGATAGAAGCATTGACAAACTTATTCTCAGTTGGATTATAGGTGAGCTTATTTTCTAGAGTTTTATTTTTCAGAATCACATCTCCTTCTTTTGTCAAACTTAAAACAAAACCTTCATTTCTGACTTTTTGAATCGTCTCAGAAACGGTTTGTTTGGTATCTAAAAAATGAATTTCTTTAATTTTTGTGGTTGTTTGTGCATTAGAAAGTAATTTAGTCTTTGAGGCTATGTCACATAGTTCTGTATACACTGTTGTGGCATCTTCTGTTTTTAATTTGGTTTCGGTAAGCTTATTTTCAATCCAAGAGATGCTGTAGAGTTTTACATTTTTTGCTAAAAATGATTGAATTTTACATTCTTTTGGCAGGCTATTATCAACTTTATTTTTTAATACAATCGTATCTTTTATTGCTCCTTTATTGGCAATCAACAAACAAAGATTGCTTTTTAACAATTTCAACTGATAGATTATCAGATTTGGCTAAAACAGATGAAGAAATTTGTTGTGTAGGTTTCTTTTTTTGACTGTAAACAGTGTTGAAAATAGAGGAAATAACAAAAAGTAGGAGTATTTTCTTCATGCTTTATTTTAGATTTGAAAGTTGTCTAAAGTTACGAAAATATTTGATTTGGAAAAGAAATGTTTTCTGTTTTATTGTAAACTTTTTGTGAATTTTAAAATAAAAAAAACCGAGTCATTTCTGACTCGGTTTTCTGTATTAACTCAATTTGAGCATTATTTTACTTCTTCGTATTCAACATCTTGAACATTGTCTCCTTGAGCTTCACCTTGTGGTTGTGCCTCTTGAGCTTGACCTTGTTCTCCTTGAGCATACATAGATTCTGTAGCTGTTTTCCAAGCTGCATTTATGTTATCTAATGCTTTTTGAATAGCTGGAATATCTTGAGACTGATGAGCCATTCTTAATTCAGTTAGAGCATATTCGATAGCCGTTTTATTATCATCAGATAATTTATCGCCTAGTTCTTTCAATTGACTTTCAGTTTGGAAAATCATTCCATCTGCCTCATTCAATTTTTCCACTCTTTCTTTAGCCGCTTTGTCTGCTTCAGCATTTGCTTCAGCATCTTTTTCATTCTTTCGATTTCTTCAGCTGTTAATCCAGAGGAAGCTTCGATACGAATATCATGTGATTTACCAGTTCCTTTATCAGTTGCAGAAACTTTGATGATACCATTGGCATCAATATCAAAAGTTACTTCGATTTGAGGAACTCCTCTTGGTGCTGGTGGAATACCATCTAAGTGGAAACGACCAATCGTTTTGTTATCAGCAGCCATCGCTCTTTCTCCTTGCAAAACATGAATTTCAACAGATGGTTGAGAATCAGCAGCAGTAGAGAATACTTGAGATTTTTTTGTTGGAATTGTAGTATTTGCTTCAATTAATTTAGTCAAAACACCACCCATAGTTTCAATACCTAAAGATAATGGTGTTACGTCTAGTAACAATACATCTTTTACATCTCCTGAAAGTACACCACCTTGGATTGCTGCTCCAATAGCAACAACTTCATCAGGATTAACTCCTTTAGAGGCTTTTTTACCAAAGAATTTCTCCACTTCTTCAACGATTTTTGGGATACGAGTAGAACCTCCTACAAGAATCACCTCATCAATGTCAGATATAGACAAACCAGCATCTTTCAATGCCTTAGCCACTGGAGCCATAGAACGTTTTACTAAAGCATCTGACAATTGCTCGAATTTAGCTCTGATAATTTTCTTAACCAAGTGTTTTGGTCCTGAAGCTGTAGCTGTAACGTAAGGCAGGTTGATTTCTGTTTCTGAAGAAGACGACAATTCAATTTTTGCTTTTTCAGCAGCTTCTTTAATACGTTGCAATGACATTGGGTCTAAACGCAAATCAATTCCTTCTTCGGCTTTGAATTCGTCTGCCAACCAGTCAATAATAACTTGGTCAAAATCATCTCCTCCTAAGTGCGTATCTCCGTTTGTTGATAATACTTCGAAAACACCATCTCCTAATTCAAGAACAGAGATATCAAAAGTACCTCCACCTAAATCGTAAACAGCAATTTTTTGATCTTGTCCTTTTTTATCTAAACCATAAGCTAAAGCAGCAGCTGTTGGTTCGTTGATAATACGCATTACTTTAAGACCTGCAATTTCACCAGCTTCTTTTGTAGCTTGACGTTGTGCATCATTAAAGTAAGCAGGAACAGTGATAACTGCTTCAGTTACAGTTTGACCTAAATAGTCTTCAGCTGTTTTTTTCATTTTTTGAAGTGTCATAGCTGATAATTCCTGTGCAGTATACAAACGTCCATCAATATCCACACGTGGCGTATTGTTGTCCCCTTTTACTACAGAATAAGGAACTCTCTTTGCTTCTTCTGTAATTTCAGAAAAAGAATGACCCATGAAACGTTTGATAGAAGCAATCGTTTTTGTTGGATTAGTTACCGCTTGTCTTTTTGCAGGATCACCTACTTTAATTTCGCCTCCTTCTACAAAAGCGATGATAGATGGTGTTGTTCTTTTTCCTTCTGCATTAGGAATAACAACAGCTTCACTACCCTCCATTACAGAAACACAAGAGTTTGTTGTACCTAAATCGATTCCGATTATTTTACCCATTTTTATTATATTTAATTTTTATTGTATACTCGTTTTAACAACTCTCTCTCGCTAATTCAATCTTTATGCCAATATAGAAAACCCAATAAATTGTCAGTTAATGTTCTAATTGACACAAAATCAATATGACAAGTTGACACTTAGAGATTGTCACCACATATACTAAAAAAGGCTGAAACATACTATGCATCAGCCTTTTTATATACTTCTCTAAACTGTATTTATACTGTTGTAATTGAAGTGAAATTCTAATTAAATTAAAAATCAATGCTAAATTACTTCCCCGCTCTGTTCTCCAAAATCTTCTTAAACGAACGGCCTCTGATTTCTTCTAAAGTCAATCCAGTTGCCAAAACTTCTTCCTCAGTAATAGCTCCGCTATTTAATGCTCTAAGGAAATAATTCAATAGACCCTGTCCAGTGGCAGCATCGTCAAAAACATCACCAATTAAAGTAGCGCGAGCTGCCTTTTCTACAAAGGTTTTCAAACGATCAACAGCATCATCATAACTTTCCAAAAAGAAGGCATACACCGCTGCATAACGCATCGGGAACTGAGCAGGATTCAAATCCCAACCTTGATAATAGCCATTCCATAAGGAATGACGAATATGGTCGTATCCTTTTTTCCAAGCTCTATGAACCACTTGTCTGTTTTCTTCTTCTTGCTCCGGAGTTAAATCACCGCGATGTGGACCAATAGGCATCGTATTCGTCGCACCATCGCTCAACCAAATTCCAGTATGGGCCAAAGCTACTTTAGTGACATGATGTGCAAAATCACAAACAGGATGATCCATTTCTTGATATTTTGCCGTGATACTGCAACTTGCTGTATAATCATACGTTCCAAAATGCATCGCAATGCAACGACCTTGAGCGGCTTTTATAAATCGATACAATGGATTGGTTCCGTGAATGTCCATAATGGCTTGGGTAGTTTCTACCATCATCTCCATTTTCAAAGTTCCTTTGGCTAAACCTAATTCTTCTTCCAAAATGGAAAAGAAATTAGCTAAAGTTTCTGGTTGCTCTGGAATGGTAACCTTTGGTAACATGACCACAAAATTATCTGGTAATTTGCCCCCCGTTTCTTTAACTAAAGTGGTGAGGAAAATATCTAAGGTTCTCAAACCGCGTTCTCTCATTTCCTCGGTAAACGGCTTGATTCGGATACCAATAAAAGGCGAAAGTGTTCCTTCTTTCATCCCCTTTGGCAACTTCTTTGGCTGCAGTTTCAGCGGTTGCATCTTCTTCTTCATTACTTCGGTTTCCAAATCCGTCTTCAAAATCGATACGGAAATCTTCAATAGCCTCCGATTTTAATTTGGCTACGACCTTATCATAAATCTTTTTACTGAAATCATTACCTCCTGTCAAACCAAAAGCTTTTCCAAAAACTTCGTGATTGGGTGCATACGTTTCTAAAATCTCCAAGGCTCTTTGCCCTAAAAGTATTGGCGCATCCGATTTGAAAAGGTTTGCTCCGCCATACAAAGTATGCACTGGCTGACGATCGCTTCGATCACCTGGATAAATTTCGTTGAAAGTCGAATTAGCTTTGCTTAAACTGTTGAACAATTGTTCTTTTTTATTAGAAGGAATCGTCATCTTTATTATTTTAAATTTATTTTCTCTATTTTTCTCTTATCGTTCGGTCTATTCTCTTTTAACTACCTCTGTAAGTACTATATCCAAAAGGGTTAACTAATAAAGGAACATGATAATGAGTTTCATCAAAAGTATTGAAAATGATTTCGACAATTGGGTAAAAGGTTTTGATATTGGCTTTAGCATAATAACTTCCAGTATCAAAAACCATTTTATAGGTATCAGGTTTTAGATTTTTATCTTGTGGTAATAAATCAGGAATTCTACCGTCGTTGTTGGTAATTCCTTGAGCAATCGTTTGCCAAATATTATTTCTGAAAGCTTGCAATCGAATGGAAATAGCTGCACCAGGGAATCCTGTGGATGTATCCAATACATGAGTTGTAATTTGGCTTACTTTTAAGAAACTGAAATCGCTATCTGGAAACATTTTCTTAAAGCGGATGATGGAAATTTTCTGTTGCTCACCCATGGCAATATGTAACTCTTCCTCTGGTGAATTTTGCAATCTGTCTAACAATAACGCTAGCATCTCATCGGCAGATTTTCCTGTAGCGCAAACAATAAAAATAAAACCATTTTTAGCTTCATAATCGGAATTTGCTTTTGCTAAAAACTGAATTGTTTCTTGAGTCGCTACAGCAACACCTGCTTGTTCTTTTCCTGCAAATTTTTCAGTCAAACTTTTTACATCGCCAATTTTGGGGTGGTGTGTAAACGATTCACGCCAATCTGCTTCTTGACATTCGTCATACCAAATTTTGGCCGATAAATCCACTAATTGTTTTTCTGAAGCAAAAGGAAAATGCTTCATCATTGCATCAGCCCATTTATTTGAACCACAACAGGCAAACAATTCCTTCCGTGCAGATACTGCATCTAAAGTATTAAACTCGCTTAAATTCATATCCTTTTTATTTCAGGCTTGCACCTTGTTCAATCCAACATCGTATCGTATTTCTTTCCTCTTCGGTGATGTTGGTTTTATTGTTTTGAGGCATAGTTTTGGTCAATACTACGCGTTGCATAATCAAATCTTTCTTCTTCACTATATCTTCTGGAGTGTCGTACATTACTCCATTAGGAGCTACTTTATAGACGTCATCTGTTGGATTAGCAGAATGACATTGTACGCATCTCTTTTGAACAATCTCTTGTACTTCAGTGATACTAACTTCTTTTTTACATTCATTAGGATTGGTACTTGGCGCCGAAATAAAACAAGCAGACAAAAGTATCAGTACCGAAACTGGTAGAATCCAAACATTGAGTTGTTTTTTCTCTTTTAAATTCAGATAATGCTTCACTCCTGCTGCGCCTAATGATATAATCGCTAAAATCAACCACGGATATTCATAACCAAACGTTGACGGAAAGTGATTGCTCACCATGACAAACAAAACAGGTAATGTGAAATAGTTGTTGTGCAACGAACGAGCCAAAGCTTTTTTACCGAGAGTTGGGTCTAATGGAAGCCCTAATTTAGCTGCTTTTACCATAGCCTTCTGAGACGGAATAATAACGAAAAAAACATTGGCCACCATAATACTTCCAATCATGGCTCCAAAATGAATATAAGCAGCTCTCGCACTAAAAACGTGACAGTAGAACCAAGCAAATCCAATCAGGATTATAAAACCAATGATGGCAAAGGCCAATTGATTTTTGATTAAAGCCGATTTACACATTAAATCGTAAATCAACCAAGACACTACAAATGATCCCACTCCAATGAGTATCCCTTCGGTAGCTGTTATGTCTAAAACATTCTTGTCAATCAGGAAAGCCGATGCATTGAAATAATAAACGACGAACAACAAACAAAAACCTGAGAGCCAAGTAAAATAGGCCTCGTATTTGAACCAATGCAAATCCTTTGGGATGGTCTTTGGAGCCACTTTGTATTTCTCTAAATAGTAGAATCCTCCACCATGAACTGCCCAGAGATTTCCTGCCAATTCTTCTCGGACATCTTCTGTTCGATTGAGAGCATTCTCGAGAAAAACAAAATAAAACGAAGCACCAATCCACGCAATACCAAAAGTAATATGCATGACACGGATAATGATATTCAACCATTCCATTAAGTGACTTTCAAGAGCAGTGCCTTGAACCAAAATATAGGTATTCACAAGAATCCCTACTATTGATAATAAAATTATAGTGTAGATATAATTTTGACTGGTGACTTTAATCTCTTCATTCTCTTCTGAGGACTTATTAGGCTTACCTTTTAAAAAGGAAGGCATCTTGTAGGATAGATATCCTAGCGTAATTAATACGCCAAAATATACTACATACAATACTACTAAAATAAAGATGTTTACTTTCACTATCTATTGATTTTTCCGAAAATTCTTAAACGACTTACTCCTCCATCAGGGAAAATATTTAGTCTTATATGCGTAACCGCTCCAATTGCATTGACCTCCTTTGTAAACTCATGAATAAAATCAGCACTTAATTTTTGCTGTGGTAAAAGTGTTTGCCAAGTAGCATTATTAACTACATCATCATTATCAGCAACACAAGCTTCAATAGAACAACTGTCTGGATAGTTCCCCTTGAAATGACAGGTATCCACAATAATTCGATCTACAGTCCCTTTGTGAGCTAATTTTAAAATCACCCAATCCCTATTATTTGGAGTTCTATTTCTTTTAGTCTCCCAACCATCACCCATATTGGCTCCACGATTGGGCATAATTAAATTACTCATGGCGCTGAAAAACATATCATTGCAGGCAATCGCCTGACCACCATTGATAGCGGCTAGCAAATCTATTTCTTGAGAAGCATCAAAAGTATCCCAATTTTTAAATACCTCACCATAAACTCTCAATCGTGCTACACCACCATCGGGATAAATATGCAAACGCAAATGGGTATAAATGGCATCGCTATTGGATTCATAAAAATTCTGTGAACCTGCATCCAAATGTGATTTTGGCAAAATTTCCTTCCAAGACAAAGTATCCCAATCCGTTATACCGTCTGCATTTTCAATATAAATGGCTTCTATGGAGGCATGTGGTGGATGATTCCCTAAAAAGAAATTAGTATCAATATCAAATCCTTTAATCTTACCCGAGGTGGCCAATTGAATCACTGCCCAATCGTGACCTGGAACTCTCTTTCTTCGGCTTTCCCAACCGTCCATCCATTTCCCTCTGTCGGTATATTTATCAGCAATAAAGACACCTCTGGTAGGCGCAATTAAGTTTTCTTTTTCAGCAAAAAAATCATCCGTAGCATATAAAACTTTCCCTCCTAATCGCTCTGCTGCTAAGTCGGTTAATTGTGTGAATGCTGGTGATTCTTTTAATATCTCTGTTACTTTTGTAAAAGCCATTGTCCTTTATTTTTAGTTTTAATTGATTTATTTTTATAGACTGTCTCACCATTTACTATGGTTTCCAATACAATTCCACTTAATTGTTGTCCGATATAAGGACTTATTTTATACCTAAAATGAATATCTTCTTCTGAAATAACAGCGCTTTCCTCTGGATTCCAAATGACAAAATCGGCATCTTTCCCAATTTCAATTGTCCCTTTTTGATGAGCTTTAATGAATTCCGCTGGCTTTGATGTTACCAATGGAATAAATTTCTATGGATAAGGTATCTTTCAATGCAGTCCAAGAACCATTCAATAGGAACTGAATTCCAGCTATTCCTCCCAAGCTTTTTTAAATTACCGGTCTCGATTTCTTTGGTACTTGGTGGCGCAGGCGAATGGTCGGTTGTCATGAAATCCAAAACACCAGAAGTAAATGCGAGCTTTAATTGTTCATTATTAGCTTTTTCACGTATGGGCGGAGCACATTTGTAAATCGTTTTTGCATCAGGTATTTCTTCTGCAGTAAAGTAGATGTATTGTGTACAAGTCTCGGCCGTAATGGGCAAACCTTCGTTTTTTGCAGCCTCAATTTGGGCTAATGCTTCTGCAGAGGCAACATGAACAATATGAACGGGACAATTATGTTTGCTACACATTCGTATCATCAAATCTATAGCATCATTCTCCCATTTTTTGGGGCGACTGGCCAAATAATGTTGGTAACTCGTTGGATGATTTTCAAAATCACTAGCCACTTCTTCTTCATATAATTCACAATGCGCTAACAATGGTAAATTGTATTTGGCAATTATTGGCATGGCTTCGTCCAAATCTTTTTCGGTAACATTGGGAAATTCATCGATTCCTGAATGAGTTAAAAACATTTTACTCAACAACTCCCGATGGCAATAATTCATCTAGTTCTTTTACATTTCTGGGAACAAGTCCCGCATAAAAAACAACATTGACATTCAATTTTCCTTTGGTTGATTCCAATTTTTGTTGAAAAGCAGCTAAGGTAGTTGTAACTGGACTCGCATTCAACGGCATATCAATTATCGTTGTCGTGCCACCCGCTGCTGCAGCTTGAGTAGCAGTTTCAAATCCCTCCCATTCTGTCCTTCCCGGCTCATTGACATGTACATGAACATCGATAACACCAGGCATCAAAATAGCTTCGCCAACATCTTCTGCATCATGTGCTTTTTCAAAATGAATTGAAGTGATTACACCAGCTGCAAAACCTACTGTTGCAGGCTGCAATCTATTGCTTAATCCATACTGTTTTACTAAATATCTTTCTTTCTTGCAATGTGTTCTATTTTTAGAATCGAATTATTTTTTTGCGGGCAACAAATATACTTTTAAAATAAAAAAAAGACAACAAATCCTTGCAGAATTGTTAGAATTCCATACTTAAAAGGTTAATTAATTGCGATTTTTAACATTTATAAGTTGGGCTGCAATACTAATTGCAATTTCATAAGTGGTTTCACTTTTGATATTGATACCTACAGGTGCTTGAACTTTTTTAATTTGAGATTCATCAAATCCATCTGAAATGAGGTTTTTGAATAACGTATTGATTTTCGTGGCACTGCCCAACATTCCAATATACTTAAATTTTTTGTCTAATAAACGACGGATAATAATGTCATCGGTTCTATATCCGAATGACATGATAATTACATAAATGTTGTCCCCTTCTGGAATATGATTTTCAATAGACTCAAATTCAACTACTTCTTTAGATTGGACAAAATGATTCGCCGTCATTGTATTTAGATTCTCTCGATGATCGAGCAGATGTATCTCAAAATTTAACTTTGACAATACTTCACTCAAGGCTAAACCTACATGACCTCCTCCTATTATGTATGCTTTTTGAGCAAAAGAATTTGATTCTGAATAGAGCCATTTGTAATTTTTAGGTGCATCTATTTCGATACCATGATTGGAATAATATAGTGCAATAACCTCATCCGATAGAATTTCTTCTGTCAAAGAAAAATAACTCGAATCAATATCATAAAACGCAATGGTTTGTTGACCAGAACAAATCATTCCCGATTGATCTTTGGGCGCAGACTTATCGTGAATCTGATGTTTTATAAAAGGTTCAAAACGGGGTTTTTGCAAAAGTTTTTCGGCATATTCCACCAACTTGTGTTCCATAATTCCACCTCCGATAGTACCATACATTTGTTGTCTCGAAACTATCATTTTAAAGCCTTTTCTTCCTGGGCTGCTGCCTTCATTCGCAATCACTACCAATAGAATCAATCGCTTTTCTTCTTGGAGAATCTGCTGAACCTTTTTAAAAAAATCTAAAACCATAAGCCACGAAATAGAAGTGATTTACGATTTTTTATATAAATCCATCAATACTTTTTCAGGAGTATAAGGGGCATTTACAGCAAATTCTACATTAGGATTGAATGCTTTGACAGCATCTCGGATAGCAAAATAAGCACCAATACCATACATCAAAGGGGGTTCTCCAACAGCCTTCGATTTTTTTATAGCCAATTCATGTCCTTCAGTATCCAAATGGATAATATTGATTTCTTTTGGAACTGAATAAATATCGGGAACTTTATAGGTCGAAAGCGCATTGAAACCAATCGTCCTTGATTGTTATATATGATTTCTTCCAAAGTCATCCAACCAATTCCTTGCACCAATCCGCCTTCAATTTGACCATTGTCAATGTCAATATTCATACTTTTTCCAAAATCATGCACGATGTTCACACTATCAAAATCATAAGTCCCTCTCAAGCAATCCACGGTAACTTCGTGAATGGCTGTTCCGTAAACATGGTAGGCAAAAGGATGTCCCTTTTCTTTGGTTTTGTCGTAGTGAATCGTAGGCGTCGAATAATGTGAGTTTTCACTTAATGCTACTCTTTGGGTAAAAGCCTTCATCACCAAATCGTTCCAACTGATGTCCGTTGGAACGCCATTGGCAAATACCATTCCTTCTTTCAAATCTATAGTCGCATCGCTGTACTCCTTTTGAGCTACAGCTTTCAACCTATCTGACAAAGCAACGCAAGCCATTTGAAGTGCTTTCCCATTTAGGTCTGCACCAGCACTTGCTGCTGTCGGAGAGGTATTCGCTACTCTCAAGGTGTTAGTGGATTCAATTCGAACGCGATTGTTAGGTATTCCAAAAGTTTCTGTGACAATTTGGAGCATTTTTGTATTTACTCCTTGTCCCATTTCGACGGCTCCTGTACTAACTACAACACTTCCGTCATGATAAATATGTACCAAAGCACGTGCGTGGTTCATCATCGTATTGGTAAATGAAATACCAAAACAGATGGGCTGAATGGCCAAGCCTTTTTTATAACGAGAATTGCTAGCATTAAAGGCTGCAACCCTCTTCTTTTGAGACTCATAATCGTATTTTTCCATGCAAGATTCCCATGCATTTCTGGCTTCTACTTGCTGCAAAATCTGTCCGTAAGATAATTCATCACCATCTACAACCAAATTCACTTTTTGAATTACCGCTGGAGAAACGCCTAAACTTTCTGCTGCTTTGACTATAGCCGCTTCAATAACAAATTTTCCTTGTGGGCCTCCAAATCCTCTAAAAGCAGTATTGGGAGGTAAATTCGTTTTACAACTGTAGGCTTTCGCAATTACATTCGGAATAAAATAAGCATTCGTAGAATGGAACAAAGTACGCTCCATAACGGCTGGTGATAAATCAGCAGCAGCACCTGCATTTTGGTAATGCGTAACTTCGTAGGCTACTATTTTAAAATCTTTGGTCAATCCTATCTTAAAATCGGCAGAATACGGATGTCTTTTTCCCGTCATGCGCATATCATCCATGCGGTGCATAGCCATTTTTACAGGCTTGTGCAATAGTTGTGAAGCTAAAGCTACCATAACCGCCCATGGAGTGGCTTGATCCTCTTTTCCTCCAAATCCGCCTCCCAAACGCACAGTGTCGATTTCAACTTTATGCATTGGAATTCCTAAAACCCTGGCTACCATTCTTTGAACGGCTGTTGGTCCTTGGGTAGAAGACGAAATAATAATACTTCCATCTTCTTTAGGTCGAGCATAAGCTCCTTGAGTTTCTATGTATAAATGCTCCTGACCGTTCACATCGGTTCTTCCTTCAAAAATATGGTCACATTGCGACCATGCTTCTGAGGTATTCCCCAACTTGAAACTTCTGGAGGTATGATTAACTTATCTTGCTTTTGAGCCTCTCTAGCATCAGTGATTACGGGTAATTCTTCGTAAACTACCTCAATTAGTTTCGCTGCTTGACGACAATGATGCTCCGAAGTTCCTATGATAAGTGCTATGACTTGCCCTCTAAAATGGACTTCCCCATCGGCAAACAAAGGTTCGTCGGGCAGAATACCTCCTATTTGATTTTCTCCAGGAATATCCTTAGCCGTCAAAATAGTAACAATCCCTTTTCGATGTAAAGCCGCTTCTAAGTTTAGACTCTTTATTTTGGCATGTGCCACCGTAGCATCGAAAGGAAGTGCATACAAGGTGCCTTGTAATTCTTGAATGTCGTCCAAATAAATGGATTTTCCTCTTACGTGATTGTGTGCGTCTATATTTATCATATCAAATCTTCCATTTTAATGTGGTTAGGAAAAAGTGCAATAAAATGAGCAAAAAACAATTGACGTGGCCAAAAGTCTTTTGTACGCCTCTGTTCCTCTTGCATCACTAATAGGCGATAATTCCGTTTGCAATAGCGCTTCTGCCCTTAAAATAGTTTGGGCTTCTATCGTTTTGTTCACTAAGAAAGTACTAGTCTTTTCTAAATATTTTGGTGTTGGACCTACTCCTCCCATTGAAGCATGAACTTCTTTAATAGTATTGCCGTCAGTGCTAACAGTAATCGCTGCATTAACACTAGCAATGTCCAAATATTGTCTCTTGCAAACCTTCTCAAAATTGAATTGCGTTTGAGCATTAGGAACATCAAAAGTAATGGCGGTTATAATTTCATCAGCGGTTTTATTCAACACTTTATAGCCTAAATAAAAATCCTTCAAAGGCAAACTGCGAGAGACATCTTCCTTGTTGGTAAGTGTTACTCGAGCATTCATCGCTAATAGGATAATGGTAAAATCGCCAATAGGCGACCCATTAGCAATATTTCCAGCAATGGTTCCAATATTTCGTATAGGGGTCGAAGAAACCAATTTCAAATAGTTGTACCAATTAGGAATAGCATCCAACAGTACTTCATTGGTAATCAAATCCGAAACAGTAACTGCCGACTTGATAGTGCATTGTCCTTCGCTAAAAGAAATACCATTAAGATGACTTTTATCAAACAGGTAATGCAAATCCATGTCGTGTAATTCGTCATGTTTTTGCACATACAAATCGGTACCTCCACCTATTGGAATTTGACCATTGGTATGGTATTCTAATTTTATTTCGCTTAATCTTTCCGCAACATGCTTAAAATACTCTGGAACAAAACCATTAGCAACCAACCACTCTAAAGGATGGTCTTGATCTTTGGAGGCTAGTTTTTCAGTCAATTTTGCAGCGGCTCTTTCTATAGATTTGTAACCTGTACATCTACAAATATTGCCATCGATAGCACTTATAGCCTCTTCGACAGTCGCCGAAGTAGTGCTCAAGGCATAACCACTCATCGAATTAATAAATCCTGGAGTACAAAAACCACATTGGGTTCCAGAACAATCTACCATAGCTTGTTGCGCCTGATTGAGTTTGTCTGGTAAATTCAGACCCTCAACGGTTACAACATGTTTTCCTATGGGCATTGGGCAGGGGAGTCAAACAGGAAGTAACACTCATGTACTCCATTTTGCCCTCTTTCAAGGAACCAATAAGCACAGTACAGGCACCACAATCGCCCTCGCGACATCCTATCTTGGTACCACGAAGATTTTCATCATAACGAATAAAATCCAATAACGTAGTACTCGCTGGCTTATCTGTTGTGATAAGCCGGTTGTTTAAAAAAAATTGAATCATAAGTGTAGTAGAATCAATATTCTATTTTGTTGATACTTTCTGACCAGATACGGAATGCTTCTAGCGCTTCTTCTCGCATCATTTGCTCGGTATTTAATTTTCGCTGCTGATAAGGAACTTCCAATTCTTCATAAATAAATTGATCATCAAATTGAATATCAGCGGCGTCTTTTTAGTATTGGCAAAGTACATTTTATCAGGTCTAGCCCAATAAATAGCACCCAAGCACATTGGGCAAGGTTCACAACTGGTGTAAATCTCGCAACCATCCAATTGAAAGGTTCCTAATGTTGCGCAGGCATTTCTAATGGCTACAACCTCAGCATGTGCTGTGGGGTCATTAGTAGAAGTTACTCCATTGGCTCCGCGGGCAATAATCTTTCCATCTTTAACGATTACTGCACCAAAAGGCCCGCCTTTTCCCGATTTTACATTCTCGATAGACAGGTTGATAGCCTCTTGCATAAATTCATTTTGTTTTGTAGCACACATGTAAATTATTTTTTTGGTAAATATAGAAAAACTTCGAAAATTTGCACGAATAAATTCGTAACAAATTTAAGTTTTTAGGAAGTATTTTACAATAAATCGAATTATTTATTGCATTTTTAAATGTAATTATTGCGATTTTGAACTACTTTCTATCAATAATGCATACGCTATTCAGAATAACAAGCAAGCGAAATAGCATTGTTAATTAAGGTAGAAAAGTGAAATATAATGAGATAAAACGAAGACTTACAATCGACCTTTCAGCGAACTAAAAACCCAGGCATTGGCTAAAAATCCTATTCCCACTGCAGCAAAACCCCAACCCGAAATATCTCTATAACGAAAAGCGCCTAAACCTATTAAAAGAAATCCCATAACGACCATTAACAAAGTAGCCCATCCTAAGATGGTGTTTTTATTCATTCCCATAATTGTGGTATTATATTATTTTAGAGGTGCGAATATCGCACATTTTTATTCGTAAATCAAAATTTCTCTTTTTTCTTAGTGCCTACTTTTGGTATAAAATGACTGCACTTCTTGCAGGTATTGTTACTGTTCCAGAAGATAGGGTTTGCAGACCTTTTTCGTCTATCAATTCGCCGTTGCATACCATCACCCAACTCCCTTCTAATGGCTGATTTACAGCTTTTTCATCACCGTTAAAAAACACTCTAATCGTTTTCCATGAGTCGCCATTAGCGTTATTTTTGAGTGTATAGCCTACTAATAATGGAGACTCAAGCGTTAGAAATTCCAGATGCTCTTGTATCATTTGCTCTGTTGGCATTTTAAACGCAGGATGATTTTTTCTGAGTTGGATTAACTTTTTATAATACTCCACCAAGGCTCCATTTTCATGTTTCCAGTTCCAATTGATTTTGTTGATGCTGTCAGGTGCGTTATACGAGTTCTCCACTCCTTTTTTAGTACGCTTCATTTCTTCTCCCATATGCAGAAAAGGAATACTTTGTGAGGTAAAAACAATGGTGTTGGCCAAACGATCCATTTGTACTAACTCTTCCTCAGTGGCTTTTGGATTGGCAATGACCAACTTGTCGTACAAGGTATTGTTGTCATGACAGGAAACGTAGCCAATCACTTTGGTTGGCGCATCTGCATACGGAAACTGGGCATAACTTCGTTTGGTATCTAAGTGCAATTGCGGATGATTGGTCGAAGCTACTATTCCAAAATGAATCACCTCTTTCAAATCGGGATTGCCGCTTACAAAACCTTTCTCTTTGACATTGGCCCAATGCCCTTTCACTCCATCGCGAATATCATCCGAAAAAACGGCGATAGCATTCAATTGCTTGGCACTATTTTTCAGTGCTCTTTTTTCTATAGGAAGAGGCGAATCCCCTGCGGTCCATCCTTCACCATAAAGAAAGATGGAAGGGTCTATTTTGTGTAACTCGTCAGAAATTAGATTCATCGTTTCAATGTCATGCACCGCCATTAAGTCAAAACGGAAGCCATCGACATGGTATTCCTTAACCCAATACTTTACCGATTGAAGCATAAAATGACGTGCCATAATTCTATCGGAGGCAAACTCATTGCCACAGGCTGTCGCATCAGAGCGTTTTCCATTAGGCCAACTTCGGTAATAATAACCCGGAACCAATTCATCAAAAACAGCGGTAGAACTGGTATGATTGTACACCACATCCATAACCATTCGAATACCCGCCTGATGCAAGGACTGAATCATTTGTTTGTATTCGGTAATGCGCAGTAAACCATCATACGGATTAGTGGAATAAGAACCCTCAGGTGCATTATAATTTTGTGGGTCATACCCCCAGTTGTATTGGTTCTGCTCTAATTTAGTTTCATCTATCGACTTATGGTCAAAAACCGGCAACAAATGCAAATGCGTAATGCCCATTTCTTTCAAATGTGCCAAACCGCATTTCTTGCTTGTAGCGTGTAATAGGTATTGTGATACTCCCCATTCAATACTACCTGCCATACTCCAGTTGTAGAATCATAAAGCAAGTTCTCACTGACAATTGCAGTACCACCATCGCCTTGTTTATAGAGATGTATTTTGACTTCTTCCACATTGGGGCTCCATAGCTTTATGGTCGTTTTCTTGGGGGTGTAGGTACATCCCAAATCACCCTTCAGATACACAGGATAGTCATCATAGGAGGCATAGCGTTTGGAATTGGTTTTCGTTTGCTGCGCAAAAAAAGATTGGGTCAAAAGAAAAAAACATACAATCATTAGGTTTCGAAAGGCTAAATGAGACATGGTATTGGATTTTATAAAGAATTGAACGGAACGATACAGGAGCATACTACTAGCTGCCGTACTACAACGTTCTCAAAAATACAATAATTAGTGAATTGAAAATAGGAATTACAGTTTTTAACAATTTTTGTATAAAACTTACGATTGTTCCTATGTAAAAGAAAGTAGAAGTCTTTTTGAATGATTTGTAATTTATTTTTAATAAGTTAGTAAGTACCCCCCCCCCCCCCCCCCCCCCCCCCCCTAATTTAACAAACATTGCAAAAAAACCGACAACCAATGGAAAAAATTATGGCATTTTATGAATCAATGCTTGGCATAGATTTAAAGAATTTACATCATCCAATTTCTCATTTAATATCTTTAGCAAAAAAGGTAACTGGAATTGAGGAAAAACAAATTAAGCATAAATTGAGAATTATTGGCTTGGCATTACTGGACATTAAAGATTATGACCAAAATATTTACAATTTTTATGTTAAGAAAACAGTAAATAATGCTGATTTTTCGGTTCATGGCTGGATTTTTGAAATTATCCAATGCGCAAATTTAATTAAAACTACTCAAGACAATAAAATGCAATTTATATTTGGAGATTCTAACAAAAAAGAACCAGATTTTATAATTGATGACTGTGGAATTGAGATAACATCAATAAGGTTTCCCGTAGATTCTGAAAAAAACAATGCAGATTCTAAGCTTCTCAACAAATTTCGAGAAAAGAATGGAAAAGATTATGCAAACAGTAATTCTTTACTTTTAATTGAAATTACACAGACTCTTCATTTTGCCAATCAAGGCAATCATAAACCTAATGCTCAGTTCAATGATATCTTAAAAGTTATTGGTGACGAAAGTAAGTTTGGAATTGTTTTGTGTTACGTTGAATATACAGTTCCACATATAGACAATATACATTTTAAAGGTACTGTTTATCCTGCGTATGGTAAAAATTGTACCGAAAATGTCAAAAGTTTATTTCAGAAAATTACAAAGGGAGAATTTAATACTTTTGATGGAACGCAAAGTATTTCAAAGCACTAGCAACATTTGCTAACAAATGCAAAATCTCATGGCTAGTTTTTCGGTAAATTGTTCGTTTACTTTTCATAACTTAGCATGGTCGGTGTCGATTATTGAAAAAAAGATTTTCATGAGCCGCCACGAACTCTAGCAAGGAAACGTTAACTCAAAAACTAAAATATGAAAATTCACTTTACTAAAATGATAATTGAGCTTACAAAAAGTATCGGATGGAAAACAGCAAGTCTCTTTTTTATCACTTGTCTTATTGATGTACATAGTGCTAATGGGCAATACACAGCAATTCCAGATCCTGCCTTTGAAGCTGCTCTAATACAACTAGGAATAGATAATTCAGTCGACCACCAAGTACTAACATCTGCTATTATAGGGTTAACAAGTTTAGATGTAAGCAAAAAATACATATCTGATTTGACTGGAATAAAATCATTTACTTCTTTGGCAAATTTGTCTTGCTATCAAAACGAAATCACAAGTTTGGACCTAAGCGGTATGTCAGCTTTAGCAAGTTTGAATTGTTCGACAAACCAACTTATAAATATAAACCTCAACGGTTTGGTTAATTTGAGTTGGTTTGCTTGTGGGGATAATAAACTTCAAGGTATAAATCTTAATGGCTTGACTGCTTTGCAAACTTTTGGTTGCCAAAATAATCAACTATCAAGTATCGATTTAAGTGGATTGACCGCTTTAGAATACTTTCAGTGCGACCAAAACCAATTAACAAGTTTAGATGTAAGTGTTGTAACTGGTTTGAAAATGTTGACTTGTGCTAGTAATCAGATTACCATTTTAAATGTCAGCGATTTGCCATTATTAGGCACCCTATTTTGCAACAACAACAATCTAATAAGCCTTGATGTTTCTAAAAACATAAAATTAGGTGACTTAAAATGTGATTCTAATAATCTGACAAATCTGAATTTAAAAAACGGCACAAATACAATTATGGGTACTTACTATTTGAATTTCCGAAATAACCCATCTCTATCATGCATTCAAGTAGACAATAAAAATTTTTCGGATACCCATTGGTCATCTAAAAAAGATGCCACTGCCAGTTATTCGAATGATTGTTCTACATTGGGCATCAATGAGATTGTTTTTGAAAAAATGTCAATTTACCCCATTCCCTCAAAAGGGGAATTACATATTGATAACGTGACATTGCAAAAAGCTACAATCTATGATGCTTCGGGCAAATTGGTCAAATTGACTTGTTTTGATAATACTTCCAACATGAATACACTAAATCTTGATAGTATAGCTAAAGGCAACTATTATATTTTAATCGAAGCAGAAGGAGTTAGTATCACTAGACAGATTATTCTTGATTAGCAGTTCTATGGACTAGTATTACCCCAGCTCTCTAAAGTCTCCCGACTTTTTCCCATAACCTCATACCATCCCAAAATATAATCAATTTGACTTCTGAACTGTTTTTGTTGCAAAGTATTGAAGCTGCGCAAAGAAGCTCACTCCCTATATCCTTTTCGCCATAAATTATTCCTATGAACAAAAGCATCGATATCCCGAGGTTTTGGGAGAAACGAATTGTCTTGGCTGATAGTGTCTTCTAAGGTGACTACTTGCGGTTGCTAGCTCAAAATCCCTTCCCAATATTGAATTTGGGCGGCCAATCCCGCTTTTTTTTCTTCCAATTTTTGAATAGTGAGTCTCGTATCGCCAAGATCAAAGGCGCTCCTGCGGGACAGTAAGCTGCACCAGGACAGTAGGTTTTCAGTATTTTGCAAAGGAACAGGAAGATGTTTTGGATACTGTTCCGAGAGATGCAACCGTTGGAGTAATCGAGTTTCTTTTTGTTTGAGTTGGTCTAGTGCCAAATTGTTTTTTTGTTCCAAAACCCTTAACTCTTGCAAGGCTTTTGTCTTTTGGGTTTCTAAAAGCGCACGATTGCTTGCTTCCCATTTTGAATATATAGTATTTAAATCTTCTGAATTTTGTTGCTGCTGGTAGATTTCTAATCCCGAGATGTAGCCGGAATACTCTGGAGGGATAGTACTTTGTCTAGCAAACCAAGAATATAAAGTTGTTTCAGGTACAAATAACAAATCCGCTATTTCCTTTAGTTGGATACCTAAATTTTGAAATTTGTTTTTCATCTGTACCTATTTTTCTATAATCAATCACAAAACAAATGAATACTTGCGTACTAGTTTTATGCGTACTAATTTTAGTACGCACCATTTTACTACGCATCATTGCGTAATGGTTCAATGCGTAATGATTTTACTACGCCTCTATTGACTACGCAATTCAACCCTAAAAAAACACCAGAAAAAAGGGCTGGTGTTTAAAAATTATTGAAGATACTGCCTACAAGGCTGCTTTTCTTAGTTCTAAGGCTTCTTTGAAACGGGTAAAATACAACAGAAACAATTGTGCCTCGCCAGTATCGGTGTTTTTATCTACTAACGAAAGGGCACTTAGGGTTTCCGATTTGCGGAAATTTAATCGTCGCAAACGGGCTTTTGCACTGTCTAAGTCGATGGCTACATTTTCGTGTGCGCGTGTGCCGGGCGTTAAGGCGGCAAGTTCTGTTTCTTTCGAGGTTACAATTGCTTGCTGTTCGGCGATTTCTAGGTCTAAATTTTCGCTGCGGTATACCGATTTGTCCGATTGCAACTCGCGGCTACCTAGTTTTACTTCAAATCCTTTGATTTGAAGTGCTTGTTCCTCTAGCAGTTGATCTACTTCTGCTACCGTTGTCAAAGTGTCTACTTTGAAATCAAAATTTACTAACGTAAAATCCATGATAATAAAATTTAATGGGTTAAAAACTTTTATAATAACAGCTATTCAAAAAATTTATTTTAGTAGGATTTTACTTTTAAAGAATATTTAACAGTGGTAGCTTATAGGTGACGTAGTTTGGTAGTGGGATATATTTTGGGGTGTTTTTTGCGTAAACGAAGGGTTTCGAAGATTTGTGAAAGAAATTTAATATATTTGGTTTTAAATAAGAGTGATTTTTTCACACATATAAAGAGTTAGCTGCCAAACAATCCGCAGAACTCGAAAAAATTTGATTTTAAAATTGACATCAAGCCGTTTTTGATGTCCAATATCCTACACTTGAATTTTTAAAACAAAACATTATGAATTTTTATTATGAAAGGTTAGAACACAATGAACAATTATGGACATTTGAAAACAATCAAACTATATGCAAATCATTAGCATATATGGTAACTTTTAAAGAACACGAAAACTTAAAAGTCATTCCAAAAAAAAACTCAATAGAAATATTTAATGACAAATTAGTTTTGTCTATAATATTATATGTTGGTTTTGAACAAAACGAATTTATTGAAAACAAGAATAAAAAAAATTTTCATATGATTAGCTTTGGTAAACATACTAATGAAATGCACGAGTTTAAAAAACTTAAAAATGAGATTAAATTTATCGAACCTAAAGCATTATTTTTTACAGCTTTAAGCTATTCTAAAAATAAGTTTTGCGATGATTTAAAAACAATATTAGAATTGTAAAATATGATAAATTCAATTAAAGATTGTGAAAATCAAGTAAAGAAATATATAGAAGAAACCAATAGTAAACTTCTTTAAAGTCAAGAACCAAAAAAACTATATTGTTATTTTGAAGTAATTGATGGAGAAATTATTATAAATCTAGATTTTCTTTTTATTGGAATAAATACAGAATTTAGTAATCAAGAAAAACATTTTGAGATTAAACTAAAAAGTGGAAGGATTTGGCCCGCTACTGCGCGAATAGCTTCTCGTGGCACAAATTTTCATAACTACTTAGCTCAGAAAACGAAGTTGACGATGCTAAATTCCTTGTCTATAATACCAGAATAAAAGCAATGAACAATACTACTTCAAACAAGCATTTTACTATATTTGTTAAAATAGGCTTAGGTTTTTTCAAAGTCTAACTTAGCATGAATTAAAAAAAATTAATATGACAGAAAAAATACAAAAATTAGACGTTGAAATAAAAGACTTAAGTCTTTCCAAATATGGTAGAAATCCAATTTATGATGGAATTGAAATGTAGAAGCTTTCCTCAAGAGCAAGCTTAAAATTCTTTGGATATTAAAAGAAGTTAACAGTGAAGACGATGAAGGTGGTTGGGATATGCGAGATGCCATAAAAGATCTAAAAACTGAATATGGTTTAAAAAAAGGCTGGGATAAAACTTTCACTTCAATTGTTTACATTTCAGAAGGAATTTTGAATAAAAAAAAATGGTCTGAAATTCCAGATATATGTGACAATCCAGACACAATTGATGTATTAAATAATATTGCTTATATAAACTTGAAAAAAGTAACTGGAGGGTCTAGGGCGAAAGTAATTGAACTTGATGAAGCCTATAAAATTTTCAAAGAGTTATTAATTACTCAGATAAATCTAATTGATGCTGATATAATAATATTTGGAGGAACCTACTTATATTTCAAAAATGATTTTGTAAACAATAATTTTAAGCAGTTTGGTTCTTGTAATGTTTTTAAAATTGAAAATAAAATATACATAGATGCTTATCATCCTCAATATATTGGAATTACTAGGAAAAAATATTTTAACGATATAATTGAAGCAGTAAATTCTTTAAAATAAACTTCTGTCTACACCCCCCCTGCTAACTCACGAAATAACATTCGACGAAGTCAATCCTTTCGAGTGGAACTAAAAATAGTTATTAAAACCTGATTGTTTTCTATATTTGTTACATCAAGCAAGGACTAGAAACTAAAACTAGTCTTGTTCTGGAAAAGAGGAATTAAAAATAAAACCGCTTTACAGTATTATTTAAATATAGATTGTTGTGAGCATCAGAACATTAATACTAATTATCATTAATAGCTTAATCGCATTTGTAATTGTGGTTTTGGCTTTTTCTTCCTACAAAGAGTTTTCAAATGTGTTGAACGACCGTATTTTACAGCAATTAAACTCTATTAAAACCCTCAAAAAGAACCAAATTGAACATTTAATAAAATCCGAATGGGAAAAGTTTGAGACGTCCGAGTTCTACACCCAAAATTGGGATAGTGCTCTAGTAAAGCTTCCTGATAGCATTAAAAAAACCAACGGAATTCACGATTTTACACCCTATCAGGTCAACAAAAAAACAACCATAGGTTTTGTTTTAAACACTAAAAGAGGAACAAAGATTAAAATTTTAGACTACAATAAAATAAAAAAGATACTCTTTGAACGTACTGGAATGGGAAATAGTGGTGAATCCTATCTCGTGGGTGAAGATTGTCGACTGCGTTCGCAATCCCGTTTTTATCCCAGCACCATACCTTATACGCTATCGGTAAAAGCAGAAAATATAGCGAATGCCTTCAAAGGTAAAAATGTCGCCACCATTCGCAAGGATTATCGAGGTATCGAGGTGTATAGCGTAGGCAGTCGTATCGCAATTCCAAACTTAAAGATGGTTATTCTATCTGAAATTGATGTGGATGAAGTCACCATGCCCTTAAAAAAATTACGTGAAAGACTCGCAGGCTTAACTTTTGCTATTTTTTTGTTGGCGGTTATGCTCTCCCTATTTCTAACTAGAATCATTACCAATCCGATAAAAAACATGCAGAAGAGTCTTAAAATCATGGCCCAAGGAGATTACAACCAAACCAATGAATTTATAAAAAACTCGAACGAAATCAAAGAAATGTTTGAGGCGCTCGCCCATTTAAAAACATCATTGCAAGGCGTCGTAAAATTCTCAGATGATATGGGTAAGATGAATCTCAATACCGAGTATCAGCTTAAAAGTCCGAATGACCTCCTCGGAAAAAGTCTTTTAGCCATGCGCGATAAACTGATAGAATTTAGAAATAATGAAGAAAATACGAGAATACTATCCAAGCGAATGTTAGTTAACGGTATGGAAAACGAAAGAAGAAGATTGTCTCGAGAGCTCCATGATGGCATAGGCCCCTACCTCACCTCTTTGAAATACTACATCGAGAATAAAGTAGAAAATGAAACGATGAAAAAAGAGATGAAAAAAATAGTAGATGATACCATTGCTGAAATCCGATTGATGTCAAATGCGTTAATGCCTGCCTCTATAGACGATTTTGGCATCGGAGTCACACTAACCAACTTTATCGAAAATATTAAAAAATCAACGACAGTAAGTATCGTATATGAAGATTTAACCAAGCAAGAAAACTCAAACATTACAAACCTCCAAGCCATTAATCTTTTTAGAATAAGCCAAGAGTTGATTAATAATTCATTAAAACACGCACAGGCAAAAAACATCCGAATCACACTTCCAGAATTTGATGAATTTATTTCTCTTTTTTATTTTGATGACGGTATTGGTTTTGATACTAATTCAATCAAACTAGGTTCATGAATTAGTAACATTAAAGAACGTGTAGCAATTTGTAATGGTACAATTACTATAAATGCTGTAGCCAGAAATACAACCTTTGAAATTGAATTACCCATAGAATCATGAACGAAATAAAAGTAATAATAGCCGATGATCACAAGCTTTTTCGAGAAGGACTTACAGGACTACTTCAAAAGTATGACGACATCAAAATCATTAAAAGTGTAGGTGATGGTTTTGAGTTCATAGAGTGTGTAAAGAACTTGGTTGAAGCAGATATTGCTTTGCTAGACATTACTATGCCAAATAAGGATGGTTTTCAAGTTTTAAGAGAATTAAAGACATTAAACGCTACAATAAAACCAATTGTAATTTCTATGTACAATGATGGTAATTATATCGCAAAGTGCGCTAAAATGGGAGCTTACGGCTACCTGTTAAAAAATACAGATGAATCCGAATTAGTCCTTGCCATAAGAACGGTTAGTAAAGGAAAAAAATATTATAGTGCTGAAATTTCAGAAAAAATGATAAACTTCATGTCCACACAAAGCATCAGTGAAAATGTGTTATCCAATAAGGAAACTGAAGTTTTAGGATTACTCTCAAAAGGACTAACAACTAACGAAATTGCTGCCAAACTCTATGTGAGTTCACGCACCATAGAAACCCATAGAGGGAATATCCTAAAAAAGTTAGAAGTAAAAAATACCGCCGAACTCATTAAAAAAGCGGCAGAAATGAATTTGATATAGCACACAAAAAAATAAAAAAATCCGTATAAATACGGATAGAAATAGCGTAGATTCACATAATACTAATGTTCTGATACCGACTGTAACTTTGTAGGAAACATAAAGTAATAGTCATGAAAACAGTAGCATTAATTTTAGGTCTTTTAGGAATTTCTTTTAGTGGAGTTGCACAAGTAGAAAGCAACCAAAAACAGAGTGATTTAAAGGGTCCTGCCTTTAAAAATTATAAAGTTTGGATGGACCAATCAGAGCCCATAAAAGTATATTCTGAAAACAATAAAAAATCTTTAATTGGACCTGCTTATAAAAACCAACAAGCTTGGACTACTATTCCAAAAGAAAACCTTGCTGTGGTAAAAACAGCTGGTAATGAAAGACAAAAGCTAACTGGTCCTGCATTTAAAAACTTTGGGCCTTGGAGTAAAAATGTAAAATAATTGAAATAAGAGAGTGTAACTATTGCTGTCTTACCAAATTTCAAAAATCTTAAGTCCTGCTTCGGCGGGACTTTTTTATTTTAAATAGAGATGAAATTTATCACATAAAAAAAATTAATCTATTGTCGAAATTATATTCTATCTTGTTGCCAACAACCTATTAAATAAAGATTTTTATTGACAAAAACCTTTTTTAGTAATTATCCATAAAGAGACAATTAGTATATTTGCGCCATAAAAATTTATTCATACAATGCGTATCTCCTATAACTGGTTAAAACAATTTATTAAAATCGATTGGAAATCTGATGAAACAGCAGCCTTGCTCACCGATTTAGGTCTTGAAGTAGAAATAGTTGAAAAATACCAATCCGTAAAAGGCGGATTAGAAGGTATTGTTGTAGGTCATGTGCTAACCTGCGAACAGCATCCTAATGCAGACCGATTGAAAGTAACCACTGTCGATTTAGGTGATGGAACTCCAGTACAAATTGTATGTGGCGCATCCAATGTTGCCGCTGGACAAAAAGTTCCTGTAGCTACCATTGGAACAACTTTGTATGATAAAAATGGTACCCCATTTCAAATAAAAAAAGGTAAAATTCGCGATCAAGAGAGCTTCGGGATGATTTGTGCCGAAGACGAACTAGGACTTGGAACTAGCCATGAAGGTATTATGGTTTTGGACAATAATTTAAAACCAGGTACATCAGTAGCTAAAGTTTTTAAAATAGAAAACGACGAAATATTCGAAATTGGATTAACTCCCAATCGTGCCGATGCCATGAGTCATTTAGGTACAGCAAGAGATTTAAGAGCAGGATTGATTCAAAGTGGTGTCAATGTAGAACTAATCACTCCATCGGTGAGCAATTTTAGAGTGGATAAAAGAACATTGAAAATTGATGTTAAAATCGATAATTCTAAATTAGCACCCAGATATTGCGGAGTAACCATTTCGGGAGTAAAAGTGAAACCTTCGCCTGAATGGCTTCAAAACCGATTGAAATCTATCGGCTTAACTCCCAAAAACAATATCGTCGACGTTACTAATTACGTTTTACACGAATTAGGGCAACCTCTTCATGCTTTTGATGCATCAAAAATTAATGGAAAAATTACTGTCAAAACACTACCAGCTGGAACTAAATTTACAACACTTGATGATATTGAACGTAGCTTGCACGAAGAAGACTTGATGATTTGCGATGAAAAAGGACCTATGTGTATCGCTGGAGTTTTTGGCGGAAAAAATTCAGGAGTGACGGAAAATACTAGCGCCATCTTTTTAGAGAGTGCTTATTTCAATCCTGTTAGCATTCGAAAAACGGCCAAAAGACATGGTTTAAGTACCGATGCTTCCTTCCGATTTGAAAGAGGCGTTGACCCTACTATTACCGAATATGCATTAAAACGGGCTGCCTTATTGATTCAAGAAGTTGCTGGTGGAGAAATTACTTCTGACATCATTGATATTTATCCTAAACGAATTGAAGATTTTCCAGTTTTCCTAAACTATGCTAAGACAGCAAAACTTATAGGTCAAGAATTACCAAAGGAAATTATTAAAAAAATATTGGCTTCACTTGATATTAAAGTAAATAGTTCTACCGATGCCGGTTTAGGACTTATTGTTCCTGCCTACAGAGTGGATGTACAGCGAGAAATTGACGTTATCGAAGAGATACTTCGAGTGTATGGATACAACAATATCAATTTTACAAAAAAACTAAATGCAACCGTTTGTAACTCGCCAAGAACGGAGGATTATAAAATTCAAAACATCATTGCCAATCAGTTGAACTCGCTAGGATTTCATGAAATGATGTCCAATTCGCTGACATCCCCTGACTATATTGAATTATCTAATAGCTTGTTGAAAGAACACAACGTAATGATGTTGAATCCTTTAAGTAGTGATTTATCAGCCATGAGACAATCGCTATTGTTTTCTGGGTTAGAAACTGTTTCTTACAATACTAACAGAAAAAATTCTGATTTAAAATTATTTGAGTTTGGAAAATCCTATCATCATTTTCCCTCAGGCTATAATGAACAAAAACATCTCAGCCTTATTGTTTCCGGTAATCGTATTGCTGAAAATTGGACAAATCCAGAAAAACCAAGTGATTTCTTTTTGTTCAAAGGATATATCGAAGCTATTTTTTCTAGATTAGGTATCAGCAAAGGTGCAACAAGACCAGTTCAATCGGACGTTTTTGCCGAAGGAATTGGAATAGGAATTGGTGAAGAAACTTTGGTTGAATTTGGAACGATTAAAAAGTCGATTCTGAAATATTTTGACATCAAGCAAGAAGTGTTTTATGCTGATTTTAATTGGGCTTTAGTTTTAAAACTAATTTCAAATAAAATCAAGTTTGCTGATATTCCAAAATATCCAGAAGTGAGAAGAGATTTAGCCTTGTTGATAGACGAAAATGTCTCTTTTGATTCCATTTATAAAATTGCACGACAAACAGAAAAAACCTTATTAAAAGACATAAATCTTTTTGACGTGTATCAAGGTAAAAATTTACCCGAAGGCAAAAAATCGTATGCGGTAAGCTTTACTATTCAAGACAGTTCAAAAACATTAACCGACGAACAAATTGACAAGGTAATGTCTAAATTGCAAAAAAACTTGGCGACGGAACTTGGTGCTAGTTTACGATAGAAAAATAAATCTTTGATTTATTCGCTGATATTTAATCTATTGTAGTAATTTTATAGCTAGTAATAGAATCGTAAACTTCTTTAAAATGAATATCAAAACGCTATCTCTAGTGCTTTTTTCACTATTTGTTAATAGCATTTCTGCACAATCTATTTTTGAAAAATGGCCAGAAATGAATGTTTTTCATGAGGTCATTAGTGAAACATTCCATCCTACAGAAGAGAATAATCTCGAACCTTTGAAAACGCGTTCTGAAGAACTGATGAAAAAAGCTGAGAATTTGCTTAATTCTAATATTCCTGAAGAATACCGAACAAAAGCGATATTAAGCTCTTTAGAAAACTTACAACTGAAAAGCGAAACATTACATAAATTAGTGACTTCAAAAGCATCAGATACTGAATTGAAAAAATCTATTACAGACGTACATGATGTCTTTCATGAAATCGTTGGACTTTGCAACGAGAATGAGAAATAATTCTCTAGAAATTATAAAACAATCTTAAAATTAAAACTTCTTTGAAATGTTTTCAAAAGCTTTAATTACTTTTGATTTTCAAAGTGTAAGATGAAGACTATTCGACAAACCAAATGTAATTTCCAAATTATTAAATGTAGTAAATTAATTATAGCTTCGCTTTTGATTGGGTTTCTGTCTGCATTTTTGGCTATTTCGTTAAAACGAATGACAGAATATTATGAAAATATTTTCTTTCATCAAGCAAATAATAATCCTATTTATTACCTTGTTTTTCCTTTTGTAGGGTTATCTGTAATCTATTTTCTTAGACTTTATCTCTTTAAAAGAAAGGAAAATAAAGGCATAAAAGAGATTTTTGAAAGTACTAACTCGGAATCAAAAAACTTACCTTTATATAAAATTCCTTCCCATTTTATTAATGGATTACTAACCGTTATTTTTGGGGGGTCAACAGGTATTGAAGTTTCTACCGTTGTGGCATCGGCTACCATTGGATCAGTTTGCCAACAAAAAGAAAATATATTCAAAAAATACAAATTAGAATTCATATCCGCTGGTGTTGCTGCCGGTATCACAGCATTATTTTGTAGTCCATTTGCTGGAATTTTATTTGCAACTGAAGTTATCTCTAAAAAAGTAACTAAATCTTTTTTCCTAATTACAATTCCTGCTATTACACTAACTACTGGGTTATTATTTCTTCTTAACGAACCACCTCTATTTGCTCTAAAAATTTCTAATTGGCATGGCTATGCTATTCCATATTTCTTGCTTTTGGGAGTTTTATCAGGAATACATTCTGTTTATCTTACTAAATGTGTCTTATATTTTAAGAAACAATTTCTTAAAGTAAAAGTTCAATATACAAAAATTATCATTAGCGTCATTATTCTCAGTACTGCGTTATTCATATTTCCAGAATTATACGGAGATGGATACCATGCTATCAAATCTATAATATTCTCTTCAAAAGAAAATTTATTAACACTTCCGTTTGGGATAACATTACTTGGAATTTTACTTCTAAAACCTATTGTAACCTCTGCAACCCTTGCTTCCGGTGGAGATGGAGGCGTGTTTGCCCCTAGCCTATTTATGGGTGCATTTTTAGGTTTAACTCTCTCAATACTTCTAAACACCTTTTTTGATACTAACCTAATACCTTTAAATTTTATAATTATTGGCATGGCTGCAAGTCTAAGTGCCAGTATCCACGCACCTTTTACAGCTTTGTTTCTAGTATGTGGAATTATTAACGATTATACTTTATTTTTCCCTATGCTAGCCATTTGTCTTGTTTCAAAATATACGGCAAAAATGATTTATCCTTTTACAGTATATTCATTTAATCCAAGTTTACAAAAACTATAGATTCATATTATGCCTATCAAAAAAATAAAGCGTGGATACCGTAAAACAAGATACATTCTTTACAAAGAAACTTTAATAGATTATAAAGAACATTTTTGGGCTTTTTTGGGTTCATTTTTTGGAATAGGAATTATTGCTTACATGCAATCAAAAACGTTTATGCATAATGATGTTGTATTCTTGATTGGTTCATTCGGAGCCTCAAGCGTACTAGTATATGGTATCATTCAAAGTCCATTTTCTCAACCACGAAATTTAATAGGTGGACACCTAATTTCATCAATAGTTGGAGTTACTGTCGCAAAATTTGTTCCTGATATTTTGTGGCTAACAGCACCACTTGCAGTTTCAATCTCAATTGTCTTAATGCAAATAACCAAAACATTACATCCGCCAGGAGGAGCAACCGCCTTAATTGCTATAATTGGTTCTCCAAAAATTAAAGCATTAGGCTATTGGTATGTACTTTATCCAGTTCTAGTCGGAGCACTTATACTTTTTGTTGTGGCATTAATTTTCAATAATATAACGAAAAATAGGCACTATCCAAACCACAAAAAAAGATTTAAAATTAAAAACTGAGCACTCATTCTTTCAATATAGAATAATACCACATAAATATTTATTTTGTATTTTGTTAATTACTTTTTCATATAAAAACAAAATATAAATTTTACCTTTGATTCCTCAATAAATACAAAAATTATGGTTTATAAATTCAGAGTAATTCTCGATGCAGAAGACGATGTTTTCAGAGATATTGCTATACTCGAGGATGATTCCTTAGAAGATTTACACAATGCCATTGTCAATGCTTTTGGGTTTGACGGCATGGAAATTGCCTCATTTTATACTTGTGACAATCAATGGAATCAAGAGGATGAAATATCACTTTTTGATACTGGAGATATTGCTGGTGAGCAAAAAATAATGAGTGACTATCAGTTATCTGAAATCTTAAATAAGGGAAACACTAAGATAATCTATGTATATGATTTCTTAAATATGTGGACTTTTCTTGTTGAACTAGCCGCTATTGAAGATGTTGTTGCTGGAGAAACCTATCCAGAAACTATATTCTCTCACGGAGAAATGCCAATGGATGCTCCCGAAAAAGATTTTGAAGCCGATATGAAAGATGATATTTATGGTGATTTTGAAGATGATTTCGATGAAGAGGACTTAGACATGTTGGACGGCGGAGAAAACTTTGAAGACTATGGTTTTGAGGAAAATTGGAATTAAGTCGCAAGTTTAAAATTGTGTAACCTTTTAAACAATCTTAAACCTTAAACTCCTAAACTAAATAACATTTTAAATTATCTAATGATCAACCTATACAATACCCATATTGAAACACTTTCCATTCATCGTGTTGGAAATAAAAAGTCGTAATGAAGCTATATTTTTGTCCGAGCAACCTTATGCACTAAATGATGAAATTACACCTTTACTCAAAGAATATTTCTTCAAGCCTTTTCGAGATAAAGAAGAAAATTATTTCCAGTTTGCTCATGAAGTGGACTTAGATTACAATGACATGTATAAATTAGCTTCGGAACTTTTTGAAAACCCAAGCAATTTACATGACATCTCAAAAAAAATCACTAAACACCTATTTGAACAATCCAATCATCCACATATTAAAAACGGTGAAGTGTATGTGGCCTATTTGACGAATCTCAACATTGATAATAATGTGGTGGATGCGATTGGAATTTTTAAAAGCGAGTTGCAATCTGATTTTCTCCAATTTGAAGAAAAGGGAACTACCCTTGAGATGATTCTGCAACACGGAATTAATCTTAATAAATTAGACAAAGGCTGCTTGATTTTTAATCATAAAAAAGAAGAAGGCTATAAAATTCTAACTGTAGACAGCAATCGATATGATGCTAGATATTGGTTGGAGCATTTTCTTTCGGTTGATGCCTTTGAAGATGAAAATTTTATCACCAAAAAATATTTGAAATTCTGTCAAGGATTTGCCAAAGATGTTGTTTTTCCTGCCGAAGACAAAAAAGAAGAGGTGATGTTCATGAATCGTTCGGTAAATTATTTTGCTAAAAACGACCAATTTGAAGAAACGTAAACGAAGTGTTGGATAATCCTGATTTGATTCCGGAATTTAAAAATTACAAAGTTGATAAAGGCGAAAAATACAGCATTGAAGATGTTACCACATTTCCCATAGCTAATGCTGCTGTTTCTGATGCTAGAAAATCAATAAAAAATGTGATTAATCTAGATACTCATATTCAAATCAAAATGGATTTTATTAATCCTGAAAGTGCCGAAAAATATGTGGAAAAAGGTTGGGACGAAGAAAAACAGATGTATTATTACTTGGTTTATTTCAACAAGGAACAAAAAAGTTAAATTAAAGTAAGCGTTTAGAAATACTAAACGCTTTTTTTATAAATTACTGTGAACCAAGTTTTTACCAAACTCCCTATTTTGTAAGTATTTTTATACAATTATTTTAAAAACAAGCACTTAATCGATTTAATTTGCTGTTTGTCAATATATTGAATAGGTTTGTTGACCAATCTACACTATCAAACCTATGACTAATCCTAAAAACAAACACGTCTTTTTGCAGGGAAATTATGGTGTTCTGTTTTTGGCATCGTTTCATCACTACTAGAACTATTACAAATCATTTTAAAGAATACAAATGCTGTAATTGCAATTTGGAATTGACTAATGATGAAAAGGGCATAAAATTTACCTTACGCCAGAACTGAAAGATATCAATGAAACATTAGTTAGTTTTTACCAAAAAAGACACCATTTAATATAAAAGATAATCCGTTACTAATACCAATTTTGAAATTGGTACACGAATGAAACGGATTCGAACTGATAAAAAAAATTTTTATATGATTAGCAGCGAAAATCCGTCTAATCTGTTCCATCCGCGTGCCATTATTCAATTGTTAGTCTGCTTAACGGACTGTCATACAATACAAAATATATTTTTGAAGTTTTAGGTAACAATTCCTTACCTTGTTCGTCCTATTTAGAATTAAAAAAACGAACACATTGGAAACCATTCTTTCAATTCAAAATTTGAATAAACGTTTTGGTACTCTTCAAGCAGTAAAAAACGTCTCTCTGGAAATTCATAAAGGCAATGTTTACGGAATTCTAGGTCCAACGGAAGCGGAAAATCAACCACGCTGGGTATTGTTCTTAATGTAGTGAATAAAACCTCAGGCGAGTACAGTTGGTTTGGTGGCTCAATGCCAACACACGAAGCATTAAAAAAAGTGGGGGCAATTATTGAACGCCCTAATTTTTATCCTTATATGACGGCAAAGGGAAACCTAGAATTAGTTTGTAAAATTAAGGGCATTCCTTCAACCAAGGTAAATGAAAAATTAGAGCTAGTGGGCTTACTAGATAGAATGAACAGTAAGTTTAGTTCCTTTTCGCTTGGTATGAAACAACGATTGGCTATTGCCTCAGCCCTGTTGAACGACCCAAAATTTTAATCCTAGACGAACCAACGAACGGATTAGACCCACAAGGAATTCACCAAATAAGAGATATTATAAAGCTTATAGCCTCAAAAGGAACTACCATTTTGCTTGCCTCTCACCTTTTGGACGAAGTGGAAAAAGTATGTACTCACGTTCTGGTACTGCGCAAAGGAGAAATTTTATATTCAGGAAAAGTAGATGAAATGACATCCAATCAGGGCTTTTTTGAATTGCAATCCAATGACAATTCTACACTAAAATCTACTCTTGAACAACATCCAGCCGTTGAAAAAATTAATGAGGAAAACGATAAAATTGTAGTTTATCTAAAAACGTCTTTAGAAGCAGCTGATTTGAATCGTTATTTATTTGAAAAAGGGATTGTCTTGAATCATTTGGTTAAACGAAAAAATAGTCTTGAAGAGCAATTTTTGGAATTAACAAAGCACTAACAATATTAAAATTTATCTGGAAATAATGGAACGATTACTCTCAATAGAATTACAAAAAATATGGAAAAACAAAGCCAGTCGAATACTGACTTTATCTTATTTTATTATTCTTTCCTTCATTGCATTAATTGCCTCTATCAAATTTGATTTAGGGATTTTCAAATTTCATCTGGCGAAATGGGAATTTTTAATTTTCCTTTTATTTGGCATTTTAACACCTATATTGCTGCAATCTTAAAACTATTTTTAGCAATTGTTATTGTTTCAATGATGGCCAACGAGTACAGTTATGGAACCTTGAAACAAAACCTGATTGACGGAATGAGCAAAAAAGAGTTCATACTCTCAAAATTTCTAACTGTTGTACTATTTGCATCGGCTTCAACAGTTTTTGTATTTTTAATGTCACTTATTCTGGGTTTAAGTTTTTCTTCTTACACAGAGTTTGGTATTATCTTTTCCAACTTGGAATATCTTTTAGCCTATTTTGTAAAGCTAGTAGGATTTTTTTCCTTTTGTTTGTTTCTGGGCATTTTAGTAAAACGTTCCGCATTTGCATTAGGATTTCTGATGGTTTGGAATATTATTGAAGGGATTGCCAAAGGTATTCTCGCATTTAAAATATTCCCCAACAGCACTATTTCTGATACAATTTGTCAATTTTTCCCCCTTGAATCAATGTCTAATCTCATTGTAGAACCTTTTACGAGATTATCTGTTATACAAAGCATCGGAACTCAAATGGGTGTGGAAAATTTTAAAGATTATGATGTACATTGGTATAGTCTTTTGATAGTCATCGCTTGGATTGTTATTTTTATGTTAATGTCTCTAAAATTACTTAAAAAAAGAGATTTGTAGTATCTTTGCGAATACTATGACATTTTTGAAAAACATCTCTATTATATTTATTTTTAGTTGCATTTCGACTAATTCTTTTGCACAATATATAACTGTAACAGATACGTATACTGCTAAAGAACTTATTGAAAATGTACTCATAAACAGTCCGTGCGCCAGTGTTTCCAATTTTTCAGTTAGCGGAGGATTTTTTGGCGGGCAAGAAAGTTTTGGATATTTTTCAGATACTAGTCGTAATTTTCCATTTGCTGATGGTATAATCTTAAGCACTGGAAAAGCCGTTTCAGCCACTGGCCCTAACAATTCTATCTTGAGTGAAGGTGATACCTCTTGGTCAGGAGACACAGATTTACAAGAAGCACTTGGGGTTAATAACACGATAAATGCTACTGTTTTAGAATTTGATTTCGTTCCGTTGACTAATAAAATAAGTTTCGATTATATTTTTTCGTCAGAACAATATCTATCTAATCCCAGTAGCAATCAATGCAATTATACCGACGGTTTTGCTTTCTTGCTAAAAGACCTGACAAACTCAGGTAGTTATCAAAACCTAGCCCTGATACCAAACACAACTATTCCTGTTAGAATAAATACAGTCCGCGGTTCTGGCACTGTATGTCCTGCTGCCAACGAAGCTTTTTTTGGAGGCTTTAATGGTACCGAACATCCTACCAATTTTAATGGACAAACAGCTGTAATGAAAGCACAAGCCACCGTTATTCCTGGAAATAGCTACCACATCAAACTGGTTGTAGCAGATCAAGGAAATAACTTATACGATTCGGCTATTTTTCTTGGAGGCGGAAGTTTTAAATTTGAAAAAGATTTGGGTCCTAATCGATTATTAGCAACCAATAACCCCATTTGTGAAGGAAAAAATTACACTCTCGATGCAACTGAAGCTGGCTCTAATTCCTATAAATGGTTTAAAGATGATGTTGATACAGGAATAACAACGCCAACATTCTTAGTCACCGAAGCTGGAAAATACAAATCAGAAATAACCATAGGAACAACTACTTGCAAGGCAATTGGTGAAGTTACCATTGAATATGCTGCTCTTCCTATTCTTACCAACACAACAAGTGTACAATGTGATGAAGATAAAGATGGTTTTGGATTATTTAATTTGACAAAACTTGACAACATTATAAAAAACAACAGCAATATTGGTAATGTTTTATACTATCAAGAGCTTTCTGATGCTGAAAATCAAAATACTACAAAGGCTATTACTGGACCTGAAAGGTATCTAAGTAAGACTAAAACCATTTATGCAAGTGTAAGTAATGCTTATGGTTGTAATGCTGTGGCAAGCGTTATTTTACAAATTTCAAACAACAAAGTATCGAGTTTCCATGATTTAGAAATTTGTGATTTAGATGACAAAATCGACGGCTTTTATACTTTTGATTTGAGTGAAGCAAATTCTAAAATTCTTTCAGGATTGCCTTCAGGACTTATAGTAGAATATTATGAAACACTGAACGATGCACTGCTACAAAACAATATCCTTTCAAATAATTACCGAAACACAACTCGCTTTGAAATGACCATCTATGCGAAAGTGTTGAATGGTTCAGATTGTTATGGAATTATACCTTTGCGGCTATTTGTGAACTCTAATTCTCCCAAAAACTTTGGTGATGAGACCATACAATTGTGTGAAGGTGGTTCCAAAAAATTACAAGTCTCGACCAATTTTATAAATTATGAATGGAGTAATGGGGATAAAAATTATTTCACAGAAGTGAAAGCTCCCGGTGATTATTCTGTTACTGTTGCTGATAGCAATACCTGTTTGGCAACAAAAAAATTCACGGTCATACCTTCGGGCAAAGCTATAATTACTGATGTTGAGATAAACGATTTTAAAGAAAGTCAAAATTCGGTGTTGATATATTATGTTGGAACTGGAGAATACGAATTTTCAATCGATGGTACTTTTTTCCAAGATAGTCCATTGTTTGATGATGTTCCAGTAGGTGAATATACTATTAGAGTGAGAGATAAAAACGGTTGTGGTGAAACAAATAAAAAAATATATGTCCTAAATTACCCCAAATTTTTCACTCCGAATGGAGACAGCTACAATGATATCTGGACTATTCAAAATATTGACCTTTATCCAAAATCTGTGATAAGTATTTTTGACCGATACGGAAAACTTATCTATCAATTTAAAGGAAATAAAAAAGGATGGGACGGAAAATTAAATTCAAAAGACTTACCCTCAACAGATTATTGGTTTGTAATCACGTTGGAAAATGACAAAATCGTAAAAGGACATTTTACACTTTTGAGATAGTGATTTACTATTAATTTATTATTTTTATCCAATGAAAAAGAATCTATTAATTTGTTTTTTACTATTCTCGATATCGTGTCTAGCTCAATTCAGCAAAACACATTACCTACCACCATTATCTGGGTCTGAAAATATTTCATCCAGTGCGCAAGAACAATTTTTATACATTTCAACACCTAATTCAAATCCTGTAAATTTCAAGATTTTACAATTAGGTAACTCAGCCATTAGTGGAACCGTGTCAAAAAGTAATCCTTATGTTTTAGACATTGGTTTTGGTATAAATACACAACTAATGGTTAGAGAAAATGAGGTGAGCAAAGTACTTTCGGACAAAGGTTTTATTGTTGAAGCAGAAGATTTGATTTATGTTTCAGTAAGAGTTATTGCAGGAAGTGGCAACCAATCTGGAGAAATTGTTTCAAAAGGATTAGCGGCACTTGGAACCGAATTTAGAGTTGGTTCATTATTAAACACCAATGCACAACCGTACACCGACAATCATTTTACTTTTGTTTCCATACTCGCAACTGAAAACAATACCTCTGTCAGTTTCAACGATATCAAACCTGGAGCCTCTTTGCTTAACAATGCATCTGCTTCAAATACACCTGCTACCATAAGTTTAAATAGAGGAGAAAGTTTTGTTATGGCTGTGCAAGGACCATTAAATGCTAATCGTGATGCGTTAATTGGATCCTTAGTATCATCAGATAAACCTATTGTGGTGAACTGTGGTTCCTTTACTGGTTCAAATGCTACGCAAAATCTTGACCTTGGTTTTGACCAAATTGTATCTTCTGAAAGAACTGGAAAAGAATATATCTTTATAAAAAGTACCGGAAGAGATGATGCGGAAGTAGTGCTTCTAGTTGCTAACGAAAACAACACAGAAATCTATTTAAATGGAAACGTATCACCCGATTATACATTAAACGCTGGTGAATATGTTGCACTAAAAGGAAACAATTATACATCCAAAGGGAATCTTTATGTAAGAACTTCAAAAAATGTTTTTGCCTATCAAACCGTTGGTTATCTGAATAATGACCCTGACAGACTGTATGCAAATCAAGAATTATTCTTTGTTCCGCCTCTGAGTTGTGAAACTCCTCATGTTATTGATAATATTCCTTTTATTGAAAGAATTGGCTCTCGAATTTATGAAGGTCGTGTTACCTTAATAACTCAAGCTGGGTCAAGTTTAACTTTTGAAATTAATGGCACAACATACACAACAGTTTCGTTAAATGCTCTTCCTGGTATAACAGTAACAGGTCCAACCGCTGTAACTGGAAATGTAAATTATACCACCTACACCATTACTGGACTAAAAGGAGACGTGGGAGTATTCTCCTCTGGACAACTCTACTTAGCTGCTTATGGAACCGATGATGCTGCCACTTTTGGTGGATTTTACTCTGGTTTTACCTTCAAACCTGAAATTAGTTTTAGTCTTTTGGATGAAACCAAATCGAATTGTATTCCCAATACAAAACTTTCAGTTAATACCTTGAGTCCATTCGACATTTTTCAGTGGTACTATAACGACAATCCTATTGCAGGAGCCACTAGAGGAAGTTATACCCCAACTCAACCGGGATATTATTATGTTAAAGCTACTATTGGAGATTGTGGGACTGTGTTGCTATCAGATAAAATTCCTGTTAGTTCTTGTCCATCAGATTCTGATAACGACCTTGTTAATGACAACATCGATATCGATTTTGATGGAGATGGGATTTTAAACTGTGCAGAATCATTAGGGAATAAGAATATTGACCTTAGTGATACAACTGGAATTAGTACAACAACAAATGGAACAGCCTCTACTACTCCGTTTTTAGGAACAACGACAGGGGATTTTGTAACCGAAACTGGGTTCGAAAATGGAAGTAGTGTTACTGTTAAAAAAGTTTTTACTCAGCCAACAACTATTTCTTTCGAATATGTTGCTACTGCTAACCCTAGTGATTTACTAAACGACTCAGGTGAATTTATTCTAAACTCTGATATAAATAAAACTATAACCATAGTCAATCCGAACGATCAATTGCTTATTGACACCATTTTGATGGCATCTATGAGAGCGGTGTGACCTTATTTTCTTCATTCGAAATTCGTTTTCGATTAAACAGTGCGGTTCCACTTACAGCAGGTTCAGGAACATTCAAGTTTAAATGCTTTGAGACTACAAATATAACTTTCACTCATAAAAATCTTTCCGAAACAGCCACAAACAAAGCTACTTTCAAAATAATTGAGACCTGTGCTCCTAAAGATTCTGATGGCGATGGAACTGCAGATTATTTGGATTTAGACTCTGACAATGACGGAATTTTTGACAACATCGAAGCGCAAGGAATCAATTTTATTGCAAAATCCAATACAGATGCAAACCAAGATGGTCTTGACGATAGTTATACTGGTGGATTGAGCTTTGTAGATTCCGATGGTGATGGAATTATTGATTATCTTGATTTGGACAGTGACAATGATGGTATTTATGACTTTGTAGAATCAGGATGTACTGCTCTGGATGCTAATCTTGACGGAATCATTGATGGAATTCCTTCCGATTTTGGACAAAATGGTGTTTTAGATTCCATTGAAACCTACAGAGATTCAGGAATTCTCAGCTACACTGTAACCGATACCGATAGCGATGGCAAAAAAAATTATTTAGAATTAGATAACGACAACGACGGTTGTTTTGACACTTTTGAAGCTGGCTTCTCTGATGGAAACAATGATGGATTGCTGGGGAACAATACTCCAACCACCGATTCAAATGGAATTGTAACAAATGCTGTAGGCTATGCACTACCCAATTCAAACTACAACACTTACGCCACAATTACGATAATCAATCAGCCAACAATTGTTCCCACTTGCGAGTTACAAAACGCTCAAGCTATTATCGAGACATCGCCCGTAAACTTTTACCAATGGCAAGTTTTTAGTGGTGGAACATGGAATGATATTACTGATAATTCAGACTATTCTGGAAGCAAGACCAACATTTTACAAATAAATGCAATAAAAGCTGCTATGAAAGGGACTCGATACAGAGTGAGGCTACTTACCGATGGAAACTCTTGTGAGGTGCTATCTAACGAAGCTGTTTTGACTATTTATGATTTACCCGTTTTAGCTCCAGTTACTTCATTAGTACAATGTGACGATGATGCTATTTCTGATGGATATACCGATATCAATTTAAGACAGAAAGAAAACGAAATTTCTTCCAATTATCTTAACGAAACTTTCTCGTATTATAATTCAAGATTTGGTGCTCAAAATGCCGATGTAAATTATAAAATTACAAATCCTTTACAGTTCAACAACACTAATTCTACTGTTTGGGTTAGAGTCGAGAATAAAAACTCTTGTTTTCAAGTTGCGCAACTCGATGTTACTGTCAGTTCAACTCAAATTCCGATAACTTTTCAAAATGATTTTTACAAATGTGACGATTTTCTAGATGCTGACGGAAATAACACTGCCAATAATAGTGATACCGATGGTATTGCAACTTTTGATTTTAGTAGTGTCACAGCCAAAATAATCAATTTACTACCTACAACAACCACCTACTCTATTAAGTATTACAAGAATGTTACCGATGCGTCGGTCGAAACAGACGAATCTGGAAACTCATTAGAAATATCTCAAAATCCTTTCGCCCTCAATAGCATCTATAATTATCGAAACATTGGCTACCCTAATCAACAAGAAATTTGGGTCAGAATTGAGAGTGATGCCGATAATGCCTGTTACGGATTGGGTCCTTATGTAAAATTAAACGTTGAAACATTACCTGTACTATTTCCTGTAAACGGTACAAACATCATTAAAAAATGTGATGACAATCAAGATGGCATTTTAGGATTTGATACATCAAAAATTGACGCTACAATCCTGAACAATCAAACCAATATCACTTTAACCTATTTTGATGAAGATGGAACTCAATTATCAAGTCCGTTACCAAATCCATTTTTTGTAAAAAACACCAAAACAATCACTGTTAGAGCAACAAACAATTCAACGCTTACAGACGAAGGACCATGCTCGCGAGAAGGTAAAATTCAATTTATTGTAGATACTTTACCGCAAGCTTTCCCTTTACTAGCCAATCAACTAAATAGTTGTGATGATGAATTAAATCCTAAAAACCAAAATGGAATTGTAGCATTTGATACTTCATCATTTGAAAATACAATTCTTGGCGGACAAATAGGATTGACTATTAGTTATTTTGATGGAAAAGGAGCTCCTCTGAGCAATCCATTGCCAAATCCATTGGTATCAGCATCACAAAATATCAAAGTTAAAATCGAGAATCCAATTAACCCAAGTTGTTTCGCCGAAAGAGTTTTACCGCTCAAAGTAATTCCTTTGCCAAATGTCGATTTAAATGAAAATGGTTCCTACAGCGAATTGGTTTGTACAAACATTATCGGGTATACTGTTACTTTAAATGCGGGCGTTTCGGGAAGTTCTGCCTCTGCCTATACCTACAGGTGGTATCTTGATGGAGTTGAAATCCCTAATGAAACCAAATCGACCATTGTTGTCGGCAAAGCAGGACTATATAGCGTTGATGTTAGCAATAGTAATAACTGCTTCAGAACGCGAACCATCCCTGTTACCACATCGGTAATAGCAACTATTGAAGACATCAAAATTTCCGATTTAATAGACAATAATACTGTTGAAATTCTAGTTAGTGGCAATGGAGATTATGTTTATAGCTTGGATCCAAAAAATGGTTTTCAAAGTTCAAATATTTTCAATGATGTTCCTGGTGGAATTCAACAAGTGTATGTAAAAGATTTAAATGGTTGTGGAACTGTAGGCCCACTAGAAATTGCCGTTCTTGGAATCCTGACTTTTCACACCAAATGGTGACGGCTACAACGATATTTGGAGTATCAAAGGAGTCAATAAAAATTTCAACACCAATACTCGTATTGAAATTTATGATCGTTATGGAAAATTAATCAAGCAAATTAATCCAATGGACAATGGCTGGGATGGAACGTACAATGGCTATCAGTTGCCATCTGATGATTACTGGTACACCGTTACCTTTGAAAATAATAAGGTGGTAAAAGGACATTTTAGTTTAAGACGTTAAACCCAGTTACAGCTATGTTATTTCAAATGACAAAAAAACTATTCCCCTTACTGCTATTAATTATAACAATGACAAACGCACAAGAAGTAAAAGTTTCGTCGGGGAAAGTAGAACGTTTTGAAAACTTCAAATCCAAGTATGTCGATGCTCGAAACATTGATGTTTGGTTACCCGACGGCTATTCTAACAACCAAAAATACGCTGTGCTCTACATGCACGACGGGCAAATGTTGTATGATGCAGAAAGCGCTTGGAACAAACAATCATGGGAAATTGACGAGATAGCGGGCAAGCTAATCGCCGAAAATAAAATTAGGAACTGTATTGTCGTAGGCATCTGGAACAACGGACAAAAACGCCATCAAGAATATTTCCCTCAAAAACCGTTTTCAAAATTTTCTGATGCCCAAAAAGAATTCATTTCGAATGATTTGCTACAAAAAGGCAAAATCAATACTGTTTTTAACCCCATATCCGACAACTATTTACAATTTTTGGTCACCGAATTAAAGCCATTTATTGACCAAACCTATTCTGTAAAAACCGACCAAGCCAATACTTTTATTGCGGGTTCAAGCATGGGCGGATTAATTTCTATGTATGCTATTTGCGAATACCCTAGGATTTTTGGGGGAGCAGCCTGCCTTTCGACCCATTGGACAGGCATCTACCAACTTAATGACAATCCTATTCCAGAGGTGCTTTTAACCTATTTAAAAACAAACCTTCCCAACCCAAAAAACCACAAATTATACTTTGATTGTGGCGATAAAACACTCGATTCCTTGTACCCAAGCTTGCAAAAAAGAGCTGATATCATTATCCAGAAAAAAGGATATACTTCAGCAAACTGGACAAGTCAATACTTCCCTGGTAAAGACCATACTGAAAAAGCGTGGCAAGAACGCCTGCACATTCCTTTAGAATTTTTGTTGAAAGACTAAATGTAACAGCGCTACCAAATAATTATTTGAAGCATTTGCTGATTTATTTCTTTATATTTGAGATGCAGAAATAAAACTTCGCCAATCTTTTCAAATTGGGAATATATATGGAGGTTTAATTCGGTTATATTTAAGTTAGCACACCTAATAAAAGACGACAACAATGTATCTAATCGACAGAGAAAAAAATAGAATATTGAAACTAAAGCAAAAGTCATTTTCTGAATTAAAATTTAGAGAAAGAGACCACCTGCAAGAATGGATTGCAAATGATCCAAGTTCTCTTGGCGAGGAACTTTTAATAATTCAGAAAGAATTTAACGGTTTCAATGACACAAACGAGCGACTTGACTTGCTTGCATTAGATAAACTTGGGAACTTAGTTATTATTGAAAACAAGTTAGACGATTCAGGGAAGGATGTAACTTGGCAAGTAATAAAATATGCTTCTTATTGTGCTAGCTTAACAAAACAAGACATAGTTAATATTTATCAAGCCTATTTAGGTTCATCTGCAAACGCACAAGAAAAATTTCCGGATTTTTCGACAATAGAGAACTATCTGAAATATTACTAAACCAAGGATTAAACTCTCAGAGGTTATTTTTGGTAGCTGCAAACTTTAGAAAAGAAGTTACATCAACCGTATTATGGCTAATGAATTTTAAAATTAGAATTCAATGCTTTAAGGTCACTCCTTTTTCTAATGACGAACAATTGTTTTTAAATGTTGAACAAATTCTACCTACAAAAGACACAGAAGATTTTTGTAATTAGTATTGCTACAAAAGCACAAGAAGAAATTGAGGTTCAGGAAACACTTAAAAGCAGACACCATATTAGACTGAAATTTTGGGAACAATTTATAAACGCAAGCAATCAAATAAACAATCTATTTTCAAATAATTCTCCTTCAAAAGACAACTGGATTGGCAAAGGAATTGGAATGAGTGGTGTAAACTTAAATTTTGTTGCCACTAGTAGTTATTGCAGAGGTGAAATTTTTATTAATCGTGGAAATAAAGAAGAAAACAAAGAAATTTTCGACTATTTTTTCAAAACAAAAGACAAGATTGAGGAAGACTTTGGTGGAAAATTTGAATGGGAAAGAATGGATAACAATATTACTTCTAGAATAAAAGCACAACTTGATGGTGTGAGTTATTTTGAAGAAGATGATTGGAAAAAAATGAACAAATTCTTAATTGACGTTTCAGTAAGAATGGAAAAAGCATTTAGAGATCCTGTTAAAAAACTAAGCACCGAATGGAAAAACAAATAATTACTTATACTAACCCGATAGCGCGGATTTGTAATCCGTGCCACAAAGAGCATAAAATCAAAACAAGCTACACAAAATCACCAACTTTAAGCTCTAGCATCTTCACCAAGACTTGTAACGACACATCTCTATAAACAAAAAAACCACTAACAGCAGTTAGTGGTTTTCTGTATCTATAAAACTAAAACTTAGATTTTAAATCTTTTTCTATCATTTTCATTCAAATAAATTTTACGCAAACGCAACGACTTAGGTGTAACCTCAACGTACTCGTCTTTTTGAATGTATTCTAATGCTTCTTCCAGAGAAAATTTGATAGCAGGAATAATTCTAGCTTTATCATCAGCTCCAGAGGAACGAACGTTTGATAGTTTTTTCGTTTTGGTAACGTTTACCGTCATATCATCGCTACGGGTGTTTTCACCAATAACTTGTCCTTCATAAATATCTTCGTTAGGATCAACAAAGAATTTACCTCTATCTTGCAATTTATCAATAGAATACGGAATTGCTTTACCATTTTCCATAGAAATTAACGAACCGTTATTTCTTCCTGGAATTTCACCTTTGTACGGTTCGTATCCTATAAAACGGTGCGCCATAATAGCCTCACCAGCTGTGGCAGTCAACAATTGGTTTCTCAAACCAATAATTCCACGATGGAATATTGAATTTAATAATCATTCTGTCGCCTTTCCCTTCCATACTCAACATTTCACCTTTACGGATGGTAACAAACTCTACTGCTCTACCCGAAACATTTTCTGGTAAATCGATGGTTAATTCCTCGATTGGCTCACATTTTTTACCATCAATTTCTTTGATAATAACTTGTGGTTGACCAATTTGAAGTTCGTAGCCTTCACGTCTCATGGTTTCAATAAGAACAGACAAGTGCAATACACCACGACCAAAAACCATAAATTTATCGGCAGAGTCGGTGTCGCCCACTTTCAAAGCAAGGTTCTTCTCTAATTCTTTTGACAATCTATCTTTAATGTGTCTAGAAGTCACGAATTTCCCTTCTTTACCAAAGAAAGGCGAATCATTTATAGTAAACAACATACTCATGGTTGGCTCGTCAATGGCAATAGTTTGCAAAGCTTCTGGATTTTCAAAATCAGCAATAGTATCACCAATTTCAAAACCTTCTACTCCAACAATCGCACAAATATCACCTGCAATTACTTCTGATACTTTTTTACGTCCAAGACCTTCAAAAGTGTGTAATTCTTTAATTCTTGATTTTATAATTTTACCGTCTCTTTTTACCAAAGAAATTGGCATTCCTTCTTTAAGAACACCTCTTTCTAAACGACCAATAGCGATACGCCCTGTAAAAGAAGAGAAATCTAAAGAAGTGATTAACATTTGTGGTGTTCCTTCAGAAACTTTAGGAGCGGGAACATTGTTGATAACCATGTCTAACAAGGGCTCGATGTTTTGAGTTTGATTTTTCCAATCATCTGACATCCAATTGTTTTTAGCTGAACCATAAACTGTTGGAAAATCCAACTGCCATTCTTCTGCACCCGATAGCGCGGATTTGTAATCCGTGCCCACAAAGAGGACATAAACCCAAAACAAGCTACACAAAGTAAACAGAAAGTAAAAACACACTAACGACAATAACTAAAAATTCATACCTTAGCAAAATGAATCTAAAAGACTCTATAAAAATCAACCCAAATGAGTTTATAGCATTGTGCAAAAGTCACGATGTGGAGGTTTTGTATGCTTTTGGGTCTTCTACAAATGATAAATTCAAAGAAGAATCAAGTGATATTGATTTACTTGTTGAACTCAAAACAAAAGATCCAATTAAAAGAGGTGAAAACCTATTGGATTTATGGGATAAATTTGAAAGTTTCTTCCAAAGAAAAGTTGATTTATTGACAAATTCGTCCATCAGAAATCCTATTCTCAGAAAAAGTATTGATTCATCAAAAATAGTAATCTATGACGGAAAAGAGCAAAAAGTATCTTTCTGATATTTTAATGGCGATTGAATTGATTGAAGAATTTATTGTTGATGATAAGGATTTCAACTTATATGATAGAGATCGAAAAACTCAAAGTGCTGTTGAACGACAATTAGCAATCATTGGTGAAGCATTAAACCAATTCAAAAAACTAGAACCCGAAATCAAGATTGAAAACGATAAACAAATCATCAGTTTTAGAAATAGATTGGTTCATGCTTATGATAGTCTAGACAATTCAATGGTTTGGGTCATTATAAGTAAGCATTTGAAACCTTTAAAAACTGAAATTGAAAAGCTAATGTAAATAATAGCTCCGCAAAATCCTCAACTCTGAGTTCTAGCATCTTCACCAAGAATTGTAACGACACATTATATAAACAAAAAACCACTAACTTTCATTAGTGGTTTTTTGTACCTATAAAAACTAAACCTTAGATTTTAAATCTCTTTCTATCCGTTTCAGTCAAATATATTTTTCTCAAACGAATCGATTTTGGCGTAACCTCAACATATTCATCTTTTTGAATGTATTCTAATGCTTCTTCCAGAGAGAAAATAATTGGTGGAATAATTCTAGCTTTATCATCATTTCCAGACGAACGAACGTTAGATTGTTTTTTCTCTTTAGTAACGTTTACACACATATCATCTCCACGAGAGTTTTCACCAATAACTTGACCTTCGTATATTTCAGCATTTGGTTCAACAAAAAACTTACCACGATCTTGCAATTTATCAATAGAATACGGAATAGCTTTTCCTTTTTCCATAGAAATCAATGAACCTTTGTTACGTCCTGAAATTTCACCTTTGTATGGCTCATATCCTATAAAACGGTGTGCCATAATAGCTTCACCTGCTGTAGCGGTAAGCAATTGATTACGCAATCCAATAATTCCACGAGATGGAATATTAAATTTTACAATCATACGGTCACCTTTCGTTTCCATACTCAACATTTCTCCTTTACGGATAGTAACGAATTCAACTGCTCTTCCTGAAAGTGATTCTGGTAAATCGATTGTTAATTCCTCAATTGGCTCACATTTTTTACCATCAATTTCTTTAATAATAACCTGTGGTTGACCAATTTGCAATTCATACCCTTCTCTTCTCATCGTTTCAATAAGAACAGACAGGTGCAATACTCCTCGACCAAAAACCATGAATTTATCAGCAGAATCCGTTTCGCCTAACTTCATAGCTAAGTTTTTTTCTAATTCTTTTGTCAAACGGTCTCTAATATGACGAGAAGTAACGAACTTACCTTCTTTTCCAAAGAAAGGAGAGTCATTGATAGTAAATAACATACTCATTGTTGGCTCATCAATGGCAATAGATGCTAATCCTTCAGGGTTTTCATAATCAGAGATAGTGTCACCAATTTCAAAACCTTCAACTCCTACAATCGCACAAATATCTCCAGCAATTACCTCTGCTACTTTTTTACGTCCTAGACCTTCAAAAGTGTGTAATTCTTTAATTCTTGATTTTATAATTTTACCGTCTCTTTTTACCAAAGAAATTGGCATTCCTTCTTTTAAAACTCCTCTTTCTAAACGACCAATCGCAATACGACCAGTGAATGAAGAGAAATCTAAAGAGGTAATTAACATTTGAGGAGTTCCTTCAGATACTTTAGGAGCTGGAACATTGTTAATAACCATGTCTAGCAGGGGCTCAATGTTTTGAGTCTGATTTTTCCAATCATCTGACATCCAATTGTTTTTAGCAGAACCATAAACTGTTGGAAAATCCAACTGCCATTCTTCTGCACCTAATTCAAACATTAAGTCAAAAACTTTCTCGTGAACTTCTTCAGGAGTACAGTTTTCTTTATCTACTTTATTAATAACCACGCAAGGTTTCAATCCTAAATCTAGTGCTTTTTGCAATACAAAACGCGTTTGAGGCATTGGTCCTTCAAAAGCATCGACCAAAAGACATACACCATCAGCCATATTCAATACACGCTCTACTTCTCCACCAAAATCGGCGTGACCAGGAGTGTCAATAATATTGATTTTTGTTCCTTTGTATACAACCGAAACGTTTTTAGAAGTAATGGTAATTCCTCTTTCGCGCTCTAAATCGTTGTTATCAAGGATTAAGTCTCCTGTGTTTTCGTTGTCACGGAAAAGTTGACAATGGTACATAATTTTATCAACCAAAGTAGTCTTACCGTGGTCAACGTGGGCAATAATTGCAATGTTTCTGATAGATTCCATCTGTGATTTTTAATGGGTGCAAAGGTACACTTTATTTCGATATAAAAAACCTTTGGGCTTATTAGTTGCAGTTTAGTAACTTAAGCTATGGATTTTGTTAATTAATTAAATAACTTTAAAGGTATCGCTCAAAAATGTACAATATTTTTTTATATTTGAGTAATGAAAAATAAATCGACCAAAATAACATTACTTTTCGTACTTTTTTATGCATCTCTTGCAATCGCAAGCTATTTACTTTTAAGCAAAATTTTCCCTTCACAACCCGATTTGCTCTATTATGGTTTCATGAAAGATATTGGTTTTATCTTTTTGGCTGGTATCATTTTTAAATATGTCCTTACAAAAAACGATCGTCGCAACAACAAAATATTCGAATCACTACAAAAAAGTAATGATGAAATTAGAGAATCCAATGAACGTTATGACATCGTTGCAAAAGCTACTAGTGATACCATCTGGGACTGGAAAATTCAAGAAGATGATTTTGTTTGGAACAAAGGAATTCAGGATGTTTTTGGTTACAATAGAGAAGATGTAGGAAAACATCTAAATGGTGGTTTGACAGAATTCATCCAGAAGACAGCATCAAAATGTCGATAAAACTGTATTCGTTTATTGAACAAAAGACGGAAAATGGCAAAAGATCAATACCGTTTTAAATGTGCAGACGGAACTTACAAATATGTTTTCGATAGAGGATTTTTAGTTAAGGATGAAAATGGGAACGTCATCCGAATGATAGGTACAATTCAAGATGTTACCAAACAAAAAGAAGAAGAACAAAGACTTAAACTTCTGGAAACCGTTATTACACAAACTAAAGATGCTGTAATTATCACCGAATCTGAAAAATCACATCGAACAGTACCTAAAATAGTTTTCGTAAATCCTGCTTTTACCACTATGACTGGTTATAAATCTAACGAAGTTATTGGCAAAACGCCAACGGTTTTTATGGGTAGAAAATCGGTTGAAAATCAATTAAGTAATTTATCAAAAGCCCTTAAAGGAAAAGAAGAATTTAAATTTGAAACGTTAAACCATACTAAAAACGGTGAGGAATATTGGGTTAATTTTTCTATGATTCCAATTACGAATAAAGAAGGAGAGCATTCGCATTGGATTTCTATACAAAGAGATATTACGGAGGAAAAAAAAGAGAGAAAAAGAAAAGGAACAATTGATTCGGGAGTTGACACAAAACAACAAGGATTTAAAACAATTTTCCTATATAACTTCTCACAATCTAAGAGCACCTTTATCCAATTTGACTGGTTTGTTAAACTTAATTGAAGAAATTCCTGTCGATAATCCTGAACTTAAAGAAATTTTGAACGGTTTTTCAAAGTCCACTCATTTGTTGAATGAAACCATCAATGATTTGGTGAAAGTAGTCATCATTAAAGACAACCCATCCATTCAAAAAGAAGAAGTACTTATAAAAGATGTTTTTGAAAATGTATTCAATCAATTAAGTTTTTTAATTAGTTTGCACAAACCTATTTTAAAAATTGAGCTTGAAAAAGTTACCATATTGAACATTAATAGAGCATATCTTGAAAGTATTTTACTAAATTTGTTTACTAATGCTATAAAATACAGATCTCCTAAAAGAACGCTTAGAGTATTTGTGTCGTCAAAAGAAGTAGGAGAAAATATCATCTTAATCTTCAAGGACAATGGTATTGGAATAGATTTAGAAAGAAATGGAGACAAAATTTTTGGACTCTATCAACGATTTCATAATCATCCTGATAGTAAGGGCTTGGGTTTATATCTAGTAAAATCTCAAGTAGAATCTATGGGAGGAACAATAAACGTAGAAAGCGAAGTAGATAAAGGTACCACCTTTACTATAACATTTAAAAAATAATAGAATGCTGGACTTAATTTTATGTGTTGATGATGACCCAATTACCCTGATGCTTTGCAAAATGGTGATTGCAAAATCTTCTTTTGCTTCAGAAATAATTACAGCTCAAAATGGAGAAGAAGCTTTAAATTATTTTGATGATTTAAAACTCAATAATTTAGGTGCTGAAATTAAAAAGTATCCTTCGCTAGTATTTCTTGATTTGAATATGCCGGTAATGGATGGTTGGGAATTTTTGGACCATTTTTCAAAAGAAGAATATACGTCTGCATTCAAAAACACAAAGGTAATAGTACTTTCATCAACTATTGACCCTAACGATATTGAGAAATCTAAAACCTACCCAATGGTACTTGACTTTCTTTCAAAACCTATTACAAAGGAAATAGTAGAAAATTTAAAGGAAAGGCTTTAAAACAAAAAACTCTCCAAATTGGAGAGTTTTTTTTTATATATAACTGATTGTAAAATTACTTACAATTTAGCAACGTGTTTTGTTAATTTAGATTTCAAATTAGAAGCTTTATTATCGTGGATAATATTTTTCTTAGCTAATTTATCAATCATAGAAATCACGCTTGATAATTTGCTTGAAGCATCTGATTTGTCAGTAGCTAATCGTAACGCTTTAATTGCATTACGAGTAGTTTTATGTTGATAACGATTTAATACTCTTTTCTTTTCGTTACTTCTAATTCTCTTTAATGCCGACTTATGATTTGCCATTTTATTTTTTTCTTAATTTTAATTTGTAGTCCGTAGGGGAATCGAACCCCTGTTACCAGGATGAAAACCTGGCGTCCTAACCCCTAGACGAACGGACCATTATTCTTCTAGTTGTTATGAAATTCAATAAAAATTGAATTGTTGTAGCCCGTAGGGGAGTCGAACCCCTCTTACCAGGATGAAAACCTGGCGTCCTAACCGATAGACGAACGGGCCATACTTCTGTAATGCGGATGCAAAAATACAACTATTTTTTATTCGTACAATAGTAGACGTATTTTTTTTTATATTTTTTTAATATGCCTTTGCAAACAGCACTCTACCAGTAGATTTCGCTCCAGAAAAAATACATTTTCCTTCTTCTTTTACCCCATTCAAAGGGATACAACGTATAGTTGCTTTGGTCAACTCCTTTATTTTTTCTTCTGTTTCTGGAGTACCATCCCAGTGCGCTGAGATAAATCCTGTCTTATTTTCTAAAATATCTTTGAATTCATCAAAACTATTTACTTCTGTAATATGTGTATCTCTGTATTGTAGTGCTCTATTAAATAAATCACTTTGGATTGTTTCTAGCAAACTGTTAATATAATTTACAATTCCATCTTTAGAAACAACTTCCTTGGATAATGTATCTCTTCTTGCTACTTCGAAAGTTCCGTTTTCTAAATCTTTTGGACCAACAGCTATTCGAACAGGAACCCCTTTTAATTCCCATTCAGCAAATTTGAATCCTGGTTTTTGAGTAGTTCTATTATCAAATTTAACAGTAATTCTCAGCTTTTTAAATTGATTCACCAAATCTTCTACTACCTTAGTATTGCAGTCAATTCTTCCTCGCTCTTGTATATAGGTACAATCACAACTTGTATTGGTGCTAAATTTGGAGGTAAACCAAACCATTATCATCGGAATGCGTCATTACTAATGCTCCCATCAAACGAGTTGAAACTCCCCATGAAGTTCCCCAAACGTGTTCTTGTTTGCCTTCTTGATTAGCAAACTTTACATCAAATGCTTTTGCAAAATTTTGACCTAAAAAATGTGAAGTTCCCGCTTGTAACGCTTTCCCATCTTGCATCAAAGCTTCGATACAATAGGTTTCCTCTGCCCCCGCAAAACGTTCTGTTTCTGTCTTCAAACCTTTGATAACCGGAATCGCCATAAAATTTTGAACGAAATGAGCATAAACGTTCATCATTTTTTCAGATTCTTCAACAGCTTCTTCTTTGGTAGCATGAGCGGTATGCCCTTCTTGCCATAAAAATTCGGCTGTACGAAGAAACAAACGTGTTCTCATTTCCCATCTAACAACATTTGCCCATTGATTAATTAATAATGGTAAATCTCTATACGATTGAACCCAACCTTTATAGGTACTCCATATAATGGCTTCACTCGTAGGACGAACGATAAGTTCTTCTTCTAGTTTGGCATTTGGATCAACCATTAACTTTCCGGGTTTATCAGGATCATTTTTTAATCTATAATGCGTAACAATTGCACATTCTTTAGCAAAACCTTCAGCATTCTTCTCTTCAGCTTCAAACATGCTTTTAGGTACAAAAAGTGGAAAATAAGCATTACTGTGCCCTGTTTCTTTGAACATTCTATCCAACTCTGCTTGCATTTTTTCCCATATGGCATATCCGTATGGTTTGATTACCATACATCCTCTAACGCCAGAGTTTTCAGCAAGATCTGCTTTGACAACTAGCTCGTTATACCACTTTGAATAATCTTCTGATCTTGTAGTAAGGTTCTTACTCATATTATTAGTTTGGCACAAAAATTGTTTAACTTATTTTAACTAAATAGTTTGGCAAAACTAACTAATTTTGTAATGTCCGACAATAAAAATACCCTAGATATGAAAACTTATTATTTTTCTTTGAAAAAAATTTCCATTTACTCATTATTGGGATTTATGGCTATTACTGCCAGTTCTTGTGGTTCGTATCAAAATAGTTCTTATTATGACCGAGATGGGATTTATGGTGATGTCGATAAACCACAAAACAACAATCAAAATCCACAAGTAAGCCAACAAAATAATCAATATAAAGAGTATTTCGGTTCTCTTCAAAACAATAATGAAGGAGTTGAAACATTTACTGATGTTGAAAATTACAGATCAAATTATAGTGATACTCAAACAAAATTCGGAATCAGGATATTCTGGTTGGGGAAATAATTCTAGCAATGTAAATATCAATGTTTACGATACCAATTGGGGATGGAATTCTTGGAACAATTACTGGAATTGGAACATTGGTTGGGGATGGAATTCATGGTACGGCCCTAATTGGGGTTGGGGATGGAACTCTTGGTATGGTCCAAATTGGGGCTGGGGTTGGAATAATTGGTACGGTCCTAACTGGGGATGGAATGGCTGGTATGGAAATAGTTGGAACAATTATTATCATGCGAACGGAAGAAGGGACGGATTGTATGGAAGATATTCAAATGGTAGCTATTATTACAACTCAGGAAGAAATAGAAACGCCAATTATAACATTGGTAACAGAAATACATATTCTAACGGAAGTGCCAACAGAAGTACTAACTTTAACACTATAAGAAATGGTAGCCGAGGCAACAATAGTAGTGGCAGAACTGAAAATTACAATAATCAGAGAAATCAAAACGCTCCTACTCGGACTGCACCTAGTTACACGCCAAATTCAACAAATAATTCCAACAGAAATAATACCTATACTCTCCAAGAACAGAAAGCAATACTAACCGAAATTATAACAACACACCTTCTGGATCCTACACTCCAAGTTCATCTGGCAATGGCGGAGGATACAATGGCGGAGGTGGTCGAACCTCTGGTGGTGGCAGAAGATAATCGATAACTGAATAAAAAATACAAAATGAAAAAAATCATTGCTTTACTTTTAGCCGTGTTTTCTGTTAGTTCAATAGTTGCTCAAGGTGTTTCTGATGCTGTGCGGTTTTCTCACAACGATCCAAACGGAACCGCTCGTTTTAGTGCATTAAGTGGAGCATTTGGAGCTCTAGGTGGAGATTTTTCAGCTATTAATGTAAACCCTGCAGGATCGGCTGTGTTTTTAAATAATCAAGTCGGCTTTACTTTAAGTAATTATAGTATCAAAATAAATCTAATTATTTTGGAACAATAAAATAATGAAAACAACAATAGTTTTGATCTTAATCAAGCGGGAGGTGTTTTAGTGTTTAATGATTACAATCCTAAAAATGATTGGAAAAAAATTACTCTAGGCATTAACTATGAAAACATCAATAATTTTAGAAATTCATTGTATGCTGCTGGAGTGAATCCTACCAACTCCATTGACAAGTATTTCTTGAGTTACGCTAATGAAAATATAGAAGGTGAAATTTATCTAACAACACTCCAAAAATTCGTATTACGAAAATCTAAAGTATCCTGTTCAACAAGCATTTTTGGGCTATAATGGTTATATTATTAATCCTATTGATGAATCAAATCCTAATATTTATAAGTACGTTTCTAACGTTCCTACTGGAGGAATTTTTATCAACAAAACTATCTTGAATCCACTGGATACAATGGAAAAGTCAATTTAAATTTGCTACACAATACAAAGATCAGCTCTATTTTGGGATTGAATTTAAATTCTCATTTTACAGATTACACACATTCGACTAGCTTTTACGAATCGAACAACAATAGCTCGGATTCTGGAGTTAGAAGTCTTCGATTTGACAATGATTTACACACATACGGAGATGGATTCTCTTTCCAACTTGGAGCTATTGCAAAAGTAACAAAGGAATTTAGATTAGGCTTGGCATATGATTCTCCTACTTGGTATCGATTAAATGACGAATTGAGGCAAACGCTCTCAAGCAGAGGCTTTAATTATGGAAATCCTGCAAATCCCGGCTTAACTACCACAACCGTTGATTCTGATTTTGTTATTGTCTATGAACCCTACAATCTTCGTACTCCCGGAAAATGGACTGGTAGTTTGGCCTATATCTTTGGAAAATCTGGATTAATTAGTGTTGATTATGCACTAAAAGATTACAGCAATACCAAATTCACACCTAAAAATGAATTTAAAAATACAAATTCAGATTTATCTAATTTACTAACTACTGCTGGTGAGCTTAGAATTGGTGCTGAGTACAGAATAAAACAATGGAGTTTAAGAGGAGGTTTTCGTAACGAACAAAGCCCATATAAAAATGGAAAGACGATTGGTGATTTAACTGGAATGTCTACTGGTATTGGATATAATTTTGGCAATACAAAACTTGATTTAGCGTATTCAGCATCCAGTAGAGAATCACAAAATCAATTTTTCTCACAAGGTTTCACCGACAGTGCTTCTGTAAAAACAAAAAACACTAGCGTTAGTTTGACATTATTATTTGAATTGTAAAAAATGCTTTAAAAAAAATATAAGGCCATTGACTCAGTATCAGTGGCTTTTTTATGTAAAAAATTAACTCGGAAAGCTCAAGTAGAAGTAATAAAATTATCAAACTTCGATGCTGCTAACGATAAAAAGCGTAATTTTGCACTCCAATTTTTAAGTGTATGAGAACCAAATCGTTGAAGAAAAATAAAATCAATGTAATTACATTAGGTTGTTCCAAAAACGTCTATGATAGCGAAGTCCTAATGGGGCAATTGAGAGCCAATGGAAAAGATGTTGAACACGAGGCTCCAGCTGAAAAAGAAGGAAATATTATCGTAATTAATACTTGTGGATTTATTGATAACGCCAAGGCTGAATCCGTAAACATGATTTTAGAGTATGCTGATAAAAAAGAACGTGGCTTAGTCGATAAAGTATTTGTTACTGGCTGTTTGTCTGAACGTTACAGACCCGATTTAGAAAAAGAAATTCCAAATGTTGATCAGTATTTTGGCACCACCGAATTACCTCAACTACTCAAAGCTTTAGGCGCTGATTATAAACATGAATTATTAGGCGAACGTCTTACCACTACACCTAAAAACTACGCTTATTTAAAAATAGCTGAAGGTTGCGATAGACCTTGTAGTTTTTGTGCCATTCCACTTATGAGAGGTAAGCATGTTTCACAACCGATTGAAAAATTGGTTAAAGAAGCCGAGGGATTAGCTAAAAATGGCGTAAAAGAATTAATCCTAATTGCTCAAGATTTGACCTATTATGGTTTGGATATTTACAAGAAGAGAAATCTTGGAGATCTATTAGAAGCCTTAGTTAAGGTAGAAGGTATAGAATGGATTCGTCTGCACTATGCTTTCCCTACTGGATTTCCAATGGATGTTTTAGAAATCATGAAGCGTGAACCTAAGATTTGTAATTATATTGATATTCCGCTACAACATATTTCTGATTCTATCTTAAAATCGATGCGTCGCGGAACTACTCAGGCAAAGACGACTCAATTGTTAAAAGATTTCCGAAAAGCTGTTCCCGGAATGGCTATTCGCACCACCTTGATTGTTGGCTATCCGGGTGAAACCGAGGAAGATTTTGAAATTTTAAAAGATTTTGTTCAAGAAATGAAATTTGACCGAATGGGTTGTTTTGCTTATTCTCACGAAGAAAACACACATGCTTATTTACTTGAAGATGATGTACCAGACGAAATAAAACAAGCCGTGCCAATGAAATTATGGAATTGCAATCACAAATTTCATGGGATTTGAATCAAGAAAAAGTGGGACAAACTTTTAAATGCATTATTGATAGAAAAGAAGGTGGTCATTTTGTAGGAAGAACTGAATTTGACAGTCCTGATGTGGATAATGAAGTACTAATTGATGCCACAAAATATTATCTGAAAACAGGTGAATTTGCATCTATAAAAATTACAGAAGCTACTGAGTTTGACTTGTATGGTGAGCCAGTTTAAATAGAACAGGATACCCTATAACAAAAAAACTGCCAAGAAAATCTTGGCAGTTTTTGTATTTAATAATACTATTTTTTAGAAACCGTATACTACAGCTAAAGAAACTTGTGAAGCAGATTTAGTAAGCTCTAAATCTGAATCTGAAAACATATCCTCAGAGCCACTATCCATTCTAAATTCAGGAATAAAAGTTAAATTCCCAGATTTTAAATTAGCTGATAAAGTAAAAGCAGTAACTGATTCATCACTCAGCATCCCAGTTCCTATAAGCATCATAAGTAAAATTTTTTAGCTTTAAAATTTTCAGCACGTAAAGCTAAGAAAAAGAATCTGTAATAGCGTAAGAAGGATATAAAGCAAATCCAGTATAACCAGTATCATCGGCAACTCCTGAATAATCAGCTGCATTTAATCCTAACTTGAATTTTTTAGAAATTTGATAAGCGGCAGTCAAATCAATAACGGTTCCAGAAACTGAACCATCTAAATAATTTACGTATACTGATAAGCCTTCAACTGGAGTTAATGACAACTGAGCTCCAAAAGCATTTAATCCTTTAATTGGGTCAGCTTGATATAAATTCCATTGGTCATTAAAAAACCAACCATTAAACCTACTTTACTTGTAAAAGCATAGTTTGCTTTAACTCCAGCATTTTGGAATGGTCCGTTAGTAAACAAATAAGAGGTAGAGTAATTTAAATTTGCTAAAGGAGAAATAACTTCATATCCAACAAATGTACCCATATAACCAGCAGTCAAAGTCAACTTATCTGTAGCTGCATAAGCAACATACAAGTTTTGAAATGTGGAAATGATTGACCATCTGCATCAACAGGAATAGATTGAAATTGTCCTCTGGGGTCAGAAAGAAACTTCCTCCAACAAAAGAAGCCTTACCAGATTTTTTCTTCAATGCGATATCAATCATACCTAATGAAACAGAATTTTGATCCGTTGCAAAACTAGTTCCGATGTTTTGATTTTTAGAAAGATCATACTTGTAATACAAATCACCCGGAACCAGAAATTTCTAGAGGTGTCGATTCTGCTGGAGCTGGAGCATCTTGTGCAAAAGTTGCGCTTGTTGTTAGCGCTAAAGCTAAAATAAGTAACGTTTTTTTCATGTTTAATTTAATTTAGTTTATATTGTTTTTTTTAATTTCCGAAAAACAAAATATTTTGTTAATCTTTGAGCAAACATAAATATTTTTATAATACCCCATGTATTTATATGGTGTTTTTGATTTATTTTTATGTTTTAAACAAAAATACCCTCTAAAAAATAGGGTATTGTGTTTTAAAAAATAAAAAAAATAAAAATTTAATATTCTATGAAATCCGTTTTTTTAATGAAAACGAACTCAAACTTTAAAAAATTAACTATTAACGCACCGTTTTTTGTCCAAACAGATACAATCATAAAATACATAGAAAAAAAACAGAAATAAGCTTTAAAAAATTGAAAATAATCTGATTCACTATTCCTTAAAATAAGCTTTGAAGAAAACAAGATTAGAAAATACGCTCCAGCACAATTAATGAATAAATCAAGAAAAAAGCTTAGGTTATTTCTGAAAAATTATTGTTTTGAAACTGCATGAAACTCTTGGACTAAAAATAGGAAACCATTAGTTTGTTTCTTGCTATTGCAAAAGAACAACCAGCTCCATTAGCGAAAAGAATTGACAGAAAAAAGAGTAAAAGAAAAAGCAGCAGCCCGTGTGTATCTATTCATTGTTATTGAAGCTAACAATCAAAACGAATTGAAAGCTACAGCATTCACTTATTAAACAAGCACGGTATTAATCGTTAACTATTGATATAAAAAGCAGTTATCTTTAATTAGTGACTGCTTTTTATTGAAATCTAAATCTATTCGTAAGTTAATGTATTCAACAACTAAAAATTGTCTACCAAACTACTCCAAATTAGCTGAATGAGAAGCTGCATTATAGGTATAATTTAACCAAACTGGCATTGTTAAGTGTTTTCCTAGTTCAAAATCTCTGGATAATTTACATCCTAAATTTACAAACGAAGGCCGATTGTAATCTGCATAGGTGTAATATTTAGCTTTATTATTAATTACAAAACCAATTAAAGGAGCCAATTCAGTTTTTAAAGGCGCTTCATAAGTATATCCAAATTCAACATAGGTAGTAAAATTCTGTTTCCCTTTTTCGTCATTTTCATCCTTATACCTAAAATCATTTCCAGCTATCAAAGTACTTAATGTAGCCCATAGTGGTAATTCTCTCTCAGAAAAATCAAACAAAAACTGTAAATCTACAGATTGAGAACCGTCATTACCAAAATTAAAAAAATCATTTGAAACTCCTTCTTGTCTATCGGTAGAAGGCCAATAATAATCCTGTAGCGAAACGGTTAAATAATCCGAAGGTGAGTAATTCAAAACAAAATCCAACTCTTGATATCCTTTTGAAGCTCCATTCTTGTCGTAATATTCTTTTTTAAAATTACTTGTTGTCCAAAAACCCAATGAAAATTTTTCGCTCACATTATAATTCCCATACAATTGCAAAACAGGATAATCCCCACCCCAAGATTGTCCTCTCCAAATATACCTTGACGCTAAATCCACATTTATATCCCAAGTACCTTTTATAGAGTCAAGAGCAATAACTTCTTTTGGAATATTCTTTTCCTCAACTTGGGAAAAAACTGAAATACAATTTAAAACAATTATTAGAGAAAAGACAATTTTTTTCATATCTGCTGATTTTTTATAAACAATACTACTCATTCAAAACTAGCGAATGTAGTAAAACTTTTATTGCATTTAATTTATAAAATTAACAATCTTTTTTATATTAACTAAAAACATTGTTGCCTTTTGTAAAATATTGTATATTTGACGTCTCAAAAAAAATATGAAAAATATGAAATTCGAAGAAGTAAAAAACTTTGTAAACGGATCATTTAAACCAGGAAGTTCCGATAAAACTCATGCTGTAATATCACCACTAGACGGCGACACATTATCTACATTCAAAGAGTCTACAATGGCAGACTTAAATGAAATTATTGAACATGCACAAAAAGCGCAGAAAGCTTGGCAAAAAGTGACTCTAAAAGAAAGAGTACAGGTGTTCTATAGATACAAACAATTGTTAGAAAAAAATAATGCAGAACTTACTGAAATAATTTACCGCGAAAACGGAAAAATTCATGGTGAAGCCAAAGCTGAAATTGATAAAGCAATTGAGCTTACCGAATTTGCTTGTTCGTTACCTCAGTTTGTTAACGGTGAAAACATGGAAGTAAGCCGCGGAGTATATTGTTCAGCTACGAGACATCCTCTAGGAGTTGTAGCTTCAATTGTTCCTTTTAATTTTCCAAGCATGGTTCCTCATTGGACAGTTGTAAATGCAATAGCACTTGGTAATGCAATGATTCTAAAACCTTCTGAAGCTGTGCCAATCAGTAGCCAATACATAGCAAGACTGTTGAAAGAAGCTGGGCTACCTGATGGATTATTCAACATTGTAAATGGAACTCAGTCAACAGTAGAAAATATTTGCGACCATCCAGAAATTAAAGCTGTCACTTTTGTTGGATCGACTAAAGTGGCTAAAATAGTGTATCAAAGAGCTAGTCAAAACTTAAAACAAGTACTTGCTTTAGGTGGAGCAAAAAACCATATTATTTTATTGCCCGATGCGCATCCAGATATGGCTTCTTCAAACATTGTAGCTTCTATGAGCGGTTGTGTTGGTCAAAGATGTATGGCTGCCGCAACTCCCCACTAGCTGTAGGCAATTGTGATAGTATTCTGGACAAATTAATTGGAGATGCATTAAAAATTCAGTGTGGAACTACACTTGGAGCTGTAATCTCAAAAGCTGCCAAAGAACGAATTGAAAGTTACATTACAGAAGCAGAACAACAAGGTGCAAAAATTTTATTGGATGGAAGAAATACTATAGTACCTGGAAAAGAAAATGGTTTCTATGTAGGACCAACTATAATTGACTATGCAACTACTGATATGAGAGTTGCAAAAGAAGAGATTTTTGGACCGGTACTTACAATAGTTCGAGTTAAAACTATCGACGAAGCTTTAGCTATTGAAAATGCAAACCCTTATGGAAATGCATGCTCAGTATTTACCCAAAGTGGTGGTCTAGCTAACTATGTTACCGAAAATGCCTCTGCTGGTATGTGTGGGGTAAACATTGGTGTTCCTGTTCCTAGAGAGCCTTTTGGTTTTGGTGGATGGAATGAATCTAGATTTGGTTCAGGCGATATTACTGGTAAAAGTTCTATTGGATTCTTTACGAAAGAGAAGAAAACAACAACAAAATGGAATCCCGAAGCAGGTGTTAATTGGATGAGTTAATATATGTTATTTAAAAAATTATGATAGATACCTTAATTTCAAACAAAGAGCAAATAATAAATGACAGTAAACAATTTAGTTTATTTTCATGGTCTGCTCAAGCAAGTGTTAACCCAATAGCTATAGAAAGAGCTGAAGGGGTTTATTTATATGACTATGATGGAAATAAAATTATAGATTTTTCCAGCGGATTAATGTCTGTAAACATTGGACATGGAGATCAAAGAGTAACAGATGCCGTTGTAGAACAAATGCAAAAAGTGAGTTTTGTCACTCCAACTTGCACCACAGAAATAAGAGCTAAATTGGCAAAAAAATTAGCTGAAATCTGCCCAGGAGATTTAAACAAGGCTTTCTTTACTTTGTGTGGGACTTCCTCAGTAGATAATGCTATAAAACTAGCAAGATTATATACTGGAAGACACAAAATCATTGGAAGATATAGAGCATTTCATGGAGGTTCTATTGGAGGAATGTCTGTGGGTGGTGATCCTAGAAAATTAGCCAACGACTCGCAGCAAATGCCTAATTCTATCCATTTGGACGATCCGTATTATTTCTTTGGAATGAAAATTTAGATGAGGCGACAAAACTAAGTCTGAGTTTAGAATATGTTGAAAGAGTTATTCATTTTGAAGGAAAAACTAATATTGCCGCTTTCATTTTTGAAGGCGAAAGTGGTTCTTCAGGATGCTTACACTATCCTAAAGGGTATTTAAAAGGTGTAAAAGCACTTTGCGAAAAATATGGAATATTGTTCATTGCCGACGAAGTAATGAGTGGTTTTTGTAGAACTGGAAAATGGTTTGGATTTGAAAATCATGATATCATTCCCGATATGGTTTGTATGGCAAAAGGACTAACATCTTCCTATTTACCTTTAGGCTGTTTGATGGTGTCTGACAAAATTGCTGAAAAATTTGAAAATACGCCAATGATGATTGGGACTAACATACAATGCGCATCCAGTAGCTATGGCGGCAGCGCTAGCCGTAATAAACATCTATGAAAGCGACAACTTGTTAGAAAACACCAGAAAAATGAGTGTTTATCTTGAATCTAGAATTGAAGAAATGAGAAAAAAGCATCCTAGTATGGGAACTTTCAGAAATACTGGCCTTTTAGGATGTTTGGATGTTTTAAAAAATAAAACAACAGGCGAGTTAATCGCACCATACAATGCTGCTGGCGATGATTTAAAAGTAACGAATCTTATTGCTGCAAAAGTAAGAGCCTTAGGCTTATATACTTTTGTTCGTTGGGGCTACATATTTATTGCTCCACCATTAATTATTAATGAAGCGCAAATTGACGAGGGATTGGCTATAATTTCTCAAGCACTGAGTATAGCAGACGAACATTTAATTCAATAAAAAAAGAGAGGTTATATACCTCTCTTTTTTATTACTATTTATTGGTGTTTTTCTTTTGAAATACATCATCAATAATCTCAAATAATCTTTCTCGTTTAATAGGTTTAGTGATATAACCATAAAAACCAGCTTTATATATTTTGTCTTCGTCTTCACTTGAAGAATAGGCTGTTTGTGCAATGATAATCAATTCAGGACGAATAGCCTTAATTTTTTCCAGAGCTTCAAAACCATTCATAATAGGCATTTTTATGTCCATTAAAACTAAATCAATACTTGGATTGTTAATGCAAATTTCTACTGCTTCAAGCCCATTGACTGCTCTAATGATTTTATAATTCTTGAGTTGCATTATTTTTTGAAACAACAAATAATTAAGATTATCATCCTCTGCAATTAATAATGTTCCGTCCTCTTTTCCTTTTGTAGTTTTTATACTGTTGATAGGCTGGACAATAATTCTTTGTACTTTGTCGTATTTGAGCGGAATGGAGAATGAAAATACAGAGCCTTTCTCTACTTTAGATTCTAAAGTAATCGTTCCTCCCATCATCTCAACATATGCCTTTGAAATAGCTAGTCCTAGACCTAGTCCACCAACTTTTATTGAAACATCACTTTCTACTCTTTTAAATCGATCAAATATATGTTTGTGATTATCTTCATCAATTCCCAATCCTGTATCCTTGATTTTGAAAATTATTTTTTCATTTTCTTCATCAACTTCATAACCGAATGCTACATAGCCCTTTTCTGTAAACTTTATAGCGTTATTTACTAGGTTCACCAAAACCTGCTTTAATTTGACTTCATCTGTAACAATATTATAGGCTACTGATTTTTGGTCTCAATTAATTTAAAATCAATTTTTCTTTGTTTTGGAATTGTAATTCTAATAGTATCATACAACTCACTGATACACGATTCTAAATTTATTGTGGCGTAATTTGGTTTTATTTGATTGGAATCAATTTTTGACATTTCAATAAGGTCATCAATAATTGACACCAAGTTTCTACCGCTTTTATCAATAACTTTTAGATACTCTAATTTCTCTTCTTCCTTCATTTTGGTATTAATGAGTAAATCTGTAAACCCATTAATTGCGTTCATTGGAGTTCTAATTTCATGAGATAAATTAGCTAGAAATGAAGACTTAAGTCTATCACCCTCCTCAGCTTTCAACTTAGCTTTAATTAGCTCCATCTTTTGATTGCTATTCTCTTCAAAAAAGATTTCCTATATAACTAAATTCACCAGTTGTGTGTTTTAATTCTTTTATTGCCTTTTTGTTGCCTGTTTCAAGAACTCTGGTTATGAGGTCTAATGGAAAATAAAGCCACTTCCTTGTTAAAAACAAATTAATGATTAAATTGATAACAAACGCTAAAATTATTAAATATAAAATCGTGATGGTATTGTCGAAATAGACATCAAAATTTCTTTTGAAAATTAATTTTATTACTGGTTCATTTTTATAATCGTTTAGATTAATTGCAGCAAAAATCTTATGGTTACCTATTTTAGTCTCGCTGTTACTGGTACTTAAATTAATCTCAGCACTAGTTAAATGCTCTAAATCAGTTATAAAGTCTTTGTCCAGAAGTCGCACGACAAAGAAATAGCCAAAAGGCTTAGTTTTATTTTTTAAAGGATCATCAGACGGATGAATTGATGCTCCTACAACCTCAATTATACCTTCAGGTATTTTCATGTAAAACCGAGAAAGTCCACCTTTACTGAGATTTGCGATTGCCTCTTTGGGTATAATGTCAACTGTTTTTATTTTGGATGAAGCAGCTCTAATAATAAATTTTTTATCAATATCGTAAGCCCCTAAATAATCAGCTTTGTAAATATCTAATTCATTACCAATAGTTTCATTATACCAAACTGTATCTTTTGTTTTAATAAAATCAACAAATTCATCCCAATTTGTATCGTTGTTAATTGCAACTCTTATTGGTTTTGAATCCAAAACAAATAATTTATTAACCTCATTATTGAATTGATTTTTAGAGCTTGCGTATACCTCTTTTTCGACTTTTATGGTATAATAATAGAGTGCGAAATATAAGCCTATAAAAAAAATGCTTGAAGAAAAAATTAGCAGCAATATTTTTGGATAGGTCTTCTTAATTACCATCTTTTCTGTGAGTCATTTAGGATAAAGTTGAACGAATATAGAATAAAATTTTTGAAATGCAAAAACTAGGAAGTCAATCTAACGATTTAAAGATAGTAGAATATAGAATTGCTATTTTCATTAACTATTTTTTCTAAAAATTTTCTCTAGTAGTTCAAAAATCTTATCCTTGTCCAATGGTTTAGTGATATAGTCAGTAAAACCAGCTTGCATCACTCTTTCTTTATCCTCTGAAGATGAATGAGCCGTTTGAGCAATTACTGGGAGATTTGGTAAAAAAACTTTTATTTTTTCAAAAGCACTATACCCATCCATAACGGGCATTTTAATGTCCATAAAAACGAGGTCTATCGCTGGATTAGTAGAACAAATCGTTACCGCCTCTTGACCATTTACAGCCCGAATTGTCGAATAGTTTTTTAGTTCAAGAATTTTTTTGAGTAGTAAAAAATTGATGTTGTCATCTTCAGCAATCAAAATAACTTTATCACTGTTTGATTCAAAATCTTCTCTTATTTCTTCTTCTGTTTTTACTACTACTTTCTCATCATAGTGTAACGGAATTGTGAATACAAAATTCGACCCGACGCCAACGGTAGATTCAACTTGAATAGAGCCTCCCAGCATTTCAATATAGGCTTTGCAAATAGCTAAACCAAGCCCCAATCCACTTAGTTCTGCTGAAAAATCGTCTTCAATTCTTCTGAAACGATCAAAAATAATGCTGACATTTTTCTTGTCAATTCCAATACCAGAATCTTTCACTGTAAACTCTAAAACCTTTTCTTTTTCATTGATTCTGTAACCAAAACCAACCTTACCATTTTCGGTATATTTAATGGCATTAGTAATTAAATTAGTAATAATTTGTTTTAACTTAATTTCATCCGAGAGAATATTTCTTACTGTTGGATTAGGATTCTCAATTACATAAAAATTGATTTTCTTTTCTGCTGGAATTATAACTTTTACAGTGTCGTATAAATCCTGAATGGTTTTGTTCAAATCAAAACTGATTAATTTTGGTGAAATCTGCTTGGCATCAATTTTAGACATTTCAAGTAGATCTTCAATAATTGAAACTAAATTTGTTCCACTATTTCGAATAATTTTCAAGTACTCCGCCTTATCTTTTTCACTTAATTTTGAATCATTCAACAAATCACTAAAACCAATAATAGCGTTCATTGGTGTTCTAATCTCATGTGATAAATTAGCTAAAAAAGAAGATTTGAGTTTATCACTTTCTTCAGCTTTTTGTTTTGCGATCATCAATTGCTTTCGCTGATTACTATTTTCCTCAAAAAGATTTCCAATATAACCAAATTCACCCGGGGCTTTCTTCAAATCATCGATAGAGTCCTCATTTCCTGTTTCAAGAATACTTGTAATGGTCTTGAGTGGAGAATACATCCATCTTTTTGAATAGTAGAGATATACAACTATTTTCAAAATAAAAGCGATTATGATAATAATTAGTATCTTCTTGGCGCTTCTAAAATCAAGGTTAAAAGATCTTTCAAAAAGTAATTTTGCTACTATTCTATTTTTCCAATCGTATAAATTAATTGGAACAATAACAGATTCAATATCTTGCTCTTTGCTGAAATTAGCATTGACCAATTCAATTTTTGAGCTACTTATTTTTTCTAAATTTGATATGAAAGACGGACTAATTAATCGAGCCATTATAAAATAACCCGATGGATTGGTCTTATTCTTTTTAGGATCATTAGATGGATGAATAGTTGCTGCAAAGACCTCTACTATTCCTTCAGGTATTTTTAAATAAAACTTTGATAATCTGTTCTTATATAAATATAACAAAAATCTTTTTGAGATAAAATTTTCTGTCTTTATTTTAGGAGTCGCAATCCTATCTATTAGGGTATTATCTAGTCCATAAACACCTATATAATCCACTTCATAAGAATCAAATTCACCTACTATAAAATCATCGAACCAAGATTTATTTCTAGTTTGAGTATATTTTACTAAGCCATCCCAATAGGTTACATCTTTTATTGTAGCTATATGAGTTTTAGAATTTAAATTAAAAAGTGAAATAACCTCGCTATCAAACTGATTATAAGTTGTTTTGTATACTTCTTTTTCTTGTTGTATGGTATAAATATATAAGGAAATATAAAGAATAAAAAACAATAAACTAGTTCCACTAATCAAGAATAATAGTTTGGAATATATTTTGAGATTGAATGACTTATTCATAAAATTAGTGTGGTATTCACAAAAAATTATAATTTGTCATAAATATAAACTATTTTTTTAATGGAATTACAGTTTTAAATAAAAAAACAATTTGCCATTTAGACTTACAAAACCAATAATCCGAAATCTCTTAGAGTCAATATGGGTTTTGAATACCAAAAAATTTCAAAATCAGGCAAAGGAGAATTCAAATCTGATTTTATTTCTTGAAAAGTAAATAGTTTTGAATTGTAAACAGATCCCTTTTCAAGAGTTTTAACCAACCATTCACCTTCTTCTTTATTCAATTGAATTGCAAAACTTTCTTTTTTATCATGAAAAACCAATTTTATCATTTCCCATGAGTTTCCTTTTTTAGATTTAGTAAAATGTTCAACGGTGGGCTTGCCTCCTAACCAAACTATTTTGGCATTGGGTTTTATATTAAAATCTGTTTCTTCATGAAGAGCATTGTAAATAAAATCTTTTGGGGTTTTTGTTTTCGGTATTTTAAATTCAAACCAATCTTGTAATGGGTAATCAAAGCAAATGCCGTGCATGAAATTGAATAATGATTTCTTCAATCCAAAACTAAATTGGTTATGGTCAATACCTGTTTTGTCTGTATAATTGATATCATTGTTAGCAAAAGTACCTATCGATTCTGTTTCTTTTACGACACCAAATTTCTCAGGATACATCCCCACTGGACTATGTGCTGTCATGGCAAATTGATGCCAAAAGCCCGATTGCAAAACTCCTACTTCAAACAATTGCCTTACCATTTCTAGGCTATCAACGGTTTCCTGAACAGTTTGAGTAGGATATCCATACATCAAATAGGCATGAACCATAATTCCCGCTTCGGTAAAATTTCGAGTTACTTTAGCCACTTGTTCAACGGTAACACCTTTATCAATAAGCTGCAATAATCTATCCGAAGCTACTTCCAACCCACCAGAAACAGCTATACAACCAGATGCTTTAAGCAATTGACATAAATCTTTGGTAAAACTTTTCTCAAATCGAATGTTGGTCCACCACGTTATCGTTAACTTCCTACGGACAATCTCTAGTGCCAAAGCTCTCATTAATGCTGGCGGAGCGGCTTCATCAACAAAGTGAAACCCATTTTGACCTGTCTGCGCTATCATTTCCTCTATTCTATCACAAAGTAAATTAGCAGCAATAGGTTCATAAATTTTAATGTAATCTAACGAAATGTCGCAAAATGTACATTTACCCCAATAGCAACCATGAGCCATAGTGAGTTTATTCCAACGACCATCACTCCACATTCGGTGCATTGGATTGACAATTTCAATTACTGAAATATACTTATCTAAGAATAAATCAGAATAATCAGGCGTACCAACTTGAGATTGCTTGTAATCCAACCTTGATGAATTGTTCTTATAGACTACTTCTCCATTTTCTAGAAGAAACGTACGTTTGTATTCCTTATCGCTTATCTTATACTCATTTTCAATTAGTAATTCGACAGGAAGTTCTCCATCGTCTAAAGTAATATAATCGAAAAATTCAAAAACCCTTTTATCAGAAAGCGAACGCAATTCTGTGTTTGGAAAACCACCACCCATAGCGATTTTAATATTTGGATGATGCTTTTTTACCCACTGCGCCGACCGAAAGGCAGCATATAAATTTCCTGGAAATGGAACTGAAATCAAGAAAAAATTAGGCTGAATTATCTCCATTTTTTTCTCTAAAATCGAAATCAGAATTTCATCAATATAAGTTGGTTGTTTTTGTAAAGCTTCGTATAACTCATCAAATGAATTGGCACTTCTGCCCAATCGTTCTGCATAACGGCTAAAACCAAAATTTTCATCCACACATTCCACAATAAAATCAGAAATATCTTCGAGATATAAAGTGGCTAAATGCTTCGCTTTGTCCTGAGTTCCCATAGTTCCAAATGCCCAGTCCATTTGCTCTAATTGCGAGAAACGAGAAGCCTCTGGCAAAAATCTTCTTGACAAATTTGGAGAGCCAGCGTTGGATTTTTTCCTTGCAAAAAAGCAACTACAGCATCAATGGTTTTGATGTATTCTTCTTGTAAAGCAAAAATCCTTTGAGAATTTTGAGATAGTTCTTCAACTTTAAACTTTAAACTTTGAACCTTAAACAAATCTTGTAGACCTTGTTTCGAAAACAATTCTAATATCACTTCAATGCCCAAATCAGCCTGAACTGACTCCATATTTTTAGTATTCAGAAACCCTTTGATATATGCCGTCGCTGGATAGGGAGTATTCAGTTGGGTAAACGGTGGCGTTATTAGGAAAATTTTGGTTTTCAATGAAAATCTATTTTGAGCAAAAGTAAGTCTATTTACTTTAACCGAATTTATTCATACTATTAAAACTGATGTGTCTTTTTAGTAATTATTAATAGTGAAACAAAAGTGAACAAAGCAGCTCCTGACAAATAGAATCCAACATAGGCAATACCATAATTTTTAGCCAGCCAAATAGCAATCATAGGCGCAAATGCAGCACCTACAATACCCGCTAAATTAAAAGTCATCGAAGCTCCAGTGTAACGAACTTCTGTTGGAAATAATTCAGATAAAAAGGTACCTAAAGGTCCATAAGTTAATCCCATTAAAGTCATTCCTAAACAAGAAAAAACAGTAACCAAACTAGCACTTTCTGAATTAAAAAAGAAGGAGAAAAACAAACCGAAAAAAGCTATTAAAAGAGATATTGTAACCAAAATCAATCTTCGACCAAAACGATCCGCTAATAGTGCTGAAACGGGTATAGCAATCATAAAAAACAAAACCGAGAAAAGCTGAATAATCAAAAAGTCTCTTCTGCTAAAACCCAAGTCGGTTGTAGCCCAACTTAATGTAAAAACGCTCATCAAATAAAAAAGCACAAAAGTAGTAACCGCAGCCAAAGTTCCGAAAAAAAGCTCTTTCTGATACAATTTGAATACGGTAAACAAAGGCATTTTGACTTGTTTTTTAGTTTCTACCGATTGAACAAAAGAAGGGGTTTCAGTAATTTTTAAACGAATATAAAATCCAACAACAACTAATATAGCACTTGCTACAAAAGGAATTCTCCATCCAAAATTAAAAAAATTTTTCTTCCGATAAAGTATCTGTCAAAATCAAGAATGTCCCTCCAGACAATAATAATCCTAAGGGCGCTCCTAATTGTGGAAACATTCCGTACCAAGCTCTTTTATTTGCTGGAGCATTTTCAATTGCTAACAACACAGCTCCACCCCATTCTCCTCCTAATCCCAAACCTTGACCAAATCTAAAAAGCATCAATAATAAAGGAGCAACAATTCCAATACTTTCGTATGTGGGTAATAATCCGATACAAACCGTTGAAATTCCCATTGTTAATAAAGCTACAACCAGAGTTGCTTTCCTCCCAATTCTATCTCCATAATGCCCGAAAACAGCAGAACCTAGCGGTCGAGCAAAAAAAGCAATAGAGAATGTAGCCAATGATTCTAATATCGAAGCTGTTGGGTCTGACCCTGGGAAAAACAACTGAGGAAAAACCAATACTGCTGCATTGGCATAAATATAAAAATCAAAAAACTCTATGGTTGTTCCAATTAGACTACCTATCAATACATGTTGTAACGAATTAACTTTATCAGCAGTTGGTGAAGTACTCATTTCGTCTTTATTTAAATTTTATTTTTTTATAAAAATGAACTTATTTTTCGAAAGTAACAAATATTAGTGCTGATTTCGCAACATAACAAAATTAGCAACTCAAAATCCAAGGGGTTTGTACAAAATAAAATGAGCAGTAAAACCTATAAAATCTGTGTTCAATTTTAATACTATCTTAATATTGATTGATTTCGCTTGAAACTGAAACACTGGAAAATAAACCTGATTACAAAGGAATATTGCCGTGTTTTCTGTTTGGAGTTGCCACTACTTTATTTTCTAGCATGCTAAACGCTTTTATCAATTTTTTACGAGTATCCTTTGGTAAAATGACCTCATCAATAAACCCTCTTTGCGCCGCAGTATAGGGATTGGCAAATAGCTCTGAATATTCCGCCTCTTTTTCTAACAGTTTGGCTTCATGGTCTTCAGCTTCACTAATTTCTTTTTTGAAAATAATTTCAGAAGCTCCCTTCGCTCCCATAACAGCTATTTCAGCCGTTGGCCATGCAAAATTCATGTCAGCACCAATGTGTTTAGAATTCATCACATCATAAGCGCCTCCGTAGGCTTTTCGGGTAATAACAGTTACTTTAGGAACCGTAGCTTCACTCAATGCGTAGAGTAATTTGGCACCATGAACAATAATTCCATTCCATTCCTGGTCTGTACCTGGTAAAAATCCAGGAACATCAACCAAAACTAATAAGGGAATATTAAAACAATCACAAAAACGGGTAAACCGCGCCGCTTTTATGGAACTCTTTACGTCCAAACATCCTGCTAAAAACATGGGATTATTTGCTACAACACCTAAACTTCTACCAGCAATTCTAGCAAAACCTACGATAATATTTTCAGCATAATCCTTATGGATTTCAAAAAAAGAATCTTCGTCGATGATACCTTTAACTACTTCATGCATATCATAGGGCTTATTAGCATTATCGGGAACAATCTCTGAAAGCTGTTCTCTAATTTCATCTCCTAAGACATAAGGAACTTTTGGAGTAGTTTCTCTATTATTTTGCGGAATATAACTCAACAATCGCTTGATATCCTCCATACAAGCCACTCCGTTTGGTGAAGTGGTATGTGCTACTCCTGATTTGGTAGAATGCGTAATGGCTCCTCCTAATTCCTCTGAAGTAACTTCTTCATTGGTTACCGTTTTTACCACATTTGGACCCGTAACAAACATATAACTGTTATTTTCCACCATCATGGTGAAATCGGTCATTGCTGGCGAATAAACTGCACCTCCTGCACAAGGTCCCATAATTGCTGATATTTGTGGAATGACTCCACTAGCTTGCACATTTCTATAAAAAATGTCAGCATATCCTCCAAGTGAACGAACACCTTCCTGAATTCGAGCTCCCCCAGAATCATTCAAACCAATCATGGGCGCACCAACTTTTATGGCCATATCCATCACTTTACAAATTTTTTCTGCATGCGTTTCTGACAATGCGCCACCAAAAACAGTAAAATCTTGAGCGAAAACATATACGAATCTTCCATTAATGGTTCCGTAACCTGTAATTACACCATCGCCGTAATAGATTTCTTTTTCCATGCCAAAATCGGTGGTACGATGGGTTACCAACATTCCGATTTCTTCAAAAGAACCTTCATCCATTAAATATTCGATACGTTCTCTAGCGGTAAGTTTTTTCTTTTCGTGCTGTTTTTCAATACGTTTTTGTCCTCCACCCAATTTAGCTAAGGCTATTTTATCGTTTAATGCTTTTATTTTAGATTCCATGATTTTATTGAATTGGTAATCGTACTATTTTTTGATCTTCAAAATATTGTTTTAACGCCACAAGAGCAGCTATCTCAGCTTCTTCAGCCATTTGGGTTTTCAAAACTTCAGCGTCATAATATTTTTTGACGAAATTAGTATCAAATTTTCCAGAACGGAAAGCCTCATGTTCAAAAACAAATTTTCCAAATGGCAAGGTGGTTTGTACTCCTTCCACTTTATAATTCTCTATTGCTTGAATCATAACTTGTATGGCTTCTTCACGTGTTTTGCCATAAGTAATCAATTTAGCCAACATAGGATCATAATAAATTGGAATATCCATGCCTTGTTCAAAACCATTATCCACCCTGATTCCATCCCCCGCAGGCAATTGATATACATCTAAATGTCCGACACTAGGTAAAAAATCATTCATCGGATCTTCTGCATAAACACGTAATTCTACGGCATGCCCATTAATTTTCAAATCTTCTTGTTTAAAAGGTAATGCCTCTCCTCTAGCTACTCGTATTTGAAGTACGACTAAATCTACTCCTGTCATCCATTCGGTAACTGGATGCTCTACCTGCAATCGAGTATTCATTTCTAGAAAATAAAAATTATCATTTTCATCGTATAAAAACTCTACTGTTCCTGCTCCTAGATAATCACATGATTTTGCAACAAGTACGGCTGCTTCTCCCATTTTCTTACGAATTTCTGGAGTTAAAACAGACGACGGAGCTTCTTCCACTACTTTTTGATGACGACGTTGTATGCTACATTCTCTTTCGAATAAATACAACACATTGCCATGGTTGTCTGCTATAATTTGAATTTCAATATGTCTCGAAGAAGCCACATATTTTTCAATAAAAACCGAACCATCACCAAAAGCCGCAACTGCTTCACTAATGGCTCTATTCATTTGAGCTTCGAAATCTTTTTCATTTTCTACCACACGCATTCCTTTCCCTCCACCTCCTGCCGAAGCTTTTATCAAAATTGGAAAACCAATAGCGGTTGCGGTTTTCTTGGCTTCGTCTATATCAATTATAGCATGGTCAACTCCGGGAACCATTGGAATATTGTAATGCATCACCGCTTCTTTTGCGGCTAACTTGCTTCCCATGATTTCTATAGCCTTCGATTTTGGACCAATAAAAATGATGTTATTTCTTTCGGCTTCCTCTGCAAATTCAGAGTTTTCACTCAAAAATCCGTAACCTGGATGTATGGCATCCACATTCAACTCCTTCGCTACTTCAATAATTTTGCTTCCTAATAAATAGGACTGACTTGAAGGTGCCTCTCCGATACAAACGGCTTCATCTGCAAATTTTACATGCAACGCATTTCTATCGGCGGTGGAATAAACTGCGACAGTCTTAATTCCCATTTTCTGTGCCGTTTTCATTACCCTAATGGCAATTTCTCCTCTGTTAGCAACTAATATCTTTTTCATATTGTTATTCAAATTCAATTAACAATTGACCTTTAACTACTGCATCTCCAACACTTACTAAAACCGATTTGATAGTGCCTTCACGTGGTGAAAGAAAACTATTCTCCATTTTCATGGCTCCAAGAATTAATAGGGCTTCATTTTCCTTTACAATCTGACCTGCTGTTATAAAAATTTCGAGAATCAAACCAGGCATTGGGGCTTTTATGGAATTTACCTGTTTTGTTACACCTTGTTCGAAACCCATTTCTTTGATGAGCATATCTAGTTTGTTGGATATTGTCACAGCATAGGTATTCGAATTAATCTTAACTGTATACTGTTTATGATTGAAATCAGAAGAGATGATTTCTGCATTATACGATTGGTTTTGATGAAGAATGTGGAATTTATCTTTTTCCGTACTTACAGCGTCCAATTGAGAAACACTGTCTTTTTCTAAATCAAAACTGAAAGTATTGTTTACTTTTACTTTGAAGTCTGTACTCATAAGTATATTTTTTTAATCATATCAAATTTAACATTTTTTTTCGGTTTTTTAATCATCCTGATTGATATAATTACAATAAAAATTCCATTTTAAAAGCAACAAATTGTGTAGTACTAAGTCTTTGTTAAAACAAAAAAACTAACTTTACTTTTTGTTACTTTTACGAAAAAATTAAGCTATTCTTGCTCATGCCTAAAGACAGCATTACGTATCAAAATTCTGGATATTTTAATCCCTTAATCAATAATTATCTGAATCAAAAAAAGAATTTAGATTCGTTGTACAATCGATTTCCTACAATCGAAAATTTTGCCAAACAAATCACCGAAAAGCAAGCAAGTTTTAACAACACCCATAGAAAGGTTTTAGTTTCCGTTTTAGAAAACCAATATCAGCACCTATCAACATCCGATGTAACGAAACAAAATATTCTCTCACTGTCAAGTTCAGATACATTTACGGTTACAACAGGACACCAATTGAATATTTTCACAGGGCCACTTTATTTCTTGTACAAAATCATTTCCACAATAAACCTAACTAAAGAACTTAAAGTAAAATATCCAGAATACAACTTTGTTCCTATTTATTGGATGGCCACAGAAGATCACGATTTTGAAGAAATTAATTATTTTAATTTTAAAGGGAAAAAGTTTCGATGGAATAAGGAAACTTCTGGTCCTGTTGGTCGATTGTCTACTGAAGGTTTAAAAGACGTTTTTGATATCTTTTCCAAAGAAATAGGTACCAGTACTAATGCTAACAAAATAAAAAAACTCTTTGATGAGGCCTACAACAAAGGATATTCATTGGCAGATGCTACACGTCTTTTAGTAAACGAATTATTTGGAGAATATGGTTTAGTCATTCTCGACGGTGATTCTCGTGATTTAAAAAAAGAGTTCAGTCCTTATATTCAAGACGAATTACTACATCAAAAATCGAATAAAGCGGTACTTAAGACCATTCAACAATTAAAAGACTATTCGATTCAGGTAAATCCTCGTGAGATTAACTTGTTTTACATGAAGGATACTTTGAGAGAACGAATCATTCTGGAAAATGAAACATACAAAATCAATAACACCAATATTCGATTTTCGAAAACTGAAATTCTAAGTGAACTGGAAAACCACCCGGAAAATTTCAGTCCAAATGTAATTATGCGACCTTTGTACCAAGAAGTCATTTTACCCAATTTATGTTACATAGGAGGTGGTGGTGAAATTTCCTATTGGCTAGAGTTGTATTCTTTTTTTGATGAGGTAAAAGTTACATTTCCTATACTCTTGCTGAGAAACTCTGCGCTTTTAGCAACCGAAAAGCAAACTAAAAAATTAGACAAACTAGGTTTAAGTTGGAAGGACCTATTCCTAAAAACTGATAACTTAATTAACGAAAGGGTAAAACAAATTTCTGAATTCCCCATTGATTTAAGTACACAAAAATCACAGTTAAAAACTCAATTTGACTATTTAAAAACTATTGCCCATAAAACTGATAAATCGTTCATCGGCGCTGTAAAAGCTCAAGAAGCCAAACAAATTAAAGGTCTAGAAAATTTAGAAAAAAGATTATTAAAAGCCCAAAAACGAAAACATACTGACGAATTAGAACGAATTATTGATTTGCAAAACCAATTATTTCCACAAGGAGGTTTGCAAGAAAGAAAAACCAATTTCTCTGAATTCTATTTGGACTATGGAGATACAGTAATCGAAAAATTAATTCATAATTTGAAACCTCTTGAAAATAAATTTGATTGTATCGCATTTTAGTAAATTAAGATAACTTCCAGTTTGTGTATAATATTATTAACACGCAAACGTTTGCGCCTCTATATTTTTTTCCCTTTAGTATTTTTTTAATATTATTTTTCAGTACTTTTATAACATATTAATTTAAACACAATATTATTATGAAAAAAAGAGTACTTTATTTAATTATGTGCGTTTTTGCATTTACTGCTGTTAGCGCTCAAATCAACTCAGTGGCTATTGTAGGTGCTGGAATCGAGGCTGATGGATGGCCTGGTCAAGCAAACAATCCAGGTCCAGAAGATAAATACCAAATGACCTCAACGGATGGTGAAAATTGGAAAATTGACAATTTAACTTTAGTAGGTGGTGGTGTTAAGTTTAGAGCCAACAATGCATGGGGTGGAGCAGGTTTCGAATGGGCTGGTCCTTTCCCTACTGGTACAGGAACAAGTACTGGTGACATTAGTGCTGTTGCTGGAACTTATAACATTACCTTGAATACTACAACTGGAGTTTATAACTTTGAAGGTGGGCCTGCAATAGCAGTTGTAAAATTAGTTGGAACAGCTACAGCAGCTGAAGGTACAACTATGGTTACTGGTGATGGTTCAGTGTATAAAGTTACTTCTACATTTACTGCTGGTACACTACAATTTGATATTGACGGTGCTCTTTTTGGTGGTACAACCTACCCTACAGGAAATGCTGACGCTGATACAAATTTCATTCCTGTACCCGCTGGAACCTATACTGTAACATTTGATTTAGTTACTGGTGATTACAGCTTTGCATTCCCTGTAATTAGCATCACTGGTGCTGGTGTAGGTGGATGGGGAGTTGATACCGATTTAACTACTGTTGATGGTGTTACTTATACTATTAATGGACTTGTTATCGCTGCTTCTGGAGATCCTGCAAGTTCAGCTGTTAAATTCCGTCAAGACCATGCTTGGACAGTTTCATGGGGAGGTTCTGCATGGCCTACTGGAACAGCTGACGGAAGTGATATTCCTGCTGTAGATGGAACTTACAATGTTACTTTCAACATTGTAACTGGAGCATATGATTTTGGAACTTTATCAACTAAAGGATTTAGCTCTGCTAATTTCAAAGTATATCCAAACCCAACACAAAATGTTTGGAACTTTACTTCAACTAACGATAGAATTGAATCGGTTAAAATTGTAGATGTTTTAGGTAAAAATGTAATGACTGTTTCTCCTAAATCTAACAATGTATCTGTTGATGGTTCTAGTTTAACAAAAGGAATCTATTTTGCTAAAATAGCTACAGCTAAAGCTACTGAAACTATTAAATTGATGAAAAACTAAAAACTAGTTTTTCCCAATTTTTAAAATCCCTTACTAGAAATGGTAAGGGATTTTTTTATGGAAAATATTTTGGATTATGTTCATAGACTTGATTTTGCATATAGAAAATCCAACAGGTTGAAAATATAAAATTAAACCACAGATTCACAGAATAAACTACGTCGGGGCAGAGCCCCATAGGTATTAGCGAAATAATAACCGCAGATTCACAGATTTTCATAAATCTTTTTTAATCTGCGAATCTGTGGTAATTTTTAGTAGCTGAAATAAATATATGTACAAGCTAACATTTCAAAAGGTTATTAGACATTTTTAATACCAATTGAAGAATGTTTTTATTATTTGATAGATAAACACTACTTTTGCAGCCGAATTAAAAAAATAAAAAATGGCTGCAAATAGAACATTTACAATGATTAAACCTGATGCTGTTGAAAAAGGACACATCGGAGGAATATTAAATATGATTACAGAAGCTGGTTTCAAAATCGTTTCTTTGAAATTAACGCAACTAACCGTAGCAGATGCTAAAGCATTTTATGCAGTTCATGCTGCAAGACCTTTCTATGGTGAGTTAGTACAATTTATGTCAAGAGGACCAATTGTTGCTGCTATTTTAGAAAAAGAAAATGCTATTGAAGATTTCAGAACTTTAATAGGTGCAACTAATCCTGCGGAAGCGGCTGAAGGAACTATCCGTAAAAAGTATGCGACTTCAATTGGAGAAAATGCCGTTCACGGTTCTGATAGTGATGAAAATGCTGCTATCGAAGGCGCTTTCCACTTTGCAGGAAGAGAGCAATTTTAGTATTCAGTGGTCAGTTTCTAGTTTTCAGTAAAATAACACTAAAAAACGGTTAACATCTTCACAAAAAAATCCCATTTTGTTGTTTTTAATAAAATGGGATTTTTTTATGAAACTGATTACTAACCGCTGAATACTGAACACTTACTCTCTATCTCAAAACAACAGCTGTGATAAGCTCTCTTCTCAATTCATCATTAATCATTTTGATAATTTTATCTTTACCATAACTCAATTCTTCTCTTAAAACAGCTGAAGTGAGTTCTACATACAAGGTATTTCCTTTGAGCAGTACGTTTTTAGTATAATTGTTCACCCCTTTGCCCATCAGTGTAATCCAAGCTTCTTTTACTAAAACTTGATCCATACCCGATTGAAGCTTATTCACTTGAATAATCTCTTTCAGAACATCTCCAATAGAACTTTCGTTATTTAGCCTCTTTGCCATTTTCCATCAAATTTATTGGTGCAGCTTTCTTGTAATGATATTCATTTTTAGCCTCATTTACGAGAATCAATTCAGTGTCTGAAAGTAATCGTAATTCTTCTTTCCACTTTGAAAAAGAAGTGCTATAGTAAATAAAATAAACTCCTTCAATCTCTTTAATCTCTATCTTTTCAAAGTCATCATTTACTAGAAAAGTACCATCTAGCTGAGGAGCCACTTTCTTACGAAATCCTTTATTGTCTTTTACTTCAAAATAATCAAAGGTTTCATTTATAGAGTACTCTTTCTGCTTTTTGTCAGAAAAAATCACTTTCTCAATTTCCCAATACCCATTAATTTTAGGAATATCAGAAGAGGTAACCTTTGAAGTACATGAAACCGAGAGGATTGAAATAAAAAAAATTAGTAGTACTTTTTTCATAAAAAACGAGTTAAACCATTAAAAAAATTGTTTAGTTTTGATGCACACATCAGTCAAAATCAATCTTTTGTACCAATAGCTATTTTGAACTGAGGAATTTGTAAACTGCAAAAACTATTATCGAGATACATAGAACTCCTAACAAATCATAAAGGATAGAATCACTATCAATAAAAGTCTGTCCAATCCAGTAGTAATGCTGCTAAAAGATAAACATAAACAGTCTTTACATTCTTTAATCTCTCTAACATAAATACTATTTAAAAAAAGAATCCACAAATTCGTATTTATTAAAAACCTGTAAATCTTCAATACCTTCACCTACCCCAATATACTTTACCGGAATTTGAAATTGATCTGAAATACCTATAACCACGCCTCCTTTTGCAGTTCCATCAAGTTTGGTCACAGCAAGTGAAGTTACTTCGGTAGCTACAGTAAATTGTTTGGCTTGCTCAAAAGCATTTTGTCCAGTAGAACCGTCTAAAACTAGTAATACGTCATGAGGCGCATCTGCTACTACTTTCTGCATTACCCGTTTCACCTTGGTCAATTCATTCATCAAATTAACTTTATTATGCAAACGCCCAGCAGTATCAATAATAACAACATCGGCATTTTGAGAAACTGCAGATTGTAAGGTATCAAAAGCTACCGATGCAGGATCGCTTCCCATTTGCTGCTTTACCAAGGGAACTCCTACTCGATCTGCCCACACCTGTAATTGATCTATTGCTGCAGCACGAAAGGTATCGGCAGCACCAAGAACGACTTTATACCCTTGTTTTTTAAACTGATGCGCTAATTTACCAATAGTTGTAGTTTTTCCTACTCCGTTGACTCCAACTACCATCAAAACATAAGGTTTAGTATTTAACGGAATTACAAATTCTGTTGCTTCGCCTAAATTGGTTTCAGAAAGTAATCCAGAAATTTCATCACGAAGGATTTGATTAAGCTCGTCTGTTCCCAAGTATTTATCTTCTGCAACTCGTTTTTCGATTCGAGTGATAATTTTAAGCGTGGTGTTGACACCAACGTCTGAAGATACAAGAACTTCCTCTAAATTATCGAGAACGTCATCATCTACTTTTTATTTCCCTGCAACTGCTTTTGTCAGTTTAGTAAAAAAAGAAACTTTTGATTTTTCCAAACCTTTGTCTAAGGTTTGCTTATCCTGTTCGCTAAGGATGGGCTCTTTCTTTTCTGATGAAAATATTTTCTTAAAAAAACTCATTTGATTGTATCGTTAGATGTTAAATCTTTTGATTATTGAAAAACACTGTAAATATAAAAAATAAAAAAGCTACTTCGAAATGAAAGTAGCTTTTCTATATAGTGTATAAATTTATTTATTTCTTTTTCAAGAACTCATCAACTGCTTCAGGAGACATAATAGATTCTACGAAAGTATATGCACCTGTTTTAGGAGATTTTACCATTTTTATGGCTTTTGATAATCTTTTTGAAGCTGTTTGTAACGATGCTACGGTTTTCTTTGCCATGACTTAATTATTTAATTTCTTTGTGAACAGTTACACGCTTCAAGATTGGATTAAATTTTTTAATCTCTAATCTGTCTGGAGTATTTTTTTTGTTCTTAGTTGTTATATATCTTGAAGTACCTGCAACACCTGAAGTTTTGTGCTCTGTACATTCTAAAATTACTTGGATTCTATTACCTTTCTTTGCCATCTTACTATATATTTATTTAGGAATAGATTATTTAATAAATCCTTCTGTCTGTGCTTTTTTCAAAACAGCAGCAATTCCATTTTTATTGATTGTTTTTATGGTAGATGCAGCCACTCTAAGAGTAATCCATCTGTCTTCTTCTGGAATATAAAAACGCTTTTTTACTAAGTTTACAGAAAACTTTCTCTTAGTTTTGTTCATAGCATGAGAAACGTTATTTCCCACCATCGCTCTTTTACCTGTAAGGTCACAAACTCTTGACATTATACTTATCTTTTATCGTTATTCAAAATCAGGGTGCAAAGAAACAAAAAATAAACCTATAATACAAAATAATTAAAGCAGATTTTTTAAAATTTCTTTTTGTAACATTTCAAGGCTTTTATTTACTGCTCTATCAATTACTTTATCACGTGGTTGACCAAAGTTAAACTCCTCAACAACAACCTTTTCAGGCGTAGCTAAGGCAATAAAAACGGTTCCGATTTCTGCTTTTGAATCTCCTTTTGACGGCCCTGCATTACCAGTTGTAGCTATAGCATAATCCGTATTCATGATTTTTTTTACATTCTGAGCCATTTCTTTTGCTACTTCTGCACTCACAACTGAATATTTATTGATAACAGTTTCTTCAATATTCAATAAATTAATTTTTACCTCTGTCGCATACGAAACGATACTTCCTTTAAAATAGTTGGAAGCACCAGCTACTGAAGTTAAAACTTCGGCTATTTTTCCACCCGTACAACTCTCAGCAGTAGCAATAGTCTTTTGGTGTTGTTTTAACAATCTTCCAACAACAACTTCTATAGTTTCGTCATCGTCAAATCCTACAATAACATCTCCAATAATTTCCGTTAGTGAGGCGACGTTTTCATCAATGGCTTTTTCTAAAGTAGCTTTATCAGTTCCTCTCGCTGACAAACGCAATCGGACTCTTCCCGGATTGGGCAAATAGGCTAGTTTAATGAATTGTGGTAAATTATTTTCCCATTTTTCGATGCGTTCTGCCAACTTGCTTTCGCCTTCTCCATAGGTCAAAATAGTTTTATGAATGATATAGGGACGCTCATATTCCTTAACTAATTTAGGAATAACTACATTTTCTACCAGATGTTTCATCTCATAGGGAACTCCTGGTAACGAAATGAAAACAGTATTTCCTTTCTTCATCCACATTCCTGGAGCTGTTCCCATTTGATTGTGCAAAACAACACACTTAGAAGGCACTAAAGCTTGGTCTTTATTGAGTTGAGTTATGGGGCGCTTATAAAATCCTTCGATCATTTGAGTTACATGAGCCAAAACCGATTCATTTACCACCAAATTATCTTCAAAATATTCACAAAAAGTATGTTTGGTAATATCGTCTTTAGTAGGTCCTAAACCTCCTGTGATAATGACTAAATCAACTTTGTTTTGAAGTGTTGCAAACGTATTTAAAATATGTTGTTTATCATCTGAAATGGAAATCATTTCGTGAACTTCTATTCCAATTTTATCTAATGATTTGGCAATAAAACCAGAATTGGTATCGATAATCTGTCCTATAAGAATTTCATCGCCAATGGTAACTATAGTTGCTTTCATTTTAGTGATTTAGAATTTAAAGAATTTCACTTATTGTCATTTAAAGAATTTTTACCTTTTTATATCGGTTAGTATAATCACATTCCTCGGGAATGATATATTTATTATCTTGGCATACGTTTTAATTCATAAAAAATTCTTATGTCACATTCTGGAATCCATTTATTTCTAATTTCCATCTTCATAGTGCAAAAGGAAGGAAGAGGGAAGTATTTTTTCAACAATAAAGTTCGTGGCTAGTTTTTCCTCTTTTTTGGTTGTTGATTTAAGAAAATAATAAAATACTGTGCCATCAACTGTGTGTCGGATTTATTTATGAAATCATAATTTTTAGTTTGATACTTGTATGGATTACCATATCCTGAAACAACACTACAATTTAATGTAATAAATTCAGCTCTACTAAAACTTTTTTTATCTAGAATCGACTTGGAATATATACCATTTTGATCAAGAAAGTAAGAACAAAATTCAGACTGTCTTTTCAAACAAAGCAAAGTATAGCTATTATCTTTGAATTGGAGAATAATCTTTTTAACCTTTGAAGTATCAGCATATTTAAATCATATTCCATCATATAATCAAATAAATATTTCTTTTGACTATAAGATGGAATACTAATAAATACAATTAAAAACAGTAGTATTTTATAATTCATATTTTGAGGTTGACTTGTTCGTTTTCGCATTGCCAACTCACAAAATACTATAAGTTAAAATCTTTCGTAATTTCTTTAACCGCTTTCTCAATTTGAGATTCTACGCTATCAAAAGTAGCTTTTATTTCTTTTCGTTTGCCTTCGGCTTTGGTCCATGCTTCGATTTGAAGGATTTCTTCAAAAGCTACATTCATACCTAATAAATCCAAAGAAGGTTTTATTTTGTGTGCATAACTGTAGGCTAATTTGTGGTCTTTGGTTTTAATTCCTAATTTGATTTGAATTAAATCAACAGGAACCTCAGTGACAAAAAGTGTGAGAATTTGGTTTACAAATTCAGGATCATTGTCTGAAAGTGCATATACTTTTGCTAAGTTGTAGTTTAATGCCATTATTTTACTTGTATTCTAAATAGTTTATTATTTTCTAAAAATCCTTCTAAAACGTCGTTTGGTTTTACTGAAGCTACACCATCTGGTGTTCCTGTAAAAATAATGTCTCCAATTTTAAGTGTAAAAAATTGAGAAACATAGGATATAATTTCGTCAATTTTCCACAACATCAGACTAGAATTCCCTTTTTGGACGGTTTTTCCGTTATTTGTTAATTCAAAATTAAGACTTTCCAGCGAACTAAAAATTTTTTTCGACATAAAGTCACCTATTACCGCTGAACCGTCAAAAGCTTTGGCCTTTTCCCAAGGCAAACCTTTAGCTATTAATTTTTCTTGGAAATCGCGAGCCGTAAAATCTAGACCAACACTTATTTCGTCATAATACTTATGAGCAAATTTTGGTTCTATATATTTTCCTACTTTATTAATCCTAACAATTAGCTCAATTTCATGATGCACATCATTTGAAAATTCAGGAATTACAAACGGATGTTGCTTTAATAAAACTGCAGAATCTGGCTTTAGAAAAACAACTGGTTCTACTGGACGTTCACTATGTAATTCTTCTATATGTTTGGTATAATTTCTACCTATGCAGATTATCTTCATAATTCTTGTTCAGTATTCAGTCCCAGATTTCAGTCCCAGATTTCCAACTGAAAACTGAGACTGAAAACTGCAACCTTTTAGTATTTAATTTTCTTAGTTTAATTGCAGTTAAAACCTTTTTTGTGTATAATGGAAAGTCGGCATTTTGCAACCAACCAAAATAGCCTGGCTCTTCCTCAAGCACTTTATCTACTTTTACTCCTTTGTGTTTTCCAAAAGAGAAAATTTCATCACCATCTTTATCATATCCTATAAACCCAGCAAAATCTGCCGTTCTTTTCCTTGTGGTGAATTCTGCTAATGACTTCATGTCATTTTCTAATTCAGGATATCGCTCCAATTGCGCCATAAGAATTTCATAGGTCGCCATGGTGTCTGCGGCAGCGGAATGGGCATTTTCGAGACTTTTTCCACAATAAAATTTTAATGCTGCACTCAAAGTTCGCTCTTCCATTTTATGAAAAATAGTTTGCACATCAACAGAAACTCTGCTTTTCATATCAAAATCGACACCAGCACGAAGCAATTCTTCCGCTAAAAGCGGAATATCAAATCGATCGGAATTAAATCCAGCCAAATCGCTATCTTTTATCATAGTGTAGATTTGTGAAGCTAACTCTCTGAATGTTGGCTCATTAGCTATTTTTTCATTGGTTATACCGTGTACAGCTATCACATTCGGCGGGATTACCATTTCGGGATTTACCAACCAAGTTTTACTTTCTTTATTTCCGTTTGGAAAAACTTTGAGTATAGAGATTTCTACTATTCGATCTTTTGCCACTTCTATTCCAGTAGTTTCAAGATCAAAAAAACAGATGGGTCTATTTAATTTGAGTTCCATTTTAAAATTTTAGGAATACAAATATAAAGTTTTGAACCTACCGTTTATCGATTCTTTATAAAGTTTTTCTTAAAATTTAAAACCCGACAAACCAGTAAGATTTGTCGGGTTGAATAATGAAATTATACTTTATTAAATCGTTCTTTTCTCATCAAACGCTTCTAAATATTCTGCAATACGTTTGATAAAACTTCCGCCTAAAGCTCCGTCTACAACTCTGTGGTCATAACTATGGGATAGAAACATTTTTTTACGAATTCCTATAAAATCGCCTTCGGGAGTTTCGATAACAGCAGGTACTTTTCTAATCGCGCCTAAGGCTAAAATACCCACTTGTGGTTGATTGATAATTGGCGTTCCAAAAACACTACCGAAAGTTCCAACGTTTGTAACCGTATAGGTTCCTCCTTGAATATCATCTGGTTTTAATTGATTGTTTTTGGCACGAAAAGCTAAATCATTCACCGCTTTTGCCATTCCCAACAAATTCAATTGATCGGCATTTTTGATGACAGGAACAATCAAATTTCCGTTAGGTAAGGCAGCTGCCATTCCAAGGTTAATGTTTTTCTTCTTAATAATGTAATCGCCTTCAACAGAAATATTCATCATTGGAAAATCCTTTAATGCTTTGGCAATGATTTCCATAAATATTGGAGTGAAGGTTAATTTCTCTCCTTCTCTCTTTTCAAAAGCATCTTTATTTTTTTCTCTCCAATCCCAAATTGTTGTTACATCAACTTCTATAAATGATTGTACATGAACCGAAATTTGAACAGATTGAATCATATACCCAGAAATGAGTTTGCGCATTCTGTCCATTTCTATAATTTCGTCCTGACCATTTACAGAAACCGGTGCCGCTTTTTGGCTACTTTGATTTACTGGTTCGGTAACTTGAGCTGCTGCTTGTGTAGGTGCGGCAGATTGCATTTCTGGTTGAGGAATAACTTTCGGCGCCTCTTGCTTAACTTCCTGAGCTAGTACTGGAGCTTGCTGTTTTTCCGCTAGAATTTTATTCCTGTTAATTATATAATCTAAAATGTCATTTTTAGTTACACGTCCTTCATTTCCAGAGCCTGAAATTTGTTCCAATTCAGAAACAGAAATACCTTCTTCCTTAGCAATATTTCTAACTAAAGGTGAGAAGAATTTTTCTGAATGTGCAAAATCTTGTTTCGAAGGACTATTAGATGCTGCAACATAGTCTTTAGCCGCTTCAACTGTTTTGGCAACTTCTACAACAGCAATTGGTTCCACTACACTTGGCACATGAGCACTTTCAATTTTTACATTTTCGGCAACTGCTCCACCTTCCGTTTCAATAATAGCAATGGTTTGACCAACTCGAACCAAATCGTCTTTTTGAAAAAGTTTTTCAACTAAAATCCCTGAAACTTCAGAAGGCACTTCACTGTCTACCTTATCGGTAGCAATCTCAAGAACGGCTTCGTCCATTTCGATTGTATCGCCAACTTCTTTCAACCAATTTGTTATAGTTGCTTCTGCAACACTTTCTCCCATTTTAGGAAGTTTCAATTCAAATCTTGCCATAGTGCTAACCTAACGGTGCTTTTATTTTTTTAGCCTGCGAAATTAATTATTCCTTTTGGTTTTTAGTGAGAATTATTGAAATTTTCTATTTCTTTACTTACTAAATTGAATTACTTCGCCTCGATCATTACTATTGTTACTACCAATAACAAATTGTTTTTCCTTGTGTAAAATCTTAAACGTACAGTTGGCTTTTTTCAATTCCTCCATACTTTGAATTATCGATTTAAAACTCCAAAAATTAGTATCAAAAATAATTTCGACTCCAACACGACCGAGTGTAAGCGAATTTATAGTATTTTTCTTTGTAGAATCAACAAGCTTGACTTTATTTCCTAACAAGTTTTCAACTGTTTTCTTTAGATTTTCATCATCTGATAACAGCACATATCCATCTGCTTTTTTTGAAATAATTACTGCTTGATTTTTTTTAAACAGTGTAAAAAAGAAGGCTCCAATTTTCAAGAATGTATCAAACAAAAATGACACTTTAAAATGTTTTTGGTAGAAAAAACGCATCGCCTGCTGAAACCGTTTCATGTAAGTTGCATCTCTAACTGTACTTTCACCTTTGTAATGTATGACTGAAGTTTCATGAAAATAATAATTCGATTTTCCTTTTTGTAAAACCATATAAGACAAATCGATATCGTCTGAATACATAAAACAATCTTCATCAAAGCCCCCAACTTCAAGATACAAATCTCTTTTCATTACCATGAATGCTCCCACGAGAATATCTACTTTACCCGTTTCATTGTCATCTAAATGTTGCGCATAATATTTTGTAAATAGTGTAGCTTTTGGAAACAACTTATACAATCCCATGATTTTAGTAAATGCTACAAAAGGAGTTGGCACTCCACGTTTACTTTCAGGAAGAAAATTTCCGGCTCCATCAATTAATTTACAACCTACAATCCCTAAATCAGGTTTTGTTTTTGCAAACGCTAAAATTTTTTCAAATGTATCTTCGGCTACAACCGTATCAGGATTAAGAATACAAATATATTCTCCTGTTGCTTGAGCAACTCCAATGTTATTTCCTTTTGGAAACCCTAAATTCTCTTTGTTTTCGATAAGCTTTATAGTTGGAAAGCGTTCTTTCATCATGGCACAACTTTCATCAGAAGAATTGTTATCGACGACAATAATTTCACCTTCAATATTTTGCAAAGCCTTTTGAACGCTTAGCACGCATTGCTCTAAAAAATAGCGGACGTTGTAGTTGAGAATAATGACAGATAGTTGCATTTGATAAATAATTTAAAGCAACTTATTTAAGTCGTTTGGATTTTTTTGATTGTTCCAAAACAAAAGTAGTTCAATTAATTTAACTTCTTTTTTGATTCTAAAAAATATAGTTGTTTGCTTAGAGATGCTGAATGAATAAATATTTTTGTATATTAATTTCCCTATTGATGGGTACTAGAAAGTCTTTTCAATTCTTTTTCTACCAATTTTTCAAATTTCAAAACCTCTTTTTCATTCCATTTCAAATAAATAAACTCAATTTCTTCAAAATAAGAATTAACCGCATTACTAGTCCATTCTAAATTGTAACTCATTTGAGAAAAGGAAATTTTTCTTTAGCTCTTTTCATTACTTCATCATGAGGAATTAACTTTCCTTCATTTGCCTCTTGAATTGATTTTTCTAATAATTTCACTAAAACTGGATGAAATTCTTGAGCATTAACATCAGGTATAGTTTGATACACTTCCGATGGCTCTTTAGCGATATTTTTTTTGTTTGAATTCATAGATAAATTCTTTTACGTTTCAAATATACAAAACCCAAAACAAATTTTTAGTCTAAATTAAAAGATTGTTTCGTTAACATCAATGACCTATTTTTGCAAAAAATTACACTTGTGAATTACTTATCTGTAGAAAATATATCCAAATCTTTTGGCGAACGAACGCTATTCGAGAACATCTCTTTTGGAATTAATAAAGACCAAAAAATTGCTTTTATTGCCAAAAACGGTTCCGGAAAAACCACCATCATGAACATTATTAATGGTGAAGACGAACCTGATACGGGCAAAGTGGTGTTGAGAAAAGAAATTAAAATGGCTTTTCTATCACAAGTTCCTAATTTACAAGACGAATTGACTATTGAAGAAAGCATCTTCGCCTCTGATAATGAAACTCTAAAAGTCATTGAAGAATACGAAAAAGCATTAGAAAATCCAGAAGATGAAGAAGCCTATCAAAAAGCATTCGACAAAATGGATCAGTTGAATGCTTGGGATTTCGAAACTCAATTCAAACAAATTCTGTTTAAATTAAAGCTGGAAGATTTTAAACTTAAAGTAAAAAATCTCTCTGGTGGACAAAAAAAGAGGTTGTCATTGGCCATTATTTTAATCAATCGCCCTGACTTGTTGATTCTGGATGAACCTACAAATCATTTGGATTTGGAAATGATTGAATGGTTAGAAAGTTATTTTGCTAAAGAAAACATTACCCTATTCATGGTAACACACGACCGCTTTTTTCTGGAGCGTGTTTGCAATGAAATTATTGAACTCGACAACGGAAAACTATACCAATACAAGGGAAATTACTCCTATTATTTAGCTAAAAAAGAAGAGCGAATTGCTTCAGAAAATGCGAGTATTGATAAGGCTAAAAATTTATTTGTTAAAGAATTGGAATGGATGCGTCGTCAACCTAAGGCACGAACTACAAAATCGAAATCACGTCAGGATGATTTTTATATCATAAAACAAAAAGCCGAAAGTCGCCGAAAAGAAAATGTGGTAGAACTCGAAATCAATATGGAACGCATGGGAAGCAAGATTATTGAGCTTCACAAGGTTTCCAAAAAGTTTAAGGATAGAATTATCTTAGACAATTTTAGTTTTGATTTTCAACGTGGAGAACGCATTGGAATTATTGGAAAAAACGGAACCGGAAAATCTACTTTTTTGAATTTGATTACTGGAACTATTCCTGTTGATGGGGGAAAAGTAGTAAAAGGCGACACTATAAAAGTCGGTTATTACACTCAAAGCGGAATCAATCCAAAACCGGGACAAAAAGTAATTGATATTATTAAGGAATATGGAGAATATATTCCGCTGACGAAAGGGAAAATTATTTCTGCTGGGCAATTATTGGAACGTTTCCTTTTTGACAGAAAAAAGCAACATGATTATGTTGAAAAACTCAGTGGTGGAGAATTGAAACGACTCTATTTATGCACCGTTTTGATTCAAAATCCTAATTTCTTGATTCTGGATGAGCCTACTAATGATTTAGATATTGTTACCTTAAATGTGTTGGAAAGTTTTCTTTTGGACTATCCTGGATGCTTAGTAGTTGTTTCGCACGACCGTTATTTTATGGACAAAATTGTAGACCATTTATTTGTTTTTAGAGGTAATGGTGTAATTGAAGATTTTCCGGGGAATTATTCTGATTTCAGAGCTTATGAAGATTCTGCTGAACCAAAAAAATTAGATACTGTTAGTACTGAAAAAAAAGATTGGAAACAAAATAATCCAACTGGAAATTTGACTTTCAACGAACAAAAAGAATTTCAAAAAATTGAACGCGAAATCAAGGATTTGGAATACCAAAAAAAGGAAATTGAGCAACTTTTTTCTGACGGTAAAGTGATTGATGAAGATATTGAGAAAAAAGCAAATGAGCTTCAAAAAATTATTTCTAAAATTGAAGAAAAAGAAGAACGTTGGTTTGAGCTCTCGTCAAAAATGGAATAATTTAAGACATCACAATGTCACGCTAAGTAAGGCACTATGTTTTACAAAGTTTTTTTCTTGTAGTTTCTTTGTGTTACTTTGTGCTAAACTTTGAGATACTCTGTGCTACAGATCATAAAAAATCATACCTAAACTTCCTCTGGAATTCCAAAAACGAACATGGGGTTCATTCTCCATTTGTGTTTGATTTAGTTACGAAATGTTTTTATGACACAAAAAAATATACTGAATATTCCATTTTAAAAGAATACCGAAAATCCCTTTTAAAAAATAAAAACTATATTGAAGTAACTGATTATGGTGCTGGTTCAAAAGTTTTTAAAAGCAACAAAAGGCAAATTTCAAAAATTGCTCAAACCGCTGGAATTAGTCAAAAAAGAGCTGAATTATTATTCCGAATTACAAAGTATTTTAAACCCGATTCTATTTTAGAATTAGGAACTTCTTTAGGATTAGCTACTTCTTCCCTAGCTCTTAGGAAATCCAAAATCAAGAATTAAGACGTTAGAAGGTTGTCAAAATACAATTCATCAATGTCAATTACAATTACAAAAATTCAATATCAACACTGTTGAATGTATAAACACTGAATTTTCAAGCTATCTTAAAAACTTCCAACTTCCAACTTCCAACTTCCAACTTATTTACTTTGACGGTAATCATTCTAAACTAGCAACTTTAAATTATTTTGAATCATTACTTCCAACAATTACAAATGAATCGGTTTGGATTTTTGATGACATTCATTGGTCGCCAGAAATGGAAGAGGCTTGGGAAATCATTAAAATCACCCACAAGTAACTGTTAGCATCGATACTTTTCTATGGGGTATCGTATTTTTAGAACAGAACAGGAAAAAGAACATTTTATCATTCGAATTTAGAATTCATCTGTAACAAAAAGGAAGTTTTTTCTACAAATATTTTAAATCGAATAAATTATGGAAACTCACAACTTCTTCAAATCAAAAGAATTTAAAATTCTGTTACCATTCATACTAATTTTAGGCATCATTAGTATTGCTAAAGCAGGGTATCATTTTGGTCAATGGCTATATCAAGTCGTGAATTAAACTGTATCTTTGTTTCTTAAAACTTCAACTTCAATTCTAAATTTGTCATTTTCGATGGACAATCCCCTAATCAAAATAACCAACATTAAACGAGATTTTATTCTTGGCAACGAAACCGTTTATGTACTCAAAGGAATAGATTTACAGATAAATAAAGGCGAATATGTAGCACTCATGGGGCCTTCGGGTTCAGGAAAATCTACTTTAATGAATATTTTGGGTTGCTTGGACACACCAACCTCTGGTACTTATATTTTGAATAACAAGGATGTGAGCCAAATGCATGATGATGAACTAGCAGAAATTAGAAACAAAGAAATAGGATTTGTTTTTCAAACCTTTAATCTTATGCCAAGAACCACTGCGCTAAATAATGTGGCATTACCGATGATTTATGCAGGATATTCAAAATCAGACAGAAACAAGCGAGCCAAAGAAGTTTTGGAACAAGTAAATTTAGCCGACAGAATGGACCACCAACCCAACCAACTTTCTGGTGGTCAACGACAAAGAGTCGCCATTGCCAGAGCTCTGGTAAACAAACCTTCTATAATTCTTGCTGATGAACCTACTGGAAATCTAGATAGTAAAACCTCGACTGAGATTATGAAATTATTTGGTGATATTCATAAATTGGGCAATACCGTAATTCTGGTTACACATGAAGAAGAAATTGCATCCTATGCTAACAGAGTGATACGACTGCGAGACGGAATGATTGAAAGTGATACAACTAAGTAAACAATTCAGATTTAAGTAAAATCTATTTACCTCCGAACTACATTTGTTTAAAAAACATAATAAAATAAAAAAAAGTAGTGTAGAATTAAATTATTATCGTAATATTGCAATATTAATATATTTAAAATGGGAGCAACTAAAACCGAATACTTTACAGACCAACAAAACCAAATTGCTACAATTGCAAAAGCAATGGGACATCCTGCAAGAATTGCAATTATTGAATATTTAATGAAAGCAAATGAATGTATTTGTGGTGACATTGTAAACGAACTTCCGTTGGCTCAACCAACAGTTTCACAACATCTTAAGGAATTAAAAAACGCAGGAATTATAAAAGGAAACGTCGAAGGAAATTCGATTTGCTATTGTATTGACGAAAAAACAATTAACATTCTCAACACCTATTTTTCAAAAATCATACAAACTGTTTTAAAGTCCAAGTGTTGTTAAAATATTTTTTTAATTAATATATCGCAATATTGCATTAAACCAATAAATAAAAAAATGAGACTATCTAATATCAAGGAAATTTTACCAACATTGGAAAATGTTGAATTTCAACTCGAAAACGGAACTTTTGTACCCGAACATTTTCACGTTACAGAAGTAGGACAAATTACCAAAAACTTCATTGATTGTGGAGGAACAATTCGTTCTGAGAAAGTAGTCAATTTTCAATTGTGGAATGCTAACGATTTTGAACATCGTTTAAAACCAAACAAACTACTTAATATCATCAAACTATCTGAAGAAAAATTAAGTATTGAAGATGCAGAAATTGAAGTAGAATATCAAAATGATACTATCGGCAAATATGACATAGAATTTAACGGAAAAACATTTGTATTGATAAGCAAAACAACTGCTTGTTTGGCTCAAGATGCTTGTGGAATTCAATCAGATAAAGAAAATAAAAAATTAGTAGAATTAACCGCTAACTCAACTAATGCTTGCAAACCAGGCGGAGGCTGTTGCTAAAAAATATAACTATGTATTCCGTATTAAAAAAAACAACCGAACAACTACAACTTCAAACCATTAGTGAAGAACGCAAAAGAATTTTAAAACCTTTAATTAATTTTGTACAACAAAAAATAAATAATAAGGAACCGATTAATATCAATTTCATTTGCACACACAATTCTCGAAGAAGCCATTTGTCACAAGTTTGGGCTCAAGTAGCAGCAACACATTTTAATATTCCAAATGTTACTTGTTATTCGGGAGGTACAGAAGAAACAGCGCTATTTCCCAAAGTTGTAGAAACTCTAACCAATCAAGGTTTCATTGTTTTAAAATTATCGGAAACAGCTAATCCTATTTATGCTATAAAATACAGCGACAATATTTTGCCTGTAATTGGTTTCTCTAAAAAATACGATAACCTATTTAATCCGATTTCTAAGTTTGCAGCCATCATGACTTGTTCACAGGCAGATAATGGTTGTCCTTTTATAGCAGGAGCAGAAGAGAGAATTCCAATCACATTTGAAGATCCAAAAATATCGGATAATACAGCCGAACAGACGAAAATATATTCAGAAAGAAGCTTGCAAATTGCAACTGAAATGTTTTATGTTTTTTCAAAAATAGAATTGTAAACGATGCAAATAAAACTAAAATTTCTTGACAGATACTTGACACTTTGGATATTCTTAGCGATGCTTTTTGGAGTTGGTCTAGGGTATTTTTTTCCTGATATTCCAAACGTTACTAATTCTCTTTCGATTGGAACAACCAATATTCCACTAGCTATTGGACTGATTTTGATGATGTATCCGCCATTAGCAAAGTAAATTATTCATTACTACCAATGGCGTTTAAAGACAAAAAAATATTGTCGGTTTCGCTAGTACTTAATTGGATAATTAGTCTGATTTTAATGTTTGTATTAGCAATTATTTTCCTCAAAACGAAACCAGATTATATGGTGGGTTTAATTTTAATTGGCTTGGCAAGATGTATTGCAATGGTTATTGTATGGAACGATTTGGCTAAAGGAAACAGGAATATGCAGCATTGTTGGTCGCATTAAACAGTATTTTTCAATTATTATTTTATAGTTTTTATGCCTGGCTCTTCATTAATGTATTACCACAAAAATTAGGTTTAGGACACTTCAATATTTCCGTTCCACTGAAAGATGTAGCCGAAAGTGTTTTTATATATTTGGGTATTCCGTTTCTGGCTGGTCTCACAAGCCGTTACTTTTTAATACGTTCAAAAGGTCTTGAATGGTTCAATAGAAAATTTATTCCAACCATTTCACCAATTACTTTATACGCTTTGCTCTTTACCATTGTATTGATGTTCAGCCTAAAAGGCGATAAAATTTTAGAATTACCCTTAGATGTTGTAAAAGTTGCTCTTCCACTTGTCATTTATTTTGTATTGACATTTTTCGTTAGTTTCTTCATAAGCAAAGCACTAAAAGTAGCTTACGACAAAAATGCATCTGTTGCATTTACAGCCACAGGAAACAATTTTGAATTAGCTATTGCGGTTGCTATTGCAGTTTTTGGTTTACACTCACCACAAGCATTTGTGGGTGTCATCGGCCCATTGGTAGAAGTTCCGGTTTTAATTTTGTTAGTTAGAGTAAGCTTGTGGATGAAGAAAAAATATTATTAAAAATTACAAAAAAGTATTTATAACACCCACTTAGAAGCTGTTGTAAAACATCATAAAATTTCTCACCTATTTATTTGAAAAAACCTACTAAAACCCATTCGAATAAATACTATATTTGAAAATTAAATTTGATTTTTGATTACGGATAAAAATCCCATAATCCTAAATCCCAATTGCTGAATCTATAATGAAAATATACACAAAAACTGGAGACAATGGAACTACGGCACTTTTTGGAGGAACAAGAGTACCCAAAGATCATATCCGTATTGAGAGTTATGGAACTGTTGACGAATTAAATTCTCACATTGGATTAATTCGCGATCAAGAGATAGAAACGCATCACAAGGAAATTCTCATCGAAATTCAAGATAGATTATTCACCATTGGTGCTATCCTTGCCACTCCACCAGAGAAAGAAGTAAAGAAAAATGGAGAATTACGTTTGAAAAAACTCGGAATTATCGATAGTGACATCGAATTGTTAGAGAAAGAAATGGATGCAATGGAGGAAGTTTTGCCTCAAATGACTCATTTTATTTTGCCAGGAGGGCATACTACAGTGTCATATTGTCATATCGCCCGATGTGTTTGTCGCCGTGCTGAGCGATTAGCCGTTCACCTCGACCATAATGAACCTGTTGCTGAGAACGCAATTAAGTACCTCAACCGACTTTCTGACTATCTTTTTGTACTGGCACGAAAGTTGTCCAGTGAATTAAAAGCTGATGAAGTGAAGTGGATTCCAAGAAAATAAATTCTATTTAACATTTTTATTTTTTTAGTATCTAAATCTTATATTTTATTGTAAAATTCAGATTAAAAACAAAGAATAAGCTACAAATAAAAACACGTTCTTAACTTTTTTTTAAAATAAATTAAATTTTACTTGACTTTTTGAGTAAAAAATTTATTTTTGCATAAATTAAAATCGAAATAAGATGTATTGGACATTAGAATTAGCATCCTATTTAAGCGATGCGCCCTGGCCGGCTAACAAAGATGAGCTTATCGACTACGCAATTAGAGCAGGAGCGCCGCTAGAAGTAGTGGAGAACTTGCAATCTATAGAAGACGAAGGCGAAATTTATGAATCAATGGAGGAAATTTGGCCCGACTATCCAACAGACGAAGATTATCTTTGGAACGAGGATGAATATTAAAAAAATGATAAAACCAATAAAAAGTCTCAGCTGAGGCTTTTTTTTTGCTTAAATTTGCACACTTTATAAATTAAGAAATTACACAAACACTATGAGTTTCATAAATAGTATCCTGAAAATTTTTGTTGGAGATAAATCTGAAAAAGACGTTAAAGCGTTACAAGGCAATGTCGCTAAAATCAAAGCAATTGGTGTTACCTTAGAAAGTTTATCAAATGATGATTTGAGAGCAAAAACGGTTGTCTTCAAAGAAAAAATTAAAGAGGCACGTGCTGAAAAAGATGCTAAAATAAATGCACTTCAACTTGAAGTTGAATCTATCGAGGATATTGATAAAAGAGAGGATATTTACCTTGCAATTGATGCTCTTGAAAAAGAAGCCTACGAAATCTCTGAAAAAACACTGAACGAAATATTACCCGAAGCCTTTGCTGTCATCAAAGAAACGGCAAGACGTTTTAAAGAAAATACAGAAATTGTTGTAACTGCTACAGCAAAGGATAGAGAACTTTCTGCTACAAAATCCTACATCACGTTGGATGGAGACAAAGCTATTTGGGCTAACTCATGGAATGCTGCTGGTAAACAAATTACTTGGGACATGGTTCACTATGATGTTCAGTTGATTGGAGGTATGGTATTGCACTCAGGGAAAGTTGCAGAAATGCAAACAGGTGAAGGAAAAACTTTGGTGGCTACATTACCATTATATTTAAATGCCTTAACTGGAAACGGTGTACATTTGGTAACGGTTAATGATTATTTGGCAAAGCGTGATAGTACTTGGAAAGCACCATTGTTTGAATTTCATGGTTTAACTGTGGATTGTATCGACAATCATCAACCGAATTCTGATGCCAGAAGAAAAGCATACGAAGCAGACATTACCTACGGAACCAATAACGAATTTGGTTTTGATTATCTGAGAGATAATATGGCGCATTCACCAGAAGATTTGGTTCAAAGAAAACACAATTTTGCTATTGTAGATGAGGTCGACTCTGTCTTGATTGATGATGCGCGTACTCCTTTGATTATTTCTGGTCCCGTACCACAAGGAGATCGTCATGAGTTTAATGAGTTGAAACCAAAAATCGAAAATTTGGTAACACTGCAGAGACAATTGGCTAACGGATTTTTAGCCGAAGCAAAACGTTTAGTTAAAGAAGGAAATACAAAAGATGGAGGATTTAATTTGTTGAGAGCATACAGAGCCTTACCAAAAAACAAAGCTCTAATCAAATTTCTAAGCGAAGAAGGAATCAAACAATTGCTTCAAAAAACGGAAAATCAATACATGCAAGATAACAATCGTGACATGCATATTATTGATGAAGCGTTGTATTTTGTCATTGAAGAAAAAAACAATCAAGTAGAATTGACTGATAATGGAATCAAATTCTTATCTACCGATACAGACGGCAATTTCTTTGTTCTTCCAGATATTGGAACTGAAATTGCCCGAATTGAAAAGCTAAATTTAGACAAAGATGCCGAAGCGGAACAAAAAGAAAAATTGTTCCAGGACTTCTCTGTCAAAAGTGAACGAATTCACACACTGACACAATTACTAAAAGCCTATACCCTATTCGAAAAAGATGTTGAGTATGTTATCATCGACAATAAAATCCTTATTGTTGACGAACAAACAGGTCGTATCATGGATGGTCGACGTTATTCAGACGGTTTGCACCAAGCAATTGAAGCTAAAGAAAATGTAAAAATTGAGGCTGCTACACAGACTTTTGCAACGATTACACTTCAAAATTATTTTAGAATGTATAGCAAATTAGCTGGTATGACAGGAACAGCCGTTACTGAAGCAGGTGAGCTTTGGGAAATCTACAAATTGGATGTGGTAGAAATCCCAACCAATCGACCTATGGCTAGAATTGATAAAGAAGATTTCATATACAAAACTACTCGTGAGAAATTCAATGCTGTAATTGAAGATGTAACCGAACTATCTAAGGCAGGAAGACCTGTTTTGATTGGAACAACCTCGGTTGAGATTTCAGAATTATTAAGCCGAATGCTGAAAATGCGTGGTATTACTCACAACGTTTTGAATGCAAAAATGCACAAACAAGAAGCACAAATCGTTGAAGAAGCTGGAAAATCAGGTGTAGTAACAATTGCTACAAATATGGCAGGTCGAGGAACAGATATTAAATTATCTCCAGAGGTAAAAGCTGCTGGTGGATTAGCTATCGTTGGAACAGAACGTCATGATTCACGTCGTGTGGACCGTCAGTTGCGTGGTCGTGCTGGTCGTCAAGGTGATGTGGGAAGCTCTCAATTTTATGTTTCGTTAGAAGATAATTTGATGCGTTTGTTTGGCTCTGAAAGAGTAGCCAAAGTAATGGACAGAATGGGATTAAAAGAAGGTGAAGTGATTCAGCACTCGATGATGACCAAATCGATAGAACGTGCTCAGAAAAAAGTAGAAGAAAACAATTTTGGAGTTCGTAAACGTTTGCTAGAATATGATGATGTGATGAATCAGAACGTAGTGCAAGAGAAGCTTTTCCTATCATCAAAAATGTATTTGAGGATAAGAACAATCAATTCGAGCGCATAGTAGTTCCTTTTACTGACGGAATAAAATCATTGAATGTAGTTACTGATTTAAAGAAAGCTTACGAATCGCAAGGAAAACAATTGATAGCCGATTTTGAGAAAAACATCACTTTAGCGATCGTGGATGAAGCTTGGAAAAAGCATTTGCGTAAAATGGATGAGCTAAAACAATCCGTTCAATTAGCGGTTCACGAGCAAAAAGATCCATTGCTTATTTATAAATTTGAAGCCTTCAATTTGTTTAGTGCTATGTTGAATGGGGTAAACAAAGAAGTTATTTCATTTTTGTTTAAAGGCGATCTGCCACAACAAAATGTTCCAAGCATTCAAGAAGCGAAACAAGTTAAGGTAAAAGAAAATTATAAAACCAGTAAAGACGAAGTTCCAAACAGTGACACACTTGCTGAACAAAATCGTGAAGCTGGGCAAACCCAACAACGTCAAGTAACCGAAACGATTGTTAGAGAAATGCCAAAAATTAATCGTAACGATACGGTAACCATCAAACATGTATTAAGTGGGAAAACAGATACCCTAAAATACAAAAAAGCAGAAAGCATGATTAATTCAGGAGAATGGGTTATCGTGAATGACTAATTTTTTTTTGTCCTTTCGACAAAGGAGAACTCTAAAATATCAACCCTCAATTGCGAAAGTAGTTGGGGATTTTTTTATGGATTAGTTTGACTTATTTTAAAGAAATAATATGGAAATTAAGTTATATTGAAAATAAAAAAGGGGGGGAAAACAAAATTTATAATTCTATTTATGCTATTCAGTTCATTTTCCTTTTCACAATCTTTGGAAAAATTGAAGCTGGAAACCAAAAAAATCTACGACGCTAACTATACCATGGATTTTGATGTGATTGCTCAGCTTACGTATCCAAAAATTATAGAATCCATTGGAAACAAAGACAGCTTCCTAGAGAAACTAGATTTAGACTATCAAAATGAGGAATATCGCATGCGATTGGAACTCGTAACCCCAGTCTTTCAATATTCTGACATAAAAAAAATAGGAGGCAAAACGTTTTGTGTTATTACTTATAGAAATCCAATTCGCTATTTTTTTGAAAATAAACTCAACTCCGATGCAGCTTCAAAAAAAGTAAGTTGGTTGAAAGAGAATAACAATGCCAGTGAGGTCGTTTTTGAACCGAAACGCAATAGTATGAATGTAAAACGAGTTTCTAAATTTATCGCTATTGTTGATGAAACGACCAACAATGAATGGAAGTTTTTTAACTTTGATGATGCTTCACAAAAAGAAATTTTCAAAACTCTCTTCGATGAAAGTACAAAAAAAGAGTTAGGATTTTAAGAATCCAAAAAATACATTTACATTTACTAAACTAGAGTATAAACCTAAAAAACGAATAGTATGGCTAAAGGTCAAGACGCAAAGAAAGCTGTAAAAAAAGAACCTCTAAAGACAGCAAAAGAGAAAAAAGCCGAAAAAAGAGAAAAGAAAAACAGTCCTAAAAGAGATTAAAAAAGGGTTCACAATTAGTAAATGCTTTTTTACAAATTATCTGGAAAAAATTTTACCTGGATTTAAAACCCCATTTGGATCAAAATCGATTTGATTCCCTTCATTAGTTGTAATTGGGTCTGGCTGAAAGCAATATCCATATAGTTTTTTTGAACAAATCCTATTCCGTGTTCGCCAGATAATGTTCCTTTTAAAGCAACAGTTAACTCAAAAATTTCACGAATTCCTTTGGTTACTTCGGTATTCCAATTTTCGTCAGTCATGTCACCTTTTATAATATTAACGTGTAGATTTCCATCACCTGCATGACCATAACAAACGGATTTGAAACCGTACTTATTCCCAATGGTTTTAATTCCGTTCAGTAATTTGGGTAATTCATATCGTGGCACAACCGTGTCTTCTTCTTTATAAATAGAATTGGCTTTTACCGCTTCAGCAACACTTCGACGCATTTTCCACAAGGCATTTTTCTGATCTTCGGTATCGGCAAAAAGCACTTCATCAATTTGAAATTGCTCCACGACATTCATGATTTTCTCTGCTTCCTGAAATAAAATATCAGGGTAATTCCCATCCACTTCAATCAACAAATGCGCTTGAATTGCATCTGAAACTTGAACATTTAAGCCATCCACAAATTTTAAAACCCAATCAATGGCATCGCGTTCCATAAATTCTAAAGCACTAGGAACTATTCCTGCTCTGAAAATAGCTGAAACTGCTTCACAGGCCTCATGAGCTTTATAAAATGGAACCAACATTAATACATTATGAGTATTTTTTGGTAGTAATTTCATCACAATCTTAGTGATAATTCCAAGGGTACCCTCGCTACCCACCATCAACTGAGTGAGATTATATCCAGTAGAATTTTTTAAAGTATTGGCTCCTGTCCAAATGATTTCTCCATTGGGTAAAACCACCTCTAAATTCAATACATAATCTTTAGTAACACCATATTTTACTGCTCTAGCTCCACCTGCATTTTCAGCAACATTCCCTCCTATCCAACAACTGCCTTGACTGCTTGGATCTGGTGGATAAAATAAATTTTTCTCTGCTACCGCCTCTCTCAAAACTTGAGTAATTACTGCTGGCTCTGTAATGACTTGCAGATTTTGTTCGTCTATGGAAATAATTTTATTCAATCTTTCGGTAGACAAACCAATACCTTTATGAATACTCAAAGCGCCTCCACTTAGACCTGTTCTACCAGCGATTGGTGTAACAGGAATTTTAAATTCATTTGCCAGTTTCATGATTTCAGAAATCTCCAGAGCATTTGCTGGCTTTACAACCACACTTAGCGGAAAAACATAATCTTCCGTCTCATCATGACCGTAATGATTGCGCGTTTCTTAGTCTAAAAAAACATATGAATTTCCAACAATCTGTATGAGTCTCGCATTAATTTCTGGAGTTATTTCAGTATTCATCTGTAGTGCATTTGAAAGGCGAAAAGTAGTACTTTTTGAAGAGTATTGCAAATTAGAATACTATCAAAAAGTAGTCAAAACCCAATACCAAAACGCCAACGTAATAAATGACATTGGAATTCCAATTCCTATCATCATTGTACTCAATTTAGGTTTAAGTCCATAATTTGCGGCTAAAATACCACCTGTAATCATGGGTGCCATAGCTGATTCCGATAGAAACATCTACTGCGAGTAACCCTTTCCATGTACACAGCTTTTGTATAAAAGATAAAAAGTGCTGGTGTAATCATCAATTTAAAAAATAATCCCAACGTTAAAAATCCCCAATGCTGACTCTTTTTGTCAATCGTTATTTGCAATCCTACTGAAACTAATGCTATGGGTGTAATCGTACTTCCTAATTTTTGAAAAACGGATTGCACATCCATCGGAAAATTTATTTTAAAAAGATTCATTATAAATGCAAATACAAAAGCGATGAAGGGCGGGAAAGTTATCATTTTAAAAACAATATACTTTACACTCGGTTTCCCCTTAGAAAAAAGTGAGGCGGTAATAATCCCGAAAGTCGTTAATACTGTGAATGTTCCGGGTTGATCAACAATAATCGCGGTTTTCAGACCCTCTTCGCCATATAAAGCATTGATGATGGGAAACCCAACAAAGGACGTATTTCCTAAACCAGCTGTGAGAATAAGACAACCAATTAATTTATTAGACCAACCTAATCTTCTTCCGAGAAAATAGAAAAAAAGAAAAGCCATAACAAATCCTAACCAAGCAACCCCTAAAGGAAAAAATAAAGTAGCATTAATTGCAATTTTAGGAATATAAAATAAGGTCAAAGCTGGCAGAGCAACGTAAATGATAAATTGGTTTAAAGCAAGGTGTCCATTTTTAGGAAATGCTTTTACAAATTGCAATCCAAAACCAATAAATAAACAAAGAAACACTAAAATAATGTTGTCCATGAAATATACTATTTTAATGCAAAGGAACATTAAAAAAATGAAACCAATGATATGAAACGCAAGTGTGAAATTAAAAAAAGATTCAAGAAACAGTAGTACAATCAATATTTTAGTAATTTTACAAAAATGTGTTTGCTTGAATTCAAAAAACAAAAATAGCTCGGCACTCAATCAAAAAGCTGGAATTTCACCTCCTGAAATTATTAGTACCAATGCTGTAGTCCAAATTCAAAAACTAAGAAAAGTACAACCTAGCTCACAAGAGTTGATTGATGGAATTTTGAAAGGAAGTATTTCCTCTCTCAGTCGTGCCATCACTTTGATTGAAAGCAGTAACACAAACCATTTAGCGAAAGCGAACGAAGTTATAAATGCTTGTTTACCTCATGCCAACAAATCAATTCGAATAGGAATTACTGGTGTTCCAGGTGTTGGAAAAAGCACATTTATAGAAGCTTTCGGGAAACAATTGACTGGTTTAGGAAAAAAAGTAGCTGTTCTAGCTATTGATCCAAGTAGTATGATTAACAATGGAAGTATTTTGGGCGATAAGACCAGAATGGAAGAGTTAGTAAAAGATCAAAATGCTTACATAAGACCTTCCGCTTCTGGAGAAACTCTTGGTGGAGTCGCTAGAAAAACAAGAGAAACTATTACCCTTTGTGAAGCTGCTGGATTTGATACAATACTCATTGAAACTGTTGGAGTGGGTCAAAGTGAAACTGCTGTTCATAGCATGGTAGATTTCTTTTTACTCTTAAAAATTTCTGGTGCTGGAGATGAATTACAAGGTATTAAACGAGGAATCATGGAAATGGCAGATGCTATAATCATTAACAAAGCTGATGGTGATAACCTCAAAAAAGCAAATTTAGCCAAAACAGAATTCAATCGAGCACTTCACCTATTTCCTACAAAGAAATCAGGATGGATTCCTAAAGTGTCCACTTGTAGTTCGATTACTCATGAAGGGATTCCTGAAGCTTGGAATATGATTTTACAATTTTTAAAAGTAACTCAAAACAATGGTTTTTTCCATAAAAACCGCAAAGAACAAAATCAATATTGGTTATTGGAAACAATTAACGAACAACTGAAAACGAACTTCTATTCTAATCCAAAAATTCAAAAACTGCTTGAGACCAATAAAAAAGCAGTTGAAAAAGATGAAATTTCACCATTTACAGCTGCTCATGTAGTAATTGATACTTATCTAAAAAAATAATTATTCGCTCTCATAGCGTTCCATTTCCCTATCATAAAATTCATTAGCAAGCACAATCAAGCCTTCCATTTCAGCATTTAATTCAGCTTCGTCTAAATCTTCAGCTTCTTCCATAAACTCAACTTCATCATCTTTTAGATTGATAATAAATCGCGGATAATCTAGATGGATTATAAAAATATCTTCCGGAAAATCAGTATTGTCGCCAAGTAAAAATTTTGGTAGTTCCATTATTGTTAATGCGTTTAATCGTTAATTTAAATTATGTTTTATATCTATTTCATCGAATTTTCTAAAACTAATCTTTTCGTTAATCTCGCAAAGCGAATATACAAAAATAAAGCGGCCGATGACAATCCCGCCAAAAGTCCAATCCATATTCCTATCGCTTTCAAATCGGTATATTTTCCTAAATAAAATGATATTGGAAATCCTATAAGCCAATAGGCTATAAAAGTAATATACATAGGGATTTTTACATCTTGCAAGCCTCGCAAAGCTCCTAAAACTACTACTTGAACCCCATCAAATATCTGAAAAACAGCTGCAACCAGAAGCAATCTTGAAGCAATCCAAATGATTTCATTGTTATCAACTATTTCAGTAACATCGGTCATATTCAAAAATAAATGAGGCAAAAAATTATGGAATACTAAAAACAATAAAGCAAAAACAGATTCAATAATTATGGTTAATAAAAATAAAGATCGAGCAATGATAATTAAATCCTTGTACTTATTCAATCCTTTGGCATACCCCACTCTAATCATAGAAGCAACGCTTAAACCCATAGCTACCATAAAAGTTGATGATGATAAAATCAATGCTATTTGATTTGCAGCCTGACTGTTTTTTCCTAAAGAACCTGAGAGCCATATCGCTGTAGTGAATAAAGCCACTTCAAATAACATTTGCATAGCAGAAGGAAAACCTAGGTCAATTATTTTTTTGAGCATTGATTTCCGAACTTCTTTAAAACTAAATTTATGGAGGTATTTTTTCAAAAGTTCATCATTATTCAAAAGAAAATGCATGAAAACAACCATCATAATTCTAGAAATAACAGTTCCTAAAGCAGCCTTGAATCCCCAACTTTGGAAAAATCCAAATACCATATATTAAGACATAATTGAAAAAGATATGAACTACATTGGCCATAAAAATAGCATACATGGAATATTTTGTTTTGGACAAACCATCTGCAAATTGCTTATACCCTTGATAAACAATAACTGGAATTAAAGAAAAAGCTACCCAATCAATGTATGGTGAAGCTAAATCAACAACTTCTTTAGGCTGATGCATGAAATACATTATTTGCTTAGATAATACGGTAAAAATAAATAATGTAACTCCTAAAACTGAACATAAAAATAATCCATGATGAAAAGTAGAACGAAGCTTTTTGTTGTTCTTTTCTGCATCGGCTTCCGCAGTTAATGGAGTAATCGCAGTTGAAAAACCAATTCCTACCGACATCGCAATAAAGATAAAACTATTCCCAAGGGAAACAGCGGCTAATTCGGTTGAACCTAGGTTTCCAACCATGAAATTATCTACAATCCCAATTAGCGTATGCCCTAACATTCCTAATATTACAGGATAAGCTAATTTTAAGTTATAGGAAAACTCTTTGGTATAGTGTGATAGATTCATTTTGCAAATTTAAATCGGTAAAGATAACCGATTCAATGGCAATGTCAATTGTAAAAACAAAATCAGTGGTAAAATTTACTGTTTATTTTTAAACTACTTTTTCAATTGCTCTTTATACAAATCAATATTTGCTTTGACCTTTGGGTCGAGTTCGGGTTCGGAAATATCTGTTAGTTTTTGCATTTCTTCCCAAATAATTTTGGCTACAATGTAGCGAGCCACACCTTTATCATCGGCAGGAATAATGTACCATGGTGCGTGAGAAGTAGCAGTCTTATTGATAGCTTCTTCGTAATAGTTCATATAATCATCCCAACGCTCCCGTTCTTTCAAATCTCCTGTCGAGAATTTCCAATTGTCTTCTGGAGTTTCTAGTCGATTTAATAATCGTTTGCGTTGCTCCTCTTTGCTCATGTGGAAATAAAATTTTAATACCGTAGTCCCATTTTGAGCAATATGCTTTTCGAAATTGTTAATTTGCTCCATTCTGTTCTGCCAAAACTGTGGAGTAATGTCTTCAACAGTTTCTATACCTGGTAGATTTTCAAATAGAATATATTCGGGATGCACGCGAGTGACCAAAACATTCTCATAATGCGTACGATTGAAAACAGCAAATTTTCCTTTTTCAGGTAAAGCCAAATAATGACGCCATAAGTAATCATGCTCTAATTCACTTGAATTAGGTGTTTTAAAACTATGCACTACTACTCCACGTGGATTAAATTCTTTAAAAACTTCTCGAATCAAACTGTCCTTTCCGCTCGTATCCATTCCTTGCAAACAGATAAGAAAAGCATGACGATTGTGTGCATACATAGCGTCTTGTTTCTTACTTAACTTCTGCTGAATCTTATCAAGAGCGATTGCTTCTTGCTCTTTGCTAGTATCCAAATCCAATTTTGTTGGAATTGTAGCTAAATTAATTGCAGTCGTTACTTTAAAATCATCGGGATGTAGGCTTTCCATTTTTTTAGTATTTATATTTGTAAACTTATGGAAAAATTTGAACTTTTACCACTCTTCAATATAGAAGGAATTAGTGCAGCTTCAGGATTGGTTTTTAACGATAACAAACTCTATATAATATCAGACAGCAGTAGTTATCTATATGAATATGATATTGCAGCTGAAAAACTGAACAAGATAGCTTTGGTTGAAAATGCTCAGGAAAATATCGTAAAAAAAGACAAGCCTGATTTTGAATCTATTACACTAAAAGATGAAAAATTACTACTTCTAGGTTCTGGTTCAACTGCAACTAGAAACTCCATGATTGTTTTCGATTTGAAATCAAATGAAGTAACAGTTCAAAGCCTTGCTGCTATTTATTCTCAAATCAAATCCGAACATTCCATTAAAGATTCTGAGTTAAATATTGAAGGATGTATCATCACTAATGAGACGGTGTACTACTTTCAACGTGGAAATGGAGCGCAAGGCAAAAACGGGATTTTCTTTTCCAAAAACAGTACTGAAAAACCAAAATATACATTTGTGACTTTTGATTTACCAAGAATCAATACCGTTTCAACCACATTTACAGATACTATTTTAGTGGAAGACACCATTTATTTTTTGGCTACGGCCGAAGACACAAATTCAACCTATGGTGATGGAGAGATTTTAGGGAGTAGTATTGGAACTATTGATTTAAAAACCATGACGTTACAGCATTGTTTTCAAATTAGCCAAAAACACAAATTTGAAGGATTGACATTATACAAAAAAACAGCAACCCATATCGAATTGCTGCTTTGTGAAGATAACGATACTGATGAATTGGTATCGACAATTTATAAACTCAACATCGAGTTGTAATTACTTTTCTATCTCTCTTAAATTTTCCATCTTTTTGTGAGCTAGGAAACCTGCAATATCCTCAAAATGTTCTTTTACTCGTTTGTTCCCAAACTCAAAAACTTTGGTTGCTAAACCATCTAGAAAATCTCTATCGTGAGAAACTAAGATTAAAGTTCCATCAAAATCGCGTAGGGCATCTTTGATAATATCTTTGGTTTTCATATCTAAATGGTTGGAGGGCTCATCGAGAATTAACAAATTAACCGGCTCTAATAACAATTTAATCATTGCTAGACGTGTTTTTTCGCCACCAGAAAGCACTTTCACTTTCTTGGTAATATCATCCCCTTGGAACATAAATGCTCCTAAAATATTTTTTATCTGTGTTCTAATTTCGCCCACAGCAATGCTGTCTATGGTCTCAAATATCGTGGCATTTTCATCCAAAAGGGAGGCCTGATTTTGAGCAAAATAACCAATTTGAGCATTGTGACCAATCTCAACACTTCCGCTATCAATGGCAATTTCTTTCATAATGGCTTTAATCATGGTCGATTTTCCTTCACCATTTTTTCCAACAAATGCTACTTTTTGTCCACGTTCGATAACAATATTAGCATCTTTAAAAACAATGTGATCTCCATACGATTTCGCTAAATCCTTCACCACAACTGGATACTGTCCTGAACGAACCGAAGGAGGAAACTTCAAACGCAAAGCAGAAGTATCAATCTCATCAATTTCGACAGGTACAAGCTTCTCAAGCATCTTAACTCTTGATTGTACTTGTAAGGTTTTGGAATAGGTTCCCTTGAATCGCTCTATGAATTCCATATTTTCAGCAATCATTTTTTGTTGCTCATCATAAGCCTTTTGCTGGTGCACTCGCCTATCTTTTCTTAATTCTAAGTAGTGGGTATATTTGGCTTTGTAATCATAAATTCTTCCCATTGTAACTTCAATAGTTCGGTTTGTGATGTTATCGACAAAAGCTCTATCGTGAGAAATAACGACAACCGCTTTCGCAGAATTAATCAAAAAATCCTCTAACCACTGAATACTTTCAATATCCATGTGATTGGTTGGCTCATCCAAAAGAATCAAATCTGGTTTTTTTAATAAAATTTTAGCCAACTCTATTCGCATTCTCCAACCACCTGAAAACTCCGAAGTTTGTCTTGTAAAATCTTCTCTTTCGAAACCTAAACCTGTTAGTATTTTTTCAACCTCAGCTTCATAATTAACTTCCTCAATAGCATAATATTTCTCGCTAAGGTCAGAAACACGCTCAATCAATTTCATATAGTTATCGCTCTCATAATCGGTGCGGATGGTTAATTGTTCGTTGATTTCATCAATCTCATCCTTCATTTTAAAGATTTCACCAAAAGCTTTAGATGTTTCTTCCATTACTGTTGAACCATCTTTGGTCAATAAATGTTGAGGCAAGTAGGCTATCACGGCTTCTTTTGGAGCGGAAATATTTCCTGTGGAGGGTTTGGCTTCGCCAGCAATAATTTTTAAAAGAGTGGATTTTCCTGCGCCGTTTTTACCCATCAAGGCTATTTTGTCATTTTCATTAATGGCAAAAGAAACATCGCTAAATAAAGTAGTTCCGCCAAATTGCACGGAGATATCGTTGACTGTGATCATTTGTTGAAATTATAGATTAGAAGTTAGCAACTTCAAATTGTTGAATTTTTTAAAGGTGCAAATATAGATTAATTGAGGGATTTGGAATTTAATTTTAAAGAACATAGATAAAATTTAAAATCAGTAAATTTGATATAGAAAATTTTACTAGATGACAAATGCAATAAATGATTTATCAAGATTATCATTTGATAAAAAAGAATGGATTACTCAACTTAAAAACAAAGTTTGCCAAAATGGTAAACTTGAACTTGAAGATATTCAAACGGCTTTTGATAAAATACTTTCAGAAACTGAATTAGAAGATATTGAAATATTGAGTTTTGATTCTAATAACCCTGTAGTTGAACAGACTATTTTAAGTATTTATGAAAATCAAAATATAGGCGGATTATACGATAATAAAAAAATTGAATTTAGTCCATTATTTACCTTGATTTATGGAAAAAATGGTAGTGGAAAATCAACTTATTATAGAGCTATGAAAGATGCTTTCCTCAGTAATCAAAATATTAAGAGAAATATTTATAGTTCAAGTACAGATGAAACAAAAGCTAAATTTGATTTTGTAAAAAAAGAAGAGCATTTAAAGTTTCAAAGAAAAGGGTTAAATATTAATGCGAGCAATATTGAAACGATTGAATGGATAGCGGGAACTCAAAATGATTCAAGAATTAAATTTTGTGATAGTGATATATTGAAAAGTTCTCTATCCAAAAAAGAAGCTGGTTGGAGTATTGATAGATATAAATTGGGATATTTTGATGTTCTTAGAGAAGGAGTTACTCAAGTTGAGGCAAAGACAAACTCGGAAATTCAAACACTTTCAAATATATTTCAGCAAGATAGAATTACGATTTTAAATGGATTAATCTCAAAAGAACCATATTCTATTTACCAATATTTAAATACTAATCAGAATAATTCTGATTTTATAATTAATAAACTAAAAGAACTCATCAAATTAGATTTAGATGAAAATCATGAAGAGTTAAAAAAGGATTTGCAAAAAAAATCTACTACATCAGTTACTGATTATACCACAAAAATTGATTTGCTAAAGTCTAAAAATATTAGTTTGACTAAAATCATCTTTTTGTGAAAATAAAAGTTTGGATCAATTGATGATAATAAGGAAAATATCTCGTTTAAAAACTTTAAAAGTAAGTTTAGATTTTTCAAAATATGAGCAATATCAGTTGGTCTTTAATCCTAATGAGAATAGTGAAAAGTTTATTGAATTAATAAAAAAAGTAGCTGAAACAGCACTAGCATTTAATCATGTTGATTATCCTAATGACGTCGATAAATGTTTTTATTGTAATCAAACATTACCAAAAGAAAATTTAAAATTAATTCAAGAGTCATTCTTAGTTGGAATGAGGTAAATACTGAAATTGAAAATTTAACACAACAGATAGAGTTTTTTAAATCAAAAATTGAACAACTAAGTTTTGAATATTTTGAATACAAATATGAAAGTGTTGGAGAACTATACTCATTTTCTAAAAAACTATTAATTGATATTAATAAAGTTCATAATACTGTTTTGAATAATTTAATTATAACTACTTTGATAGATGAACTTAATGGTTTTAACATAATTTATGATTATAAACTTGAAATTGAGTTCACGGAATTGTTATTATTTATTGTTAATTCTGAAAAAAATAATTTAAATTCAGAATTAACTAAAACTCAAAAAGACTTGGAGTTGATAGAGGAAACAAAATCAAAATCATTAAAAGAATTGAATGAGTTGTTGGATTTAGAGTTTTGTTTTAATCAAAAAGAATTATTAAAAAAAGCATTAGAAAATTTAGAAAAAGTTATTGAATACAGAGCACAAAGTTCTTTGTTTACAAATTATAAAACTAAAATTTCTAGAGAGAAAGGCAGAGTTGAAGAACGATTAATACAAACTGATTATCTACAAACATTTGATGAAAATTTAAAGTTTTTTGAGCTTTCTAAACACGATAAAATCAATAGAACTTTCAAACCCGGGTGGTAAAAGTATGATTGATGTTAGTATTAAAAGTGGAGGTGATAGTTTCGCAATTAATTCAATTCTTAGTGAAGGAGAAGCAAAGATATATTCCTTATGTGATTGGTTAACAGAATTGAAATATGACAATAGCAATATTCTCGTTTTTGATGACCCAATTACGAGCTTAGACCATAACAATATTGAGAAGGTTGTTGAGAAAATAGCTGGATTGACAAAAGATTATCAAGTAATAGTGTTTACTCATAACCAAGAATTTTATCATAGATTACTTCAACATACTTTAGGAGGAGGATTTATTTATAACCCTAAATGTAAAATATGTGAAAATCAAACAGAAGTAAATCATTGTAAAGGCTTTGACTCATCTAAAAATGACACATTCAAATGCTCCAGTTATTACAAAATAAGTAGCTCGGTAAAACCAGGACTAATTGAAAACATGTGATTTCTTCAATCATAAGTGACAAGAATTGAAATAATTAGAAAAACTTGAAGCTGGTAATATTTCAGAAGCTGATAAGAAATAAGAACAACAATAAATAATTTTTTGAAAAAAAGTATGAGGATATAAAAGAAAGTTATAAAAAAGTGATTTAATACCTCATTGGAGAAATATAAAAAAGATATTGAAGAAAACGATTATGATGCCTTGATGGAAGTGCATCATAAAATGTCAAGTGATGCAACAATTCATGAACCTTCACCAGAAGTAAAAACGCCATTGGAAATAAGAGATTATATTCTTCAATTTAACAAAATGATTGATGCCATAAATAATATAAGTGGTAAAGGAAATCCTACTGCACCAAAAATTAATAAAATAATAATATAAATAGGTAGTTGGCATTAACCCAAAACTTCTTCATGTGAAACTATATAAGAGAGCGCTTCTTTTATAACTTCATTCAAATTTAACCCTTTTTTAGTTGCTAAGAGTGCTGTTTTTTTGTGTAATTCTTGGGAAATTCTTACATTGAAAGAGCCTTTAAATACCTTGTCTGGGCCTTATTCAACTCTTTACAGGTTTCTAAATAATCTGTAACCGCTTCTTCAAAAGCAGTAGAAAGCTCTTCAACAGTAGTGCCTTCAAAAGTTATCAAATCATTTATTCCGCGAATTTTTCCAAAAAAAACTTTATCATCAGCAGAAAATTCTACTGTTCCTAAATATCCTTTGTATTCTAAATAATTTTTCATCTTTATAAATTTAGATGTTCTATAATCAAATCCAGTTGATATCCTTTCAACACTTTTTGAGGATGTGGCTCGTGCAAACTTATTATTTGCTTATTTTCATTGATAAATTTTCGTCTTGAACCTCCAGTCTTTCCTTGAGCAGTTTGTTTGTAACCATAATGTTTCAAAACTTTCACCATCTCATCCCAAGTAAAATCTTTAGGCTTGGATTTTAATTTTTCAACTAGTTTTTCGAATTTACTCATACAAAAATACAATTTCTATTTTAAATATGCAACTAAAAATTAGTTGCATATTTTCTGATTTTGTTACCAATTCTCTATTTCTTTTTCTAAATCTTCAATAGTTGTAAAATTTCCTGAAGAAATTCGTTCGTCAGCTTCTTTAACCATGTTAATGTATTCCTGTTTATCCACTGGATAACCACTTATGGTGTTGACTACTTTCATATTTAAAAGATTAATTTATATACTCAACCGAAACTCCTCAATAACGGGATTCGCTTTTGAGAAATCAGTCTCTTGTATAAAGACCTCAACGGCTTTTTTATTTTGAAGACTTGGAAGAACATTAGTTTGGTTGTTATTTCTAATGACAACTTCTATACCTATAGCTTCTATTTTTTGTTGTAGCGCTTGTGCTAAAATTTCACTTCCGGAGAATACTTTCATTAAACCCATTCTATTGTTTGTTGTTTATAGTTTGTTGTTATAAATCAGACAGATTATTCTTCTTCAAAATCATCTTCCTCTTCTTCAATCTCAAATAAAAAAGGTTCGACCATGATTTTATCTGCCAAAACTTCTATTCTTTCTGTAAGTTGCTCTGAAAAAATAATACGCTGTGTTTTTGCAATACTATTGGAAATACGAATAATCTTGGTATCATGCCGTAACTTTAATATAGTATCAGCATCGTCAATAATGAACATTTTCAATCGATTGACGTTGTAACCTGCTGTAGTAAACATCTCGTTCAGTCGATTTGGAGTTCCAATTAAAACATCGATTCCTGTTGAAATATAGTTTTTATCGTATTCTAAATCCCCTTTGTCATGCACGCCATAGACTCTCAGGTTCGTTTCGCTACCTAAATTTTCAAACAAAGTTTCCATTTCTAGTACTTTGGTTTTATCTTCTACTATAATCAATGCTCGTGGAGATTCTTCACCTTCTGCTACTAATTGCTGAACAACATTGATAACAATTGTAGTAGATTTACCAGCACCTTTTGGAGCAATAATAATACAATCGGCACCACTTTTTAAGGTAGAAAACGTTTCCTGCTGCAAAACATTGGCTTCAGTTAGACCGATTTCAATTAGTGCTTTTTGTAATTTCTCGTTTATTTTTTTTAGTTTCATTTATACTATTGAAAGATTAAAAAATTAAATGATTAAAAAAATTTGTGAGTAGTAATCTTTAAATTTTTCAATCATTAAATCTTTAAATTATTTAGAAGCAAACAATTGCACATCCGTTTCTGAAATTTCACTACCGCCAAGAATGATTAAACGCTCGACAACATTTCGTAACTCCCGAATATTACCTGTCCAATCGTATTCTTGCAATAATTTTATTGCTTGATTTGAAAATACTTTAGGAACAATTCCTTGCTCTGAAGAAATCTTTTCTGTAAAATGTTCAATCAACAAAGGAATATCATCTCTTCGGTCATTCAAAGCTGGAACCTTAATTAATATTACAGCCAATCGATGGTATAAATCTTCTCGAAAACGACCTTCATCAATTTCTTTTTTCAGGTCTTTGTTGGTTGCTGCGACTACACGAACATTTACTTTAATATCCTTATCAGCTCCTACCCTAGTTACAATATTTTCTTGTAAGGCTCTTAATACTTTAGCTTGAGCCGAAAGACTCATATCGCCAATTTCATCGAGAAAAATTGTGCCTCCATCAGCGGCTTCAAATTTTCCTGCTCTATCTTTAACCGCTGATGTAAAAGCTCCTTTCACATGTCCAAACAATTCACTTTCTATCAACTCACTTGGGATGGCTGCACAATTCACTTCGATTAAAGGAGCATCGGCTCTTTCACTTTTCTCATGTAATTGATGTGCTACTAATTCTTTCCCAGTTCCATTTACCTAGTGATTAAAACTCTTGCTTCTGTTTTAGCCACTTTTTCAATCATCAATTTAATGTGATTAATAGCCTCACTTTCACCAATGATCTCATAATTTTTACTGACTTTTTTCTTTAGAATTTTATTCTCGACCACCAATTGTTTTTTGTCTAAAGCATTTCGCACTGTATTCAAAAGTCTATTCAAATCTGGCGGTTTCGAAATATAATCAAAAGCACCAAGGCGCATCGTCTGGATAGCAGTTTCCATATCTCCATGACCCGATATCATAACCATAGGAATCTCAGGCTTTATTTTTTTGACAGCTTCAAGTAATTCGACACCATCCATTTTGGGCATTTTAATGTCACATAAAACAAGATCGTAATCATTGTTTTTTATTCTTTCAAGACCTTGAATTCCATCTTCAACATCTTCTACACTATATGTTTCGCTTTCTTCTGAAAGTATTTTTGTCAATACTCTTCGAATGGCTGCTTCGTCTTCTATAATTAATATTCTACTCATCTGATTCTTCCTTTATTAATATTTCAACCATCTGTATAATTCTTTCCATGTTGTTTTTTTACCATACATTAATATTCCAACTCTGTAAATTTTTGAGGCAAACCAAACCACTAAAAAGAATGTTCCAAATAAAATTACTATGGATAACAACAGCTGCCACCAAGGCACACCAAAAGGAATTCGCATTAGCATGACAATTGGAGAAGTTAGTGGAATTATGGAAAATACTGTTGCAACTGTTCCGTGTGGGTTATTCATTACCGTAAAAAAACCAATGTAAACTCCTAAAATCAGGGGCATTATAATAGGTAAAAGAAATTGTTGCGAATCGGTTTCATTGTCAACAGCGGCACCAATTGCAGCATAGAAAGAGCTATACAGAAAATAACCTCCAATGAAATAAATGATAAAACTGAAACAATAAAGTCGCAATAGGTAAATTCCAAAGTTCCTTAATATACATTTGAATATCACTACTTGCGGCTTCCTGTGCTGTTTTTAATGCTTCCTGAGTTTGTACTGCCGATGTAGCTCCCATTTGAACTCCAAAAACAGATGAAATGATGAACATGGCCGACATTCCAAGAATAGCCCATATTAAAAACTGTAAAATCCCTGCTAATGAGGTTCCGATAATTTTTCCCATCATCAATTGGAATGGTTTTACCGACGAGATAATAATTTCAATAATCCTATTGGTCTTTTCTTCTATGACGCTTCGCATAACCATGTTGCCATAAATAATAATAAACATCATGATTAGATAACCAAAAGCACCGCCAATAGCAATTTTTATTTCATTTAATCCTTTTAGACCAGCTTCTCCAGAGGATTTTGTTAAAGCTATATTTACATGAGCTTCCGCCTCTTTTATAGCTAAAGTATCGAGTTTAGCATGCTCAAAATTAATCTGAGTTAACTTTTTGGCTATGACATCTTCTGTCCCTTCTAAGAAACCAATACTAGGACTATTGTTCGAAATGTACTGGATTTTATTTTCTAATGCTTTACTATTTGATGTTTTCGGTATGTACAACAAGCCTTCATAACTGTCATTAAAAATACTATCCTTTAAAACTTTGAAATCAATTAAAGTTAAATTCAAATAGTTGTATTCTTCTGTATTTTTAAATTCATTGACAAAAACCCCTGATTCATCATGAATAGCTATGGTTTTTACATCTGCTTTCATAGATGTCAAATACCCTATAAAAATCGCTATTCCAACAAAAAGTAACGGACTCAAAAAAGTCATAACGATAAATGATTTATTACGAACTTTAGCAATAAATTCTCTTTTTATGATTAATGATAGAATGCTCATTTTCTAATTTTAGATTTTAGATTTAGGATTTTAGATTTTTAACATCAATCTAATTTTCGCTCACCGTTTGAATAAAAATATCATTGACACTTGGAATTTTCTCAAGAAAATGAGTTACTTGTCCTCGTTGTGTGAGAAGGTGTAATAATTCATTGGGCAAAGCATTCCCTAACTGAATTTCAAGTTTTATTTCGTCATTAAGTGATTTGAAATTAGTCTGGGCTACTGAAAATTTCTGAGTGATATCATACATCAAGCCTTCAACATTATCGGATAAAATACCTACTTCAAAACTATTCGTTCTATACTTTCGTTTTACATCATCTAATTTCCCTTCAATCAATTTATTAGACTTATGAATTAATGCAATATGGTCACACATCTCTTCAACGCTTTCCATTCTGTGTGTTGAAAAGATTACCGAAGTTCCTTGTTTATTCAACTCGATAATTTCATCTTTTATCAAATTTGCATTAACGGGATCAAATCCTGAAAAGGGTTCGTCAAGGATGAGTAATTTGGGTTTATGCAAAACGGTGACTACAAACTGAATTTTCTGCGCCATCCCTTTTGACAATTCTTGAATTTTTTTGTTCCACCACCCTTGAATTTCCAATCGGTCAAACCAATAATCCAATTGCTTTTTGGCTTCAGCTTTTGAGAGTCCTTTCATTTGTGCCAAATACAAACACTGTTCACCCACTTTCATGGTCTTATACAACCCTCTTTCCTCTGGCAAATAGCCAATGTACTGAACATGTTGAGGCTGCAATTTTTCTCCATCAAAAATAACTTTGCCACTATCGGGTAACGTAATTTGATTGATAATTCTAATTAGGGAAGTTTTACCAGCTCCGTTGGGTCCTAAAAGCCCGTAAATGCTTCCCTTTGGAACCGTTAGTGAAACTTCATTAAGTGCTGTATAATCTCCGTATTGTTTAAGGACTTTATTGACTTCAAGTATATTGCTCATACTTATTTTAGATTTATTTAATCCGATTACCTAACAAATCTTTGGCGTGTAAAAATACACAATTTTAGTAGTGTTTAGGATGATTATGTTACAAAAAAACCCACCCTTAATTTAAATTTAAGGATGGGTCTCTTATTTAAAAAATTTGTCAAACTTATGAGAACATATCTTTCACCTTTTCAAAAAATGACTTATCACTTTTCTCAGGATGTGGAATGAAATTCTCATCGGTTATATTTTTCTCAAAAAACTGTCTTTGTTCTTTATTTAAAGTTTTAGGTGTCCATACATTTACGTGAACTAATAAATCTCCATTGCCATACCCGTTGATGCTTGGAATTCCTTTCCCTTTAAGTCGTAAAATTTTACCCGATTGAATACCTTCTTCCAATTTAATTCTCACTTTTCCATTTACGGCTTCAATATCTTTTGAAATTCCTAAAACGGCTTCAGAAAAACTGATGTATAAATCATAATGTAAATTCTCTCCTTCTCTCTTTAAAAACTCATGCTCTAACTCTTCAATAGCAACAATTAAATCTCCAGGAACACCATTCCCTGGTGCGTCATTTCCTTTGTTGGACACTTTCAGCTGCATTCCATCAACAACTCCAGCCGGAATTTTGATAGAAACTGTTTCATCTTCAACTATCATTCCTTGTGAGTCGGCATTGGCTGGCTTTCTGTCTAGAATTTGACCCGAACCGCCACAAGTTGGACAAGTTGAAGCCGATTGCATTCTACCTAAAATAGTATTAGTTACTCTCATTACTTGACCTTGACCATTACAAGTCGAACAGGTTTTATAGGAAACGCCTTGAGCCTGAACTTTACGTTTAACTTTTACTTTTTTCTCAACACCATTTGCGATTTCTTCTAATGTTAATTTGACTTTTATACGTAGATTACTTCCTTTAATTCTACGTTGACCTCCGCCCCCGCCAAATCCACCTCCGAAAGCGCCTCCAAATATATCTCCGAATTGACTGAATATATCATCCATGTTCATTCCGCCATGACCGCCTCCAAAACCTCCACTTCCATCAAAAGCTTGATGTCCGTATTGATCGTATTTGGCTCTCTTATTTGGATCGCTCAATACTTCATAGGCTTCGGCAGCTTTCTTGAAATTTTCTTCAGCAACAGCATCACCGGGGTTTTTATCAGGATGAAATTCTATGGCTTTCTTTCTATATGCCTTTTTAATTTCAGCTTCTGATGCATTTTTTGAAATGCCTAATATTTCGTAAAAATCTTTTTTCATCTTTTATATAATAAAGTGAACAAATTAAACTTTGCCCTTACTTGGTCTATTGTCCAATTACTACTTTTGGAAATCGGATAATCTTGTCTCCTAGCTTGTATCCTTTTTCTAAAATATCTACTATTTTCCCTTTTAAATTTGGAGATGGTGCTGGAATTTGAGTAATTGCCTCAGCAAAATCCGCATTAAAAATATCACCTACTTTTACTTCAACCTCCTCTAATCCTTTAGAATTTACAGTGTTTTTTAATTTCTCATGAATTAACTCTACTCCTTTTAGTAAAACATCATCATCAGATTTCTTTTATTTCGTTAATTGCTCTATCAAAATCATCTAGTACTGGCAACATGGCCTGCAATACTTCCTGATTGGCAGTCTTAAACAAATCCAAGCGCTCTTTGGCAGTTCTTCTTTTGTAATTTTCAAATTCGGCAAAAAGTCTTAAAAATTTATCTTTTTCTCTTGCTAAATCTTGTGCTAATTGTTCTTCTAGTGGCAATTCTTCCACAATTAGTTGTTCACCGTTAGCATTCATCTCTAATGTAACATCATCCAATTCCTGATCTTTTTCTGTATTTTCAGTGGTCATTTTGCTTTTATTTTTGAATATTTTTTTGAATTTCATTTTTTTCCTTATATCAAAATTACTGCCATTCACGATAAAATGTCAAATTGTCATTGTTTTTTTGTGGTTTAAATGGTAAAATTACTGAAAGAAAAAATGAAAATAGGTTCAAAAAAATTAATAAAATTTTAAGACTATTTCGATTTCGTTTTATTAAGTTTGTTATGGTAAAAAATTACTACCATAATGAAACTTAAGGTTAGCGTTAAGCTTCTAAAATATTATTAATTCAAACTTCATATAAAAAAGCTCCTTTTACAGGAGCTTTTTTTATGTCAAGATGTCTTTTAGGGCTTTTTCAGAAGTAAGATATTGAAAAACGAAACCTGCATTTATGATTTTTTGAGCACTTATTTTTTTGTTATCGAATAGGAGTTCGTGCATGTCTCCTAAAATTAATTTCATTACAAACTTTGGTATGTTAGGCATGAATAAAGGCTTTTCTAAAATAGTGGCAATATTCTTTGTTAATTCACTATTTGTAATGGGGTGAGGAGCAACTGCATTGTAGACCCCTTCTAGAGAATTTTCAACTGCAAATAGATACATAGCAACTAAATCATGGAGATGAATCCATGATTGAATTTGCTTTACCATCTCCAAAGGGAGAGCCCAAACCAAGTTTAATAGGTTTTACAATTTCTAACAAAGCACCACCTTTATCAGAAAATACAACTCCAGTTCTCAACTTACAGACTTTAATATTCAATGATTGGAATTTATCTACACTTTCCTCCCATTTTAAAACTACATTAGATAGAAAATTATCAACAATTGTTTTTGAATCTTCGGTATAAACAGTGGAGGAACTGTTGGGGTAAATGGCTGTACCAGAAGCAGAAATTATTTGTTTTACTTGATTTGGATTCTCTTTAACTATTTTAAAGAGTAAATTAGATGAAAATATTCTGCTTTCTATGATTTCTTGTTTATAGGATTTTGTCCATCTTTTGGAAATAGAAGCGCCAGCCAAATGAATGATGGCATCAACACCCATCAAACAATTTTCATCTATAATACCCAATTTTGGATTCCAGAAAAATCCCTTGTAGTTGGGTTGATTTTCGATTTTTCTCTTCGAAGTTGTTAAATAATGTACCGATATTCCGTTTTGAAGCAACAATAAAACCAACTCTGAACCTATTAACCCAGTGGCACCTGTTATTAAAATTCTCATTTTTTATTTCAAAGTTAGTTATCCTCTTTTGGAATGAGAACTAAATTAGGTTCGATTTAACGATTGTTTATAAAAAATTAACTTTTAATTTTTATGCTCCATTCAAAATCCATCTCTGCAACATCAACTCCGTTTTGATTTGTCCCGACAGATTTCATCCAGAATGTTTGTCCCTCTCCCGTTTGAAGTTTTTTTCAATCTTTCGCATAACAAGAGCACCAGTAGAAAGTTCAGCTGCCATAGCCAAAACAGCAAAATAAATTGACTTAAAAGGATTTTGATTGATCCATCTGTACTTTACAGCAACTACACATTGTTCATTGTTAATTTTTTTTGCTCTCACACCACAAAAGAAAGCTGAGGGCAATTTGAAAAGCAGAAATATGTTGATTTTTCCAACTTCAGAACTCATAACTATATTTTTTTTAAATGTAATCATTTTTAATTAAGTAACCTTATTTGAATTTAAGTTTACTTTTAAAAAAACTTAAAACACTAACAATCAATACTATTACAGACTAATCTATAATAATATTTATATTTTATATTTGTTAATTTTTTGTTAATATTTACTACTATGCGATACAAGATACTGTTTTTTAGATATATATTTGCATAAGAAATTACTATATGCTTTTTCACATGGAAACAAATACAAATAAAACAACAGCGACATTACTTCATTTGAGTGCGCTTAGTCAATACTGCTTCCCTTTTGGGAACTTCTTAATCCCAATTATGATTTGGAGCTCTACAAAGGAAAAATCACAATATTTAGATGCACAAGGAAAACTTGTAATCAATTTTCAGTTGAGTATGTTTCTATACTCCTTGATACTTTGCTTGATTGCTATTCCTATACTTTTGATAACAATTCTAAAGAATATTAATATCCATGAAATGTCTAATCAACATAATTTTATTTTGGAAAATCTAAATTTCGAAAATAGCGGCGGTGCAGTCGTAGTTGCAATACTATCTATTGTACTTTTCTTAGCACTTAAAGTCATCGAATTTGTTCAAATAATACTAGCAGCCATAAAAATATCAAACGGGGAAAACCATAATTATCCCTTTACAATCAAGTTCTTAAAATAAATCAAATTAATCATCAATCATCAATCAAAAAACGAAATCATGTTAAAAATCATTACAACGCTAAGTTTGTTCCTAATTGGAATGCTAGCAAAAGGTCAAGAAATAGAAAACAGAGAGCTTTCTTCATTTTCTAAAGTAGAAGTAAAAAACGGTATTGAGGTCATTTATACTGAAAGTAAAATACCTTCTTTGAGAGTGGAAGCAGAAAATGTATCTGTTTTAAAAAAATTTAATTACCGAGGTAAAAGGAAAAACATTGAAAATTTATTTGCTTAAAAAAGAAGATCAGACTACGCTAGAAAATACTATCAAAGTATATTTATCGGCTCAAAATGTCAGTTCATTTGACGTACATTCAAATTCAAAAATTTCGGTAATGAACCAAATTACATCCGAAAATCTGAACATCAATTTAAAATCAAAAGGGCAATTCTCTGGGACAATTATTTGTAACGGCAAGACAAAACTAGTTGCCAACTCAGGAACGATTTTTAACGGTCGTGTAGAAACGATATCTTTTGTAGGAAACTTCAAGAACAATTCTAAAATTAATGTATCAGGCACGACCGATAAAGCTAGTATTGAGGCTTCAGATTCCAGCTTGCTTGAAGCTAGAAACTTTATTGCAAACACCATACTTTTGAATGCGAGAGGAAAATCGAAAGCGATGATTCATGTAACCAAGACTATTGCTGTTACAGTTGCGGATGAAGCACGAATTTCATATACAGAATATCCAGAAAAAATTAACTTGAATGACGAAGCTGAGTCTTTTCAAAAAAACAATACCAACAAGCAATTAGTCTCAATTAATTACTAATACAATGATGTCTAAAAGCATAAAAATAAAAATCCCCATTAATAAAATGAAATCATGAATATAGAAAATACAAAAGCTCAAATGCGTAAAGGCGTTCTCGAGTTTTGCATCTTATCCGTCTTAAAAGAAAAAGATGCATACACATCCGAAATATTAGACACCTTGAAAAACGCTAAACTACTCGTGGTAGAGGGTACAGTTTATCCACTGTTAACGAGATTAAAAAATGATGGTTTACTCAACTATCGTTGGGAAGAATCTACCTCGGGACCGCCAAGAAAATATTACGGTCTAACCGAAATTGGAAAAACATTTTTAAACGAATTAAACAGCACTTGGACCGAATTATCTGATGCTGTAAACATAATAACCAATCAAAAATAAAAGTCATGAATAAAACTGTAAACATAAATCTAGGTGGTATGTTTTTTCACATAGACGAAGACGCTTACCAAAAATTATCACGCTATTTTGATGCTATAAAGCGTTCTTTATCAGATTCTAACGGTCAAGACGAAATAATCAAAGATATTGAAATGCGTATTGCCGAATTGGTTTCTGAAAAACATACTAATGAAAAACAAGTCATCAATTTAAGAGAGTTAGACGAAATTATTGCTGTGATGGGGCAACCTGAAGATTACAGAATTGATCCTGATGGTGACGAGACTCAAAAAAGTAATTTCAATACTACAAATAGAGTTCATAAAAAACTATATCGCGATAAGGATAAAGGTTCTATTGCAGGAGTTTGTACTGGACTTGGTCACTACTTTGGTATAGATGCCGTTTGGATTAAAATTTTGTTCTTAATATTGGCCTCAACTAGTTTTGGAATTATTGCCTACATCATTCTATGGATTGTAATGCCTGAAGCTGTTACTACCAGTGAAAAACTTGAAATGACAGGTGAACCCATAACTATTTCTAATATTGAGAAAAAAGTTAGAGAAGAATTTGAAAACGTTTCGGATAAATTCAAAAATGCTAATTATGACAAAATGGGAAACCAAGTTAAAACTGGTTTCGGAAAATTTACTACAGAAATTGGAGAAGTGTTCCTGAGTATTTTTAAAATTTTTGCAAAAATATTAGGGGTAATTTTGATAATGGCAAGTCTAGCCATACTGGTAATTCTTTTTATCGGAGTATTTACTCTTGGATCAAGTGCATTTATTGATTTGCCTTGGCAAGACTTTATAAATGCAGGTAATTTTTCAGACTATCCAATATGGGCTTTTGGAGTATTGATGTTTTTAGCAATCGGAATTCCTTTCTTTTTCTTGTTGCTTTTAGGATTCAAATTATTATCCCCTAGCATAAAATCAATAGGAAATATTGCAAAATATACTTTACTCGCACTATGGCTTATCACAATTGGAATATTAATCAGTATCGGAATTAAACAAGCCAGCGAATTTGCAGTTAATGGTAGAGTGGTTAAAAAAGAAACTATCGCTTTGCAAGCTAATGATACATTATTCATAAAATTTAAACACAATGATTACTTTGCCAAAGACGTTCATGACTACAATAACTTTATGATTACTGAAGATTCATTGGGTACAAATGTAATTTATTCCAATCAAGTGCGCTTGAATATTGTAAAAACAGACGAAAAACTACCTTACCTTCAAATCGAAAAAGAAGCCAAAGGAAAATCATTATCAGACGCTAGAAAAACTGCGGAAAAAATTAAATACGGATACAGCATTGTTGGTAATAAAATACTATTAGACAATTATTTGATAACCGATTTTAAAAATAAATACAGAGATCAAGAAGTAGAAATTTTCCTCTACTTACCAGAAGGAACAATTTTGAAACCAGACAACAGCGTTCAAGATTATGATAGTTCAGACGACTCTTTCTTCAATTTACATTTTAGTTCAGACGATTATATCTATAAAGTAGGTAAATCGCAAGTTAAATGTTTAAACTGCCCTCCAGAGGAAAACGAATGGAATGATGTAGAAAATGCTGATTTAGACTCCACATCAACTAGTGTGACATTGAATGAAAATGGAATTCTAATAAAAGAACAAAATAAAGAAGAGGTAGATAAAGAGGTCAAAAGCGTTAAAATCAGTAAAGATGGAATAACCATTAAAACCAAATAATCATGTTGAAATCTTCAATAGTACAATTAACAAAAATAGGGGCTGTAACCATAATTTACTTGCTTGTTGCCTCATGCCAATTCCAAGGAATTAAAGGTAGCGGTAATGTTACGACTGAAAACCGTACCATTAATTCAAATTTTAAAAGTATTGAAGTGGAGAAGGCACTTGAAGTAATTTTAGAACAAAGCGATGTGACAAGCGTAACTGTTGTTGCCGATGATAATTTACAAAAGCACATCACAACAACTGTTAAAAATGGAGTTCTAAGTATTAGCTCTGACATTAACAATTACCACAATGTAAAATCTAAAAGGTAATCGTAAAAATGCCCACTATTGAAGGGACTCAGGTAAGTAGTGCCGCTAGTTTGCAATCTAGAAATACAATTAAAGGCAACATCATTTCAATCAATAGCAGTAGCGGTGCAAAAGTTGAAGTTACTATTGAAGCTGATAAAGCCTATTGCGAATCGTCTAGCGGAAGTCAAATTATTGTGAAAGGAAAATCCATTAGCTTAGAAACCTCATCCTCAAGTGGAAGTTCTATTGATGCTAAAGAGCTATTGTCTAATGATATCATAGCTGATGCCTCAAGTGGCAGCTCCATTAACCTTTACCCACTTAGAAGCTTAATCGCAGAAGCTTCAAGCGGCTCAAACATTATCTATTATAACAGTCCAAAAAAATTAGATAAAAAAACAAGCTCGGGTGGAAATATTGATAAAGACTAAAACAATATCCTTAAATTTTAAAATCATCCTCAAAAGGGATGATTTTTTTTTATATTTGAGGCAAATATAGTAATATGAAAAATTCGATACTCTTCATTTTCTTAATTTTATTTAATGCGACTGTCTTGGGCCAAGAAAAAGAAAAAATAAAAGGCACCAAAATAGTTACCGTTGAACAAAAAGAAGTTAAACCCTTTGAAAATCTCGAAGTAGAAGACAATCTTGAAATATTTTTGATAAAAGGAGATAAATGTGGAGTTGAAATCGAAGCCGATGATAACCTTCATGATATAATTGATATAAATGTTAATGGGAGTGTGCTACAATTATCTAGTACAAAAGAAGTAATTAGCTCAAAAAAATTCAGCGTTCGTGTTACGTACACTGACAACTTTAAAATGATAATTGCAAAGGATAAATCAAATATTACTGCACTAGCAGAAATAAATCTTAATGATTTTACCTTCAAAACCTTTGATGAATCCAAATTATTTGCCTACGTAAAAACAAAAAATTTTACATTAATGGCAAATGATAAATCAAAAATAGAACTCAATCTAAAATCCGATCAAGCTACTGTAGAATTAAGCAAAAATTCACGTTTGAAAGCCTTAATTTCTTCATCACAATTAACTTTTGATATGTATCAAAAAACAAACGCAGTAATTGAAGGAGATGCCATCAATCTAAAATTGCGTTTAGATAATAATGCTGAGTTTTCGGGCAAAAATCTAAGCACAAAAAATGCTGAAATCACTACTGAAGGATACGCTAATTGTAGCATTCAAGTTAATACAAAAGCGATTATTGACGCCTCCGGAAAATCTGAAATACAGTTATTTGGAACCCAAAAAATTGATCTTCGAAATTTTATCGACAGCGCAACTTTATACAAAAAACCTCTAAACAAATAAATTTTGAATTGAATCAATTCAAAAAAAATAGCCCAAAATATTTTGGGCTATTTTTTTGAATTTAAGCTTAATAAATATTTACAAAGCAGCTAAATATCTTTCTGCATCTAGAGCTGCCATACATCCAGTACCAGCCGCGGTAATTGCTTGGCGATAGACATGATCTGCGGCATCACCAGCTACAAAAACTCCAGCAACATTTGTTTTAGAGGTTCCAGGTGTGTTAACAATATAACCTGTTTCATCTAAAGTTAGATAATCTGCGAAGATTGAAGTGTTAGGCTTATGACCAATAGCAACAAAGAAACCTGTTGCAGGAATTTCAATTTCTTCATTTAATGTTTTATTCAAAGCTTTTACAGCAGTTACAACCTGTCCATCGCCTACAACTTCAACTGTATCGTGATTCATCAAAATAGTTATATTTTCTGTTTTGCGTACACGATCTTCCATTATTTTTGAGGCTCTAAATTTTTCGCTTCGAACTAACATCGTTACTTTTTTGCACAGTTTGGATAAGTAATGCGCCTCCTCACAAGCGCTATCTCCTGCACCAACGATTACTACTTCTTGATTTCTGTAGAAAAATCCGTCACAAACAGCGCAAGCAGAAACTCCACCACCTAATTTCAAATAGTGTTGTTCCGATTCTAATCCTAAATATTTTGCCGACGCTCCAGTAGAAATAATTACGGTTTCACAATGCAATTCTTTTGTATCATTTATCCATACTTTGTGAATTGGTCCCGAGAAATCAACCTTTGTAGCCCAACCATCTCTCACGTCAGTACCAAAACGTTCTGCTTGTTTTTGTAATTGAATCATCATTTCTAGATAGTAACACCGTCTACATATCCTGGAAAATTTTCCACTTCATTGGTTGTGGTTAACTGTCCACCAGGTTGAGTTCCTTGGTACAAAACAGGATTCATATTCGCTCTTGCAGCATAAATTGCAGCAGTATATCCCGCAGGACCAGAACCTATGATTAGACATTTTATTTTTTCAATTGTATCAGACATAATTGTATTTTTTAGCAATGCAAAGGTAACTTTTTAAGTGAATTGTATATCATTAATTAAATTATAAAAAGTAATTCTTAAATAAAACTTTATTATAACTCCTAGTAACCATTGTATAAAAAAAGTCTTTCTTACAATGCAAGAAAGACTTTCCGTCGGGGTGGCAGGATTCGAACCTGCGGCCTCCTGCTCCCAAAGCAGGCGCGATAACCGAGCTACGCTACACCCCGAAAATCAGGTTGCAAATATACTATTATATATGGGGATTCAAAATATTTTTAGAATTTGTTTTATGCATCTGAAAAAAATATTTTCAACGAAAAACAAAATTCACTCTAAATTAAATTCCTATTTTTGTAACAACCTAACATAACACAACTATTGTATGCTAATTATTGGAATTGCTGGAGGAACTGGTAGTGGAAAAACTACAGTTGTACACCAAATAATGAATGAATTGCCACAAACTGAAGTAGGAATTATTTCCCAAGATTCTTATTATAAAGAAACACATAATTTAAGTTTTGATGAACGAGCACTTATCAATTTTGATCATCCCAGAGCCATAGATTTTGAATTGTTAGTTTCATCTTAGGGAATTAAAAGCGGGAAATACAATTAATCAACCTGTTTATTCCTTTTTAAAACACAACAGAACCGACGACACTGTAGTTACCCATCCAAGAAAAGTAATGATTGTTGAAGGAATTTTAATACTCGCCAATCCTGAGTTAAGAGATCTTTTTGATGTTAAAATATTTGTTCATGCTGATTCTGACGAAAGATTAATTCGCCGTTTGAAACGTGATATTGCTGAACGAGGTCGTGATATGAACGAAGTATTGAATCGTTATCAAACTACGCTGAAACCCATGCATCAGCAATTTATTGAACCTACAAAAGCCTTTGCAGATATTATTATACCAAATGACAAATACAATACAGTAGCTATTGATGTAGTTCGTGCCGTAATTAATCAAAGAATATCATAAATTTTCCTTATATTTATACTAATTTAAGTTCAAATGTCAAATCCATATAAAGACACCTCTTGGTTCAAATTTTTAAGCAACAAATACGTGTGGGTCTTGTTGTTTTTTTGTGTCTGGATGCTGTTTTTGGACAATTACTCCTATTTTGACCATAGAGTTTTAAATAATGAAATTGACGAATTAGAGAACAACAAAAAGTACTATCAAGAGGAAATTAAAAAAGACGAAGAAAATATTAAACTGCTTAAAAATCCAACTCAAATTGAGAAATATGCTCGTGAAAAATATTTCATGAAAAAAGATAGTGAAGATATTTATATTGTAGAATTTGAAGGTGATACCGTGAAAACCGAAAAAACTGATTAGTTAATAAACCGTGGCTATGGCAAAAAATTTATTCGAAGAATTTGACGGAGTTTCATCCAAACAATGGAAACAGCAAATACAATTTGAACTGAAAGGAGCCGACTATAATGATACCCTAATTTGGAATTCTCCAGAAAACATTAAAGTAAAGCCGTTTTATCATAATGATGAATTCCAAGAGAGTTATGCTCCACACAAAGGGAATGCATCCTTTAGAATTTGTCAAAATATTTTTGTCCATGACCTTGACAAATCCATTTCGAGAGCCAATAAAAGCATTGACCGTGGAGCTGAAAGTATTCGATTTACAATTCAAGATGACAAAATTGACGTAACAAAACTTCTTGAAAGCCTGCCTTTAGAAAAAATAACGGTTTACTTTAATTTATCTTTTCTTTCAAACGATTTCGTTAAAAAAATTGAAGGTATCGCTAAAGAAAAAAAAGCATTCGTTTTCTGTAATCTTGATCCAATAGGCCAATTATCTCAAGATGGAAATTGGTTTCTAACTCGTGAAAAAGACAATTTCGAAACCTTGAATCTTCTTTCCAATCACATTGTCAATAGTTCATTTTTGAGTATTGATGGTAGCTTATACCAAAATGCTGGAGCGAATATGGTTCAGCAAATTGCTTATAGTTTGTCTCATGCCAATGAATATTTTAACAGAATTACAACCATCAATAAACCTATTGTTTTTCAATTGTCGGTTGGAACTAACTACTTTTTGAAATTGCCAAATTGAGAGCTTTACGATTGCTTTTTAATTTGATAGCAAAAGAGTACAATCATAATTTGGATTGTCATTTGCTAGTATCGCCCACAAAACGCAACAAAACACTATACGATTACAACGTAAATTTATTGCGAACCACAACCGAATGCATGTCAGCAATACTTGGTGGTGCAGACACTATAGCTAATTTACCCTATGATTCTTTGTATCATAAAGACAATGAATTTGGCGACCGTATTGCTCGAAATCAATTGTTGGTTTTAAAACACGAAAGCTATTTCGACAAGGTCAATAACCCAGCTGACGGAAGCTATTATATTGAAAATGTAACCCAACAACTAGCTGAGAAATCTTTAGTACTATTTAAAGAAATTGAAGCCAATGGTGGTTTCTTAAAGCAACTCAAAGAGGGAATTATCAAGAGAAAAATTCAAGAAAGTGCTGATAAAGAACAAGAGTTATTCGATTCCGGAAGAGAAATTTTATTGGGCAGTAATAAATATCCTAATAAGGACGATAAAATGAAGCATGATTTAGAATTGTTCCCTTTCGTAAAAAACAAACCAAGAAAAACGCTGATTATTCCTATAATTGAAAAAGATTAGCTGAGAAACTAGAACAAGAACGGTTGGAAAAAGAATAATTCAAGAAAATGAGAAAAAATCTCCAAGATTTAACGCTAAAATCCGAAGATAGAAATTCGAAGCCAGCCGTCTCAAAAGCAGACAACTTTCTTACGGCTGAAAATATTGAGCTAAAAGCTACCTATTCTAAAGAGGATATCGAACACCTTGAACATCTTAATTTCGGAGCAGGATTTGCGCCAAATTTACGCGGACCCTACGCAACCATGTACGTGCGTCGTCCTTGGACCGTACGTCAATATGCTGGATTTTCAACCGCTGAAGAGAGTAATGCTTTTTACAGACGAAATCTAGCTGCTGGACAAAAGGGACTTTCTATCGCATTTGATTTACCAACTCATCGAGGTTATGATTCAGACCACGAACGAGTGGTGGGCGACGTTGGAAAAGCTGGTGTAGCCATCGATACCGTTGAAGATATGAAAGTATTATTCGACCAAATTCCACTTAATGAAATGTCCGTTTCAATGACCATGAACGGTGCCGTTTTACCCATTATGGCATTTTATATTGTCGCTGCCGAAGAACAAGGAGTTCCACCAGAACAACTTTCAGGAACAATTCAAAACGATATTCTGAAAGAGTTTATGGTGAGAAACACATACATCTATCCGCCTACACCATCCATGAAAATTATTGCCGATATTTTTGAATATACTAGCAAAAAAATGCCAAAGTTCAATTCCATTTCCATTTCAGGCTATCACATGCAAGAAGCGGGTGCTACCGCCGATATCGAACTGGCCTATACCCTAGCCGATGGATTAGAATACATTCGAACTGGCTTGGCTACTGGAATGAAAATCGATGAATTTGCCCCGCGTTTGTCCTTTTTCTGGGCAATTGGAATGAATCATTTTATGGAAATTGCAAAGATGCGAGCTGCAAGAATGATATGGGCAAAATTAGTAAAACAATTCAGCCCTAAAGACGATAAATCTCTGGCCTTGCGAACACATTGTCAAACCTCAGGTTGGAGTTTAACAGAACAAGATCCATTCAACAACGTGACACGAACTTGCATTGAGGCTACTGCTGCTGCATTTGGAGGCACACAATCGTTACACACTAATGCACTTGATGAGGCTATTGCCTTGCCCACTGATTTCTCAGCAAGAATCGCTCGAAATACACAGCTCTTTTTACAAGAAGAAACTAAAATAACCAAAACTGTCGATCCTTGGGCAGGAAGTTATTATGTAGAAAGTCTTACCAATGAAATCGCCCAAAATGCATGGAAACTTATCGAAGAAGTAGAAGAACTAGGCGGCATGACAAAAGCCATCGAAGCGGGTATTCCAAAACTTCGCATTGAAGAAGCGGCCGCCAGAAAACAAGCAAGAATTGACAGCGGTCAAGATATTATTGTGGGTGTCAATAAATACCGTTTAGAAAAAGAAGATCCTTTACATATCTTGGATGTCGATAATCAAATGGTTCGCAAACAACAAATTGAACAATTAGAACGAATTAAATCATCTAGAGATACTGAAAAAGTAGAGAATTCACTCAAAAAAATAACTCTTTGTGCACAAAATCAAGAAGGCAATTTGCTAGAATTAGCAGTTGATGCTGCAAGAAATAGAGCAACACTCGGCGAAATTAGTTCTGCTTTAGAAGTCGTTTTCGGAAGATATAAAGCACAAATTAAAACCTTCAGCGGTGTGTATAGTAAAGAAATTAAAGACGACAAAAGCTTTGAAAAAGCAAAACAATTAGCAGACGAATTTGCCAAAAAAGAAGGTAGACGACCACGAATAATGATTGCTAAAATGGGGCAAGACGGTCACGACCGAGGGGCTAAAGTAGTAGCTACTGGTTATGCCGATGTAGGATTTGATGTAGATATTGGTCCTTTATTTCAAACCCCTGCAGAAGTAGCCAAACAAGCCGTGGAAAACGATGTGCACATTTTGGGAATTTCTTCTCTAGCTGCTGGACATAAAACATTGGTTCCTCAGGTGATCGAAGAACTCAAAAAATACGGTCGTCAAGATATTATGGTTATTGTGGGTGGCGTTATTCCACATCAAGATTATCAGTTTTTATTTGATGCTGGTGCTGTAGCTGTTTTTGGTCCTGGAACCAAAATTAGCGAAGCAGCTATTAGTATTTTAGAAATTTTATTAAAAGAATAAGAATCCGCTTTTTCTAATTTATTTTATTATCTTAGTACACTGTTTCTCATTACAATAAGAAAATTAAATAAAGATTCTGTTTAAATGAAGTTAGTAGGTTACATCAAAGATAAAAATGAAAACTCATTTCCTGTTCCAGTCTACTCGAATAAAGAGAATAACTATTATTTTCATACTATCGATTCCTCATTCAATATAACCCATTTCGTCAAAGCTGATTTTGATATAACTTCCTTAAAAAAATTATATCTATCAAAAACGTTCGAAATCAGTTCAAAAGGAGCTTTGGTATTCATTGGAGAGGATAACTACGTTAAATACGATAGTGCTGAAAACGCCATTGATGAAATACTCAACTACATCAATGACGTTATTCCTATTGCTGAGTCTAAACAGCTACTAAAAGAAACCAATACTTTAAAAAAAACGATATTATCTGATAAATTTATTGTAAATAATTTTGAGGTAAATATCAATCCTCAAAAGGAACAATTTATACTTACTTTTGATTTTCCTTCACCCAAAAAAGGAGAAGAAATTCAAGAAAATTTTTCGGAAGTTGCTACAAAAGGCAAGACAAGCAAAAATCTTCAAAAAATACAATTTGACACTACTACTAATTCTGCCTATACAAGTATTCTCGAATATTTAACCCGAGTCGATTTGAATGTAGAATTAACACTGAAGTTAAGAGCTAATGAAAGGCGTAACAAGTTAAAAACTCTTAACTATCAATTTAAAATGAGTAAAAAGAAAAATAGGGATTAATTCTTTGTTTACATATTCATTCTAAAAGTATTTTGGAGCACTTTTTTCCTAAAAAAATACTGAAATTCAATATATTATACCTATCTTTTATCATCTCAAATCTTGTGTTATTTACCTAATTAACCAACTTTTAATTACACATTATTATGAAAAACAAGATATTGAAAGGAGCTTTATTAAGTTGGACTCTACTATTTGTCATTGCCTGTAATCCAAAAAAAATAAATTTGTCTACTGATTCTGAAGTCGATTCAGAAAAATAAAAGCAGAAATCGTTGCTATAGAAGCCAAGATGACTGATATGTACAATCTAAGAAGCGCTGCTTCCGAAGAATATTACGCAGAAGATGCTATTAGTTTTTTCTCAAAACAGACCCCCATTAGTTGGAAAATTTGCTATAGACAAATCATTAAAAGAAGACTTAACTTACTTTGAAAAAGGTGATAAAATTTCATTCTCCGCCAATGAGATTTTTCCATCAAATGATGGAGAGCAAGTAGTCGAAATAGGGAGCTACAAAGTAGTTGATTCTACTAATAATACTATTTTCAGAGGAAACTATATGAGTCTTTTCGTAAAAAGAGATGGCAAATATGTATGTATTAGAGACATGGGAGCATCAGATATGCCTGAACCATCTAAAAAATAATATCTAAACTTTTATAACTCAAGCACTGTTAATTTGCAGTGCTTTTTTGTGCTTATAATTAAAAAATGTATATTTAAATTTCTAAAGAAAATTCATGTCCAAACTCCAAAATATAGGCACTAGTATCTTTACTACTATGTCGCAAATAGCAAACGAATATAAAGCCATTAATCTCTCACAGGGATTTCCTAATTTTCCTTTGGATCAAAAATTAAAAGACATCGTTATCCGATGGACACAACAAGAAATACATCAATATTTGCCAATGGCAGGCTATCCGCCTTTACTGGAAAAAATTGCCCAACTCACCCTAGATTCCTACAAACGAAAGGTTAATCCTAGCACAGACATTTTAATTACTGCTGGAGCTACACAAGGGATTTTTGCGACCATTCAAGCTTTAGTTCACGCTAATGATGAAGTGATTATTTTGGACCCTAGCTTTGATAGCTACGAACCTTCCGTTTTGTTAGGTAAGGGCAAGCCTATTCGTTTGGAACTAAACGATGATTTTACCCCAAATTGGGAAGCTATTGCAGCTGCAATGAATAGCAATACCAAAATGATTATTACTAATAATCCACACAATCCAACAGGGAAAATTTGGACTGAAAATGATTTTAATCAATTAGAACTTCTTTTAGATTTATATCCAAATGTGATAGTGCTTTCAGATGAAGTATATGAATACATTACTTTTGAAAACAAACATATATCGGCACACCATAGACCTAAACTTTGGAACAGAACTGTTTGTGTTTCCTCGTTCGGAAAATCCTTGCATATTACTGGTTGGAGAATTGGATATGTTGTTGCTCCCGAATCTTTAATGATTGAAATTAAAAAAGTACATCAGTTCCTTATTTTCAGTATCAACAGCATTGCCCAATATGCTATTAACGATTATATTGATGTAGTAAAAGTTTCTAAATTGGGCGATTTTTACCAACAAAAACGAGACTTTTTCAGAAATCTGATGCAAGAAACTAAATTCGAATTGTTTCCCTGCGAAGGCACTTATTTTCAGGTGGCTTCTTATGGGCATTTCTCTAACGAAAATGATTTGGATTTTGCTAGAAAACTAGTGACCGATTTTGGTGTGGCAACTATTCCTCTATCCCCTTTTTATAACCAAGGTAAAGACGTAAAATGCATCCGATTTTGCTTTGCAAAAGACGATGACACTTTAATAAAAGCGGCTGAACGATTGTTGAAATTATAAAATAAACTACGTCTGGGCTAAGTCCTGTAATATTAGTAAAGTTAAACACGAATTCCACACACGAGCGCAATGTTATTAAGTTAAGGAAAAATAGTCTCGGTTTTGTCATTCCGACGAAGGAGGAATCTTATATATTACTCACATTATGTGATTTCTCCCGTTGGTCGAAATGACAAAAAATTCTTAACTTAATGACATTGGGGTCGAACAGGCGAAGCAAAATCTGTGAAATCTGTGGCAAAAAACAAAACAAAGCAAAGCTTCGAAGAATTAAACCTAAAGAGATTAAATTATATGCAAGCATAGCAATTAATTTTTCTATATTTACATTCATAAAAAAATAAACTATGAACTTTTCAGCAAAAATGCTTCGTGATAACGCCTTAGAAGGCAAAGTAATAGTTGTAACCGGTGGCGGAAGCGGTTTAGGCAAAGCCATGACCAAATATTTCCTTGAGTTAGGTGCTAAAGTAACTATAACTTCACGAGACATAGAAAAACTAAAAAAAACAGCTCTCGAACTTGAAACAGAAACTGGTGGAAAATGCTTGCCTATTCAATGTGATGTCCGTCATTATGATCAAGTCGAAAACATGTTACAAGAAGTACTCAAAACATTCGGAAAAGCAGATGTTCTGTTAAATAATGCGGCAGGAAATTTTATTTCTCCTACCGAGAGATTGTCTGCCAATGCCTTTGATACTGTAATTGACATTGTCCTGAAAGGCTCCAAAAATTGCACCTTAGCTTTTGGCAAACATTGGATAGAAACCAAACAAGAATCAGCGACAATCTTAAACATTGTAACAACGTATGCCTTTACAGGTTCGGCCTATGTAGTGCCAAGCGCCACCGCAAAAGCCGGAGTTCTTGCGATGACAAAAAGTTTAGCTGTAGAATGGGCAAAATATGGCATTCGTTCTAATGCCATTGCTCCTGGCCCATTTCCTACCAAAGGCGCTTGGGACAGATTGCTCCCTGGAGATTTAGCCGAAAAATTTGATATGGCTAAAAAAGTACCGCTGAAGCGTGTGGGAGACCATCAAGAATTAGCGAACTTAGCTGCCTATTTAGTTTCCGATTTTTCAGCCTACATCAATGGTGAAGTTGTCGTTATAGATGGTGGAGAATGGTTAAAAGGGGCGGGACAGTTTAATTTACTAGAGCAGATTCCCGAAGAAATGTGGGATATGTTAGAGATGATGATTAAAGCTAAGAAGAATAAATAAATCTAATGAAGTAAAAAATGAGAACCTAGCAAGTTCTCTTTTTTTGCAATAAAACATAGGAAACCCTTTTTAAAATAGAGAAAAAAGTCAGAAAAACTACGAATGTTTCAATATTAACTTTTGTTAACAAATAAGCCTTGAAAAAACCATAAAAAATTGTATTTTTACGGCTCAAAATTAGAAAGAGTAAATGGGCAAAATCATTGCTATAGCCAATCAAAAAGGAGGCGTTGGAAAAACAACAACCTCTGTAAACTTGGCAGCATCACTAGGAGTTTTAGAAAAAAAAGTGTTACTTATTGATGCCGATCCACAAGCTAATGCAAGTTCAGGTCTGGGTATTGATATTGAAAATATCGCTGTTGGCACCTATCAAATCGTAGAACACAGCAATCGTCCCGAAGAAGCAATTATTAAGTCTTCAGCTCCAAATGTAGATGTTATTCCTGCTCATATTGACTTGGTTGCCATAGAAATAGAATTGGTCGACAAGGAAAACAGAGAATACATGCTGAAACAAGCCTTAGAAAGCGTCAAAGATAATTATGATTATATTTTGATTGACTGCGCGCCATCTTTAGGATTATTGACTTTAAATGCACTCACGGCAGACTCAGTTATAATTCCAATTCAATGCGAATATTATGCCTTGGAAGGTCTAGGAAAATTATTGAATACCATCAAAAGTGTTCAAAAAATTCATAATCCAGAACTAGATATTGAAGGATTATTATTGACCATGTTTGATTCTAGATTGCGATTATCCAATCAAGTGGTTGAGGAAGTTCAAAAACATTTCAATGACATGGTTTTTAATACTATCATTCAAAGAAATGTCAAGCTAAGTGAAGCTCAAGTTATGGGGAAAGCATCATTAATTATGATGCAACAAGCAAGGGAGCAACAAATTATTTGCTTTTAGCTCAAGAAATTATACAGAAAAACAGTTAATAGGTTTTATGACACAAGTAGTAAAAAAACAAGCGTTAGGAAGAGGATTATCCGCATTACTGAAAGACCCTGAAAACAACATTCAGTCGGTTGAAGATAAAAATGCTGATAAGGTAGTAGGAAATATTATTGAGCGTGAAATAGACTCCATTGAAATTAATCCGTGTCAGCCTAGAAGCACTTTTAATGAAGAATCACTAAAAGAATTAGCTACTTCTATACGCGAATTAGGAGTAATTCAACCCATTACTGTTAGAAAAATTGATTTCAATAAGTACCAATTAATCTCTGGAGAACGAAGATTACGGGCTTCAAAAATGTCTGGATTAACTGTCATTCCAGCTTATATAAGAATTGCAAACGATAATGAATCTCTTATCATGGCATTGGTTGAAAACATTCAACGTCATGATTTAGACCCCATAGAGATTGCACTTTCCTATCAACGATTGATTGAGGAAATTCAATTGACACAAGAGCAAATGAGTGATCGGGTTGGAAAAAAACGCTCCACAATTGCTAACTATTTACGTCTTTTAAAGCTTGACCCAATTATTCAAACTGGAATTCGTGATGGATTCATAAGCATGGGACACGGTCGAGCCATTATCAATATTGAAGATCAAGACGTTCAAACGGATATCTATCAAAAAATTGTAAGTCAAAATTTATCGGTTCGCGAAACTGAAGCTCTAGTAAAAACCTATCAAGAAAGCTTAAAGCCTAATCCAACTAAAGCGCCAAAAGGGAGTTCTTTTGATATAGCAACTGATGATAAAAAACTAATTTCGACCTTTTTTGGAACAAAAGTAGACATTAAAGTGGCTGGAAATGGCAAAGGAAAAATCGCAATTCCTTTTCATTCTGAGGAGGATTTCAACAGAATTATTAAATTGATAAAAGGTTAGTGTACAGATATATAACCATAATACTTTTTTTAGTCTTTGGAAATGCCTTGGTTTTTGCTCAAGTTAAATCTGAAACAATACTTGTATCAAAAGATACGGTAAAAAGCAAAGAAATCAATCCATTGGCTCCTGCAAGAGCAGCATTTTACTCCGCCGTACTTCCCGGTTTAGGGCAAGCCTACAATAAAAAATATTGGAAAATTCCAATAGTATATGGTGCTATGGGAACCAGTTTATATTACTACACTTGGAATAATAGAAAATACAATCAATATCGAGATGCCTATAAAAATAGATTAGCAGGTTACAATAATGATAAATTCCAATACCTCGATGACTCTCGATTAATTCAAGCACAACGTTTTCATCAAAGAAATAGAGATATTTCCCTATTGCTAACTGTAGGTTTTTACATTTTAAACATTGTTGATGCAAATGTTGATGCTCATTTACTGCAATTTAATGTTAATGATAATTTATCATTACATCCAAAAATAGATCAAAACGACATCAACTACAAGACCAATCTTGGTCTTGCTTTAAACTACACATTCTGATGAAAATAGCACTTTTAGGATATGGAAGAATGGGTCAAGCCATTGAAAAAATTGCCTTAGAAAGAGGACACGAAATTGTTTTGAGAAAAGATGAATTCAATACCTACTATGGTCTATCAAATGCCGATGTAGCTATTGATTTTAGTATTCCAGCGGTTGCTGTTAGTAATATCTCGAGTTGTTTTCATGAAAATGTGCCTGTAATTTCAGGCACTACGGGTTGGTTAGAACATTATGATGAAATGGTATCGCTTTGCAAAGAAAAAAAATGGCGCTTTATTTCTAGTTCTAACTTTAGTCTAGGCGTAAATTTATTTTTTGAACTTAATGAGTATTTAGCAAAAATGATGTCAAAATTTGACACCTATAAAGTCCAAATGGAAGAAATTCATCACACTCAAAAACTAGATGCTCCCAGTGGAACCGCTATTTCACTTGCAAAAGGAGTCATTGAAAATAGTTTATACACCAATTGGACTCTTGAAGAGCCTAAAACCAATGAAATTCATATCGAATCAAAAAGAATTGGAACTGTTCCTGGTACACATACAGTGACCTACAATTCACTTATAGACGCTATTGAAATAAAACATACAGCCCACAACAGGGAAGGTTTTGCCCTTGGAGCCGTAATTGCTGCCGAATGGATTGTTGGAAAAAAAGGAATTTTTACTATGAAAGATGTATTGAATTTCAATACTTTAGTATAATGTTAAAATTCAGTTAATCGAACTGAAGATTCGTAACAAAAAATTTTTTTTTATTCTAATCAAAAAAACAAAATTTTATGACACTATATCAATGGTTAGTATTTTTCCTGATTGTGCAGATAATACACTTCATGGGAACTTGGAAATTATATGAAGCTGCAGGTAGAAAACGTTGGGAAGCCATCGTCCCTGTTTATAATGCAATAGTGCTGATGAAAATTATTAATCGTCCTACTTGGTGGACTGTTTTACTGTTTTTTCCTATTATAAACCTCATTATGTTTCCTGTTGTTTGGGTGGAAACAATGAGAAGTTTTGGTAAAAATTCAACTTTAGATACTGCTTTGGGCATAGGAACTCTTGGATTTTACATCTACTATATAAACTATACTCAAGAACTCAATTATATTTCCGATAGAAGCTTAATCCCTACCAACAAGACTGCTGACACCATTAGCTCCTTGTTATTTGCCGTAATAGTTGCCACATTAGTCCATACTTATGTCATGCAACCTTATACCATTCCGACCTCATCCTTAGAAAAATCTTTATTGGTGGGCGAATGACAACAGTAGCTATGCCAATGGTACACGATACGATTCCTTTATTGCATAAAAAATCATATCTCAATTGGCCACAGCTTCCTTATTTTAGATTGCCTGGCATACAAGATATCAAACGAAATGATATTGTAGTTTTTAACTGGCCTGTAGATACGGTTTATAAATTCTTTGATACTTCAAAAAGAAAAGCGGATAAACCCATTGACAAAAAATCAAATTACGTTAAACGATGTCAAGGAATTCCAGGCGATACCCTTCAAATAAAAGATGGAAACTGCCAATAGACTGAAAAACAATCCCATTGTTACCAACATAGGAAGAAACGTTTCTTACATCCCTGAACCAAGTGTTTTCCCGCAAATAAAAAACAAATGGAACAAAGACAATTACGGTCCAATATATATTCCACAAAAAGGAAAAAAAATAGATTTAAATCCTGAAAACTTGCCTTTTTATAGAAGAATTATCACCGAATATGAAGGCAATAATTTGAAAATAAACGGAACAGAAATACGAATTAATGGCCAAATTGCCAATTCCTATACCTTCAAGCAAAATTATTTTTGGATGATGGGAGACAACCGTCACAACTCAGAAGACAGTCGTTATTGGGGTTACGTTCCAGAAGATCACATCGTGGGTAAACCTGTGTTTATTTGGATGAGTTTAGATTCAAACGGAAAAGGTATAAATAAAGTACGATGGGATCGTGTGTTTACAACTGTTGGTGGTGAAGGACAGCCTTACTCCTATTTCAAATTTTTCTTGATTGGTCTTGCAGCATACTTCGGAATTTCTTTTTATATGAATAAGAAAAAAGAAAACGCTTAATCTGTTTCTTTAAAGTACCGAAGATGAATGTACTGTTATATCCAACTTATTTTCCATCCATAAGTCATTATGTAGCGATGGCGCAATCTGATTCAATTACTTTTGAAGTTGAAGATAACTTTCAGAAACAAACCAATAGAAATAGGACCTATATATACAGTCCAAATGGAATACAATTATTAAATATTCCAATAAAACATAGCAAAGAAAAACATCAGAAAACCAAAGACGTTCAACTGGAAACTTCATTCGATTGGCAAAAACAACATTTTAAATCACTAGAAGCAGCGTATAGAACTTCTCCTTTTTTTGAGTTTTTTGAGGATGAGTTGACACCAATTTTCACCAAAAAACATACTTTTTTGATGGACTTAAATTTTGAAACTATGGAAGTCGTTTCAAAATGCTTGAGACTATCTTTAAACTTCAAAAAGACTGTAGAATATTTCCATGAAGTTCCTGAATATTCCGATTTTAGATTTTTAGCTAATGGAAAAAAAGACGGTTCTAATTTTGACAAATACACACAAGTCTTTGATGACAAGCATGGTTTTATCACTAATTTAAGTATTCTGGATTTGTTGTTTAACGAAGGAAGATACGCTTTGGATTATTTGAAGAATCAAACGATTTAATGCTATTACTCCATTGACAATCTCGTCATCAACGGATAGTGATCAGAATTTTCAAATTCTGGGAAATTCTCAAACCTTTTTACTTTCATCTTTGCATCAGCAAAAATATAATCTATTCGCACTGGGTAATATTTGAAATTATAGGTTTTCCCAAATCCACTTCCTGCTTCTTCAAAGGTATCCTTTAAATTTCCCTTGATATTTCGATACACATACGAAAAAGGGCTATTGTTCATATCGCCACAAATGATAATAGGATATTCACACTCTTTTTTATGATTCTTGATAATCTCAGCTTGTTGCTGCTGTTTCTTGAAAGCAACGCTAATTCTATTAATCACCAGTTGTGATTTCTGCTGATTGATAACATCTATATTTTCTGAAATTTCGTTTACATCCGGAGAAATTTTTATAGACTGCAACTGCATATTGTAGACCCTAATAATATCTTTCCCTTTTTTAATATCGGCAAAAATGACATTGTTATTTGAATCAGGGAATACTAGATTCCCTTCGTTAATAATTGGAAATTTAGAAAAAATAGCTTGACCCGTTTTTATCTTATTGCCCTGCATAAAAATATAGCGATGGGTGTACACTTTCAAATCGATATTTGCTCCCGTGGAATATTCTTGAATGCACAAAATGTCGGGATTTTTATCATTAATAAAGGCTTGAATCTCGTGAGTAACGTCTTTAGAAATCCAATCAAATAAATTAAATAATCTTACATTATAACTCATCACAATGAAATCATTTTCGCTTTCAGGCAAATCCTTAGCTGAAAATTTATAGAATTTATTGATAAATGTAATTCCCATCAACAAGACCAATCCCGAGAGGAACATTCGCTTTTTTGAATTGTATCAACCAAAACACAAAAAACAACCCATTTAGTATTAAGAAAAAAGGCAATACTAGGGTTAAAACAGATAGAAAAGGAAACACTTTTGGAGCTAAAAAAGGCAATAGATAAGCAATGAAAGTCAATATAGTAAGAACTAAATTGAAAAAAAACATCATTTTATTAAACCATGAAAGTCGCTTCATTTATGTTTGCTATTTGCCTACTTTGAATAAAAATTCTTTTTCTTCTTTTGTTAAACTATCATACCCTGATTGGCTAATTTTATCTAATATCTCATCAATTTGTTGTTGAGACTTGTCTTTCAAAATTATCTTAGACGATTTTTTCTCGGCGTTTGAATTATAATTTCTGTGTACTTTTTTAAATGGAGTTGCCTTTTTCGAGCTAAATAAATTGGTGAAAAAATCCAAAACTGTTGTAACCCCATTACTTAAATCAGTCCCATTCTGTAGCAATTTAATAAAGATAAAACCAAAAAAAGCTCCAGCCAAATGTGCAATATGACCACCCGTATTTTCAACAAAAATTTGGATAAGATCGAGTAACAAAATCACAAAAGCAAATTGCCATAGCCGCACATTGCCAATCAACAACAGCCTCAAATTCATAAATGGAGCATAAGTTGCAGTTGCCATTAATATCGCCATTATAGCTCCCGAAGCCCCAACAATTGAAGTATCTTGACCTAATCCAAGTAAAGAATAGCTTATATCAAAAATAATTCCTGCAAAAAAAGCACTCAACAAATACAATCCTAAAAACTGCTTTTGAGAGAAGAAAGTGAGAAAAATTCGACCAGAAAAATTCAACACCACCATATTGAAAAATAGGTGGAAAAACCCAGCATGAAAAAACGAGTAAGAAAGCAAGGTCCATGGTGCAAACAAAACCGTTTCCCAATTGGAGGACAATGAAATCCAATTAGGGAAATCAAAAAATCCTAATTTGAATTGATAAAAAAATACAATTGAAATTAAAAATGTACTAATGTTCCAATAGATGATTTTTTGTTCAAAACCACCCATTTTATATTGTATTTTTAAATCCTCTAAAATATTCATACTTGATGTATCTTTCTCTTTAAACTAATTCCAACGATTATTATCAAACTGGTTTTTCTTCCAATACCACATCATAAAAAATCCAATGATAGCTCCTCCTATATGTGCAAAATGTGCAATTCCTCCTGAACCACCAAAAATAGATTTTCCTGAAACACCTAAAAACAAATCTACTAACAATAATCCGGGTACAAAATACTTGGCTTTAATAGGTATTGGAATAAACATTAGAGCCAATTCAGCATTAGGAAACATATAAGCAAAAGCGACTAACAAACCATAAATAGCTCCTGATGCGCCAACTGCCGGCGATACAAACGAACCTGCAAAACGTTCTATTCCTGAAGCACCCAAAACATCTGTCCATCTTGTATCTATCTTTCCTTCATTCAATAAATTAAAAACATCTACTTTAGAAAAACCAGCTTCAATAAGCGTATTCAATCCGTTGTGAAAAAGATAATAATTTACCCCTGTATGCAATAATGCCGCACCTAATCCACAGGAAATATAGAAAAACAAAAACTTTTTACCTCCCCAAAAATGCTCTAATGCTGACCCAAAAGAATACAACGCAAACATATTAAACGCAATGTGCATTAATCCGCCATGCATAAACATATGCGTAAGTACCTGCCAACCTTTAAACTTAGCATTTTCAATAAAAAATAAAGCCAAGTAATCATAAGCGCCTTCACCAACAAACTGCGTGCCTATGAAAAATAAAATATTAATGATTAGTAACTGCTTAACAGTAGGCGTGATATTCATCATAATGCGAATTTTTTATCTAAATCTTCCACACGCAAAGTGATGAAAGTAGGTTTTTGAAAAGGAGAAACATTGGGTTCTTTACAGGCAAAAAGTCCATTAACCAAATTCTCTTGTTCTTTCTCCGTAAGCGTCATACCTGTTTTCACAGCCGGACTTCGTGCCAATGATTTTGCTATACTATCATTTTGGCTAAAACTATTCTCAGGAATTCCATTGTGTAAATCACTTAAAAGCTGTTCCAAAACCACCGACACTTCACTTTCAGAAACACGTGTTGGCAATCCTAGAATAGTGATACTCTCTCCGTCATTTTCCCCAAAAACAAAACCCGTATTGATTAACGCTTCTTTCAACTCTGCGATTAAAACCATTTCATTTTTTGAAAAATGCAACTGCAAAGGAAACAACAATTGCTGACTGGATGCGTGATGCACCGTCATATTAGTTAAAAATTGCTCATACAAAACACGTTGATGTGCACGATGCTGGTCTACAATAACCATCCCCGATTTAATAGGGTTTACAATGTACTTTCTATGTATTTGATAGGTTTTATTAACCGCTTTTTCTACCTCATCGCCATCAAATAAAGAAGCCGTGACTTCATCACTTTCTAGATGAATCGTATCGTTTTTCAACAAGTGTCTTTTGTGTTAATTCCCTTTCAAAACTAGAGTCCGTGTCAGATTTTAAACCTACATACAAACCTTCCCAACTTGCGGCATGTTTAGCAAAATCAGCATATCCATTCCCGATTTTTTATTCGAATAGGAAGCATCTGCTTTGAATGACTTTTTGGGCACATCTTCCGAAAACGGATTGTAATTTCCATCTACTTGAATGGTAGGAATTGCGCCTTCCAAATTTTTGTAATGGTAGGGCGTATCTAAATTAGAGTCTCTGTCAAAATCTAAAACTGGCGCAATATTAAATTGTCCCAAACTGTGTTTCACTGCCGAGCGCAAAATGGCATACAAGGCGTGCTCATCGTCAAATTTAATCTCCGTTTTAGTGGGATGAATATTAATATCAATCGTGTTGGGTGGCACCTGTAAGTATAAAAAATAACTTGGTTGCGCCCCGTCTTTAAGCAAACCTTCATAAGCAGCCATAATAGCATGATGCAAATACCCACTTTTTATAAAACGGTCATTCACAAAGAAAAACTGTTCTCCTCTGCTCTTCTTCGCAAATTCAGGCTTACTCACAAATCCTTTAATCTGTACAATCTCGGTTTCTTCTTGAACAGGAACTAATTTCTCGTTGGTTTTCCCCGAAAAAATATTCACAATACGTTGCCTGAAATTCGACGGAGGCAAATTAAACATTTCACTTCCATTGTGGTAAAACGTAAAATGAATATTGGCATGCGCCAAAGCCACTCGTTGAAATTCATCCACAATATGGCGGTATTCCACCACTTCCGACTTCAGGAAATTGCGTCGTGCGGGAATATTAAAAAACAAATTCTTAACAGCAAATGAAGTTCCTTTTGGCAAAACAGCCACTTCCTGAGAAATGAATTTACTCCCTTCAATGATAATATGCGTTCCAAGTTCTTCCTGATCCTGCTTGGTTTTCATCTCTACATGAGCAATAGCAGCTATTGAAGCCAACGCTTCCCCACGAAAACCCTTAGTATGCAACGAAAACAAATCTTCAGCCAGACGAATCTTTGAGGTCGCGTGACGTTCAAAACACAGTCGTGCATCCGTAACACTCATGCCTAACCCATTATCAATAACCTGAATTAATGATTTTCCACCGTCTTTACAATCAATTTAATGTCGGTTGCCTTGGCATCAACAGCATTTTCTAGTAATTCCTTTACGACCGATGCAGGACGCTGCACGACTTCTCCAGCAGCAATCTGGTTGGCAACATGGTCGGGAAGTAATTGAATGATACTCGACATTCGTTCAGTTTGTGGTTTTTAGTTTATGGTTTAACCCAAAGTTCACAAATTTAAGTAATTTCAGTTGGGTTTTATAGTCAAAGTAATCATAAAAAAGTAATTCTCCCTTATTTACAAAACCGTCAGTTCAGTGTTTTCATGCAGAGCAACGGAACAAAAATGTACATCATTCCGACAAAAGACTATCAATTGGGCAAGTAATGTGATTTCTAGTTCCTAGATTTTTGATTTCTTTAAAAAGTGGCTACCCTTCCAAACAAAGTCCCAAACTCATTAAATTACACATAAAAGTCCTCAACGATCATGATCGATCTACAAATTGTATTAAGGAACTAAGCTTGAATCTCATCAAATAACGATCTTCCACAATCTAATTATTTATTATCGAATTGTTAAATTTGATTTAATCAAAGTTTGACAAAAGATTTTCAGAAAAGAGAATGGAGTAAACAGTTAATCTTCTAAATCAACAAGCTTTTTATTAATAGTTTCCTTCTTGAGTCTTAAAAACCTTTCATAAGCCTAAATAATCCAATTCAAAAGTGGTTTGTAAGAGAATCAATTCAGAGGCTTTAGAGTCTACACTTTAAAGTAAACTTATAATAGTTTTAAAAATAATAGGAGAAAACATCTTTTAAAATGAATTTGGAAAATACATCTGACAAGCAAACTAAAGTATATCTCAACATATTTCAATGAAATCCTTGAATCTAGTTATCTTCCAAATCAGACATTTCAATTAAATCTTAGACATTCTTGTCAGCTTTTAAATAACTCAACGCCGTTGTTTTAAGAGTTTTGAAAAAAAATGTCTTGAATTTCGCAACCATTCGATTTGACCATGGCAAATTTTCTAGATTTATGGAACGAACTTGCAATCAGGTGGAATTGTTTATATGACATCCAGTAAAGTGAGAAAGATTAAAAGTTCTAAATTAGAACTGTATTTGTAGTTAATATCAAGTTAAATTTTTATTGCTAACCTTTCGCGAAAATTATTTTTTTATATTAGCTTTTGATATGATAGTTTTTTGTTGCGAAGATAGAACACCTTAAAATAAGCACTATTAACTGACAGACTTCAAAAGAATTATAAATCTAAGAACAAAACTAAAAAAATAATGTACTATCAGGAAATAAAAATAATTAGTAATCGATATTATTTGTATTTAAAATTAGTTTCTTAGCAAACATAATAAAAAAACATACCAGTTTTGGCCTTTTAGTGATGGTAGGACTTTGAGTGCTATGATATTAGGGTGAATTTATTTTTTATGCAATTAAAGTGCTTGTGATATTTTACGCTTACTTAATATTTACTAAAAAGATTGAATTACAAAACTTACAATAATAATTAAGATAACGACAAAGAATCAATTATTGTAAAATAGAAATTTTTCAAAGACTGACTTTAGCAACAATGTAAAATGAAAATATATAAATTATATTTACTACTAGTTCTAACCTTTTATTCTTGTAATTTAAGAAATGAAGAAAAGACAAATATATTTAAAGAGAAAGAAACAGACTCATCAAATATTGTTAATCAAAGTAAAAGATTGGATTACTACATTAAGAGTGATTCTATTGCAATAAAATCAATTAAGGGTATTCCTCAATTAAATTATAAGTTCAATGTTGATTCAACTGGTTACTTTTAAATCTATATTTGTCTATTCACAGTTGGTAAAAATTCAAGAAATCATAACGAATAAAAGCTTTGAAAAAAAAGAATTTAAACTTATTGATTGTAACTTCGATGGATATAAGGATATATCTGTTTTATATAATTGCGGTTCAGGTGGATGTGCGTATTGGATATGGAATTATTCTCCTGAAAGCAAAAAATATTATTACAACAAAGAACTGTCAGAAGTTCTCGGTTTGGAAATTGATACAATATCGAAGTTAGTTAAATTTCATTACAGGGAAGGGTCGTCAAAAGAAAATTAGCAATTTAAAATAATAATAGTAAATCACCTCTAATTAAAAAAGCTGTTTGATTTGGCAAAATGAGATAATATTTTACTCAAAGATATTAAACTGAATATAGGTTTATTAATATCTGAAACACCCCATAAATTAAAAATTGTGAGACTATTTTTTGTTTTACTCCTTTTTTCAAGTTTTTGTTATTCGCAAGAGCAAATAGCTTGTGAAGATGCAATAAAAAAAATTGAAGATAATGGAAATCTTATAGATACTCTAAAAGATGTTCAAATAATCCTTGACGCTATTTATACATCCGTTTCGGGTGATATATGGCTAAAAGAAGTTAAATGTTATGAAATAAATAACACCAATTTTGTAATTGCTGAAATATATTCGGATAATTTAAAATTGTTTACTAAAAAATATTTGTTTTGTGGTATTCCTAAAGAAAATTGGGAATATTTTTACAATGAAACAGTATTATCTTCTAATAAAGAAAGCTATGGTAAAAAATTTCATAAGTATATCATTGATTTTAAATGTAATTGCAAGGTATAATCACTGATAACGCTGATTTGCAATCTGTGTCTACAGACAAAATCCCTTTCCCATACCAAAAACCACAAAAAACTACACCCTAACCCTAAAAAATCACTAAATTTAGTGATACAATATCACTAAATTTGGTGATTGCGCCCTAGCAATATGTTTCATTAATTTGAGGAAGTATTAATCCTTAAACACACAATAGTATGGCATTAACATCAGAAAAAAGTTATGGTAAATACTATTATTTGTGGGTACCTTTTAATTAATTAGATAAATCTAAAATAAAAAGTTTATCCAATTAGACAAACTTTTTAATAGTATGTGTATCTTTGTTAGAAAATTTACATGTACTTATGAGTTACGAAGGTCAAAATAAAAAAATTGTTTTCCGCTCAAATGCAACAGAAACAAATCATTTGATTGCTGCTGGAAAAAAAGCAGTAGCAAATGCTATAAGAGAAAATAGAGCTTTGGGCTTAAGTTTTGTTATGACCAAAAACAACAAAACAATTCGCGAAAATCCTGATGGGACTACAGAAATACTATCCAATAAGCCTCTAAAATCTTCATTAAAATTCAAAAAAGGAGCTATTCTTTATGTCAAATCCTAACAGAATTCGAATTTTTGCTGGTCCAAATGGTTCTGGAAAGACCACTATGTACACTGAATTAAGCAAAAATTATAATTCAGGCTTTTTTATTAATGCAGATGAAATAGAAAAAACACTGCAAACTAAAGGATTAATTGATTTAACTGAACTGGGGCTAAAATCTAATCAACAAGAATTAAATGATTTCAAAACAACAGATGAAATTAAATCTCTAATTCAAAAAGCAAATCAGGAAAACTGTACCATTGATGTTTCTGTTTCTGAAAATTTTATAATCAATAAACCTAAAAACCAATAGTTACGAGGCTTCATTTACGGCTTCATTCGTTCGATATTTATTGATAAAAACAAGAAATCATTTTCTTATGAAACGGTAATGAGTCATCCTGGAAAACTCAACGAAATTAAGATGGCAAATGACTTAGGATACAAAACCTATCTCTATTTCATTTGCACAGACGATTTCGAAAAAAATATTGACCGTGTAAAAATAAGAGTCTCAAAAGGAGGACACAATGTTGATGAAGATAAAATTCAATCTAGATATTTCAAAACACTCGAAAATCTATCTGACGCAATAAAGCTAGTTCATAGAGCCTATTTATTTGACAATTCAGGGAAAAATTTCACTCTTTTAGTAGAAGTCTATCAGGGCAAAGCATTTAAAATTCATGCCGAAAATTTGCCTTATTGGTTTGAAAATTACGTTTACAATAAATTTGATTTTTAAATCACATCCGTTCGTATAAGTTTCTGGCTAGTATACACAAACTATATCCATACGCCAATTCTGCGCTGAAAAAAATTTTAAAAACAATTTCCCAATTTGGGAACTTATGTTTATCTTTGGAGAAATTTAGAAAAGATTTGAGAATAATTTCGAAGAAGATATTACGTGATTTTTGGCAAATTCATGCTGACTCAGAACAACAATTAAAATCTTGGTTTCAAGAAACTAGCATAGCTGCTTGGAAAACTCCAAACGACGTAAAAAAAGAATATCCAAACGCGAGTATTTTAAACAACAATAGGATTGTTTTTAACATAAAAGGAAATAATTATAGATTGATTGTTAGAATAAATTACAACCATCAAATGATTTGGATTCGATTCATAGGAACACATGCTGAATATGACAAGATCAACGCTAACGAAATTTAAAAGCTATGGAAATTAAACCTATAAAAAACGAAAAAGATTATAATCAAGCTTTGGAAAGATTAGAAACTATCTTCGACGCAAAGCTTGGAACACGAGAAAGTGATGAACTTGAAGTTCTTGGAATTCTTATTGACCAATATGAAAATGAGCATTTCCCAATTGGATTACCTGATCCAATCGAAGCAATAAAATTCAGAATGGAGCAAATGGGTTATAATCAAAATGACTTGGCAAAAATTGTTGGCTTGAAAAGTAGAGCAAGTGAAATCTTAAATCGAAAAAGAAAACTTTCTTTGGAAATGATACGTCAACTTCATGACAGATTGAATATACCAACTGACGTATTAATTCAAATATATTAATGAATGTGTAAGAACATCGCCTAAAACAGTTACAGGAATTTTCAAGGTTAGGTTTTCCTTGAAATTCATGTTAACAAATCACTCCTTCAATTCCAAAGGAGAACCTTCATCAATTTGCAAAGCACCAGAGGTTAGTAATTGCCGTCCATCAAAATGATGCCCTATGGAGGCTTGTTGTCTCAAATAAGCCATTTTAATTGCCGCAATAGCAGCTTCGGTTCCTTTATTCCCGTGAGTTCCGCCACTTCTATCAATAGATTGCTGTTCTGAATTGTCTGTTAGTAAACAAAATATCACTGGAACATCCGATAGCACATTCAAATCTTTAATTCCTTGAGTAACACCTTCGCACACAAACTCAAAATGTTGAGTTTCTCCTTTTATGACGCATCCTATGGTAATAACAACATCCGGTTTTTGAGTCTCAATCATTTTTTTTGAACCATAAATCAGTTCAAAACTTCCAGGCACATTCCACCGAATAATGTTTTTGTGCAAAGCCCCACAGTCTGTCAAAGCTTCAATTGCGCCTTTAAATAAGCCTTCTGTAATATGTTCGTTCCACTCTGAAACAACAATCCCAAACCGAAAATCTTTCGCGTTTGGGATTGTATCTTTATTGTAATCCGATAAATTTTTGTTAGCGGTAGCCATTTGTGTTCGAGATTTTAGAATTGAGATTTAGGATTTAAATCCACATATCAAAGATAAGAAAATCTTTATTCAGAAATCCGAAATCTAAACTCTTTTTACTGCGCCAATCCTATTAAGCCTTCAATTCCTGAAGCTTCAGGAGTGCTTTCGTATTGTTCTTTAATTTGAGTAAAATACTTCAAAGCATCGGCTTTATTTCCTAGAGCTAAACTAGTTTGTCCCGCTTTTAAAAGAAAACGTGGCGTAGTAAAATCATTTTTATTCATTTCAGAGGCTTTGATGTAGTATTCCAAAGCTTCTTTCTGTTGATTCTTTTGAGCATGCGCATCACCTATTGCACCAACAGCCAAGACACTTAATATGGCATCATCTGACTTGAATTTTTCCAAGTAAGCAATGGCGTCATCGTATTTTCCTGTATTCAAAGAGGCGATTCCTGCATAATAATTGGCTAAATTTCCTGCTGCTGTTCCTGAATATTTTTCAGCAATATCTTTGAAACCGTATTTTCCTTCAGATCCTTTTAAAGAAAGAGCAAACAAAGAGTCACTTTTAGTTCCATCAACTGCTTTTTGAAAATTTTGTTGCGCTTCAAACATCTCGGTCGCTGCTGCTTCTTCATTAGGTTGAGCAACAAACTTTTGATACAATAAGTAACCAACTGTCACAACAGCAATTGCTGTAACTATTCCAAAAATATATTTTTGATTTCTTGCAACCCACTCTTCTGTTTTAGAGGCTGTTTGATCTAAAGAATTGAAAACACCTGCAGTTGTACTGTCTTTCTCATCAACATTTACATCTTCAATAAAATTATTGTCTAATTTTTCTTCTTTTTCTTTTGGAGCTTTATAACCTCTTTTATTATACGTTGCCATTTATTTTAAATTAGTGAGTGGCAAAAATAAAATTTTTATTCATATATAAAAGCCATTTTTATCGATATTTTTCAATAATTTGCAGTCCCTTAAAAAACAACAAGTAAAATTTTCAAAGTTCTCACTATCAGCAAGCGTTGTAGATGTATTTAAAAGCGATTTCCTTATTTAATTATAAAAATTTTTCGGAAGCTAATTTCGAGTTCGACACTAAAATTAATTGTTTTGTGGGCAAAAATGGTATTGGCAAAACTAATGTCCTTGATGCCATTTATCATTTGTCGTATGGAAAAAGTTATTTTAATCCTTTGGCAATACAAAACATCAAGCATGGAGAAGAGTTTTTCGTGATTGATGGTGCTTTTGAAAAAAATGAGAGAACAGAACAAATTGTTTGCAGTCTCAAAAAAAACCAAAAGAAAATCCTGAAACGCAATGGGAAACAATATGAAAAATTTTCAGACCATATTGGTTTCATTCCGCTCGTTATCATTTCACCCGCCGACAGAGATTTAATTATTGAAGGAAGCGAAACCAGACGAAAGTTTATCGACAGTGTGATTTCTCAACTGGATTCCAATTACTTACAAGAGCTGATTCACTATCAAAAAATTCTAACGCAACGCAACGCGCTATTGAAATATTTTGCGCTAAATCATGTTTTCGAAAACGATACTTTATCCATTTATAACGAGCAATTAAATACTTTAGGACAACGCATTTTTGAAAAAAGAAAACAATTTCTAGAAGATTTTATTCCTATTTTCAACAAACACCATCAAGCCATAACGGGTTCGGAAGAACAAGTGCAGTTAGTTTACGAAAGCCAATTGTTCGAAAAAAATCTATTGACGCTTTTAGAAGAAAACATCACTAAGGATAGAGCCTTGCATTATACCTCAATGGGCATTCACAAAGACGATTTGTCATTTGAAATTGACCATCATCCGATAAAAAAATTCGGTTCACAGGGACAACAAAAGTCATTTTTAATTGCTTTAAAATTAGCTCAGTTCGAATTTGTAAAAAAACAATCAGGTGTAAAACCTATCTTACTTTTTGATGATATTTTTGATAAATTAGATGAAACTCGCGTTGGAAAAATTGTAGAAATGGTCAACAACGATAGTTTTGGACAACTATTCATTTCAGACACTCACTCTGAGAGAACAGAAAATATTGTTAAGTTAACCCATCAAAGTTATAAAATGTTTAACTTGTAATCTCTTTTGAATTTGTAATTTAGCTGATTATTAAATACCACAAATGAAGCTATCTATTGTATCGTTACTACTAATTGGTTTTCTTTCTATAAGCTGCAAAGGACAAAGTTCTAAAAACATAGAAACTATTCCTGCTGTTGCTTTTGCAGAAAAAATAAACTCCACTCCAAGTGCTCAAATTCTGGATGTGAGAACTCCCGAAGAATTTAAAAGCAAACATATTGACAATGCTGTAAATGTAGATTGGAAAGCTGAAGGTTTTGCAGAAAAGGCAGACAAATTCGATAAACAAAATCCTGTTTTTGTGTATTGCCTTAGCGGAGGAAGAAGCAAACAAGCTGCGAATAAACTGGCTGAATTAGGTTTCTCAAAAATTTATGATTTAGAAGGTGGAATTTTAAAATGGAACTCGGCGGGAATGAGTACACCAAGTGATAAAATCATTGGAATTAGCCCTCAAGAATACCAAGACGCACTAAAATCCGACAAAAAAGTTCTGGTGAATTTTTATGCCGAATGGTGTGCTCCATGTAAGAAGATGTCTCCGTACATTTTAAAAATGCAAGAAGATTTTAAAGATAAAATAGTAATTATTCGCCTAGACGCCGATAAAAACAAAACTATAGTAGGCTCCCTAAAATTAGATGGTTTACCCGTGGTGATATTCTATGAAAATGGTAAAGAAATATGGAGAAACATCGGCTACATTTCAGAAGAAGATTTAAAAACGCATTTGTAAAATGATAACAAAAGAAGCTGTTCAATTTCTTGATGATCTAATCGCTAACAACACTACCGATTGGATGCATGCCAACAAAAAAAGGTATGAAAATTATAAAAAAGATTACCACAATTTCATAGCAGGAATTTTAGCCGAAATGAAACCTTTGGATCAAAGTTTAGAACCCTTGGAAGTTAAAAATTGCACCTTTAGAATCAATCGTGATATTCGCTTTTCAAAGGATAAATCTCCATACAAAACCAACATGGGTGTATGGTTTACACAAAATAAATTTAGAAAAAATAGCCCTGGCTATTACATTCATTTTGAAAAAGGAAATTCTTTTATTGCAGGAGGAGTTTGGTGTCCAGAAGCAGATGAGTTGAAACGAATTCGAAAAGAAATTGCTTTCTTTCATGAGGATTTAGAAGCTATTGTCAATAATAAATTTTTCAAAAAAGAATTTGGCGCAATTACTCGAGACGAAAATAATACCTTAAAAAAAGCTCCTAAAGATTTTGAGGCAAACCACCCTGCCATTGAATTTTTGAAACTTAAAAGTTACACGGCTTCACAAAAAATTGATGACAACGATTTTTTAAATCCAAATTTCAGCAAAATTGTCGCTCAAAAATTAATTGTTTTGAAACCTCTTAATGACTTTCTAAACAGAGCTTTAGAAACTGAAGAGTAACTCGAAATGCCTAGAAAAAAAATTCTTTTCCTTGGGGAAACCTACAGACAGGACGCCATTACTTGGATGAACGGACTCAAAGAATTTGGCGATTTTGAAATCATAACTTGGGAATTGAAAACACCAAGCAATAGTATTCTAAATCGAATTAAAAGAATTTTTGAATACGCTAGTTCATATTTAGAAATAAGAAAAATAAAACAGCAGCATTCCCCAAATATGGTCATTGCCGAAAGAACAACAAGCTACGGATTTCTTGCCGCCCTATCTGGAATTAAACCTCTTGTTATTGCGCAACAGGGCATTACCGATTTGTGGCCTACAAATTCCATTTTATTTCCCGTAAAAAAAAGAATTCAAGATTATGCTTTTAAAAAAGCGAATCTAATCCACGCTTGAACCAGCTATGACTATCACAATGAAAAAGGCGAATGTAGATATGAATAAAGTTATGATTTTGCCAAAAGGCATCGATTTATCTGTTTTTGAAAATGAAAAAAACAATAAAATTGAATGGAATTAATGCCATTGTAACCCGTTCTTTATCTCCTGAATACAAACACGATATTATTTTAAAATCATTTGCAATTCTCCGTGAAAAAGGATTTGATTTTCAGCTAACGATTGTTGGCGATGGAGTTCAATTGCCATTTCTAAAAGCATTGGCAAAAAAACTAAAAATTGATACAAAAGTTACTTTTACAGGTAAACTTCCTAGTTCTCAATTGTCTGAAGTTTTGCAGCAATCTAATTTTTACATCAGCATGCCCACAACCGAGGGTGTTTCCGCTTCTTTATTTGAAGCAATGGCAACCAATTGTTATCCAATTGTAACTGATATTCCAGGCAATCAAAGCTGGATAGACCATCGAAAAAACGGTCAATTGATTCCTGTTAATGATTACGAACAGTTGGCTTCAGAACTTATTTGGGCAATTGAAAATCCATCCTATAGAGAACAAGCGGTCACCTACAACCGAAAATTTATAGAACAAAACGTCAATTATTCCACTAATATGAAAATGATTGCAGACCGATACCATGAATTAATTAACACTACTAAAAACTAAGATTTATGTGTGGTATAAATGGAATCTTACATTTGCAATCGCAAAAAAAAGTAGACGAAAGTGTACTCACCAAAATGCGAGACGCCTTAGAACATCGTGGACCAGATGATAAAGGGTTATTCGTAGAAAACAATGTTGGTTTTGGACATAGAAGACTTTCTATTCTTGACGTCACTTCAGCTGGACACCAGCCGTTTCTTTCTGATGATGGAAGGTACGTTATGGTGTACAATGGCGAAATATACAATTTCAAAGATTTTTATTCGGAACTTAAGAGCCATGGATTTGACATAAAAACCCACTCAGATACAGAAGTTCTAATGAAACTCTTCCAATTGTATGGTCTCGAAATGCTGAATCGACTTAACGGAATGTTTGCGTTTGCCATCTGGGATAAAAAAGAAAGAAAATTGATTCTGGTTCGTGACCGAATGGGAGTAAAACCACTCTATTATTCATTTTACAATGAAACAGTATATTTTGCCTCTGAGCAAAAAGCGTTATTTACTGCGGGCGTTCCACTAAAAATAGCTGAGGACGGATTAGGAGAATATATTTTTAATCGGTTTGTGGCTGGTGAAAATACCTTGTATGAAAATGTAAAAAAAGTGTTGCCTGGAGACAGCATTACCATTCACGAAAGTGGAAAAATAAGTACTGAAAAATGGTGGGATTTACAAATAGAAATCAATAATCATTCTGAAATAGAAAAACCTTTAGAATGGTTCAAAAGCACTTTTGACGATGCTGTACGTTTAAGAATGGTTAGCGATGTGCCTGTTGGTGTGTTACTAAGTGGTGGATTGGACTCCTCCTCCATTCTCGTATCTTTAAGTCAACAAAAATTTAAAAAATTACAAACATACAATGTTGGATTTAAAGAAGAAGAACATGACGAATCACATTTGGCAAAAATGCTGTCAAAAAAATTCCATTATGGCTTTCATACCATGCAGTTGGAAAATGATTCTCTGTATGAAAAATTAATTGCTTCTACTTACTTTCAAGATGAACCAATAATTCACTTGAGTGAACCTCATCTCTTGGCTCTTTCTCAAATGGCTAAACCATAAGTAAAAGTATTACTTTCTGGTGAAGGAGCCGATGAAATGATGGGCGGTTACGTGAGATACAAAGCTCTAAAACATCCTTCTCTTTTAAATTCAATAGCCACAATTGGAAATATAGATATGTTTGCAAAAAAACCGAGATATGAAAAACTAATTCGCTATTCGCAATTCAAAAATGATGAAGATCTAATCCTCTTCAACAGCTGTAATATCTTTAAAAATGATATCAAGAAAAATTTTGGAATAAATAGTCCACCTAAAAACGAATACCGTAAAGAAATTTATGAAGATGCTAAAATACTGTATCCAAATAATTTAAAAAGACAAGCGCTATACTTTGATCAACATACTTATCTGTGTTCACTTTTGGACAGAAACGACCGTTGTACGATGGGAGCTTCTATTGAATGTAGAGAACCCTTTTTAGACCCTAGATTAATTGCTGGCTTAGGTTCGTTGGACGACGAATGGTTTTTTACTGGAAAAAAAGGAAAATTCATCCTCAAAACTGCAATGGAAAATCGATTGCCAAGTGAAATTTTAAATTTCAGAAAAGTAGGATTGAGTGTTCCATGGGGTGACTACATTATTAAAAGTCCTGCTTTTAAAGACGAAATGGAATCATTTGCAAGGAGTTCGATGTTCCAAATGCCTTATTTTGAAAATATTAAAGTCGATAAGTTAATTGATAATTTACAAAAAGGGGATCGGAAAATGATTCCCTACATCATGCCATTGTTTATGATGCATATTTGGATTAAAAACTACACTGAAAATTTTTCTACTGTTTTGAATTTAGTTTCATGATAGATTCTGAAATATTACTTTAAATTTGACCTTTCAATAGCAATTATTTTATGGAATTCCACGAAAATTTTTCTCTAAAAAACTTCAACACCTTTGGTATTGAGGCTAAAGCGCGACAATTTGTGGCGGTACATTCTATCACCGATTTAAAAACCGTTTTAGAGCAACATCCAGACGAAAAAAAATTCATCCTTGGTGGTGGGAGTAATATGCTTTTGACAAAAAATATCGATGCCTTAGTCATTCACGTGGATTTAAAAGGAAAAAAAATCATCAAAGAAGATGACAATTTCGTTTGGGTTGAAAGTCAAGCTGGAGAAAACTGGCATGAATTTGTGCTTTGGACCATTGATCAAAATTTGGGTGGACTTGAAAACATGTCTCTTATTCCAGGAAATGTAGGCACTACACCAGTCAAAATATTGGGGCTTATGGCACTGAAATAAAAGACACTTTTGTTTCCTGTGATGTGATGAAAATCACCAACCAAGAGATGAAAACATTCACAAAAGAAGAATGTCATTTTGGTTATCGGGAAAGTGTTTTTAAAAATGAAGTCAAAGACCAATATATCATTACTTCGGTAGTTTATAAACTAACAAAGCACAGTCATAAAATTAATATTTCCTACGGCGATATTGCATCAGAACTAGCAAAAAACAATATCACAAATCCTACTTTAAAAGACGTTAGCAATGCTGTAATTGCCATTCGACAAAGTAAATTGCCTGATCCAAAAGAACTGGGAAATAGCGGTAGTTTTTTTAAAAATCCTATTCTACTAAAAAGTGATTTTGAGAAAATTCACCAACAATTCCCAGAAATGAAATACTATGAGGTTTCTGCTACCGAAGTTAAAGTTCCTGCTGGATGGCTTATTGAACAAGCGGGTTTTAAAGGCAAACGTTTTGGAGATGCTGGAGTTCACAAAAATCAAGCTTTAGTTTTAGTTAATTACGGAAACGCCACTGGACAGGAAATTTTAGAAGTAGCAAAAACTATTCAAACTACTATTTTCAAGACATTTGGCATTCAAATAGAAGCCGAAGTGAATGTAATTTAGACTTCAAATTCTCTCCAAATAATTCACAATTTATACTTCCAAATTCACAATTGAATTTGTACCTTTGCACACGATTTTAAAAGACAATACGCTTATATGTTGACTATTACTTTTTATCTGTTTATCCTTGTCGTTGCAATACAACTCTTTTACTATTTAATTGTTTTTGGGAAGTTTGCCTATACAAAAACACAAAAGAGTAATCCTAAAAAAATTCCAATTTCTGTTATTGTTTGTGCTAAAAACGAAGCTGAAAATGTAACGAAATTTATTCCGCTTCTAGTAGAACAAGACTACCCAGATTTCGAGATTGTTCTTATTGATGATGCTTCAAGTGATGAAACTTTAGAGATTTTTGAAGGGTATGAAAAACAGTATTCCAATGTACGATTGGTAAAAGTAATCAACAATGAAGCCTTTTGGGGCAATAAAAAATTCGCACTAACTCTAGGAATCAAAGCCGCAAAAAAAGAATACCTCCTATTTACTGATGCCGATTGCTACCCTACTTCAAAAGACTGGATAAAAGAGATGAGTTCACACTTTAGTCTTCAAAAAACAATCGTTTTAGGATATGGTGCCTACGAGAAAATTCCGGGTTCTTTTTTGAATAAATTAATCCGATTTGAGACCATGCTCTCAGCGGTTCAATACTTTTCATGGGCAAAAATGGGACATCCATATATGGGAGTAGGTCGAAATTTAGCCTACAAGAAAGAGGAATTCTTCAATGTTAATGGATTTATTGAACACATGAAAATTCGTTCTGGAGACGATGATTTGTTCATTAATCAAGCAGCAAAAGGCAAAAACACAACTGTTTGTTATACACCAGAAAGTTTTACCTATTCGCAACCTAAAACAACATTCAAAGAATGGTTTGCACAAAAACGCAGACATGTATCAACGGCAAAATTTTACAAATTTTTCGATAGAGCACATTTATCCATATTTTATCTATCGCAATTGCTGTTTATTTTACTTCCTATACTTTTACTTTCATTCCAATACCAGTGGATTATTGTTTTAAGTTTAGTTGGATTTCGTTATCTCTTTACTTGGATTACTCTCGGATTTTCATCAGGAAAATTGAAAGAAAAAGATGTAATGTATTGGTTTCCAATTGTTGAAATAGTACTTATCTTCACCCAATTCAATATCTTTTTCAAAAATATTTTTTCAAAACCTGTACATTGGAAATAAAAGAAAACATAGAAAGAGCAAAAAAAGGCGATCAAGTAGCCTTTACTTTTCTGTTGGATTTCTATTGGAGTGAAGTGTATAGTTTTATGCTAAAACGTACTGAAAATGAAACCGATGCCGAGGATATTACCATAGAAACCTTCTCCAAAGCCTTTGACAAAATAGGGACGTACAACCCTGAATTTCAATTCAATACTTGGTTAATTGCAATTGCAAAAAACGTTCATATTGACCTACTCCGCAAAAAAAATCTTCTCTTTTATTGACATCACTGATGAAGAAGACAATCAAGCCTACAATATTGCCGACTCTACTCCATCAGCTGAAGATGAACTAATAACGGAGCAAAATCTATCTCAATTACTACGCTACATCAAAGAATTAAAACCACATTATCAAGAGGTAATTCAACTGCGCTATTTTCAAGAATTTAGTTATCAAGAAATTGCCGAACAACTGGGCGAACCCTTGAATAATGTGAAAATAAAACTACTCCGCGCCAAAAAATTATTAGCTGAAATTATCGAGAATAAACGATAGTCAAGCTTTCAGCATTTACTTAGAAATACTGCTACAATAAAAAAGATAATTTTAACGTTGTCTATTAAAATTACTTTCGCCTATGACTGATTGATACTTAACCACTAAACTCTTGAATTATGTCAAAATTAAGTATCTGTGAAAACAATTGGATTAATATAGTTTTCGAAGGAAAAAACAAAGAATACGGCGCCTACCAACTCCGAAAAGAAAGTGACAAGACGACTTTACTTGCTTTCTTTATGGGTTCAATGATTGTAACGAGTCTCATCAGTATTTCAATGCTCATCAACCTGTTTTCGGGTAACGAAAAAATCAAGATTGAAACTCCCGACTACACCAATACTATAATTAGGCTAAGTGATTTTAAACCACAAAAGCCTGTTAAACTGGTTATCCCTATTGCAAAAAAAACCAAGTTCAAACATCAAGAAAGAGCAACTTATCAATCCAACCATTGTAAAAGCCATAGATGCCAATCAGGACATAGTAAAAAATACTGACAATAGCAGTAAAACTAATGGAACTACAGGCGAAACAGCTACTAACATAGATGTTGTCAAAACCACTGGAACAGGAACTGAAACTCCAACAACAATTCCAGAAAACATTGTAAACACCACAAACAGCTTAGATAAACTTCCTGAATTTCCGGGTGGTATTGGAAAATTTTATAACTATGTGGGTACTAATTTTGAAAAGCCTGAACTTGAAGAGGGGAAAACCATTCGTATTTACGTTTCCTTTGTCATTGAAAAAGATGGAAGCATGACAGATATTCAAGTTAAAAACAATCCTGGTCATGGTTTAGACAAAGAAGCCATTCGTGTTTTAAAATCGCTTAAAACGAAATGGGCTCCGGGCATGATTAAAGGAAACCCAGTACGTACTTCCTACAACTTACCTATAATTGTCATGATGGATTAATTTTTCTTACGAGAATTTCAAGGAATTATTAACTATATTTGAAATTGTAAACGAAATAAAAGTTTCGCCTATACAACCATTTTTAGGTTGCTTGGCGAAAGTTTGTTTCGTTTATAAACAAGTTAGCGGTCATTGTAACAAGCGACCGTGCAAAACAAACAACCGATAAATTAAATGAACATTGAAACTCATAATATCAACGACAAAAAAATAGCCGAAATAATTACGGACGAAATAATTTTAAAAACTACTGAAGACGGTTTAGATTTATTAGGAAACCTAAACTATCAGGGTTTTGACAAAATCATTATTCACGAAAAGAACATTATTCACGACTTTTTTGAATTAAAAACAAAAATTGCAGGAGATATACTTCAAAAGTTCACTCAATATCAAATGCCTTTGACAATTGTTGGAGATTTTTCAAAGTTTAATAGTAAAAGTCTAAACGACTTCATTTATGAAAGCAACAAAGCAGACAAGTTAATTTTGTAGCATCTCAATCGGACAAAAAGTACTATCAAAGTATAAAATGACAACAAAAACGCGACACGCCCAATTCGTTGTGAAAGAAATAGTTTATGACAAATGTGGTTTTGAATTGTCAAACTTGAAGCAGAATTTAGAAAGTATAGAATACGGAGCTTGTTCATTTGAACTTAACGGAAAGACAATTCAATATCGTGTTTCTAAAATCACATCGACAAAAACGGGACAGTTTGTTACCATTTGGAAAAGAAACAAAGACGGAATAACCGAACCATTTAGCGATTTAGACGACTTAGATTTTATAATTATCACATCAAAAAGTAATGACAACTTCGGACAGTTTATTTTTCCAAAATCTGTGTTGGCTGACAAAGGAATAATAACAAGAAACAACAAAGAAGGAAAACGTGGAATTAGAGTTTATCCACCTTGGGACATAGCGATAAATAAGCAAGCGAACTCAACTGGGATTTTGACAAAAAAGCCCCGACCTTTAAAGAAATTATTAACAAAATCAAGCGAAATTGACTAACGAAGAAACAACAACGAACCGCTAACATCGTATTGGCAATAGGCGGGCTGAACGGCTTCGTATCAACGGAAGTGCAAAATTCAACTTTCGTTCTTCGATTAAAGTTCAGTGCTAAAAATCCCGCCCATCGCCAATACGCGGCCCGTTAAAATTATCTCGTCCTTACGAATATGTTCAACATGTAATGTTAAAACTCACAAAGTAAAGCTGCGCTAACTCTAACTTGAAATTAACAAAAAACCAATTTAATTCCTAAATCTAATTCCTATCTTTGCCATTCAAAAAATAGTTTGATGGAAAGCGTTTTAGACAATACATTACCTATAGGAAAACCAAAATGGCTAAAAGTAAAACTTCCTATTGGTCAAAAATATACAGAGCTTCGTGGTTTGGTAGACAAGTATAGTTTGAATACTATATGCACCTCAGGAAGCTGTCCAAATATGGGTGAATGTTGGGGAGAAGGTACCGCAACTTTTATGATATTAGGAAATATTTGTACCCGTTCTTGTGGTTTTTGTGGCGTAAAAACAGGAAGACCCGAAACCGTAGACTGGGACGAACCTGAAAAAGTAGCGCGCTCCATTAAAATCATGAACATCAAACACGCCGTAATCACAAGCGTAGATAGAGACGATTTGAAAGATGGAGGTTCCATCATTTGGATTGAAACTGTCAAAGCCATTCGAAGAATGAATCCCAACACCACTCTTGAAACATTAATTCCTGATTTTCAAGGAATCGAGAGAAATATTGACAGAATTGTAGAAGCAAATCCAGAGGTAGTTTCCCACAATGTCGAAACCGTTCGCCGATTGACTCGTGAGGTACGAATTCAAGCAAAATACGATAGAAGCCTAGAAGTATTGCGCTATTTGAAAGAAAAAGGAATCAACAGAACCAAATCAGGGATTATGCTTGGATTGGGAGAAACCGAAGAAGAAGTCATTCAAACGCTACACGATTTGCGTAAAGCCAATGTAGATGTAGTAACCATTGGTCAATACCTACAACCCAGTAAAAAACACTTACCCGTAAAAGAATACATTACGCCAGAGCAATTTGCAAAATACGAAAAGATTGGATTAGAACTAGGTTTCAGACATGTTGAAAGTGGAGCTTTAGTTCGTTCATCCTATAAAGCGGCAAAACATATACTGTAAAACCTTGAAGACAAGAATTGCAATCAATGGATTTGGAAGGATTGGACGAAATCTATTCCGATTACTTTTGAATCATCCTACTATTGAAGTTATTGCCATAAATGACATCGCCGATAACAGAACCATGTCGCATTTAATTAAATACGACAGTATTCATGGGGTTTTGTCAGAGGAATGTTCCTATGATGACACTTCGATTTGGGTTGGTAGTAAACAATACTTGTTTTTTCATGAAAAAAACATTCCAAATCTAAATTGGAAATCCTTAAATATTGACCTTGTTGTAGAAGCTACTGGTAAATACAAAACTTTTAATGAAATCAACGCTCATATTTTGGCTGGAGCCAAAAAAGTAATCCTATCGGCACCTTCAGAAGTTGATGCAATAAAAACAGTTGTTCTGGGCGTAAATGAATCTATACTAGACGGAACAGAAACTATTGTATCCAATGCAAGTTGCACTACAAATAATGCTGCTCCAATGATTAAAATCATTAGTGAATTGTGCGGAATTGAACAAGCCTACATCACTACTGTCCACTCCTATACTACTGATCAAAGTTTGCATGACCAGCCACATAAAGATTTACGTCGTGCACGTGGGGCAAGTCAATCTATAGTTCCAACCACTACTGGTGCGGCAAAGGCTTTGACCAAAATATTTCCTGAATTTGAGGGAAAATTTGGTGGCAGTGGCATTCGTGTTCCCGTTCCCGACGGTTCCCTAACCGATATTACGTGTTATGTAAAACGACAAGTATCCATTGAAGAAATTAATGCTGCCTTCAAAAAAGCATCCGAAAACGAACTCAAAGGAATTTTAGCCTACACTCAAGACCCAATTGTTTCAGTAGATATAATTGGAAACCCAAACTCTTGTCTTTTTGATTCTCAACTTACTTCTGTGATTGACAAAATGGTTAAAGTTGTAGGGTGGTACGATAATGAAATTGGATATTCTTCACGAATTATTGACTTAATAACTCTATTGGTTAAAAAATAATTCATTATATTTAAACCCTTGAACAACAAATTATAAGTAATTCATGAGGGCTATTTTATTCTATTGTTTACTTTTTAGCGCATTTGCATTTGCACAGCGACAAAAGAAAAGTACTGTTAAGGTAGATAGTATAGACTACTATATTGAGTTATCCAACTTTAACATAAAAACCAACAATTATAAATTCTCTCTTTCTTTTGCTCAAAAAGCAATTGATTATGCTAAAAAAACAAAAAACAAAAAAGCTGAAGCAAGAGGATTTTCGCTACTAGGATCATTATATTTTGATTTAAAAAAAGACGACGATGCCATACAATCATACTACAAAAGTATTGCGCAATACAACACTTTTAGTCCTTCTAGTCAACAAGCATATGCCTATTACAAACTAGGATTATGCTTTATGGAAAAAGGTGAATATTCAAAAGCAGACACCTACTTCGATAAAGCAAAAACAATCTATTCTTCTATCAAGATTACAAGTGCTATTGAGCTACTAAATCTTCAAAAAGCAATTGTTTATAAAGCGAAAGGACAATACAAATTGGCGGTTCCTATATTCAATCAAATTATCGCAAAGCCTGATTCTCAGGATATTTTTAAGACTAAAGCTGAAGCTCTTTATCAAATTGGAAAAATCGAATTAGAAAATAACAGAAAAAATTTAGCGCTAAATTATTTAACACGAGCATACGACCTAAATGCTTTGGATAAAAATATGGAGCAAAAATCGAAGATTTTATTCTCATTAAGTTTGGTTTACGAAAAACTACTTAATATTGATAAAGCCCATAAATATCTCAAAGAATACATTCAATTAAAAGACAGCATATCAGCATTGAATAACAAGAAATTGGGTTCTGAGGACTATGCAGAATTTAAGGATGGCGAAAGAATGAAAACCATTGAACAAATGGATAAAGAAAATAAAGAACAACAAAAAGCCAATAAAGTAGCCAAGTTAATCAGTATCCTTGCCATTGCATTAATTTCTATATTATCGCTTTTAAGTTTGTCGTTGTACAAGAATAATATTATCCGTAACAAATCGAACTTACTATTAAAGGAAAAAATAATGAGCTTCAATTAGCCAAAGAAAAAGCCGAAAAAGCTTCAAAAGCGAGAGCGGAGTTTTTATCAACTGTGAGTCATGAATTAAGAACTCCTTTGAATGCAATTAATGGAATTACCCATCTATTATTGGAAGAAGATCCAAAAGAATCCCAGATGAATTACCTGACTTCATTGAAGTTTTCTGGGAATTATTTACTCACTTTCATCAATGAAATTTTAGAAATAAACCGAATTGAATCCAGCGCAATTGAAACAGAGAATATCAATTTTAATCTAAAATTATTATTAGGAAATATTCAACATTCATTGAAAGAATTGGCTTCTATAAACAATAATGCTTTCACTATTGATATTGACGAAAGCATACCCGATTTTCTTATTGGCGACCCAACTAAATTATCTCAAATTTTCTTAAATTTAGTGAATAATGCTTTGAAATTTACGAAAAATGGCGAAGTAAAAGTAATCTTAAAAACAACAGAATTAAACGAAGAATTTACAGCCATTCATTTTGAAGTCCTCGATACTGGAATAGGAATTCCTGAGGAAAAATTAGAATCTGTTTTTGACAGTTTTTCACAAGGCTCCATCGAAATCAATCGAAAATACGGTGGAACAGGTTTAGGTTTGACTATTGTAAAAAAATTGGTAGACATTCTTGGAGGTAAAATTGAAGTAGAAAGTATAGTAGGAAAAGGCTCCTCTTTCAAGTTTGATTTGAGTTTTAAAATTGGAAAAAATGAAGTCATTGCCGAAAAAAACAATTGATTACAATGACGATATTCTTAAAGACAAAAAAGTGTTATTGATTGAAGACAATAAAATCAACCAAATGATTACCAAGAAAATGGTTGAAAACAAAGGGATGATTTGTGAGGTAATTGATAATGGTGAAGATGCTATTGAGGCCGTAAAAAACAACAAATATGATGTTGTGTTAATGGACGTTCATTTACCTGGAATAAATGGTACGATTGCGACACAAACCATTCGAACATTTGACAAGAAAACAAAAATAATAGCATTAACTGCTATATCATTAAATGAAAATAGAGAAATGCTATTATCTTATGGTATGAATGACGTAATTACAAAGCCATTTAAACCTGATGAATTCTATAAAGCCGTTGCTCAAAACTTAGCAACATAATCAATACTGCTTAATCAATTCTTTTATTAAGTTTCTAACGTGTGGTTCTGCTTTTTTAGCAGCTTCTAACACCTCGTCATGACTCACTGTATCAATGCTGTCTTCATTACCCATATCGGTAATTACGGAAATTCCGAATGTTTCCATTTCCATGTGACAAGCTACGATTACTTCTGGAACTGTGGACATTCCAACACAATCAGCACCTAAAATTTTCACCATTTTATATTCGGCAAGTGTTTCAAAAGTTGGTCCTTGTAAACCTAAATATACTCCATCATGCACGGTAATTCCAAGAGTATTTGCTAACTCTTTTGCTTTTACAAGCATTTTTCTACTGTAGGGCTCACTCATATTAACAAATCGAGGTCCAAAACGTTCCTCATTTTTCCCACGTAGAGGATGCTCTGGCATCATATTGATATGATCTTTTATCAATACAATTGATCCTACTTCATAATCATTATTTACTCCTCCAGAAGCGTTAGAAACTATTAATTTTTCTACACCTAAATATTTCATAACTCGAACTGGGAAAGTAACTTCTTTCATATCATACCCTTCATAGAAATGAAATCTTCCTTGCATTGCCATTACTTTTTTGTCGCCAATAGTTCCAAAAACCAATGCTCCCTTATGACCCTGAACAGTAGAAACTGGAAAATTAGGAATATCGCTATACGGAAGCGTATGCTCGATAGTAATATCACCCGTAAATCCACCTAGGCCTGACCCCAAGATTACCCCATATTCTGGTTTAAAATTAGTTTTAGCTTGTATATAACTAACTGTTTCTTGTACTTTTTCCCACATAATTTAAAATTGTTTTATCAAAATCATTACCCCCAAAAATAAACGATGTCTTAATTGGCAAATAAAAAAGTTGTTCTTTTGAAATACTGTCATTCAACCTAACAAAATCTTTTTCAGTAGTAATAATCAAATTGTTTTTAGCTTGTTTTTTTATGTTTAAAATATCATCTTTATCAGTAAAATGATGATGATCTGAAAATTTCAACAGTATATCATTTTCGTTCTGCAAATATGCAAAAAAGGTTTTAGGTTTTGCAATTCCTGCCAAAAGTAATTTGTCATTATTTTTAATTTCTGCTATTTTTATTGCAGTTTTCTCAGAATAAATACTAGTATCATAAGCAATTGAACTAAAAAATATTAATTTATAATTACCTAATTTACTCTTAATATTATCTTGCTCTTCATTTGAAATCGTTTCAGGACATTTTGTTACAACTATACAATCTGCTCTTTTTACCCCACTTCTACTCTCGCGTAAATTGCCCATTGGCAAAATAAAATCATCACAAAATAAATCGTCATATGAAGTTAATAAAATATAAAATCCAGCTTTCACTTTTCTATGTTGAAAAGCATCGTCAAGCAAGATAACTTCGGGTTTGTCTGGCAATGAAAGTAATTGTTCAATTCCGTTTTTCCTATCAGCATCTACTGCAACTAAAGTATTTTGGAACTTTTTATAAAACTGAAACGGTTCAGTGCCAAGTTGTGATGCAGTTGAAGTATCGTTTGCCAGAATGAAACCTTTAGATTGTCTTTTATATCCTCGACTAAGAGTAGCTACGCGATATTTTTCTGAAAGCAATCGGATAAGATATTCAATTTGTGGTGTTTTTCCAGTGCCTCCCACACTCAAATTACCAACGGCAATAATAGGAATATCAAAGGCATACGATTTGAAAATACCTGTATCGTAAAGGAAATTTCTAAGTTGTGTAATCCACCCGTACAAGACTGCAAACGGAAACAGTATTTTTCTAAAAAATATCATTTTACGAAAGTATAATATTTTATCTTTGAAAGAAAAAATAATTTAAATTTCTATCCTTGAAACCATCGCTAAAGATTAATCTAAACGGCATTAAATTAGGTATGATGTGCCTCTTTTTTCAATGGTCATTTGGACAAGAAAATCAAAATCAATGGGTGTTGAAAACCATTTTAGAAACCTATTACAAAAATGAAAGCCTGTTTACAAAGGTAGAAGTCAATTGCTGTATTTGTACTGTAATCAGCCCAGCAACAACGAGGAATTAATTGAAGCAGTAAAGGACCATAAACTGCCTAAAGAGTTTCTTTTAGAAATTCAAAATAAAATCAAAAATGATGCTTCTGAAAAAAGTTGGTCAACCGAACTAGAACTCATTTTCAATTCGGATAAAACGAATCTAAAATCAAAAGTCAACAATTGCTTGAGTCTAGAAAAATATCAGGAAATCTCTAAACGTTTAAATCTAAACAATCAACGTTTAATGATTATCAATAAACCTATTTATTACTCCAAAGGCAACATCGCCTTAGTTAAAATTGTATTTTTCAGAAACATAGAACACAATAGTGGATCAATACTTTTGATGGAAAAAATCAACGAAATATGGACTATCAAAGAGTATCTTAATTCGTGGTCAACCTAAAATTATTTTTAACTTTAAATAAAACTATAAAGTGAATAAAATAAAAGAAATACTACCCATACTTGAAACACTTGCACCACAAGCGTATGCAGAGGATTTTGATAATGTTGGGCTTTTAGTAGGAAATCCCGAAACCGAGGTAACAGGAATTTTAGTTTGTCATGATGCTCTAGAAAATGTTATAGACGAGGCTATTACAAAAAAATGCAATCTTATTATTTGTTTTCATCCTATAATTTTCTCTGGATTAAAGAAAATTACTGGTAAAAATTATGTTGAACGAGTTGTGATTAAGGCAATTAAAAATGATATCGCTATTTATGCCATTCATACCGCTCTAGATAATCATCAGGATGGTGTAAACAAACTATTTTGTGATGCTTTAGGAATTATGAAACCTAAAATTCTAATTCCAAAACAAAACTTCATCCGGAAATTAGTAACCTATACCATTCCCGAAAATGCCGAAGAAGTCAGGAATGCATTATTCAATGCTGGGGCTGGTACTATTGGAAATTATGAAAATTGTAGTTTTAATTCACAAGGTATTGGAACTTACATGGGTAATGAACATAGTAACCCTGAAATTGGAGAGCGTTTTGAATTTGTTGAAAATACAGAAATAAAAATTGAAGTAACTTTTGAAAAACATTTAGAGCAAAAAATTCTGAAAGCCTTATTCAATGCTCATACCTATGAAGAAGTAGCTTATGAAATTTATTCTATAGAAAATGCTCATCAAAACATTGGTCTTGGTATGATTGGTGAGCTAAAAGAGCCCATGGAAGAAAAAGACTTTCTACTATTTGTCAAAGAAAAAATGCAAACTGGAGGCATTAGACATTCAGAATTCACTGGAAAACCTATTCAAAAAGTTGCCGTTCTTGGAGGTTCAGGGAAGTTTTGCTATTAAAAACGCACTTGCTGCTGGCGCAGATGCTTTTTTAACCGCTGATTTAAAGTATCACAACTTTTATGAAGCCGAAAATCAACTACTTTTAGCCGATATTGGTCATTTTGAAAGTGAACGTTATACAAAAAATTATATTGTTGATTTTCTTAGGAAAAAAATTCTTAATTTTGCACCCGTCTCGTCTTTCGGCGGAATCATTTTATCAGAAGAAAATACCAATCCTGTTAAGTACTTATAAATATTATGGCGAATACAAAAGAATTAAGCGTTGAAGAAAAGTTAAGAGCATTGTATGATTTACAATTAATTGACACTAGAATTGACGAAATTAGAAATGTGAGAGGTGAACTTCCTCTAGAAGTAGAAGATTTGGAAGATGAAGTTGCAGGTTTAAGTACTCGCACCGAAAAACTAAAGCAAGATTTGGAGCATATTGAAGAGCAAATCAAATCAAAAAAGAATGCTATTGAAGAGCATCAAGCTTCTATCAAAAGATATGCTAAACAACAAGATAGTGTTCGTAACAATAGAGAATTCAACTCTTTAACGAAAGAAATTGAGTTTCAAGAACTTGAAATTCAACTAGCTGAAAAGCAAATTAAAGAAATGAGAGCTTCAATGGAACACAAAAAACAAGTGATTGCTGATTCTAAAGAAAAACTAGAAGCAAAATCAAACCACTTGAAACATAAAAAAGCAGAGTTAAGCGACATCATGTCTGAAACTGAAAAGGAAGAAGCTTTCTTATCTGAAAAATCAGCCGAATACGAAGCTTTAATAGAAGAGCGTTTGCTTGCAGCTTATAAAAGAATTCGTTCTAGTGTTCGTAATGGTTTGGCTGTTGTTTCAATAGAAAGAGGTGCTTCTGCTGGTTCATTCTTTACAATTCCACCACAAACTCAAGTAGAGATAGCCGGAAGAAAAAGAATCATAATCGACGAACACTCCGGAAGAATCCTAGTCGATACTTCACTCGCTGAGGAAGAAAAAGAAAAAATGGAAAAATTATTTTCTAAGTTTTAAACTAATTGAAGTCCCGATTGCATCGGGACTTTTTTAATATGAAAATGTATACCTTTTTTTACTCACCAAGTCTATTGGGTTATACATCAACTTACTAAGTTTTGTACTACCTAAAAAGGCGTCGCAATTAGCGTATGCCTTTTTTAGTGAACCAAGAAAAGGAAAATTAACTTTAAACAAACTTCCTAAAATATTAAAAGAAACTTACACTGAGACTTTTAAATATAAGGAACATTCTTTTCAAGCCTATGTTTGGTCAGGAAATGAAACCAAAATACTACTAATCCACGGTTGGGAAAGTAATTCCTCACGTTGGGAAAATTTGTTACCACATCTAAAAAAATCGGGAAGTACAATAATCGCTATTGACGGACCAGCTCATGGCTTATCAAGTGGAAAAGAATTTAGTATTCCCAACTATGCCGAATACATAAATATTGCCGTGACAAAGTTTGAACCAAAATACCTAATTGGACATTCTATCGGAGGGAAAGCTTGTTTGTATTATCAATCACTTTATCAAAACTCAGGAATAAAGAAAATAGTCATCTTGGGAAGTCCAAGTGATTTTAAAATCATTCTTCAAAATTACATCAACCTGTTAAGTTTAAATTCTAAAATCTCCAAAGAATTGGAAAACCATTATTTAAATCATTTTAAACTTAAAATTGATGAATTTTCAAGTCAGCTTTTTGCATCAAAATTAAATACCAAAGGATTAATTGCACATGATTATGATGACAGTGTAGTTTCATTTGAAGAAGCAAAAAAAATAGCGCGTTCATGGAAAAATGCTGATTTTATTGAAACAAAAGGATTAGGACATAGTATGCATGATGATGAATTGTATCAAAAAATTGTTGATTTTATTAAAGACTAATCCCTCAAAATCTTAAATTAATTGTTCCTGTAAAGCAGTTGAGTAAATTCCTTATTTTTACATCATGGAAGACAATCTAAAACGCCTCAATAAATTTATTGGAGAAACTGGATATTGCTCTCGCCGAGAAGCAGACAAACTCATTGAAGAAGGTCGGGTAACTATTAATGGAGTTGTGCCAGAAATGGGAACTAAAGTCAGTCCCAATGATGAAATTCGTATTGATGGAAAATTAATTCGAGACAATAGTGAGAAATTAATCTATTTGGCTTTTAACAAACCTGTTGGAATAGAGTGCACCACAAACTTGGAGGTACGCAACAACATCGTTGATTATATTAATTATCCTAAACGTATTTTCCCAATAGGGCGATTAGATAAAGCTAGCGAAGGATTGATTTTTATGACTAATGATGGCGATATAGTCAATAAAATTTTACGTGCTCGCAACAATCACGAGAAAGAATATACCGTAACCGTAAATAAACCAATAACCGACCGATTTATAGAACGAATGGGAAATGGAATTCCTATTCTTGACACTGTAACTCGAAAATGTAAAGTAGAACAAATAAGTAAATACACCTTCAAAATCATACTCACTCAAGGATTAAATCGCCAAATTCGCAGAATGTGTGAATATTTAGGATATGAAGTAACTGCTCTGAAACGCATCCGAATAATTAACATTTCACTTGATATCCCTGTAGGGCGCTACCGAGATTTGACTGATGCTGAAATTAAAGAACTGAATCAACTCATTGAACCTTCTAGCAAAACTGAAGAAGCCAGCTTACCTAAAATAGAACCCACAAAAAGAAGAACAGAATTCATCAAAAGAGACGATCCAAGATTTAAGAAAAAAGAAGATTAGTAGTAGCTATTCTTTTCTATACTTTTTTGTTTCTTCAAAAAATGTTCTAAAATTCGAGCCTCTTTCTCGTCAAACTCCACATGGCGTCTTGACATTACTATTCGAGCAGTTTCAAAAGCTTTTTTGGTTATATAGGTAGTAAAACCAGAGGCCCCACCCCAAGAAAAACTTGGAACAAAGTTGCGAGGAAATCCGCTTCCAAAAATATTTGTACTTACTCCTACTACCGTACCTGTGTTGAACATGGTATTTATACCACATTTACTATGATCGCCCATCATCAATCCGCAAAATTGAAGTCCCGTTTTCTTGAATCCTTCAGTTTCATAACTCCACAGTTTCACTTCCTCATAATTATTCTTGAGGTTAGAGTTATTACTATCTGCACCAATATTACACCATTCTCCTAAAACAGAATTCCCTAAAAATCCATCATGTCCTTTATTAGAATAACCAAATAATACCGAATTATTTACTTCTCCTCCTATTCTGCAATGAGGTCCAACTGTCGTTGCCCCATATACTTTAGTCGCCAATTTTACTTGGGCTTCCTCGCACAAAGCAAAAGGTCCACGAATTACAGAACCCTCCATAATTTCTGAATTTTTCCCTATGTAAATTGGTCCTGTAGAAGCATTTAAAGTCACAAATTCTAGCTTCGCCCCTTCTTCAATAAAAATATTTTCAGGAGAAATTACATTCACACTTTTTGGTATGGGTTGGGATTTTCTATCTTCTGTTAAGAGTTCAAAATCTTCACGAAGTGCCGCATCATTCTTAGAAAAAATATCCCAGGGATTCGCTATAAAAAGACAATCATCTGTATATTCAATAATTTCATAGGAATCAAAATTTACTTCTTCTTGAGACTCTTGTGTAAAAAAAGCGATTACTTCTTCTCCTTTAAAAATAGCCTGATTGGATTCTAAATTACTGACCAATTCTGCCAAAACGGGATTGGGTAAATAAGAAGCATTAATCATTACATTTTCATCCATTTCTACCATAGGATATTTTTCTGATAAATATTCTTCGGTCAAAGTAGTGGTGGTAGTTCCTAGATATTTTTCCCATTTTTCACGAATAGTTAAAATTCCTATTCGAATATCTGCAACTGGTCTAGTAAATGTGAAAGGAAGTAAAGCGGTTCTAACTGTTCCGTCAAAAAGTATATAGTTCATGTGTTTAAAATTTCAATGTCTCAAAGTTACAAAGTTTTCAATGAGATAAAAATAAAAAAAGCCTTTCAAAATTTTGAAAGGCTTTCGTGTATGAATGAAACATGTTATTATTTAACGTGTTTGGCATATTTGTTTTTAAATTTATCGATACGACCAGCAGTATCAATAAGTTTAGATTTACCAGTGTAAAAAGGATGAGAAGTTCTTGAAATCTCCATTTTCACTACAGGATATTCAACTCCTTCGTAAACAATAGTTTCTTTAGTTTCTGCAGTAGATTTAGTAATAAATACATCTTCATTAGACATATCTTTAAAAGCAACTAATCTGTAATTTTCTGGGTGAACTCCTTTTTTCATTTTGTGAATCTTTATTGTTTAATGATTATTCTCGTTTTGATGCTTTTCTTACTCTAAGATAAAGGTATCAACGAATAACAACCTTTTGTTTTTACTTTATTATTTTTTGAGTGTGCAAATTTACAATTATTTTTTAATAATCAAATGTTATAGCTACTTTTTTTAAAGAATATCCTAGAAGGAAATAGTTTACTCATTAAACAGAGAATTGTTATATTTGTGGGTTATTTTAACAATTATTTTCATATGGAAAATTTGAGAAAAAAACGGACTGAATTTTGGACTATATTTAGGAATGTTCTTAGTCTTAGTAACTACACTTATCTATTCAATTGATTTAGTTTATTCACTAGTTCATGGATTGGAATAGTAAATTTAATCGTGATTACTGGATTTGGAGTTTTTTCTGCTTTGAAATATAAGAAAAGTATCGGCGGATTTATTTCATTCAAAGAGACTTTTAGCTGTTTCTTCATTACGGTAGTTTTAGGATTTTTTATTTCGACACTATTTAGTATTCTTTTATTCAACCTTATCGATACCGATGCAAAAACAATTATTACAGAGAATATCATCAAATATTCTGTTGAAATGATGGAAAAATTTGGAACAAAACCTTCAGACATCAACAAAATGGTTGAAGAAATGCAAAAATCAGACTCTTTTGGACCAGTAGGTCAATTAAAAGGCTTTGCCTTTAATCTAATTATATACAGTATCATTGGACTAATTAGTGCTTTAATTATCAAAAAAGAAAGACCTCAAAGCCTGTAATTAATGAATTTATCCATTATAATCCCGCTTCTCAACGAAGAAGAATCATTGCAAGAACTCCACAATTGGATAATTTCAGTGATGAAAGCCAACAATTATTCCTATGAAATTATCTTCATTGATGATGGAAGCACGGATAATTCTTGGCCAATTATCGAACAGTTATCTAACGAAAATCCAAATGTGAAGGGAATTCGTTTTCTGAAAAATTTTGGAAAATCCCAAGCCTTACATGCAGGTTTTGATAGAGCAAAAGGAGATGTAATTATCACTATGGATGCCGATTTACAGGACAATCCAAATGAGATTCCTGAATTGTATGAAATGATTACAATACAGAATTTTGATTTGGTTTCTGGTTGGAAAAAGAAACGATACGATTCTGTTTTTGCTAAAAATATTCCTTCTAAACTCTTTAATTGGGCTGCAAGAAAAACTTCTGGTGTTCAGCTTAATGATTTTAATTGTGGATTAAAAGCCTACAAAAATGTTGTTGTCAAAAACATTGAGGTTTCTGGAGAAATGCATCGTTATATTCCAGTTCTAGCCAAAAACGCCGGATTCAGTAAAATAGGCGAAAAGATAGTACAGCATCAAGCCCGAAAATATGGCCAAACAAAATTCGGAATGGATCGTTTCATCAATGGATTCTTGGATTTAATTACGATTTGGTTTTTGTCACGTTTTGGCAAAAGACCAATGCATTTATTTGGTGCTTTAGGTTCACTAATGTTTATCATCGGATTCTTCTCTGCTGGATTTATTGGGTTCATAAAACTATACAAATTATACCATGATTTACCATACGATTTGGTGACGAATAATCCTTGGTTTTATATTTCATTGACAACCATGATTATTGGAACGCAACTTTTCTTGGCAGGCTTTTTAGGAGAAATTATCCTCCGAACAAAAAATAATGAAGAACGTTATAAAATTTCTAATGAAGTCAATTTTAAATAATTTTCAGAATTAAAACGATGGAATTAGAAGTTATAAAAAATAAAATACACGAAATAAGAGGGCACAAAATAATGCTAGATTTTGATTTGGCTCTTTTATACGGAACCGAGACTAAAGTTCTTAAACAATCTGTAAGAAGAAACATTTCTCGTTTTCCTCAAGATTTTATGTTTGAACTTACTGAAGATGAGTTCAATAATTTGAGGTCACAATTTGTGACCCCAAACAGAGGAGGAATCCGATACATGCCTTTTGCCTTTACAGAGCAAGGAATAGCAATGCTTTCAAGTGTTTTAAATAGTGAAAAAGCAATAGCAATAAATATTTCAATTATTCGAGCATTTGTAACTATGAGACAATTTACTTTGACCTACAGCGAATTGAAAGAAAGAATCGTAGCAATAGAAAGTCAATTCCCAGATATTTACAAGGCTTTAAATTACTTAGTTGATAAAGATAATAACTCAAATAATAAAACAGAAAGACCTAAAATTGGTTATAAAAAATAAAAATTATGGATATTAAACAAAACATCTTAGACAAAGTAAACGAGTGGCTAACACCTGTGTTTGATAACGATACACAAGAAGCTATCAAAGAAATGATGACTACATCTCCGAAAAACCTTGAAGAAAGTTTTTACAAAAATTTAGAGTTTGGAACTGGAGGTATGCGAGGTATCATGGGAGTTGGAACCAACCGTATTAACAAATATACTTTAGGAAAAAACACTCAAGGGCTTTCAAATTATATGTATCAAGTTTTCCCAGGAAGAGAACTAAAAGTAGCTATCGCATTTGATTGTCGCCATAACAGTCAAACTTTGGCAAAAGTAGTTGCTGATGTTTTCTCTGCAAATGGTATAAAAGTGTATTTGTTTTCAGATATGCGTCCTACTCCTGAATTGAGTTTTACTTTAAAGTATTTAGGTTGCCAAGCTGGAATAGTATTAACAGCTTCTCACAATCCACCAGAATATAATGGTTACAAAGTATACTGGGAAGATGGGGGACAAATTGTACCTCCTCAGGATGCAAACATTGTTAAAGTTATAGAAAATTTAAAATATGACGAAATTAAATTTCAGTCTAATCCTGATTTGATAGAATATATTGACACCGCAATTGACCAAGCTTTTATCCAATCAACAATTGAAAACGCAAGTTTCGATACACCAAGTGTTGCTAAAGAAAATCTGAATATTGTTTTCACTTCTTTGCATGGAACTTCTATAAAAGCCATTCCTGAAACTTTGAGTAAGGCTGGATATACTAATGTAAATATTGTTCCTGAACAAGCTACACCAAATGGTGATTTCCCAACCGTGGTATCGCCAAATCCAGAAGAGCCAGAAGCTTTAACTATGGCTTTAGCATTGGCAGACAAATTAAATGCTGATATTGTCATTGGAACCGATCCAGATTGTGACCGATTAGGGGTAGCAGTAAGAGATAATAACGGAAAAATGATTTTGCTTAACGGAAATCAAACCATGGTTTTGATGACTGCATTTTTACTAGAACAATGGAAAAAAGCAGGAAAAATAGACGGCAAACAATTCATAGGTTCAACGATTGTTTCTACTCCTATGATGATGGAATTAGCAACAGCCTATAATGTAGAATGCAAAATCGGATTGACTGGATTCAAGTGGATTGCTAAAATGATTAAAGATTTTCCAGAACAAAAATTCATTGGTGGTGGAGAAGAAAGTTTCGGATTCATGGTAGGTGATGCTGTTCGCGATAAAGATGCTGTAGCTGCAACATTATTAGTTTGTGAAATTGCTGCTCAAGCTAAAGCCAAAGGAAGTTCGGTTTACAACTCACTATTACAATTGTATGTTGATTTTGGTTTCTATAAAGAATATTTAGTAGCCATGACCAAAAAAGGAATTGAAGGTTTGGCAGAAATCAACCAAATGATGGTGGACATGCGTCAAAATCCTGTAAAAGAAATTAACGGACAAAGAGCTGTAATGTTAGAAGATTATAAAAATTCTACCGCTAAAAACTTATTAACTGGCGAGGTAGAAACCTTAAACGTGCCAAAATCTGACGTATTGATATACTACACAGAAGACGGTTCTAAAATTGCAGCAAGACCAAGTGGAACAGAACCAAAAATAAAATTCTATGTAAGTGTAAATGCTCCGTTAGATGCGGTTGAAAATGCTCCTCAAGTTGAAACCTATCTTGATGGTAAAATAAAAAACATTTTACAAGATTTAAAAATCATTTAATGAACAATTTTAAAAAGCTATTTCCTTTTATCGTACCGTATAAAAAGTATGCTTACTTAAACATTTTTTTTAATGTATTGTACGCCTTGTTCAGCACACTTTCATTCATGGCTTTAATACCTATGATTCAGGTGTTGTTTGATCAAACTAAAAGGAATACAACCATGCCTGTTTGGGAAGGGATAGTTCATGTAAAAGGCTTTTTAGAAAATTACCTAAGTTATTTTATTACCATTTCAACAGACAAGTTTGGAGTTGGTTACACCTTGTCTGTAATGGTTTTTGTAATCATCTCCATTTTCCTTTTGAAAAATTTATCCGATTACCTTGCGATGTTTTTCATCACTTTTTTACGAAATGGAGTATTGAGAGACATGAGAAATGCGATGTACAAAAAAACATTGGACTTACCTCTCGCCTTCTTTTCTGAAAAAGAAAAGGAGATACGATTTCCAGAATAGCGGGTGATGTCAATGAAGTTCAAACCTCTTTTCTTTCCATTTTGGAACTTATTGTAAAGGAACCGTTGACGATTGTTTTTACAATAATCATGATGTTTACTATAAGTACAAAACTAACCCTTTTTGTATTTATTTTCATTCCTGTTTCAGGTTACATCATTTCACTAATTGGAAAGCGATTAAAAAAACAATCTACTCGCGCCCAACAAGAGCAAGGTACTTTTTTATCTACCATTGAAGAAACCTTGGGTGGATTGAAAGTAGTAAAGGGATACAATGCGGAGAACTATTTCAACAACGTATTTCAAGAATCTACTTCTCGCTTTTTTGGTTTATCCAATAGTATTGGAAACCGTCAAAATTTAGCCTCTCCAGTAAGTGAGTTTATGGGAATCATGGTTATTGCCATTTTACTTTGGTACGGCGGACACATGGTTTTAATTGAAAAAACATTGAATGGTGCTTCTTTCATAGCTTATATGGGATTGGCCTATAACATTCTTACTCCAGCAAAATCCATTTCTAAAGCGTCCTATAATATAAAAAGAGGAAATGCTGCTGCTGAGCGTGTTTTGGAAATTTTACAACAAGAAAATCCTATTACTAGTAAAACAGATGCAGTTGAAAAAAACACTTTCGATTCTGAAATTAGTATTCAAAATGTGAATTTCAAATATGAAGAAGAATCTGTTTTAAACAATTTTTCTTTACATGTTAGAAAAGGACAAACTGTTGCCCTTGTAGGTCAATCAGGAAGTGGAAAAGCACAATAGCCAATTTGTTGACCCGTTTTTATGATGTCAATGAAGGGCAAATCACTATTGATGGAATCGATATTAAAGATATGGATTTGCAGTCGCTCCGCGGATTAATGGGATTGGTTACACAAGATAGCATTTTGTTTAACGATACCATTAAGGCAAATATTTGTTTGGGCAAATTAGATGCGACGGACGATGAAATTATTGAAGCACTTAAAATTGCCAATGCCTACGAATTTGTTAAAGATTTGCCTAACGGAATTTACACCAACATTGGCGATAGTGGAAATAAATTATCCGGAGGACAAAAACAACGTTTAAGCATTGCAAGAGCCGTTTTGAAAAACCCTCCCATCATGATTTTGGATGAAGCCACTTCAGCCCTAGATACCGAAAGCGAAAAATTAGTTCAGCTCGCCTTGGAAAACATGATGCAAAACAGAACATCGATCGTGATTGCCCATCGTCTTTCGACCATCCAAAAAGCAGATGTAATTGTGGTAATGCAAAAAGGAAAAATTGTGGAACAAGGAAGTCACGAACAACTAATCGCTTTAAACGGAACGTACAACAAACTGGTATCGATGCAGTCGTTTGAATCCTAAATACATTCCAAATGTACATCAATGACAAATCCATCAAGCAACCTCAAGATCCAAATACTGTTGTTTGGAAATACCTAGACTTGTCCAAATTTGTCGATTTATTATTGTACAAAAAACTTTTCATGTCGCGTTCGGATAAATTTGAAGACCAATACGAAGGTACTTTTAGCGAACCTACTTTTGAAGAAATCCGAAAACTCTCAGTTAACAATCCTGACTTTTTGGACTATTACAAAACCCACAGAAAGAATGTGGTAATCAGCAGTTGGCATATTAACGAATATGAATCGTTTGCAATGTGGCAAATTTTTACTAAAAACAATGAAGGATTAGCTATTCAATCCACATTAGGTAGATTGCAGGAAGCCCTAGCTCCAGAAAAAACCTATGCGCAACATATTGGCGCAGTCAATTATATTGATTACAAAAAAGAATACATCCCTTTTGACAATACCTTTTTTCCGTTTTTGTTCAAACGAAAAAGTTTTCAGTACGAAAGAGAAATCCGAATTATTTCTGATGTGACTTCACACAACTTAACTATAGATAACGGATTGAAAATTGACGTAGACATTAACCAACTCATTGAAAAAATCTACATTCATCCTAAGTCTGAAAACTGGTATAAAAATTTAGTGATTGAATTGGTAAAACGCCTAGGATTTGATTTTGAAATAGAAAAATCAGATTTGGAAAGCGATATTTTGATATAGGCTAAAGTTTAATATGACTCGCAAGCGGAAAACAACAAGGTTCCAAAAATAAACTCTATATCGGATTATAATCAAAAACTTTCCATCCTTTATTAGACAAGTCCAAATAATGATAATGAATCACATCATTTTTATCAAATTGACCATTTTTATTAGTGTCTTCAATGGTTCTGAAATACAAACGGTTCTTGGATTCGATTAAATTCCAATCGATTAATTCCTGAAAATCGGTAGAAACTTTGGTAAATCTATTTCCTGAAATTTCACTAATGTAGAGTGATTTAATGTCATTGGTATCTAATTTTCCATCTTTATTCGTATCCATATCTGCTAAAGAATACACCAAAACTTGTTGTTTCGTTTTGTCTGATACCGATTTTAAATACGTAGCCGTTTGAATCAAAATAGGTTTGTCTGTTAACGCTTTTATAGAATCGGAACCTATTTCCTGAAACTTTACATTTTGTAAATAACCTGTTATTTCATTTTCTCCATAATTTGAAACCTTGAAACTAGTGGAACTCACAGAGGATGAAGAATCATATTTTGACTTTGAACTTCCTCCATACAGATTGAGCGATGCAATAGGATGAATGAGATAGTTTGTCCCTTCCATCTGTATTGGCAAATCGGCGATTTCAACTTGACTGGTATCCACTACTGCTTGTTCTTTTACACTAGATGCTTTTTCATAGCTAACTTTTGGTTTTTTGGGTTCCTCTTTGCAACCAATAAAAGCAGCTGTAATTAGTAGTAATAAATATTTTATGCTATTTTTCATTTTAAAAAAATTTAAATCATTAAAATAGTACACTTATAGTCGCATGGACAATTTTATATTAAAAACGCGTGTTGTCAAATAATTGGGTATGGCATATTGATTTTTACTATACACATCTCTAACCCAAGTGTTGGTTATCGCATTTTGATTATTAAACATATTAAAAATTTCGAAACCAATAGATAAATCTTTGAAATTTCTTAACCAATGTTCTTGAGGTCTCAACGTGTTTTTCTCAGTGAAAACATACGAAAATCCAACATCGGCACGACGATAATCTCTCAATCGATTTTGATAATCGTATGGGTCAGCATAAGAAGGAGAACCTCCTGGAAGCCCTGTATTATAGACCAAATTCAAATATACTTTTACACTAGGAATATTCGGCATGTAATCTTGGAATAAGATTCCAAACTTTAACCTTTGATCAGTTGGTCTCGCGATATAGCCTCTATTGTCTGTGTTTTCCTCTGTCTTCAAATATCCAAAACTAAACCATGATTCTGTTCCTGGAACAAACTCACCGTTCAATCGCAAATCAAATCCTTGCGCAAAAGCCTTGGCATTATTACTAGCGGCATAACGTATCCTGACATTATCTATGGTATACGGATTGACATCAGTCAACGTTTTATAATAGGCTTCGGTCACCATTTTAAAAGGTCGATTCCACATTTTAAAACTGAAATCATTACTTACAACAAAATGAATCGATTGCTGCGCTTTGACATTTGGATTAACTACTCCAAGGGAATCTCTCAGCTCACGATAAAATGGCGGTTGGTGATAAAATCCTCCCGAAACCCTGAAAACCATATCCTTATCCCAGTCAGGCTTTATGGCAAACTGAGCTCTGGGACTTACTGTTGTTTGACTTTTTCCTGATAAATTATCACCTGAAACTTGCCATTGATGCATTCTAACTCCAGCATTATACCAAACATCGGCACTTCCTATTTTATCTTTTAAACTCCATTGTGCATAGCCCGAAAAGCGATTGATTGTAACATAATTTGTAGCTCGTATGTTACGATATGGTGCCAACGGTCCAACAAATGGCTCATAGGGCTCGTTCTTGATGGGTAAAATTTTAGGATTATTTAATGAAAAGCCAGCCGAATCGATTACTTCCCATTCTATAATTCTATCTCGAATGTCTTCTCTCGTATATTTTACACCCCACTCTATTTGGTTCTTTTTAAGAGTATGAAATCCTTTTACTTCGGCATTCACAATTAAAGCATCCAAATCATTACGTGCATGGCTCAACTGACTTCCAATGGCTCTACTAAAAGTTACATTTCCAAAATTTTCCGAACCTATATTACTATCTACTTCTCCCAAAGCATAGGCTGCATCAATATCAAAATATTCTTGCTCAATGGTGTGGTAAGCAGAACCTATGAACTTCAAATTAAAATTTTCATTCACAGTACATGTCGATTTTAAAGCTCCAAAATAAGTATCGTATTTATCTTTTTCTTGTCCGTTATAAAATACTTGTAAAGCGATAGGCTCGTCAATTGTACCAAAATTAGTCTGACGTGTTAACGGTTTATAATCGTATTTGTTTTGAGAAATATTCCAAAAAACTCCATTGCCATTTGGTTGAAGCATTGTAAGTAATATTCGTTTGAAAATCAATAAAGGAAGGTCTAAAATTAGTTTCTGTTTCCTGGCTTTTTACTAAAAGACTGTTGTTTCTGTATCTAGCTCCCGAAATAGCTGACCATTTTTGATTTTTTGAAACCGCATCGACAGATGCACTAGCGCCAAGAAAATTAGCATCGGCTGTAGCGCCAAATTTTGTTGGTCGTCTGTAGGTAATATCTAAAACCGAAGATAATTTATCTCCATATTTTGCCTGAAAACCGCCGGCTGAGAAGTCGATGTTTTGAACCAAATCGGTGTTGGTAAAACTCAATCCTTCCTGCTGCCCTGAACGAATTAAAAAAGGACGATAGACTTCAATATCATTCACATATACCAAGTTCTCATCATAATTCCCACCACGAACAGCATATTGCGTACTCAATTCATTATTAGAATAAACCCCTGGAAGTGTCTTTAAAATATTTTCAACACCAGCGTTTGCTCCCGGAATTCTTCTTATGACTTCGGGCTCTAGATTTGTGATGCCTTGAACTCGTTTTCTATTATTAACGATAATCACTTCACCCATTTGTTCTGCTTTATCGCTCATTACCACATTGAACTCAAAATCCTCGTTGGGTTTTAATTGCAATGAAGTGGTAATCTTCATAAGCGAAATATGACTAAAAACAAGTATTACCTTTTGATTGGCTGGAATTGTCAATTCATAAAAACCATTAGCATTAGAGGTAGTAGATTTGTTCTCACAACTTATATTTGCGTTTTCTACTGGTTCTTTATTTTCATTAAGAATGATTCCTTTTATTCTGGCGGTTTGGGCATACGTATACAATCCCATAAAGAAAAAAAGAAGTGCAATACAATTATTTTTTGTTTTCAAATGTTCACTTTTATTTTTTTGACTTCTAAAAAATTGTGTTTCAAAGATACTAGAATTTCCTACATTATCTGTGACGACCACTTTTAAATCATTTTTACCTTCGGCTACTATTCCATCATCAAAATAGTGCGTAATGGTATTCGTTTTATTTTCGTATTCGAATAAAATCCATTTTCCGTTGAGAAATCCATTGTAGGATTTTATTCCAGATAAGGCATCACTAATAGTTAGCTGAATTGTTTTTTGATTTGACAACCATTTGCCTTCTATAGGTTTTGCTATACTAATCTTGGGCGCAATCGTATCTTTGACTAAAATAAATTTCCCAAGTTTTTTTGTATAAGTAGTAAACGTATTTTCTTTCCTTTTAGTGGAATTATAACTCAATTTATTTTCTTTCAGTGATGCAATAAAGGTTTTTTCGTCATTCACAGCCGAGCTATCAATGATGGTTACCTGAAAAGAATTGTTTACAGCAACTAAATCGTTATGAACAGTCATGACGTTATCTTTTACATCAAAATCCAAATAAAAATCATCGTAAAAAGTTCCTGCTGGAAAAAAAACAGAGCCATTGTCTTTTTCAAAATTAGAATCGGTTTTTGCTTTAAGCAAATAAGGTGTTTTTACCACTTCTTCAGTAATTTTAGCCTCATCGACAGCATATTGAATCGGGATGGAAATTGCTGTGGTATTACCATAAAAATCTGAAACTTCAATACGATAAAGATTCGTGAAATTTGATGCAACTTCAATGATACCGTTACTTAAATCCGAACGAATAATACTCAAAGGATAGGGATTTTGCATGAACAATTTTTGGATTCTTTGCTTGGTTTTTTTGTATTTATAAAAATCGATAAAAGCATTTATATATTTGGTTTCATCAAATGAAAAAGTATCCAATTGATAGCCAAAAGAAGGACTTCCATTTAAATAAGTTTGAACTTTGAAAAGACCATATTTATCATAGGAAAAATCAAAAACGTCGTAAGATTGTATTCCAAAACCAATTTTGCCTTTGGCTAAAACTTTTTGAGACAAATAACTTCCATCAGCCATCAATGACAAATTCAGATTTACAGGTCTTTTAGACTGATTGACAACACTATTTTCATTTATCGGGTAAACAACTAGACTTGATATTTGAGGCTTTTTAGTATCTTTCATGAAACTATCAAACCCAAAAAAATACGGATTGATCACCTTTTCTGTTTGGGTGTCTCTAAATTCAAAATGCAAATGAGGTCCTTCAGAACCTCCAGTATTTCCTGAAAGTGCCATTACATCACCCTTCTTTACTATTAAATCTGTAGGACTGGGAAATAATTCAATTTCATAAGCCTGTTCTTTATAGTGCGCTTTCTTTATATATTCCTCAATTTTACCTAAACTCCTTTGAAGATGTGCATAAACCGATGTAAATCCATTGGGATGATTAATGTAAATTGTCTTCCCATTTCCAACAGTTGAAATTTTAATTCTTGACACGTAACCATCTGCTACTGCATAAATATTTAAACCTTCTTTCTGCATCGTTTTAAAATCGAAACCTGCGTGAAAGTGATTGGGTCTGAACTCTCCAAAATTTCCAGACAATTGCATCGGTATATCTAATGGTGACCTAAAATAATCTTTTGGATAAGTAATTTGTGCAACTGTTGTAAAGGCGTAAAAAAATAAAAAGGAATAGATAATTTTCATTAAAAAGCTTTTTGCTAATGTAAAAAAAAGCACTTAGATTTTCATAGTATTTACAAAATTATAAGTCGTTAAATTTCAAAATATTAGAAGAAATTATTTTGATGAAATTAAAATAGTAGTAAAAGTATTGGTTTAATTGAATAGGAATGTTAACTTTGTAAAGACAAGTAATGAACCTTGAACTATAATGAGTGAAATTGTAGAGATTATTGATATTCTAGAAAATAAGCTTAAAAATCTATTGAGAAAAATAGACCATTTAGAGCAAACTAATTTAGAATTAAATCAGGAATTACAAAAATCTACAGCTTTCATACAAAATCAATCCAAAGAGATTGACACCTTGAAAAAGGATTATGAAACACTTAAAATAGCCAATTCATTACTAGGCAGTGACGAAAACAAAAGAGATACAAAGCTTAAAATAAATTCATTAATTCGTGAAATTGATTACTGTATAGCACAGCTATCTGATTAGTAAAAAATATGGACGAAAAGCTTAAAATTAAATTATCGATTGCAGACAGAGTCTATCCGTTAACGGTAGAAATGTCCCAAGAAGAAGGACTAAGAAGTGCTTCCAAAAAAATTGATATCATGATTAAGCAATTTGAAGAAAATTATGCTGTTCGCGATAAGCAAGATGTACTGGCCATGTGTGCACTACAATTTGCTTCTCAACTCGAACAAAAACAAATTGACAATTCTATCGACGGAAAAGAAACCATTGAGAGAATAAAAAAAATTAATGATTTATTGAATCGTTATCTCGAAAAGTAATTACGTTCTTTACATAGACTAAAATACTGCCTACATTAGTTCATATTTGGTAAACTCAACACTAACAAATTAGAATGAGCAAATCATCGTTACTATAGCAAGCCATTTAAATACGGAAGCTTGAACAACGAGTTAGCTCAAAACTTGTCTTTTCGAGTTTATTCATTCACCTAATGTAGGCTTTTTTTATACACAAATTTTAACAAACAATGGACAGTACACTATTAATAATTATTGCAGGAATAGCAGGAGTAGCAATTGGTTTTGCCATCTCCAAATTCATAGAAAAAAGCAATGTTTCTAATTTAATTAAAAACGCAAAAAGGAAGCCGCATCGATTTTGAAAGATGCAAATCTTGAAGCAGAAAACACAAAAAAGGACAAGATTCTTCAAGCTAAAGAAAAGTTTATCGAGTTAAAAGCCGAACACGAACAAGTAATTTTGGCTCGTGATAAAAAAATTGCTGAAGTAGAAAAAAGGATTAGAGACAAAGAATCAATGGTTTCTAATGAATTGGCAAAAGCCAAAAGAATCAACGATGATTTTGAAGCTAAAACAAATGAATACAATGCTAAGATTGAGATTTTAGAGAGAAAGCAGCATGAAGTAGAAAAAATGCACAAAAGCCAGTTAAATCAGCTGGAAGTGCTTTCTGGATTATCTGCTGAAGAAGCTAAAGAACAGCTTATGGAGGGCTTGAAAGCTGAGGCTAAAACTAAGGCTATGGCGCACATTCAGGAAACTATTGAAGAAGCTAAAATCACAGCACAACAAGAAGCAAAGAAAATTATTATAAATACTATTCAGCGTGTTGGTACTGAAGAAGCAGTTGAAAATTGCGTGTCTGTATTCAATATTGAATCTGATGATGTAAAAGGAAGAATCATTGGTCGTGAAGGAAGAAATATCCGAGCGCTTGAAGCTGCTACTGGTGTAGAAATTATTGTAGATGATACTCCAGAAGCAATTATTTTATCTTGTTTTGATCCAGTGCGTAGAGAAATTGCCCGTTTGTCTTTACACAAATTAGTTACTGATGGTCGAATTCACCCAGCAAGAATTGAAGAAGTCGTTGCTAAAACCGCTAAACAAATTGATGACGAAATCATTGAAGTAGGAAAACGTACGGTAATTGATTTAGGTATTCATGCCTTGCATCCTGAACTTATAAAAGTAGTTGGAAGAATGAAATACCGTTCATCTTATGGTCAAAATTTACTGCAACACTCAAGAGAAGTTTCTAAATTGTGTGGCATTATGGCCGCAGAATTAGGATTGAATGTGAAGCTAGCCAAAAGAGCTGGTTTACTTCATGATATTGGTAAAGTACCAGATACAGAAAGTGATTTACCACACGCTTTATTAGGAATGCAATGGGCCGAAAAATATGGTGAAAAAGAAGAAGTTTGCAATGCCATTGGAGCTCACCATGATGAAATTGAAATGAAGTCCTTACTATCTCCGATTGTACAAGTTTGTGATGCTATTTCTGGAGCTAGACCAGGAGCTAGACGTCAAGTTTTGGATTCATACATACAACGTCTAAAAGATTTAGAAGAAGTCGCATACGGATTTAGCGGAGTTAAAAATGCCTATGCAATTCAAGCTGGAAGAGAACTACGTGTTATAGTAGAAAGTGAAAAAGTATCTGATGATAATGCTGCGAGTTTATCGTTTGAAATTTCTCAAAAAATTCAAACTGAAATGACCTATCCAGGACAAGTGAAAGTTACCGTAATCAGAGAAACAAGAGCCGTAAATATTGCTAAATAATTTTCTATCCAGCTATTTTATTTAAACAAAAGCGCCACTTGATTGAGTGGCGCTTTTTTTAAAATATTTTTGTAAATCTTCTAATGTCATTGGCTTGAAAAAATAATCTTTAATCTGATCCTGATATTCTTTTGCTTTATTAATATCAGAAATGCTATCAGAAGAACTCACTAAATAGATTGTGGTTCTTTCGCCTTGAGTAACTATTCTCGTCTTTCTGAACTCATCTAAAAATTGCCATCCATCCATAATTGGCATATTGATGTCTAATAAAATCAAATCAGGAAGCGTGTTTCCTGAATTAATTTTTTGTTTAATTTCTTCAATAGCTTCTAGTCCATTAAAATAAAATGAAGGGCTTATATCGATGTTGTTTTTTGAAAATAATTTCTTGATGATAAAATGAAATACCTTATCATCATCGATTACAAATACATCTTTAAACTTACTCATTAAAATATATTTTAAAGGTATTCAACTCCTACTTCACTTGATACCTGTACGCTACCTCCCATTGCCTCAATTTGATTTTTGGTAATAAATAAACCAATGCCCCTTGAATCTCTATGCTTATGAAACGTTTTATACATCCCAAAAAGTTTTTTACCATACTTCTCTAAATTAATCCCTAAGCCATTATCCGTGATTTTTAGGACTTTCCTTTCTTTATCGGTAGAGATAGAGTAACTAATTACTGGAGTTCTGTCGGGATGAGAATAACGTATTGCATTAGTTGTAAAATTAAGCAAAATACTTTCTAAATAAGCAGGATTATATGTTATAGTTTCTTCTTTATTTATTAAATTTTTTATTTTAACCTTATTCTTTGAAATCTCTTCAGCTAGTATTTCTAAAGTCTTGGCTAAGAATTCATTCAAATTTAAATTCTCTTTTTTGTGAATCAATTCGGTTTGTATTTCTACCAATTCTTTCAAATGATCTATAGTTTGACTTAATGCCTTGGAGGAGGAACGCAAATACGTATAACTTTCAGATATAAACTCTCTCCTGTTCTTCCTCGATGATATTTAATAACATTTCAATATTTCCAGAATGGGAACGCAAATTATGAGACACGATATGAGCAAAATTTAATAACCTACTATTTTTTTCCTCAACCATATTAAGGGTTTTAATTAAATTAACCTCTTTTCTCCTTTTGAATCGAAATATCGGTATGAGTGCCAATAATTCTCAACGGTTTGTTCTTTTTATCTCGCTCAATAATTTTTCCTCTACTCAAAATCCACTTATACTCATTCGATTTGGTAAGTACGCGCTGCGCATTCTCATAATAGGGAGTTTTATTATCAATATGTAGTTGAATATCTGTTAAATATTTTTCCTTATCTTCGGGATGGACTCTGTCATCCCATTTATCTATATAATCAATTATATCTTCCGCATCAAATCCGAGCATTTTCATGGATTGCGAAGAATAAAATACTTTTTGGTAGTCACATCCAAATCCCAAATTCCTTCAGATGATGCTTCAAGAGCAAACAGATAACGCTCCTATGAAAGTTTCAATTGCAATTCTTGTTCTTTATAAACTGTAATATCAGTTATCTTACCGAAAAAATTTACATCGCCATTTTCTTCAGATTCTACAGTAGCAACTCCTTTGTACCACCGTAAACCTCTAACTGGAAGAATAGCTCTAAACTCATGCTCCCATGATTTCATATCTTTTTTAGCTTGGTAAATTGTTAACATGAAAAGAGTAAAATCCTCAGGAATAATTTTACTCTTTAAAATTTCAAATGCGGGTTTATTCTTTTCTTCTGGTGTCAAATCAAATGAGTAATGACCGATTTACTCAGAAAAGGAAAAAAATAGTTCCCTTCTTTGGTTAGAGTAAATTGGAATATTAAATCTGGAGATTGAAACAATAATTTTTTGTAAAAATTATTTTTCTCCTCTAACGATTTTAAATCTAAGTAGGTATAAGTTTCCATAAATGTACTACAAATTAGTTGGGGCAAAATTTGATATACTAATCACTATCGATCTTCAATAGCGAATTCAAACATAATAATATAATCGACAAAATGCAATTTTATCGGATAAAATACCTATTTTTTATTAAATTTAACATATTTTGTAAGATTTATACCTTTAATTATGTATTATTTCCTTGGATGAAAAGAATTCATAACTTGTGTTAAATGTTTTCTATCCAAATGGACATAAATTTCTGTTGTAGTAATTGATTCGTGTCCAAGCATTAACTGAATAGATCGCAAATCGGCTCCATTTTCTAAAAGATGTGTAGCGAAAGAGTGTCTTAAAGTATGTGGACTTATGATTTTGTTTAGTTCAATTTTACTGGCTAAATCCTTAATAATAGTAAAAATCATTGCTCTTGTCAATTGCTTCCCTCTTCTGTTTAGAAATAGAGTGTCTTCATGTCCCTTTTGAACATTCAAATGAGAGCGAATTGAATTTTGATAAATCGAAATAAATTTTTGAGTTATATTTCCAATGGGTACAAATCGTTGTTTATTTCCTTTTCCGGTAATCTTGATAAAACCTTCGTCAAAAAATAAATCTGATATTTTAAGCGAAACCAACTCCGAAACGCGAAGTCCACATCCATAAAGTGTTTCTAAAATGGCTCTATTGCGCTCACCCTCTGGAGAACTTAAATCTATTGCACTTATCAAATCGTCTATTTCATTTATACTCAAAGTATCTGGTAGTTTTCTCCCAACTCTTGGAGATTCAATTAATTCTAATGGATTATCATTTCGATAATCCTCGAAAATAAGATAGGAAAAAAAACTCTTCAAACCAGAAATGATCCTAGCCTGTGAACGCGCATTTACCTCTTTTGAAATGGTATAAATAAATTGCTGTACTGTTTCTTCTGTAATCGCTATAGGAGAAACCTCAATATGATTCGTTTCTAAAAAAGACAGAGCCGCTCGATATCAAACGTGTAATTATCAATTGTGTTTTTAGATAAGCCACGTTCAATCCTTAGATACGATTGATAACTTTTAATATAGGTTTGCCAATTCATACTACAAAGTAAAGCTATTTTTGGGCATAAAAAAACCTCTCTTTAGAGAGGTTTAAATAATTTATAATGAAAAATTAGAATTTATAACCAGCCCAATAAAAACCCACGAATTTTTCTTTTGTTGTTAGTTATATTAATATTCAATATTATATTTTAATTAAAAAAAAATCAACACTAGGTCTTATTAAAAATGAAATTAAAAAAGCAAAAGGGGTTAAATCAATAAAATTAAAATGCAAAGTCAAATTAATTCCTACATTACCTAGACCAAACGAACTACTTTTACCTCCATCAGCAGTCACTGAATCATTAGTCCCAAATTTGGTTGTGGTTTCAGATTTTCCTTTTAAATCAAAACCCACTCTATAAGTGTATTGAGCACCAATAGCAAACTTTGGAAAAATAAAATATTCAGCTCCTAAGAAACCTTGAACTCCTAATCCTAAACCTAATCCAGATTTATTTTCAACACTTGAAATAAATTCACCATCAGAATCAGTTAAGGTAGATTCTGTAGTTGACGAAGATACAGTCAATAAAGCATCAGCTCCATAAAACCCTTGTAGACGTGTACTTCCTCTTCTCCACTCTTTACCCAAACCTGCTGCTAAATCAAAACCTGAACTCTTAACCTCATTATTATTACCTTGACTGCCTTGAGGATTGTTATCAGTACTAGAACCAAAGCCTAAATTAGCAACAACTCTGTAGGCATTTTTATCAGATGTAAATTTTTTCCCTACAAATGAATTATTTCTTACATAATCAACGCTAGGAGCATTATTATTTGTATCGCCGTTAAAAGCATTTCCTACAAATTCAAAAATACCATCAGCATTAAAACTTATTGCCCAATCACCTGATTGAGGCAGATAATTCTCTCCTTTTTTCGATTTCAAATCTTGAGCATTAGCAAATGACATTGCGAATACTGCTGCAACTGTTAAAATAATTTTTTTCATAATAAATTTTGTTTAAAGTTTATAAATCAAAAGTATAAATTATACTATTTTTAAATTTTAACTAAACTTTGAGTTATCAACAACTTTATTAACACTTTGATATTTTAGTATTAACAAAATAGCAATTACGAAATTTAAAGCCTTGAAAATACGATTAATATAATTTTTGATCGCTATTCATAGACGAATCCATTTTGTTAAACAAAATCAAACCCATGATTACTATCAATTCCATTTTGTTTTTCCTATTTTTACAAAAAAATAAGCATGAAAATCATTATCATCAATGGCCCTAATCTCAATTTGTTAGGGAAACGTGAACCTGAAGTATATGGAAATCAAACTTTTGAAGACTATTTTGAATCTTTAAAAAGTAAATTCCCTCAAATAGAATTACATTATTTTCAAAGCAATATTGAAGGTGATTTGATTACAAAAATACAAGAGGTTGGCTTTTCTTATGATGGAATTGTTTTGAATGCTGGTGCTTACACACACACATCTATAGGAATTGGTGATGCAATAAAGGCAATTACGACTCCTGTTGTGGAAGTTCATATTTCAAATACCTTTTCAAGGGAATCCTTTAGGCATCAATCCTATATATCTCCAAACTCAAAAGGGATAATAATTGGATTTGGGCTCAAAAGTTATGATTTAGGCTTACAATCGTTTTTATAAACAGTTCTCTTTTTTAACTTTCGTTAGGTTCAATATGAATCAATACATGACCGAGTTCTGAAATTTGCATTCGTAGCGTATCTTTTAGATTGTGAGCCAATTCGTGCCCTTCTCTAACAGAAATATCTGCATCAACTATAGCGTGTAAATCTACATGGTATTTCATTCCTGCCTTACGAATAAAACATTTTTCGGTGTCAATGATGCCATTAACTTGAAGTGATACTTTTCTAATTTCATCAACCAAATCATCATAGAGGTGTTCATCCATTATTTCACCAAGTGCAGGTCTGAAAATTAAATAACTGTTATAGATAATAAATCCTGAAGCAAAAAGTGCCGCCCAATCATCGGCTGATTCATATCCTTTACCAAATAGTAATGCAATCGAAATTCCAATAAAAGCGGCAACAGAAGTTATGGCATCACTCCTATGATGCCAAGCATCAGCTCTTAGTGAGGAACTATTGCTTTCTTTGCTCTTTTTCATAACTAATCGAAAAGAATATTCTTTCCAAATAATTATTAATCCAAGAACAATGAGTGTCCAAGATTTTGGTAAATTATGTGGAGTTTTGATATTACTAATGCTCTCGTAAGCAATAATCGTAGCTGATGTTATTAAAAATCCAACCACCAAAAAAGTAATCAAAGGTTCTGCCCTTCCGTGTCCGTAGGGATGATTTTCGTCGGCTGGTCTGCTGGAGTATTTTATCCCAAAAAGTACTAATAATGATGAGAAAATATCCGTAGTAGATTCGATAGCATCTGCAATCAAAGCATAGGAATTACCAAAAAAACCTGCCAATCCCTTTACTATTGACAAACAAACATTACCAATAATACTAAAATAAGTAGCTTTTAAAGCAGTTTGTTCGTTAGTCATAAAAGGAAATTATATAGAAAATAATAAAACCTATACTCTTACAATATTTGCACCAATAGCTCTCAATCGCTCATCTATTCTTTCGTACCCTCTATCAATTTGCTCAATATTTTGAATAGTGCTTGTGCCTTTTGCTGACAAAGCCGCAATCAATAATGAAATCCCAGCACGTATATCTGGTGAAGACATGGTAGTCGCTTTTAATTGCGATTTGAAATCGTGTCCAATAACTACTGCTCTGTGTGGATCGCATAGAATAATTTTTGCACCCATATCAATTAACTTATCTACAAAGAAAAGTCGACTTTCAAACATCTTTTGATGAATCAGTACATCCCCTTTTGCCTGAGTAGCAACAACCAAAACAATACTTAATAAATCAGGTGTAAATCCTGGCCAAGGTGCATCAGCTATCGTTAAAATTGAACCATCAATATCGGTTTTAACTTCATATCCTTTTTCATGTGAGGGTATATATATATCGTCTCCTTTTCTTTCTAATGTTATTCCTAATTTTCTAAAAACATTTGGAATAACACCAAGATTCTCCCAACTCACATTTTTTATAGTGATTTCAGACTTGGTCATAGCAGCTAATCCAATCCAAGAACCTATCTCAATCATATCTGGTAAAATAGTATGAGTACATCCTCCCAGCTTTTCAACGCCTTCAATAGTTAATAAGTTTGAGCCAACTCCAGAAATATTTGCTCCCATAGAATTCAACATTCTACACAACTGCTGTAAATAGGGTTCACAAGCAGCATTATACACTGTAGTTTTTCCTTTAGCCAAAACCGCTGCCATAAGAATATTGGCGGTTCCTGTTACTGAAGCTTCATCCAAAAGCATATCAGAACCTGTCAATCCATTACTAGCCTCAACTCCGTAAAAATGGTCTTCTCTATTGTAACGAAACTTCGCCCCAAGATTAATAAATCCTTCAAAATGGGTATCTAATCGTCGTCTTCCTATTTTATCTCCGCCAGGTTTAGGAATATACCCTTTACCGAAACGAGCCAAAAGCGGACCAACAATCATTATAGAACCTCTAAGAGAGCCTCCTTCCTTCTTGAAAGCTTCGGTCTCTAAATAACCAACATTTACTTCATCTGATTGAAAAGTAATAGAACTTTGTCCGTTTTTTTGAATTTTTACACCTAGATTACCCAATAGCGTAATTAGCTTGTTAACATCTACAATATCAGGGATATTATTTATTGTTACTTTTTCAGGAGTTAAAAGAACAGCACATAAGATTTGTAATGCTTCATTTTTTGCTCCTTGTGGTGTAATCTCGCCTTTAAGACGAATTCCTCCTTCAATTTTGAAAGTTCCCATATTTTAACTTTAGGATTTTAGGATTTAGGATTTTGAATTCCTAAAACCAATTTTACAAAGGTTTTCTATTTTGGTTTTTATGATTTTGATTGTTTGACTTCCCGTTTTTGGAATTTTTGGGTTTCATTCCGCCAGAAGGCACTATCTTATTGGACAAACGTTTGTTTGTACGCATCAAATCCGTTGTGTTTAAAAGCTCTTCTGAACTTTGAGTCAAGTTTATTTTTCCTTCAGAAAGTTCCAGTAAATGCTCGAAAATCACATCATCTTTAACAGTGTCTTTATTCCAACTTAAAAAGGATTTCTTCATATGATTGGCAATTACTTTTACCAAAGCACTTTTCATTTCGCCTTCTTCCCATTTATTGGCAACATCAATCATATATTTGATATTATTGCCATAAAACCGGTATTTTGGAAAGTTTTGAGGATACTTTAATACATCTGGTTTTAATTGTAACACTTCACGAGAAGGAATTGGATAAGGAGATTCTGCATCAAGCTTAAAATCAGACATTATGAAAAGTTGATCCCATAGTTTATGCTGAAAATCTGGTACATCTCTCAAGTGAGGATTCAAACTTCCCATAACTTGAATAATGTATTTTGCTGCTTTATTGCGTTCCTCTTTATCTTCTATAGCTGTCGCCTGGTCAATCAACTTTTGTAAATGACGACCATACTCAGGAATGATTAAATGTTTTCTTTCGGAATTATATTCTAAATTAAAAACAACATCATTAGCGTTTTCTTTGGTATATTTTGAATTCATATTTAAAGAGAAATAATACCTTCTACAGTGGAAACTTCTTGGTATTTATCAATAATTTCTTGAGAGTCTTTCATTTGTACATCAATAGATATACTGGTAAATTTACCTGTTTTAGATTTTGTTGTTTTTATAACAGCTCCCATACAATCAAAAGCTTCTTCCACTTTTTGAATTTTAGCAGCATCTGTAGGAACTATGAACTTGAATAAGTACTCTGCTGGCCATGTGTTGCTCATGTCCAACTCGACTTTTAATCTTTCATAGAATTCTTCCGTGTTTTTGTCCATTCTTAAACTTAAAATAAGAGCAAATATACAGTTTCAAATGTGAATTATGAATTATGAATTATGAATTTTTATTAAATACACTGTTTTTAACTTCAATCATTTTTTTAAATCCCAATAAGTTTAAGTAAGTTTGCTCCTTATTTGTAAAAAGTGCGAAAAGAAATCATAGTTATTATTGGCGGTCCTGGAACAGGAAAGACCACAATCATAGATGGATTAATAGCTAGAGGATATTGTTGTTATCCTGAAATTTCTCGCGAAGTAACACTTGAAGCAAAAAAACAAGGAATAGAACAATTATTTCTCGAAAATCCATTATTGTTTAGTGAATTACTACTAGAAGGTAGAAAAAAGCAATATCAAAATGCTTTACAAGAGCCTCACGAAGTTGTCTTTTTAGACAGAGGCATTCCTGATATATTAGCTTACATGCATTACATTGGCGACAGCTATCCTTCTTTTTTTGATGCAGCTTGTAGAGAACTCAAGTATTCTAAAATATTTATTTTACCACCTTGGGAAGAAATTTATGTGAGTGATGATGCTCGTTACGAAAACTATGAACAAGCAAAACTTATTTACAATCATCTTACCGAAACCTATCAAAACTATGGTTATGAACTCATCGAAGTTCCAAAAGATAGTGTAGATAACAGAATTCTTTTTATCTTAGATAAAATTTCTAATCTTAGCCAAGTTCGATTAGATTTATAATGCAATTCTAAAATTGGATTCTTGCGTACTAGAATAAAGCAAGAAACAAATCTGAGGCTTATGCAAACCGCTACACAAATTCTTCAAAAATATTGGAATCATAACACTTTCAGATCGTTGCAAAACGAAATAATAGATTCTGTTTTGAAGGGGAACGATACGTTTGCATTGATGCCAACTGGTGGCGGAAAATCAATCTGTTTTCAGGTTCCCGGAATGATGAAAGACGGAATTTGTTTGGTCATTTCTCCTCTAGTGGCTTTGATGAAAGATCAGGTTGCAAACTTGCAAAAACGAGACATCAAAGCCATTGCCTTAACCGGAGGAATACAATCAAACGAACTTATTGAACTTTTAGATAACTGTGAATTCGGAAATTATAAATTTATCTATTTGTCTCCAGAACGTTTACAATCGGATTGGGTTTTAGAAAGAATCAAAAATCTCCCTATTAATTTAATAGCTATCGATGAGGCACATTGCGTTTCTCAGTGGGGGCATGATTTTCGTCCAGCTTACTTGAAAATTTCAAAGTTAAGAACACATTTTCCAAAAATTCCTTTTCTAGCTTTAACTGCTTCGGCAACCCCAAAAGTAAAAGAGGATATTATCAAAGAATTAGGTTTAAATAATCCTCAAATTTTTCAAAAATCTTTTGAAAGACCAAATATTGCCTACATGACTTTTGAGGTGGAAGATAAGCTGTTTAGAATCGAGCAAATTTTAAAGAAAAATCCACAACCATCAATAATATATGTTCGAAATAGAAAATCCTGTCTAGACATTTCATCCCAATTAGATTCATTAGGAATCAAAGCTACTTTTTATCATGGTGGACTTTCTCTCAAAGAAAAAGATAAAAACATGCAGTTATGGATGAATGAAACGGTTCAGGTTATAGTGGCTACAAATGCTTTTGGAATGGGTATTGACAAAGCAAATGTAAAAACCGTAATTCATATTCAACTTCCTGAAAGCCTTGAAAATTATTATCAAGAAGCTGGAAGAGCTGGAAGAAATGGTAAAAAAGCATATGCCGTATTATTAACAAGCCCTTCCGACATAGTACAAGCTGAAAACCAATTTATTCATGTACTCCCTGATAGAAAATTTCTGAATGAAATGTACATCAAACTCTGTAATTATTTTCAAATTGCATATGGCGAGGGAATTAATGAGCAATTTTCTTTCAACATGAATCAATTTTGTCTAAAATATGGTTTCCCAACTTTAAAAACCTACAATGCATTGCAATTTATAGACAGACAGGGAATCATTAGTTTGTCACAAGAATTTTCAGAAAAAATAACCTTACAATTCATTATTCCCTCAAAAGAAGTTATTCGCTATATGAGCCTAAATCCTCAAGATGAAGAAATAATTTTAACTATTTTGAGAACTTATCCTGGTATCTATGAATTGCAAACCGCTTTTAATATTCAATTAATTGCAAAAAAATCCAATCATTCTGAAGAGTAAATAATTGCTCTTTTACGAAAATTGAAAGAAAAAGAGATTGTTGAATACCAAACTAAAAATAATGATGCGACTTTAATTTTTAACGAAATTCGTGACGACGAAAGAACTATCAATAGAGTTGCTAAATATTTAGAAAACCAAAATAATTTAAAAAAAGAACAGTTCAAATCAGTATTGCACTATGTTAAAGAAAAAAAAGCATGTAAAAGCCGTTTGATTCTGAACTATTTTGGAGAAAATACAATTGCCGACTGTGGAAGTTGCTCGTACTGTATTACTAAAAAAGTAAAAAAAGAAGAAGATAACGGTTTATCCTATGAAATCCTTACACTTTTAAAATCAGAGGATTTAAATTCTAGAGAAATACAGTTTAAAACAAAAAAAACAACTGACGAGATTATCTTTGCGCTACAACAATTATTGGAAGTAAACAAAATAGCCATAAAATCCAACAACAAATATACCTTACTATTATAATGGAAAAATTACGTATTGTCTTTATGGGAACTCCCGAATTTGCAGTAGGAATTCTAGATAGCATCATTAAAAACAACTATGAAGTGGTAGGAGTAATTACTGCTGCTGACAAACCTGCTGGTCGTGGCCAAAAAATCAAGTACTCTGCAGTAAAAAGAATATGCTATGGCAAATAATTTACATTTGCTGCAACCAAAAAATCTCAAGGACGAGTCTTTTTTAGCTGAATTAAAAAGCTTAGAAGCAAATTTACAAGTTGTTGTTGCTTTCAGAATGTTACCAGAAGTTGTATGGCGCATGCCAAAATTGGGAACCTTCAATCTGCATGCATCACTTCTACCTAATTACCGCGGTGCTGCTCCTATTAATTGGGCAATTATAAATGGTGAAACCAAAACTGGAGTCACTACTTTTTTTATTGACGACAAAATTGATACAGGAGCAATGATTTTAAGTTCAGAAATCGAAATTGGAGCAAATGAAAATGCGGGACATTTACACGACCGATTAATGCAGTTAGGCAGCAAAACAGTATTAGAAACACTAGCTATAATTGAAAAAGGCAATGTAATTACAACAATTCAAGAAGATAAAAATCCCATAAAAACAGCTCACAAATTAGACAAGGAAAATTGTAAGATTGATTGGTCAAAATCAGGAACAGAAATTTGCAACCTTATTAGAGGGCTTTCCCTTATCCCTTCAGCTTGGTGTTTTTTCAGTGATGGAAATCAAGAATGGAATATTAAAATATACGAAGCTGAATTTGAAAAAGAAAACAAACCTTAACTATTGGTAAAATAGTTTCTACAAAAAAAGGATTTGAAAATATCAGTAAAAGATGGTTTTATAAAAATTATTAACCTTCAATTCCCTGGAAAAAAGAGAATGGACAGTAACGAATTACTAAATGGCATGGATTTTTCTAAAATAACAAATGCCCTTTAGCCTCTTAAACACTATGAATTAAGGAAATTTGAGACAAAAAAGCAGTCCTTTATCAACAAAACATTCGAGTTATCAACAAATCCACTAAAAACACTCTAAATCTCTTGTGTAGTAAGGAATTCCTATTAAATTTGTTATAGTAAAAATATGTTTAACCAACAATTAATAACTATTATTATGAACAAATCAGAATTAATCGATGCTATTGCTGCTGATGCAGGAATTACAAAAGCAGCTGCAAAATTAGCTTTAGAGTCATTTTTAGGAAATGTAGGTGGTACCTTGAAAAAAGGTGGAAGAGTATCTTTAGTAGGTTTTGGATCTTGGTCAGTTTCTAAAAGAGCTGCTAGAGACGGAAGAAATCCTCAAACAGGAAAAACAATTAAAATTGCTGCTAAAAATGTAGTTAAATTTAAGGCTGGTGCAGAATTAGAAGGTTCAGTAAACTAGTAAAAAGTTTATTTCACAATACATTAAAGTCTTCCTATTGGAGGACTTTTTTATTTTTTACAGAATTTATTTGCACAATTAAAAAAAAATGTGTTAAATTTATTAAAAATTACAATAAAATGATTTCAGAAAAATTAAAAAAAGGGCAATTACTCGTTGCAGAACCTTCTATAATTGGCGATATATCATTTAACCGCTCTGTCATATTATTGGCCGAACACAACAAAGAGGGCTCTGTTGGATTTATTCTAAACAAACCTTTAAAATACACTATTAAAGATCTAGTTCCAGATATAGATGCGAACTTCAAAATTTATAATGGTGGTCCTGTTGAACAAGATAATCTTTACTTCATTCACAATGTTCCCGAATTAATTACCAACAGCATCGAAATTTCTAGTGGAATTTTTTGGGGAGGTGATTTTGAATTGACCAGAAATTTAATAAATGAAGGAAAAATAAAGAAAGATAATGTTCGTTTCTTTCTTGGCTATACAGGTTGGGAAACAATGCAATTAGAAAATGAAATGGAAACAAACTCATGGATTATTGCAGAAAATCTATACCAAAATAAAATCATAGGGAAATCTACCACTGATTTTTGGAAAGAAAAAATTTTAGAATTAGGTGGAGACTACATAATATGGTCTAACGCACCTGAAAATCCACTACTAAATTAGGGTATTTAACTCCTGTAAAAGTTTTATAGCAAAATCTGTTTTGTACTCCGTTTTTCTGTACCTAGTAATAGGTTGAATGCCTTTAATAACATTTGTTATAAAAGCTCGCTTGCTTTTTGGAGCTCAAAAAGGAGAAATTGGTTCCTCAGCTACAACCATTTTCGGCATTTTTTTCACAATACTTATAATTTGTTTGCGCATAATACCATTCAAACATCCTTCAGAAATTGGTGGAGTAATTAGTTTATTGTCAACGAGCATAAACAAATTTCCTTGTAGCGCTTCAATTATATTTTTATTTTCATTAATCAGCAAGCAATTATCCAAACTGTTTTCTTTTGCAAAAATACTTGCCGTTACATTTATGATTTTATTCGTAGTCTTTATTGACGAAAGCAAATGTTTTGCAACATAATAGTCTTTATATAAATCTACTTCATACTGGTTATTCACAATGGAGTAATGCTCACTTTGTAATTTACTAGCTGAAATTAAATAGGAAACAGTATTAGTTTCTGGCAAGTAGTTGCCTCCATCTTCTCTGAAAACGGTTATTCTGGCTCTCGCAGATTGGGAATAATTTAAGGTGTTTACAAGTATAAGAATTTGCTCTTCAAAATATTCCATGGTAAAATTCATAGGAATTTCCATCCTCACAATTCGCATGGCAGACATCAGTCTAAAATAATGGTCTTCAAGAAAAAGAATCTTGCTGTTAACTATTTTTACTGTCTCGAAAACAGCATCCCCGTAGAGAAATCCCCTATTGGAATTCGATAAAATTGTTTCAGAAGAATATAATTGTCCGTTATAATTAATCATAAAAAATCCCGTCTCATTTTTAGAATGAGACGGGACAAATATAAGTCTAAAAAAAGAATTCTATACAGAACCTATAACATGTTTCAGGTCTGATATTTGATTTTCCCATAATAATTTTGCTTCATCTAACTCATCTGCATGCGCAAAATCAACTACCAATAAGGACACATCTTTAGTAATTTCATCTTCAAGAATCTTCAACTCAAAGTAATAATCCGTATCTTTTTTATCTTCATCAATCCATCGAAACTTAATTTTCTCTCCCGTCTTTTTTGATGACAATCTTGCATTCTCTTCAGAATCATTCCATATAAAAGTGAAATATTCTCCTCTTGAATTTACGTTATCTGCAAACCATTCTGACAATCCCGAAGGAGTTGATATATACTGATATAGCAATTGTGGTGAAGAATTAATTGGAAACTCTAATTCGTATCTTGATTTAAGGTTCATTTTGTTATTTTATTTTGGTGAAATATATAAATATTAAATCAAAAAAAAAGCATTTTTAAAATTATTTTTTTTGCTTTTAATATTTGTTCCCTTTGATATATATTCTATATTTGCACCCGCATTCAAGGATGTGCCTACAAAATGGCGAGGTAGCTCAGTCGGTTAGAGCGCAGGATTCATAACCCTGAGGTCGGGAGTTCAAATCTCCCTCTCGCTACAAGTCCCAATCAGAAATGGTTGGGATTTTTTGCTCTATAGAATGGAAATTATTGTCTACATTTTGTACTCCGAAAAATTTAACAAAACCATGTAGATTTTACTTCTTCTTTAATTGAACGATTTAATAGTCATAACGAACTTCAAAAAGTGAATATATAATTCATCTTTCTCTGGAAAATGGTTTTCCCAACAATCTACAAATTCAAAAAGAGTTCCTTTTACACTAAAAGACTCTTTAATTATTTGATTCTGAATTTATTCTTTCATTTAAATAAATAAATTCTTACTTATTTAATATTTCAAGTATTCATTTACAAAAAAAAGAATATCGCTAAAATTTATTTTATGTATCTTTTTACTTACTTTTTTTAATATTTTATGCATTTCATCGATATTTTATGCATTTAATCGACAAAAAATTTTGTGATTCCATTTATCCGTTATATTTTTGAATGGTTAAAAAGAAAAAAAACTAATACCATTTTTCGGGGAGGAAAAAAGATATGAAAACAATTACTTTAACATTCAGAAACACGATACTACTAATAGGACTTTATTTATGTTCTACTTTAGGGTTCGCACAAAGTCCACAAACTTTTGGTTCATCTGGAACCTGGACATGTCCTGCTGGAGTTACTACCATAACGGTAGAAGCTTGGGGTGCAGGTGGTGCAGGTGGAGGAAACGCATCAAACCGTGATGGTGGAGGCGGTGGAGGTGGAGTAGCTTACAGCAAATCGACTACTATCTCTGTGACACCAGGTGTTACTTATACTGTTAATGTAGGTACTGGTGGAACTGGTACTGCTTTAAATGGAACCGCTGGAGGAGACTCATGGTTTGATAGTACGTCCGTTTTATTAGCTAAAGGAGGAGCTGGAGGAATTTCAGGAACTCTAGTTTCTGGGGCTGCTGGTGGTAATGGTGGCGCTGCGGGGAGTGGTGTTGGAACAACAAAATTTTCTGGTGGACGAGGTGGTGCTGGAAGAAATAATAGTACTGGACGAGGTGGTCCTGGTGGATCTTCTGCTGGTACTGCTGCAAACGGAACATCCGGTGCGGCAACATGGTCAACTATAACAGCTGGTGCTGCTCCTGCTGGAGGAGGAATGGGCGGAAATGGTGGAAATAGTACGTTAGATGGAAACTCTGGATCAATTCCTGGTGGTGGTGGTGGTGGTGCCGGAGAAAGAGTGTCAAGTACAATATTCACCAATGGTGGTGACGGCGCTGATGGACAAGTGATTATTTCTTGGTCTTGTGGATCTACAAATACTATTACTCTCTCCTCAAGTGTTGGTACAAATGCTCAAACCAGATGTATCAATACTGCAATTACAAATATTACTTATGCTACAACAGGGGCTACAGGTGCGACATTTAGTGGACTTCCTGCTGGGGTTACTGGTACATGGGCTTCCAATGTAGTGACCATTAGTGGAACTCCTACTGCTTCTGGAACTTTTAACTATACGGTGACTCTTACTGGAGGTTGCGGTGCTGTTACAGCTTCTGGAACTATAACAGTGACTCCTGCAAATACTATAGCCCTTACTTCTGCTGTTGGAACTAATGCTCAAACCAGATGTATCAACACTGGAATTACTAACATAACCTATGCTACAACCAGGGCTACTGGGGCTACATTTAGCGGACTTCCTGCTGGGGTTAATGGTAACTGGGCTTCTAATGTAGTGACCATTAGCGGAACACCAACTGCATCTGGAACTTTTAATTATACAGTGACTCTTACTGGAGGTTGCGGTGCTGTAACAGCTACTGGAACTATAACTGTTACGCTAACAAATACTGCTATTCTAACTTCTGCTGTTGGTACAAATGCTCAAACCAGATGTATCAATACTGCAATTACTAACATAACATATGCTTCAACTGGTGCTACAGGTGCTACATTCAGCGGGCTTCCTGCTGGGGTTACTGGTACTTGGGCCTCGAATGTAGTGACCATTAGTGGAACTCCAACTGCATCTGGAACTTTTAACTATACGGTAACGCTTACCGGGGGTTGCGGAACGACAGCTACAGGAACTATAACTGTCAATCCTACAAACACGGTTGCACTTTCATCTGCTGTTGGAACAAATGCTCAAACCAGATGTATCAACACTGCAATTACAAATATTACTTACACTACAACAAGTGCAACAGGTGCGACATTTAGCGGACTTCCTGCTGGGGTTACTGGTACATGGGCTTCCAATGTAGTGACCATTAGTGGGACTCCAACTGCATCTGGAACTTTTAACTATACGGTGACTCTTACTGGAGGTTGCGGGACTGTTACAGCTTCTGGAACAATAACAGTGACTCCTGCAAATACTATAGCCCTTACTTCTGCTGTTGGAACTAATGCTCAAACCAGATGTATCAACACTGGAATTACTAACATAACCTATGCTACAACCAGGGCTACTGGGGCTACATTTAGCGGACTTCCTGCTGGGGTTAATGGTAACTGGGCTTCTAATGTAGTGACCATTAGCGGAACACCAACTGCATCTGGAACTTTTAATTATACAGTGACTCTTACTGGTGGGTGCGGTGCTGTTACAGCTACTGGAACGATAACAGTGACTCCTGCAAATACTGCTACACTTACTTCTGCTGTTGGGACTAATGCTCAATCCAGCTGTATCAATACTGCAATTACTAACATAACCTATGCTACAACTGGTGCAACTGGTGCAACATTTAGCGGACTTCCTACTGGAGTTAGTGGTACTTGGGCTTCGAATGTAGTAACGATTACTGGAACTCCAACTGTATCTGGAACTTTTAACTACACGGTGACTCTCACTGGAGGTTGCGGTGCTGTTACAGCTACTGGAACTATAACTGTAAACAATTTTCCAACAGTAACTGGAACTACACCTAGAACTAGAACTGGAGCAGGAAGTGTTACCCTTGGAGCAACAGCTTCAATTGGAACATTAAATTGGTATGATTCATTGACTGGTGGTACATTGTTAGGTTCAGGAACAAGCTTTGTAACACCTGTAATCTCAACGACTACTACTTTCTATGTTGAGGCTGTTAATGGCGTTTGTTCTTCTTCTCCTAGAACTGCTGTTGTAGCAACAATTAATTATCCTGAAATAGACTTACAAGGAAATGCGACTTCTATAGCAAGTGGAGATGTTACTCCATCTGCATCAGATTGGATGAAACTTTGGCACAAACGTAACCAGAACTTTTACCATTAGAAATATTGGTAGTGCTTTACTTACTCTAGGATATATTATGATTTCTAATGTTGATGCCAGTGATTTTACAGTTACTACAGAAACTAGTGGAAGTGTTGCAATTGGTTCAAGTACTTCATTTGTAATAACGTTCAATCCCTCAAGTGTTGGTTTGAAAACTGCCACCTTGTCAATTGATACTAATGATACTGATGAGAATCCTTATACTTTTGATATTCAAGGAACTGGAATTGCACAAGAGATTGACATTCAAGGTAATGCTATTTCAATCAATAGCGGTGACAACTCACCTTCTGTATCAGATTGGACAGATTTCAGTACCGTTGCTGGAACAAGAACTTTTACAATTAGAAATACTGGGAATATAACTTTAAACGTTGGCACTATTACATTTACTGGTACAAATGCTTCTGAATTTACTGTTACAACTCCACCAAGCGCTACAGTTGGTGCATACGGAACAACTACTTTTACAGTAACATTCGCTCCAACAGCCATTAATAATAGAATAGCCACCATAAATATTGCTAACAATGATAGTAATGAAAATATGTATACTTTTGCTTTACAAGGATTTGGAGTAATACCAGAAATTGATATTCAAGGAAATGCTACTTCAATCACTGATGGTGATATCACCCCTTCTGTTACAGACTGGACTGATTTTGGTTCTACTAATGCAACAAGAACTTTCACCATTTATAACAATGGGAACATTGCACTGACACTTGGTGCAATAACAATAGGAGGAACTAATGCGTCAGAATTTACTATACTAACAGCACCAGCAGCTACTGTTGCAGCATTTAGTAGTACGACATTTACTATTAGATTTATTCCAACGGCTATCGGAACAAGATCAGCGACTTTTGCAATCATAAATAATGACAGCGGTGAGAATCCTTATAATTTTAATCTTCAAGGAACAGGAACTCCAAGAGAAATCGAGGTTCAAGGACTTGGTCTTTCAATTGCAAGCGGGGATATGGTAACCTCTGTTTCTGATGGAACCGATTTTGGTCCAGCAGATATAAATCTAGCAACTGTTACCCGTACTTTTACTATTCTTAACACGGGGTCACTTTCTTTGACTATTTCTAACCCAACAATTACCGGAATTAATGCCTCTGAATTTAGCATATCTGCAAATCCAGCTACCCTAACAATTGGTGCAGGGTCAAGCACAACTTTTTCAGTAACTTTTAATCCAAGTGCTGTATTTACAAGATCAGCAACAATAAATATTGTGAATAATGATAGCGATGAAAATCCTTACACATTCTCTATTCAAGGAACAGGTTTACTTGACAATGATGGTGACGGAATAGAAAATAACACCGATCAGGATGATGATAACGATGGAATTATAGATACTGTGGAATGTGGAACTTGTATTAGTGATCCGTTTGTAAATGGTAGTTTTGAATTACCAGTAATACCAGCAACATCCTATAGAATTCTTCCTACCTCAGATGTAACAGGTTGGCAAACAAGTGCTGAGAACTTTATTGAAATATGGAGTACTGGTTTTAATGGTGTTCCATCAGCTTCAGGAAATCAATTCGCTGAATTAAATGCTAATATACCAGGAACTTTATACCAAACATTTTGTTTGAACGGCGCAGGAGGTACAATTAACTGGGCTATTAAACACCGCGGAAGATCTGGTACTGATACAGCAGCTGTTCGATTTGGAGCTACTCTTGCAACCGTAGCAACTGTAGCAACAATGACCGATGGCAATACTGCATGGGGCTCTTATTCAGGTACTTTCGCAATTCCAGTTGGTCAAACTCAAATCGTCTTGGCATTTTCAGCCGTTTCATCGACGGGAGGATTATCGTATGGTAACTTTATTGATGACATACAAATTATCATCAACCAAAACTGTGTGGACACAGATGGAGACTCGATAGCTGATATTGTTGATGTGGATAGCGATAATGATGGTATCCCAGATATTGAAGAAGGAGGATTTAAACAATACAGTAACAATACCGCTACTATGGATAAAACTAATGTAGCAAATTGGAGAGATACCAATGCTAATGGTCTTAACGACTATATTGATTCCATGATTTCAGCTAACACATACGTGGTTCCTGATACTGATGGAGATGGTATTTACAATCATTTAGATTTAGATAGTGACAACGATTCTTTATGGGATGTGGATGAAGCAGGTCTTTTAAATGGTGATGGGGATATCAATGATGACGGTAAAGGAGATGGTCTTGACGCTGAAGGCGACGGTCTTTTGAATCTTTATGATAACTCTGCTGTATTTGGTTCTGCTTTCAGACCATATGCTCAAGATAGTGATGGTAATGGTATTGCAGATTATTTGCAACTTGATTCGAATGATGATGGTGTAAATGACATTCAAACAGGATTGTACGGAAGTTTTGACGCTGATGGAGATGGAAAAATTGACGGATCTGGAGATGTTGATAGAGATGGTATAGTTGATACATTTGATACCGATGATACTTTGAGAGGCTCTCCTAGAGATTTAAACAGAAAATTATTCTTGGATTTTGATGGAAGAAATGATTATGCTGAAAATACGGCTATACTTGGTGGATTGTCTAATGCATCATTAATGGCTTGGATTGACTTAAATAGTGCATTTAGTGGAACTGGAACGGTTGTGGGACAAGATAAATTCCACATCAAGATTTCGAGTACTAGAACACTACAAGCAGTCGTAAATGGTACAACGCTAACTTTTGGAACTGCATTAAATAAATCCCAATGGTATCATGTTGCTGCAACTTACGGTGGTGGTAGTTTAAAACTCTATTTAAATGGTAAGCTGGTTGCTACACAAGCAATTGCTGGAAATATTGCAGCTGATGCAAGTAAGTTAACTTTAGGGAAAGATCCTCTAACTAGCACCAATTATTTCAAAGGAAAAATTGACGAAGTAAGAGTATTCAATGTAACATTAACCAATACTCAAGTAGAAAGAATGGTGTATCAAGAAATTCAAAATACAGCTTCACAAGTAAGAGGTGCGATTGTTCCTAAAGATATTGGTTCATTGCCTTTTGCAAACGTATTGAGATATTACAGAATGGATACTTATAAAGATGATATTGTTGACGATTTGACAACAGCATCTATCGATACTGGAACTGGAATGAAATTGTATAACCATAAAGTTATCAATTACCAACAAGCTCCAATGCCGTTTACTACCATTAGAACTGGAACTTTCTCAACAGCAGTTCATGATGCAACTAAAGACATTAGAGGTTTGGATGTTTTGGATTTTGATTATTCAATCATTCAAGTAAAACACAACATTACTGAGACTGCAAATAGTACTGACTTAGCATTGTTTGTTGACCCTGGAGTAACTGTTAGAATGACCAATGACACCAAACTTCAAAATGATTGGTACCTAGATTTAGATGGTAAAATTGATTTAGTTGGAAAATCTCAATTAGTTCAAACAATCAATTCAGATTTAGAGGTAACTAGCTCTGGTTCTATAGAAAGAGACCAACAAGGGCAATCTAACAAGTTCAATTACAACTACTGGTCATCACCTGTAGGAGCTTTGAGCACTACAAGCAATAACAATGCTTATACTGTTGATAGTGTAATGAAAGATGGTACAGACCCAAATAATATTAAAAACATAACTTGGGTTCCAACATACGATGGAGCAGCAACAAACCCTATCACATTAAGTAGCTATTGGATATTTAAATTCCAAAATGTAAGTCCTGTGTACGCAAACTGGGCTAAAATTGGACAAACAGGAAGTCTTTCGGCTGGTCAAGGATTTACCTTGAAAGGTAGTGCCGCTGGTACTGCAACTCAAAACTATACTTTTGTTGGAAAACCGAATAGTGGTGCTATTTCTAGTCCCTATTGCGGCTAACAATTCTAATCTTAGTGGTAATCCTTATCCAAGTGCCTTAGACGCTAATACATTCATTAATGATAACTTGACTTCAACAACAGGTACGCTTTACTTCTGGGAGCATTATAGCACAAACAGTTCTCACGTATTGGTACAATACCAAGGAGGGTATGCTACTAGAAACCTTGTTGGTGGAACTGCTCCTGTAGCTCCTTCAGGAATTAGTACATCAGGTTCAAGTTCAAGAGTTCCTGGAAGATATATTCCAGTTGGTCAAGGATTCTTTGTAAACGGAAGTGCAACTGGTGGAACAATAAGCTTTAATAATGGTCAAAGAGCCTTTATAAAAGAGAACGACGCTGTGAACTCTAATCCTTTATTCAGACAAACTGCTAGTTCAATTGTCGATAATCAATTCAACAATAAGCAAGATGCAGTTCCGGCGGAAACTGAATTCACTAAAATTAGATTAGGATTTGATTCTGCAAATAACTTCCACAGACAGTTACTGCTAGGATTCATGGACGATAAAGCTACCAGTGGAATTGATACAGGATATGATGCAACGTTATTAGATATTCAGTCAAACGATATGTATTTCTTAAATACTAACGCGAAGCTTGTAATTCAAGGAGATAGCTATTTCAATACTTCAAGTGTATTCCCATTAGGAGTTAAAACAGCTACAGAAGGAAAAGTGAAATTCACATTAGATGCAATCGAAAAACTTGATGAAAATCAAAATGTTTACATCTATGACAACGTGACTAGCACCTATCACGATATTCGTAATCAAGCCTTTGAAGTGAATTTACCAGCAGGTACAATTTCAGATCGTTTCTCATTGAGATTCAAAACAACTTCTACTTTAGGTGTTGACAATTTCGGTGATAGTCAAACTATAGCTGTAGCATTTACGAATAACAATAACTCAATTAATATTAAAAATGATGTATTGGATAGAACGGTAAAAACTGTTACGCTGTATAACATTTTAGGTCAGTCAATTCGTACTTGGGATATTAAAAACGAAAATCAATCAAAAATTGAAATCCCAGTAACTAATGTTAGTTCAGGAACATATATTGTAAAAGTACATACAACAAAAGGTGATGTCAACAAAAAGATCATCATCAAATAAACCCTTTTTTCCCCAAATCAAGGTAAAAAAAGCTTCTCGAATGAGAAGCTTTTTTATTATGTAAAAGTGTAAGTAAAACTAAGACAATCTTCTCCTAAGTTCATCAAAATCTACCAAAACTTGTTCTCCAGAAACCAAATTTTTCAATGCATACTTGCCTTCATTCATTTCGGTTTCTCCAACAATAACGGCAAAAGGTATCTGACGTTTATCTGCATACATAAATTGTTTGCCAACTTTAACACTATCGGGATACAATTCGACCTTAATATTTGAAGCCCTCAACTTTGTAATAGCTTCAAGTGCATAAAAAGCTTCTTTTTCACCATAGTTAACAAACAACGCTTTTGAGGAAGCAACCACGGTCTCAGGAAATAAATTCAATTCCTCTACAACCAAATAAATTCGGTCTAGCCCAAAAGAAATCCCAATACCACTCATGTCTTTCAAACCAAAAATACCCGTCAAATCATCATATCTTCCTCCGCCGCCAATGGAACCCATGGCAACAGATTTTGGTGGGGCAACTTCAAAAATAGCTCCAGTGTAATAATTCAACCCTCGAGCTAATGTAACATCTAGGTCTAAGATAGATTCTTTTAATCCTAATTTTGCTACCTTATCACAAATAAACTGCAACTCCTTAACGCCTTTCATTCCTTCATCTGACGAAGCTAACAAGCTTGAAAGCTGATGGGTTTTTTCTGAAATACTTCCTGTAAAATTAAAAAGCGGTTGCACTTTCTCAATAGCATTTTCCGAAATTCCTTTCTCCATCATTTCTTTTTTGACGCCCTCCTCTCCTATTTTGTCGAGCTTGTCTAAAGCAACCGTGAAATCAATTAGTTTATCTTTGGCACCAATTACTTCAGCAATTCCTGAAAGAATTTTTCGGTTGTTGATTTTTATCCTAACGCCTTTTAAACCTAAATCAGTAAAAACAGCATCATACAATTGCACCAACTCCACTTCTTGCCATAATGATTTGGAACCTACCACATCAGCATCGCATTGATAAAACTCTCTAAATCGTCCTTTTTGTGGTCTATCGGCACGCCAAACAGGTTGAATTTGGTAGCGTTTAAACGGAAATTCTATTTCGTTTTGATGTTGTACTACATAGCGGGCAAATGGAACTGTCATGAGTTATCTTCAAACAAGGCCTTTTCAGGATTTTATAAATGTTTAATTTTTGAAGTTAAATTTACTTTTATTCAATAAAGAACTTTATCCAAATAATCTCCAGAATTCAAAATCTTAAAAATAAGCCTATCCCCTTCTTCTCCATATTTTCCCATGAGCGTATCGGAGTTTTCAAAGCTTGGGGTTTCAATCGGTTGGAAACCAAATTTCTCAAAATTGTTCTTTATAATCGAAATAATATACTGCCTTTTTGCCACCTCTGCTGGTGAAAAATCTCTTGTGCCTTTTGGAATACTTGGTTTTGATGCCATCTTAAAAATTTAGGATTTTAGATTTTAGATTCGGTAATGACAATGGACTTAAATCCTAATTCGTAAATCCGAAATCAAAATTCTCACTGCAAATATCTTATTTTTAAAATAAATATTAGTTGCATCTCAAACAAACTTGTAACAAATAGTGTAATTTCGTGTCAAATTACTATGATGCTGAATTTATTCAAAGAAAATGTTTTGATTGCTCTTGGCTCCATCAAAACGCAGTTGTTGCGAACCATCCTCACGGTCTTAATCATTGCCATAGGAATTACGGCTTTAGTATGTATTTTGACCGTTGTTGCCGCACTTGAAAACACAATATCGAGCAATTTTGTTTCCATGGGTTCCAATACATTCAACATAGAACAGTATGATATTTCAGAAAGAATAGGTCGAAGAAACGAACACAAAATTGACAATCCCATCATCTCTTATCCTGAGGCAACAGCGTTCAAACAAAAATACAACTACCCGCTAACAAATACTTCGCTATCATTTACAGCAACCTCAAATGCTGAAGTGCGATTTGAATCAAAAAAAACCGACCCTGAAATTACAGTAGTAGGTATCGACGACTATTTTTTGCCCAACTCTGGTTTAGAAACTACAAAAGGAAGAAATTTTACCAATTTTGACATTGCAAACAACACCTATTCCTGTATCCTAGGTTCCGATTTTGAAAAAGGATTATTCAAAGATGTGAATCCTATAGATAAAATACTATCCATTCGAGGTGCTAAATTTAAAGTCATTGGAGTTTTAAAAGAAAAAGGTTCTACTTTTGGTAACAGTCAGGATTTAAGAGTTTTGATACCTATTCAGGTGGCACGTTCTTTATTTACTGCACCCGACATCAATTATACGATAAGTGTCATGGTCGATAAAAAAGAATTGTTGAACCAAGCTACCGACGAAGCCTATACCATGATGCGCAGAGTGAGAAAATTAAGTCCCGTAAAAGACAATAATTTCGGTATTTCAAGAAGCGATGATTTGATAAACAAAATTCTGAGCATCACGCAATATCTAGGAGTTTCAGCTTGGGTTATTGGTATCATCACCATTTTTGGTTCTTCCATTGCCTTAATGAATATTATGCTGGTTTCCGTAACAGAAAGAACCCGAGAAATTGGCATCAGAAAAGCGCTCGGAGCCAAACGTGGTACTATAGCGATACAGTTTTTCATAGAAACTCTAGTCATAGGACAACTGGGTGGTTTATTAGGAATCATTATTGGGATTTTGGCTGGATTCGGAATTGCATCTGCTATGAGCTTTATTTTTGTAATTCCTTGGGGAGCCATTCTTGCGGCATTGATTACTACCTTTGTTGTGGCGGTTGTTTCAGGTTCCTATCCCGCTCTAAAAGCCTCCAGATTAGACCCAATTGAGGCCTTGCGATATGAGTAAATTAAATGGTTCAAAGTCATTTCGCACTTTGAATCATCCTATCATTGCCATAAATATCCTTTTTCAATTCAACATCGGAAAACCCTAAGTTTTCGAGCAATTCAACCGTTTCCTTTCCTAAATATTGATTAATTTCAAAATACAATTTACCTTGTTTTGATAGATTTTTTTGAGCCAATTCACCTATTTTTCTATAAAAAATAAGTGCATCATGATCATCAACAAAAAGTGCCAAATGCGGTTCGTGCTCCAAAACATTTTTCTTGATTTCAGCCTTTTCCAAATTCCGAACATAGGGCGGATTAGAAACAATAATGTCAAACTGTTGTTCTAAATCGGTAGTTTCGAGTATGTTTTTTTGAATAAAGTTAATATTTACATCGTTTTGTTCTGCATTCTTTTTGGCTGTAGCCAATGCTCTTTCAGAGACATCAATAGCAAAGACTTGAGCGTTAGGAAGATTTTTTGCTAATGCGATAGCAATACAACCGCTGCCCGTCCCAATATCGAGAATTTTTAAATTATTAAATCTTTCACCCGAGGCTTTGCCGAACTGAGCGGAGCTAATCTTTAAATTCGAATTAATAATCCACTCTACCAATTCTTCCGTTTCTGGACGCGGAATTAGTACATTTTCATTCACCTCAAACTTCAACCCATAAAAACTCGTACTGCCTAGTATGTATTGAATGGGTAGTTCCAATTTCAATTGTTCTAGTATGACATTCCAGTCTTTAATTTCAGATTCAGAAAATTCTAAATCTAGCTGTAAAGCCAAATCAATTCTTTTCAAATGATGTTTCTCTTCTAAAATTAAAAAAAAAACTCTCTGCCTCACCCTCATCATAAAGAGGTGTAAGTTGCGAGATGAACTCTGATTTATAGTGTTTGATTAGCACTTTTCTTCTATATTTTTTTGAGCATCCAAACTGGACAACTCGTGTGACCTGTATTTCCTAATGGTTGGCAAAGATATTCAAAACCTACTTTTTTATATAATTTTTGAGCAGCTTCCATGTAAGGCATCGTTTCGAGATAACAACTTTCAAAACCAAAATCTTTAGCTCTTTGCAAACATTTTTCAATTATTTTAATGCCTAATCCAAGACCTCGTGCTTCTGGCAAAAAATACATTTTCTGTAATTCGCAAATGGTTTCTTCTCCATTTTCAAGCTGACTTATTCCTGCTCCACCAATTATTTTATGATCTTTTTCTACCACAAAATAAACTGTCTTAGGTAGATTATAGGCTTCAAACATAAAATCCAATTGCGGGTCAGCATAGGCAGTTCCTACTTTTGGCGCTCCCATTTCCATTAAAACATCCCTAACTATTGTTGCTATTTCGAAATTATCTCGCTCTTGGATTTCTCTGATAACTATTTGATTCATTCTAAAAGTAAAATCTTATTTTTGTGAGGTGAAGATACATCAAAAATACATAGAGCGCTGTATTGAATTGGCTAAAAATGGCTTGGTTAAGGCTATGCCCAATCCTTCTGTAGGTGCCCTAATTGTCTATAAAAATCAAATTATTGGAGAGGGATTTACATCCGCTTATGGAGGTGCACATGCCGAGGTGAATGCCATTCGCTCCGTCAAGGACAAATCGTTATTGGAAAAATCTACCCTATATGTGAGCTTAGAACCTTGTAGTCATCACGGAAAAACACCTCCTTGTTGTGATTTAATACTTGACTATAAAATTCCAAATGTAATTATCGGAACAGTTGATTCTAATGAAAAAGTGGCAGGAAATGGTATTAAAAAGCTAATCGAAGCAGGTGTAAATGTCACTGTCGGTATTCTTGAAAAAGAATGTAGAGCATCCAATATTCGTTTTTTTACTTTTCACGAAAAAAAACGACCCTTTATTATCCTAAAATGGGCTGAAAGTCAAGATGGATTTATTGCTCCAAAAACAAAAAAAGAGCAAAAACCTGTTTGGATTACCAATGAATTTTCCCGTCAATTGGTGCACAAATGGCGAAGCGAAGAACAAGCCATTCTTGTTGGCACTCAAACGGTTATTGATGATAATCCAAAATTAAATGTTCGAGATTGGACTGGTAAGAATCCTACGCGAATTGTTTTAGACCAAAATAATAGAATTCCCAAAGAAAGTCATATCTTTGATAATCAAGCAAAAACCATTGTTCTTTCCTCTTCTGAAATTGATTTTAGTGAGAATATTGCGAATCAAATTGCGAATTTCTTATTCAAAAACAACATTCAATCCGTAATTATTGAAGGCGGAAGACAAACCTTACAAACTTTTATTGATGAAAATCTTTGGGATGAAGCTAGAGTTTTTAGAGGAGAATTGTTTTTGGAAAAAGGAATAAAAGCACCCGTTTTACAATCAAAATGGACAGAAAGACAATTCATTTTAGAGGATGAACTTTTAATTTTTAAGAATTATGATTAACACTATCATTTTTGATTTTGGAGATATTTTCATCAATCTTAATAAAGATATTTGTGTTTCAAAAAATTAGGGTTAAAATCTCTTAACGACGCTTTGCTTTCAAAAAATGATTTATTTGAAAAAGGTGAAATTTCTGAAAGAGAATTTATTGAGAGCTTTAATGCCTTCATTCCCAATGCAAGCTTAGATGAAATCAAAAGTGCTTGGAATACAATTCTCGGAGAGTTCCCACTATATCGATTAGAGTTTTTTACAAATGTTAGCAGGAAAATATCGTCTTTTTTACTATCAAATACCGATGCAATTCATATCGATTTTTTGAAAATAAATACGACTTTCTTTTCAAAGATTTTTATCAATGTTTTGAAAGAATTTATTTTTCATTTGAAATGGGAATGAGGAACCCCGACTCTTCCATTTATAATTATGTTTTAAAACAAAATGATTTAGTGGCTAAAAACACCTTATTTATAGATGATAAAAAAGAAAATACGGATGCCGCTGAAAGTTTAGGGATAAGAGTGTGGAATTTGCAAGTAGGCAAAGAAGATGTGGTAGACTTATTTGAAAAAATATACTTTAATACTTTTGGATTCTACAGACAGTTACAAAACTATAGACCGCCCAACTGAAGAAATTCTTTTCAAAGAAAAAAATAGCAAATTTTACGGATATGCATTTCCTATTAATTCTGAGGAAGACGTCAAGGCATTGATTGAACCCTTGAAGGAAAAAGCATTTTAATGCTGTCCATTTTTGTTATGCCTTTCAAACAGGTATCAATCCCATTTACTTTCGTGCAAATGATGATGGTGAGCCCAGTAATAGTGCAGGAATGCCCATTTATGGACAAATACAATCTTTTGGAGTTACCAATATTTTAGTAGTTATTGTCCGGTATTTTGGCGGAACAAAATTGGGAGTTGGTGGCTTGATTTCAGCTTACAGAACTGCTGCACAAATGACTTTAGAGATTTCGCCAATCATTACCAAAACGATTAATGTACATTATCTCATTTCTTTCGACTACAAGAACATAAACAAAGTGATGAGAGTAATTAAAGAAAAAAACATTGAAATCATTACTCAAAAAATGGAGTTAAACTGTGAAATCGAAATCGCTACTCGACAAAAAAATGCGGAATCAATATTCAACACCTTTAATTCAATGTTTGAAATTGAAATTAAAAACAAAGACTAATTTTTTTACTCCTGAAATTCTTCCAGAAGTACTTTAACATTATCTGGAGGTGTTACTGGTCTACCCGTTTTTAAATCGACAAAAACTAAAATAAATTCTGCTGTTGTTAATAACTCATTTTCTTCACTCCAAATTTCACAATCAAATTCTATCTTGACAGAACTGTGTTTTCTGAATTTAGTTTTAACAGTTAGCAAATCATCATAACGTGCTGGCTTTTTGTAGTTTAATGTCATTGAAACAATGGGCAAGGCAATTCCGTTTTCTTCAAGGCTTTTGTAAGAAATCCCTTTGTCTCTAAGCCATTCCACTCTTCCTATTTCAAAATAGGGTATATAATTACCATGATAAACAACCCCCATTTGGTCTGTTTCTGAATAACGAACACGAACTTGAATTTGATGACTTTTCATATCTTTTTTAACAATTTTATAGTATCTTTACACTTGAAAAAATAATCGCCTTACAACAATATTTTTAAAAAATCAACCTGTATTTTATTTTTTTTTAACGATTTTTGTTCACATATTTGTTACCCCAAATAAGAGATAAATCCTAGCTATTTTTCTTTGTAAGATAACCTTTAATAAAAATACAAATTTAACAAAAAATATGAGCAAAACTGCGCAATCAGTATGGGAAAATTGTCTTTCATTCATAAAAGACAATATCCAAGACCAAGCTTACAAAACTTGGTTTGAACCGATTAAGTCTGTTGAGCTTACCGATAATGCTCTTTACATACAAGTTCCTAGTAAATTTTTCTACGAATGGTTGGAAGAACATTACGTAAAATTGTTAAAAGTTGCCCTTACCAAAGAACTTGGGAAAAATGCCAAGTTACTCTATAAAATTAAAATGGAAAACACCTACGGTAACAAACAACCTTTTATGGAACAGTTACCTAGTGCGCATAGAAGTTCAATGAAACCTCAAGAAGTGGATGCACCTTTTAAAAATTTAAGCCCTGAGTTGAAAAATCCATTCGTGATTCCAGGAATTAGAAATTTAAAAATAGAGTCGCAACTGAATGCCAATTATAGTTTCGAAAATTTCTTAGAGGGAGATTCCAATCGATTGGCCCGTTCTGCTGGTATGGCAGTAGCCAACAAACCAGGTGGAACTTCATTCAATCCCTTGCTTATTTTTGGTGGTGTCGGATTAGGGAAAACCCACTTAGCACATGCTATAGGTGTTGAAATCAAAGATAAATATCCAGAAAAAACCGTGTTGTATATTTCAGCTGAAATTTTCACTCAACAATATATTGACTCTGTAAAGAAAAATAACAGAAATGATTTTATTCATTTCTATCAATTAATTGACGTGTTAATAATTGATGACGTTCAATTCCTATCAGGAAAATCAGGAACACAAGATGTGTTTTTTCACATATTCAACTATTTACATCAAAACGGGAAACAGGTTATCCTTACTTCGGACAAAGCTCCTGTTGACATGCAAGATATCGAGCAACGTTTACTTTCTCGTTTCAAATGGGGATTGTCAGCAGAGTTGCATCAACCTGATTACGAAACAAGGATTTCTATCTTGAAAAATATTTTGTATCGTGATGGTGTTGATATGCCCGAAGAAATCATCGAGTATGTTGCCCGAAATATCAAGTCAAATGTAAGAGAACTTGAGGGTGCAATTATTTCTTTAATTGCTCAATCGTCATTCAACAAAAAAGAAGTTACAATTGAATTGGCTAAACACGTTGTTGAAAAATTTGTCAAAAATGTTAAAAGAGAAATCTCTATAGATTATATACAAAAAATTGTTTCAGATTATTTTCAACTAGATTTGGAAACTTTACAATCTAAAACCAGAAAACGTCACGTCGTGCAAGCCAGACAATTAGCTATGTTTTTTGCCAAAAAATTCACCAAAGCCTCTCTTGCGAATATTGGTTCACAGATTGGAGACCGTGATCACGCTACAGTGCTTCATGCCTGTAAAACAGTTGATAATTTAGTGTCTACAGACAAACAATTCAAGAAATTTGTTGATGACATCAACAAAAAACTAACGCTATAAATGCCAGTTAAAATTTTAATGGTTTGCCTTGGTAACATCTGTCGATCACCATTGGCAGAAGGACTTTTGGCATCTAAACTTCCCAAAGATAATTTTATAGTTGATTCTGCTGGTACTGGGAATTGGCATGTGGGCAAAAAGCCTGATGAACGGTCTATTGCTGTTGCAAAAAAAAACAAACTTGATATTTCCCATCAAAAAGGAAGACAATTTCAATCGAGCGATTTTGATACTTTTGATTACATCTATGTGATGGATAATTCCAATTATACTGATGTCATTAAACTGGCAAAAAACGAGGAACAAAAAAATAAAGTTCAACTTATTTTAAACGAGCTCTTTCCTGGTGAAAATGTAGATGTTCCTGATCCATATTACGGTTTACAAAATGGTTTTGATTCTGTATTTACAATGCTTGACAAATCTTGTGAGGCAATTGCTGAGAAATTGATTACAAAACATTCTAAGTCGGAATCAACTAGTAAAAGTCCTACTCGCGGAAAGCTATATCTAATCCCTACCACCCTAGGCGAAAGTGACCCCTTTGATGTCCTACCCCATACCGTCAAAAACACTATTGAATGGATCAATGACTACATCGTTGAGAACGAAAAAACGGCACGTAAATTTATAAAGAGTATTCATCCTGAAAAAGTGCAAGCTTCTTTGAAAGTAAGCGTATTAAATAAATATACCGAAACTTCCGAGTACAATAGAATGATTCAACCTTGCCTTGAGGGTAAAAATGTTGGTTTAATGTCCGAGGCTGGATGTCCAGGTGTTGCTGATCCTGGAGCGATAATTGTAAAATTAGCGCACGAGAAAAACATTCAAGTGATACCTCTAGTTGGTCCGTCCTCTATACTTTTAGCGATGATGGCTTCTGGTATGAATGGTCAGAATTTTGCTTTTAATGGGTACCTACCTATTGATAAAGCAGAAAAAAAGACGACGTTAAAAAACTTAGAAAAAGTATCTCAAGATAAAAATCAGTCTCAGATCTTTATAGAAACGCCTTACAGAAATAACAAAATGCTCGAGGATATACTACAAGCGCTTCAACCTAACACCCATCTTTGTGTGGCAGCTGATATTACTTTACCTACTGAATACATAAAAACAATGCGGGTTTCGGACTGGAAAAAAACTAAAATAGAATTGCACAACAGACCCGCAATTTTCATTATACATAAAACGTAAAAAAAGCCGCTTGAAGCGGTTTTCTTGTATTATTTCAATTTTCGAGATTAATTTACTTTTGCATCATTTTCGGCAATAATTCCAGACGTTTCGTAACCACCAAAATCTCTCATGTAAGTCTTAACAGATGTTCCGTATTCATCTTTACATTTTCTAGAACCATTGCTATTTAAAAACCTTTTCACTGAACCTACACCACCTAAATGGGCAGCCGCCAAAATTCCTGATTCTGTAACTTTTACACCTCCAACTATTCTTCCTGAGAATTTTTCGATTTCGTCTTTCAATTCCCATTTGTTTTTAGACAAAAGTGTAACAAACGCTTTTTCTTGCAATTTTGGGCTATTCAAAAAAGATAAACTGTCATTTATACCAATTGTTTTCAACGTTTCTGAACCAAATTGGTATTTTCCCATATATCCCAACGAGTTGATTTTATGGTATTTCCCTTGAGATTCTTTAAAAGCGATGGCTTCTTTGAATCCAATAAAAAACTTTCCAGTAAAAGGGACATTTAAATTAGTGTAATCTTTTTGTTCTAAAGAAGGAAATAAATAAGATAATTCATCTTTTTCATTTACTTGAAACCAATTGTGATTGTGTAACTCGAAAGGTTTAAAACCTGAACTTAAGTAGGCGATTATTAAAATAAGACTCGTGTAAAAAGACCATTTTTTTATCATGTTTTGTTTTTCTTCTTAACCTGTCACATCAAGAAATTTCTACGGTGCAAATATACAATAAAAAATAGAAAACTGAAAATCAATCAGTTAAAATTTTCTAAAAGTACAAGTAGTAAAATTTTGACTTTCCTTTACCATTGATTTCAAACGTTGGAGCAGGGATTTTGATGGTATTAAAAATTGAAAAAAAAGTTTTTAAAAGAGGTGATTTTGTCTCGATTTTAGTTAAATCGGCATCAAAACTGAGGTAAAATTGACGGAATCTTTTCGATTCTGGAAGGAAAATAGTATTAACAAACTCATCTTGTCCAGTTATCATACCTTCTGCTCCATATCCAAAAGCCAAATTCAACCACTTAGGCATTTTTGATTCTTTAAAAAAGAGAAGCAATTTACTGATAACCAATAGGTTTGTCCGTTATAATCTTTAATAATTTGTTCGTCTAGCGAACTTCCTAACACATTGGGACGAACTGGAGCATAGGCTGTAGTGTGGAAAGAGAATTTTGGAATAATACGCTGCTCTTTCCACAATAATTCTTGAGAAACATAAAGAGCTGTACCTGAAGCATTGGCTGCAACATCACCAATAGAAGCACCCCAATTAGACGAATAACCATCCATAACCTCAACTGCTGTAAGAAAAGCAAATCCAAAGGTTGAACCGTAAAGTAATTGATTTTTTCTGCATTTCCACTCCAATGAAAAAGCTCTTTACTAAAACGACCCAATTGATACGAGGAAAAAACATGGCCAGCTTTATCCATTTGAAGCCACTCAGCATTATCATTTATGAAATGGAAATCAGATTTAGGATAATCAGCATACCATAACTGATTTAAACTTAGTAAAATACCAGCTGTCAATATTGATTCTGATACAATTACAGCATTTCTTCTTGGGTGGTTTAGTGAATCGGGTGGTTTTAGAAAATTAGAAAATGAATTTTGAGCAAACGAAAAAGAAGTGAAAAAGAATAAACTGAAACAATACAATCGAAATCTCAACATCTATCTTTTTATTCCTTGTTGATTGACCCATGCAACATACTTCTGACGATTAGCTTCATGCTGTGCAGGTGTAACAGCAAATTCATGATAGCCAAAATTAGTTACACTAGCACAAAAATAAATATAATTGTGTTTTTCAGGATTCAAAACAGCATCCAATGCAGTAATGTCGGGCATAGCTATGGGCCCGGGTGGTAATCCTTGGTACATATAGGTATTGTAAGGGGAATCCGTAACCAAATCTTTATTTAAAACTCTTTTAATGACCTGATTAAAATCGCCCGATTTCAACTTAACCGCATAAATTACAGTTGGGTCGGCTTCCAATTTAATTCCTCTTTGCAAACGGTTCAAATAAACTCCAGCTACTTTAGGTCTTTCATCTCTTTTTACCGTCTCTTTGTGAACAATAGAAGCTAAGACGGAAACTTGAATAGGAGTTAAATTCAGTTGCTTTGCTTTTTCTAGGCGAGCTTCAGTCCAAAATTTACGGTATTCCTTAGCCATTCTATCTCGGAATTTGGTAGCACTAGTATTCCAGAAAAACTCATACGAATTTGGAATAAACATACTCAAAACATTTTCCTCAGTAAATCCATTTTCCTGTAAAAACTTTGAATCTCTAAAAGCATTTAATAAACTTAAGCTATCCGCTTCAATTTGTGAACCAACTCTTCCTGCAAAATTTTCCAATCGCTCCTGATTGTTAAAAGCCAAATTAACAGGCACATTCAATCGCAAGGAATTAACAATCTCGTTACTATTCATTCCTTTCTTCAATAAGAAACGTCCTGATTTTTCGGATCGATCTGGATATGATTTTTTATTGGCCACCATTTCAAAACGATTCATGTCCTCGATATAAGGTGAAACTATTTTCTTAACATCATCATAGGTAGCATCGGTTGGAATATATACATAAAGCTCATTCTCGTTGAATTTAGTATTGGCACCAAAAATGTCTCGGTACAAAATATATCCATAAACAATTAAACCTGTAATTAGTATAACGGAAAGTATGCTGGCAATTTTCTTAAAGTTCAAAATAGATTATTTAAAAAAGATTATTAATTAATTGAAATAGGGCTTCGTCTTTGTATCGACCATTAATCAAATTCCATTGTTTTTTTATACCAATGTTCTGAAAACCAAAATTAGTAAAAAGAGCTAAACTTGCTTCATTTTCTAAATCAATATTAGCATATAATTGATGTAAATTTAATTTAGTAAAAGCATATTGTATCAACAAGTCCAAAGCTTCAGTACCAATTCCCGAATTTCTATTCGTTGAATTTTGTATAAGTATACCTACTCCTGCCCTGTTATTTCTAGGGTCAAAATCAAATAAATCAATTAATCCTACTGCTTCAAAATCCTGATTTTTGCAAATTACCAAACGCAACTGCTTAGCTTCGTAAATATCTTGATGCGCATTTTCTAAATATTGCCGAATCAAAAATCGACTGTACGGAGTTTGCGTATTGCTCACTTCCCAAATCGATTCATTGTTTTCTATAGTATAAACAAACTCTAAATCTTCAGGTTCTAGTGCTCGTAGATAGATATTTTTACCTTTAAGTGTTACCATGTAATCGTTCCTTTAAAAACAAACTGTGCTGGCCCTTTTAGAAAAACATTGGTAAACTCCCCCTCGTTTTTTTCAAATGAAACTTCCAATTTTCCACCTTGAACATGGAGTTGTATACTATTAGAATGCGTTTTTCCTAGGCTATTCATAGCAATTGCTGCGGCCGTTGCACCCGTTCCACAAGACAAGGTTTCGTCTTCTACTCCTCTTTCATAGGTTCTAATCGCAAAAGTATTTTCAGAGATTTGCTCTACAAAATTTACGTTACTTCCTGCTTTTCCGTATAAATCACTGTAACGGATTTTCGCACCAGTATCTTTGACATTAAAATGTTCTAAATTGGATACCATTTGAACATGGTGAGGCGAACCCGTATCCAAGAAGACATATTCGGGTGCTATTTTTAAAGTATCAACTGATTTCATTTGAAGAGAAACAATTCCATCTTCTGAGATAGTTGCGTGATGCAAACCGTCAGTAGCTATAAAAACCGTTTGGCTTTCAATAAGCTGCAAGTCTTTGGCGAAAGCCACCAAACATCGACCTCCGTTACCACACATTGAACTTTGATTGCCATCAGAATTATAATAGACCATTCTAAAATCCGTATCGGTATCGTTCTCTAAAAGAATTAATCCATCTGCCCCGATACCAAAACGCCTATCGCACAAATGTTCAATTAATTTAACATCGTCTTTTGGAAAAAAATTAGTACGATTGTCAATCATGACAAAATCATTCCCTGTACCTTGGTATTTGTAAAATTCTGTTTGCATTTTTAAAATTGTAATAACACAAAAGTACAATTATTTAGATTGTTTTAAAAAGGAAATGTTTTAGAAATAATTATTAATTCCTTATTTCTTTTCTTTATTATGAAAGTTACTTTTTAAAAATAGAAACCACAAAAGATTGATTGATTGAAAAAATGAATTTGATTACCTTTGCAATTATGCAAAAGAATCTTTATATAATTGCAGATTGCAACGGAGCTGGAAAGACAACTGCTTCTTTTACAATATTGCCAGAAATATTAGATTGCAAAGAATTTGTAAATGCAGATGAGATCGCTAAAGGATTATCTCCATTTCGTCCAGAAAAAGTTTCATTTGAGGCTGGAAGAATAATGCTTAAAAGAATAAACGAGCTTCTAGAAACCAATGAAAACTTCGCTTTTGAAACTACATTAGCAACCAAAAGCTATAAATCAAAATTGCTGAAGCGAAAAGTAAAAGATACACCGTGACACTTTTATTCTTTTGGTTGCAAAATGTAGATTTAGCAATTGAAAGAGTTAAAACTAGAGTTATAGAAGGCGGACATCATATTGAAACTGAAGTTATAAAGCGTAGATACGTAAATGGAATAAAAAATCTATTTGAAATATATCTTCCAATAGCTGACGAAGTAATGATTTTTGATAACTCAGAAGGAAAGCACGATTTGATAGCTAAAAAAACTTTAGAAACTGAAATGGATATTTTGAACAATATTAAATTCAATAAACTTAAAAACTACTATCATGAAACCACATAAAATGACTCCAAACCAAACCAAAATTTTGAAAGGATTGGATAAAGTTTGATAAATTAATTGAGTTCAAAAAGAAAATGAACAGTGAACTTGTCATTCTAAAAGACAATAAGATTGTAAGGATAAAACCATAATATTTCTAATTTGGACCGTTGTAGATTTCCATTAAAACTGCAACTACACCAATATTTAAAAAATACTATCCTCAATAACTGCTTTTTTATTTACTCCTTCACAAACTTATTTGTAAATTTTTCTCTTCCTGAAAAGGCATGTAGAATATACATTCCTTTTGCTAAATTTTGCACATTGACTTGATTTGAAGATTGTGTTTGTTGCAAAACTTTTTTCCCAGTAAATCAGTTATGAAAATCTTATTAATAATTGTTGTTCCTGAAAAATTGCGAGGTGAGAATATCCTTAGTTGGATTAGGAAAAACAGTAACTGGATTAGTTAGCTCAGAACTCGTAACAAGTGCACAATTTAACGAATAACTTGTCGACCCATCTTTTGACCAGCCGCTATTTGCCATTGCTGCGACTATATTATCTACTTGAATGCATGATAATAACGGATTATTAAAAGCCTGAAAATAAGTTAAAGCAGTCAAACTACTACGTCTAAACTCGTTAAAATATTATTATTACAATACAAAAATTTTAAAGCTGACCTCACAAAAAACAATATTGGTTAATTGATTATTCATACATTCCAAAAATTTTAAAGCACTGGTAAATCACTTAATTCTACACTAGTTAATTTAATTTTATTGTTAACACATTGAAAAGTTTCCAAAGATGGCAACCCACTCAACTTTATGTTTGAAAATAAATTTTCATTACAACCA
>JADKDN010000002.1 GCA_016718345.1 Flavobacterium sp. | reverse complement strand
AAATGTAGCTAATGGATTTTTGCATAATTCTTTATTCAAGTCGATGTTGTTTTCCATGAAATCAGTAGCTGGCGAAGGGAATCCAGCAGACACTCCTTCTTTTATGTAAGGAATTTTTATATCGCTTTCTAAGTCTGGACGATAAAAAACTAATGAAGGTTCTTTTTTTACTGACATTGTATTTCTAGAATTTCTTTGAATCGAGTAGTATATCTTGGAGACAAATGATTTTGATTCATATTCCAAGTTAACTTTAAATTTTGGGTAGCCAATTTTACTTTTCGATCTCCAATTTTGGTATTCAAGTAATCCATTGTTTTCATAAGTGCTAAATGCTTTGGATTTTCTTCTTCAAATAATTGAAACTGCTTTTTGTTTTCGTCTACCAACTCGGTAACGATTACTCCTGCTTTTTTGAATTTTATGCCTTCATAACCAGCGCACAATTCTTTCAAAATAGAAATTGCTGCATTTGATATCGTTAAGGTCGAATTTGTTGCGAATGGTAACGTTATCGCTTTATTGAAATAGTATTTTTGTGATTGGTATTTGTGTTTGTCAATGACCAATAGAACAATGATAGTGTGACAACACGAATTTTGTTTTCGCAATTTTTCTGCGCAAACTGCAGAAAATGTTGCTACGCGCTCTCTTAAATCATCAAAATCGGATATTTGTTTTGGAAAACTTCGTGTGGTTGCAATGCTTTTTTTCTGCTCTTGAATGGGTTCTAATTCTAAAACCGATTTCCCTTCTAATTCATATTTTAATCGCATTCCGATAACTCCCATTTGTTTTCTTATCCAAGCCTCATGTTGCGGTTTTGTAAAATCGTAAGCAGTAAGAATATTATGGGCAATCATTTTCTTTTTTAAACGAAAACCAATTCCCCATACATCTTCAATTTTTGTCCATTTTAGAGCTTTGATTCTTTTTTCATCGGTATCAATTACATAGACTCCTTGTGTTCGCTGTTGAAATTTTTTAGCAATTCTGTTATCTACTTTTGAAAGTGCTTTAGTAGGTGCAAAACCAACACAAACCGGAATTCCTACCCATTTTTGGACTCGATTTTTTATTTGTAAACCGTAGTGGTGAAAATCTGAAATCGACATTCCGTCAAAGTTTAGAAAAGCTTCATCGATACTATAGATTTCTACATTTGGAGTAAAACCTTCTAGGATTTTCATCACCCGATTACTCAAATCACCATACAGTGGATAATTAGAAGAAAAAACTTTTATACCTTTCTCTTTGATTAAGTCTCTGATTTTAAATTCAGGCGCACCCATCGGCACACCAGCAGCCTTAGCTTCTTCGCTTCTAGAGATTACACAGCCGTCATTATTAGATAAAATAACAACGGGTTTTCCAATATATTGAGGTTGAAAAACACGTTCGCACGAAGCATAAAAATTATTACAATCTACTAAAGCATACATACTGTAAAGTTACAGAATAGACACTTATGCAAAAAGAGAACAAAAGTTAATTTTGTGGGTTGTTGATAAGTAAAAAAACCACAGTTTTTCTGTGGTTTTAATATAATAAGTAGAAAGAATCAATTATTGCTATCGTAACAGCTATATATTTAATTTTACCATATAAGGCATTTAAGTTCATAAAAGAGATTCAACTTAAAACTTAAATGTTCTTATGTTTATATGGTATAAAAATAATTTTTTTATAACTTAGCCCAATAAAAGTTTATTGTAAAATAATTTTCTTAGTATTCATTAAGGTATTCGAAGCATCATAAATTTTCACAAAATAAACCCCTTTTCCACCCCAAGTATTTAATGGTACAGTATATTGTTGCGTATCCATTTTGCCACTAAATACTTCTTGTCCTAAAGTAGTACTAATTTTAATATTCCAACCGCTCACATTGGCAAGATTACCACAATCTATAGTAATATGGTCATTAGCAGGATTGGGATATATGGTTACGGTATTTTTATACGTTGGAGGATTGAAACCAAGAACACCTGTATTGATTACTAATGTTTGACAGCTATTTTCTGAATAATAGAGGTTAGTGATTTCTTCTTGGGTTAATACGCGATTCCAAATGCCGATGTCGTCGATTTTACCTCCCCATGCATCATTTGCTGGACATGCCATTCTTCCAATATTAAAATCAGTGGTGTAAGTTATATTAGTTGTTACCGGGCTTGTGTTTAAAGAATTAACCATTGAACCATCTAAATAAAGTTTAGCATTTCCACTTGATCTTTTAGCTGAATATAATATATGATGCCAAACATTAGTTGTTACATTATTAGCAAGTATGATTAATCCGTTTATACCTGCACTTATTTGCCTTGAACCAGAAGAAGTGCCAATACTTGCAATATTAAATTCTTGACCGCCACATCCATATTGCATAACTCTTGGATTGAAGAATCCACCATTCATAGTGAACCAAACAGAGATTGTTATTTCATCTTGAATTTTTAATATAGTAGGCGCACCAAAATTTAAATAAGAAGACGAGTTTCCTGCAAATAAGTATGCGCTGTTTGGATTATCAGAACGGTCAGTTGATGGTGTTACCGTTCCATTAATTGTACCGTTAAGATTATTGCCACTCAGATCATTAGCATTTCCGTTAAAAGGATAATAAGCAACTAAACCATCTGTTGGAATGTATGACGGGATTTGTGCAAAGAAACAAGTTGTTGTAATTATTGCTAGAAGTGTAAAGATTTTTTCATGGTTTAGTTGTTTGTTAGTTTGAAGCAGATTGTTTTATTTTCATCGGAAATGCGGTGTAGTTTAAATGTTTACTAAAAACAAATCAATTTCTACAGAAGTAGGAGTCGTATTAGGTGTTAAAAAGTCATAATTACGAAAGTAATTTTGATTTTCTCTAGCCCAATCTTTAACAGATTTTGATATTAATATATCATTTTCAAAATAGATTACTAAATGTTTTTTCATAGTATTTTTGTGTTAATCTTTTACACAACGAATAGAGAGACCAAAATTTTTATTGTCAAAGGGATCTTTTGTTGAACCATTATAATAACTCAAACCAATGTTAAGAGCTTTGGTAGTATTTATATCCTCTTTCGAACTCTACCAAATGCCAAAACCACCAATATATATAGATTCTCCATCGGGACGGCGACCACCTCCTGGAAGACCAGTAAAACCGCTACTGTTAGTAGCATTAGTATTTGAGTCCCACCAATGTAATGTGCTCTCCTCTTTCATTTTGCCTCCAGCAACTGACATGCCTCCCAAGCAATCTGTTAGTGTTGTCCATTCAGAATCTGTGGGAATATGCCATCCCGTCATGGCTAATCCTCTTGGATCATTTACCGCATACCAATTATATAGTTTTCCATAAGTTGTTTCATTGGCTGGGTCATTAATATAGCACCAAGCTCCCTGTATTTGATTGTTAGCTTGGTTAGGTAACGTTGTGGTAATATCCCCATTTTTATAATGGGATACATTTAAATTTTTTTTTGTCCATTTTTGATTGCAAATGTTTATGATTTGATAACTATTTCCATCTATATCAACAACTGTGTTAGTTGTAGAATTTGAATCATCATTATTAGTGGAACAACCTAAAAATAAAATTAAGATAATTAAAAGTGTAAAGATTTTTTTCATGTTGTTATGTTTTTAAATTATTTGAATTGTATTTTTATCTATGACTTGCAAAGTTGCAATTTCTCCTAATTTATAATTGTTTTGATAATATAGCGCAAGATCTTTAATCGCATTTATTCTAACTGACTTGTTTAGATTAGCTGTTCTATTGATAAAGCTTGAAATTTCTAAATTATCTTTGCCGATGATTATTTTAATTGGCTCATTATGTTTCCCTAATAATGAACTTGCTTTTACTCCAGGATTAATAAAACCTAATTCGTAATATGTTTTATTAATCTTTATAGGGAACATATTTTGTTCGATTTTATTGGGAATTTCAACTTGAACTTCAATTATTTCAGTTTCAGTTTTTCCTCCATTCCATAATGGTTTTTCGATTTCTATAAAAGCATCTTCGAGACCTGCGGCTATATTAATATTATAAATACCCCAACTTAGAGGTGTTTCGTCTAATAATGCCCATATTTTAACTTCTTTTTTCTCGTTTAGTGCCTTTTTAATATTTCTGTGAATTTTACTATTAGTGCTTAGTCCATTGCCCCTAATATAACCATAAAATCTTTTATCTAATGTTTGTGTTGTTTTCCCAACGTATACGATTTTTTCATTTCCTTGGTCATTTAGAACGAAAACATACAAAGAATTAGCCACCAATAAATTATTTTTATTAGGAACTATATAGTCAAGATAATCACCTTTTATTTCCCAATCTCCGATTTTGGTGAAATTTAAGTTGGTTAGTTTTTCCATGTTTTGTATTTATTTGTAAACATAAAGAAACAAATTAAATTATTACCTATTCAAATGAAGTAAATTCTTTTACCATATGATTCCCAATAATTTTATCCATAACCCAGTTGGTGTGCGTAGCAGTTCGTCCGCTAGAAGGATGTATTGTTTTACCCCAAAGATGATTTCGCATGTTTTCTACATGATACAATTGTATGTTTTCAGGATTTTTGATAAAGAGTTCGGTTTTTCCTTTTTCGTTTTGCAATAAGCAAAGATTCATCATTGAATATAGAGAATGTTATTTTGCCCGTACTTTCAAAAATTTCTACTATATCTTCTCGCGTACTACAGCCAAAATTCCAACTTCCAGATCCTGTAACTCCAGATTCGTGAAGCCAACAAGCAGTAATAGCATCTTTAGCAGAATATAAATTTTGTTGATTGAGACTAATACCTGAAACGTCTTTTATGTTTCCTAAAAGAAAAGTAAACAGGTCCAATCCATGACTGGCTAAGTCATCAAAATAGCCGCCAGTAGCAATACTAGCATCGGTGCGCCAATTGTAGTTTTTGCTCAAATCTAATGGAGATGCCGATTTACTTAAATGCCATCTTATATGTCTTATGGTTCCAATGTCATTGTTGTCAATCCACTTTTTAACTTGATTGAAACGCGGCAACGAACGCCTGTAATAAGCAACGAACAAAGGAATGTTTTTACTTTCGAAGGCTTCACAAATAGCGAGACAATCATTATAATTTGGAGCTAAAGGTTTTTCAATACAACATATTTTTCCAGCTTGAGCTACTTTGAGCCCATATTCTTTATGACTGTCAGGAGGAGTAGCAATGTAAATGGCATCAATTTCTGGGTCATTAATTAGTGCATCTGCATCGGTGTAAAATCTATTGATATTATGTCTTTGAGTATAATCAGCAGCTTTTGAAGCGTCTCTTCTAATCACAGCAACGATTTCAAATCCCTCTGTTTTTTGGTAGGCAGGACCGCTCTTTATTTCGGTAACGTTTCCGCAGCCCAAAATGCCCCAACGAATATTTTCTAGATTAGTACGCATCATTCTGGAATTGATTGTATTGATTACTGTTTCAAAACAAATTTAGTTTAAAAAGTTGAATATTGATGGAATGAAATAACCCTTATTAAAACAAAAAAACCATCCGTATAATGGATGGTTTTAAGTATAATTTTTTAAAATTATTTTAGTAAGTCTAATACCAATGAAGGAAACACTCCCATAGCGATATTTAAAACAATCGCTACTACTGCAACTGCATAAATCAGTATAGGTGTTCCAGTTCGAGTTTCGTTAGCTTCTTTGGTGTACATGGCCAAAATAAGTTTAAAATAATACCCTACACTTATGATGGAGTTGATTACCGCAGCAATAACAACAACTAAATAACCCGCCTGAATGGTTTGATTAAACAAAATTAGTTTAGCAAAAAATCCTGAGAAAACAGGAATTCCCGCCATAGAAAGTAATGCACCAGTTAGTATGGCTGCTAATAACGGATTCGTTTTTCCTAATCCATGGAAATTGACAATATCTTCGTTATCGCGGTTTTTGCATACATATAGAATTACGCTGAAAGCTGCGATTCCAGCCAAGGAATAAGCGGAAGCATAATAAAGTAAATTTCCTGCCGAGGTAGTTATACTCAATAGGGTCATTAGCATAAAACCAGCATGAGAAATACCTGAAAAAGCCAACATCCGTTTTACATTCGCTTGTCGTAACGCCATAATGTTTCCAACAGTCATAGATGCAATTGAAAGGATTACTATAATTATTTGAAAAGCATAGGATATATCAGCGTTCATTACAGATAGTAACTTGTAGAGCGTAGCCATAGCCACTACTTTGGCTAAGGTACTCATTGTGGCGGTAGTAAGAGACGGAGATCCTTCATAAACGTCTGGAGCCCAAAAATGAAACGGAACGGCAGCAATTTTGAAAAGCATTCCAATAGTTACCATAGCAATTCCGATTGGGAACCAAATAGGCAATTCGGCAGATTGTGATAATTCACTAATTTCAACTACATCAAAACTTCCCATCGCACCATAAATCAAACAGATTCCGAATAATATAATTCCGGAAGCAAAGGAACCCATTAGGAAATATTTCATTCCTGCTTCGTTGCTCTTTAGATTAAGACGATTGCTTGCAGCCAAAACATATAATGAAATGGATAATACTTCTATTCCCAAAAAGAACATGGCTAAATTTCCAAAAGAAACCATAGCAATTGCTCCTGATAAAAGAAAGATTTTTATTGCGATGAAATCAGATAATTTAGATTGATGATTTTCATAAAAATTATGACTCAATGTTACCAAGAAAAGAGTCAGAACAATAAACAAACTTGAAAAGGCAACAGAAAATTTGTTGACCACAATCATGTTGTTGTAGTACGCCTGTGGAGTATTAAATTCAGATACTGTTAATCCAAGAACGGCAAGTAAACCAATTACAGTTACAGGAATGATGATTTTTCTTAAATTAAGAATTTCAAATAAAAGGCATAAAACACCTAATCCTATTATAGCTATTAATGTATTCATTTTTTATTTGACTAGTTACGGTTTATTTGAGTTAGGATATTTTCAAGACTTGGAGTTATCAAATCTGTAATAGGTTTTGGATACAATCCGAAGAAGAATAAAACAGCAATAATTACAATCATTGTTAATCCTTCATTGATGGTTACATCTGTAAAAGTTTTGGTGTTTGTTTCTCCTAACATAACATTTTGAAACATTTTCAACATATAATAGGCTCCTAAAATAATTGTTGTTCCACCTAATACGGCAAACCAAAGATTAATTTGTGAAAGGCTATATAAAACGGTGAATTCTCCAACGAAATTGAATGTAGAAGGAAGAGCCACAGAAGCCAAAACTAATATCATAAATAGGGAAGTAAACTTTGGTGATTGAGAACGAATGCCTCCCATTTCTGTAATTGCTCGAGTTTCATATCTTCTGAAAATAATTTCGGCAGCAAAGAATAATCCGACCACTACAAAACCGTGAGCAATCATTTGCAAAACCGCTCCGCGTAATCCGTCAAGAGTTAGCGTGTACGCTCCAGCAGCAATTAATCCAACGTGAGCTAGGGAAGAATAGGCAAGTAGTTTTTTCAAATCTTTTTGGCGTAATGCTACAATCGAACCATAAATTACTCCCGCAATTCCTAGTGCAATAAATATGAACATGTAGTGCTTAGCTGCTAAAGGCGCAATAGGCAGTTGCCAACGGATGATACTGTACAATCCCATTTTTAGCATTATCCCAGACAATAACATAGTTCCAACAGTTGGTGCTTTTTGATACACTTTTGCCTGCCAAGTATGAAATGGTATAATTGGAATTTTAATAGCGTATGCAAGGAAGAAAGCCAAGAAGATCCATAATTGTTCGCTATCTGATAAATTCAATTTATATAAATCTTCAAGCAATAGACTTCCTGCTTTCTGATACAAATACACAAAACCTACAAGCATAAATAGTGAACCAGCCAAAGTGTATATAAAGAATTTTACTACTGCTGTTTTGCGATCTTCGGCATCACCATTGCCCCAAAGTAAAGCGATAAAGTATATTGGGATTAAGGATAACTCCCAAAAAACATAATACAAAAGTCCATCTGATGCTAGAAATGTTCCAATCATAGCAAAAGCCATGAACAAGATTAAAGCATAAAAGGATTTTGCGTTTTTATAGTCATTTCCAAATGAAGAAAATATAATTAAAGATGTTAAAACGCCAGTTAGTAAAATCATTGCTAAGGAAAGTCCGTCTACTAGCAAAGAGAATGAAATATTAGGTTGCGAAATCCATTGGTTAATTAAACTAATGTTTTCGCCAGCATTAAAATGATTTAATAATACAATAGAACAACCTAATGCAGACAAGCTAAAAAATAAAGCCACTTTAGAAGCCAGTTTGTCACCAGCCAAGAAAGTCGCTACAGTGCCAACTAAAAGTATAATTAATAGAATAGATATATTCATGATAATAGAATTATTGAGCTAAGAATAAATATGAAATAATCGCACAGAGACCTATAACAAAAGCAAAAAGATAAAGTCCTATACTACCATTATGTATTTTCCGACCTTGAAAACTTAATTCATTCGTTATTTTCCCAAATCCAAAAACTAAAGATGAAATAGAAGTTTCGATGTAATCTCTGAAAAATCTGGATAATCCATTAATTGGTTTTACAATTAGAGTGGTGTAAAATTCGTCAACATAGTATTTGTTGTACAATACTTTCGCTATTCCTGTAATTTCGCCATCTTCTCCTGGAACAACATTTTGTTTTTTGTATTTTACTAATGCGATAACAATTCCTGCAAGTCCACCAATTACTGCTATGGTCATTAACGTATATTCTGTCATTCCTAAATGGTGCTCTGCATTTGCTAATTTTGGGACTATTGGAATTAAATATTCATTTAACCAACTGTGACCTGGTAAGCTTATCAAACCACCAATTGTAGCTAATATTGCCAAAACAATTAAAGGAAATGTAATTAATGCTGGGCTTTCATGTAAATGGTGTTTCTGCTCTTCTGTTCCTCTAAAAGTATTTGAAAAAGTCAAAAACATCAAGCGAAACATATAAAAAGCAGTCATAATTGAAGCAATAGAAGCAACAATCCATAAAGGAATATTGTGTTCAAAAGCAACTAACAATATTTCATCTTTTGAGAAAAAGCCAGAAAATAAAGGAATTCCTGATATTGCTAATGATGAAACCAACATAGTAATATAGGTAATTGGCATTGCCTTTTTCAATCCACCCATTTTGCGCATATCTTGTTCTCCATGTAGGGCGTGTATCACAGAGCCAGAACCTAAGAATAAACACGCTTTGAAGAACGCATGTGTAATAACATGAAAAATAGCTCCTTCATAAGCTCCTAAACCTAGAGCTAGGAACATTAATCCTAATTGAGAAACGGTAGAGTAGGCCAAGACTTTTTTGATATCATTTTGAACTAGTCCAATAGTGGCGGCAACTAAAGCAGTTATAGCTCCAACTACAGCAATGATGTTTTGAACTTTGGGAACTAAATCGAATAAGAAATTTAATCTTGAAACCATAAATATTCCAGCAGTAACCATTGTAGCAGCATGAATTAAAGCAGAAACGGGTGTTGGACCAGCCATAGCATCAGGCAACCAAGTGTATAAAGGGATTTGTGCCGATTTTCCGGTTGCCCCAATGAATAAAGCAAAAGCTGCAATTCCTAGCCAGTAATTATTAAGACTTGATGTTGCTGCAATGGTAGTTTTTAAAGCTGTAAAATCGATTGTTGAGAATAGCAATCCTAAAATAAAAATCCCGATAAGCAATCCTAAATCTCCAATTCTATTCATGATAAATGCTTTTTTTGCAGCATCATTATAGTCCTGATTTTTATGCCAAAATCCAATCAATAAATAGGAACAAAGACCAACGCCTTCCCAACCAATAAACATAACTAATAGGTTACTTCCAATCACAAGCGTAATCATGAAGAAAACAAACAGATTCAAATAAGCGAAGAATTTATGCATATTCTCATCATCATGCATATAACTGATAGAATACAAATGAATTAACGACCCAATTCCGGTAACAAAAAGTAACCACAATAATGATAATTGGTCAAGTAGTAATCCAAAATTCACATTAAAATTACTGATAGAAATCCAATCGAATAAATTAATTGTAATGGCTTGTTTCGTTTGGCTTATTTGTAGGAAAAAGTAAATCGAAGCTATAAAGGAAACAACAACTGCAAGTGTTCCGATGATTCCAGATAGTGATTTTCCTAAATTTTTTCCAAAGAAAACATTCAGTAAAAAACCTAGTAAAGGCGTTAATAGTAAGACTAAAGCTAAATTGGTATCCATTGAAAATTATCCTTTTAAGTTTTTTAAATTAGCCACATCAATCGTACCTGAATTTCTAAATATTGACACTAAAATTGCCAATCCAACGGCAACTTCCGCTGCTGCAACTGCCATTGAGAAAAAAACAAATACCTGTCCTTGTGCATCTTGATGATAGGTCGAAAAAGCTACAAATAATAAATTGACAGCATTCAACATAATTTCTATAGACATAAATACGATAATGGCATTTCGTCTGTACAAAACTCCAAATATGCCAATACAAAAGAGTACGACACATAGGAAAATGTAGTTTTCAATACCAATTTGATTTAAAATATTAGTCATAATTATTTCTGTAGTTTTTCTTTTTTAGACAATAGAACAGTTCCAATCATAGCTGCTAATAATAATATTGAGGCAAATTCAAAAGGAACCATATATTCATTCAACAATACTTTACCTAATACTTTTATAGATTGAAAATCTTCGCCAGTAGTGTCGTATTCACCAACAATTGGTTTAGAATTAATGAAAATTAATAGCAAAACAATACAAGCTAAACAGAAAGAGACAATTGCTCCTAATCGTGTAAATCTTGGTTTATGAACTTCATCTTCTTTGTTCAAATTCATTAACATAATGGTGAATAAAAACAAAATCATTATCGCTCCTGAATAAACAATTACGTGGACTATAGCTAAGAATTGTGCATTCAATAGCAAATAATGCCCAGCAATTGAAAAGAAACATATCACTAGATAAATAGCACTATGAATGGGGTTTTTACTAAAAACCGTCAAAAATGCAGTGGATAAAGTTATTGCCGATAGGATGCAAAATAATATGAGTACAATTGACATTAGTTAACGTTTTTGAGCTCGCCCGTTGCAAGCTGGTTAGTATTTTTCATTGCCATTTCTAGAGGCATCACCAATCTATCTTTACCAAAAATAAAATCTTCTCTATGATAACTTGATGGAACCAAAACTTTTGAAGTCGTTAGATAGATAGCATCTTTAGGACAAGATTCTTCACACAAACCACAAAAAATACAACGCAGCATATTGATTTCATATATCGAAGCATATTTTTCCTCTCTATACAAATGTTTTTCTTCTGGTTTTCTTTCGGCTGCAGTCATAGTGATGGCTTCTGCTGGACAAGACAAAGCACACAATCCACAAGCGGTGCAGTTTTCACGACCTTGTTCGTCTCTTTTTAGCATGTGTTGACCACGATATACAGGACTCATGGTTCGCACTTGTTCAGGATATTGAATAGTAACTTTTCTAGTAAACAAGTGTTTTAAAGTTATCCACAAACCTTTCACAATTGCCACAAGATACAACCGCTCTAAAAAAGTCATCTCTTTATTAGAGACCAACTTTTTTCTACCCGATAATGATATACTCTCTATTGACATTTTTTTATTTTTATTTAAAGCTAATCCTGCTATCCGTTACAATCTTTTATGCCGAACACCGGCACAAAAGGATTTTCACTACTATCAGGGCTAGTCCCTGTTAATCTTTAGTTCTAATTAAAATCCTAAATAAGCTGCAATTTCTCCTCTCAAAATCACAATACCTGTAATCACGATATTAACAATTGATAACGGAATTAATATTCTCCAACCCAAATTCATTAATTGGTCATATCTAAATCTTGGAATCGTCCAACGCACCCACATATAGAAAAAGATAAAACCACAAATTTTTACAAATAAAACAATGATTCCTAATACATTGGCAATATTTACACCCCAATTTTCAATAGTCCAACTCATTCCAGGGTAATTATACCCTCCAAAGAATAAAACCGCTAAAATGGTTGAAGAAATAAACATATTAGCATATTCAGCAAACAAATAAAATCCCATTTTCATGGAAGAATATTCGGTGTGATAACCCCCAATTAGTTCACTCTCACATTCGGCTAAATCAAATGGAGTCCTGTTCGTTTCTGCAAAAGCACAGATTAAAAATATTAAAAAAGAGAGTGGTTGATAAAAAACATTCCAATGCAATCCTGATTGTTGTGCTGAAATTTCTCTCAAACTCAATGTTCCTGTCATCATTAACAGGGCAATTATAGAAAGTCCCATAGCGACTTCATAAGAAACCATTTGAGAAGCTGCACGAACAGCACCCATAAGTGAGAATTTATTATTGGAAGCCCAGCCCCCAATCATAATTCCATATACACCCACAGAAATAACTCCAAAAATGTATAAAAGAGCTACATCAATATCCGTTGCTTGTAACAAAATATCCCTACCAAAAAGATGAAATCGATCACCCCATGGAATTACAGCACTTGTCATTAAGGCAGTACTCATCGCTATGGCAGGACCGACTACAAATAAAAATTTATTCGGAGTATTAGGAAAAAACTCTTCTTTTGAAAATAGCTTTAAACCGTCGGCTAGCGGTTGAAACAATCCCAATGGACCTGCTCTGTTGGGACCAATTCTATCTTGAAGCCAAGCAGCCACCTTACGTTCTGCCCAAGTAGAGTACATTGCCATAAGCATTGTAACAGCAAAAACAACTAAAATTATTACGCTTTTATCAATGATGAGTGTACTATTCATTATTTCCGAGACTTTGTTGGTTAATAATGTCCTCTTGAGTTAAAGCAATTTTAGACATACTGATTTTTTTACGATCAATATCTCTACCCATTAATATCGTCTTTTCAGTTGCAATTTCAACTTTATCTAATTTTCTAGTATAATTATTTTGCTTGATAACCGAATCTTTCTCGAATTTTCTTGGCCCTTCAATAACCCAGTCTTTAATATCTTTATTGTCAAAACGACAACTGTTGCAGATAACTTCCCCTACTTCGTGGTATTCGTCTTTTCTTCCGGTAACTCTTTGAATTTCGTCGCCAAACATCCAAACCGTAGTTTTACCACAACATTTGTCGCAATCTCGGTGTGCATTATACGGTTTATTAAACCAAACTCTCGATTTGAATCTAAATGTTTTATCTGTCAACGCTCCAACAGGACAAACATCAATCATATTTCCAGAAAATTCATTGTCTATCGCTTTTGAAATACAAGTAGAAATATTCGAATGATCTCCTCTGTCCATAACGCCGTGAACACGATTGTCTGTTAATTGATCGGCAACCATCACACAGCGGTAGCAAAGAATGCAACGATTCATATGCAACTGAATATTTGGACCAATATCTTCTGGTTCAAACGTTCTTTTTTCTTCAATGAAACGGGTCTCAGATTTTCCGTGTTCGAAGCTTAAGTTCTGTAAATCACATTCTCCAGCTTGATCACAAATTGGACAATCCAATGGATGGTTAATCAATAAAAACTCCGTTACCGATTTCCTTGCTTCTTGCACTCTAGGTGATGATTTGCTGTTCACTTCCATTCCATCCATACATCCTGTTACACAGGATGCCATTAATTTAGGCATGGGCCTTGGATCAGCTTCACTTCCTTTGGAAACTTCTACTAAACAGCAACGGCATTTTCCGCCGCTTCCTTTTAATTTAGAATAATAGCACATGGCTGGTGGTACAACTTCCCCGCCAATCATACGTGCTGCTTGCAAGATTGTTGTTCCTGGTGCTACATCTATTGAATGTCCGTCTATGGTTACTTTCATTGTAGTAATTTCTTGTCTTTATACTGTTACTTTAGAAATCAAATGCTTTACACTTTCAAAAGGTTCAGCAACAAAATGGTCTCTGTTTTTTATTTTTTCTGGGAAACGAATATGGTATTCAAATTCATCTCTGAAGTGTCTGATCGCTGCTGCTACAGGCCAAGCTGCTGCATCACCCAGGGGACAAATCGTGTTTCCTTCTATTTTACTTTGAATACTTAGTAACAAATCAATATCTTCTTCACGACCGTGACCATTTTCTATTCTGTGTAAAACTTTTTCCATCCATCCAGTACCTTCACGACATGGTGAACATTGTCCGCAACTTTCGTGATGGTAAAAACGTGAGAAATTCCAAGTATTACGAACAATACAAGCTCTGTCATCATACACGATAAAACCACCAGAACCTAGCATAGATCCCGATGCAAAACCGCCATCAGAGAGACTTTCATACGTCATTAATCGATCTTCTCCAGCAGCTGTTTTATAGATTAAATGTGCAGGTAAAATGGGAACAGAACTTCCTCCAGGAACTAATGCTTTTAGTGGTCTTTCGGTTTGCATTCCCCCACAATATTCGTCTGAATTCATGAATTCGTATACAGAAAGTCCTAATTCAATTTCAAAAACACCTTGATTTTTGATATTTCCTGAAGCTGAAATTAATTTGGTTCCTGTAGAACGACCAATACCAATTTTGCATAATCTGCACCTGAATTATTAATAATCCACGGTACTGCGGCAATTGTTTCTACATTATTTACAACTGTTGGGTTTGCCCAAAGTCCTGAAACTGCAGGGAATGGCGGTTTGATTCGAGGATTTCCACGTTTTCCTTCAAGAGATTCGATTAAAGCGGTTTCTTCCCCACAAATATAGGCTCCACCTCCAATTTGAACATATAATTCTAAATCGTAACCTGAGCCTAAAATATTTTTTCCTAACCAGCCTGCAGCCTTAGCTTCTGCGATAGCTCTTTCCAAAATTTTATACACCCACATGTATTCTCCACGAATGTAGATATAAGATAGGTTTGCTCCTAAGGCGTAACTTGAAGTAATCATTCCTTCGATTAGCAAATGAGGAATGTATTCCATCAAATACCGATCTTTGAAAGTTCCTGGCTCAGATTCATCGGCATTACAAACCAAATGTCTCGGTTTTCCTGATTTTTTGTCAATAAAACTCCATTTCATACCCGCAGGAAAACCTGCACCACCACGACCGCGAAGTCCCGAAGTTTTCACTTCTTCAACCACTTCGTCTGGAGTCAGTTTTTTCAATGCTTTTTCCACTGATGCATAACCGCCTTCTTTGCGATATACTTCATAGGTTTTAATACCTGGAACGTTAATTTTATCTAATAATATTTTTTGTGACATATTATTTATCGTGTAACGTGATTTTATTTTCTTTGCAATCAGCGATTAATTGGTCAATTTTTTCTTTAGTCAAATGTTCTTTGTAAAAATCACCCAATTGCATCATTGGAGCATAGCCACAGGCACCTAAACATTCTACTCCTCTTATTTCAAATAATCCATCTTGAGTTGGTTCGCCTACTTTCACACCTAATTTTTCACAAGTATAATCCATCAGACCTTCAACTCCATTCAAACAACAAGGAGAAGTTTGACAAAATTCGAACATGTATTTTCCAATAGGTCGTCTGTTGAACATGGTATAGAAAGTCACCACTTCATAGACTTCAATGGGTTTGATTCGTAAAATCTCGGCGACTTTGTTCTTGCAATTCGATACTCAACCAATTGTCGTGCGCATCTTGTACTTCGTGCAAAACAGGTAATAAAGCTGATTTTTGTTTACCTTCAGGATAATGACTAACTAATTCATTAATGCGATTCATCAATGTTTCGGTGATATTAATTTCTTGTTTGTAATGTGTATGTTCCATAAATTTATGCGTCTAATTCTCCAGCAATAACATTTAAACTCGATAATATTACAATCGCATCCGATAATAAAGCACCTTTTATCATTTCTGGATAGGCTTGATAATAAATAAAACATGGTCTGCGAAAGTGTAATCTATAAGGAGTTCTACTTCCATCAGTTACCAAATAGAAACCTAATTCTCCATTTCCACCTTCAACAGCGTGATAGATTTCGGCAACGGGAACAGGAACTTCCCCCATAACAATTTTGAAATGGTAGATTAAAGATTCCATATTATGATATACGTCTTCTTTTGGAGGTAAATAATAATCAGGAACATCTGCATGGTATGGTCCTTCAGGAAGTTTTGCTAATGCTTGTTTGATAATGCTTATAGATTCCCAAACTTCTGCATTACGAACACAAAAACGATCGTAGGTATCTCCAGATTTTCCAACAGGTACAATAAAGTCAAAATCTTCATAAGAAGAGTAAGGGTGCGCTACTCGAACATCATAATCTACACCTGCTGCGCGTAAATTGGGACCTGTAAATCCGTATGCCATAGCTTTTTCAGCGGAGATTGCACCAACATTTACAGTTCTATCGATAAAAATTCGATTTCTTTCAAAAGGTTTTCGAATTCTTTCCAAGCTACTGGAAATTCTTCTAGAAAAGTATTTAGTAATTCAAAAGCTTTTGGTGACCAGTCTCTTTCGAAACCGCCAATTCGACCCATATTTGTTGTTAAACGAGCACCACAAATTTCTTCGTAAATTTCGTAAACTTTTTCTCTAAATTGGAATACATATAAAAATCCAGTATAAGCTCCAGTATCAACACCAAGAATAGAATTACAAATCAAATGGTCAGTAATTCTGGCTAATTCCATCACAATTACTCTAAGGTATTGTGCTCTTTTAGGAACTTCAATATCCAGTAGTTTTTCTAAAGTCATCCACCAACCCATATTATTGATAGGTGATGAGCAATAATTCATTCTATCAGTAAGAGGAGTGATTTGGTAAAAAGGACGATTTTCTGCAATTTTTTCAAATGCTCGATGTATATAGCCAATAGTTGGTTCAGCTTCGAGAATTCGCTCGCCATCCATCAACAAAATATTCTGAAAAATACCATGTGTTGCAGGGTGAGTAGTCCTAAATTCAGAATCGAAAGTTCGCTTCCGTCTTCATTTAGTTTTTCCTTCATTATTTTAGCATATCGATGCTCTGGTGGTAATAATAGTTCTGACATTTATAGAATGTGAAAAATTATAAATTTGTTGTTGTTCTTCCAAAGAAGCGATCGTCTTTATCTGTTCTTCCAGAATCCTCCATTGGGAATTCTTTTCGCATTGGGAAAGAAATCATTTCATCCATATTCAGAATACGCTTCAATTGTGGATGTCCAACGAAATTAATACCATAAAAATCGTAAGCTTCTCTTTCCATCCAATTGGAACTTGGGAATATATTTGAAATTGTTTTTATTTCTGGAGTTGCATTAAGAAATGTTTTGATCCTGATGCGTTTGTTTTCATACCAATTATGCAAATGATACACAATAGCAAATTGATGATCTTCATCATTGTCAGGATAATGAATACCACATAAATCGGTTAAGAAATGAAAGCGTAATTCTGGACTGTTCTTTAGAAACAAAATCACTGCGGTATTTTTATTAGCATCAATTTCAAAAGTAAAAACATCTCTTTCTTGATGAAAGTTAAATACACTTTCTCCAAATGTTTCAACTAGTTTGTCTTGAATGTCTGTGTTTTCTATAGCCATTATGTTATTTAATATTATAAGAGGCTAATAATTCTTGGTACTCAGGAGAACTTCTTCTGCGAACAGATTCTGATTTTACTAATTCTTGTAATTTCATTACGCCATCTACAATTTGTTCTGGTCTAGGAGGACAACCTGGAACATAAACATCAACAGGAATAACCTTATCGATTCCTTGTAGAACAGAATAGGTGTCGAAAATCCCGCCAGATGAGGCACAGGCTCCAACAGCAATTACCCATCTTGGTTCTGACATTTGTTCGTATACTTGGCGTAAAATTGGCCCCATTTTTTTAGAAATCGTACCCATTACCATTAACATATCAGCCTGACGTGGAGAAAAACTCACTCTTTCAGAACCAAATCTAGCTAAATCATAGTGAGAAGCCATAGTAGCCATAAATTCAATTCCACAACACGAAGTTGCAAAAGGCAAAGGCCAAAGGGAATTAGCACGAGCTAGTCCCACTACGTCATTTAGTTTTGTAGCAAAGAACCCTTCGCCAACTACTCCTTCTGGCGGAGCAACCATTTTTGTTTTAGAATCACTCATTTATAATTCGTAGTTAGTTTATTCCCATTCTAAAGCTTTCTTTTTGATAATGTAAAAGAAACCTACCAAAAGTAAAAGCATGAATATAATCATTTTTATCATTCCTTCTAGACCTAGCTCTTTGAAATTAATAGCCCAAGGATAAAGGAATATAACTTCGACATCGAAAAGAACGAATAGTATCGCAACAAGAAAATATTTTACCGAAAAAGGAATACGAGCATTTCCTATGGATTCGATTCCACATTCGAAATTTTTATCCTTAATATCTGATATTCTTCTAGGACCTAATTTGCCTGAAATTATTATTGTACCTACAACAAAACCCACTGCTAGTAGGAATTGCATTAAAATAGGTAAATAATCTAATTGATTTGATTGCATAATTTTTCAAGAATAAAATAAATTGCCACAAAGATAACTTTCAATAATTAATTTGCAATGAAAAAATAAAAATTACTCTCAATAGAGTTGATGTAAATTTACAATTTTTATTCATTATAAATAACGAATTACTATTACTTTAAGAAGTGTTTAATCTCTTTTAATTTTAGGATTAAAGTAGGCTGATTTCAAGTTGCAAAAAAAAAGCGTTTCGATTGATTTCGAAACGCTTTTAATTCTGGTTAACAAAAATAATGTATATATTTTAGTCTTCAAGAACGGCTACTTTTGCAGCAACTTTTCCTTTTCTACCTTCTTCTTCTTCATAACTAACTCTGTCACCTTCACGAAGTTCTTCAGCGTTTATTCCTGAAGCATGAACAAAAATGTCTTTTCCTGTTTCTTCGTCTGTAATGAATCCGTAACCTTTAGATTCATTGAAAAATTTAACTGTACCTGTACGCATTGTAATTGTAATAAATAATTTATAATGCGACAAATGTAATCTTTAAAATAATACAAAAGTTAAAACTATGTTACTATTTTGCAAAAAATATTGATTTTCAGCGTTTTCTGATTATTATAAATCTACTTTAATATGCAATTCTTCTAATTGCTTATCATCTATGATAGAAGGTGCATCAATCATAACATCTCTTCCTGAATTGTTTTTTGGGAATGCAATAAAGTCACGAATGGTTTCTTGACCACCAAGAATGGCTACCAATCTATCTAATCCAAAAGCTAAACCTCCGTGTGGCGGAGCTCCAAATTGGAAGGCATCCATTAAAAATCCAAATTGATTACGAGCTTCTTCTTCAGTAAATCCTAAATATTTGCACATCAATTGTTGCGTAGCCTTATCGTGAATTCTTATAGATCCACCACCAATTTCGTTTCCGTTCAAAACCATATCATAAGCATTGGCACGAACTTTACCAGGATTAGTTGCTAATAATTCCATATCTTCTGGTTTTGGTGACGTAAATGGATGGTGCATTGCGTGCCATCTTCCAGATTCTTCATCCAATTCTAATAAAGGGAAATCTACAACCCACAACGGAGCAAATTCTTCAGGCTTTCTTAAACCTAAGCGTGTTGCTAATTCCATTCGTAAAGCTGAAAGTTGAGCACGAGTTTTATCGGCTGACTAGAAAGTACAAAAATCATATCGCCTGCTTTTGCCTCTGTAATTTCAGCCCATTTAGCTAAATCTTCTTGATCGTAGAATTTATCTACTGATGATTTATAAGTTCCGTCAGCTTCACATTTTACATAAACCATTCCTGAAGCACCAACTTGTGGACGTTTTACCCAGTCAATTAAAGCATCGATCTCTTTACGGGTGTATGTTGCACAATTTGGAGCTGCGATTCCAACTACTAATTCAGCCGAATTAAAAACCGGAAAATCTTTATGTTGTGCTACGTTGTTCAACTCACCAAATTTCATGTCAAAACGAATGTCTGGTTTGTCATTTCCGAAGGTTTTCATAGCATAATCGTAGGTAATTCTTGGAAATTTTTCTACTTCAATGCCTTTTATTTCTTTTAATAAATGACGCGTTAATCCTTCAAAGACATTTAAAATATCTTCTTGTTCTACAAATGCCATTTCGCAATCGATTTGTGTAAACTCAGGTTGTCTGTCGGCACGTAAATCTTCATCACGGAAACATTTCACAATTTGAAAATATTTATCCATTCCTCCAACCATCAAAAGTTGTTTGAATGTTTGTGGCGATTGTGGTAAAGCATAAAATTGACCTTCGTTCATTCTGCTTGGAACTACAAAATCTCGCGCCTTCTGGAGTTGATTTGATTAAGTATGGGGTTTCTACTTCGCAAAAGTCTAAACTTGAAAGGTAATTTCTAACGGCTTGTGCTACTTTATGACGGAATAATAAACTGTTTTTAACTGGATTTCTACGAATGTCTAAATAACGGTATTTCATTCTAATGTCTTCACCGCCATCGGTATCATCTTCAATGGTGAATGGAGGCGTCAAAGCAGCATTTAGAATGGTCATTTCTTTGACCAAAATTTCAATCCCGCCAGTTGCAATATTTTTATTTTTGGCTTCACGTTCAATTACAGTTCCTTTTACTTGCACTACAAATTCTCTTCCAAGAGTTTTCGCCAATTCAAAAACCGATTTTTCTGAACGACTTTCGTCAAATAATAATTGTGTAATTCCATAACGGTCGCGTAAATCAACCCAATTCATGAATCCTTTGTCTCTTGATTTTTGAACCCAACCGGCAAGTGTAACTTCTTGATTGATATGTGAGGCATTCAATTCCCCACAGTTATGACTTCTATACATTGAAATAATATTAGAGTGCAAATTTAGGACTAATTATGAATTATAAATTGTGAATTGTAAATTTTTAGCTATTCTCATCGGTTACAAATCGTTGTGTCCAATGTTAAGTTTTTCTCAATGTTACCAAATTGTTAAGTCAAAGTTTTTTTAATGTAAATATTTTTATACATTTGTTAAGATAATATGAACAAATAAATCCTACGACTATGAAAAAGATATTGATTTTAAGCGCTTTGTTAATTTCAGGATTGACTTTAGCACAGAATAAAGAACCAAAACTAGAAACGGTTGGGAATAAGGTTAAAGTAACCTATTTTTTTGAGAATGGTCAAATTCAGCAAGAAGGCTTTTTTAAAAATGGAAAATTGGAAGGGAAATGGGTTTCTTATGATCTTGCTGGAAATAGAAAATCAATTGGCGAATATGAAAAAGGGGCTAGAAATGGGAAATGGTTTTTTTGGAATGATGCAACACTAAGTGAAGTGGATTACTCAAATAGTCAAATTACGGAAGTGAAAAATTGGAAGCAATGCGATGCTTTAGTAACACTCAATTAAAAATATATTAGGTTAAATACAAAAAAACCCGCTTTATGTAAAGCGGGTTTTTTTGTATTTAGCAGTTTGAAAATAATTAAGCTTCAATTGCTTTTCGTGCTTCTCTTCTTCTGCGTAACCAATATTTAGTTCTCTTTACCAGATAGAACATTACTGGAACCATTACTAATGTCAAAACTGTAGCGTAGGTTAAACCGAAGATAATAGTCCAAGCCAATGGTCCCCAGAAAATTACATTGTCTCCGCCCATATACAAGTGTGGATTTAAATCGGTTATTAGACCGAAGAAGTCAAAGTTCAATCCGATTGCTAAAGGGATTAATCCCAAAACGGCAGTTAAAGCGGTCAATAAAACTGGACGTAAACGTGATTTTCCACTTTCAATGATAACTTCTTTTATTTCATTAAGCGATAAATCATCATGAGATTCAAGACCTTTTTCTGCAACTTTTTTATCTAGAAGTAATACGAAGAAATCCATTAATACAATTCCATTCTTAACAACAATTCCTGCAAGCGAAATAATTCCCATCATGGTCATTAGAATTACGAAATCCATATTGGCAATGACATATCCATAGAAAACACCACTAAAACTTAGTAATACTGTGAATAGAATTACAATTGTTTTGGAAACCGAATTAAATTGAAGTACAATAATAATGGTGATTCCAGCCATTGCTAAGAATAAGGCGTAAAACAAGAAGCTTTGATTTTTTCCCTGTTCCTCTTGCACTCCTGAGAACGAATAGGTAATCGCTTTAGGCATTTTGTATCCGTTTAATTCCGTAGCAATTTGTTTGGTAATTTCATCGCCGTTATAACCTGTTAACACATTGGAATAAATGGTCAGAATTCGTTTGTAATTCTTTCTTTTGATTTGGTTATACGTGTTTGCTTTTTCGGTTTGTGATACTGCAGAAACTGGAACTTGAACAATTTGTCCATTACTTTGGTTTCTAAAAGTTATTGACTGGTTGAAAAGAACATTTTCATTCTTGCGTTGGTCTTCCTGCATACGAACTACAATGTTGTAATCATCGTAGCCTTCTTTATAGGTGGAAATTTCTTGACCATAAACCGAACGGCGCAAGTTGAAACCCAACTGGTATGTTGAAACTCCAACACTACCTGCATTTACACGATCTACTTTTACTTCAAGTTCTGGACTTTCTTTATTTACGTCAACATTCAACTTTTCGATTCCAGGAATGTTTTTAGCATCAATAAAGGCAATCATTTTATCTGCTTCTTTAAGCATCACATCATAGTCTGTACCTGTTAATTGAATACTAATTGGATACCCTGCAGGTGGTCCATTGGCATCTTTTTCAACGGTAACATTTGCCCCAGCAATTCCTTTTACTTTTGCTCTAATTTCTTCTAAGACATCAGCAGTACTGTAGCCTCTTCTGAATTTAAACTCAGAGAAATTAACAGTGACTTTCCCCTTAAATGGTGTTTCAGAAGCATTTCCCGCATCAACATTTGGATTTCCAGCGCCAATTCCTACTTGTGAAACGATACTTTCTGCCAAGAAGTTTTCTTTGGTTTTCGGGTCAACATATTTGCTCAAAATACCAATTACTTGTTTTTCAACAAATGAAGTAGCCTTATTCGTTTTTTCGATGTCAGTTCCCTGCGGATATTCAATGTAAACGATCGCTTGATTCGGAATATTATCAGGGAAGAACAAGACTTTTCTTGGAAAAACCCCTAATAATATGAAAGAAACAAATAACATTATTATAATAGTTCCGAGTGCTATCCATGCATTTTTTCCTTTTAAAATTGTGGACAAAAAGCTTTGGTATTTCTTCTCCATTCTAGGAAAGAAATTATGTTGAAAATCTTGAGTCCATTGGTATAATTTGATTTTGTATAACCACATTAGGCCTAGAGAAATCAAAGCCAAATGACCAATTGCTCTCGCTAGTTTTGAATCATAAATATTTCCAAGGGTAACAAATATCACTGCAATTATGGTGAAAATAATAGAATATGTTTTCGCAGATTTTTTAGATACATTTTTATCTTCAATATCCATAGAACCCCCAGTCATAGCAGCATTTACAACCATTGCTACGAACAAGGAAGCACTCAAAGTTATGGTTAAGGTAATTGGGAAATATTTCATGAATTTACCCATTGTTCCAGGCCACAAAGCAAATGGTAAAAATGCCATTAAGGTTGTTGCTGTTGATGAAATAACCGGCCATGCAATTTCTCCAATACCTATTTTAGAAGCTTGAATTCGAGGCATTCCTTTTTTCATATTGGCAAATACGTTATCTACGACCACAATTCCATCATCTACTAACATTCCTAATCCCATTACCAATCCGAATAAAACCAGCGTATTCAAGGTCAAACCAAAGGCTGAAAGTATGGTAAATGCCATCATCATTGACAATGGAATTGCTGCTCCAACGAATAATGAATTTCGCAATCCCATGGTAAACATCAATACAATCATTACTAATACAATCCCGAAAATAATGTGATTGGACAATTCGTCAACCTGATGCTCCACACGAGACGACTGGTCGTTGGTCAGTTTTAATTTTAAGTCTTTTGGCAAATAATTTTCTTGAGCCAATTTGATTTTTTCTTTAACCTGTTCAATCGCCGAAATCATGTTTTGATTGGAGCGCTTTTTAACGTTTAGCATCACCACTTCATCTCCTTTCTCGCGAGCATAGGTTGTCTTTTCTTTTTCTTTGAAAGCAATTGTTGCAATGTCCTTCAAGTAAACGACTCCGCCATTGTGTTTAACAATTACGTTTTCTAGTTCTTTTGGGTCTTTGATTTCACCAACAATTCGGATGTTGTTTCTCGAACCTTGTGAAGTTAAATTTCCCCCGAAAGTGTCATGTTTTCATATTTCACGGCATTTTGGATGTCATCAAAAGAAACTTGTGCAGCTGTCATTTTGAAGATGTCAACAGCTATTTCGACTTCCTTATCATCAACACCAAGGATGTCAACTTTCTTTACTTCTGCGATTTCTTCAATATCGTCTTGCAATTTTTTACCATAGTCTTTCAACTGTTGTGTGGTATAATTTCCTTGCATATTGATATTCAAAATAGGCACTTCTTCTGAAATATTTAGCTCAAAAACGCTAGGGTCTACTTTACTTCCGTTATCTAAATTAGGCCAATCGGTATCTGCTTTTACAATATCAACCTTGTCTTTGATTTTGACTTTAGCTTCTTCAATACCCACTTTATCGGCAAATTCAACCACAATCATTCCATAATCTTGAAAAGAACTAGCGGTTACTTTATCAACTCCACTGATATTTTTAATTTCTTTTTCCAGTGGTTTTACAATCAATTTTTCTACATCTTCAGCTGAATTTCCTGGAAAAACAGAAGAGATATATACTTTGTTTTCGATGACTTCAGGAAAATCTTCACGAGGCATCGTAACGTAAGCAATTACTCCTGTGATTACGATTAAAAAGGTCAAGATATAAACTGTGACACGATTGTCGACCGCCCAACTTGATATACTGAATTCTTTACTTTGATGTGACATGTTTTTTTGTTTAAAGTTTTTATTTGTTTAAGGTTTGAAGTTTTATTAGTGTACTTTAAACCTTAAACTTTAAACTATTTTTTTAGAAATTAAGTTTCATTCCTTCTGAAATGGTATTCACGCCTTCGGTTACAATAAGATCATTAGCAGATAAACCGCTCAGAATTTCAGTGACGTTATCGGATGATTTACCAACGGTTACTATAACTTTTTTAGCTGTTCCTGTTTTTCCATTGCTGTTTTCTACAACGTAAACATATTGGTCGCCTTTACCGTCTTCTTGAATTACATTTGTTGGAACTACAATAGCATCTTTGCTAACATAATCAATGATTTTAAGCTTGGCTACTTGGTTAGGTCGCAGTAAATTATCTGGATTTGGAACACTAACTTCTATGCCAAATGTTCTGTTGTTTGGATTGATAAAACTTCCAACTTGACGTACTTTCCCTTTATAGGTTTTTCCTAATGAAGTTAAGTAAACATCAACCTGATCACCAACTTTTAATTTACCAATATAAGTTTCAGGAATTGAAGTTGATACATACATGTTTCCAAGATTTACAATACGCATCAAACCTTGTGCACTCGGAGCTACAACCTGTCCTTTTTCGGTAAAAACTTCGTCGATAGTTCCTGTGAACGGAGCACGAATAACTGTTTTGGCTAATTGTGCTTTGATTTGTGCGACCGCTTTTTGAGCTGAAATCATCTGAGTTTGTGCTTGCAGGTACTGAATCTCAGAACCAATTTTTTTGTCCCAAAGGTTTTTTTGTCTTTCAAAAGTGGTTTTAGCTAGACTATATTGATTTTCTGCACTTGCCAATTGTTGACTCATTCCAGCATCGTCCACTCTTCCTAGAATTTGACCTTTTGAAACTCTATCTCCAGCTTTTACAGTTAGCGAAGTCAATGTTCCGCTGAATTCTGGTTGAATCAAAATGTTTTCTTTTGTATCGACATTTCCTTGTATATCAAGATAATGATTGAAAAGTGTATCTTTTAAAGTTAGAACAGAAACTAAAGCTTCTTCAGTTTTTACATCTAAAGTTGCCAAGCCTGCTTCAATTTTTGCAATTTCCGCTTGAAGCGCAGTTTTCTTTTCGTTTAACGCTTTTACGTTTTTATTTTTTATTAAATCTTCAATACTTTCTGTTTTTGTACCGTTGGAACATGCAAAAGTACTAGTGATAATGCTGATAGGATTAGTATTTTTCTCATTATAATTAAGTTAGTTTTTGTTTATTATTTTTTCTAAAGCTGCTTTCTTGTTGATGATATTTACCATCGATTGTAAATAGTTTTGTTGCGCGGTATACAATTGTCTTTGTGCTTCACTGAAGTCAAAGCTAGATGATAAACCTTCAGTAAATTTGATCTCTTGTTTTTTCTCGATGCGTTCACCAAGTGTTAGATTACTTTTTGATGTAGCATATTCTTCAATACTGAAGTCATATTCACTTTTGGCTTTTTCGTATTGTAATTTTAGTTGTTGCTCAGTTTGGGTAAGCTGTGTTTTGGCTTGGTCTAGTGCTATTTTAGCTTGTTGTGTTTTAGCATGTCTTCCAAAACTACTGAAAATAGGCACATTCAAACTCATACCAAGATTGGAATAGTTCAACCATCTTTGATCTTGAGCAAAAAAATTAAATTGATTATTGAAAGCATTGTATCCAAAGTTTACACTTGCAGACAACGATGGTAAAGCTTTGCTTTTTTGCAGTTTCAATTCTAATGAACGTTGTTCTTGAAAATTAAGAGCCATTTGATAATTAATATTATTGTCTACAGCAAATCCACCTTGACTGAGAGCCAAATCTAAATTTGAGGTTGTCAAATTATCCAATTTGTCTGTAAGTGTTAGTTCGTCATTAATATCCATACCCAAGGTAAATTTTAGCATTTTCATCGCAACATCAAGTAGTCTTTTAGTGTTATTCAAGTTGCTGTTGATTGAGGACAATGTTATTTGCAATTGCTCTACATTTTCTTCTTCAATTAAACCGTTTTTAAAAGTTTCTTGAGTATCATTCAAAGTTTTTGATAGAATTGTCTTGTTTTTTTCTAGAATAGCAATGCTTTCTTGAGCTAATAATACGTTGCCATAGGCATTAATTACCATTTCTTTGATTTCAGTATTGGTTTTTAACTTGGCATTTTCATAGTATTTTAAGTACGTCTTTGATGCTTGAAGTGCTACAATATAGGAGCCGTCAAAAATCAATTGACTCAGATTAGCGCGAGCATTCATATTATGTTTAGTCCCAAAAGCAACTTCGGCAAATTCACCAGGATTTCCTCCAAAAAATTCGGCTGGGATTAACGATTTCTGTAATTCAAAATTATTTTGATAGTCTAGTCCAGCATTGATTTGAGGCAAACCAGCTGCGGTTGTTTCCCATTTTTTTTGTTTTGCAGAAGCAATATCTCTATTGGCGTTTATAGATGAATAACTATGTTCTAAGGCATGAGCGATGGCTTCTTGCAGGCTGAAAGAATAACTTTCTTTTTTTTCCTGTGCTCGCAAAAGACTCACAGATAGTATGAAGAGTATTATTAGTTTGTTTTTCATAGATTGATGATTATTTATTAGTTAGTAATTGTTTTTCTAATTCGATGATTCCTTTTGGTGTGCCAATTGCTCTTGTGTGATACTCTAATGCTTTGGCTTCAAGTTCGTAGGCTTCTTTTTCTAATAATGTATTTTCATTAATGGAAAAAATAAGTGTATAATAAAACTTTACTGCGATTTCAATATCAGTTTCAGGGCGATACAATCCCTCTGCGATTTCCTTTTTCAATATTTTGACGAAACACATAGCTACAATCTTCAATTTCGTTAGCCATCATTTTCTGATAAATTTCAGGATAGTGTTTCTTTAGTTGGTAGGCAGGCGAGTGGTCAAACGACTGAAACATTTCCTTGAACATCTTGCGCATTTCAAAATTTTCTACAATTGCGTTGTGATTTTTAGCAATTACGTCATCCATTAGAGTATGAATTTTTTGATGAATAACTTCAGTTCCTTCTTCTATCAAAGTTTCTTTGTTGCTAAAATACTTGTATATTGTTTTTTTAGAAATACACATCTCACACGCAATATCATCCATAGTAACACTCTTAAAACCAAGTTTTAAGAACATATCGGTAGCTTTTTTGATGATTTTATCTTTCGTGATATGTTAAAATTATGCCGCAAAATAAATAGGAAACTTTAAACACTAAAATAGTTTCCTAAGTATTAACGTAAATTTAACATTAGAAAAAAGCTACACTTTTGTCATACGATTAGAAAAACATAAATTAGCGAAAATTTTTTATGTACGCGATTTCGCATTATCAAGACATTGTATTAAATCATTTTCAATCCTTAGTTTTAAAGAAAGAACCTAGTAATCTCTATGAACCAATCTGGTATATATTATCACTTGGTGGTAAAAGATTACGGCCAGTTTTAACTTTAATGGCTTCGGAGGTTTTTGATACAGATTGTAAAAAAGCATTGGCTGCGGCAACAGCGGTTGAGGTTTTCCATAATTTTTCATTGATTCACGATGATATAATGGATGATGCTCCTTTGAGAAGGGGGAACGAAACGGTGCACGAAAAATGGGATATCAATACAGGAATTTTATCAGGAGATGCCATGTTAATTTTGGCGTATCAATATTTTGAAGAATATGAACCTTCGATTTTTAGAGAGTTGGCCAAACTATTTAGTAAAACCGCTTTGGAAGTTTGTGAGGGACAACAATATGATGTTGATTTTGAAACCCGAGACGATGTAACGATTTCTGAATATCTAAAAATGATTGAATATAAAACGGCAGTTTTAGTAGGAGCGGCTATGAAAATGGGTGCTATTGTTGCTCAAACCTCTGAGGAAAATGCTAACTTGATATATGATTTTGGGTTAAATTTAGGATTAGCATTTCAATTGCAGGATGATTATTTAGACGCATTTGGCGACCCTAAAACTTTTGGGAAACAGGTTGGAGGCGATATTATCGAGAATAAGAAAACTTATTTATATCTCAAAGCAGTCGAATTTGCTTCAGAGGAGAGTCGAAAACAATTGACACATCTATTTTCAATACAACCTGATGATAATACCAGTAAAATTGATTCGGTAAAAGAAATTTTTGATTCTACAGGAGCATCAGAAGCTACCAAAAAAGCAATCAAAGAGTATACTCTTAAAGCCTTTGAAATTCTACAAAAGCTAGATATTAGTGATGACAAGAAAGATAAGCTTCAATCTTTTGGTGAAAATTTAATGGGAAGAAAAGTATAAATGACAGGGTTTTTAATCTGTAAATTAGAAGTAAAATTTTCTTTCTCTAAATAAAAAAATATGTTCATTTCACCAAAGAATACCGACTTATTACTCATTGAAGCTCAAAACGAGAATCTATATTTAAAATTGATAGAACAATTAAATAAAGATTTTAATTTAGCTAACGAAGGTGTTGATTTTCCTATGAGCATTTCTCCTAATGAATTGAAAATTCAGTTACAAGAAAAAATGTAGAGACTAATTCAATATAAATTCGCAGAATACCTCAATTTATTGTACATCATTGATGTAGCTGAAGATGAAGTAAAAATTAGACGGTTCGGATATTGTTGAATTATCTGGACAGGTCGCTTTCTTGATTTTAAAAGAGAATGGCAGAAAGTCTGGTTTAGAAACAAGTATGTCTAGACCCAAATGGGTTTTGATTTTTAAAAAAATACTCGAACAAAAGGCATGAAGGCTTCATTGTATACATTTTTGTCTCTAGTATACAAGAGATTGTACCGAGCTCCAATTGTTACCGATCCAGTTCTATAACCCGCTCCTAAGAACAAGCCAGTATTCCAAAAGTTATCTTTAAAATTGCCTCCAATAGATTTATACTCGTTGTTTACTCTAATTTGTTCTAACTCAATAGAGAGTTGAATTTCTTCAATTGGATTGAAAAGAGTAACTAGACTTCCTCCATAATGCAATGAATTATAATAATTTTTTGAAGAAACATAGGTTCCAAGTAGAGAAACACCAGCAGAAAAATATTCGTTAAAATTATAAATAGCACTAGGCGCAAGAGTCAAATCTGTATATCCTGAACCCGCACTAAAACCTATGCCGCCACCAAATTGAACGTTGTCCCAAAAATCACTTTTAGATTCTAATGGTGTTGATTGCTGTTGCGCAAAACTTTGATATGAAAATATAACTAAAAGTAGTAAAAAAAATATTTTTGTAACAAACTGCGAATTTGCTCTTTCCATGGGATTACTTTTTACAAATTAAATCATAAAAGTATTTAAAAATATTTAGAAATTTATTGATTTGTCGTACTTTTGCGAGGCAATTTTAACAAATCAGGTTATTAACAAAAAAATATGGATAGGTTTTCATTTTTAAACGCAGCTCATACAGAATTTTTTGCTCAATTATACGAACAATATACTGAGAATCCAGACAGTGTAGAACCAAGTTGGAGAAGCTTTTTTCAAGGTTTTGATTTTGGAATGACCACCTATAATGAAGAAAACCCAGTAACCTATTTAGCTAATCTTGCAGCGAGTGATGTCGAAAGTGTTCATGTGTCTGAGAAACTTCAAAAAGAGTTTAATGTTTTAAAGTTAATCGATGGATACCGTTCTCGAGGACATTTATTCACAAAAACGAATCCAGTTCGAGAAAGAAGATCTTCATCACCAACTCTTGATATTGAGAATTTTGGATTATCAAAAGCAGATTTGAATACAGTTTTTGATGCAGCAAGGGTTATTAAAATCAAACCGTGTTCGCTTCAAGAAATTATAAAGCATTTAGATACTATTTATTGTCAGCACATTGGTGTAGAATATATGTATATCAGAAATCCTGAAGTTGTTGAATGGATTCAAAATAAAATAGGGATAAATGACAATCAGCCTAATTTTACTACTAATGAAAAGTTGGCTATTCTGAATAAATTAAATCAAGCAGTATCCTTTGAAAACTTCTTGCATACAAAATATGTTGGACAAAAGCGATTCTCTCTAGAAGGAGGGGAGTCTATAATTCCCGCTCTTGATGCTTTAATAGAAAAAGCTGCAGAAAAAGGAGTAGAGCAATTTGTTATGGGAATGGCTCATCGTGGGCGTTTGAATGTTTTAGCAAATATTTTTGGAAAATCTACTCAAGATATATTTAGTGAATTTGACGGTAAAGATTATGATCAGGAATATTTTGATGGTGACGTAAAATATCATTTAGGTCTCACTGCTGATAAAGTAACTAGCACAGGTAAAAAAATTAATATCAATTTAGCACCAAACCCATCACATCTCGAAACCGTTGGAGCGGTAATTGAAGGAATAACACGAGCTAAACAAGACAAATATTTTCCGAACGATTTCTCTAAGGTATTGCCTATAGCCGTCCACGGAGATGCAGCTATTGCAGGACAAGGCATACTCTATGAAATTATCCAAATGGCTCAGCTTGATGGATATAAAACAGGAGGAACCATTCACATTGTGATCAATAATCAGGTAGGATTTACAACCAACTATCTAGATGCACGATCGTCAAAATATTGTACGGATGTTGCTAAAGTAACTTTATCACCAGTTTTACATGTTAACGCTGATGATGCTGAGGCTGTTGTTCACGCTGTCTCGTTTGCTTTAGATTACAGAATGCAGTTTGGTAGTGATGTGTTTATCGATTTATTAGGATATAGAAAATACGGTCACAACGAAGGCGATGAACCACGTTTTACTCAGCCAGTACTTTATAAAATTATAGCTAAGCACAGAAATCCTAGAGATATCTATGCAGATAAATTATTAGCCGAAGGTGCTATAGATGCTAATCTGGTTAAAGATTTGGAAGCTAAGTACAAACAAGACTTAGATGATAATCTTCAAGCATCAAGGAAAAAGGATTTGACAATCATAACACCGTTTATGAAAAATGAATGGAAAGGATTTGAACAAGTAACTGATGTTCAGATGCTTCAAAAAACAGATACTGGTTTTCCAAAAGACAAACTAGTTACTATAGCCAATGCTATCTGTAATTTGCCCTCCGATAAAAAGTTCATCAGCAAAATTGAGAAACTAATCAACGACAGAAAAACAATGTTTTTCGAAACCAATAAACTGGATTGGTCAATGGTGAACATTTGGCTTATGGTTCATTACTACTAGAAGGATACGATGTTCGTATCTCGGGTCAAGATGTTGAAAGAGGAACTTTTTCTCATCGTCATGCCGTTGTTAAGGTAGAAGATTCAGAGGAAGAAGTTACATTACTAAACAATTTAGAAGGTAAAAAAGGGAATTTCCACGTTTTCAATTCTCTTTTATCAGAATACGGTGTATTAGGTTTTGATTATGGATATGCCTTAGCAAGTCCAAAAACATTAACTATTTGGGAAGCACAATTTGGAGATTTCAGTGAATGGTGCGCAAATTATGATCGATCAATACATTTCATGTGGTGAGGATAAATGGAACAATCAAAACGGAATTGTTCTTTTGTTGCCACACGGATATGAGGGTCAAGGAGCAGAGCACTCTTCTGCTAGAATGGAGCGTTATTTACAACTTTGTGCTCGTCACAATATGTATGTTGCCGATTGTACTACTCCTGCGAATTTCTATCATTTGTTAAGAAGACAGATGAAAACTACTTTCCGTAAACCACTTGTTGTATTTACACCTAAGAGTTTATTACGTGATCCAAGAGTAGTTTCCTCGATTGAGGAATTTGAAAATGGAAGTTTTCAAGAGACCTTTGATGACGAAACAGTAAATAAAGCCGAAGTAAAAACTTTGGTTTTCTGCACAGGAAAATTTTATTATGATATTACTGCCGAAAGAGAAATTAATGGGAGAAACGATGTTGCGGTTGTTAGAATAGAACAACTTTTTCCTTTACCAGTAGAACAATTGAAAGCCATTATTACCAAATATCCAAATGCAGATGATTACGTATGGGCGCAAGAAGAACCCAAAAACATGGGCGCTTATGGCTATATGTTGATGAATTTTGATTTGGTAAAATGGAGACTTGCCTCACTAAAAGCTTATGCTGCTCCTGCTGCAGGAAGTTATACTCGAGCAAAACGACGTCACTCCGATGCCATAAGAATGGTTTTTGACAAAAATTTATTTAGATAACAATACACACTTAATAAAATTATAAAAGGATGATTTTAGAAATGAAAGTTCCATCGCCGGGGGAATCAATAAAAGAAGTTGAAATTGCAACATGGTTGGTTAAAGATGGAGATTATGTAGAGAAAGATCAGGCAATTGCTGAGGTAGATTCTGATAAAGCAACGTTAGAATTGCCAGCAGAAGCAAGTGGGACAATTACATTAAAAGCCGAGGAAGGCGATACAGTAGCTGTAGGAGCTGTAGTTTGTTTAATTGATACTAGTGCTACAAAAACATATAGCACAGCAACAGTTTCTCTTAAAGAGGAAGTTAAACCTTCCGTAGAAACTCCTAAAGTAGAAGCTCCAAAAGTTTCACCTGTTGCTGAGAAAACATACGCCACTCAAGTTCCATCTCCAGCAGCTCGAAAAATATTAGATGAAAAAGACATACAACCTTCAGACGTTGTTGGTACTGGAAAAGGAGGTAGGATTACAAAAGAGGATGCAGTAAATGCTGTTCCATCAATGGGAACTCCTACGGGAGGTTCTCGTGGAACAGAAAGAATAAAGCTTTCCATGTTGCGCAGGAAAGTAGCTGAACGATTGGTGGCAGCCAAGAACGACACCGCGATGTTGACTACTTTTAATGAAGTTAATATGACTCCTATCAATACTTTGCGTAATGAGTACAAAGATGCATTTAAAACAAAGCATGGGGGTGTTAGTTTAGGATATATGTCATTTTTTACAAAAGCGGTTACTAGAGCACTACAGTTGTATCCAGATGTAAACTCTATGATGGATGGAGATTACAAAACAGTTTATGATTTTTGTGATATTTCAATTGCGGTTTCTGGACCAAAAGGACTAATGGTTCCTGTTGTCCGCAATGCTGAAAATTTAACTTTCAGAGGGATTGAAGCTGAAATTAAGCGATTGGCACTGAGAGCTCGTGACGGTCAGATAACGGTTGATGATATGACAGGGGGAACCTTCACAATAACTAATGGAGGTGTTTTTGGAAGTATGTTGAGTACACCAATTATCAATCCACCTCAATCAGGAATCCTAGGAATGCACAACATTATTGAAAGACCAATTGCGGTAAATGGTAAAGTAGAAATTCACCCTATGATGTATGTTGCATTGTCTTATGATCACAGAATTATTGATGGTCGTGAGTCAGTTGGTTTCTTGGTAGCAGTTAAAGAGGCTTTAGAAAACCCAGTTGAGTTATTATGTGATAATAATCCAAAAAAAGCATTTGAATTATAAAATTTGAATTAAAAATTACTGAAAATCCGTTTGTTTAAAAGACCAAACGGATTTTTTTATTTTAATAAGTATAGATTATGATTATAATAATCGATAATTGCTTTTCCTTCAAGTAAAACATCTGCGCCAATAATACCCTGTACTGGCTTTGCTTTATGTTGTGTTAGAGCTTGATTTACATGTGATAAATCAAAAATTACTAAATGAAAATCATTACTCTTCCATCTTCCTAGTTGTAAAGTATTGTTTTTAGCAATTTGAGTAAACATGTTTGTAGCACCTGCACCCGCTGCTTTAGTTTTAGAAGTTCCAGCTTTCAATTGAAATAATTCAACACCTTCAAAACCCACACAGCTATTGCTAGCGCCAGTATCGAGAATAAAATTTCCTTTGGTTCCATTAATACTTGCCTTAATCAGTAAATGTTGTGTTTTAGAAACTTTAAATTTTATTTTCTTGTAGTTTTCTTTTTTAAGAATTTCAGGAAGGGTTTTCATAAAGTAAAATAGGGTAACCAAAAATAATGTAAAAATCTAATATGGTAACAAACCAATCCATCAAAAAACTAACTTTGTGCTTTAAAATATTACAATGATTATTACCGACACCCATACTCATCTTTACAGTGAAGAATTTAATCAAGACAGATCAGAAATGATGCAACGTGCTATTCTGAATGGAGTAACTCGGTTTTTTATACCTGCTATCGATTCAAATCATACTCAATCAATGTATGAGTTGGAGAAAAATTATCCTGAAAATATTTTTCTAATGATGGGTTTGCATCCAACGTATGTAAAAGAAAATTATCTAGAAGAGTTGCAACATGTTGAAAAGGAATTAGCTAAAAGGAAGTTTTACGCCATAGGCGAAATTGGAATTGACTTGTATTGGGATAAAACTCATCTAAAAGAGCAGCAATTTGCTTTCAGAAAGCAAATTCAATTAGCAAAACAATACAAATTGCCAATTGTTATTCATTGTAGAGAAGCTTTTGATGCCATTTTTGAAATTTTAGAGGAAGAAAAATCAGGGGATTTGTTCGGAATATTTCATTGTTTTACAGGAACGTATGAACAAGCTCTACAGGCTATTTCATATAATATGAAATTAGGAATAGGAGGAGTTGTAACGTTTAAAAACGGAAAAATTGACCAGTTTCTAAATAAAATCGAGTTAGAGCATATTGTTCTTGAAACAGATTCTCCTTATCTAGCCCCTATTCCATATAGAGGTAAGAGAAATGAAAGCAGTTACCTTATTAATGTCGTCAATAAACTCGCAGAAATTTATGGCATGATGCCTCAAGATGTTGCCAGAATTACTACTGAAAATTCTAAAATAACCTTTAGTATTTAGCAAAAGCAAACCGTATTTTAAATAAAATTTCGTTCATTTGTGTATACTTTAATCCACCACCAAAAAATGCAAAAGTTTGATAAAATCCGACCGTTTTACGACGCCGAAATAAATGAAGCTATTCGCTCTTCAGTGAATCATCCCATGATGAAAGCATTGATGAATTTTACCTTTCCTGAAGTTGACGACTCCGTGTGGAAAGACCAACTGATTAAAACGCACTCCATCCGTGATTTTCAATGTAATTTTATTTATCAGTCTGTTCAAAAAGTTTTAGAGAAAAGTTCGGACGGATTGACTACTTCGGGTTTTGAAAAATTAGAAAAAAACACATCCTATCTTTTTATATCTAATCATAGAGATATTATTCTGGACACATCATTGTTGAATGCAGCCTTGTTTGATCATGGTTTGGTAATGACAGCCTCAGCCATTGGGGATAATTTGGTAAACAGATCATTTCTTTTAACATTATCAAAGCTTAATAGGAACTTTTTGGTTCAAAGAGGATTGCCTCCAAGAGAATTATTGCAAAGCTCTAAATTATTGTCAGAATATATCCAGCAACTTTTGTTAAGAGAAAACCGTTCGGTTTGGATAGCTCAACGTGAAGGTCGAACTAAAGACGGAAATGATGCAACTCATCCTGGTGTTCTTAAGATGCTAGCTATGGCTTCAGAAGATGAAAATTTAATGAGTTATTTTAAAAATCTTAAAATAGTACCAGTTTCAATTTCCTATGAATATGATCCTACTGACGCATTGAAAATGCCGCAATTAATGGCGGAAGCTAATAATGAAGTTTACATCAAAGAGAAAAATGAAGATTTTATGACGCTGTTGAGTGGAATTATTGGTCAAAAGAAACGAATTCACATACATTTGGCGATGTTTTGAAAACGGAATTAGATTCTATTGCCGCAGAACATGATAATTCAAACAAGCAGATACAAGCTTTAGCACAGGTTATAGATGATTCTATTTTGAAAAGCTATAAACTTTGGCCCACAAATTATATAGCTTATGATATTCTCAATAAGACTGACGAGTATAGTTCATTTTATACAGACAATGAGAAACTATTATTTGAGAGAAGGTTAGAGATACGAATCGATCAAAATAACCCAGTAGCTTTAGAAGGGTTTTTAAATATGTATGCAAATCCTGTTGTTAACAAGATGAAATATCAAAATGCAATCTAAACCCAATATACTCTTGATTTATACTGGTGGAACCATTGGTATGATGAAAGATTTTGAAACAGGAGAGTTAAAAGCGTTTAATTTCGGTAAAATATCAAATAAAATCCCTGAGTTAAAACTTTTAGATTGTACAATCCAAACCATTTCTTTTGATGTTCCTATTGATTCATCAAACATGAATCCTGAAAAATGGATTGAAATTGCTTCTATTATTGAAGATAACTACTCAAAATTTGATGGTTTTGTGGTGCTTCACGGTTCGGATACCATGTCGTATTCTGCATCAGCAATGAGTTTTATGCTTGAAAACCTCGATAAGCCAGTTATTTTTACTGGTTCCCAATTGCCCATTGGAGATTTACGAACGGATGCTAAAGAAAATTTAATTACAGCCATACAAATGGCTTCTTTACAGCAAAAAGGTAAGGCGGTGATTCAGGAAGTATGTTTGTATTTTGAGTATAAATTGTACAGAGGGAATCGAACTACCAAAATAAATGCAGAACATTTCAATGCTTTTGCATCTCCAAATTATCCACCCTTAGCAGTTTCAGGAGTACACTTAAAAATTAATTCTGGAGTTGGATTGTCTATTTCTAAAATGAAGAAACTTATTGTCAACAAAGAATTAGATGATAATGTAGTTATTGTTAAAATGTTTCCTGGGATTAATGAATATGTTTTTGAATCAATAGTAAATATTCCTCACCTAAAAGGGATTATTTTGGAAACCTATGGGTCTGGAAATGCGCCTACTGAGGAATGGTTTATTAAAGTTTTAAAAAATGCTATAAAAAAAGGAATTCATGTTGTTAATGTGACTCAATGTTCTGGAGGAAGCGTTAACATGGGTCAATACGAAACAAGTTCACAACTAAAAAAGATTGGAGTGATCTCTGGTAAAGATAGCACTACAGAAGCAGCAGTTACCAAGTTAATGTATCTTTTGGGGCAAAAAGTAGCGACTACTGTTTTCAAAACCATTTTTGAAACTTCATTACGTGGAGAATTATCATAAAAAAACAGGTTTAATTTTCTTAACTGAAATTTTTTATTGTTCTTTGCAGCCTCAAACAAAATAGAGAGGTGTCCGAGTGGTTGAAGGAGCAAGCCTGGAAAGTTTGTATATGGGTAACTGTATCGTGGGTTCGAATCCCATCCTCTCTGCAAAAAAAGAGTCACGCTATAAACGTGACTCTTTTTTTAAATTATTCCAGAATTTATTTTCCTTTATTGGCTTCTGCAATATATTTTTCAAGAGCCATAGTCATAGAAGGAGTTTCGGGTGTTGGTGCAAGAATATCAATTCTCAATCCGTGTTCTAAAGCTTCTTTTTGAGTAGTACTTCCAAAAACAGCAATTCTAGTATTGTTTTGTTCAAAATCGGGAAAGTTCATAAATAATGACTTAATTCCTGATGGACTAAAGAACGCTAAAATATCATAATACACATCCGCTAAGTCAGACAAGTCACTCATTACTGTTTTATAAAAAACAGCTTGAGTCCAGTCCACTTTTAGATTGTTTAATGTTTGCGGTGCATCAGCGTTTAGTTGATCGGATGCTGGCAGTAAAAATTTTTCGTCTTTATATTTCTTTATAAGTGGAGACATATCAGCAAAATCTTTTTGGCCAACATAAATTTTACGTTTTCTGTATACCACGTATTTTTGGAGATAGAAAGCAACAGCTTCTGATTGACAAAAATATTTTAAACCTTCGGGAACCTTATATCTCATTTCTTCGGCCACTCTAAAAAAGTGATCAACAGAATTTTTGCTCGTTAAAATAATAGCGGTGTAATTATTAAGGTCTATTTTTTGGAGTCTAACGTCTTTCGCGTTTACACCTTCTACGTGAATAAAAGGTCTGAAATCAATTTTAACTTTATGCTTTTGTTGTAGCTCAAAGTATGGGGAATTTTCTACTTTAGGCTCAGGTTGTGATACCAAAATTGTTTTCACTTTCATATTTGACATTTTCTAACTATGCTAACTTTTTGTAAACCAATAATACATAAAATAGTAGGGTGCTATTTCAAGAGCGCAAAGATATAAAATAAAATAAAACAACTTGCTAAATATTAAATTTTGATAATTCTTTAAAGAAAGCAGATAAGTTGCTGTATTTATTGCTAAAATAATAACAATAAACAAAAAAATAACAAATTTAGATGAATTATTGTTATAGTAAAGAATGATGTCAACTGGCAGAATTATCAAACCAATGTATGTTCTGTAACTCACCTTTTGTAAATTGAATTGCTCAATGAATTCTTCAATGTTAAATGAAGTGGCAATAATCTTTTCAATCAAGTATTTAGATAAAATAAATACGATTAAAATGGTCATTATTTGTATATAGATAATCCAATCTGTTTTTGAAACATAGCCGAAATGATTCAGAATTAACTGAATAAAAAACCCAAGTGAAATTAATTGAACAATGAACAAACCAATTGTAAATCCACTCATTAAATGAGAACTATCTTTATAAATTTTGATGTATTTATCAGAAACAATTAGCTTCATGAAGTCGTTAAATCGCGCCTCAAAAACCGATTTAGTAAGCGCAATTAATGCCATAGACATAACAAACAAAACGGTGGCCCAATCTCTGTTGTCAATGATTCTTGGATGTAAGAAGTTCTCAATCATATTGGGCACAAAATTACTAAAATAGTATCGTATTAATTGTTATGTCATTGTTTTTTTTGACTTTAATCAGGGATTCTTAATTATAGATTGCACGAATGAATTTTATGTGTTTTTCATTTTTATTATCAAATTATTATGATTCAAGTGCCATAAAAAGTTTATTTTTGCTTCAAATTTTAACAGATTATGAGCGATAGTGTTGTCATAATTCCTACCTACAACGAAATTGAAAATGTCGAAAGCATTATACGAACAGTTTTTCGTTGCATAAAGCATTTGATGTTTTGATTGTTGATGATAATTCTCCCGACCATACTTCTGACAAAGTACTCATTCTTCAACAAGAATTTAAAAACAGACTTTTTTTAGAAAAGAGAGAAAAAAAATCGGGATTAGGTACCGCCTATGTTCATGGTTTTAAATGGGCATTGGATAGAAAGTATGAATATATTTTTGAAATGGATGCCGATTTTTCACATAATCCCAACGATTTGGAAAGATTATACGATGCCTGTCATTTTGGCTCTGCTGATATGGCTATTGGTTCTCGTTATGTTACAGGTGTAAATGTTGTAAATTGGCCTTTAAACCGAGTATTAATGTCCTATTTCGCTTCGGTATATGTACGAATGATTACTGGAATGAAAATTCATGATGCTACAGCTGGTTTCATTTGCTACAGTAGGCAGGTGCTCGAAAGCATAAATTTTGATAAAATCAGATTCGTAGGCTATGCATTTCAAATCGAAATGAAATACAGAACCTTTGTGAAAAATTTTCAAATTGTTGAAGTCCCAATTATTTTCACTGATAGAACAAAAGGGCAGTCAAAAATGAGTAATTCCATTATAAAAGAAGCTGTTTTTGGAGTAATATCATTAAGAATCAGAAAGTTTTTAAAACAATTATAAAAAATAAGAAGACTATTTGTAGCAAAAAACAAAAATCAATGAATCAGATTTTAATAAAGAACGCCAAAATAGTTAATGAAGGCGCCATCTTTGAAGGCGATGTTTTAATAGAAGACCAGTTTATAGTTGAAATTGCCGAAACGATAAGTGCAAAATCGGCTACTACAAAAATAATAGATGCCGAAGGGAATTATTTAGTACCAGGAGCTATTGACGATCAAGTTCATTTTAGAGAACCAGGACTCACACACAAAGGTGATATTGCTTCAGAGTCTAAAGCAGCTGTGGCTGGTGGAATTACATCTTATATCGAGCAGCCAAATACAGTTCCTAATGTAGTTACCCAAGAACTATTAGAAGAAAAATACCAAATTGCAGCAAGCAAATCTTTTGCGAATTATTCTTTTATGATGGGAATGACTAATGATAATCTTGATGAAGTCCTTCAAACCAATCCGAGAAATGTTGCAGGAATAAAAATCTTTCTAGGTTCATCTACTGGTAACATGTTGGTAGATGATGTTGAAGTTTTGGAAAAATTATTTTCAAGTACGTCAATGTTAATAGCCGTTCATTGCGAAGATGAACAAACAATTAAAGATAATTTAGAACGATATAAAGCAGAATATGGTGATGACATTCCAGTAACTCTTCATCATCTTATTAGAAGCGAAGAAGCATGTTATTTATCCTCTTCCAAAATAATTGCGTTGGCCAAAAAAACAGGAGCTCGATTGCATGTTTTTCATTTGTCAACAGCAAAAGAAATGAGTTTGTTTACCAACAAAATACCATTAGAAAAAAAGAAAATTACTGCAGAAGTTTGTATTCATCACCTTTGGTTTACCAATGAGGATTATAAAACTAAAGGCAATTTAATCAAATGGAATCCATCTGTTAAGACTGAAAATGATAGAAAAGTATTATGGGAAGCGCTACTAGATGGAAGGATAGATGTTATAGCGACCGATCATGCACCACATACACTAGAGGAAAAAAAACAAAATTATTTGAAAGCTCCTTCTGGGGGTCCATTAGTTCAACATGCGCTTGTTGCCATGTTTGAAGCGTATCATCAAGGAAAAATTTCCATTGAAAAAATTGTCGAAAAGATGGCTCACAATCCAGCTAAAATATTCAAAATAGAAAAGCGCGGATTTATTAAAGTAGGGTATTATGCTGATTTAGTAATTGTAAATACGGGTCTGCCTTGGAGTGTAAAAAAAGAAAATATTCTAGCCAAATGCGGTTGGTCTCCATTTGAAGGTTTTACATTCAAGTCCAGAATCACACATACTTTTGTAAATGGTCAATTGGTTTATAATAATTTTAAAGTGAAAGAAGTACCATGTGGTCAACGATTACTTTTTGATCGTTAATTTTTTGATTTAGTAGTAATTATGAGGATAGTTGTATCGATATTTTGTATTCTGTTAGTGATGGTAAGTTGTAAAGACACCGCTATTGATGAGCCTGAAAATTTAATTCAAGAAGATAAGATGGTAAATATTATTTATGATCTTGCTCTTTTAGAAGGAGTAAAAACATTCAATTCTTCAAATTTTCAGAGTGTTAAATCAAATGATTTTGTGTACAAAAAATACAAAATAGATAGTCTTCAGTTTGCAAAAAGCACCCAGTTTTATGCATCTGATATCAATAGGTATAAAAAAATGTATGAAGAAGTAGGCAAAAGAATTGAAGCAAAAAAAGCGCATTTAGATTCTTTAAATGGTAAGAAAGCCAAAAATTTGATTACGCCACAAAAAACTACTCAAAATACACCAGTGATAGAATAATTAAATGTTCATGTAAGAACCAATTTCTGAGCAATATTCTTCAATGTCTTTAAATTTATAATCTAAAATCTGGGTAATTTTTTTATTTGAAATTAAATCAGAAGTGTGTAAAGAACGCGCCATTGATTTGCTAATCTTTCTTTTCTGAAAAAAAAGAGTTGATAGAATCCAGTCAATTCTCCAGCTAATTTCGGTTATCCAAGGATGTGCGTAAATGCTTGGAGGTTTAACATCAAGCCCTTTAGCAATACAATTCAATACATTTTCAAATGAGATATTTTTTGCAATAACAATGTATCTCTCACCGCTACTATTTTTTTTCATTAACTGAATCATGATTTTTACAACATCATTCACAGAGACAAATCCTGATGAGCCTTTGGTGTAAAATAGCAAACCGTTTTTTATTTTAGTGAAAATAAGTCCGCTACCACTATCCCAAAAGCCTGGCCCTAGAATCACCCCTGGATTTATGATAACAACTGGAAGTCCTTCTTGTAAACCTCTCCAAATTTCCATTTCTGCGCCATATTTTGATATAGCATAATCACTATGATGTTTTTCGGGGTTCCAAATGGTTTCTTCTGTAATTAGTGTTTCATGTTCCATTAAGTCTCCAAGGGCAGCAATTGAGCTTACATGACATAATTTTTTTACATTGAACGCTAGGCAAAAATTGACAATATTGGCAGTTCCTTCAATATTTATCTTTCGAAGTTTTTTTTCATCTTTAGGGTCAAATGAAATTAAAGCGGCACAATGATATACATATTCAACACCTTTAAAAGCAATTTCTAAAGACGGAATATCGTTTATATCGGCTTCAATCCATTCAATTTGTTCAAATAGACTTTCTTTTCCATAAAGCTTAAAAAGAGATTTGGTTTTTTCAATCGAAGTTTTTGTTCTGTAAATAGCACGAATACGCTCGTTATTTTCTAACAAATGCAGTGCTAAATGCGAACCCACTAATCCTGTTGCTCCCGTGATTAAAATCATTTTGTAAAGATAAATAGATTGTTGCATTTATATATTTTTGATTTTATATTTTTTGAATACCGCCATTGAAATTACTATTGTCATTGCTTTTGAATTACTATCTTTGCCAAAATTGATTATTTAGATGAAAAATATTATTGCAGAATTACAATGGCGTGGTTTAGTTCATGATATCATGCCTGGAACCGAAGGACAATTGCTTAAAGAGATGACGGTTACCTACATAGGATTTGACCCAACATCTGATTCCTTGCATATTGGTAGTTTAGTTCCAATAATTCTTTTGGTTCATTTGGAGCAGTTCGGTCATAAACCTATTGCACTTGTTGGTGGCGCAACAGGTATGATTGGTGATCCTTCAGGAAAATCCGATGAGAGAAATTTGCTTGATGAGGCTACATTGAGTCATAATGTAGCTGGAATAAAAAAAGTTTTGTCTCACTTTTTAGATTTTAATTCGAAAGAAAAAAACGCCCCAATTTTGGTCAACAACTATGATTGGATGAAATCATTTAGCTTTATTGACTTTGCGCGTGAAGTTGGAAAACGTATCACTGTCAACTACATGATGGCTAAGGATTCTGTTAAGAAAAGACTTACTGGCGAAGGCGAAGGAATGTCATTTACGGAATTTACTTATCAGTTGATTCAAGGGTATGATTTTTACCATTTGCATAAACATTACAATTGTTTGCTTCAAATGGGAGGTTCCGATCAATGGGGGAACATTACTACAGGAACTGAATTGGTTCGCAGAATGAATGTTGGTGAAGATACCAAAGCCTTTGCAATGACCTGTCCGTTAATCACTAAAGCAGACGGTTCGAAATTTGGAAAATCTGAAGGAGGTAATGTTTGGCTGACAGCAGATAAAACCTCGGTGTATAAATTCTATCAATTTTGGTTGAATACTACCGACGTTGATGCTGAGAAATACATTAAAATTTTCACCTTTTTAGACAAGGAAACAATAGACAAATTGATTGCAACGCACCATGAAGCGCCTCACTTAAGAGTTTTGCAAAAGAAATTAGCTGAAGAAGTAACCACTTTTGTACATTCTGCAGCAGATTTAAACAAAGCAATTCAAGCTTCCGCTATTTTGTTTGGAAATGCCACTTCTAATGATTTGAAACAATTAGATGAAGCCACTTTTTTGGAAGTTTTTGATGGAGTGCCTCAAGCAGAAATTTCAAGAAACGATATTGAAAACGGAATTCATATTGTATCAGTTTTAAATGAAAAAACAGGATTTTTGAAGTCGAATGGAGAAGCTAGACGTGCGTTATCTGCCAATTCTATTTCTATAAATAAAGAAAAAGTGACTGAAGAATTTAGTCTTTCAACTAAAGATTTAATCAACAATCAGTTTGTGTTATTGCAAAGCGGAAAGAAAAACTATTTTGTCATTCGGGTTATATAACCATCAAGTTACAACCACGAATGTCAGCTATTATCAAAACGTCCCAAAACTTCAAAAGAGTTATTGGGATTTTTTTGCCCAAATCTTGCGTGGCTATAAATGAGCAGGAGTTAATATTCGCCAAATCGATTACATTAATTCCTCCCGTTTTTCGGTTTGCGACATAATTTAAAGCATCTTCGGTTTCTCGAATCAAGATTTGCATCCATGGCGGACACTCAAAAACACCGTTTCCAAGCGAGTAGGCTTGCGATAACAATTCCGTCATACCATATTCAGAATGGATGGTTGAAACACCAAAGCCCTTGCAAAGGATCTCGTGCAATTCTTCTCGAATCATTTCCTTGCGTTTGCCTTTCATACCACCCGTTTCCATAATGATAGTATTTTTCAATTGAAATTGTTGAACTTCAATTAAATCCAATAATGCATAAGTAACACCAATTAGAATTATATTTTTTCCTGAATCATCTAAATCAATTAACTTTTTGATAAGCTCGTCGTATTGATTTAAGTAGAATCCACTGTCAGGATTATTAGTGCGTTGGATTAAATCATTCACCATATAAACTAATGAAGAACCCTCTCGTTCTAAATAAGATGGAAGTAAGGCTAAGATGGTATAGTCTTCTATGTTTCCATAAAATTGAGAAAACCCTTTACGATAACTTTCTTCATATAGAGAAATATCAGTAACAAGGTGCTTGCTAGTAACCATTCCTGTTGTTCCACTGCTAGTAAAAGTCTCTTGAGCTGGATGAGTATTTGAAACAATAGCATGACTTTTAAAAAACTGGATAGGCAAAAAGGGAATTTGCTCCAGCGATTTTACTTGATGTTTCTCCACGTTTAACAATTGACAAAATTCACGATAAACATCATTGGAGTCGTATTGAAAACGAAACACTTTTAGTGCTATTTTTTCAAATTGCTTTTGATTGGAAATTGTAAATATGTCGGAAGCTGTAATCAAGAATTAGGGATTAATTTGCAAATATAAACATTAGAGTTTAATTAAATTTACTACAAAAAAAAGCCCCAACTTTCATTGGAGCTTTAAGTATTGTACAAGGAAAAAATTATTTTTTGATAAATTTTCTACTTGTTTTAGCGAAATCATTTTGTATTGTTACAACATATACACCAGATGCCAAAGATTGAATATTGATTGCTTCATTACTATTTACTCTATTTGAACTAAATAATTTTCCGTCTAGAGAATAAATATTTACAGTTGCTCTTGATGGCATTTCAATTTTTAATTCATTAGATACAACAGTTTTCATTTTTACTTGATTGTCAAATTCTTTTACATCTACAACTCCTAGTGTAGATTTATCATAGAACATAATATCATCAAAATAGATAACTCCACCAGTTGCAGTAGGAGATTCAGGATAAACTCTTAAACCTGGTCGTGCAACAGTTGAAGCTGCAACTGGTGGGGTAGCGTCAGGTTTAGCAGGATTTGGCACACCTTCAGCCGTAAAAAACTGCCATGAAGGAGAATCTGTAGAAAAAGTTGCTGCTTGTAATGCATTAGCTCCAGTATCTGAACCACCAGTACCCGCAGTTCTAAATTGATTCCAATTTTAAATTTTGCATTTGCATCGTTATCTAAGTACCAACCAGAAAAAACATAAGTTACACCTTGAGTTACAGGAATGTCAGTTGTCGGACTAATTGTTTTGTTGCTTGAAGCTGGAGCCGTCAAACTAATTGAACTTGTACCACCGTAAAAAACAGATGTACTTTGCGCTACTGTTGATCCTGTGGTGAACCATGAATTAGGAAGCCCTTCAGTCCAAGCTTCAAAATCACCATTTATAATTAAGTTGTTTTGTGCATTTGTTGTGGCTGAAATTGCTACAAACGCTAATAAAGTGTAAAGTTTTTTCATAATTAAATTTTTAAAAAAAGATTATTCAACAAATATAGGAAGTATTTTTCTTTGAAATAAAAAATTAACGTAAAATAAGTGTAAAAATTAAGAGAAAACGTTTTTTGTTACTTATTTAATAATCAATTTGCGTGTTGCTGTAGCTTCGCCTTCCTTGATTTTAATAATGTATACACCAGGAGAAATGCTAGATATATTTAACTCTTTAGAATTGATGGTTGCTTGAAAGACCTTCTTTCCTAACACATCAAATATGGAAATGTCTTTATTAGACAACGATTTTGAGCTAATATAAATTTTTCCGTTACTAACTGGATTAGGATACAAACTCAAACCTTCAATAGCATCTTGAGATTTAGGTTGTTGCTTTCCTTCTTGTGCCGAAAGGGTCAAGGTAAAAAAGCAAAGCACTAAGGTGATGATATGTAGGTAATTTTTCTTCATAAGAATAGTTAACTGTGCAAAGGTACAAATTTATTTTCAAATACTATACCAAAAAAATAATCAATGGTTGTAAGGCTTCTTGAAGATATTATGATTTGATATTGGATAAGTATACTCCAAGTAGAATAATTACAGCTCCTAAAAGTTGAACCAATGTCAATGTTTCGTTATCTAGCATTCCCCAAGAAAACGCAATTATTGGTATTAAATAGGTTACCGAAGTTGCAAAAACAGGTGTAGAGATTTGTATTAGTTTATAAAAAATAATATTGGCAATTCCAGTGCCTACAATACCAAGGATTAATATAAATACAACGGAATGTTGTACTTTTTCAATATGAATATCTGAGAAAAATCCTGAAGTTAATAGTATAACCAATGCAGGAAGTAACATTACGGTGAAATTACCAGTGGTTATTGTTAGTGGACTTAAATTTGACAAGTATTTATTAATTAAATTTACATTTATGGCATAACAAACCGATGCAATAAAAATCAAAATAGCGTAGTAATAATTCTGATTGGGATGATGTAACGCCCCATTAAAAACGAGTAGCAAGCTTCCCATTAGACCAATGCAAACTCCAAAAATTTGATTCCGTTTGTAATCCAATTTGAAAATTACAATTCCAAACAACAATGCATTCAAAGGAGTTAAAGAATTGAGAATAGCGCTAATAGAACTGTCAATTTCTTTTTGAGCTATTGAAAATAAAAATGCGGGAATAAAGGTGCCAAATAAGGAAGTAATTACAATAAATTTCCATTGTCCACGAGGTATTTTTGGTAGAGTTTTTAAGCCTATTGTTATTAGAAACAGTGCGGCAAATACAATTCTCAACGAGCCCAATTGATAGGCGCTCAATCCAACTAAGCCTTTTTATCAATATAAAAGAACTGCCCCAAATAAGTGCAAGTAGGAATAAAAAGAACCATTTTAGCTGATTTGATTTCATTATCATAAAGTAGGCCTCAAATTTGTAATAATTTTATGAATTAGCACTGTTTTTTTTATTTAATTTTGTTGAAAATTCTTTTAACGATACTATTTATATCAATATTAAAAACAAATGAACATGAATTTTACCAAATTAGTATTAGCTGTTTCTTTATCAGCAATTTTATTTGTAAGTTGTAAACAAACAGCTAGCGAACCAAAGACTGATGCAAATGTAGAAAGTGATTCAAAAAGCAAAAATCCTATCGCTGCTGAAAAAGTGGAGACTGCCAGTTTTAACATAGAAGGAATGACATGCGCGATTGGTTGTGCGAAAACAATGGAAAAAGAGTTGACGGAACTAGAAGGAGTTCAAGAGGCAACCGTTGATTTTGATAACAAATTAGCGAAGGTTTCCTTTGACGCATCGAAACAAACACCAGAATCTATTGTTAAAGTTGTTGAGGCAACTGCAGACGGGAAGACATACAAAGTTTCTAATGTTAAATCCTCTGGAAATAAAGCAATGTTGGTGATGCAAGATCAGGAAAAAGAAAAAAGCGAGGACAAAAAGAAATCCTGTTCTGCTGACGGAAAGAAATCTAAAGATGGAAAAAAAGGATGTTGTGCTAAGAAAAAACATTGCGAAAAAGACGAAAAGAAAGCATCAACTATGTAATGATTAGTTGATTTAAAACAAAAAAGAGAACCAATTGGTTCTCTTTTTTATTTCCACCTTAAACTTTCCATAATTCTTTGCATGTCGTCTCGAACATAGCTCGCCGCGGGTAAAATAGAATCAAAATTGGGTTTTGCATAAAAATATACTGAACAATCTACAAAATGCTTGATGCTGTCTGTAGCATAAAATTGGGCATTTGTTGCTGCATTTCCATCCACTTTATAAAACATTCCATACACCTTATCTTTTTTGTTCAGAAAAGGTTGTTCAAGGATATCATCGGCTTTTATCACGTGCTCGTAAGTGAGTTTTTGAGCATCGCGTAAAAGAAGATTGATGTTGTTATTCACAGGTTTGTAACTTAAATAAATAGTAGCTTTCATCTTAGGGTAATCAATCGTGAAATTACAATCGGATTTTCCCTTGATTATGGCATCTTTATTCATGTCGAATGTAAAAGGGCAATTGTTTTCAAAATGAGCATATTCTGCTTGAGGATAATCCAAGCGTAACTGCCCAGAAGGCTTTGGCAAGACATCGTCTTTACAACTGGAAGCAGAAAACAAAAGTATTGAAAGTAGAAAACAAGATAATATTCTTTGCATTTTGGACTTATTCTAGGGTTACTTTTATTTGTTTGACGCGTTTTTTGTCAACAGATTCTATTGTAAAACGACAGTTTTCAAAGTTTATTTTTTGACCTTTTTTTGGAAAATTTCCTAGAATTTCTAGAATAAATCCAGCTAAAGTCTCGGCTTCACCTTTTCTGGTCTCAAAAAGTTCTTCATCTACATCTATAATTCGATAAAAATCCTTCAAATTGATTTTCCCTTCAAAGATAAAATTCTTGTCATCTATTTGAGAATAATTAACATTTTCTGAATCAAATTCGTCACTGATATCACCCACAATTTCTTCAATAATATCCTCTAAAGAAACCAATCCTGATGTTCCGCCATATTCATCAACTACAATTGCCAAATGGCTTTTCATACTTTGAAAATCTTTAAGTAAATTATCAAGTTTCTTGTTTTCGGGCACAAAAAAAGGTTCTCTCAAAAGTGTTTTCCAATCGAACGTTTTTTTATTAATGTGTGGAATTAAATCTTTAACAAATAACACGCCTTCAATTTGGTCAATATTATCCTTATAAACAGGAATTCTTGAAAATCCTTTTTCGGTAATCTTTGGCAGAATTTCTTCAAATGACTCATTAATTTCCAATGCAAAAATATCAATCCTAGGACTCATAACTTGTTTAGTGTCTGTGTTTCCAAAGGATACAATCCCTTCCAATATTTTTTGTTCATCATTAGAAGTGTCTTCTGATGAGGTTAATTCTAATGCTTGTGACAATTGATCTACAGAAAAATTCGATTTTTGTTTATTGCCCAATTTTTCATGAAGATAAATGGTTATGGAGCGCATGGGCAAACTTATTGGAGAAAGCAATTTGTCGAGTATTGAAAGCGGGAAAGCAAAAAAACGAGCAAACTTTACATTGTTTCTGCTAGCATATATTTTAGGTAAAACTTCGCCAAACAATAAAATTAAAAAGGTTACTACAATAACTTCAAGTATAAATTTTAATAGAGGTGAAGCTATAGATGTAAATAAATTTCTACCAATAAATGAAAACAAAATTACGACACCAATATTGATAAAGTTGTTTGCCACCAGCAAGGTTGCAAGTAATTTTTTTGGTTTTTGAAGTAAAGAAGAAATAATTTGAGCTTGCGAAGGATGTTCTCGAGAGCAATCCTCAAGGTCTTTTGTGGTTAGGGAAAAATAGGCAACTTCTGCTGCCGAAACCAACGCTGAACAAAACAACAAAATGAACATTGCTATGTAGCCTAAAACGGATTCGGTATCAATAGCAGATAAAAGAGAAATATTGGGCTCTGGGTCCAAATTAAATGGAATTAGTTAAACAATTAAAACGGTAAATCGTTTTCTGGCAATGGGTTAGCTGGTGCTTCAAAAGAAGTACTTTTTGGCTCAGACGATGGTTTTTGATTTTCGGTATCTTTTTTGGTGGTGAGAAACGTGAATTCGGTTACTTGAATTTCAGTGGTGTATTTTGTAGTGCCATCTTCAGCTTGCCATTGACGAGATTTAATTCTTCCTTCAACAAATATTTTATCCCCTTTCGATAAAAATTTCTCGCAAATTTCAGCCGCCTTATTTCTAACTACTAAATTATGCCATTCAGTAGAGGTGATTTTTTCATTAGTAGTCTTATTAATATAGGTCTCATTTGTGGCCAATGGGAATCTGCCAATGCAATTTCCTCCATCAAAATAATGCATTTTTACTTCATCGCCTAAATAACCTATTAACATTACTTTATTTAATGTACCGCTCATCTTTTTATATTTCTTTATGATTCAAATGTACTAATTTTTGAAAATATTTCTGTTTTTTTCTATAAAATTATAAATTACAACGTTCTGAATCAGATTCAATAAGTGGAAATTCATATAGATTATGCCAAATACCCTTTTCAGAACGTTTTTGTACAATTGTATTTTGTTGTTCGTCTGAAAAAATTAAATAGTTGAAATACCGATTCTTAACTTTTAGTTTTTTTGATTTCACAGGAAGCTGATTGACTTTGTTTTTTTTTCAAAGCCAAACAACTGGAATTCAGAACACAAATTTCACAATTTGGGCTTTTAGGAACGCATTGTAACGCTCCAAACTCCATAATAGCTTGATTGAATAATGCAGGATTATTTTTGGGCATCAACTCTAAGGCTAATGCAGCAAATTCTTTTTTGGTAGAACCTAGAGCTATATCAGATTCAATATCAAAATAGCGCGATAATACACGGAAAACATTTCCGTCCACAACAGGCACAACTTCATTGTATGAAAAAGAGGCGATGGCAGCAGCAGTATAGTCTCCAATTCCTTTCAGTTGAAGTAAATCAGTATAGTTGTCAGGAAAAACTCCGTTGTGCTCATAAGCAATTTTCTGAGCCGTTTTATGCAAATTTCTAGCGCGAGAATAGTAACCCAAACCTTGCCATAATTTTAACACTTGTTCTTCTGAAGCATTTGCCAAATCAAAAACCGTAGGGAAAGCTGTTGTAAACGATAAAAAATAAGGCATTCCTTGCGCTACTCGAGTCTGTTGAAGCATGATTTCTGACAGCCAAATTAGGTACGGATTCTGTGTATTTCTCCATGGTAAATCACGTTTATTTTGTATGTACCACTTGGTTAGCGAGTTAGCGAAATTCATCTTTGTATTTATTGGTTAACAAAAGTATATGTTTATGTAATTAAATTTTAATGAATTAGGTTGATTAATTGTTTTTTAAATTCATATATTTGCAACCTCAAAAAAAATATCATTCAATATAAATACGAAAGAAAATGACGAAAGCAGATATCGTAGCGAAAATTTCAGAAAAATTAGGTCTTGAAAAAGGTGACGTTCAAGCAACAGTAGAATCTTTTATGGAAGAAGTAAAATCATCTCTAGAAACAGGAGACAACGTTTACTTAAGAGGTTTTGGTAGCTTCATCATCAAAACAAGAGCTGAAAAAACAGGTAGAAATATTTCTAAAAATACCACAATCAAAATTCCTGCACATAATATTCCAGCATTTAAACCTGCAAAAGTTTTTGTTGAAGGTGTAAAAACGAATAACGAAGCAAAATAAAAATATTTATTAATCACAAAATCACCAACTATGCCAAGTGGTAAAAAAGAAAAAGACATAAGGTAGCGACGCACAAACGTAAAAAAAGAGCGAGAGCTAACCGTCACAAAAAGAAAAAGTAGTCTAATAACTACTTTTTCTTTTTTTAAAGTTCATTGAAATTGAGAAAAGACAAAAAAGATGAAAGACAAAAAGATAAAAGAATAAACAGTCTATTATCTATCAATCTATTATTCTAACAGTCTTTAACTCCGGGTACAATACCTGTTAAAATATTGTTTAATCCATCCTGAAATTAGTGGTTTAGGATTTAGGTTTATAGATTTAAGAATTGAAAAACCAAACCAAACCCAAACCAATTTAAAAGTCAGGATAAAAATGTACAGCGTGAATAAAGAATTAATCATCCGATCTAGTTCTGAAGCCGTAGATTTTGCCTTATTAAAAGATGGAAAACTAATTGAATTACACAAAGAACGAGAAACCAGCAAATTCCAAGTAGGCGATATTTTTATTGCCAAAATACGAAAACCTGTTGCGGGACTTAATGCCGCTTTTGTAAATGTAGGCTTCGAAAAAGACGCCTTTTTACATTATCACGATTTAGGTCCAAATCTTGCTTCCCAACTGAAATTCATAAAACTTGTAAGCGCAGGTAAATTAAAAGATTTCTCCCTAAAAAACTTTCAGTTTGAAAAAGAGATTGATAAAGACGGCACTGTAGCCAGTGTGCTTAGCGCCAATCAATCCATTTTAGTGCAAGTTGTGAAAGAACCAATATCGACCAAAGGACCAAGAATTAGCTCAGAGCTTTCCCTTGCTGGACGTTATATTGTTTTAGTTCCGTTCTCAGATCGCGTTTCTGTTTCTCAAAAAATAGAAGAAAAAGGCGAAAAAGACAGACTTAAAAAACTTGTACAAGCTATCAAACCAAAAGGATTTGGTGTTATTGTTCGCACAGTAGCCAAAGGCAAAAATACAGCCGAAATAGAAAAAGATTTGCAGAGCCTGATAGATAGATGGACTGCAATGTGTAAAAAATTACCAACTGCTCATCATCCGTCCAAGGTGTTGGGGGAGCTCAACAGAGCATCTTCAATATTAAGAGACGTTTTTAATGATACCTTTAGCGGCATTCATATAGATGACGAAGAGTTGTACAACGAAACAAAGGATTACGTGCAAGAAATTGCACCTTCCAAACAATCAATGGTTAAGTTTTATCAATCTAAAGACACTCCTATTTTTGAGAAATACAACATAGAGAGACAAATCAAAACTTCTTTTGGAAAAACAGTATCCATGAGTAAAGGGGCTTATCTTATTATCGAACACACTGAAGCGTTACACGTTATAGACGTGAACAGCGGAAACCGTTCTAATAAGGCAACCAACCAGGAAGATACAGCCATGGAAGTCAATATGATTGCCGCTGCCGAAATCGCTAGACAATTGCGTTTGCGAGATATGGGAGGCATCATAGTTATTGATTTTATCGATATGCAAAATCCAGAAAATAGAAAAGTGTTGTTCGACTTCTTGAGAGAAGAAATGAGCGATGATAAAGCCAAACACAAAATCTTACCGCCGAGTAAATTTGGGCTAGTCCAGATTACCAGACAAAGAGTAAGACCAGAAGTAAATATTAAAACTAGTGAAGAAGACCCAAACAATGTAGAGGGCGAAATTGAAGCGCCAATTCAAATCATTGATAAAATTGCTTTTGATCTAGAACGCATTTTAAAAACCCACAACAAAGTTGTGCTTAATGTACATCCTTTTGTGGCTGCATACCTCAGTAAAGGTTTTCCATCATTACGTTCAAAATGGTTTTTTGAACATAAAAAGTGGGTGAGAATCATACCACGTGACGCTTACACGTATTTAGAATATCATTTCTTTGATAAAAAAGGAAATGTTATTGCAGATTAAATTAAAAACCGCCCCGATGTATTGGGGCGGTTTTTTTATGGCTAAAAATTACTTCCTCCTCTCCGCAAAAAAACGCTTCATCAATTCCGAAGCTTCATTTGCTAAAACCCCACGCACTAAAACTGTTTTGGGATGCAATTGTGTTCCCATTTTTTCAAAACCACGATGTTCGTCACTAGCTCCAAAAACAATTTTTGAGATTTGACTCCAGTATAGCGCTCCTGCGCACATCTGGCATGGTTCAAGGGTAACGTAAAGTGTACAGCCAATTAGGTATTTTCCGCCTAGGAAATTTGCCGCTGCTGTTATGGATTGCATTTCGGCATGGGCTGTAACGTCGTTTAATAATTCGGTTAAATTGTGGCTCCGAGCGATTATTTTGTTATCGATTACTACGATGGCACCTACAGGGACTTCCCCTTTTTCAAAAGCCAGTTCGGCTTCCTGCAAGGCTTTTTTCATAAAATATTCGTCGGTGAAAATGTTTTCCATGAAGCAAAAATAGGAATTCAATTTGTACATTTGCTTCATGTCTGATAATTTACTTACACATATCCAGAATCCATCCGAGCTGCGACGCCTTGATGAAAATCAATTGCCTCAATTGGCTCAGGAACTGCGTGATTTTATTATTGATATTGTAGCTACTAAGGAAGGGCATTTGGGAGCAAGTTTGGGCGTTGTTGAATTGACCATTGCTTTGCATTACGTCTTTAATACACCTGAAGATGTGTTGGTTTGGGATGTAGGTCATCAAGCCTACGGACACAAAATATTGACGGGAAGAAGGGAAAATTTTCATACCAACAGGCAGCTCAACGGGATTTCTGGTTTCCCAAAACGAAGTGAAAGTATTTATGATGCTTTTGGCGTAGGTCATTCTTCTACTTCCATTTCGGCAGCTTTGGGAATGGCAATTGCTTCGGGTTTAAAAGGTGATTTTGAGAGACAACATATTGCGGTGATTGGCGATGCTTCTATTGCTTCTGGGATGGCTTTTGAAGGGTTGAATCATGCGGGAGAGACGGACGCCAATTTGCTAGTAATTCTCAATGATAATGCCATAGGAATTGACCCAAGCGTTGGGGCTTTGAAGAAGTATCTTACTTCGGTGAAAGAAGGAAAGAATCCGAAACAGAACAACATGATTAAGTCCTTGAATTTTGATTATTCGGGACCTATTGATGGGAACGATATTTTTGCCGTTATAAAGGAATTGAAGCGACTGCAAAAAGTGAAAGGGCCTAAGTTTTTACACGTTATTACTACCAAGGGGAAGGGTTTACAACAAGCAGAGGAAAATCAGGTGAAATACCATGCTCCGGGTAAATTTGATGCGATAACTGGTGAGATTCATTCCAAAGTAGAAGATAATATACCGCCTAAATTTCAGGATGTTTTTGGATTGACCTTGCTGGACTTGGCAAGGAAAAACGAAAAAATTATTGGAATTACTCCTGCGATGCCGACTGGTAGCTCGTTAAAATTTATGATGGATGAATTTCCTAAGCGCGCTATTGATGTAGGTATTGCCGAACAACATGCGGTGACTTTATCGGCTGGAATGGCTACGCAAGGGATGATTGTTTTTTGCAATATTTACTCTACTTTTTTGCAACGCGCCTACGACCAAGTGATACACGATGTGGCTTTGCAAGATTTACCTGTTATTTTTTGTTTGGACAGAGCAGGATTAGTTGGCGAAGATGGTGCTACACATCATGGTGTTTTTGATTTGGCCTATTTGCGCTGTATTCCCAATATGATCATTTATGCACCAATTAACGAAATTTCTTTGAGGAATATACTGTACACTGCACAATTAGGATTGCCTCATCCAATCGCTATTCGTTATCCAAGAGGTAGAGGTTCGGTAGTGGATTGGCAACAACCGTATCAAAAAATTGAAATAGGTGCTGCTAATTGCCTAAAAGAAGGGAATAGAATAGCCATTTTATCTAATGGAACTATTGGTTCTACTGTCATTCAAGCATTAAAAAATATTCATAAGTCTAATGATTTTGCTCATTATGATTTTCCGTTTGTTAAACCCTTGGATGAAAAGTTGTTTGGGCATTTTTAGGACTTTTGAAACGATTATTACCATTGAAGATGGGGTAGTAAAGGGTGGATTTGGTTCTGAAGTTATTGAGTTTGCAGCAAGGAATAATTGTCAAAATAGAATAAGAACTCTAGGTATTCCAGACAAGTTTATCGAACAAGGAACAGTTGAGGAACTACAACATTATTGTAGAATTGACGTTAAAAGCCTTGAAGAGCTTTTTTCTAGTTTGTAAATTTTGTCTATTAAAACGTTTTATTTTTAATGAAGTTAGCGCATTTTTTTGTTGGTTTTTTTATAATTTTTAGCTCTACATTTTCATTTTCTCAGGACAGTATTTCTAGTTGGAAGCACAAAAACACCGTAGGATTTGATCTTAGCGAAATAGCTTTTGTGAACTGGAGTGCAGGAGGTCAAAGTTCGGTTTCTGGATTATTGAAAGGGGATTTTAATAGAACCTACAAACGGCAAAATGTATTGTGGTTTAATGAACTCATTGTCAGATATGGCGTTAATAAACAAGATGGAGTCGAAGTTCGAAAAACGGATGATGTTTTTAGGTTTAATTCCACTTTTGGATACAGGAATGATACGTTATCAAACTGGTATCATACTATAAAATTCAATTTTAATACCCAATTTACTAACGGATATAATTATCCGAATACTGATTTTGCGATTTCAAAACCTTTTGCTCCTGCCTATACTTTTTTTGGAATGGGAGCGGAGTATTTCAACAAAGAGAAAAAGTTTGTTTTTTACTTTTCGCCTTTAACACTAAAAAACACTTTGGTATTGGATAAGCGATTAGCCAATCAAGGGGCTTTTGGGGTTGAAAAAGCGGTTTATGATACTAATGGCAATATTATTTCAGAAGGAAAAAGAACCAAAACAGAGTTAGGTATTCTTGTTACTAATTATTATAAAAAGAAATTGCCAAAAACATTACTTTTGAAAATAGACTTATACTGTATTCCGATTATTTGAATCACTTTGGGAATATAGATGTCGATTGGCAAACCTTGTTTGACTTGATTGTAAATCAATATGTAAAGGCCAATATTGGTTTTAATTTGATTTATGATGATGATATCAAAGCCAAGAAAGAGATTAATGGTGAGCAAATTAGTGTTGGTCCAAAAGTTCAATTAAAACAAATGCTAGGAATTGGGTTGGAATACAATTTCTAAATTAGGTCTTTTTATTTCCGTTGATTGTTTTGTATATTTCTAAAGCATTTCCATCTGTCAAAAGCGACACATAATGGCAAATATGCAAGAGTCGGTTATACAAATTTTCTTTTTCCTCAATGAATTTTTCAGGTAACATTTTAAGTAGTAAACCATCATAACTAGAGGTTTTGCCTTCAAATTTATTGTTGAAAGCAGTGATGAATTTATCTAGTAACGTTTGTATAATTTGATAGCCTACCAATTCTTTTTCAATTACTTCTCGACTTTGATAAATATTTTTCACGCTCAATTTGATAATGTCATCCATTTGAGCTTTATACTTGCTTTTGTCAGTCAGAGCATAGGGGAATTTACCCCTTAAAATATCTTCTTCATTTTCTAAAAACACGCGAACAGCATCGTTTATTAAACTTCCTATTGCTAAGGCTCGCAAGTAGCTGATTCTGTCTTCTTTAGTGGTAAGTGTTTTATATTTGTCTACATCAATACTGTCTTTCACTAACTTAATCAAATATTCTAAGGCAAAATCTTCTGAAACAAGACCAAGGTTAATTCCGTCTTCAAAATCGATTATGGTATAGCAAATATCATCGGCAGCTTCTACAAGATAGGCTAGAGGATGTCTTTCGAAGCCAATATCGTCTCCATTTTTGTTGGAAATTAATCCAAGGTCTGAAGCAACCTCTTGAAAGAATGATTTGTCCGATTGGAAGAACCCATATTTTTTATCAGCTATATTTTTGGTAGGCTTTTTAGGAAGACTTTCTTTGGGATATTTCATAAAAGCACCAAGAGTAGCATACGAAATTCTCAGACCTCCTTCAATTCCTGGTCTATCAGAGGTTAAAACAGAGAACCCATTGGCATTGCCTTCAAAATCTATTAAATCTTGCCATTCCTTTTCGGTTAATTTTTCTTTAAACTTTTGTCCATTACCTATTGAGAAATATTCGCCAATGGCTTTTTCGCCAGAATGGCCAAATGGTGGGTTTCCGATATCGTGTGCTAAGGAAGCCGCAGCAACAATAGCTCCAAAATCATTCATATGAAAACCATGAACTTCTTTGAGATGTGGATATTTTTCGATTATTTTTTTCCCAACCAATCTTCCTAATGAACGACCCACGACCGAAACTTCTAAGCTATGTGTCAATCGAGTGTGAACAAAATCTGTTTTAGAAAGCGGTATAACTTGAGTTTTGTCTTGCAAACTTCTGAAAGCTGAAGAAAAAATAATTCGGTCATAATCGACTTCAAAGCCCAAGCGAGTATCGTCTTGTTCTATGCGTAATCGTTTGCCTTTGTCTCCTTGACGTTTCAATGATAGTAGTTGTTCCCAGTTCATTTGGTGTTTAAATATTGATTTGTAAAGATAAATTTAAATGGGTTGTATTATAAAAATGAATCATAAAGTTTTTTCTTTTCATAAAAGCGACGTTTATTTACCACATAAGTAGTTGAAAAAACATCATGCCAACCTTGTGAATCTTCTCCCATGAAAGAAATGAATTCAAAAGGAATCAGGCGACACAACGTTCGCTTGAGTATTGTTTTTTTGTCAGGTTGAGAACCATCTTTCATTACTACTAAGGTTTTTGTAAAATATTTTCCAATGGTTCTTGAGAAATAGATTTCGGTGAGTAGGTAATAGGGAATAAAAATGAATACTCCAATAAAAAATTGTTCTGTACTGTCTGTTTGATCTATCCAATCGGCTAGCATATACCAATTCGTGCTTTCTGAAATTAATACAATAAGCATAGCTATAGAAAGTCCAATAATATGTTGTGTTAAGAGGTCGATAACCAAGTGTAAAAAGCGCTTTCCTTTTGGGGCCAACAAATCGTTAGTTACTGTAAATTTTTTATTTTCCATTTTTAATTAATGGTTGAATTGAAAGTAATAATTGAATTACCGATAACTCAAATTTACTGTTTTTTTAATTGTGTTCACTGATTTTTGTTGAAGTTTATTAAAAATCAAATGGTTTCTATTATAAAAAAACAGCTATCGGATTAGGATAGCTGCTTCTATTTTTGAAATTTAATTTGAAATTATTTACGACCCACACATTTCACAATCGTCTGGTCCTGCATTTCTGGCTCTTTCAATCATGGCTTGAAAATCCTCGGCAGTCATTTCTCCTGTTTCATTTGGAGCAACAACTTCAACGGCTACTAGTTCTGGAACTTGTGCGGTTGGTTCTGCTTTTTTGTCGTTATTTAGAGTAAATTTAATTGCGTCAACTGCAGCTTTTGTTCTCAAATAGTACATTCCGGTTTTTAATCCAGATTGCCAAGCATAGAAATGCATTGAAGTTAATTTAGCATAATTAGCATCTTGCATAAACAAATTCAACGATTGTGATTGGTCAATAAAATAACCTCTTTGACGAGACATATCGATGATGTCTTTCATGGACATTTCCCAAACTGTTTTGTATAGTTCTTTTAAATCTTGTGGAATACGCTCAATATTTTGAACAGAACCATTGTGTCTCATGATTTCTTGTTTCAATTCTTCATTCCACAACCCTCGTTTTACTAAATCTTCTAGTAAATGTTTGTTTACAACAATGAATTCTCCTGAAAGCACACGACGGGTGTAAATATTTGAAGTGTAAGGTTCAAAGGCTTCATTGTTTCCAAGAATTTGTGATGTAGACGCCGTTGGCATTGGAGCTACCAAAAGTGAATTTCTCACGCCGTGTTCAACAACTTCTTTTCTTAAAGAAGCCCAATCCCATCTTCCTGATAATTCTTCGTCTTTGATGTTCCAAAGGTTGTGTTGAAACAATCCCTCTGAAATAGGAGAGCCCTTGAAAGTAGAATAAGGACCTTCTTCTTTAGCCATTTCCATGGATGCGGTAACAGCAGCAAAATAAAGTGTTTCGAATATTTCTTGGTTTAACTTTTTAGCTTCATCGCTAGTAAATGGCATTCTCAATAGAATAAATGCATCTGCTAGACCTTGAACCCCTAATCCAACGGGTCTGTGACGTAAATTAGAATTTTCAGCTTCTTTGACGGGATAGTAATTTCTATCGATAACTTTATTAAGGTTGCGCGTAACGCGTTTGGTTACTTTAAACAGCAATTCGTGATTGAATTTTCCGTTTTCTACAAACATAGGTAATGAAATGGAAGCTAAGTTACAAACTGCAATTTCATCTGCAGATGTGTATTCCATAATCTCAGTACATAAGTTTGATGAGCGAATCGTTCCAAGATTTTTTTGGTTTGATTTTCTGTTTGCAGCATCTTTATAAAGCATATATGGAGTTCCAGTTTCTATTTGAGATTCTAGAATTTTTTCCCACAATTCACGCGCTTTGATGGTTTTGCGACCTTTTCCTTTTTCTTCATAAGAAATATATAATGCTTCAAATTCATCGCCATAAACATCATACAATCCTGGACATTCGTTCGGACACATTAAAGTCCAAGTACTGTCTTCTTGAACACGTTTCATGAATAAATCGGAAGTCCACATGGCAAAGAACAAATCACGAGCACGCATTTCTTCTTTTCCAGTATTCTTTTTCAAATCTAGGAATTCAAAAATATCAGCGTGCCAAGTTTCCAAATAAATAGCGAAACTTCCTTTTCGTTTTCCTCCACCTTGATCTACATAACGAGCAGTGTCGTTGAAAACTCTTAACATAGGAACAATTCCGTTTGAGGTTCCGTTTGTACCGCGAATGTAAGAACCTGTTGCACGAACATTATGAATAGATAATCCAATTCCTCCTGCTGATTGCGAGATTTTTGCGGTTTGTTTTAATGTATCATAGATTCCGTCAATGCTGTCATCTTTCATTGATAATAAAAAGCAAGAAGACATTTGAGGTTTTGGAGTACCCGCATTAAATAAAGTTGGCGTAGCGTGCGTAAAGAATTTCTTCGACATCAAATCGTAAGTTTCTAAAACCGATACCAAGTCATCTAAATGAATTCCTACTGCCACACGCATTAACATGTGTTGCGGTCTTTCTACGATTTTTCCGTTTATTTTCAATAAATACGAACGCTCTAATGTCTTGAAACCAAAATAATCGTAGTTGAAATCTCGGTTGTATATAATATGCGAATCTAAAAATTCTGCATTATCCATAATTACTTTATGAACTTCTTCAGATAATAAGGGTGCTTTTAGATTCGTTCTTGGATTAACATAATTAAACATTTCATTCATCGTTTCTGAGAATGATTTGTTGGTGTTTTTGTGTAGGTTAGAAATAGCAATTCTAGCTGCCAATTGTGCATAATCAGGATGTGCGATTGTCATTGATGCTGCAGTCTCTGCGGCTAAGTTATCTAATTCTGAGGTGGTTACTCCGTCATATAATCCTTCAATTACCCTCATTGCCACTTTTACAGCATCTACTAAATCATTCAAACCATAACATAGTTTCTTAATTCTATCTGTGATTTTGTCAAACATTACTGGCTCCTTGTGGCCATCTCTTTTTACTACATACATAAGCATTGAAGTTTTAAAAAACAAGAAATCCCTTTCCTGTTTTTGGGTTATTTGTATTAATTGTTAGTTTTATTTTCTTTTTTAATCTGGAAAATTACAGATGGTATGGTTTTTAAAAATCGGCATCAAAGCTAATTTTTTGTGAATCTGAATCGGTGTTCATTACTCCTGCTTTTTGATATTCGGCTACTTTCTTTTCAAAGAAATTGGTTTTTCCTTGCAACGAAATCATGTCCATAAAATCAAAAGGATTTGAAGTATTGTACTCTCTATTACAGCCTAATTCTACCAACAATCTATCAGTTACGAATTCTAAGTATTGCGTCATCAGTCCTGCATTCATTCCTATTAAACTCACTGGAAGCGATTCGGTGATGAATTCTCTTTCAATATTTAACGCATCAACAATGATTTCTCTAATTCTAGCTTTTGGAACTTTTTTTACTAAATGATGGTTGTGTAAATGAACTGCAAAATCACAATGAACCCCTTCATCACGAGATATTAATTCATTAGAAAATGTTAAACCAGGCATCAAACCTCGCTTTTTCAACCAAAAAATAGAGCAAAAACTTCCTGAAAAGAAAATTCCTTCAACAGCGGCAAAAGCGATTAATCGTTCTGCAAAAGAATCGGATTCAATCCACTTTAAAGCCCAATCTGCTTTTTTCTTAATAGCAGGAAAAACTTCTATAGCGGTAAACAACTGGTTTTTCTCAGCCTCGTCTTTCACATAGGTATCAATCAACAGCGAATAGGTTTCGCTGTGAATGTTTTCCATCATGATTTGAAAACCATAGAAGAATTTGGCTTCAGCATATTGTACCTCATTTACGAAATTTTCTGCCAAATTTTCATTCACAATTCCATCAGAAGCAGCAAAAAAGGCTAAAATGTGTTTGATGAAATACTTTTCATCACTATTTAGTTTGTTGTTCCAATCGTTTAAATCTTGTGAAAGGTCAATTTCTTCGGCTGTCCAAAAACTAGCTTCCATCTTTTTGTACCATTCCCAAATGTCATGGTGTTTGATTGGAAAAATCACAAAACGGTTTTTGTTTTCTTGTAAAATGGGTTCAATTTGTGGCATTGCTGAGGGTTGTTTTTTTAAGTATTTTAACTAAATATTATGACTTTTGTCGAGTACAAAGATTGTCATTTGAAAGCAAAAAAGAAAGCCAAACTTATTCACAATCGAACATAGTTTTTAACAAACGAGAGTATTCTCAATATTTTTCTTAAAAATTTTATAATATTGAAAATCAGTTATTTAAAAATAGTAAAAAGTTAAAAACTGCCGTGATATATGGGGATTTTAAAATTGGGAATCGGTCAAAAAGAGGCTTTTTCGAAAATTACTTTTTTAGCTCTTGGGCAACTTTTTCAAGTTCTAAATACCAATCTTCACCAAATCTTCTAATAAGAGCTTCTTTGACGAATTTGTACACAGGAACTTCTAATTCTTTGCCTAATGAGCAAGCGTCGTTACAAATATCCCAACGGTCATAATTTACAGCTGCAAATTCTGTAAAATCTTTCACTCGAATAGGATACAGATGGCAGGAAACAGGTTTTTTCCAACTCACCTCACCTTGATTGTAAGCTTGTTCTATGCCACAAAGAGCAGTTTTGCCGTCAAAAATTACGTAAGCACAATCTTTATTTTCAATCAATGGAGTCTCTAGATCGCCGTCAGTTCCTTTGGTCCAAGTGCCTTGAGCTTCAATGGCGGCAATTCCTTCTTTGCGAAGAAAGGGTTTTACTTTGGGATAAATCTCTTCTAAAATTTTGGTTTCCTCTAGATTTAGAGGCGCTCCAGCATCACCATCGACACAACAGGCTCCTTTACAGGCGGACAAATTACAAACGAAATCTTTTTCTAAAATGTCTTCGGAGACAATGGTTTTTCCTAGTTGAAACATGTTGCAAAGATAATCTGCAATTTTTAAATCTTAATGTTAAATTTTAATTTGGTTAAAATTAACTTCAATTTAGCGTTTAACCTGCCTAAAATCAATACTTTTGCAGTCTTAAAAAAGGAAATATGAATTTTGATTTTAGAGAAATACTAACCGTTGGAATGGTACTTTTTGCGGTAATTGATATTGTAGGAACAGTTCCTATTATTGTAGATTTGAGACGAAAACATGGTCATATTGAGTCTGAAAAAGCGTCGCTAGTTGCTGGAATTATAATGATTGTGTTTCTTTTTATTGGCGAAGAGTTTCTGAATATCATCGGGATTGATGTTCATTCGTTTGCAGTGGCAGGTTCGTTTGTATTGTTTTTTCTAGCTTTAGAGATGATTTTAGGAATTCGGATTTACCGCGACGAAGAAGCAAGTTCAGCTTCTATTGTTCCCATCGCTTTTCCTTTGATTGCTGGTGCAGGAACCATGACAACCTTACTTTCATTGCGCTCTCAATATCATGCTGAAAATATTGTTATTGCTATTATCTTGAATGTTATTTTAGTATATGCTGTTTTAAAATCTTCTTCAAAAATTGAAAAAATGTTAGGTAAAACTGGTCTTGGGGTTGTTAGAAAAGCCTTTGGAGTGGTGCTCTTAGCTATTGCTGTTAAATTATTTGCGGCTAATGTTAAAGGTTTGTTCATCTAAACTATTTTTTATTAATTTCGTTCCTAATTAAATCCTACAAGTGAAAATTTTTACTTCAATATTAGTGGTTATAGCATTAGCATTAGTCGTATTCAACATCACACTTTTGGACTTTGAGCATTTGTTTGAAGGCAACAGTATTATTGCATTGATTGGTATTGCCGCTTCTTTATGTGCTATTTTGATTCTACTCATTTTTAGAATGTCAAAAATGATACAAGAGAAAACCAAAAATCGATAATTAATGTTTGATGTTCTGATTATCGGTGGTGGAGTTTCTGGAATGTCCTGTGCTTTGGTTTTAGGTTCTGCAACAAATAAATCTTTTGCTGCCAATAAAAAAATTGCCATAATTGCTCATCAAAAATCATCCTCGCTTCAGGAGGCTTTATTTAATAATGCTTACGGAATTCCAGTAGGTAAATTGGGTTCAGAATTACTTGAAGAAAGCAAGGAGCATTTAGCAAAAATGTATCCTAAGGTGTTTCAAATTGAAAACGAAAAGTGATTGCAATTCAAGAGCAATCCTCCCATTTTACAGTTGTTACTACTAAAAATTCGTATACTACTAAAATTGTGGTTGTTGGAATAGGTTCTGCAAACACCTTTGCAATTGAAGGATTGATGCACTATGTGGAACCAAATCGCAAATCACTCCCTGAAAAAGAAAGAATACAGTTAAAAAACACAGACCATAAGGTTGCTGAAGGAATCTATGTGATAGGAACCTTAGCCGGTTGGAGAAGTCAACTTGCTATTGCAGCTGGAAGTGGAGCCGCAGTTGCTACAGATATCTTAACCTTGTGGAATAATGGAGTGCAGACTCACAGCCACGATAGCATTCGGTAAATAATCATTTGAGAAATTATTTTCTATTCAAAACAGCTTTAACCATAGCGTCTTCTTTCAAAATAATCTCGTAATATTTTTGTTCGTCAAAAAGTTGTCTGGCAAATTCGGCAGTTAAGTAGCGTTTAGCTAACGCTTTGTTTTTTGAAATGTTTAGTGGCACGCCTTTATTGGCTAAATAGTTTTGAAAAAGGTTGAAATACAAGTCAGTTGTATTCATTTTATTCAGAAATTGATTGTAATTCAATCCTTTAAAAATGTTTCGGTTTTTGTCCAATTGTTCGAAAACAAAATGTCCAACAATTCCAGATTGTTCTAAAACATATATACTGCTTTCTTCGCCATGTTTTCCCTCCAATGGAACAAAAATATCAGGAACAATTCCGCCACCGCCATAAACAATTTTGCCTTTTGGAGTTTTAAATTTTAGCGTATCGGCAATTTTTATACTGTCTTTTTTATACAATTCACCATTTGCAAAACGGGTGCTAAATTCATTGAAATACTCCTCATTACCTTTTTGATAAGGTTTTTGAATGGAGCGACCAGTTGGCGTGAAATATCTCGCAATGGTCAATCGAACGGCTGAACCGTCATCAAAATTCATCTCGCGTTGTACTAATCCTTTTCCAAAAGAGCGACGTCCTACAATGATTCCTCTGTCATTGTCTTGAATTGCGCCAGCAAGAATTTCGCTGGCTGAAGCAGAATTTTCATCTATCAAAACCACTACTTTTCCCGTTTCAAAACTTCCTTTATCGGTGGCAAATGTTTTGTCAATTCTACCTTTCCTATTTTTCAAGAAAACAATTAGTTGTTTGTCTTTGAGAAATTCATCGGCAATTTCAGCAGCCATCTCCATGTAGCCACCACCGTTTTCCCTAACATCAATGATGATTTCTTTTGCACCTTGGTTTTTTAGTTTTTGCAAACCTATTTTGAATTCATCATAAGTAGTTTCGGCAAACCGATTAATTTTGATGTAACCTGTTTTTGCATTGAGTAGTACTGCAATGTCTACGCTTTTTATGGGTACTACATCGCGACGTACTTTAATTTTGTACTTTTTAGCGTCACTTTTTCTATAGATTGTCAATTCAATTTCGGAGCCTTCTTCGCCTTTGAGTTTAGCAAATAAACTATCGGTTGGTAATTTTCTTCCAAATAATTTATAGTCATTAGCATACAATATTCTGTCGCCAGACTTAATGCCTGCTTTTTCAGAAGGACCATTTGGTATAGGTTTAACCACAGCAACGGTATCTTTGTACATGTAGAAATTTATTCCAATTCCAACAAAATCTCCTTTCATACTCTCGGCAACTTCACTTTGTTCACTTGGCGGAATGTATACGGAATGTGGGTCTAGTTTGTTTAAAATATCATTTACAGTTAAATTTACTATAGAATCGGTGTCAATTTTATCTACATATTCGTTGTCAATAAAATCAATTATTTTGTAGAGTTTATTTTTCGAATTGTTTTTTGAAACAAAGGACTCATTTTTTGGAAAATTTAATAAGCCTCCTAATACAATTCCAAGGGCAAGTATAAAAAATAGAAGAATTGGGAGATAGCTATTGCTTTTTTTCATTTTTTGAATTTCAAAAAAATTAGGTAAATAATCAATTGTTGGGTTTCAATCCAATTTTATATTCCCATTTTTCTTTTCATGTTTGTTAGAAATTAATGATGCTAAAGTCATTGCAAATCCTGATGAAAGTAAGCCAACGCCAGCAATTGCGCCAGAACCTCCAGTAGCCGCAACAGCAGTTCCTCCAAGGATAAAAATAACACCAATTAAAGGAACTACTGGAGACCCTATTAAAGAAGTGAGGGATTTTCTTTTAATTTTTATAACAGAGTTGAGTGCTATTGTCGAATTATTTATAGCAATTGTATTTTCGTCGACAATTGAAAATCTACCATAAAATACACTTCCATCAGTAGTTATCACTTTTATTCTTTTGTTTTCTTTTAAAAAATCGATTCTTTCCAAATTTTTCTTTTCTAATACAATTCCTTGTTCTTGTGAAAAAAGAACTGTTGTTGAAAAGAGTGAAAATAGTAGAGAAATAAAAATATTTTTCATTTTTTAGTATCTCTAAGATAAAACTTCTATTTGTTCTACAATTACGCCTGCTTTAATCAAGAAATCAACTCCTTCAGTATCTCTATATCCAGTTTGATACACCACTCTTTTAATGCCAGATTGATGAATCAGTTTGCTACATTCTTTACAAGGTGAAAGTGTAATGTATAGGGTTGCGCCTTCGCAGCTTTGAGTAGAACGCGCCACTTTTAATATTGCATTCGCTTCAGCATGTAGAACATACCAGTTGGTCAGTCCCTGGTCGTCTTCGCAACAGTTTTCAAATCCAGAAGGTGTCCCATTGTAGCCATCAGAAATAATCATTCGGTCACGAACAATGATGGCGCCTACTTGTTTGCGTTTACAGTAAGACAAGAGACTCCACTCTTTCGCAATTCGAAGATAGGCTTTGTCATACTTGTTTAATTTTTTTAGTTCCATGGAGTAAAAATAGGGTTTTATCTTTTTTATTCGCTTTAAATTATTTTAATAGTATATTTTTTAGAACTACGGGTAAAGCTACGCCAATTACGAATGAAGAAAATGTCAAAGTAAAATCTCTTTTTGAGAATTTAAAAAAATGTTGAATCACATACGAAAAAATTAAAATTAGCACTACAAGTAGTAATTGTGCCGCTTGGATTCCTATGCTAAATTCGAAAAGAGGTAAAATTTTATCGGATAGTTTTCCTCTAATCAGCGATTTAAAAAAGTTTGAAAAGAGTAATCCATGGATTATCCCAAAACAGAGAACTACTAGGGCAATCCAGTTTATAGTGTTGGTTTTTTGAGATTTACTTATAGTGAAAATATTAAAAAAAGCTGTAATTAACAATGTTGCTGGGATCATGAATTTATTTAGGTTTGCTGTCACTGTTAAAACCTCTATGACAGAGAGAATCATAGCTATTGTTTGTCCAATTGCAAAAGATGTCATTAGCACAAGCACAGGCTTCCAATCTTTGAAAGCATATGGAGCTATTAATGCTAGTAAAAAAAGGGTATGATTATAGCCTTTTATATCTAAAACAAATTTCCAAGCGACTTGAAAGTATATCCAAAAATCTGACATTTCGTATGGTTTTTAAGGGAATAAGGGATGTAAATTTACGATTAAAATTGAAAATAATAAATTTGAATTAAATAATTAAAAATTTGATTAAAAGCAGAAATTTCTCAGTAAATAGTTTCCATAAAAATTGAAATTGAAGTATATTTGTATATAACTAAAACCGAAAAATTATGTCTATTGCAGATTTATTTGATAGTGAATTTAAAAGCAGAAATAAAGGCCATTTTTCAGCAATTGTTAGGGTTGCTTTAGCTGATGGAGTTAGTTCTCAAGAAGAAAAAGCCTTTTTGGACAAGCTTGCTTTGCATCTTGAAATATCTCCCACAGAATATCAAGAAATTTTAGAGAATCCATTAAAATATCCTATTAATCCACCGTATTTGTATATGGAACGATTGGAGCGATTGTACGATTTAGCAAGGATGGTAAACAGTGATCATCGTCTAGGAGATAAACAAGATTGTTTATTGAGAAAATTTGGACTTGCACTTGGTTTTACTCCGGGAAATGTAAATTACATTGTAGATAAAGCACTTACATTGGTTGACAAACATGTTGATTTAGAAACTTTTATTTCTGAAATGCAACTGATGAACCGATAATATTTTTATATCAAAAGAAAAGGCTATCAATTGATAGCCTTTTCTTTTTTTTGAATTTTAATTATTTAAAATCGGCATCAGAAACACCTTCATTTACTTTTACTTCAGTTGTGGTAAGTTCAATTTCCATTCCAATATTAAGGATAGTCTTGTAAGGAATTTTTATTCCTTTAACTTCTTTATAGTCAGCATAACTTGTTGTTTGCTCTATTTTTTGGTCTTCTTGTTCTAATGTTTTGGATTCAGCTACTTTTAACCCTGACTTTACATCATAGTAATACGTTGATTTACCATCTTTAATTACATAAGCATCACTTCCGTTTATTGGTTCAATTCCGCTAAGAGTGACTCCTGCTTTATTAACTAATACCAATTCGTCAAACGGATTAGCACTTGCTTTCATTTCGGCTAACTCCTCTCCAGCTAAATCTTTTCTTTGACCTTGTTGAACGATATAAGCTCCTTTTTCATTAACTACTTGTTTCATCATTGACATTCCCATGGCTTTTATTTCTCGAAGAGATTTGTTGCTAGAAGTGGTTTTAGATGTTAATTCAAGAGTAGCACCTTGAATACTTCCTGTAGAGATGGTCATTATAGATTTTACGTCTTTAAGTACTTTGGCACCTCCAATGGCAGCAATGTAATTTTCTAAAACGGTTTTAGCTGTTACTCCATTGGGGACTGTTTTGTTTATTGCTGGTTTTTCAGTTGGATTTCCAAATTTGTCAAAATAGAAAATTGGAATTTGGAGTTTTTCTAATCCTGGTAATACTTCTGAACCTTTGCCTACTATTATTATTCGAGCTTTGTCGGCCTTGAAATAGGTATTGGCAACTTTCAAAACATCATCAGCAGTTACCGCATTGATGCTTTTTATGTAGTTTTCATAAAAATCCTCAGGCAATCCTTGGGTTTTCGTTCTTAAAGCATAAGTGGCAACGGTTTGAGGTTTTTCAATTTGCATCACAAAATTCCCTACATAACTTGCTTTAGCACTATTCAGAGCCTCAGCAGAAACTTTCTCTGTTCGAATTCGTTTTATTTCGTTCATGAATTCTACCACAGCACTATCGGTAACAGCATTTCGAACTTGAGAATAAGCTCCAAAGGTGGAAACATATTTGCTTCCTCTAATGCTAGATTCAGCACCATAAGTCCATCCGTGTTTTTCTCTTAAATTCATGTTCAAGTAACTATTGAAATCGCCTCCTAAAAGATGATTTGCAATAATTGTAGCAAAGTAGTCTTTGTCGGTCATTTTAAGATCGCTGATGTTCATAACCGCAATTTCAGATTGAACCGCATTTGGCATATCAATGAAATTGATTTGGGTATACTGAACGTCTTTGGGGTTTAATACAGATATGTTTGGAGCTGTGGCTTTTAACCAAGGATTGAATAGGTTTTCAACTTGTTTCTTAATGGTTTCAAATTTTACATCCCCAACGATTACTAGGTAGGCGTTTTCTGGAACAAAATAGGTGTCGTAATTTGATTTTACATCTGCTAAAGTTATATTGTTTATAGAAGCTTCAGTCAGGTATTCTCCGCTAGGATGTGCTTTTCCATAGTTCAAAACACTTTGCACTCTTCTAGCAACAGAAGGAACACTTTTTCATCTGCTTTTATGCCTTCAATAAACTTAGCTTTATTTTTATCAAATTCCTCTTGTGTAAAAATTGGATTCAAAACACCATCTGCCATTAATTCTAAGATTCTGTTTGAATATTTTGAAAGTCCGCTTGCATAGGCTCCATTGCTTTCAAAATTGATATCAGCTCCTAAAAAATCTATTTCTTCATTGAAGGCATCTTTAGGGATTTTTGTGGTGCCACTTCCTATTAATTCACTTGTCAAGTCTGAAACCCCTTTCTTTTCTCCTTCACTATAAGGGGCATTGTCGATACTTAAGTTGAAAGACACTTTTTGGAGTTTATGATTTTCTACGATCATAACTTTTAGATCATTTTTCAGTTCAAAAGTTTTAGGTTTTCCAATTTTGATTGATGGTCCAGGTCCTGGTTTAGGTTGTGGGATAATTTGTGCTTGCATACTAATGGTTAAAAACAAGCTTGCTAAAATATATATGGATCTTTTCATGTGCATTTTAATTTTGAGTCTTGTCTTTTGTTGGAATGTAATTTAGTAATAATCGTTGATTTGGATTTAGATATTTTTTGGCAACATCTCTTATTTCTTCGCGGGTGATGGAGCGGTAGATTTCTATTTCAGTATTAATCAAATTAACGTCTTTATATAACAAATAATAGGTGGCTAGATTATCCGCAACACCTTCAACGGTTGAATTGCTGTTCACAAATTGATTTTCAAATTTGTTTTCTAGTTTTTGTAAATCTTTTTCCGAGATTAGTTCGGTTTGTAATTTTAAAATTTCATCATCAATTTCCTTTAATAAATCTTCACTGGTAAAGGAGCTTGGGCAAACATCGTCAACAGTTTTTTTGTACAATCTTGAACTTTTACCATCGCTTAGAATTGTTGAAATCATATCTAAAACTCTAGCATCTCTAGTTTTCATTGATGGTGTTCTATAAGCAGTAACAATTAATGGGATTTGGATATTTGGGTCTTCATAAACGGCATTAATCGTTTGATTTATTGGGTCTTCAATAAAAGTTTCTTTTTAATTGCAGAGCTTTTTTTATTGAACCAAAATATTTTTTTATCCAAGCTTTGCTTGCTCTGAATCAAAAACTCCCCAGCAACGACAAGAACAGCATTGTTAGGGATGTAGAATTTTTTGTTGAATGCTTGAAACTCCTCTAGTTTTGCAGCGTCTAAATGTTCCATCGAACCAATTGTTGTCCATCGATAAGGATGTTTTTTGAAAATATTTCTTTTTACTACCGGAATTAAGTTTCCGTAAGGTTTGCTGTCATCTCCCAACCTTTTCTCTTCTTTAACTACTTCATTTTGTGTGTCAACACCAATTTGATTGATTACTGGATGAAGCATTCGTTCTGCTTCCATCCACAAGCCTAATTCTAGATTGTTGGAAGGGAATACTTCATAATAGTACGTTCTATCTTCAGTAGTATTTGCATTATTGTAACCTCCATTTGAAGAAACGATGTTCATCCATTCTCCACGTTTAATGTTTTCTGTTCCTTCAAATAGTAGATGTTCAAAAAAATGAGCAAACCCTGTTCTGTCGGGTTGTTCGTCTTTTGCACCTACATGGTACATTACGGAGGTAATTATTGTTGGAGCTGACGAGTCATTATGTAAGATAACATGTAAACCATTGTCTAGGTTGTATTCCTCAAAAGCAACTTTTTGAGCAGAAACACTTCCTCCAAGCATAAGTGCAGCACTTAAAGCCATTAATGAATTTTTCATAAGGTTAATAATTTTTGTTCTAAGTCGATTAGTATTTTAATCCTATTTTTTGTTACATCAAAAATACTTTTTTTTGTATGCAACTATCATTAGAATTGAAAATTTAATAAACAAATGTTGATTTGAGTATGTTTTTTTGATTTTAAATGGGTTAAACTCCAACTAAGCAAGCTTTTATGTAAAGTAAAACAAATTTTATTTATCTGTTGTAAGTATGATTTTAAGTTGTATATTTGCAACCTTAAAATTAATAAAAACAATTTGTTATGTATGCAATCGTAGAGATAGCAGGGCAACAGTTCAAAGTAAGCAAAGACTTAAAGGTTTATGTTCACCGTTTAGCTAATGAAGAAGGTTCAAAAGTTTCTTTTGATAAAGTTCTTTTATTAGATGATAACGGAAATGTAACTTTAGGCGCCCCAGCTATAGAAGGAGCTTCAGTAGAAGCCAAAGTGTTACAACACTTAAAAGGTGATAAAGTAATCGTTTTCAAAAAGAAAAGAAGAAAAGGATTTAAAAAGAAAAATGGTCACCGCCAATATCTTACTCAAATTGTAATTGAAGGCATTTCGGCAACAGGAGGAAAAAAAGCGGCAGCTCCAAAAAAAGCGGCAGTTGAAGTAGCTACTGAAGAAGAAGTGGAAGCTCCAAAAGTAAAAAAGGCTCCAAAAGCTAAAAAAGAAGATACACAAGAATAATAACAATATAAAACGAATACATCATGGCTCACAAGAAAGGTGTCGGTAGTTCTAAGAATGGTAGAGAATCAGAATCAAAACGTTTAGGTGTTAAGATTTTTGGTGGTCAAGCTGCTATAGCTGGGAATATCATTGTAAGACAAAGAGGTTCTAAACATAATCCAGGAGAAAACGTTTACATTAGTAAAGATCATACTTTACATGCAAAAGTTGATGGAGTGGTTCAGTTCCAAAAGAAAAGAGATAATAAATCATACGTTTCTATACTTCCTTTCGAAGCATAATTACTAAGATTCTATATTATTACGAAACCCATTCTATTTTGAATGGGTTTTTTGTTTTGTAAAAAGTTAATGGATTTCTCTTATTTTACCAATCGATCCTGAGTCGGTAGGAACCAATTCATAAACTAAATTAGGAGTTAGAATTGTTTCAATACGGTGAGATACACAAATAATACTCATATTGGTTTCACTTACTAATATATTTATTAGTTGTCCAACTAAGGTAACGTTTTCATCATCTAATCCTTCAAAGGGCTCGTCAAGAATGGCTACTATTGGGTGCTTTATTATAGCTCTAATTATTAAAACAATTCTTTGTTGACCAATAGAAATTTGATTAAAATAATTGTTCTTTAATTCACTCATATTAATTAATTCAAGCCATTTTTTTACGGTTTGTTTTTGTAAAGAAGTTGGTTCTGTATATAAACCAATAGAATCAAAATAACCTGAGAGAATCATATTTTCAACTGTCTCTCGTTTCTGGAATAAATCTGTCATTGCTGTGGAATAAATTCCAATTTTCTTTTTAATTTCCCAGATACTTTCTCCACTACCTTTTTTCTTTCCAAATAAAAATAGATTTTGTCCATATCCTTTTGGGTTGTCTCCTGCAATCATTGCTAACAAAGTGCTTTTCCCAGAACCGTTAGGTCCTACGAGTTGCCAAAACTCTCCTTTTTTTATATTCCATGAAATCGAATTTAATATGATTTTATTCTCATAACTTACAGATACCTTTTCCATCCTAACTATTTCTATGTCTGATTTTGTATGGTCGGAAAGTAATGTTGGGATTGATGATTTTTTAAGGTTTTTCTTTTCTATTTTTTTTGAATTTATTTTGTAGAGTTTAAAAGAATTATCTCTAATATGTGCTTTGTTTGAAAGAAATGGGAGTAGGTCAGTTGAGCGATTAACAAGTTGGATGATGCGAATGGATTTGGATATTTTTTCGAGAGCATTTTTTAGATTTGCTCTCGATATTTGGTCTAAATGATCTAGTGGATTATCAATAATTAGATAATCAGGTTTTTGTGCCAAGCAATAGTTTAGAAATATTTTTTTGCGTTCACCAGAAGAAAAAGTATTTAATTTTCTATTGGATTCAGTTAGGCTTACTGTCGAATCGTATTTGTATTCTTTTTCTACGTATTGGGTTATACTGATATCTGAAAAAAGGATTCCCTTTAAACCATTAAGATAACTGAGCTTTCCTTTTATTTTTCCTGAAAGCAGGGTATCACTAAAGATTTTTTTATTCACTTCATTCGAGAGAAGAATGTCCCAATGTTCTAGAAGATGCATTTTATGATATACTTTTTTACTTTTCAAAGATAAAAAAACCCTCACAAAACTGTAAGGGTTCTAAAATTATAGGATGAAATTACTTTATTCCTTATAATGATTTAGTATCTATAATATTCCGGTTTAAAAGGACCTTGTACTTCAACTCCAATATATTCTGCTTGGTCTGGACGCAAGGTTTCCAATTCTACACCTAATTTAGCTAAGTGTAAAGCTGCTACTTTTTCATCTAAATGTTTTGGTAACATGTACACTTCATTTTTGTATGAAGCGCTGTTTTTCCACAATTCGATTTGAGCCAAAGTTTGGTTGGTAAAAGAGTTACTCATCACAAAACTTGGGTGCCCTGTAGCACAACCTAAGTTTACTAAACGACCCTCTGCCAAGATGATGATATCTTTTCCGTTGATTGTATATTTATCAACTTGAGGTTTGATTTCATCTTTTGTTGAACCATAATTTTTGTTCAACCAAGCCATATCGATTTCGTTGTCGAAGTGACCAATGTTACAAACGATGGTTTTGTCTTTCATTTTTTCGAAGTGAGAACCTAATACAATGTCTTTGTTTCCTGTAGTTGTAATGATGATGTCAGCATTTGCAACAACGGTATCTAATTTTTTAACTTCAAAACCGTCCATAGCCGCTTGTAACGCACAAATTGGGTCAATTTCAGTTACCGTAACGATAGAACCAGCACCACGGAATGAAGCAGCAGTTCCTTTCCCTACGTCGCCGTATCCACATACAATTACTCTTTTTCCAGCCAACATTACGTCAGTAGCACGACGAATAGCATCAACAGCACTTTCTTTACAGCCGTATTTGTTGTCAAATTTCGATTTGGTAACCGAGTCATTCACGTTGATAGCCGGCATGAACAAAGTTCCGTTTTTCATTCTTTCGTACAAACGATGAACACCAGTTGTAGTTTCTTCTGACAAACCTTTAATTCCAGGGATTAATTCAGGGTAACGGTCAAACACCATGTTAGTCAAATCACCGCCATCATCCAAAATCATGTTTAATGGTTTTCTATCTTCGCCAAAGAACAACGTTTGTTCGATACACCAATCAAAATCTTCTTCGTTCAAACCTTTCCAAGCATACACTTGAATTCCAGCAGCGGCAATAGCAGCGGCAGCTTGATCTTGAGTAGAAAAAATGTTACAAGAACTCCATGTCACTTCTGCACCTAGAGCTATTAAAGTTTCAATTAAAACAGCAGTTTGAATCGTCATATGTAAACACCCTGCAATACGAGCACCTTTAAGAGGTTGTTCGTCTTTATATTCCGCTCTCAAAGCCATTAAACCTGGCATTTCAGCTTCTGCTAATTCAATTTCTTTTCTTCCCCAAGCTGCAAGTGAAATATCTTTCACTTTAAAAGCTACATAAGGTAACGTTTGTGTACTCATCTATTATGTATATTTGTTTTTAAAAATGTGGGTGCAAAATTACAACATAGGTTTTAAATTTAATAATTTATTTTAAAATTTGTGAAATGTTTAAACGTTTAATCTTTTGAAAAACAGCAAAATACTAAATGCCATTATATAAAGTAGTAGTATTATCAAAAACGACCAAACTCTATCTTTGGAAGATTACAGAAGATTTAAGTGAACTTAGAAGTCAAATTAGGTTGAAAAATTCTTCAATTGCACGCTTAGAATCAATGAAATCTGAAAGTCATCAAAAGGGATTTTTAGCGGTTAGAATGTTGTTGCAGCATAATGAATATGATGATTTTGACTTGTATTATGATGCATTTGGAAAGCCACATATAAAACCGCAAGGTTGCTTTGTTAAAGATGTTGAAATTTCAATTTCTCACTCCAATGATTTTTCTGCCATTGTTATTAGTCAAGAAAAAGTAGGTTTAGATTTAGAACAAATTAAAGATAAAACAGTAAGAATTGCACCCCGATTTATGGATGTTTTACATTTGGAAAACTTATCAATGGAAGAAAAGATTAAAAAAGCTACAGTAATTTGGGGAATTAAGGAAAGTATTTTTAAGATTAAAAACGAACAAGGCATTAGTTTTCCAAACCATATCTTTGAAGAAGATTTTTTGTTAGAGGAAAAAAAATCAAAAGCAATTTTAAAGTTTAATAATAGGGAAGAAGTTTTTAATATTATTTTCGATACCATTGAAGATTATGTCTATGTTTGTGCTTTTAAAGAAAAGTCTTGAGATTAAAATCTTGCAATCTTAACTTTACTAATCTTTAACGGTATTTTTTTTTTGTAATAATGGTGGGGTGGGGTCCGAAAGACGGTTTGGGAGCCTCATTTTTCAATGTCAATTTACCAAGAAATCCTTCAATACAAAGCAAAAAATAAAAAGATGCTTGCTATTCTTCTCGATCCAGATAAAATTGATTGGAGCGGAATGGATAAATTAATTATGAAGATAAATCAGTCGCCAGCAACACATATTTTTGTTGGAGGAAGCTTGGTTTTGAGTACTAAAATTGATGATTTGATTGTAAAAATTAAACAAAACTGCTCCCTACCAATAGTGCTTTTTCCCGGAAATCCCTCTCAAATATCGGGTATGGCGGATGGCATTTTATTTCTATCTTTAATTTCAGGTAGAAATCCAGATTTTTTGATTGAGCATCAGGTAAATGCCGTTCCACTTTTAAAGAAGACAAAACTTGAAGTTATTGCAACGGGCTACATACTAATTGATGGAGGAAATGAAACAGCTGTTGCCAAAGTAAGCCAAACAAAACCATTGGACGCTAATAAAAGTGATTATATAACCCAAACGGCTCAGGCTGGAGAAATGCTTGGCAATCAGTTGATTTATCTTGAAGCGGGAAGTGGTGCACTTAATCCTGTTTCTTTAGAGATTATTCAAAGAGTGTCCAAAAATATTCAAATACCATTGATAGTTGGTGGAGGGATTTGTAATAAAGCGTTGATTGAGCAGGCTTTTGATTCTGGTGCTGACATGGTTGTAGTTGGGACTGCTTTTGAAAACAATTTGAATTTTTTTGATTCGTTATCATGATTGATTTTTTTCTAAATAGTTACAAGAATGTTTCAACTATTCAAATAGTAGGAGAGTTTTTAGCTTTTATTAATCCACTGATGACTAAGTTTATTGATAACAAGAACGAGTACCAGTGAAAAAATTATAGGAATTATGATGTTTTTTGCTACAATTTTCGTAGTTTTCGCAATATATAATTTCTTCAATTATGAGATTAAAGAAGATAATTATGTCGATATTTTTGCGTCAGGAATATTCTTCACTGCGATGTGGTATATGGCCAACAAAAAAATAGAAAACTGGACTTTATGGATTTTTGGTGACATTTTAGTTGTTCCCCTATATGCATACAGAGGACTAGGAATGTTGTCATTACAATATTTAATTTTTACAATTTTAGCTATTTCAGCTTATTTAGAATGGAGGAAAATCTTAAACAACAGCACTCAGCAATAGTAAAAATAGCATTGTTTGAATCTGAAAGTACAGGCAAAACTACCTTGTCTAAGCAGTTAGCAGATTATTTTGATACAGTTTGGGCGCCAGAATTTGCTAGAGATTATTTAGAGAAAAAGCTCAACACTACAGCACAAACATGTAGTCCTGAAGATTTATTGCCAATAGCTATTGGTCAAGTAAGACAGGAAAATGAAGCCCTTTTAACGGCAAATAAGTATCTTTTTTGCGATACCTGTTTGTTAGTAACCAAAGTTTTCTCAGAAATTAACTATAATTTTTGCGATCCAATTTTGGATAAAGCTGCTAGAAAACACAAATACGATTTGTTCTTTTTAACGGATGTTGATGTGCCATGGGAGAATGACGGTCTACGTGACCAGCCAGATAATAGAGAAGCGCATTTTACTATTTTTAAAGAATCATTACTTCAGAATAACAAACCATTTATTGTTCTTTCAGGCAATGCTGAAACTAGATTTGAGCAAGCTAAAAAAATTATTGTAGAGTTAGATAAGGCAAAAGAAATGGGGTTTTCTTCACATGATTTTGTTCAAATTTATGAAAGAGGAATTTCATTAGAAACCATTAATAGCCATTTGAATGTATTTCGATTAGGTATTTCAAAAGCTGTTTTAGTGCGGCCTGCAACGAAAAATGATGGCATAATAAAATTGTCGTCAGAAGACGAGTTTCAGCAATTTTCAGACTATTTTGATCAAAGAAAACAAACTTTGTCATTGACAAAGTTTGTTCCTGCATCGGGGGCAGCAAGTAGAATGTTTAAATTTTTGAATGAATTTTTGAATGAATTTGACTTTGAAAATGAAACGATAAATGCCTATATCAATAGAAAGAATGCAACTGGGCTTACGGTCTTTTTAGCAGGGATGGAGAAGTTTCCTTTTTTTGCTTCAATTGACAAAAAATTAAGAGAATTATATTTTGATTTTGACAAATGGGAGAGTGATAAAAAAAATTACTACTTCATTAAACTACTTTTAGAACCAGAATATTTTAATTTTTCAAACAAACCAAAAGGGATTTTGCCTTTTCATAAATATGCGTCTCATATAGCCACTCCAATAGAGGAACACTTGAATGAGGCTGTTTATTATGCTAATTCAAACGGAGTTTCTAATATACATTTTACGATTTCGGGAATACATCAGTCTCACTTTGAAAAAATAATAGATGAAGTAAAAAACAAGATTGAAAAATCATCCAAAGTAGACATAAGTATTAAATTTTCTATACAAAACCCAGCAACAGATACAATTGCTGTTGATTTTGAAAATAATCCTTTTAGAAATGATTCGGGTAAATTAGTCTTTAGACCAGCGGGCCATGGAGCATTGATTGACAATTTGAATCACCTTGATGCTGATATTATTTTTATTAAGAATATTGATAATGTAATTCAGAATCATATTGAAAAAATCACATTATATAAGAAAGCGCTCGGAGGAATTCTTATCGAATTACAGGATAAAATTTTTCAAATTTTAAATCAAATAGAAAACGAATCAATTCAACAAGAAGATATTGAAGCAATTATTTCATTTATAAAAACCAAGTTGAGTATAACAATCATCGAAGATTTTCAAAAATATACTTTAGAGAATAAGATCAATTACATTAAAGACATTCTAAATAGACCCATTCGTGTTTGTGGAATGGTAAAGAATGAAGGCGAAGCTGGTGGAGGTCCTTTTTGGGTTCGTGACAATAAAGGAGTTGTTTCGTTGCAAATTATTGAAACGTCCCAAATAGATTTGCAAAATCTTAGTCAAAAACGAATACTGGAGAGTGCTACCCATTTTAACCCAGTTGATTTGGTATGTGGCATAAAAGATTTTAAAGGAAATAAATTCGATTTGAATGAATTTGTCGATCATGAAACAGGATTCATTGTAGAAAAAAACAAGAATGGAAGAGATTTAAAAGCGTATGAATTACCTGGTCTTTGGAATGGTGCTATGGCCAGATGGATAACGCTTTTTGTAGAAGTTCCTATAGCAACATTCAATCCAGTTAAAACTGTAAATGATTTACTAAAACAAGCCCATCAACCTCATTAATTTTGGAAAAAGGAAAAATTATTTCAGAATTAAATTTTAAAGCAGTTCGCAGCTCAGGTTCTGGAGGACAAAATGTAAATAAAGTGGCTTCAAAAGTTGTTTTGACCTTTGATGTAAATAAGTCTGAGGCTTTATCAAATGAAGAAAAGCAAATACTTAAATCAAAATTAGCTTCACGATTAACTGTAGATTTTGTTTTGATTTTGAATTGTGATGAAGATAGAAGCCAACTTAAAAACAAAGAAATTGTAATAAAACGATTCTTAGAAATTATTAAAAAAGGGTTAATTATTCCAAAAATTAGAAAGGCAACTAAGATTCCTAAATCGGTAATTAGAAAGCGAATTAAGGACAAAAAGAATGCTTCTGAAATCAAGAAAACAAGAAGAAAACCTGAATTGTAAATAACTATTAAAAAATCAATTGCAATTGTCATTGATATTTACTTACTTTGTCATGTCTCAAAGGGGTGCTCTAAATAACGAGCTGAGATCATACCCAAGGAACCTGAACAGGTAATGCTGTTAAGGGAAAAATGACGAATCGTAGAGTGCACGCTATTTATTTGTCATAGGAACATTAATTATTAATTTAACAAAAGAATAATTCCCCCTTTTATTCGTAAAAACTATTTACGGATGAATACTTTATTTTTCAAAAAGGTCACTGGACCTGTTTTATTTTTTCTTATCGCTTTTGTTTCTTACTCTCAAGAGATTAAAAAGGATACAACAAAGGCTAACGAACTCGACGAAGTCTTGGTGTCAGCTCTAAGAGTAACTTCAAAAACACCAGTAAGTTTTAGTAATTTGAATAAAAAAGAAATTGCTAGTCGTAATTTAGGTCAAGACATTCCCACATTAATGAACTTTATGCCTTCTGTAGTAACTACATCCGATGCAGGAAACGGAGTAGGTTACTCTGGAATTCGTGTTCGTGGTAGTGATGCTACAAGAGTCAATGTTACTATCAACGGAATTCCATATAACGATTCAGAGAGTCAAGGGACTTTCTGGGTGAATATGCCCGATTTTGCATCCTCATTGGAGAGTTTACAATTGCAACGGGGTGTTGGAACGTCAACCAATGGAGCAGGAGCTTTTGGAGCAAGTTTGAATATGTTAACTGATAATTATGCTCAAAAAAGTAATGGTGAAATTTCGAATTCTTACGGAAGTTTCAATACCCGAAAACACACTGTAAAATTCAGCACAGGTTTGATGAATGACCACTTTGAGCTAGCGGGGAGAGTATCTAATTTAAGCTCTAATGGCTACATTGAAAGAGCTTCATCGGATTTGAAATCCTATTTTCTTCAAGGAACCTATGTGGGGAAAACCACTTTAATTAAAACTCTTGTTTTTGGTGGCAAAGAAAAAACATATCAATCATGGAATGGGATTGATTATGAGACCTTACAAAAGGATAGGACGTATAATCCTTCAGGATATTTTGTGGATGAATCAGGACAAACTCGTTTTTATGATAATGAGACTGATAATTACCAACAGGATCATTATCAACTACATTGGAATGAAAAAGTATCTGATAAATGGAATACAAATCTTGCCTTTCATTACACTAAAGGGAAAGGATATTATGAAAATTATAAAGAAGATGCTGATTTTGCTGATTACGGATTGCTTCCAGTATCTAATGTAGCAACAACTGATTTAATTCGACAAAAATGGCTTGACAATGATTTTTATGGCACTACTTTTTCGGCAAATTATATAAATGACAAGCTGGATTTTATTATTGGTGGAGGCTACAATAAGTATGAGGGAGATCATTTTGGAAAGGTAATTTGGGCACGATATGCATCTCAAAGCGAACTAGGCGAACGTTACTATAAAGATTATGCATCAAAGACAGATGGGAATATTTTTGCAAAAGTGAATTATCAGCTAACCAAAAAAATCAGTCTTTTTGGAGATGTTCAACTAAGAAATGTTCATTATCAAGCAAACAGTTATGACACGGGTCTAGTAAATGATAATTTTAATTTTTTTAATCCGAAAGCAGGATTGAATTTTGAAATTAACGACAAAAATAAGTTGTATATTTCATACGCAAGAGCTAATCGCGAACCTAATAGAACCGACTATGAAGGAGGGAATGTTAAACCCGAGAAGCTAAATGATTTTGAGTTGGGTTGGCGCTATTCATCCGATAAATCGAGATTAAATATCAATGGGTATTATATGAGATATCAGGATCAACTTGTTCTAACAGGCGCATTAAACGACGTAGGCGATCCAATCCGAACCAATGTTGGAGAAAGTTATAGGCTTGGTTTAGAGGTAGATTTGTCTTTTCAGTTGTCTGAAAAATGGAATATCCGTCCCAATTTTACTTTAAGTGAAAATAAAAATATTGATTTTGTTAATGGTGCTACTTTGGAAAATTTAGGTAATACAACTATTGCTTTTTCGCCATCTGTCATTGGTGGAAATATTCTAGCATTTAAACCTATTCAAAGTGTTCAAATTGCATGGCTATCAAAGTTTGTTGGGAATCAATACATGAACAATATTGATTCGAAGGAATCAAAGCTTCCAGATTATTTCGTTAATGATTTTAATATTACTTACGAGTTAAATCCAAAAAGTATTTTTAAATCAATCATTTTTACTGGACTTGTGAACAATTTTCTTGATAAAAAATACGTTTCAAATGGCGCTGACTATGGCGGAGGATATGTTTATTACTATCCGCAAGCAGGAATTAATCTTCTAGCTGGACTTACTTTGAAATTTTAGAATTGAAAATTTAAAAATCCTGATGGTGTATAGTAGTCTGTCAGGATTTTTAGTTGTATACTCGAATAGAATTTGAGCTCAAAACTTCAACTCTGTAGGGTATCAAAGTATATTGAGCGTTGCCAACACCTGTAAGTAAATTGTATTCATAGTTTTCACAACTGCATTTTGCTGTGGTGCTATTTGGAATTAATCTAGAACAAGAGCTAGGGGTGTGGTTAGGACAATTTGCATTCCAAGCCCTATAATCTGAATCTGAAACTTTTATAACAATCATATTTATACCACTGGGTTCAGTAATAGAAACAGGATTTATTGGACTTTTTAGACCACCATTTAGATTCAAATTAATGATATATGAAAAACCATAGCTAGGGATATATGGATTGTTGTTTCTAATAGTATCATTATTACATCCTAACAACAAAGCAGTTACCAAAATGAGAAGAATTAAGTTTTTCATACAAATAAAAAGATACAATTACTAAAACAAAATTAATTTATTTAACTTTGATTTTAATAGGATTAACATATTATTATAGACCAAAAGATAAAAAGTAGTATATTTGCAATACTAAATCCCGTCGCGATGGGATTTTTTCTATTTATATAAACGAGGAAATTATGAGCGCAGTATCGTATTACACAGCAGAAGGATTAAAAAAATTAAGAGAAGAATTAGATTATTTAAAAAATGTAATGCGCCCAAAAGCATCGCAAGATATTGCAGATGCTAGAGATAAAGGCGATTTGTCTGAAAATGCTGAATATGATGCAGCAAAGGAAGCACAAGGAATGTTGGAAATGAGAATTGCCAAATTGGAAGAAATACATTCAAATGCTAGATTAATTGATGAAACACATCTTGATGTTTCTAAAGTTTTGGTTTTATCTAATGTAAAAATCAAAAACAAATCAAACAATATGGAATTAAAGTATACACTTGTTGCTGAAAGTGAAGCGGATTTAAAATCAGGCAAAATTTCAGTTACATCTCCTATTGGGAGAGGTTTATTAGGAAAATCGGTAGGAGATATCGCCGAGATTACGGTTCCAAATGGCAAGTTGCAATTTGAAATATTAGAAATTTCTAGAGATTAATCCCTATGGCAAGTATTTTTATCAAAATTGTAAATGGTGAAATCCCATGTTATAAAATCACCGAAGATGAAAATTTCTTGGCTTTTTTGGATGTAAATCCAAATGCTAAAGGACATACTTTATGTATCCCAAAAAGAGAGATTGATAAAATTTTTGATATTGAAGATGATTTGTATGTTGGACTTATGCAATTTTCAAAGAAAGTTGCAATAGCTTTAGAAAAAGCAGTGTCTTGCAAAAGAGTAGGGATGGCAGTTATCGGGCTTGAAGTTCCTCATGCTCACGTTCATTTGATTCCACTTAATGAAATGGATGAAATGCGTTTTCAAAACAAAGTAAAATTAGAAAAAGAAGAATTTGAGGCTTTAGCAAAAAGTATACAATCTCATTTAGGATAGTTCACTTTTCTTGAAACTTACTTGCATTGTAGTTCCTTTGTTTATCTCTGAATGAAGTACTTTTATTTTGCCTTTATGGTATTCCTCGACAATTCGTTTGGTTAAGGAAAGCCCTAATCCCCAGCCTCTTTTTTTCGTTGTGAATCCTGGTTCGAAAATATTTTTGAATTGATTTTTTGGAATGCCATTACCAGTGTCAGAAACATTGATGGTGACTAATTTGCCTTCTTCGTTAATTTCAACCAAAAGTTTCCCTTTGCCTTTCATGGCGTCGATAGCGTTTTTTACAAGATTTTCAATGGTCCAACTGTGTAATGCAGGGTTTAATAGGACAAAAATAGGTTTTTTGGAAGCTTTGAAGGAGAATGTAATTTGTTTTGAAAAGCGGGATTGTAAATAATCGTAGGATTCTTGTGTTTCTTTGATAATATCTCGGGACTCTAATATAGGTTCAGATCCAATTTTTGAAAATCGGTCTGTAATCATTTGAAGTCTAAGGATATCCTTTTCGATTTCTGAGATGGTAGTCTCATCGACATTATCAGCCTTCATAATTTCAAGCCAACCAATTAAGGAGGATAAAGGTGTTCCTATTTGATGTGCTGTTTCTTTTGCCATTCCTGCCCAAAGTTTATTTTGAGTTGCCATCTTGGTACTTTTATAAAAATTATAAACGAGCGCTCCAAACAATACAATAATCAATACTAAAGCAATGGGATAATATTTGAGTTTGTTCAATAAAGCGGAATCTCCATAATAAATATATTGAAACTTTCCTGGCACATATTCAATGACTACTGGCTCGTTTTGATTTTTGAGTTTAGCAAGTAGCTCAGCTGATTTGGATTTGCTTTTTAAAATTTCTTCATCAATATTTTTAGCATTAATAATACTGTCGTTTTCAATTTGTATAATCGGAATGGTAGCGTTTTGCATAATTTTGAGTGGCAACTCAATATCTGCATCAATTCCAGCATTATTAAAGGTTTTTAATGCCTCGGCCCAATGTTCCATTTTTACTCGTTCTTCATTCTTAAAAATTTGAAAAAAGGTATATGTATTCCAAAGTATTAAAGAAATAATAACGAAAGATGCTGCTATTAAAATCCAACGGGTATTGTTTTTTCTATCAGAAAATCGCATATAAAATATTTGTGGTCATAAATATAACGAAATATTAGAAGTTAGATTGTGAAATAAATTGAGATAAATTCTTCTAAATTAAAAAAGGCTTAAACAGAGATGCTTAAGCCTTAGTATTGGTTTTTGGTTGATTTATTTTTTTACAATTCTTTGAATTTGTTCTGAGCCGTTTTCAAGTCTCATTTGCAAGAAATAAAGTCCTGAACTCAAATTGCTAACATCAATTGAGTTTTCAATTGGTTTGCCTTCTTTTAAAACAGCTCCTTGAATATTCATTATTTTGTAGTTATGAACGTTAGATTCAGAACTAATTTGAAGAATATCATTTACAGGATTTGGATAGACAACTAATTTAGTTTTAAAGCTGTCATTATTTGTAACACGTGCAGCTGCCCCCCATGTGTATGAAAATCCATCAGTTTTATTTAATAAATCTGGGGTTTGATTACCTGTTCCACTACTTCCATTATTGAAAACAATATTTATGGATGTTGGGCCAACTATGGTGTATTTGTAAAAACCATTTATATCAGCAACCATTGTAATTCCTGGCCATGTAGTATTGGCAACACTTCCTGTTGGAACCGCATTCCAATAGTGTATTTTAGGTGCAGAAGTCCAAGTTGTTGGAGGTTTAAAATATACCGTCATGGAAGTTACCGACGGACATCTGTTAGCTGGTTCTGAACTCAACCATGCATTATCATAATATTTAATTCCAGCGGTAGCGCTCAAATCTGCAGTTTGTAATGTTCCATCATTAAAAATTATATTGGAAGCACTTACAGTAGAAGGGAAGGTGAATTTATACCAACTTCCACAGTCTAAAGTCATTGCTACACCGGGCCAAGTCACAGCAGGAGCCGTTCCCGTAACACCCCAATAATAGATTTTTACAGCAGTTCCCCAATTGGATGGTTTTTTGAAATAGACTGTAAAAGTAGTTGGAGTAGAGAATGAGTAAACTTCAGTTTTTATTGTTGAGTTTGTTCCAGCAGTATTTCTAACAAATGCTTTTAATGTTGTTGTACTGGTTATTGAAAGTGATTTTGACCCAACAGCAGAAGCAGAGGATGTAGTTGGAGTAGACCCATTCAAAGTGTAATAAATGGTTGATGTGTTTACATTAGCTGTTAATACAACGTTTACAGTAGTTCCAGTTGTAAAACTACCTCCAGCTTGAGAGATACTTAAATCAGGTGCAATAACAGGACATCTGTTAGCAGGTTCACCGCTTAGCCATACGTTATCGTAGTATCTAATACCTGCTGTAGCAGTTAAATCTACAGTTTTTAGGGTACCATCATTAAACAATAAGTTTGAAGCGCTTACTGTTGATGGAAAAGTATATTTATACCAATCTCCACAATCTAAAGTCATAGCAACGCCAGGGTAAGTTACCGCTGGTGCTGTCCCAGTTGGGTTCCAATAGTAAATCTTAACAGACGAGCCCCATGAAGCTGGTTTTTTGAAATAGACAGTAAAAGTTGGAGGTGTACTGAAAGTATAGACTTCAGTAGAAACAGCAGAACTTACATTTGAGGTGTTTCTTACAAATGCTTTCAAAGTTGTTGAACTTGTTATTGCTAATGATTTTGATCCTACAGCAGATGCAGAGGATGTTGTAGGTGTTGAACCATTTAAGGTATAAAAGATAGTTGATGTAGCATTGTTTGCTGTTAGAGTAACATTGACAGTTGTTCCAGTAACAAATGATCCTCCAGTTGGAGCAATAGCTAAACTTGGTACGTCTACAGCAACTGCTTTTTCCCAAACAGCATAATCCGTTCCAGATGCTTTTAAAGTCCAACCCGTTCCTGGATTCCACAATCCAGGACCAATTTTCACCACAACTTTATTATCTATTGTAGCAGAATAAAAACCACTCGTATTCGAAACTGCTACTGAACTATATGCGTTAATACCATTATTTTTTCTAATTGCCATAAGTTGATCAATGGCGGTTTTATTTGCAGTATACACAACAGTAACCCCATCTTTCTTGTAAGTTCCACCATAATAGTGAGGGAAGAAAACACATGGTATTCCTGGATGTGTAAGGATGTAAGCATACCCTTTCATAATATTGTCACTTGTAACGAAGCTTCCTGGTTTTACAAAAGTGTCGTGATTGTCAATGAATGTCACCGCTTTATCAGCATAGCCAAACTGACCTGCTAAACCAGGATTTCCAGCTAGAGCCGCATAGTTACCACTATTAATTGCTGGTTGTAATGCATTGTAGTATAAAGCAAAATCAAATGCTGCTGACCGATTACCAGTCCCATTAATCCAAGATTTTAAAGTTGCAGAGTTTCCATCCCAATATTCTCCTACTGATGCATAAGGAGAAGAGGAATTGATATAATCTCCAAAATAGCCAGCTGAAAATCCTTTTGCAACATCCCATCTCCAACTATCAAAACCCAATGCTTTCAATCTAGTAAGATATTCCTTTACACCATTCTGAACTTGTATATTTGAGTGGTCTAAATCTCTTCCTCCGTTAAAATCCTCGCCAGTATCTGGAGTTCCGCAAGGTCGAACTCCTGTTATTGTTACAAAGTTTGCTTCGTCTGTGCTGGTTATTGATTTACAATCCCACGTTGGATTGGTGAAATCAGTCCAATTTGTTGTGCCTCCTCTATGATTTACTACAATGTCTGCCATTGGATGTATTTTTGGAGAACTTGTGTTTAAAGTAGTCAACAATGCTCTCAACTGTGCTTCAGACCCATAAACTGTTTGGGAAAAATTGAATAACTCAGTAGGAATATATCCAACACCTCCTGTTGATTTACTTGGTGGTGGTAGCCAAATTACATTAATACCTGAAGCAGCATATCCACTAGCACGGTTTTTTAGATAATTATACAATCCACCTTCAGAAGTTACTGAAGATTGGGTGTGAACATCCCAGCCAAACGCTTGCAACATAATGTCATTTACATTTGCAGCTGATTGTGCATTTGTTTTAGATGAAAATAGCAAACAAAAAACGGCTATAATCAATAGCGATTTTTTGAGAAAAAGAGGTGTTTCTTTTAATTTCATAATTGGTTTTGGTTGAGGTTAAGTTTTGATTTAATTTTTTATGAAATTAATAATAATACTCTAATATTTTTAACGTTAGTCTGTTTTTTTTTGCATTTAATCGAGTAAAATTGAAAACTAAAACGTTATAGTTGTAAAAATTGTTGATAAATAAATAATCAAAAGAGAAAAACTAAACTCCCAGAAAATCAGCATTTTATTTCTTTGGGTCGTTAAGTGTTGAGTAGAAACTTAGTTTTTTATTTCATAGTGAACACTTTCATAGTCAGTAATCTAAAAAACGAATTTTAAATTCTTCAATTTATGACAATTATTTTTGTCAAGTATTGAATCAGATAGTTATTTTACTTGATAGTGGCAAATTAAGAAATAGGAGAGCATTGCTAAAAGAAGAAATTACTATATTTGTAAAACAGAATTTTAATTAACAATGTCAAGATAAAAAGTTGTCAACAAACAAAGAAGTATCTAGATAAAATGAAGTACTTGCCACTAGGAAAGTATCGTTACCCAAAAAATAAAAAAGTATTATGGAAGTTTCAGGAAAAGTAAAAGTAATTAATCCAGTGCAACAAGTAAGTGCATCGTTTAAGAAAAGAGAATTAGTAGTAACTACTGAGGAGCAATATCCACAGCACATAATGATTGAGTTTACTCAAGATAAATGTGATTTGTTAAATAATTACAACTCAGGAGATTCTGTAAAAGTATCTATAAATTTAAGAGGAAGGGAATGGACCAATCCTCAGGGGGAAACTAAATATTTCAATTCAATACAAGGATGGAGAATTGAGAAACTTCAAAGCGAAGCTTTACCAACACAATTACCTCCAGTTCCAGCTGCAACAGCATTTGAGCCAGCCTCTAATTTTACTGAGGAGGAACATGATGATTTGCCGTTTTAGTATTAGGCTATAAAAGCTTTATTTATAAAGTATCAAGCCCATGCCATAGTGTTTTCCTACTTGAGGATAGAGCAATGCATGGGTTTTGTTTTTTCCAAAAGTTTGAGAACCAAAGGGATTCCAATAAGAGACTATTAAACCTACGCCAATTCCTATTCCTGAACCAGTAAGAACATCAGAGAGGTAATGCTTGTTATTTGCAATTCATAGAATGCCGGTTGCTGTAGCAAACAGAAAGCCACTACTGGCATACCAAATGTTAGTGTCTTTATATTCATAATACAATGATGATGCATTTGTAAAAGCTAGGGCCGTATGACCAGATGGAAAACTAAAATTATCTGAGGAATCAGGTCTAATTTCTTTAAACGAATGTTTCATAGATTCGACTATTGTGTAGGTTATTACATTCGAAATGAATATATTAGCGGTTTGATGTTGCCAGTCAGATTTTGGTACATAGCCTAAAAACATTCCGCCATAAATTTGGGCAATTGGAATAAATGGTATTACATTGTCGATTTGGTTTTGAAAATCGCTACCAAAGATTTTTTGAGCATCTTCCTGTAAATTCTTGTTCAAAGTCGATTCTTTTAATAAAAAACCACTACCGATGAGAACAGTTGGAGCTATAAATTGTTTGTATGATAATTTATATTGATTTTTAACTAATGAAGTACTATCAACAATTTGTGCATTTCCATCAAAAAATATCAATAAAAATGAAATTAGAGAAAGTTTTCTTTTCATATTTTATTTATCAGATATGAGCATAAAGATACAAAATTCACTAAAAGAAAGTTTTAATAAAGTGAAGAATACGCTAAATTTGAATTAAGGAATTTGTATTCATTTTAAATCGTATAAAATTGTATTTTTAACTAAAGAATTATATTTTCCTCCTGTAGATGAAGCTTCTTACGAAGGAATTTTGGCAGTTGGTGGAGATTTATCTACCGAAAGACTGTTGTTGGCATATAAAAATGGAATATTCCCATGGTTTTCTGACGATGAACCCATATTATGGTGGTCGCCACCTTACAGAATGGTAGTTTATCCGCACACGTATAAAACTCCTAAAAGTCTGAGAAATATAATCAACAGAAATACTTTTGAAGTTACTATCAATAAAGATTTCGAAGCTGTAATTAGAAATTGTCAGCAAATTGACCGAAAAAATCAAGAAGGGACATGGATTACCAATGATATTATTCAATCGTATACGAAGTTGCATCATCAAGGGAAAAGCAATTTCGTTTGAAGTCTGGCAAAATCAAAAGTTGGTTGGAGGTTTATACGGTGTAGATTTAGGTCATGTTTTTTGTGGAGAAAGTATGTTTTCTAAAGTTTCAAATGCTAGTAAAGTAGCTTTCGTTAAACTGATAGAGTATTTAAGGGAGAAAAATTATTTGTTGCTGGACTGTCAGTTGCATAACGACCACTTGGAAAAACTAGGTGCATTTGAGATTTCAAGAGAAACTTTTATGCTTATTTTAAAATCAGATAGAAGTATTCTTGATCAAAAAATTTGATTTCTCCTCCAACAATCCTCAACATGGTCGTCTACCATTCCAGTGGCTTGCATGTGTGCATAAACTACCGTTGACCCCACAAATTTGAATCCTCTTTTTTTTAAATCTTTACTTATAGTATCTGAAAGTGGGGTTGTAGCTTGTAGCTGAGAAAGATTTTTCAGATTATTTAGTATTGGCTTACTGTTAACAAAACCCCAAATATATTTTGAGAAACTTCCGAACTCTTCCTGAACGTTCATAAAAGCAATTGCATTTGAAACAGCAGCTCGAATCTTTAATTGATTTCGAATAATCCTTGCATCCACTAATAATTTCCTGAATTTTATCTTCGTTATATGTCGCTACTTTAGTGTAGTCAAAAAAATCAAATGCTTTTCTGAAATTTTCTCTTTTGTTTAAAATTGTAATCCAACTCAAACCTGCCTGAAAGGTTTCAAGAATCAAAAATTCAAATAGTTTTTGATCATCATACACAGGAACTCCCCATTCTTCGTCGTGGTATTTTTTGTATAAATCACTTGATAAACACCACTTGCATCTAATTCTTTCTTCCATTTATTTAGAATGTATGTATTTTTCAATTAATGAATGTCCTAAGTAAATCAAAGGAGTAAGCAAAATTGCAATAATCAATTTAACAAAATAGCCTGTAAATGCCGAAACTATAAAAACTTCGGTTGTCATTTTTCCAGTCATCCAAAAAGCTATCCCCAAAACAATGAAACTATCAAATAATTGCGAAATAACGGTAGAACCAGTACTTCGCAACCAAATCATTTTATTGCCAGTTCTATTTTTAACAAAATGAAAAATGGTAACATCTATTAATTGCGAAACCATAAATGCAGTAATACTCCCCACGATAATCCACATACTTTGACCAAAAACCCCTCTAAATTGAGCATCGGTAACTAGATTTGCTCCCTTTACAGCAGGAATTTGCATGGCCAGAAAAAGAATAATAAAAGTGTATGCAATCAAACTTGCGGTTATTAAAGATAGTTTTCGGACTCCCTTTTCACCAAAATATTCATTGATTAAATCGGTTGTTACAAAAACAATCGGCCAAGGCAATATGCCAATGCTCATTACTGCCGACCCTACATGAATGAGTTTTCCGCCAATAAGTTCTGCAACCACTGCGTTGGTTATGAAAATTCCAGCAAGAACAACATAGACAGTGTCTTTTTTAGATTGAAACATAGAAATCAATTTACAATCAAATGTAGTATTTTATTAATTAACTTTTCTTTTTTCAACATTCAACAAAAGTTAAATGTATAAATGAAAAATCCCATCTCAGTTTTATATGAGATGGGATTTAATATTGTAAACGTTGGTTAAGTGTTACCCTAAAGCAGCTCTTTTGAAACCTGTAACGGTAAGGTCTTTGTCTAAAGATTTTACGTAAGCAGCAACGCTCAATTTGTTATCTTTAATATAATCTTGGTTTACCAAAGTATTGTCTTTAAAGAAACGAGCTAATTTTCCTTTAGCAATGCTATCAAGCATAGCTTCTGGTTTTCCTTCTTGACGAAGTAAGTCTTTAGCAATTTCAATTTCTTTAGCAATAGTGTCAGAATCTACACCAGCTTCGTCTAGAGCAATTGGCGACATTGCAGCTGCTTGCATAGCTACATTTCTAGAAACTTCATCAGCTCCAGCTACATTAGCAGAAAGCGCAACTAAGGTTGCAATCTTGTTTCCTGCGTGGATGTATGAACCAACAAAAGCTCCTGATAATTTTTCGAAAGATCTAATTTCGATTTTTTCTCCAATAACTCCTGTTTGCTCAATTAATTTTTCAGCAACTGAAATTCCATTGAAATCTGATGCCAAAAATGCTTCTTTAGAGTCATAATTTAAAGCTTGATTAGCTAAGTCTGTTGCTAATTTTACGAAACCTTCATTTTTTCCAACAAAGTCAGTTTCGCAGTTCAATGTGATAACAACTCCAGAAGTTTTATCAGCATTTACAACAGCAATAGCAGCACCTTCAGTAGATTCTCTATCAGAACGGTTAGCAGCTACTTTTTGACCTTTTTTTCTTAAGTTTTCGATTGCTAAATCGAAATCTCCTTCTGCTTCCACTAATGCTTTTTTGCAATCCATCATTCCAGCACCAGTGATGGTTCTTAATTTATTTACGTCTGCAGCAGTAATTGTTGCCATTTTTTTTTTGTTTAAAGATTAAAAGATTAAAAGATTCAAAAAATGGAATGGATTACTAATTTTAAAATCAATAATTTTTCAATTTTCAAATCTTTTAATCTTTAAATATTGGTTTTTATTCTTCTGTTTTTTCTACTTCTTCTGTTGCTTCAGCTACAACTTCTGCAACTTCTTCAGCAGTAACTGCGTCAGCAATAACTTCTTCAGCAATTTCAGCCTCAGGTGCTGCGTCAGAATTTCTGTTAGAAAGTCCGTCAATAACAGCTGCTGTAACAAGAGTTAAAATTTTATCGATTGATTTTGAAGCATCATCATTTGCAGGGATAACATAATCTACCTCACGTGGGTCAGAATTAGTGTCAACCATTGCGAAAACTGGAATGTTTAATTTTTGTGCTTCTTTTATGGCGATATGCTCAGCTTTTATATCTACTACGAACAATGCAGCTGGAAGTCTAGACATATCAGCGATTGAACCTAGGTTTTTTTCTAATTTAGCACGAAGACGATCTACTTGCAAACGCTCTTTTTTAGAAAGAGTATTGAATGTGCCATCTTTTTTCATTTTATCAATAGAAGCCATTTTCTTAACGGCTTTACGGATAGTTACAAAGTTGGTCAACATTCCACCTGGCCATCTTTCAGTGATGTAAGGCATGTTAGCGGCTTTTGCTTTATCAGCAACGATATCTTTTGCTTGTTTTTTGGTAGCAACGAATAAGATTTTTCTACCTGATGCAGCAATTTTTTTCAGAGCTTCGTTAGCTTCTTCAATTTTAGCTGCAGTTTTATATAGATTGATATATGAATTCCATTACGTTCCATATAAATGTAAGGAGCCATGTTTGGATCCCATTTTCTAGTCATGTGTCCGAAATGAACACCTGCTTCTAGTAAGTCTTTTACTTCTACTTTTTGTGACATTTTTTCTTAGTTTACGTTCTGTTGAATTAGCAATGTAGAGATGGCGAGTGTTTCGGCTGACTACATTTAGATGCTAAACTAATTTCCTGATGAATCAGGACAACAACAACATTGTTTTTAATTTTATTTATCTGATGTCTTGCCCAAATGACAAGACAGGCACTATTAACGTTTAGAGAATTGGAATCTTTTACGCGCTTTTTTCTGACCGAATTTTTTACGCTCAACCATTCTTGGGTCTCTAGTTAATAAACCTTCTGGTTTTAAGATAGCTCTGTTTCCTTCGCCTACTTCGCACATTGCACGAGATAAAGCCATACGAACAGCTTCTGCTTGACCAGTTGAACCACCTCCGTATACATTTACTTTTACATCAAAGTTGCTTACGTTTTCTGTCATAGACATTGGTTGTAATACTTTGTATTGTAAAGTAGCTGTTGGGAAATAAGTTGCAAATTCTTTTTTGTTAACGGTGATTTTTCCTGTTCCTTCTGAAACATAAACACGCGCAACAGCACATTTTCTTCTTCCGATTTTGTGAATTACTCCCATTACTTAAGATCGTTTAGGTTAACAGTTTTAGGTTTTTGAGCTTCTTGTTTGTGCTCTGAACCTACAACAACATTTAAATTTCTGAAAAGTTCTGCTCCTAATTTGTTTTTAGGTAACATTCCTTTTACTGCTTTTTCTACTAGTGATGCAGGATTTTTAGCTTGCAATACTTTAGCAGTTAAAGTTCTTTGGCCTCCTGGATAACCTGTGTGACGGATGTAAGTTTTCTCGTCCATTTTGTTTCCCGTAAGGTTAATTTTTTCTGAGTTGATAACAATTACGTTATCTCCGCAGTCCACGTGTGGTGTGTAACTTGGCTTGTACTTACCTCTCAAAATCATTGCGACTTTTGAAGCAAGACGGCCTAAGTTGTGACCATCAGCATCTACAACAACCCACTCTTTAGTAACGGTGGCTTTGCTTGCTGACTTTGTCTTGTAGCTTAATGCGTCCATAATATATTTTTAATTAAACATTCCATCCCCAATAAAGGGGTTGCAAAACTACAAATATTTATTTTAAATACAAATAGCTTTCAACCATTATTTTAAGGTTCAATTATATAATGATTTTTTTACTGTTTTTTTGATTAAAAATTGTAAAACCGTTTTCAAGCGACATTATCAAAAATATAACTTGGCTACGGTATAATTATAAAATCTGTTTTTTTGGTGATAATTATTTATAGCATATGTAAAAATAACATAAGCTTCACGTATCAGGTGAAGGGAATCAAATAAGTTTTCTTATTTTTACAGTCCAAAATACTGTATTATGAAATCAAAAGCCACATTAAAACAAATTGCAAAAGAGCTTCATGTTTCCGTTTCAACGGTTTCTAAAGCATTGAATGACAGCCCTGAAATTAGTGAGCAAACAAAAGCTAAGGTTAAGGAATATGCCAAATTAAAAAATTACAAACCTAACGTTATAGGTCTAAATCTTAAAAACAGGAAGACAAAAACGATTGGTGTTATTATTCCTAATATTTTAAATTCATTTTTTGCTAAAGTTTTTACGGGAATAGAAAAAGTGGCTGAAGAAAAAGGATATAATGTCATTACTTGCATCTCAAATGAATCGTTAGAAAAAGAAATTAACACCTTAGAAATGTTAAGCAACGGAACCATCGATGGTTTTATTTTATCAGTTTCTGAAGAGGCTCAAAAGTTAAATGAGTTCAGTCATTTTAATGATATTATCAACGAAGGGACACCTATAGTAATGTTTGATAGAATCTCAGAAGAAGTAAACTGTGATAAAGTTATTGTTGACGATTTTGAATCGTCTGTGAATGCTACAGAACATTTAATCAATTCAGGCTGTAAAAAAATTGCATTGTTTTCATCAATTGATAATTTGAGTGTAGGTAAATTGAGAGCTCAAGGGTATCTTAAAGCACTTGAGAAAAACGGGATTCCAATAAATGATGTCAACATAATTCTAACAGATTCTGAAGAAGATTTTGATAAAAAAGCTCAATTGTTATTTGACAAACATAAGATTGACGGAATTTTTGCAGTAGATGAACATGCATCCGTTTCGGCAATAAAATTAGGTTTGAAAAACGGTTACAAAATTCCAGAAGAGTTGTCGGTTATAGGTTTTGCCGATGGAGTTTGGTCCAGAAGATTGTCTCCAAGTTTGTCTACTGTAAGTCAGCACGGTCCTGAAATAGGCGAAGCTGCTGCTAAATTACTTATTGAAGAACTAGAAAGCAAGGATGAAGAATACAAACATAAAACTACTGTTATAAAAACGGAGTTGAGACAACGTGAATCAACAAGGAAGGTGTAAATTTTAATGCGCTTCTAGCCAATTTCTTCCACTTCCAATCTCTACTTCGAAAGGAACACTGAGTTCGAAAGCGTTTTCCATTTCATGCTTAATCATGGGCTGAATTTTCTCTAATTCAGTATTGTGAACGTCAAAAACCAACTCGTCATGAACTTGCAATAGCATTTTTGATTTCCAATTTTCAGAAGTTAGTTTTTTGTGGATATTGATCATTGCTATTTTAATAATGTCGGCGGCACTTCCTTGAATAGGAGCGTTCACAGCATTTCTTTCTGCCGCACTTCTTACCACTGCATTGGCTGAATTGATGTCTTTCAAATATCGTCTTCTGCCTAAAACCGTTTGTACGTAACCATGATTTCTAGCAAAATCTATTTGTTCCTGAATAAAAGATTTCAAACGCGGATAGGTTTTATAATAGGCATCGATTAAAGCAGCACTTTCTGAGCGAGATAAAGACGTTTGATTACTTAAACCAAAAGCAGAAACTCCGTAAATGATTCCGAAGTTTACGGTTTTTGCATTACTTCGTTGTGCTGTTCGAATGGGAATGTTTTGAAGGTTAGGATTATTGGAACTCAACCGACCAGTAGCCGCCACAGTTTGCATATAATCGGTGTGTACCCTACCTGTTTTTTTGTCAATTTGATTCGGTAACGCCTCAATATAAGTGTTTTGTAATTTTACCATTTGGCGCCAATCGAGAATGTCTTTAACAATCTGATGTTCGTTGGCTAAATAGCTCAATACTTCTTCACCTGTTGCATATTGACCCGTTTTGGTTTTCTTTTGTTTGGCACCCCCAATTTTTAATTTATCAAATAAGATGTCTCCCAATTGTTTCGGAGACGCAAGATTGAATTTTTCGCCAGCAGTTTCATATATTTTTTGTTCAAAATCTGCGATTTCTTTTTGCATATCTGTTGCCATCGATTTAAGAAAATCCGCATCCAGATTAATACCTTCCATTTCCATAGCTGCTAGGACGGGTATAAGCGGAATTTCAATTTCTTCAAATAATTTTTTGGTTTCAGCTTTGTCTAAAATAGGGCTAAAAACCTCTTTAAGTTGAAGGGTAATATCAGCATCTTCGGCAGCATATTCTTTAATGTCTTCCAAATTTACATCCCGCATCGACAGTTGATTTTTACCCTTTTTACCTATTAAGGTTTCAATGGATTTGGGCGCATATTTTAAATAGGTTTCACTCAAAACATCCATATTATGGCGCATATCTGGATTGATAAGGTAGTGGGCAATCATGGTGTCGAATAATTTTCCTTTAACTACAATTCCATAATTAGCGAGAATTTTCAAGTCATATTTGATGTTTTGACCAATTTTTTCGATTGTTTCATTTTCAAAAAAGGCTTGAATTTGTCTGCCAGAGTTTTAGCTTCTTCTTGATTTTCTGGAAATGGGACATAGAATGCTTTACCTTTTTCCCAAGCAAATGACATTCCTACCAATTCGGCATTCAATGAATCAATTCCAGTAGTTTCGGTGTCGAGAGAAACTGAAGTTTGTTGGTTCAAATTCTGCAAAAACAATTTCACGCCTAAATCACCTTGAATAATTTGATAATTGTGATTGGTAGTTTCTAGAGTGGCATAGTAGGAGTTTGGTTTTGGCTCGTCGCTATCATCAGAAAAACCAAACAAATCAAATTGGTCTTCATTTGATTTTTTTACTGGAGCTTTTTTTACAGGATTTGGAGTCTCGTTTGAATTCTCATTCCCATTAGAATCAATTTCGTCATATTCTTTCCCAGTTCCAAAAAGTTTGTCAAATTGTGCTTTCATTTGGCGGAATTCCAATTCTTGAAACAAGGCATCCGTTTTTTCTACATCAGGTTTGGAAAGTTCAAAATCGGTTGCGTCGAATGTAACGGGGCAATCTAGTAGTATTCGAGCTAATTTTTTGGATAGAATTCCAAGTTCTTTGTTGTTTTCAATTTTGTCTTTTAAAGCTCCCTTAAGTTTATCTGTATTTTCTAAAAGATTTTCGATAGAGCCAAATTCTTTCAATAATTTTTTAGCAGTTACCTCACCAACACCTGGAAAACCTGGAATATTATCGGCAGAATCGCCCATCATACCCAAGAAATCGATAACTTGTTCTGGTCTTTCAATTTCAAATCTGGCTAGAACTTGGGGTACACCCCAAATTTCTATGTCATTCCCCATTCTAGCTGGTTTGTACATGAAAATATTTTCAGAAACCAATTGTGCAAAATCCTTATCTGGAGTTACCATAAACACTTGATAGCCCTCTTTTTCAGCTTGCTTCGCTAAGGTTCCAATCAAATCATCGGCTTCAAAACCTGCTTTTTCCATAATTGGAATATGCATTGCTTTTAATAATTCTTGGATGTATGGTACGGCTATTTTGATGGCTTCAGGGGTTTCATCTCGATGTGCCTTATATTCCTTGTACATTTCATAACGATAATCGCTTCCACCTTTATCAAAAGCAACGGCTAAATGATCTGGTTTCTCGCGTTTGATGACATCCATCAATGAATTCATAAATCCCATGATAGCTGAGGTATCCATTCCTTTTGAATTGATTCGGGGGTTTTTGATAAAAGCATAATAACCACGAAAAATTAGAGCATAAGCATCGAGAAGAAAAAGTCGTTTTTGAACAGACATAATAAATTTGATATTGATATGAAGAAACTATTTATGATGTAAAAATAAGGAAACCAATTTAAAGTTTACTTTTAGAGTTAAATTTAAATTAATTAAAGATTTTATACTTGTATTAATTTGTTAATTTGCTCAAAATTTATGTCATGATTTTTCGTTTTATTTTTATAGTATTTATTTTTTTAATCATAGAGTTATATGCCTATCAAGCGGTGAAAACCCTATTTAAAGTGAGATGGATTCTTGTATCCTATCAAATTTTAAGTTTGTTAATTTTTCTATTCATAGTATATTCTTTTACCCAATTTGATCGTTCTGTAGGGCAAACCAAGCAAACTATGCTTACTATGGGTTTAATGCTTTTGGTATACTTGCCTAAGATTGTCCTTACTTTAATACTATTTGGTGAAGATATTTATAGAGTTTGCTTGGGTTCAATAAATTATTTTGTTGAATCTGATAATGCTGATTTTCTTCGGTCAAGGCGGAAATTTGTAAGTCAAATAGGTTTGGGCATTGCAGCAGTTCCATTTTTATCACTTATATATGGAATGACAATAGGGAAGTATAATTACAAAGTTATTAAACAACGTATTTTTTTTCCAGATTTACCCGATGCTTTTGATGGGTTTACAATTACTCAAATATCTGATGTTCATAGCGGAAGTTTTGACAATTTTGAGAAGATTAATTATGCAATTGATTTGATCAACGAACAAAATTCAGACATGATACTATTTACGGGTGATATTGTTAACACCCATGCTAAGGAAATGCATCCTTGGATAGATACTTTTAATAGGATAAAGAAGCACGAATATGGAAAATATTCGGTTTTAGGGAACCATGATTATGGCGAATATGTGACTTGGCCTACCCAAGCTGATAAAGATGAGAATTTTCAAGCTATAAAAAATCTATACGGACAAATAGGTTTTAATTTATTACTTAATGAACATACTTTTATCCAAAAAGGAGATGATAAAATTGCACTTGTCGGTGTTGAAAATTGGGGACATAATTTCAAGCAAGCGGGAGATTTGAATAAGGCGGCTCAAAACCTAAACAAAGAAGATTTTAAAATATTAATGAGTCACGACCCAAGTCATTGGGACCATGTTGTTCAGCATGACGATAGGCATTTTCAGTTAACATTATCCGGACATACTCATGGGATGCAACTTGGGATTGAAATTCCTGGCTATTTTAAATGGAGTTTGGTTCAATATGTATACAAACATTGGGCGGGTTTGTATGAGAATTTAGGAAGGTATATTTATGTTAACCGAGGCTTTGGCTTTCATGCTTATCCCGGTAGAGTAGGTATTATGCCCGAAATAACGGTCATTCAACTAAAAAAAGGCGAAAAAGTAGCATAATTCGTTAAAAGTGCTACATTTGTATTGTAATATCTTAATTATAAGGGTTTAGAAATTAAATTTTTTGGTTTTATGTCAAAATTTGGTGAACTTATAAATGCTCAAGTTCCTGTGTTAATTGATTTTTACACAGAGTGGAACGATTCTTCTGTATCAATGCATCCAGTAATAAGAGATGTAGCTGCAGCACTTGGCGATAAAGCAAAAGTGATTAAAATTGATGTTGATAAAAATCAAGAATTGGCAGATGCATTGCGCATTAAAGGCTTGCCAACATTAATGATTTACAAAGAAGGGCAAATGATTTGGAGACAATCTGGAGAGTTAGATGCCAATACAATTATTGCTTTAGTTCAAGATCAGATTTAAGGTATTGTCCCAAAATTATATCCTTCTCGTGTCAGAAAATCAAGAGTTTTAGGCAAGGCATACTCTAGATTTTTTCGCGCTTTCATGCTATCGTGAAAAACGACTATACTTCCATCACTAATATTTGATAGTACATTTTTCAGACAATCTTCTGGTGAAATAGTACTGTCAAAGTCAGCACTAAGAACATCCCATAGAATTATTTTATAACCTAATTCTTTGACTTTTTTTGCCTGACTTAATTTTATTTTGCCGTAAGGAGTCTGAAAGATTGATGATTGAATGGCATGATTTGTGGATTTCTGAATTTGATTGGCGCATAAATCCACGTCGTATAAATAATCTTCTGTTTTTGATTTCCAACCATTCAAATGATTGAAAGTGTGATTCCCAGTGGAATGTCCTTCCTGAATGATTGAATTATAAATATCTGGATGTTTTTCAATGTTGTTACCAATACAGAAAAAAGTAGCTTTGGCATTGTATTTTTTTAATTGAGATAATGTCCATTCAGTAACATCAGGAGTTGGGCCATCGTCGAAGGTAAGGTAGACTTTATTCTCTTTATTGGGAATATCCCAAACATAATTCTTAAAAATTCTTTTTATTAATTCGTTTGTTTTTATCCAATAGAATTTCATAACGGATATGATTTTAATTTGAAAATAAAAAAGTAGCGGTGTTTTTCAACAACGCTACTTTTATTGCATTTTCACATAATAAAAACAACAATTTATTTCTTTATATTTTCTGTTGAATCCGATTCTTGAATAGTATCCTTATCATCAGATAAACCTTTATTATTCATTCCTTCATTATCTCTACCAAATCGTTCAAACATTTTATTATAGTTGTTGAATATTACTGCATTTTTTTTGTAAAAGTCTAAATCTCCATTTTCTTTCATTACTTCAAGTAAACCTCTATATCTTTCAATATCAGTTACTATGTCAATTGCAATATAACTTTGTTCAGTAGGTTTTAATGTATTGTAGTATTTTAAGTTTTCTTTGTATTTGGTCATTAATTGTTCCAGTAATTGACGTGCCTTAGCGGTTTCTCCAACTTGATAATATCCAGCAGCAAAAGGGTCAACTAAGGAATAGTATCCGTAATAATCTAAAGGCATTTTAGTCATCGCTAAATGAATCACTTTTTTTGCTTTATCAATTTTGCCTTCATCAATTAATTTTTGCATTAATCGTGATAAATTAGAACGGTATGAAATGCTGTTTTTTCTGGTTTCTGGATCGTGATAAATAGTATTTGATTCACCATTGCCCCAATCCCATTTCATGACAATATCGTACATTTTATCGGAATCAATCTGTCCCATATCTAGTGGACTTCCATCTTTAGGGATAGGAGTTCTAATAGGAACTAGTTTGTATACCAATCCTTCAAGTTGAAGATAATCTTTCATCCATAAATAATCGTCATCGCCAAAACTTCCTCCTGTAAAATAAATTGGTCTTTTCCAGTAGTTATTGGCAAGTACATCTAGCATCATCAGTCTATTTTTGTATAGAGCAGATCCTTTTATTTGAACATCAATATAAGGAACAATAGAGTCATAATTTTTTGGGCTGACAACTTTGTTTTTGATAATTGCGTTTTTGTCAACAGGAATGCGGATTTTATCCGTTGGATAGAAATGTATTTTTTGTCCATTTTGCATTTCAACAATGGTTTCTGGGTCGTCACTACCAATAAATTTCAATAAATCATTAATGTCCCAACGATTTTCTGTTTTTGGGTTATGAATAGCATAATCTAGTTTATCTCCTACATATTGTTCGTGTGAAAATGATATGGGTAATCCTTCGGCATTATAGGTTTTCATTTTCATTTGATCGATATACCAATCGGTCATGAAAAGGCTAGTATTGACAATTTTAATATCAGTTCTTACTTTTTCAATTTCCTGTGCATACCAGAGAGGAAAGGTGTCGTTATCCCCAATTGTGAACAGAATTGCATTGGGTTCACAGGAATTCAGATAGTTTTTTGCCATCGCTATTGCGGTATATCTTTCGGATCTATCGTGGTCATCCCAGTTTTGAGCTGCCATAAGAATAGGAGCTCCTAGCATGCTTAAACCAATAACCGCAGGAATCAGCAATATTCGGTTTTAAATAATTTTTTAGATAATCATAAATAGCATACACTCCAAACCCAATCCAAATAGAAAAAACATAGAAGGAACCTACTAAAGCATAATCTCTTTCTCTTGGTTCAAAAGGTCTTTCGTTTAGGTATATTTTTAAGGCTAATCCTGTAAATAAAAATAATGCTAAAAGAACATAAAAGCTTTTAAGGTCTTTATTGGCATGGTAAATCAGTCCTATTACTCCCAACAAAAAAGGTAAAAAGAAATACATGTTTCTTCCTTTGTTATTTAAAACATCAGTAGGAAGATTTTCTTGAGAGCCCAAATGAATTTCATCAATGAATTTTATTCCACTGAGCCAATTTCCATCAAGGTTGTCATATTTTCCTTGAATGTCATTTTGTCTTCCTGTGAAATTCCACATTAAATATCTCCAATACATGTAGCCAAATTGATATTCAAACATGAAACTTAAATTGTCCCAAGTAGTTGGCTTTTCTATGATTAAGTATTCGCCATAGCTTTTCAAAAACGAGATGTAACCTTCGTTGTCAATATCTTTTGCAGCGTATGCTTTTCTAAATTCAGAAATAATATCAACTAATTCTTTCTCCTCTAAATATTCGGGTTTAATTTTGAATTCAGGAACATTAGTGAAATTCATGTAATTTTCAATATGCTCAGTACTCCATAATCTTGGCAGAATCGCTTTTTGATTGTCATCACTATTTTGTTCTGCATTTTTATAGTTATTGGTAATGATATATTTCCCTGTTTTATAATCTCTTTCATAGTTAGGTGCTTTATCCAAGTAGGGATTGTCCTCATCTAAGCCTACAAAGGAATCAGTATATTGAGGTCCGTAAAATAGGGGGTTAACACCATATTGTTCTCTGTTATAATACGCCAAGACTTCTGCGGCATCTGAAGGTTTGTTTTCATTAATTACGGTGTTGGCATTAGCTCTGATGGGTAACATCATCCAAGTGGAAAATCCAATAAGAATAAATAAAACACATAGGATAATAGTATTGTAGAAAATATGTCCTTTTTCTTTGGTGTACTTTAAGCCAAAGTAAAAGAAAGCGACAAAAAGTAAAAAAACAAAAATAGTCCCAGAGTCGAATGGTAATCCTAAATTGTTAACCATGTAAATTTCGGTTTTACCGAAGAAAGCCATGGTTAAAGGGAGTAGTAGTTTGAAAATAAATAATAAAATAGAAACCACAACAATATTAGCAATGATGAAATTTTTTAGTGTAATGGTTTTGTAATGTTTGAAATAATATAAAAAACCAATTGAGGGGATGGTTAACAATGCCATAAAGTGTACTCCAAAAGAAAGTCCTATAAGTAAGCTAATAATCAACAGCCATTTGTTTCCTCTTGGGGTATTCATGTCTTGTTCCCATCGCAATCCAAGCCAAAAAAGTAACGCAATAAATAAAGTAGCCATTGCATAAACTTCGGCCTCAACCGCATTAAACCAAAAGCTGTCTGAAAAAGTAAATGCTAGAGCACCTACAAATGAACTTCCCAATATTACGATTTCATTATTTGTGTTAATTTCTGAAAATGATGAAATCAATTTTTTCAGAATCATGGTCGAAGACCAAAACATAAATAATATGGTAAATGCACTAGAGAAAACAGACATCATGTTAACCATCAAAGCAATTTTGGTAGCATCTGAAGCAAACATAGCAAAAAAAGCTCCTATCATTTGAAATAAAGGTGCCCCTGGAGGGTGGCCAACTTCTAGTTTTGCTGCAGTAGCAATATATTCACCACAATCCCAAAAACTCATAGTGGGCTCTACTGTTAGTGAATAGGTTACTAATGCTACAGCAAAAGCAAACCAACCTAGGATAGTATTCCATTTATTAAAATTGAATGTAGTCATACGGATAAGAATGTTTTTTCAAGCTACAAAGAAACTATTTTTTTACCGAAAGCGATATGGATTAACAAAAAATTCTAAAACTTCTAAAATATTTCAAAATCCATTTTTAGCAGGTCATAATATGGCATGAATATGAGCATTTCTTTAAATCAAACTTTTTTTAATAAAAAAAGTGTAAATAGTTGCTTAAAATAAAATTTGTATTAAATTTGCACTCGCTTAACAGCAATGGAATTGGTCTATGGTGTAATGGTAACACAACTGTTTTTGGTGCAGTCTTTCTAGGTTCGAGTCCTAGTAGACCAACAAAAAACTCCTCAATTATTTGAGGAGTTTTTTTATTTATGGTCATTTAGCAATTATATTTTGAATGTAATTACAGGTCTAATGGCATGATTAACTAAATCTTCACTTACACTTCCGTTAAAGAAGTGAGCAAATCCTGTTCGTCTTCCGTGCGTACACATTCCTATTAAGTCAGCTTTAACACTGTTTGCGAAGTTTAGAATTCCTTTTTCTACATTCACGTCATTATATATATGTAAAGAATAATTAGGATAATTAAATTCTTTAATAAAATCATTCATAATTTTTTCAGCAATATGAGTAGGTTTAAAACTGCTTGGAGTGTTAATCATAACCAAGTTTAGCTTGGAGTTAAACAATCCTGCAATTTCTAAAAGCTGTTTGAAAGGCTTCTTGATTTCTTGAGAAAAATCAGATGCAAAGACAAAATTGTCAGCCTTAAAATTATCCGTTTTGTTTTTAATAACTAAAACAGGAACATCCGAGAAACGAACCACTTTTTCGGTATTTGAACCTATGAACATCTCTTGAAATCCTCCAGAACCATGAGAGCCCATTACAATAAAATCAATATTATTTGTTTTGCTAACAGCAAGTATACCTTCAAAAGCTTTTTCAAATTGGATGATTTCAGACACAGTAATCCCTTCTAGATAATCTACCTCCATCAATTCTTCTAGGTTGCTAATTACTTTGTTTTTAAAAAACATAATTTCAGGAATATCATGTCCACTTCCAACAGCATCACTGGCTTGATGAGGTAATTCTAACATGTGTAACAAAACAATTTCGCTATTGTTTTCTCTAGCTATTTGAGCGGCAACTCGCAAAGCGTATTCTGCATGGTCGGAAAAGTCCGTAGGAACAAGAATTCTTTTCATAATTAAAAGTGTAAGAAAGTGTTTAAAATTTAGTTGATTAAAATAATTATAAAGATAATATTTTTTTTAGATCTAACAATGATTTTTTGATTTATAAAAAAAACACTATATTTGCACCGTTATTTATTAGAAAACTAAATAATGAGGCACGCATTGCGTGCCTCTTTTTATAAAATATGACATTTAAAGAAAAAGTATTAAATTTAGTTAACGTAGCATTGTCAGAAAAACCATCTGTTTTTTTGATAGATTTGACAATTACTGACAATTTTAAAATTATTGTAACTTTAGATGGAGATAATGGAGTAATTTTGCAAGACTGTATTGATATTAGTCGAGCAATAGAAAACAACTTAGACCGAGAAGAACAAGATTTTTCTCTTGAAGTGGCTTCGGTAGGAGTAGGTTCTCCTTTAAAAATGATTAGGCAGTATAAAAAAAATGTTGGCAGAATACTAATAGTGAAACTGGCCAGCGAAACAATAGAAGCTCAGTTAGTGGATGCAAATGATGAGTTTATTACTCTAGTTTGGGAAGCGAGAGAGCCTAAGAAGATAGGTAAAGGTAAAGAAAATGTTCAAAAAAGACAGGAAATACCTTACTCAGAAATAAAAGAAGCAATTGTTACAGTAACATTTAATTAAAGAGTTAGCATGGAAAATTTAGCATTAATCGATTCATTTTCAGAGTTTAAAGACGACAAACTCATTGATCGTGTAACGCTTATGGCAATTTTAGAAGATGTGTTTAGAAATGCATTGAAGAAAAAATTCGGTTCAGATGATAATTTTGATATCATTATCAATCCAGATAAAGGTGATATGGAAATTTGGAGAAGAAGAGTTATCGTTGCAGACGATGATTTGGATTTAGAAAATGAAGAAATAACTTTGACTGAAGCCAGAAAAATAGAACCAGATTTTGAAATAGGAGAAGAAGTTTCGGAAGAAGTTAAGTTGATTGATTTAGGGAGAAGAGCAATTTTGGCTTTACGTCAAAATTTGATTTCTAAAATTCATGAGCATGATAATACCAATCTTTACAAACAATTTAAGGATTTAATAGGTGAAATATATACCGCCGAAGTACACCATGTTCGTCCAAGAGTTGTAATTTTGGTTGATGATGAAGGAAATGAAATTGTTTTGCCTAAAGAAAAACAAATACCGTCTGATTTTTTTAGAAAAGGAGATAATGTCCGTGGAATTATTGAAAGCGTTGAATTGAAAGGCAATAAGCCTCAAATTATTATGTCAAGAACTTCTGAGAAGTTTCTTGAAAAATTATTTGAACAAGAAATTCCAGAAGTTTTCGACGGTCTAATCATGGTGAAAAAAGTGGTCCGAATTCCCGGTGAAAAAGCAAAAGTAGCCGTAGATTCCTATGATGACAGAATTGATCCTGTTGGAGCTTGTGTTGGAATGAAAGGTTCTCGTATTCACGGAATAGTTCGTGAATTAGGTAATGAAAATATTGATGTTATCAATTATACAACAAACATTCAGTTGTATATAACTAGAGCATTGAGTCCGGCAAAAGTTTCCTCCATTAAGATTAATGAGGAAACAAAAAGAGCAGAAGTTTTCTTAAAACTTGAAGAGGTTTCTAAAGCTATTGGTCGTGGAGGACATAACATCAAATTAGCAGGTTTGTTGACTGGTTATGAGTTAGATGTTATTAGAGAAGGTAATGTTGCAGAAGAAGAAGATGATGTAGAATTAACTGAGTTCTCAGATGAAATTGATGGATGGGTAATTGATGAATTTGCAAAAATTGGTTTAGATACCGCAAGAAGCATCCTTAAACAAGATGTAGACGATTTAGTAAGAAGAACAGACCTAGAAGAAGAAACGATTCTAGATGTAATGCGAATTTTGAAAGAAGAGTTTAATGCCTAATCTATTCTTCTAACAACACAACAACAAAAAGATAATATTAAAAAGATTTTATGTCTGAAGAGAGAGTAATAAGAATTAACAAGGTTTTAAGGGAATTAAATATTTCGCTAGAAAGAGCTGTGGATTATCTAAAAGATAAGGGAATTGCTATTGAGTCCAATCCAAATGCAAAAATTTCAGAAGCTGAATTTGGAATCCTTCAAAATCAATTTGCAGGCGATAAAGGAAATAAAGAAGCTTCAAAAGAGGTAGGTGAAGAGAAACGAAAAGAAAAAGAGGCTTTACGAATTGAAAGAGAAAGAGAGATTGAAGAAAAAAGAAAGCAAGACGAAGAGCGACAAAGATTAGAAGTAATCAAAGCAAAGGCTACAATTAATGCTCCAAAACAAGTTGGAACTATTGATTTGAATCCACAAAAGCCTGTTATTCCAGTTCAAAACCTGTTCTTGCAGATACTCCTAAAATCTGAAGCCTGAAAATCCTATTCTAAAAGAAACTAAAAAGAGGAAATTGTTGATAAAAAGAATCTAAAGCGACAATATCTGAAACTAAAATTTCAGAAGAAGTTCAAGTAGAAGAATCAATTACGACACAATATCAAAAATTATCAGGAGCAACTTTAACGGGACAAACTATTGATTTATCTCAGTTTAATAAGCCTAAAAAGAAAAAAGAGGAACCAAAAATTACACCAAACAAACCTGGAACTCCTTCTGGAAATTCAAATGCTAATTCTGCTAAAAATAAAAGAAAACGTATTCCGCCAAAACCAGGAGAAGTTAGACCTGGAGGAGCAAATCAGCCAGGAGGAAATAATCCAAACAAAATCACACCAAATGTAGGAGGATCAACTGGGGGCAATAAAGGTGCGAGACCGGGATTTGTAAAAGGAAATAGACCAGCCATTGTTGCAAAAGTTGAGCCTACTGAGGAAGAAGTGAAAAATCAAATTCGAGAAACTTTAGAAAAGCTTCAAGGAAAAGGAGGAAAATCAAAAGCAGCTAAATACCGTCGTGACAAAAGAGAAACCCATCGTCAGAAATCAGATGATGAGCAGAGAGCCATTGAAGAAGGAAGTAAGACATTAAAAGTAACCGAGTTTGTTACAGTAGGTGAAATTGCAACCATGATGGATGTTCCAATTACTAAAGTAATAGGAACTTGTATGTCGTTGGGAATTATGGTTACCATGAATCAACGATTAGATGCAGAAACGTTAACCATTGTAGCAGACGAATTTGGTTATGATGTTGAGTTTACTACAACAGAATTAGAAGACGCAATACAAGTTGTTGAAGATAAAGAAGAAGATTTAGTATACAGAGCACCAATTGTTACTGTAATGGGTCACGTTGATCACGGTAAAACATCGTTATTGGATTACATTCGTAAAGAAAATGTTATTGCTGGAGAGTCTGGAGGAATAACACAGCACATTGGTGCATATGGGGTAACTTTAGATAACGGACAGAAAATCGCCTTTTTAGATACACCTGGTCACGAAGCTTTTACAGCTATGCGTGCTCGTGGTGCTCAAGTTACAGATATTGCAATCATTGTCATTGCAGCGGATGACGATATAATGCCGCAAACCAAAGAGGCAATTAGTCATGCGCAAGCTGCTAATGTGCCCATTATCTTTGCAATTAATAAAATTGATAAGCCAAATGCTAATGTTGAAAAAATCAAAGAAAGATTAGCAGGAATGAACTTATTGGTTGAAGATTGGGGTGGAAAAATTCAATCGCACGATATTTCTGCAAAAGCAGGAACTGGAGTGAAAGAATTATTAGAAAAAGTATTATTAGAAGCTGAACTATTAGATTTAAAATCAAATCCAAACAAACCCGCTTCAGGAACTGTCGTTGAGGCATTTTTAGACAAAGGGAAAGGATATGTTTCAACAATTCTTGTTCAAAACGGAACACTAAAAGTAGGAGATTATATGCTCGCTGGAAAACATCATGGTAAAATTAAAGCCATGCACGACGAAAGAGGTCATGTTGTAAAAGAAGCAGGGCCGTCAACTCCGGTATCAGTTTTAGGTCTAGATGGTGCAGCAACTGCTGGTGATAAATTTAATGTTTTTGAAGATGAGAGAGAGGCAAAAGCTATCGCGGCTAAACGAACGCAATTAATGCGAGAGCAATCTGTTCGTACACAAAGACATATTACGTTAGCCGAAATTGGTCGTCGTATAGCTTTAGGACAATTTAAAGAATTGAACATTATCCTAAAAGGAGACGTAGATGGTTCTGTAGAAGCTCTTTCTGATTCGTTTTCTAAATTATCTACTGAAGAGATTCAAATCAACATTATTCATAAAGGAGTTGGTGCTATAACCGAAACAGATGTAATGTTGGCTTCTGCATCCGATGCAATTATTATTGGATTTAATGTTCGTCCTGCAGGTAATGCAAGACAATTAGCCGATAAGGAAGAAATTGATATTAGAAATTATTCTATCATTTATGATGCAATTGATGATTTGAAAGATGCAATGGAAGGTATGCTTTCTCCAGAAATGAAGGAAGAAATTACTGGAACGGCTGAAATTAGAGAAATATTTAAAATTTCTAAAGTTGGATCTATCGCAGGCTGTATGGTAGTAGATGGTAAAATCAATAGAAATTCCAAAATCAGAATTATTCGTGAAGGCGTAGTTGTTTTTACGGGTGAATTATTGGCTTTAAAGCGTTTTAAAGACGATGTAAAAGAAGTTGCCAAAGGATATGATTGTGGTATTCAAATAAAAAATTACAATGATATCGAAGAGCGAGACACAATTGAAGCCTTCCAAGAAATCGCTGTTAAGAAAAAATTAAAGTAATTAAATTTAAAGTTATAAAAAAGGTCTCAAATAATTGAGACCTTTTTTATTGACAAAATGTAGAATTATTTATTAGGTCTTATTAAAAGAGCATTTGGATATCTCTTTTTAAACTCGCTTAAATTTCTCTCCGCTTCAATCCTAGATTTAAAATTCCCAACCCAAACTTTATAACTTGGTGTATTAAAAACTATGGTTCCATCAAAATCTTTTTTTTCTTTTCTAAATTCACTCAAAGTCTTTTTTGAAGTTTCACTATCTCCACTGTAAATCTGAATTTTATAGCGATCATTCACAGTTATTGAAGGGTTAATTTTTCTTTTTTCATTTAACAATTGTTCGAATTTTGGGTCTTGAGTAACTGTTAAATTTCCCTCTTGTGCGTATAAATTTATCCCACTAAATAGTAGTAATCCATGAATGAATATATGTTTACTTGATGTTGAAATTTTCATAATACAGTGATTTTTATACAAATGTAGTATTTATTGATTTAAACAAAAACACAATTATTATTTAGAATTAATATAAATTATCATTTAAGACTATTTTAAGGTTTTGAGAATAGTTCATAAATTGTATTTTTGTCCAAGTTTTTAAGAAAGCATCGATTTTATACGTAATAATAATCATGCCAAATTTTAGTCGATAATCATTACACTAAATATGAAAAAAGTGGGTAACCATAATTCGATTTCTAAGAATTTAATCTTCAGTTTTGCAGTATTACTAGCACTTACTTTAAATTCATTTGCACAAACACCTCTGCCAGCAACCGATGCTACCGCTGTTGCTCCAACAACAGGAGGGGATGCGGTAAAAGGTAAAGAACTCTTTAATGCCAATTGCGCGGCTTGTCACAAGTTAGATGCTAAGGCTACAGGTCCAGCTCTTAGAGGAGTAGCCAATAAATATGACAAAGCATGGTTGTATAAATGGATACGCAACAGTTCTGACTTAATTAAGTCAGGAGATGCAAAAGCAGTAAAAGTTTTTGAAGAGAACAATAAGATTGCGATGACGGCTTTTCCTCAATTGTCGGATGCTGATATTGACAATATTATAGCGTATACCTCTGAGCCAAAAGCGGAAGCTCCAGTTGCTGCAGTTGGAACGGCTGGCACTCCTGGGACAGTAGCTGCTGAAAGCGGTGTTTCCAATGATGTGATTCTCGGTGCTCTGGCTGTTGTAATGCTTATGCTTATTGTGATGTTGTTTTTGGTAAACAATGTTCTTAGAAAAGTAGCTGCTGCAAATGGTATTGAAGTTGCAAAAAAAGAGCCTACAGTTCCAATTTGGAAAGCATTTGCAAAAAATCAATTTTTAGTATTAGTAACAGCAATCTTTTTGTTGTTGGCTAGTGGATATTTTGTTTATGGTTATTTGATGCAGATTGGTGTGGATCAAGATTACGAACCAATTCAGCCAATACATTATTCTCACAGAATTCACGCAGGAAGCAACGGTATTAATTGTAAATATTGTCACTCTGCAGCTCGTGTTAGTAAAAATGCAGGTATTCCTTCTTTGAACATCTGTATGAATTGTCACAAAAATATTTCTGAAGTTTCTGACACAACAGCAACTGCTGAATATTCTAAAGCTTTTTATGACGGAGAAATTCAAAAATTATACAAAGCTGTTGGTTGGGATCCTGCAAATCAGAAATATACTGGAGTGACTCAACCTGTTAAATGGGTTCGTATTCATAACTTACAGAGTTTTGTTTACTTTAATCACTCACAACACGTTACTGTTGCAGGAGTAGAATGTCAAACTTGTCATGGTCCAGTTCAAACTTATGAAATTCAGAAGCAGTTTGCTCCATTAACTATGGGATGGTGTATCGATTGCCACAGAAAAACAGACGTAAAAATGGAGGGTAATGAATATTATACTAAAATTCATGAAGAACTTTCTAAAAAATACGGTGTAGACAAGTTGACTGCTGCCCAAATGGGAGGTTTAGAATGCGGTAAATGTCACTATTAATCAAATTATTAAGAAGCTAATTTTATATACAATGTCATCAAACAAAAAATACTGGAAAAGTGTTGAAGAACTAAACGAAAATAGTTCTATTGTTGAGGCGCTTAGAAATAACGAATTTGTTGAAGAAATTCCTACTGATGAATTTTTGGGAGATAAAGCATCTTTATCATCATCATCAACAACACGTAGAGATTTCTTAAAGTACGTTGGATTTTCTACAGCAGCAGCTTCATTAGCAGCATGTGAAGGGCCAGTACACAAATCGATACCTTATGTAGTTCAGCCAGAGCAAATCATTCCTGGTGTGGCAGATTATTATGCTACAACTGTTTTTGATGGTTTTGATTTTGCCAATCTTTTAGTTAAAACTAGAGAAGGTCGTCCAATTAAAATTGATAACAACACTATTTCTGGAGCAAAGTTTGCTGCAAATGCGAGAGTTCATGCCTCAATATTGTCATTATATGATAGTATGAGATTAAAAGAACCAAAGATTTCTGGTAAAAATGCCTCTTGGTCTGAAGTAGATTCGAAAGTGAAGACAAGTATTGCAGATGCTAAAGCAAAAGAGAAGCAAGTAGTTTTATTAACCAACACATTAACAAGTCCTTCAACGGATAGATTAATAGCTGAATTTATTGCTAAAAATCCAAATGCTAAACATGTAGTTTATGATGCGGTTTCTGAATCAGCGGCTTTAGATGCTTTTGAAACAGTATATGGAGAAAGAGCATTGGTAGATTATGATTTTTCAAAAGCTTCATTAATTGTTTCAATAGGTGCTGATTTCCTTGGGGATTGGCAAGGTGGGAGTTATGATAAAGGGTATGCTCAAGGAAGAATTCCAAAAAATGGAAAAATGTCTCGTCATTACCAATTAGAAGCAAACATGACTTTATCTGGAGCTGCGGCGGACAAACGAATTCCAATGTCAACTGCAAATCAAAAACAGGCTCTAGTTAAAATATATAATGCCATTACAAATTCTGCTGTCGCTACATCTCTTGACAAATCTTTTGATGCAGAAGTAGTAAAAGTAGCTCAACAATTAAAAGCGGCTGGTGCCAAAGGAGTTTTAGTTTCAGGCATTCAAGATAAGAATGCTCAATTATTGGTGTTAGCAATTAATCAAGCATTGGATAGTGAAGCTTTTACAACAAGCGGCACAAGACAAATTAGAAAAGGATCTAATGAAAAAGTTGCTCAATTAGTTAACGATATGAAATCGGGTAGCGTACATACTCTAATAATGAGTGGCGTTAATCCAATGTATACTTTACCAAACAGTAAAGAATTTGCAGAAGGTTTGAAAAAAGTAACTACTTCTGTAGCTTTCTCTTTGAAAGAAGACGAAACTGCTTCTGTTACTACTATTGCAGCGGCAGCTCCACATTACTTAGAATCTTGGGGAGATGTAACCATCACAAAGGGAACCTATTCCTTGACTCAGCCTACTATCCGTCCTTTGTTCAATACAAAACAATTTCAAGATGCTTTGTTATCATGGACTGGAATAGCAGGAACTTTTTACGATTACATTAAAGCAACTTCAGCTACTATTATTGCAGGTTCTACTTGGAATAAAGTATTACATGACGGTGTTTTTGTTGGTGCTATTCCAGTAGCTTCTGCTTCGTCTGCAAATTATAGTGCAGCGGCAAGTGCTTTAGCACAATCAAAAGCAACTGACGGATTTGAATTAATCTTATACACCAAAACAGGTCTAGGAGATGGTCAACAAGCAAATAACCCATGGTTACAAGAGTTTCCAGATCCAATTACAAGAGTTTCTTGGGATAACTATGTAACGGTTTCAAGAGTCGATGCTGAAAATTAGGTTTGAAAAATGAAATTGTTGCCAATGGAGGTTTAGATGGTAGTTATGCAACAATAACAGTAGATGGTGTTAAATTAGAAAAAGTTCCTGTAATTGTTCAACCTGGACAGGCTAAAGGAACATTGGGCTTAGCTTTTAGGATACGGAAAAAAAGCAGCTTTAAAAGAAGAAATGCAAGTAGGTATTAATGCCTATTCATTATACAAAGGCTTTAATAATGTTCAAATAGCCAAATTGACTAAAGATTCTGGAATGCATGAATTTGCTTGTGTTCAAGGACAAAAAACGTTAATGGGTAGAGGAGATATTATTAAAGAAACAACTTTAGAAATATTCAACACTAAAGAAGCAAAGGAGTGGAATGAAGCTCCAAAAGTTTCTCTAGATCATAAAGAAGTGAATGCTACTTCGGTTGACTTATGGACTTCATTCGATCGTTCTACGGGTCATCATTTTAACCTTTCTATCGATTTGAATGCTTGTACAGGTTGTGGTGCTTGTGTTATCGCTTGTCATGCAGAAAATAATGTACCTGTTGTAGGTAAATCAGAAGTGCGACGAAGTCGTGATATGCATTGGTTGCGTATTGATAGATATTATTCTTCAGAGGATACTTTCGCAGCTGATAATGCTAAGAAAGAAGAATTTGATGGATTGTTCGGAGAAAAAGGCTCTTTAGGAGGTTTTGGACAAATGGAGGAAGCTGCGGATAATCCTCAAGTTTCATTCCAACCAGTAATGTGTCAGCACTGTAATCATGCTCCATGTGAGACAGTATGTCCAGTAGCTGCAACATCTCATGGTCGTCAAGGTCAAAATCAAATGGCTTACAACAGATGTGTTGGTACTCGTTATTGTGCTAACAACTGTCCTTATAAAGTTCGTCGTTTTAACTGGTTTTTATACAATAAAAACAGCGAATTTGACTATCATATGAATGATGATTTGGGTCGTATGGTAATCAATCCAGATGTTAATGTTCGTTCTCGAGGAGTTATGGAAAAATGTTCAATGTGTATTCAAATGACACAAGCAACTATTCTTAAAGCTAAAAACGAAGGAAGATCGGTCGTTGATGGAGAATTCCAGACAGCATGTTCGAATGCATGTTCATCTGGTGCTATGGTTTTTGGGGATGTTAATGATAAAGAAAGTAGAGTAGCTGAGTTAGCTCAAGAAGAAAGAATGTACCATTTGTTGGAGCATGTTGGAACAAAACCAAATGTCTTTTATCACGTGAAAGTTAGAAATACATAAGAAAAATTAAAAATCAATTTAAAGGATTATGTCTCATATATACGACGCAAGTATTAGAAAACCTTTAGTTATAGGTGATAAGACTTATCATGATGTAACTGTAGATGTCGCTGCTCCAGTTGAAGGTAAGGCCAACAAACAATGGTGGATTGTATTTTCAATTTCACTAGCTGCTTTCCTTTGGGGTCTAGGATGCATCATTTATACTATTTCTACAGGTATTGGAACTTGGGGATTAAATAAAACAGTAGGTTGGGCTTGGGATATTACGAACTTCGTTTGGTGGGTTGGTATTGGTCACGCTGGAACGCTAATATCTGCAGTACTTTTATTGTTCCGTCAAAGATGGAGAATGGCAATTAACCGTTCTGCTGAAGCGATGACAATTTTTTCAGTAATTCAAGCTGGTTTATTCCCAATCATTCACATGGGTCGTCCATGGTTAGCGTATTGGGTATTACCTATTCCCAATCAATTTGGGTCACTTTGGGTAAACTTCAACTCACCATTACTTTGGGATGTATTTGCAATTTCAACTTACCTTTCAGTATCCTTAGTTTTTTGGTGGACTGGATTGTTGCCTGACTTTGCAATGATTCGAGACAGAGCAGTTGACCCTTTTCAAAAAAGAATTTATTCAATCTTAAGTTTTGGATGGAGCGGTAGAGCAAAAGACTGGCAACGTTTTGAGGAAGTATCCTTGGTTCTTGCAGGTTTAGCAACTCCACTAGTGCTTTCTGTGCATACTATCGTATCTATGGACTTTGCTACTTCAGTTATACCTGGATGGCACACCACGATTTTTCCACCATATTTCGTTGCTGGAGCGGTTTTCTCAGGATTTGCAATGGTAAACACTTTGCTAATCATTATGAGAAAAGTATCCAATCTTGAAGCTTATATTACGATTCAACATATCGAGTTGATGAATATCATCATTATGATAACAGGTTCTATTGTAGGTGTAGCTTACATTACGGAGTTATTTATTGCTTGGTATTCAGGAGTTGAATATGAACAATATGCATTTTTGAATAGAGCAACGGGACCTTATTGGTGGGCTTATTGGTCCATGATGACTTGTAACGTTTTCTCTCCTCAATTTATGTGGTTTAAAAAACTAAGAACAAGTATAATGTTCTCTTTCATTATCTCAATTGTGGTGAATATTGGAATGTGGTTTGAGCGTTTTGTAATTATTGTTACGTCGTTGCACAGAGATTACCTTCCTTCATCTTGGACAATGTTTTCACCAACATTTGTTGATATTGGAATTTTTATAGGTACAATTGGATTTTTCTTTGTTTTATTTTTACTATATGCCAGAACGTTCCCAGTTATTGCACAAGCTGAGGTAAAAACAATTTTGAAAGCAACAGGAGAAAATTATATCAAAGAAAGAGAAGCTAATAAACATTAACATTATGAGTAATAAAGTTATTTACGCCATTTATAATGACGATGATGTATTAATGGATGCTGTAAAAAAGACACGAGCAGCACATCATCATATTGAAGAAGTTTTTACTCCTTTTCCAGTTCACGGTTTGGATAAGGCTATGGGTATTGCACCAACACGAATTGCAATTTGTTCTTTTATTTATGGCTTGTGTGGTTTATCTTTTGGAACATGGATGATGAACTTTGTTATGATACAAGATTGGCCACAAGATATTGGTGGAAAACCAAGTTTCAGTTATATTCAAAATATGCCAGCTTTTGTACCAATTATGTTTGAAGAAACTGTGTTTTTTGCTGCACACTTAATGGTTATTACTTTTTACATGAGAAGTAGATTATGGCCATTCAAACAAGCGGAGAATCCAGATGTAAGAACGACAGATGATCATTTCTTAATGGAAGTAGCTGTAAATAATAATGAAGAAGAATTGATTTCTTTTTTCAATAAAACAGGTGCAGTAGAAGTTAAAGTAATCGAAAAGAACTAATATAGGATATGAAAAGCGTATATAAAATAACATTTTTGATTTGTATTACAGTTTTAGTTTCGTCATGTCACAATACTTCGGAACCAAATTATCAATACATGCCCAATATGTATGAGCCAGTGAGTTATAATACTTACTCTGAGGCTCCTGTATTTAAAAATGGGAAAGAAGGGCAGCTTCCTGCTCCAGGAACCATAAATAGAGGTTTTGAAGTATATGAGTATCCTAACACAACTGCGGGATATGAGGCTTCCAAAATTAGTTTGAAGTCACCAATTGATTCTCTTTCAACTAAAGATTCAGAAAAAGCGAAAGAACTTTTCGAGATATATTGTGCTATTTGTCATGGAAATGCTGGTGATGGAAAGGGTAAACTAGTAACACAAGGAAAGTTTTTAGGTGTTCCTAGTTATAAAGATAGGCCAACGATTACTGCAGGAAGTATCTTTCATGTTCAAACGTACGGCTTAAATTCTATGGGGTCTTATGCTAATCAATTGAGCGCACATGAGCGTTGGTTAGTTTCAGCTTATGTGTTAAAATTACAAAGCGAATTATAATTGTAAAACAAACTGATCATAATAGATATGTATACATTTTCAAGTAAATTAAAAACATTCTCATTCATCCTAATGGTTATTGGTATCCTAGGGATTGGATTTGGTTTTTATAATGCACCAAAAAATATTGAAGAAGTTGAAAAAATTCTAGCTTCAGAATCACACGGTGAACATCATTCAGAAGCTGCTAAAACGACTGAAGAAGAAATTGTTCCTGCAAAACATGAAGTTGAGACAGCAAAAGAAATTGATACGATTGCTTCAGATTCATTAGCTCCAGTAGATTCTACAAAAATTGCCGAAGTAGTTCCCGCAAAAAAAGTTGTTGAAGAAAAAGAAGTAAGTAAAGAAGATGAGGCGGCTGAACACAAAGGTCATTTAGAACATGTTTTACATCAGTTGCAAAATAAACCATGGGCAGCATTGTATGTAGCTTGTATCTTCTTTATGCTGATATCACTAGGTGCTCTAGCATTTTACGCTATCCAACAAGTAGCTCAAGCGGGCTGGTCACCAGTTTTGTTTAGAGTTATGCAAGGAATAACAGCTTATTTGCCAGTTGGCTCAGTTATTTTCTTTATAATTTTGATTTTATCTGGATTGCATTTTAATCATTTATTTCCATGGTTAGACCCTGAGGTTGTTGCCCACGATAAAATTATTCAAAATAAAGCAGGGTATTTGAACTTTCCTTTTTGGATAATTAGAGCTTTTGTTTTCCTTTTAGGTTGGAATCTGTATCGTTATTTTTCTAGAAAAAATTGTTTAGCTCAGGATGAATCAACAGATAATAGCTTCTACAAAAAGAATTTTAACATTTCAGCAATGTTCTTGGTTTTCTTTATTGTAACAGAATCTATCATGTCATGGGATTGGATTATGTCTGTTGATCCTCATTGGTTCAGTACATTATTTGGATGGTATGTTTTTGCTAGTTTCTTTGTTAGCGGAATAACTACAATTTGTATGGTGACTTTATATCTGAAATCAAAAGGATATTTAGAAAATGTGAACACAAGTCATATTCACGATTTAGCTAAATTCATGTTTGGTATTAGTGTGTTTTGGACTTATTTATGGTTCTCACAATTCATGTTAATTTGGTACGCAAATATTCCAGAAGAGGTTACTTACTTTGTTACAAGAATTGAGAAATACAATCTTCCTTTTTTTGGTGCTGTTGTGATGAATTTTGTTTTCCAATCTTAATTTTAATCAATACCGATTTCAAGAGAATTACATGGGTATTAGTTATGGCGGGTATTGTAATTTTAGTTGGTCATTACATTGATTTCTTTAACATGATAATGCCATCATCAGTTGGAGACCATTGGTTTATTGGTATTTCAGAGATTAGTTCAGTTCTCTTCTTCTTAGGATTATTTATTTTTGTTGTATTCACTGCTTTAACCAAAGCGCCCTTATTACCAAAGAGAAATCCTTATATAGAAGAAAGTAAACATTTTCATTATTAATATTTAAAGTAAAAACAGATGACAAGTTTGTTGGTAATTATAGTTTTAGTTTTATTATCTATTGCATTGTGGCAGTTGACAAAGATATTTGATTTGACTCAAGTTGGGAAAGAATCGGATAACACTCAAGTTGCAAATGATGGAGATAATAATACTCAAGGGTATTTAATGTTTGGATTCTTGGCTTTCATTTATATTTTTACGATATACGGATTAATTAAATGGGGTGGCTTAGTTTTGCATACCCCTGCTTCCGAGCACGGTGCATTAGTAGATAGTTTGATGAATATTACTTGGATATTAATTTTCATTGTACAAACTATTACTCAAGTATTACTTCATTACTTTGCTTTTAAATATAGAGGTAAAAAAGATCAAAAAGCATTGTATTTTGCAGATAACAATAAATTAGAGGTTATTTGGAGTAGCATACCAGCTATTGTTCTTGCAGGATTAATTCTTTATGGATTGTATGCTTGGACCAATATTATGTTTATTGATAAAGACGAAGAAGTAATCGAAATAGAATTGTATGCACAGCAATTTAAATGGACAGCACGATATGCGGGTGAAGATAATGTATTAGGAAAAGCTAACGTAAGATATATTGAAGGTGTAAACGTTTTAGGGGTTGATTTATCCGATCAAAATGCTCAAGATGATAAAGTGGTTACTGAACTTCATATACCTAAAGGTAAAAAAGTACACTTCAAGATGAGATCACAAGATGTTTTGCACTCAGCTTACATGCCCCATTTTAGAGCTCAAATGAATTGTGTGCCTGGAATGGTAACTGAGTTTGCTTTTACTCCAATTTACACCACAAGCGAAATGCGCGAAATGCCATTCATGCAAGAAAAAGTAGCTAATATTAATGCAATAAGAAACAAAAAGAGCATTGACTTAGTAGCAAATGGAGGTACGGCTCTTGATCCTTACACATTTGATTATCTGCTGTTATGTAATAAAATTTGTGGAGCATCACACTACAATATGCAGATGAAGATAGTTGTTGATACACCACAAGATTACAAAAAGTGGTTGCAAGAGAAGCCTACTATTGCAGCAGAAATTAAAGCAGCAAATGCCCCTGCCGAACCCTTACCAACAGAGGCAAAATCTACAGATACGGTAAAGGCAAAAGATGCTAAAATGATTGCTCAAGTAGTAAAAAAATAAAAAAATAAAATTAAAGTAAACATAATATGTCAGCAGCAGTTATAGATCACGAACACGATAATGCACACGATCATGGTCATGAGCACCACCATAAAGATACTTTTATAACTAAATATATCTTTTCGATAGATCATAAAATGATCGCTAAACAGTATTTAATTACTGGTATCATTATGGGTGTGATTGGTGTACTCCTTTCAATATTATTTAGATTACAATTAGCTTGGCCGGAAGAATCATTCAAAATAACACATTTTTTCCTCGGCGATAGTTATGCTCCAAATGGAGTATTAACAAATGATAGATACCTTGCTCTTGTGACGATTCACGGAACGATAATGGTATTCTTTGTATTAACAGCGGCATTGAGTGGAACGTTCAGTAATTTACTCATACCACTTCAAATTGGAGCACGTGATATGGCATCTGGTTTCCTTAACATGGTTTCTTACTGGTTGTTTTTTCTTTCAAGCGTTATCATGGTAAGTTCATTATTTGTTGAATCAGGACCAGCATCTGCAGGATGGACAATTTATCCACCCCTTAGTTCATTACCTCAAGCCATTAGTGGCTCTGGAACAGGTATGACTTTATGGTTAGTGTCAATGGCAGTTTTTATTGCAGGTTCGTTATTAGGTTCATTAAACTATATTGTTACTGTTATCAATTTGAGAACCGTAGGTATGTCAATGACGAGATTGCCTTTAACCATTTGGGCGTTCTTTGTTACAGCAATCATTGGTGTTATTTCGTTTCCAGTACTTCTTTCTGCAGCTTTATTGTTGATTATGGACAGAAGTTTCGGAACTTCGTTTTTCCTTTCAGATATATACATAGCTGGTGAAGTATTGCACTATCAAGGAGGATCGCCTGTTTTATTTGAACATTTGTTTTGGTTTTTAGGTCACCCAGAGGTATATATTGTATTATTACCAGCCCTAGGAATTACCTCAGAAGTTATTGCAACTAATTCTCGTAAACCTATTTTTGGTTACAGAGCGATGATTATGTCGATTTTAGCCATTGCTTTTCTATCTACTATCGTTTGGGGTCACCATATGTTTATTTCAGGGATGAATCCATTCTTGGGATCAGTATTTACATTCACAACTTTACTGATAGCAATTCCATCTGCAGTGAAAGCATTTAATTATATTACTACGCTTTGGAAAGGAACTTACAATTAAATCCAGCGATGTTGTTTTCAATTGGATTGGTATCCACTTTTATTACGGGAGGTTTAACTGGGATTATCCTTGGAGATAGTACTTTAGATATTAATGTACACGATACTTATTTTGTTGTGGCTCACTTTCACTTAGTAATGGGTATTTCTGCTCTTTACGGAATGTTTGCTGGAATTTACCATTGGTTTCCAAAAATGTTTGGAAGAATGTTGAATAAAAATTTGGGATATGTTCATTTTTGGGCGACAGCAGTTTGTGCTTACGGAGTTTTCTTCCCAATGCATTTTATTGGTTTAGCAGGATTACCAAGACGTTATTATACTAATACAAACTTTCCTCTTTTTGACGATTTGCAAAATGTTAACGTGTTGATTACCACATTTGCAATAATTGGAGGATTTTTTCAATTAGTATTTTTATATAATTTCTTCAGTAGTATTTTCTATGGTAAACGTACTGTTCAGAATCCTTGGAAATCAAACACATTAGAGTGGACAGCACCAATTAAACATATTCATGGTAACTGGGAAGGTGAGATTCCTCATGTACACAGATGGCCTTATGATTATAGCAAACCGGGTCACGATGACGATTTTGTTCCTCAAGATGTGCCTATGAAAGAGGGTGAAGAACAATTACATCACTAAATTTTAAGATATTTTATTTTAAATGCCTCTCTTAAACGAGAGGCATTTTTATTTTCAGAAAACAAATTAGTTATATTTGTATGATGAATGAGAATTTAGACCCCACTAATAGCAATTATAATTCAGAGGAATTAGACCTCGAAAAAAAATTAAGACCTCTCAGTTTTGATGATTTTTCTGGTCAAGATCAGATATTAGAAAATTTAAAAGTTTTTGTTGAAGCAGCAAATCTTAGGAATGATGCTTTAGATCACGCTTTGTTTCATGGCCCACCAGGATTAGGTAAAACAACACTGGCCAACATTCTTGCCAATGAATTAGGCGTAGGTATAAAAATTACTTCTGGGCCTGTTCTAGACAAACCTGGAGATTTGGCAGGATTATTAACTAATCTTGAAGAACGTGATGTGCTTTTTATTGATGAAATTCATCGTTTAAGCCCCGTAGTTGAAGAATATTTGTATTCAGCGATGGAAGACTTCAAGATTGATATTATGATTGAATCTGGACCTAATGCTAGAACTGTACAAATTAATCTCAATCCATTCACCTTAGTTGGTGCAACAACTCGTTCGGGATTGCTGACTGCACCTATGCGCGCTCGATTTGGAATACAAAGCCGGTTACAATATTATACTACCGAATTGTTGACCACTATTGTACAACGTAGCGCAGCTATTATAAAAATGCCTATCACAATGGAAGCGGCTATAGAAATTGCAGGCAGAAGTAGAGGGACACCACGTATTGCAAATGCTTTATTGCGTCGTGTTCGTGATTTTGCTCAGATTAAAGGAAATGGTAAAATAGATATAGAGATTGCCCGCTATTCTCTCAAAGCATTGAATGTTGACGCACATGGTTTGGATGAAATGGATAATAAAATTTTATCTACCATCATCGATAAATTTAAAGGAGGACCTGTTGGTTTATCAACATTGGCGACAGCTGTCTCAGAGAGTAGCGAAACCATTGAAGAAGTGTATGAACCTTTTCTCATTCAAGAAGGATTTATTATGCGAACCCCAAGAGGACGAGAGGTTACCGAAAAGGCATATAAACATTTGGGAAAAAGTGAAAACGAACGTTCAGGGGGACTTTTCTAATTTTATAAACCATTAAGAAATTAAGTTTCAATAAGAAATACCAAACTTAATTTCCTTCAATATCTTAATGGTTTAAATTTAGTTAAAACGGAATTGTTTAAAAAGAAAGAAAAATATTCTCAATTCATCAAATCCGAAGCATTACGCCTCGGTTTTTTGTCTTGTGGTATATCCAAATCTGGTTTTTTGGAAGAAGAAGCCCCTCGTTTAGAAAGATGGTTGAACCAAAATCATCATGGTCAAATGTCGTATATGGAAAATCATTTTGACAAGCGACTAAATCCAAACTTGTTGGTCGAAGATGCTAAAAGCGTTATTTCTTTGATATTGAATTATTATCCATCTGAACTTCAGAATGAGGAAAGCTATAAACTATCCAAATATGCTTATGGTCAGGATTATCATTTTGTTATAAAAGAGAAATTGAATCAATTACTCCATTCCATTCAAGAGAATATAGGAGAAGTTTCCGGCAGGGCTTTTGTTGATTCAGCACCGGTTTTAGACAAAGCTTGGGCAGCTAAATCAGGATTGGGTTGGATAGGGAAGAATAGTAACCTAATAACAAAATCAGTAGGCTCATTTTATTTTATTGCAGAACTCATTATTGATTTAGATTTAGAATACGACCACGCAACAACCGACCATTGCGGCACTTGTACAGCTTGTATTGATTCCTGTCCAACTGAAGCCATTGTCGCGCCTTATGTTGTAGATGGGAGTAAGTGCATCTCCTATTTCACCATTGAACTTAAGGAAAATATTCCGAGTGAAATGAAAGGAAAATTCAATGATTGGGCTTTTGGTTGTGATGTTTGTCAAGATGTTTGTCCATGGAATAAATTCTCAAAACCTCATAATGAACCTCTTTTTAATCCCCATCCTGATTTGCTATCCATGACCAAAAAAGATTGGGAGGAAATTACAGAAGAAACATTCAAAAAAGTATTTAAAAATTCTGCAGTAAAGCGAACAAAATTGGATGGTTTGAAACGGAATATTGATTTTTTAAGATAATGATTTAAGGTAACTTAATTATTCAAGGGGTGATTTTTATTAAATATATAAAACCATTACAAAAGAAAATTTGATATTAAATTAATACAAGATTCAACCTCTTGATGAGGTTTGAGAAAAAAAATGAATTAAAGCTAAAAACAAAAACCCGAATAGAAACTATTCGGGTTTTTTGCACTCAGGATCGAACCAGGGACACATGGATTTTCAGTCCATTGCTCTACCATCTGAGCTAAGGTACCTCTTGCTTTAAGCGGTTGCAAATATAGAATGATTTTTAATTTATACAAAACAAATATTAAAAAAAATCAATTCGTAACTTCGCATTCTAAAATGAAGAGAATGCTTTTAGCAATTGATATTGGCAATACCCGAATTAAAGCCGCTGTCTTTGAGGAGAATACCCTTTTGGAGGTAGTAGTTTTTTCGAAAGAGACCTTGCAAGAAAAGGTACAAAGTATTTTAAAAAATCATACCGCCATTACCGATTTGATTGTGGCTTCCGTAGGAGAAATAGGTCGAAAGGATTTTTTAGTTTGGGATACAACCGTAAAAATTCACTTTGTTTCGCATGAAAGCCTGTTTCCTTTTCAAAATCACTACGCCACACCGCATACACTAGGCATTGACAGAATGGTTCTTGCTGCGGGAGCGGTACTACAGTTTCCCAACCAAAACAGGTTGGTTATTGATGCGGGTACTTGTATTACCTATGATTTTATTGATGCCAAGGACGTGTATCATGGTGGAGCCATTTCTCCGGGTATTCGTTTGCGCTATGAATCCTTGCATGAATATACCGCCAATTTGCCCCTGCTATCTGTCGAGAACTTTACAGTTGATGAACATAAGCAAGCCCAAGTGAATCTCATTGGCTCTAGCACTCAAGAGTCCATTCATTCTGGAGTAGTTAACGGAATCGTGAATGAAATAGATGGATTTATTAATATGTATAGTGCAAAATTTTCAAACTTTATCATAATTTTAACGGGTGGCGATACAGAATTTTTGGCTAAACGATTAAAAAATACCATATTTGCCAATTCAAATTTTCTTCTCGAAAGTTTAAATCAAACCTATCAATACAAAATCAAAAATGATTAGAAAATTTTTAGTAGTTCTGTTTTTCCTTATTTCCTTTGTATCCTTTGCTCAGCAAGGTTCTGCTTCACCTTATTCTTTCTTTGGTATAGGCGATGTTCGATTTAAAGGAACGCATGATATGAACGCCATGGGAGGACTTTCGATTGTTCCCGATAGTATTCACATTAATCTTAAAAATCCAGCCTCCTATTCAGGGTTGAAGTTAACGACTTTTACTATTGGAGGAAGCTATAATGCTACAAAATTTAAGTCGAATACTGAAAGTGAAAATGCAAAAGAATAACATTAGATTACCTAGCAGTAGCTTTTCCTTTGAAAAAAATGGGATTCGCCTTTGGGTTAATTCCGTATTCAAGTGTTGGGTACAAGATTAAAAATCAATACGACGATGGTGTTATTATCGATTCCCTTAATCGCTATTCAGGAACTGGGGGGTTGAATAAAGCTTTTCTTGGTTTTGGATACAAGTTTTCAAAGTTTAGTGTAGGAGCTGAAATGGCGTATAATTTTGGAAGAATTGAAACAGAAAGCATAAAATATATTGGCGTATCACAAAATGGGTCTCAGGAGTCGAATGTGTCCACTATGTCTGGTCTAGATATTAAAATTGGAGCGATGTATAATGCCAAAATTACCAAAAAATTGGATTTGTATAGTGGTATCACCTACAGTCCTCAAAGCGATTTAAATTCCTCAAATGAGAGAACTGTTTTTACAGTGAGATACGTCGGTGATTTAACACCCATACCTCAGGATTATTTGGATGTAATTAATTCAAAAACGGTTATACAAATGCCCAGCACCTTTTCTATAGGGGCTGGAGTAGGAGAGAGTAAAAAATGGATCATAGGAACAGAAGTTACCTTTAAAGCAAGTAACACCTTTAGTAACAGAATCAGTGATGTTACCAATGTAAGCTATGAGAATGGAACTAAGTATACTCTAGGAGGTTATTACATACCAAACTACAATTCTTTTGATAATTATTTCAAGAAAATCACCTATAGGGGAGGTTTTAGATATGAGAATACGGGTTTAGTGGTGAATACGTTCTCGATTAATGACTACGCGCTCACGGGAGGATTAGGATTGCCTGTTGGTGGAACTTTTTCCAATCTTAATTTAGGGTTTGAGCTAGGCAGACGAGGAACAGCAAGAGCCAATTTGATTCAAGAAAATTATTTCAACATCACCATGAGTTTGTCCTTGAATGACAAATGGTTTACTCCAAGAAAATACGATTAATTGTTCTAACTATAGTTGCAGGTAGTGCTTAAAACGAATGTATGATGAAACCCAAGAATTATAAGCTAGTTTCTTTTTTGTTTCTGGCGGTCGTTTTAAATGCTTTTTTTGCCTGTGAAAGCAATTTCAAAGAGGTGCAGAAAATCAATTATTCAGAGTTTGTACCAAGCGGGGAAGCTGAAAATTTTAATTTGAAATACACCGATTCGGGCAGAATAAAATCCATTCTCATTAGTCCTAAAATGCTTGATTATTCTAATGTTACCTTTCCTTTCACTGAATTTCCAAAAGGGATTGACGTTACTTTGTATGATAAAAAAGACAAAAAGACATTCGTAAAATCAAATTATGCCATTTCTTTCAAAGGGACTGACCTTATCGATTTGCAAGGTAATGTTAGAATAACCACTGAAACGGGACAGCTTTTAGAGACCGAGCAGTTGTATTTTGATCAAAAGAACGAATGGTTTTTTACTGAAAAAAAGTTTAAATTTACAGACCCTAAAGGGGTTTCTTACGGAGAAGGAATCGATTTTAGTAAGGATTTTAAAATTGTAAATTCTCAAAGAATAAAAGGGGAAATCGATCAATCCGAATAACTATTTAAAACAAGACAATGAATTACTTAAAATACACACAATACATTTATCTGGTTTTTGGACTTTTTTTTATTTATGAAGGGTTTACAAAAATAAATACAGAGGAAACCCCTTGGTTGAGTTTTGGTATCGCTGCATTGGCAATATTTATGTTCTTCTTTAGAAGAAAGTTCGCCAAAAAGTTTGAAAACGATAAGAATAAGAACATGTAAAACATGGAAATTAGTATCATACTGCTGTGTTTACTTTTTTGTGCTTTTTTCTCTGGTATGGAGATTGCCTTCATTTCTTCCAATAAAATTTATCTTGAAATAGAAAAAAAACAAAATAATTTTCTCTCTCAAACCCTAACAAAACTTACCGAAAAACCTTCCAAATTCATAGCAGCCATGCTCATTGGAAACAATATTGCACTAGTGGTATATGGTTTTTTTATGGGAGATTTGCTGATGAGTTGGATTGCCACTTTGTCCTATCATTTTTCTGATTTATCTAATTTATTGTTGCAAACAGTTATCTCAACTTTTATTGTCTTGATAACAGCCGAGTTTTTGCCAAAGGTGTTTTTTCAGATTTATGCTAATGGGTTTATTAAGTTTTTTGCGGTTCCGGCTTACTTTTTTACTAGAAATTCAAATTTTTCAGAATGCCTTGCAATTTTCAGGAGTAAAAGCTAGAGATATTATGACGCCCAGAACGGAACTCGCCGCAGTTGATATTTATGATTCTGTAGCGGAACTCAAACAAATGTTTATCGACACGGGCTATTCAAAAATTCTGGTAAGCCAAAATTCCTTAGACGACATTATTGGTTATGTGCATTCGTTTGAATTGTTTAAAAAACCCAGAAGTATAAAGTCGGTTTTAATTCCAGTTGAATTTGTACCTGAAACTATTTTTATCAAGGATGCTTTGGATTTACTTACCAAGAAGCGAAAAAGTGTTGCCGTTGTTTTAGACGAATACGGAGGAACTTCGGGAATTATAACGGTGGAAGATATTGTAGAAGAGCTTTTTGGAGAAATTGAAGATGAGCACGATGAGGAAGAAGAATTGATAGAACAAGTGGTTGAAGAAGGCGTTTATTTGTTTTCAACTCGATTGGATGTGGAATATTTAAATCAAACTTATAAACTCAATATTCCAGAGAGTGATTCCTATGGAACTCTTGGAGGTTTTATTGTTGATTACACTAAAGAAATTCCGCAAAAAGGAGAGCAAATTACCATCGAAAAGTTCAATTTCACCATCGAAGAAGCAACAAACAAGAAGATAGAATTGGTAAAAATGTCTTTGACAGAATAAAATTCTAAAAGAAAATAAAAAATCTTGCAAATTATAAGTTTACATCTATGGTTATTAAATAGATAATTGTATTTTCGCAAACTGAATTAAAAATTAACAATATTTAAAATGGCAGTTTTACAAAAAATTAGACAACGCTCTTTACTTCTAATACTAGTTATTGGTTTTTGTTTATTAGCATTCATCATTGGCGATTTATTCAACAATGGAGGATTTAAATCTTCACCAAAAGATGTTGGAAGTGTTAATGGTAAAGACATACCATTTGAAGATTTTAGAATTAAAGTGAGCAACCTAGAAAAAAGCGGTCAACAAGGAATGACTCCAACACAAGCTGTAAATAGAGTTTGGGATCAAGAAGTTTCTATTGCTTTGCTTACTGCTGAGTTCGATAAATTAGGATTGATTGCTAGCGAAAAACATATATTGGAAGTTTTTAAAAATGATCAAAATATTGGTCAAAATCCAATGTTTCAAACTAAAGGTGTTTTTGATTTAGCAAAATTCAAAGAATATTTTAAATCAAATCCAGAACAAGCTCAATATCTAAAAGATAGAGAGAAAGATGCGGATATTAATGCAAAATATCAGATATACAATACCTTAGTAAAAGCAGGTGTGTACACTACTGAAACAGAAGGAAAACTAAAATATGAAATGGAAGCTAATAAAGTAACATTTGATTATGTTGCAGCTTTGTTTTCAACTGTAAAAGATAGTGACGTAAAAGTTACTGATGCTGAGATTGTTGATTTCATGAAGAAAAATGAGAAAAAATATAAAGCAGATGAAACTCGCGAAATAGAGTATGTGTTAATAGAAGATAAGGCTTCTCCAGAAGACGAAAATGAAGTTAAAACCACTGTAAACTCATTGTTAACAGGAAGAGTAGTTTATAATCAAGCTACTGCACAGAACGATACTTTGCCTGGATTTAGAGAAACAACAAATGATGCAGAGTTTGTAAATGAAAATTCGGATATTCCGTATGATTCAACATATGTAGCTAAAAAAGATTTACCTGCTGAACACGCTGAGCAATTATTCAACTTGCCACAAGGACAAATTTATGGACCGTACATGAGAGGACCTTATTACTGTTTGAGTAAATCTTTAGGAAGAAAGGCAGGAGTAAATGCTAAAGCGAGTCATATATTGATTAGTTATGAAGGGACTCAAGTTCCAAATAAAAAAGAGAAAAGAACTAAAGAGCAAGCTAAAGCTAAAGCGGAATCGTTATTAGCTCAAGTGTTGGCTAATCCATCAAGTTTTTTAATGTTGGCATTAACTAATTCTGATGATTCTTCAGCTCAACAAGGGGGTGATTTGGGTTATTTCTCTCAAGGACAAATGGTAAAACCATTCAACGATTTTGTTTTTAATAATCCGGTAGGAAAAATAGGTTTGGTAGAAACTGATTTTGGTTTTCATATCATCAACATTACTGATAAGCAAGACGCGGTACGTTTAGCTACAATTGCTCAAAAAATTGAACCATCTGATGCAACTTCGGATAAAACGTATCAAAAAGCGGTAAAATTTGAAATGGATGCTAATGAAAAAGATTTTGAAAAAGTAGCTAAAGAAGCCAAATTAACAGTTAATCCTCCTGTGAAAGCGAAGGCAATGGATGAAAATTTTGGTAGCGTTGGGAATCAAAGACAAATCGTGAGATGGGCTTTTGAAAGCGGTACTAAAGTTGGAGAGGTAAAACGTTTTGAAATTGCTAATGTTGGAAACATCATTGCTAAACTTAAAAAGGTAAACGAAGAAGGATTAACTCCTGTTGAAGATGCAAGACCAGGAATAGAGCCAATCCTTAAGAATAAGAAAAAAGCTGAGATATTGAAAGCAAAAATGAAAGGAAATTCATTGGATGCTGTTGCCAAAGCATCTGGTTCAGCAGTACAACAGGCTTTAGATATTACCTTAGAGAATGCTAATTTACCAAACGTTGGACAAGAGAAAAAAGTAGTAGGAACGGCATTTGCAACTGGAATTAATAAAATTTCTGCACCAATTGAAGGTAATTCAGGAGTGTATGTGGTGCAAACAAAAGTGGTCACTAAAGCTCCTGTATTAAAAAGTCATGCGGATTATATAGCAAAAGTAAAATCACAAGTTTCTGGTTATTCTGGTCGTGTGATTCCTGCTCTGAAAGATGAAGCTGAAATTGAAGACAATAGAATTAAATTTAATTATTAAGATTTTCTAAACGAATACAAAAAACCCGACTACATTTTGTCGGGTTTTTTTATAAAATCATTTCCTTAAAAGTAAGTATAGTTTCGTATCCTTTCTCTTTGAAATAAGCTGTTGGATTTTCTTCAGAGAGAACCAAAACAAAATCGCCTCCCCAAGCGCCTAAACTTTTAATTGTTCCAGAGAAATCAGGAAATAACAATTCTTTAATAGTCTTTGTGTCCAATAGTTCACTCATGATAGTTTCATGATGTTCTAATGCTCCAGCAAAATGGTGACTGTCTTTTGAATGCAACAGCGTTTGATTAATTTTTTCAATTTCAGGAAAAAATTCAGCAGCGTTTTTTTGTTTTTTGTAATAATTGGCAATGGCATTTTTGCTACTTTGTTTTTTGTTAAGGTAAACAAAATATATTTTTTCTGAAAAAGGCGGACAAAAATCAACTTTTGTGACCGTAGGTTTTCCATTTACCAATTGATAGAGAATAGGACAATCGTATTGAGCACAAGCAATATCATAACCACTTCCCCCAAAGCTATTTTTAAGTAACGAAAAAGCATCAATTTTAATCCATTGTGCAATGTTGTTAATTAACGTAGAAGAGGTGCCTAGTCCCCAAAATTTCGGGAATGTAAGATGCGTAGTTATAATGTAACCTTCAGAATAGATAACGAAATCTGGGTTTAGTAGGTAAGCTTCATGCAAAATACCAATAAGCGTATTCTTTTTAGATTGATTTTCAAAGAATGTTTTAGAAGTAATAATTGAAAAGGGAATCGTGTCTTCAAACCAGATACTTCCATCTTTGTCAAAGCTTTTCCAAACAATTTCTTTGTTCTTGCCTTCTTCCACAACTAAATCTTGACCGAATTTGGTTGGTAAAGCCAGAGCTCTTGCACCGTCTAGAACAGCATATTCACCCGTAATTAAAAGTTTTCCGTTACTGTAAAAAGTTTGTCTCAAGTTTTATTTTCTTAAGTTCTCAATAAAATCAACCACTGCAGCATGTGAAATCGTGTTTTTTTGAAAATGGGATGTTATCTTTTTTCGTTCTTCCTCAGTAGCTTCAAATTGATTGAGAATATTATTCAAATGCATTTTCATGTGTCCTTCTTGAATTCCGGTAGTAGTTAGTGAACGCAAGGCTGCAAAATTTTGTGCTAGTCCAGCTACAGCAACAATTTGCATCAATTCTTTAGCATTTGGTTTCCCCAGCATTTCGAGAGAAAATTTAACCAATGGATGTAAAGAAGTTAATCCGCCAACAGTTCCTAACGCAAGAGGAATTTCAATCCAAAAGCTAAAAATATCATTTTCAATTTTGGCATGCGATAGACTAGAATACTGTCCGTTTCTCGAAGCATAAGCATGAACTCCAGCTTCAACAGCTCTGAAATCATTTCCAGTCGCTAACACCACAGCATCTATTCCGTTCATTATTCCTTTGTTGTGTGTAACAGCGCGAAAGGGTTCTACCTCTGCAATTTGAACTGCTCTTAGGAATTTTTCAGCAAAATCATGTGGGTTTTCTATTCTCTTGTCTGCTAATTCTTCTACTTTGCAACTTACTTCCGCTCTTACAACACAATTAGGAACATAATTAGACAAAATACTCATTACGATTTGAATGTTTTTTTCTTCCTCTGAAAATAATTTGTAGGTTGCCGCCTCTTCCTTTAAGGTTTTTGCAAATTGTTCCAAACAGGAATTAATAAAATTCGCTCCCATGGAATCTTTCGTCTCAAAAGTAGCATGCAATTGAAAGTAATTTTCGATGAAATTGGTTTTGTCTCGCAGTTCTATTTTTAGTATTCCGCCACCTCGTTTTTGCATGTTCTGCGTAATATTTTCGGAATCAGAATAGAATTTAGAGTTAATTTTTGTGATGAATTGTTCTAGTTTTTTAGCATCACCTTTATAGATAAAATGGACTTGACCAATTTTTTCAGTACTCAATACTGTAGTTTTAAAACCGCCTCGTGTGGACCAATATTTAGCCGATTTAGCTGCTGCAGCTACAACAGAACTTTCTTCAATCACCATCGGGATAGTGTAGTTTTTTCCGTTGATGAGAAAATTGGGTGCAATGCCCAGAGGGAAGTAGAAATTAGATACGGTGTTTTCTATAAATTCGTCGTGAAGTTGTTGAATTTTAGCGTCAGAGTTCCAATACTTTTTAAGTAAGGAAACAGCTTCTGTTGGTTCAGAAAAATATTCTTTGGCAATCCAATTTATTTTTTCGTCTTTGGACAATTTAGAAAATCCACTAACAGCGTTACTCATGCTTAATCGGTTAAAATAATTTGACTGCAAAGATACGGTTTAGATTTAATAGTTATATTTGATACTCAATGAATCTGATTTAAATAAAAATAGTTTAAAACCTGAGCATGACAAAACCCAGACCGAACCATTAATGTTTGTAATTCTAACATACTTTTAGTACTTGGTTATTACAAGTATCAATAGGTGGGGTGTGAAGGGGAACACCTCCTTTACCAAAAGACCCTCTGCTGGGGCCCCCCGGAGTGGCAACCGACCCGATCTTTACCTTGGCTTGTCAATGTCAGTTAAAACGAATTTTTACCCTATCTCTCACATTTTTAATGGGTATTTATAGTTAAGTATTTTATAGTAAAAACAATTTTTCAGTACAAATAATTGATTTAACACAAAAAAAGGTCATTATGTGTAATTTTTTCACTAAAATTGACTCCTTTATTTTTACAATTAATTCATGAGTTTAAACAAAATTACTGTCTTATTTTTAGTAGTATCCTTAACTGTTTTTTCGCAAAAAAAGATAACAATTGAGGATATTTATTCAGGAGCTTTTCGAACAAAAGAAATGTACGAATTACAGTCCATGAAAAACACGAATCAATACACTGTTTTGAATTTTGACAGAGCGACTAGAAGCATGCAGATAGATTTGTATGATTTTACCACTTTGAAAAAAGTATCTACTCTTATTGACACCAAAGATCAAAAGGAATTAGCGGATGGAATTGATAGTTATTCGTTCAGTAAGGATGAAAAAATGATTTTGATTGCTAACAATTCCAATTCGATCTATCGTCATTCTTTCACAGCGGATTATTATTTGTATTCTATTGTTACAAAAGAATTGACCAAACTTTTTGATTTTCAAGTTCAAGAACCTACATTTTCTCCAGATGGTAAGAAGATTGCTTACGCTAAAGAAAATAATATTTACATCTATGATATAACTAGCAAGCAGTCTACCCAAATTACAACCGACGGAGAAAAAAATAAAGTCATAAACGGGATAACAGATTGGGTTTACGAGGAAGAATTTAACGATCCAAGAGCTTCTGGAAATCCTTTTATTAGAGCTTTTGATTGGAGTTTGGATAGTAAAAAAATAGCCTATATTCGATTTGATGAAAGTCAGGTCCTGAATTTTCGATGACTGTTTTTGGAAAGGAGTTGTATCCTGCTGTTGAAACTTTCAAATATCCAAAAGCTGGAGAAAAAAATTCAGAGGTTTCCTTACATATTTACGATGTGGCGATTAACAAGACAAAACAAGTTAATCTCAGTAATTACTCTGATTTTTACATTGCTAGAATAAAATGGACAAATGATGCAAATGTGTTGAGTGCTCAACTATTGAATCGTCATCAGGATAATCTAGATGTATTGTTTATTGATGGAAATACTGCTACTACAAAAGTAGTCTTAAATGAAAGAGATAAAGCGTACGTTGATATCACTGATAATCTTACCTTTTTAAAAGACAACAGTTTTATCTGGACTAGTGAAAAAGACGGATATAACCATATTTATTTGTATGATAAAACTGGGAAATTAAAAAAGCAAATTACAAAAGGCAACTGGGAAGTCACAGGCTATTATGGACTTGATGAAAAAACAAGCACTATTTTTTATCAGTCGGTTGAAAATGGTTCCATCAATAGAGACATTTATAGAATCAATTTGGATGGTAAAAACAAAGTACGTCTTTCTTCACAAGTTGGCACCAACGAAGCGACTTTTAGTCCTAATTTCCAGTTTTACATTAACACTTTTTCAAGTGCAATTCAGCCAACAACCTATACTCTACATGATTCAAAAACAGGAAAACAATTACAAGTTATTGAAACTAACGAAGCATTAACTACCAAATTAAAAGCGTATAATTTGCCCACAAAAGAGTTCTTTGTTTTAAAAACAGAAAAGGGGAACGAACTAAATGCTTGGATTTTAAAACCAAAAGACTTTGACGCCACCAAAAAATATCCTGTTTTCATGTTTCAATATTCTGGACCAGGAACACAGGAGGCGGGAAATGTTTGGAATGATTTGGATGACTATTGGTACATGATGCTAACACAACAAGGGTATATTATAGCTTGTGTTGACGGAAGGGGTACAGGATTTAAAGGCGCTGATTTTAAAAAATGTACACAAGGTCAATTGGGACAATATGAAGTGAGGACCAAATTGATGCAGCAAAAGTTATTGGAAATTATCCTATGTCGACAAATCCAGAATTGGAATTTGGGGTTGGAGTTATGGTGGGTTCATGTCGGCCAATTGTTTGTTCAAAGGCAACGATGTGTTCAAAATGGCTATAGCGGTTTCACCAGTTACAAATTGGCGTTTTTATGATAGTATTTACACCGAGCGATACATGCAAACTCCTCAGGAAAACCCTAGCGGATATGATGAAAATTCTCCAATAAATTATGTAGATAAACTCAAAGGAAAATTTCTTTTGATACATGGTTCTGCTGATGATAACGTACATTTACAAAATTCGATGCAAATGATGGAGGCATTAATTCAAGCCAATAAACAATTTGATTCTCAAATATATCCTGATAAAAATCACGGAATTTATGGAGGTAAAACCCGAATTCAATTGTATACTAAGATGACTAATTTTATTAAAGAAAATTTATAAAATATCTAAAACAACGGACTAATTCGAATCAGAAAGATTTTTTGGGACATCCAAAAGCAATTTTGGTATTTATTTTTTAGGAAATGTGGGAACGGTTTTCGTTTTTATGGAATGAAAGGTTTATTGATTTTTTATCTTACAAAATTTTAGGTTGTCGTTGTCTGATGATGCAGAAACTTATTGATTGGAAGTTATTCAGGCTTTTGTTTATGCAACACTTGTTGTAGGTGGATTCTTTGCAGATAAGATTTTAGGGTTTAGAAAAGTCAATTGTTTTTGGGGAATATTGTTGGTAATGATATCTAGGAAATTTAATTATTGCATTTTCAAAACTCTAACTGGTGATATTTTTATTTTGGGAAATATTTTATTGTCAATCATTTAGGTACGGGATTTTTGAAGCCCAATATTTCTTCAATGGTTGGAGAATTATATAAAGAAGGAGACAGTCGTAGAGATGCTGGTTTTGGATTGTTTTATTCAGGCATTAATCTAGGAGCTTTACTTGGAGGAGCCGTGTGTGTATATTTTGGAACTAGTCCAGAGTATGGTTGGAGTTATGCCTTTTAGCTGCTGGACTTGTGAATGATTTTGGGATTGATAACATTTATTTCAGTAAAAAATTATTAGGCCAGGAGATTCACCATTACTTAATTTTTGTCCATCAAAGCGAACTAAAGAAGAATGGCTGTTTATTTGCAGGTTCTTAATCACTATTCCTGCATTTTTTATAAATGATTAAGAATACAGGATTATAATTTAGATTATTTCTGTACACTATTTTGGATCGCTTGATATTTTATATTATTGCATACGAAACCATTAGAGAAAGATAGTAAATCTCAAAAAAAATTAATAGCTGCATTTATTTTCATTTTGTTTTCTGTTATTTTTTGGGCTTTTTTTGAGCAGAGCGGAGGCTCTTTAGCCCTTTTTGCTAAGAATAATTTGAGCCATAATTTGTTGTTTTTTGAGATTAATCCAACTGTGAAATTTTTAAGTCTAAATTCTTTGTTTGTAATTGTTTTTAGTCCAACTGTTTGGGTTGCTATGGCTTTATGGTAAAAAGAAAATTGAACCCAATACTGCGATTAAATTTGGAATTGGGTTCTTGTTTTTGGCTTGGTTTTTTTATACTTTTATTACTTAACCTTTTTGAGATGGGCAATGGAATTACTTCATTAGATATATTTACTATTGCTACTTTATACTTGCTTTTGGAACTTTGTCTGTCACCAATAGGATTGTCAACAATCACCAAATTATCTCCAAAAAATTTTCGGAATTATGATGGGAATTTGGTTTTTAGCCAGTGCCTTCTGACAATATAGCTTCGGATTACTTGGCGCAGGGAATGTCGTACAACGGATGAGAGTGCTTCTTACTCACAAAAATTGCAAAGACAAAGCTAGATGGATATTATCAATTGTATTTATATGCCCTAAGTTTTGGAGCATTTCTTTTAGTTATATCTCCATTAATCAGAAAAATTAATGCAGGAAGTAAAATAAAATACTATGAATCAAAACTCAACCGATCAATTTTTTAAAAGCCCAGTTTTAGGTCATCCTGCTGGATTATTTGTATTGTTTTTTACCGAAATGTGGGAGCGATTTTCCTTCTACGGCATGCGATCTTTATTGATACTATTTTTGACAACTTCTGCAGTCGATGGTGGTTGGGAATGGACCAGAGAAAATGCATCTGCCTTATTTGGATCTTATGTGGGATTAGTGTATTTATCAACGATGCTTGGCGGTTATTTTGCCGATAAGATAATTGGTTTTCGATGGGCAATAGTTCTTGGAGCAACACTAATGACATTAGGACACGCATCGATGGCTATTGAAACCCATTTTTCAATTTATTTAGGATTAGTATTGCTGGTTTTTGGGAATGGTTTTTTCAAACCTAACATGACTTCAATCATTTCAGAAATGTACAAAGATCGTCCTGAGAAAAAAGATGGAGCTTATACCTTATTCTACATGGGTGTCAATGCTGGGGCTTTCTTCGGAATTTTACTTTGTGGCTATCTAGGTGAGAAAGTAGGGTGGAGTTATGGTTTTGGTTTAGCTGGAATTTTTATGTTTTTTGAACCTTGCAGTTTTGGTTGTCTCAAAACATTTTTGGCGATATTGGTTTAAAACCTAATAAAGAGAGTGTCGCCAAATCTACTGCAGCTGATACAGATAAAAGAAATCCATTTACACCAGTTCAATTAGGAGTTATAGCTCTAACCTGTCTTTTGGGATTACTATGGATTTTGAATGATCCAGCAACAAAAATATCTGGAGGCAAAGTAAATGTTTTTGCCTTTCTTGGTGAAAATGGAAATTCTATCGCTATTCTTACGGCATTAATTTTATTTGTTGGATTACTGCTTTACAGATTTACGCAATATTCTGAAATTACCAAAGAGAAGTTAATGGCAGTAACCTTTTTCGCTTTTTTATCAGTTGCTTTTTGGGCTATATTCGAGCAATCACCTAATAGCTTAACCATCTTCGCTAATGATTATACGAATAGGATTTTAGAGGGCAATTGGAGTGTGGTTTTTTTAGTTGTGAATTCACTAATAACGATATTGCCTTTGGCTATCATTACATGGGTGTTGTATTTATTATTTAAGCAGACATTTAAGAATTATGCCGTTGCAAATGTTATTTTGAGTGCCAGTTTTGTAATTGTTTGGGCAATCGCCATCTGGATGTTGGCTAAGGATTATTACACCGCTGGATATTTATCATTATCAGATAGTACCTTGGAATTATTGAAAATTGAAAAGGTCACAAAACCTTTGACGGAAGTTCCTGCAACATGGTTCTCTACCTTGAACTCTTTATTCATTATTTCATTAGCACCTTTATTCTCTAAATGGTGGGAAAGTAAGTACAATCCATCTGCTAATTATAAGTATGGAATTGGAATGGGACTTTTGGCATTAGGAATGGCTTGTGTAGCTTTTGGAGCTAACGGAATACTTCCTGGTGCAAAAACAGCTTCTGTGAGCATGATATGGTTGATTTTAGTATATTTGTTCCACACTATGGCTGAGTTGTGTATTTCGCCTGTTGGGTTGTCATACGTTAGTAAGCTGGTTCCAGCACGAATGATTGCTTTTATGTTTGGAGTTTGGTATCTTGCAGTCGCAATTGGGATGAAAGGAGCAGGAATGTTTGGTGAAAATATTGACAAAATAGCGGATGAACACGGGTTGAGTTATTTCTTTTGGATGTTGACCATAATATCAATTTCTGTAGCTTTGTTCTCTGTTTTAATGACACCAATTATCAAAAAGTTGATGCATGGTGTTCGTTAATTTTAGGCATGATTTTTGAAAATAAGATTTTAAAGTAATGATTACCTTATGAAAAAAATAGTTTTAAGTATTGTATTCTTCATTGGTTCAATGGCAGTTCAAGCACAGGAACTTACATGGGAAACCAATTTTGATAAAGCAGCAGAGATTTCGATGAAAACCAAAACCAATATTACTTTTCTTTACAGGAAGTGACTGGTGCGGATGGTGTATTCGTCCACAAAAAGAAGTTTTAAAGACCCCTGAATTTGCTGCTTGGGCTAAAGATAAAGTTGTTTTGGTTGAGGTTGACTTTCCTAGAAGATCTCCTCAATTGCCAGAAACTCAACAACAAAACAATCAGTTGCAACAACTGTTTGCTGTTCAAGGTTTTCCAACAATTTGGTTTACGAGACCTTCAACAGTAGAAGGAAAAATTAATCTAGATAAATTAGGAAGTACAGGTTATGTAGCGGGCGTCCATCAAAATGGATTGAAGGCGCCAATCAAATTTTGTCAGTAAAACAATAATTTTATTTTAATCTATAGAATCCCTTTTCTCCAGTAGTGTGAAAAGGGATTTTTTCTTTTATACAAGTAGCTTTCCAAACTTTTATATAGGTTTTATAATTGGAAGCATCTGCAATGATAAGTTCTGGGCGGCTTTTTTGAAGCAGTCGGTCTAAGTTTATTTTAGGCGAGTGAGTCATTAATATAATGTCTGCCTTTGCAGTATTTGGATAAACACCAGTACTATCTATGATTAGTATTTTTTTATTCTTGAAATAGCCAACATTTTGTAATTTTTTTTGGGCTTTCAAAGAGCTAAAATTTGCAACCAAATACGATTTCAGCACGTTGTTTTTTGGAACACTATCATTGCTGTAAATAGTCACATTTCTTCCCATTCTTTCTGCAATTAGAGTCGATTTTTTGACATGAAACACTATAAATTCTTTTTCCAATTGAGTTTTCCATATCGAAACGAAACAGCTAGTTTGAAAAAGTAACAATGCTAAAAGACTGAATATTAATTTTGTAAAGCTTGGTTTTTTTATCCAAAGCAGCATACAAATAATCACTCCATACAAGGATACAAGCATGTACCAATTAAAAGGAATGTCTTTGATGATAAAATTTTCAAATGAGGCTACCCAACTAATAGTAGTGTTCAATATAGTTATACTGAATTCCAGTATTTTACAAAGATAAAGATTAACATAATTAACGAAGGCGAGTATCATAACGAGAACGCCCAATCCCATTATCATTCCTAATCCCGGTAGAATAATCAAATTAGTAATAAAAAACAGTCCTGGGAATTGGTGAAAATAATAGATGCTTAATGGCATTGCTCCAATTTGCGCTGCAAAGGATACGGTTAAAATGTCCCAAAAATAAGTTTGAATCTTGTTCTTTGGAGTCCAAATTTCTGACAATAGTGGTTGTATCCAAAGTATAAAGAATAAAGCGGTATAGCTCAATTGAAATCCAACATCAAATAAAAATGACGGTTGATAGAGTAAGATGAAAAATAAAGATATTAAAAGCGTGTAGTAAATGTTTGTTTTTCTTTTTAAGCAAATGCCTACAGCGACAAAGGAGAACATTGTCACCGAGCGAACTACTGATGGAGACATACCAGCAAGTATTGCAAATCCCCATAAAGCCAGTAGTGTGATGATGAGTTTTGTGTAAGAACCTAATTTGTTTTTTGGAAAAGGTTTCAATAAAAAATTAATAAAGAGCAAGATGAATCCAACGTGCAAGCCCGAAACAGATAAAATATGTATGGCGCCTGCGTATTGATAATCGGTTAGAATTTCTGTTGAAATTTCTTGTTGTTGACCAAGTATTAGAGCCGCCACAACATTTAATTCGTCGTTTTTAAAACCAGATTGTTTTAGGTTATCCAGTATTTTGCTTCTAATTTTATCTGAATAATACCAAATATCCTTATCAACAGAGGTTCCAACCAGTATATCTTCTGGACTAACATACATTTGAGCCAAGATGGATTTGTTAATCAGGTATTTACCATAATCAAATTGGTCAGGATTGTTGACGGTTTTATGCTTTACGACGCTTCCTTTGATTCGAAGTTGGGTGCCTATCGCAAGTTTTTCGGTTAATTTGTTAGTGTAAAAGTTGATAATTATTTTTCCGGAACTTTCTTTGGAATCAATTTTCTTGACAACAGCTACATATCGATTGCTAAAAGTAGAGTTTTTTAATTTTTCTCTCAACACGAGTTCAACGATATGCTCTTTTTCAGAATCTTGTATCTGATGGATGTAATTCTCTTTTTGAAAGTAATCGTTGTGAACGGTTTGTGTTGTGATTCCAATAAAAAAAGATAAAATATAGAGACTTACTCCAAAATAAATTTTTTGATTGAAATCTCTTTTTGATAGTAAAAAGGAAATAATAAATACTCCAAATGAGATGAAAGTTATTGTAAAAACGGTCTCTGGATTTGGATTTTTGTAAAAAGAAAACAAAATCCCAAAAACAAAAAATAGGATAATCTTTGTCAATGGAAAGTGTATTATTTTCATCTGGCGTATAGTTTTACAAACAGGGTGCTTTTATAAAACTAAAATAGTAAAAAAAATTAACAAGATAGTACTTGTTATTATAAAATTCTATTGGCTTGTGTGAAACTTTTCTCGTAATAAGGTTCTTTGGTGGAAGAAACGATTACCCCTTTTTGAGTTGAGGAGTGAATAAACTTAATTTCATCTTCAGTAACTTCAATCACCATGCCTACGTGATTAATGACCTTTCTGCCATTGGTTTTAAAGAAAATTAAATCTCCTTTTTGGATTTCGTTGGTAGAAAGAACTCTGCCAATTTTTGCCATATCTACCGATGATCTGGGTAAAATAATATCAAATTTTTTAAAAGTAGCATACATCAAACCGGAGCAGTCAAAACCATCGGGTGTTGTTCCTCCTGCCCTGTAATTAGCCCCCAAATTGTCAGAGGCAGTATTAATTAATTGTTTTACCAAATAGCTTGTATCTTCATCGGATGCAATGTAATCATCATCATTTTTTCGTTTAAACGACTTTTTTAGTAACTTTTTTGGAGAAGATTTTTGTTCAGTATTTCGCACAACTCCTTTTTTTGGGTTGTGGTAAGCTGTAAATTCCTTTTTCTTGTGCTTCTTTTTTTGATGTTATAATAGTAGCTGTGGGTTTACATGAACCCAGAAAAGCAAGTAGAAATAGAAAAGAAAAGACTTTTTTCAAGGAAAAATATTTTTACAAATTTAAATAATTACTTTTAAACGATGTTATTTTAGATTTCGTATAATAAGTTGAGCTGTTTTTTTACTTGCTCCAATTCCGCCGAGTTTAGATTCTAAAATATCATATTTTTTTAAAAGATGATTTCTATGGTTAGGTTCTATTATTTTTTTTAATTCAACACTAATATTTCTTGAATTGCATTTTTCCTGAATTAGTTCAGTAACCACCTCTTCGTCCATAATAAGGTTTACGAGCGAAATGTATTTTAAAGTAATAATTCGTTTTGCAATTTGGTAGGAAACCCAACTTCCCTTGTAGCAAACCACTTCAGGAACTTTAAACAAAGCAGTTTCAAGAGTGGCGGTACCAGAGGTTACTAAAGCAGCAGTAGAATGACACAGTAAATCGTATGTTTTATTTGCAATGAAATGAACATTTTTTGATTTTAAAAACGGTTCATATAAATCATAATCCTGGCTTGGAGCTCCAGCAATTACAAATTGATAATCAGTAAAATCATCTACAACACCCAGCATTACAGATAACATTTTTGTGATTTCTTGTTTTCTGCTTCCTGGAAGAATCGCAATGATAGGTTTTTCTTCTAAATCATTTTCTTTTCTAAAAGTTGGAGCATCTATGAGTTTTCTATTGTGAATAGCGTCAATCAAAGGATGACCAACGAATTCAACAGGAAAATTATGTTTGTTTTCATAAAAATCTTTTTCAAAAGGAAGAATTACATATAACTTGTCGAAATCTCTTTTGACAGCTTTAATACGATTTTCTTTCCAAGCCCAAATTTGAGGAGAGATGTAATAATGAGTTTGTATACCATTGTTTTTTGCCCATTTTGCAATTCGCATATTGAAGCCAGGATAATCAATGAAAATTAGTGCATCAGGATTGAAATTTAAGATGTCTTTTTTGCAAAATTCAATATTGTTTAAAATAGTTTTTAAATTAAAAATCACTTCAATAAATCCCATAAAAGCTAACTCTTTATAGTGCTTTACTAATGTTCCGCCCGATTTTTGCATTAAATCACCTCCCCAAAATCGAATATCAGCATTTGCATCTTCTTCATACAATGCTTTCATCAAATTGGAACCGTGTAGGTCTCCCGAAGCTTCTCCAGCTATAATATAATATTTCATTTCAATACTTTGATAGATAGATTTAAATAAGCAATGTGATAATTGCTAGTAGTATAGTTCCTAGAATTACGCCTCTTGCAATCAGTTCTTTGTTGAATTTTAATAAAAGAAAGAAAACGATTATATTTAAAACAGAACCTAAAGAAATAATTTTTCCTAATTTCCCTTGAAACCTTAAAATTTTTACTCCTTCAATAAAATTATATTCTGTAAGTAATTCTATAAAAACATAACTACCAATTATTGAGGCAATTATGCCTATAAATACACCTATAAGTAAATCAGTTTTTTTCATTTAAATTCCAAGTGTTAAGTTGTTGAATGGTATGATGAGCCGTCATATCAAATTGAATAGGAACTATTGAAACATATCCATTTTCAAGAGCCCATTCATCAGTGTCTTCACCTTTATCTTCATTTACAAATTCACCAGTTAGCCAGTAATAATCCTTGCCTTGAGGGGTTTTTCTTTTGTCAAATTTCTCCATCCACAAGGCTTTAGCTTGACGACATATCTTTATGCCTTTTATCTCATTCTCTTTAAGCTTGGGTAAATTGACATTTAGTACAACACCATTAGGAAGTTTGTTCTTCAGAACTTCCATTGTAATTTTTTTCACATACGATTTTATTTGAGAGAAATCGGCGTTCCAATCATAATCCAATAATGAAAATCCAATAGCTGGAATTCCCTCTATACCTGCCTCTACCGCCGCACTCATCGTACCAGAATAAATCACATTAATGGACGAGTTAGAGCCGTGATTAATACCAGAAACACATAAGTCAGGTTTTCTGTGAAGAATTTCATTCACTGCCAATTTCACACAATCTACAGGAGTTCCAGAGCAATTATATTCAATAATTGAGCTGTCATCTGCCGACATCTTATTTAAATAGAGCGTGTTATTTATTGTAATAGCATGCCCCATAGCACTTTGAGGTTTGTCTGGAGCCACTACCACCACTTCGCCAATTTCAGACATAATTGCAATTAATGTTCGAATTCCAGGCGCTGAAATTCCGTCATCGTTGGTAACTAAAATTAAGGGTTTATTCATTAGTATTGTTGTGTAAAAGTCACTATCAATATGGGAATTGATTGTTTTCTGTCAATTAAATAATCCGTACAAAAATAAGCTTTTTTGCGTGGAAGTTATTAAATTAGCATCTTTAACAAAAAATTAGCGAGCTGTAAATTACTTGGCATGGTTTTTTGTGTAATTTAGTTCAAAAATTAATGAATACTGTTATCCAATATATGAAAAGAAATTATAAGTTACTGTTGGTTATTGTTGCCATATGTGTAGGGCTTTGGAGTTTTATTCCGAAGGCTAATGAAGGCGATCCTGAAAAAGACAAATTACTTTTAGAATTATTGACCTTTGTTATTGAACGCGGACATTACGAACCTGCGGCAATAGATGATAAATTTTCAAAAGGCGTTTATAAAGATTATATCGAGGCCTTAGACCCGTCAAAACGTTTCTTTTTGCAATCAGATATTAATGAATTTCAACAATATGAAACTCAAATTGATGATCAGATAAAGAATAAAGATTTAACTTTTTTTGATTTAACTTATAATAGATTAGTTAAAAGAATTTCAGAAAGTAAAAATTTCTACAAAGAAATTCTAGACAAACCATTTGATTATTCTGTTCAGGAAGAGTTCAATACAGATTATGAAAAATTACCTTTTGCACAAACCACTGAGGAGTTAAGAGAAAAATGGAGAAAACAAATTAAATTGTCAACGCTTTCTTCTTTGACCGATAGATTGAAACTTCAAGAAGATAAGAAGAATGGAGTGGTAGATAGTACTAAGGAAAAGGAAAGTCCTGAAGATATTGGTAAATCTAAAGCTGCAATAGCTTTTACTGATAAATCCACTGAAAATAAAGATTCTGATAAACCAAAAACATTTGAGGAGTTAGAAAAAGAAACCAGAGAAAGCTCATTAAAATCATTAAACGAATACTACAGTTTTGTTGAGGATTTAGATAGAAATGATTGGTTTTCAGTTTACATTAATGCCATTGCATCGCGATTTGATCCGCACACCAATTATTTTCCACCTGATGAAAAGGAACGATTTGATGTGAGTATGAGCGGAAAGTTGGAAGGTATTGGTGCAAGACTTCAAAAAAAGAATGATTACACAGAAATATCAGAATTGATTTCGGGAGGTCCAGCTTGGAGAGGAAAAGAGTTAGAGGCTGGAGATATCATCATGAAAGTGGCTCAAGGAAATAAAGAAGCGGTAGATGTTATTGGAATGCATCTTGATGATGTAGTCAAAAAAATTAAAGGGCCAAAAGGGACAGAAGTACGTCTTACCGTAAAAAAAGTTGATGGAACTATTAAAGTAATTTCTATTATTAGAGATATTGTAGAAATTGAAGAAACCTATGCAAAGTCCAGTATTGTTAACAAAAACGGATTGAAATACGGAATAATCTACTTGCCAAAATTCTATATCGATTTTGAAAACAACGATAGTCGCGATGCAGGAAAAGATATGGCAATAGAAGTGGAGAGATTAAAAAAAGAAGGTGTAAGCGGAATTATTGTTGATGTAAGAGATGATGGAGGTGGTTCACTTAAAACTGTAGTTGACATAGCAGGATTATTTATCGAACAAGGACCAATTGTTCAAATAAAATCGGCAGGAAGAAAGAAAGAGGTATTGTACGATAAAGATAGTCGAGTGCAATGGGATGGCCCTCTTGTTATTATGGTGAATAGTTTTTCTGCATCGGCATCTGAAATCTTGGCAGCTGCCATTCAAGATTATAGAAGAGGAATTATTATTGGAAGTAAACAGACCTATGGAAAAGGAACTGTTCAAAACGTGATAGATTTGAATCAATTTGTCAGAAATAGTGCTGTTGGCGATTTAGGAGCTTTGAAAACGACTACTCAAAAATTCTATAGAATAAATGGAGGTTCGACTCAATTAGAAGGAGTGAGTAGTGATGTTGCCATGCCAGATCGATATGCTTACTTGAAAATGGGAGAGAGAGATATAGATAATGCTATGCCTTGGGATAAAATTGATCCAGCAGAGTATAAATTTTGGGACAAACAAAATAATTTTGACAAAGCAATTGACAACAGTAAGAAAAGAATTGCAATGAACGAGAAGTTTAAGCTTATTGAGGAAAATGCCAAATGGATTGACGAGAGAAATAAGGAAAATATTTATAGTTTAAATATTGATAAATTCAAAGCTGACCAAAATGCGGTTGAACAAAAAGCAAAAAAATATAAAGCGATTTCAAACTATCAAAACAAGTTGAAGTTTTCTTCTCTTCCAAATGAGATTGAGGCAATGAAAACAGATATTACTCTCAAAGAAAAAAGAGAAAGATGGCATGAGAGTTTATCAAAAGATATTTACGTTGAAGAAGCTATAAATATTTTAGATGATTTACAGCCTAAGGGAATCGTAAAGAAGAATGTATCAGCTATAAAAAAAGATAAATTAGTTAAATCTTAAATCTAAATATTCTTAAAACAAAGAAAGACCACTTGATAGTGGTCTTTCTTGTTTTATCGTTTACCATTCATTTACCTTATTGGCATCCATTTTTAAAAATATAAATAGCAAAATAGTAAATCCCCATAAACCAGAACCTCCATAGGAGAAGAATGGTAGCGGAACTCCAATAGTTGGAAAAATACCAGCAACCATAGCTATATTTACAAAGAAATGCATAAATAATATACTGGCAACACAGTATCCATAAACCCTACTAAACTTTGTTTTTTGTCTTTCTGCGAGGTATATAATTCTAAAAATTAAGCTAACAAATAAACCAATTACTACAAGAGAACCTAGAAATCCCCATTCTTCACCAACAGTAGTAAAAATATAATCGGTGTGTTGTTCAGGAACGAAACCTCCTTTTGTTTGGGTTCCTTCAAGAAAACCTTTGCCAAACCAGCCGCCTGAACCAATAGCAATTTCAGATTGATTCGTATTATAGCCAATTCCCTTCATGTCAACTTCTTTACCAAGTAAAATATTGAATCGATCTCGATGATGTTGTTTGAAAACATTGTCAAAAACATAATCAACAGAAAAAACAAATCCAGAAATTAAAACCAATACAATGGTACTTGCAACAATATTTCTATCTACTAATCTACTTTTAAAATAAACCAGGGTGATGAGAATAAGGGACATTAAAATAACTACGTAAGGTTCAAAAATCAATGAGAGCACAAACAATATTACCGCTATAAAACCTGTCCATAGATACCAGGGAGGCAATCCTTCTCTGTATAAAACTAAAATAAACATGGTATAAATTAAGGCACTTCCAGGGTCATGAGGCGCAATAAGAATTATAGGTAGAAAGATAATAGCTAAAGCTTGAATTTGTCGATAGACATCTTTCAAATTAACTTGAACATCGCTCAGGTATTTTGCTAGTGCCAGTGCTGTAGCAGCTTTTGCAAATTCGGCTGGTTGAATCCCAAAAGAACCAAAAGAATACCAGTTAGCCTGTCCTTTGACGGTTTTACCAAAAACAAATAACCCAGCAAGTGAGAGTAATGCGATTCCAAAGATTATAATTGAGAATTTTTCGTAAAATTTACCATCGGCAGAGAGCACAACAAATATTAGAGGAATACTCAAGAAAATATACATAAATTGTTTCCCATAAAATTGAGTCATGTCAAAAATGTAATTGTCATCCGATAACGAAAGGGAAGAGGAGTAGATGTTTAACCAACCCATTATCACTAAAATGATATAGATGATGACACTTACCCAATCTAAATTATTGGTAACACTTTGATTCTTCATTTTACAAATTAGGTTTCTTTTTACTCACTTGAGTGGTATCTATTTCTTTAGGGCTTTTTTAATAATAGACTGTCAACTGCTTTTTTGCCACTATATTTTGCATAACGATCTAGTAAACTTCTTTCTAATGTTCTTTTTTCTAAATCGGTTCGCGTTATTTTATGTCTTAAATACTTTTCAATCATTAAGCTGGCAATTGGCCCTGCAATTGTAGCTCCAAAACCTCCATTTTCTACTAGAATAGCTATTGCAATTTTAGGATTATCTTTTGGTGCAAATGCAACAAATATCGAGTGATCTTCAAGTTTTGTTCTTTTTCCACCAATTTTCGCATAATTTTCAGCAGTTCCAGTTTTTCCACAAATATCAATCCCTTCTACACGAAGAGCACTCGCTGTCCCAAAATTATATACATCAAATAAGCCACTTATCATGGGGGCAAAATGTTTTTTGTCAATGGTAGCAAAATGCTTTGTTTTGAATTTTTTATCAATTTGTTCACCTTTGATTTTTTTTATGATGTGAGGGGTATAATAATATCCTTGATTAGCAACAGTTGCCATCATGTTTGCCAATTGGATAGGAGTCATTAAAACTTCTCCCTGACCAATAGCATTAGATATAATTGTTTTACCACTATACCCCCAGCCAGGGTACATTCTCTTGTAGGTTTTTGAAGTAGGGACTTTCCCTCTTTTTCCAGTTGGTAAATCATATCCCATAAATTGTCCTAGTCCAAAGCTTTTGACATGATTGCTCCAAGCATCGACTGCATATGGTGTGCTTACATATTTTCCAATAATGCGTAAATAAACATTGGCAAAATAAGTATTACAAGAATTATAGATTCCATTGTGCAATTGATGAGCTTCTGAGCCATGACATTTCATAAATCGTCCGGGAGCGTAACTAAAGCCATGATGACACATATAGGTTGTTTGTTCGTTAATTACTCCTTCTTGAAGACCAATTAATCCAGTAAGAATTTTAAATGGAGAGCCAGGAGGATACTCTGCCAACAATCCTCTATCAAACAATGGTTTTGCTATAGAATCATGATATAGCATGGTGTAATTTTTTGAACGCTGTCTTCCAACAAGAATTGCAGGGTCATAGGAAGGAGCTGTTACTAGAGCTAATATTTCTCCCGTTTTAGGTTCAATGGCAACTATTCCTCCACGTTTATTGGCCATTAATTCCTCTCCATATTTTTGAAGTTCAGCATCAATGGTTAGATTAATATCTTCCCCTTGAACAGCAATGGTATCAAATTTTCCTTCTTTGTATGAGCCAATTTCCCTGTTAAATTTGTCTTTAAGAATATATTTTACCCCTTTTACACCTCGGAGTGTTTTTTCATAACTTTCCTCAACGCCCTGTTTACCTAATAAATCACCACTTTTATAATATGGATTTTTTTCGATAGTTTTTTCACTAGCTTGAGTGATAAAACCAAAAATATTGGCTCCAAATTTCACTTGGTAATCTCTCAATGATCTTTTTTGAATATAGAAACCTTGAAATTTTCTAATTTTTTCTTGAAAAGCAGCAAACTCTAACTTGTTTAATTGAGGCAAAAAAACAGAAGGAAGCCTCGGGCTATATACTTTCCCCTTTTCAACAATTCGAATGTAGTCCTCTTTTGTGATATTTAATAAATGACAAAATTCTAAAGTATCAATATTTTTTAATTCTTTAGGGATAAACATAATATCATAAGATGGCTGGTTTGCCACAAGAAGCACTCCATTTCTGTCATAGATGTAGCCTCTTTCAGGATAGTCATATTGAATTTTGATTGCGTTGTTTTCAGATTTTAATTTAAACGAATCATCAATAATCTGCAAGTAAAAGAGCCTTAGGATTAGCAAAATTGTTGCTATAATAATAATTGTAGGCAATAATACTTTTCTCATCGTCTGTTGGGCTTAATAATATATATTATAATAACACAAAGAATAATGGTAAAAATTGTACTTAGGAAGGTTTTGAGTAGGATTTCCCAAAGAAAATTTAATCTAAAAACTTCAAGTATAAACAATGTGAAATGGTGAATTACTACTGCAATTAATATAAAAGAAAACCGTTCAGGAGTTAATACATCATTTAATTTTACGGTTTGATATTAATAACTTAAACCGAAAGAGAATTTAAAGATATAAGGTCTATAGTAAGCTAAAGCAATACACGAAGCGGCATGAACTCCTCCCGAATTGCAAAACATATCCATTATAATTCCTAACATAAAACTAGCGAGTAAAATGCCGTATTTATTACCATTTACAGGATATAGTATGATAAACAATATATAGGGATACGGATTAATGTAACCCAAGAAATTCATGTTATTGAAAATGAGAACTTGAGCTGCCAATAGCAGAATAAATCGAACAATATTTACTAATATAGCGCTATTCATCTTCTCTTTTTTCTAAATTTTGAATCTCTTCACGGTTTTTACTTTTAATAATATACACATGACCTAGATTAGTCATATCATTAAAAAGTTTTACGTTTAGCGTGTAGTAATTAGTTTTGTTATCGGTGTAAATTTTGTCGATAGTACCAATTCCAATATTTTCAGGAAAAATTACAGATTGTCCACCTGTAACAATGGTGTCCCCTTTTCGGACAGATGCTAATCTAGGAACATCTATTAGCTGAACAAATCCGGTACTTTTTCCATTCCAAACTAAAGAACCAAAATGATTTGATTTTTTGATTTTAGCATTTATCTGAGACTTTACATTTAGAATACTAATTATAGTGGCGTAATTTTTTGAGGTTTTATCTACAATACCAATAATTCCAGAACTGTTAACTACTCCCATATCTGGTTTTACGCCCGCAGTTTCACCGCTGTTGATAGTAATATAATTTTCATAAACATTATAGGAATTATGAATCACTTTTGACACAATAATGTTTGCTTTTTAACACCTTTTATAGTGTCAATTTTTGCAATAGAAGCAGTGTCTTTTGTGTTAAAAATAATACTTTTAAGACGAGCGTTTTCTTTGGCTAATTCTTCATTTTGAACTTTTAAATTCAAGTATTCACTCACGGAATTAATTCTTTCATAAATACCGCCAGTAAAGAAATTGGCTGATGTTATTATCTTGCTTCTATGATAAGAATGAGCCTGAATTGTTAGTACTAATGACACACCCAAAAGCAGCAAAAACAGCAATCTATGGCTGTTTTTAAATATAAAATTAAATATTTGCTGCATTAATTAGTCGTATTATTTTATTAAAACACTTCTAAATTTAGGGATGTTTTTAAGTGCCATTCCTGTTCCACGAACCACGGCTCTTAATGGGTCTTCTGCTATATAAACTGGCAAGTCTGTTTTTTGTGAAATTCTTTTGTCAAGACCACGTAACATAGAACCTCCACCGGCTAAATAAATCCCGGTATTGTATATGTCAGCAGCTAATTCAGGAGGAGTTTGGGATAAAGTTTCCATCACAGCATCTTCAATACGTTGTATAGATTTGTCTAAGGCTTTAGCAATTTCTCTGTAAGAAACATCTACTTGTTTTGGTTTGCCTGTTAGTAAATCACGACCTTGAACCGACATGTCGTCTGGAGGTGTTTCTAGCTCTTCTAATGCCGCACCTATGGTGATTTTTATTTTTTCAGCAGTACTTTCTCCAACAAATAAATTGTGTTGTGTACGCATGTAATATACAATATCATTGGTAAAAACATCACCAGCAATCTTAACTGATTTGTCGCAAACAATTCCACCTAAGGCAATAACCGCAATTTCAGTTGTTCCACCTCCAATATCGACAATCATATTTCCCTTAGGTTGCATGATATCGATACCAATACCAATGGCTGCTGCCATTGGCTCGTGAATCAAATAGACTTCTTTTCCATTCACACGCTCACATGATTCTTTTACCGCACGCATTTCAACCTCAGTAATTCCTGATGGGATACATACAATCATTCGAAGAGCAGGCGTAAACATTCTTTTCTTCAAAGCAGGGATGCTTTTGATGAACATGCTAATCATTTTTTCGGACGCATCAAAATCAGCAATAACCCCGTCTTTCAAAGGTCTTATGGTTTTTATGTTTTCATGTGTTTTACCTTGCATCATATTTGCCTCTTTACCAACGGCAATTATTTTGCCCGATATTCTATCACGAGCAACTATTGATGGACTATCAATGACAACTTTATCGTTGTGAATAATTAAAGTGTTTGCGGTACCAAGGTCTATTGCAATATCCTCGGTCATGAAATCAAAAAATCCCATACGATTTTTAAGGGTTTAAATAGTTATAAATTTTTAACGCACAAAGTTAAACAAATTAATGTTTAAAATGACGTGTTCCTGTAAATACCATTGCAACTTTATTTTCATTACAATAATTAATGCTTAATTCATCTTTTATCGAACCTCCAGGTTGAATAACAGCTGTAATTCCAACTTGTTTAGCTATTTCTACACAATCAGGAAAAGGAAAAAAAGCATCACTTGCCATAACAGCTCCATTTAAATCAAAGCCAAAAGTTTTCGCTTTTTCTATTGCTTGTAGTAAAGCATCTACTCTTGAGGTTTGTCCAGTTCCTGAGCTAATTAATGTTTTGTTTTTTGCAAAAACAATTGTGTTTGATTTGGTGTTTTTACAAATTTTAGAGGCAAATAACAAATCCTCAATTTCCTCGGAAGTTGGGGATGTTATTGTAACGGTTTTTAAGTCTTGTTTAGTATCGGTTTTGTCATTTCTTTCTTGAACTAAAATTCCATTCACGCAAGTTCGTACTTGTTTTTGTGGTAACTCTACATCATTTTGAATTAAAATGATTCTATTTTTCTTTTCGGATAAAATAGTAATTGCCTTTTCATCATAACTTGGGGCGATTACCACTTCGCAAAATAATGTATTGATTTCCGTTGCCGTTTCAACATCAATTTTTGTATTTGCTAATTAGAACGCCACCAAAGGCAGATGTTGGGTCGCAAGCTAGAGCAGTCAAATAAGCTTCTTTTATAGAATTTCTAGTAGCTAATCCGCATGCATTGTTGTGTTTTAGAATTGCAAAAGTTGGGGCTTCGTTTTTAAATTCTAAAATTAAATTAACCGCAGCATCAACATCAAGCAAATTGTTGTACGATAATTCTTTTCCATGCACTTTATGGAACATGGCTTCAAAATCGCCAAAGAAATAACCTTTTTGATGAGGATTTTCACCGTATCTCAAAATTTGGCCATTAGCGATACTTGTTTTTAAAATTGTATCGTCAGTATTAAAGTAGTTAAAAATGGCAGTATCATAATGGGAAGAAACGTGAAAAGCTTTTGTTGCCAACAATTTTCTGTTTTCTAAAGTTGTTGCCCCATTTTGAGTCGAAATCAAATCTAATAACAATTGGTAATCATCAACCGAAGCAACAATAACAGTATCTTTAAAGTTTTTTGCAGCAGCACGAATTAATGAAATGCCACCAATATCAATTTTTTCAATAATATCAACTTCAGATGCTCCAGATTGAACTGTTTTTTCAAAAGGATATAAATCGACGATAACTAAATCAATTTGTGGAATTTGGAATTCTTCCATTTGTTGCACATCGGTTTCATTATCCTGACGGTTTAGGATTCCTCCAAAAATTTTAGGGTGTAATGTTTTTACTCTTCCGCCAAGGATGGAAGGATAGGAGGTAACATCTTCTACAGCTACTACTGGAATGCCTAAATTTTTAATAAAATCTTCTGTTCCTCCAGTGGAATAAAGTGTTACATTTTGTTCGTGTAGTTTGCGAACAATTGGCTCAAGCCCGTCTTTAGAAAAGACCGAAATTAAAGCAGATTGAATAGTTTTTGTTGTGTTCATTTGTAGTTGTGTTGTACCCATCTATCGACAGGAAAATTAGAAAGTGCAAAAGTAAATTTTTAAATATAAAATTCAATCTATTTCTGTAACAATATTTTGAAGGTGAGGACTAACTTTCAAGTTGAATTTCGTTAGGTTTTTGAATAAAAAATAGTGAAATTTACTTCAATTAATTTACATCCAATTTATGGTCGTTTATTTCCGATTGCTTAAAGAGAGTTTTGGTTTTGCAATGAATGCTTTGCGAACTAATAAATTGAGAACTTTACTTTCGTTATTGGGTGTTACCATTGGAATTTTTTCAATTATTGCAGTTCTTGCCGCCGTCGACTCATTAGATAGAAAGATTAAAAAAGATTTGAGTAGTTTAGATAAAAACACCATTTATTTATTGAAATTCTCTTTTGGACCAACAGAAATTCCACAATGGAAAAGAGAACAGTTTCCCAATGTTACTTATGAAGAATACCAATATCTGAAAAGTTCTATGAACGGCGCAGAAAATTTATGTTATCAACTGTTCACTAAAAGAGAAAACATAAAGTTTGAATCGCAGACAGTCAGCGATTTAAACATAGTTCCTGTTTCCTCTGAATTTGATGATATCCAAAAATTAGATTTCCAAGATGGGCGTTTTTATAATGATGCAGAATCTAATTCTGGGGCTTCTGTGATAGTTTTAGGGTTTGAAGTTGCACAAAATTTGTTTCAAAACGATCAGCCAATAGGTCAAAAAGTTAGATTGTATGGACAAAATTTCACGGTTATAGGAGTATTGAAAAAACAAGGTTCTGGTCTTTTTGGTGATAGTAATGACACTTCCGTTTTTATACCATCTAATTTTTTAACAAGAACTTATGGAGACAATGTTGACTTTATGACTCCTGTGATTATCTTGAAACCAAAGAAAGATGTTGATATTGATGCTTTTAAAGCGGAGTTGACTCAAAAACTAAGGAATTACCGTGGGGTAAAAACAGGTGATATTGACAATTTTTTTATTAATGTGCTCTCGGGCTTTACAGATTTTTTAGACGGAATCATTAGTCAGATGAATGTTGTAGGATGGATAATTGCTGGATTTTCCTTGTTAGTAGGTGGTTTTGGTATTGCTAATATTATGTTTGTTTCTGTAAAAGAGCGAACAAATCTCATAGGAATTCAGAAATCATTAGGAGCTAAAAACAAGTTTATATTACTACAATTTTTATTTGAAGCTATTATACTTTCTGTAATTGGTGGGATTATTGGTTTATTTTTGGTTTGGCTGATATCCATAGTTTTGACCAAAGCCTTAGACTTTGATTTTTTTCTAAGTGTAGGAAACATGATTTTAGGAACCAGTCTCGCAGCAGTGATTGGTCTTATTTCTGGAATTTTACCTGCAATTTCTGCTTCTAGATTAGATCCTGTTGAAGCGATTAGGACAGGAATGTAATTTTTTAAAAAAAAAATCCTGATTTCTCAGGATTTTCGTTTTTTATCTAATTTCGTTATTCTCAATTAAGTCAATAAACAAATTGATTTTATCTTTCAATTCTTTTCTTGGCGTTATGAAATCTAAAAAGCCGTGGTCTAAAACAAATTCGGCAGTTTGGAACCCTTCTGGTAAATCTTTTCCTGTAGTGTCTTTTACCACTCTAGGGCCAGCAAAACCAATTAAAGCGCCAGGTTCAGAAATATTCACATCACCCAACATAGCATAAGAAGCGGTTGTTCCACCAGTTGTTGGATCAGTACACAATGAAATGTAAGGAATTTTTGCGTCGGCAAGTTGTGCTAATTTTGCAGATGTTTTTGCTAATTGCATCAATGAGTAAGCAGCTTCCATCATTCTGGCTCCACCAGATTTTGAAATCATCAGGAATGGAACTCTGTTTTTGATAGAATAATCAATACCACGAGCAATTTTTTCTCCTACAACTGCTCCCATTGAACCACCAATAAAAGCAAAATCCATACAACATACTACCAGCTCTTTTCCTTTGGATTTTCCAACAGCAGTTCTAACAGCATCTTTAAGATTGGTTTTTTCCATAGCATCTTTCAATCGGTCAGAATACTTCTTGGTGTCAACAAAATTTAAGGTGTCTTTTGAAGTCATTTTTGCATCCAACTCTTTGAACTCGTTATTATCGAACAAGATTTCGAAATATTCTTTACTACCAATCCGAACATGAAAATCATCTTCAGGACTTACCCAAAGATTTCGGGCTAATTCGTCGGCATCAATTATTTTTCCTGTTGGTGATTTATACCAAAGTCCCTTAGGAACATCTTTTTGTCCTCAGTAGCGGTAGTAATTCCTTTTCTGTTCGTTTAAACCAAGCCATAGTTTTTAATGGATAATGGATAATTGAAAATTATTAATTGTCAATTATTAATTGTTAATTACAGAGTGTTTACGTTATTCAAATCAGCGAAAGCTTCTTCTAATCTTTTAATAAAAGTTACTTCTCCTTCACGAATCCATTTTCTTGGATCGTAGTGTTTTTTGTTAGGTGAATCTGGGCCATCAGGACTTCCGATTTGCGTTCTTAAATAGTCAATATTTTTAACCATATAATCACGAATTCCTTCAGTAAATGCAAATTGTAAATCGGTATCAATATTCATTTTGATTACTCCATATCCTATTGCTTCTCTTATTTCTTCTACAGTAGAACCTGAACCACCGTGGAAAACAAAATCAACTGGATTGTGCCCTGTGTTGAATTTATTTTGAACGTAATCTTGAGAATTTTTCAAGATTTTTGGAGTTAATTTCACGTTTCCTGGTTTGTAAACTCCGTGAACGTTTCCAAAAGAAGCAGCGATTGTAAATCGTGGACTTACTTTTGATAATTCTTCATAAGCATAAGAAACTTCTGAAGGTTGAGTATATAATTTTGAACTATCAACATCAGAGTTGTCAACACCATCTTCTTCTCCACCTGTAATTCCAAGCTCGATTTCAAGTGTCATTCCCATTTTGCTCATTCGAGTTAAATATTCTTTACAAATCTCGATATTTTCTTCGATAGGCTCTTCTGATAAGTCAATCATGTGAGAACTGAATAAAGGTTTTCCTGTTTCAGCGAAGTGTTTTTCACTAGCATCTAGTAAACCGTCTATCCAAGGTAAAAGTTTTTTTGCACAATGGTCTGTATGTAAAATCACAGTTGCTCCATAAGCTTCTGCTAGAGTATGAACATGTTTTGCACCAGCAATCGCACCAGCAATCGCAGATTTTTCATTTGCATTGGACAACCCTTTTCCAGCATTAAACTGTGCACCACCATTAGAAAATTGAATAATAACTGGAGCTTTAAGTTTTGCAGCAGTTTCAAGAACACCATTAATGGTACTTGAGCCAATTACGTTTACCGCAGGAAGAGCAAATCCTTTTTCTTTTGCATAGTTGAAAATTTCTTGAACTTGGTCGCCAGTTGCAACGCCAGGTTTAATGTTATGAGCCATTGTGTTTGTTTTTTTAGGATTAAAAATTTTAGTGCACAAAAATAATAATTTATAAATTTAGAAAGGATAATTTATTCCAATATTTAGTACTGCACCATTAAAATTATAGTCTTTAAACCATTTTTTGCCAGATTCATTGGAAGGGACGTAGGTTTTAAAACCAAAATCAATTCGAACTACAAAGAAATCAAAATCATATCTAAAACCCATTCCTGAACCAATAGCTGAATCTTTTAGAGACGAAAGTCCTGTGAATACAGCCTTTTCATCAGTTACATTGTCTAATACATTCCAGATATTTCCAGCGTCAACAAATAAGGCACCATTAAATTGTCCGAAGAAATTAAATCGGAATTCTGCACTTGCTGCAATTTTTAAGTTGGCTTCATTATAATCGTTAAATGCGGCTACTCTTCCCGGACCAAGGGAATAGGGTTGCCAGGCCCTATTGTCATTAGATCCGCCTGCAAAATAACTTCGAGAAAAAGGAACACTTGTGGAGTTTCCGTAAGGAATGGCTACACCTACAAAACTCCTGAAAGCGAGTACTTTGTTTCTGTTTAAATCCCAGTGTTTGATGTATTCCAATTCGGCTTTGACGTATTGTGAATAGGCAACACCAAAAATTTCGTCGCTTTCGTTTTGACTGTTGATTTGCTTTGATGTTTTGGTTATTAATGATAGAAGGTTACCTGCTGATTCGATTTTTGATTTGAATCCGTAGTATGTTTCGTCTTTAATGTCATTCTTAGTTGTTTTTGAAAAAGAAAAATTACTGGCAAAAATTAAATTGTTTTCCGTTAGTCTTATCTTTCTTTCGTTTATGTTGTTAATTTCTTTTTTATCCTCTGTAGTTACAATTAACGATGAGTTTGGGTTTAATACATCATTGATAAAACCGTCTGTTCCGCTTTCTATAATTAGGTTTTTATCACCGTCAAAATAGGCTGGATTGGTATTGGTATAGGAGTTTGCTAATTCATTTAGCGCATTGTAGGACGAACTGTAAACATTGAAATAATTGCGCGTATTTAGGTTTCTGATGAATTGAATATTTAGCAAGTCAAATCTGGTAGATGTATTTCTTTTTGGTGTCCAATTGTAAGAAAAGATAGTTGTAAAATTTTCCTTATCCAATCCGATATTGGTTTGTTTGGCATAACCTGAACTTAAAACAGTTGAAGGAATCATGCTTTTAGGGATAATTTTCTCGGTGTTAAAGAACATAAATATTCTTGGAAAATGAAGTTTCAAGTCCAATCCGTATTCCAATACATTAAAAAAATTGTCGCTCGGATTTGCTAGATTTTTTGATGAACCAATATTTCCTCTGGCTGCAATGTCAAAAGTCTCGGCTCCGTTAAAAACATTTCGAATAGAAAGCGTACTTGTTCCTAAAATTCCAAAATCTTGTATGTTGGAATGCGTTAAATCTAATGAAGAAACTAAACTGTATTTTTTTCTTTGTGTCAAATAGATATTTGCTATCAAGGAGTTTTGAGTGCTGTCTTTTGGGTCTAAATCGTACTGAATTGAAGGATAGTTGAATACTCTTAAGTTGGTTAAATAACGTGAAGTTAAGGTTTTTTGTAATCTGAAAAAAGACCTCCTTTGTAATAAAAACAGCATTTGTAATAGCCTTTGGTCTGTATTTTAGCTTCCCTTGACTGAATAGATTGAAGTTGTTGTAGGTAACTCTTAAAGAATCTCTTTTTTCTTGTTTGGCTTGGTTTGGGGTGTAATCGGTATGAATGTTTACACCACTTATTTTGTATAATTTAAAGGGTTTTGTTTTCGAAGTATCTCCTTCGCGATATTCATAATCACTAATTTTCATGTGGACACCTACCTTATTCTTTTTATTTATGGTATCAATATCAAAACTGATATAGTTTTGCTGAAAAAGATACGCTCCATTGTTTCTAAAATGAGACGTGATTCGGCCTATTTCATTGTTGAAATTTTCTGTTTTGTATTGATTTCCAATTTTAATTTCGGTATTGGATTTTCTCGTTTGATACAATGAATCTAGAGCAGGTGAGAGAATAGTTGTTTTTAATGAATCTATAAAAAAAGCAGTTCCTGTATTGATAGTGTATTTAATTTTTGCTTTTTTTTCGCTTATGGAATCAATGTCATAACTAGTTTTGCTGTTAAAATACCCGTTATTAAAGTAATAGGACTTTAATCGTAGCGATGATTTGTCGGTGCTTTTTTTGTCGATAATACTTGGTGGCTCTCCTGATTTTTCTAGAAAATCGTGAATTCCAGCATACCAAAAGGATTCTCCAAGTCTGTTTACTTGTTTGGCAGAAAGCCATTTTGATTTTCGTTTGTATTTTTCAGGGTGTTTTGTAAATTTTGCCTTGTAAATCGAATCGTGCTTGGTATTAGCAATGTTGTATAGGTTAAGTCTAAGATGAAAGCCTAAGATATTCGTATTCGGTTTTGGTACAATTGATTGGTGACAATTTCAGACTTTTCGTTTTTGCCATCAACTACAATTTCATTCTTGGTTAAAAGTTTTTGCCGTTAGGAACTTTTTTTTCTAAGGCACAAGAGTATACAAGTATCCCAATTAGAATAAATAATGATATTTTTGTAATGGTGTTTCTCAAAGGTTGTGAAATATTTAATTCAAAAGTACATTATTTCTATGGTTAGTAAAAACCAAATAAAATTAATAACTAGTTTGCAACAAAAAAAGTACCGTTCTATTGAAAATTATTTTTTTGCCGAGGGTGTAAAAGTAATTCAGGAACTAGTGCAATCCAATTTTGAATTAGAACATTTATTCACTAATCAAAATGATTTGATGAAATACCAACTTCAAAAAAAAACAATTGTCAGTGATACTGATTTAAAAAAATAAGCATTGACAACAGCCAATACTTGCTTGGCGGTTTTTAAAATTCCAAAATCAAAAGCGGTAGTTCAAAAAGGATTAATTGTGGCTCTCGATGCGATTCGCGATCCGGGAAATTTGGGGACTATTATTCGCTTGTGTGATTGGTTTGGAGTCGAGAATTTGGTTTGTTCTACTACAACTGTAGATGTCTATAATCCAAAAGTAGTTCAAGCTACCATGGGATCAATTGCTCGTGTTAATGTGAGTTATGTGGACTTGAATGAATTTATTAAAACGGCTAACATTCCAGTTTTTGGAACTTTTATGGAAGGCACAATTATTTACAAAGAAAAACTACCCAAAGAAGGAATTATAATTTTAGGAAATGAAGCTAATGGTATCTCTGACGCTATAGAAAAAAACTGTCAGCATCGATTGACAATTCCTCGATTTGGTGAGGTAATGCAAACCGAAAGTTTGAATGTTGCTACCGCAACGGCAATCATTTTAAGTGAGTTTCGAAGAGTGGAGTTTTGAATTAATGAAACGTAAAGTTGATGAGAACAGCGCGAGTTTTCATAGATTGAATATTTCCAGTCCATGGACTGTTTGGGTCGTTGTCTCGAATTAATTCATCGCCAATTCCGAAAACACCTCGTATTGAGGGCGAAAATTTAAAATATTCTAAATACAAATCAACTCCAAAACCCAGTTCATAGTTTTTGGTCCAATTTTTTACTCTAAAACGCTGTTGGTAATTGTCGTCTATTGATTTAGAATTACTCGATAAATTTAAGGTTGTTGAGATGCCACCCAAGAGGTAGGGCCTTACATTTCCTGTTCGTAAAGAAGAAAATTTTAACAGCAATGGAAAATGGATATACGTTGCATTAACTTCTCTAAGGGCATCAAGAGGTTTCGTCTGTTCAGTGAAAGTAAGGTTTCGTTGAGTGTAATACAATCCTGGTTCAAATCTCAAATTGATATATTCTTGAAGCCTAAGATCGCCTACTAATCCTACATTGAAACCAGTAGTTCTGTCGGCTACAATATCTGGAGCCACTTTTTTATATTCAAACTTGTAATCATAGGAATTAAATCCAAGGAAATAGCCCCAATATACTCGTTGCTTATCAAAATTTTCGTTGTTAAGAATAGGGTCTTTACTGAATGTACCCTTGGGGAATTGGGCATATAAAGTGAAGACAAAAAGGAATAAAATCGATGAAAATATTTTTTTCATAGGGATGTGAAATAATTTCGAAACTATTTTTTTGATGCTGAATAAATAGTTGCCACACCAAAAGTTTGAGGCATATCTACAACGTTAATAAACCCAGTTTTCTTCAAAATATTGTTCAACGCTTCCCCAAATGGGAAAACAGCTGCCGATTCAGACAAATAACCATAGGCGACATTGTCTTTTGAAAATAGTTTTCCTATTAACGGAAGAATATTTTTAGTATAAAAAACATAGCCTTGTTTGAAAGGAAATTTTGTAGGGTTTGAGGTTTCTAGAATTACAAATGTTCCGTTTGGTTTTAAAACTCTCAGAATTTCGGCTAGTCCTTTTTCAAGATTTTCAAAATTTCTAATACCAAAAGCTACAGTTATAGCATCAAAAGTGTTGTCTTCAAAAGGCATTTTTTCAGAATCACCAACCATCATTTCTATTTTTTGAGATAGTTTTTTAGCCGCTATTTTTTGTTTGCCTACTTCGAGCATTCCCACTGAAATGTCCAATCCAATAATTTTTTCAGCCTTCGTTTCTGCCATCAATATAGCTAAATCTCCAGTTCCTGTGGCAATATCTAAAATTGTTTTTGGATTTGAAGCTTTAACAAGTTGCAATACTTTCTTTCTCCATTTAACGTCAATACCAAAAGAAATCACTCGATTTAGTCCATCATAGTTGCCAGAAATAGTATCAAACATTTGAGTAACTTGTTCTTTCTTACTCAAAGAGGATTCTGTGTAGGGTGTTATGTTTTTGACATTTCAATTTTTTGCAAATATACTATAATCTGTATAATAGTAGATGTTTAAAATTAGTAGTTAAAAGTATCCATTCTACGAAGATAGTACGTATCACTAATTTTAGTGAGAAAAAAATCACTAGATATGGGGATTGTTTTTTAAAATTATAGTATTCAATTTTACAACGTATTTTAATCAATACCATTTGCACTATGTTATCAAGAGTTTTAGTAGCCGAATTCAAATGGATATTGCTTGTCTTTATCCTTTCATTTGTTCTTGTAAGCATTATCAACATCACAACGCCTTTTACAGATGGTAACATTGAAATACAAAAAACGTTCTTTGGTTTAAATTTATTTTTGGAAATTTTAGTTTTTTCCGCTTTTAGTGCCTTTGTGGTATTTGGCATTAGAGGTTTTTTTTGAGAGTTATTCTCACAAATTTGCCAACGTCATTATTCTATCTACGGGTATAGTATTGGCGTTGGTTATTTTTATACTAGCCTATCAAATTTTGTTTTAAGTCTCGGCTATTTTCTTGAAACATTAACTAAAACATCCCTTAATTGGGATGTTTTTTTATTTTCTAACAAAGGTTTGATAGCTAAAATCATATTGGTGGTTTTCATCTTTTGAATGAAATTCTTCTTCTTGTAATTCCCATTGATTTGGGTCTATTTCTGGGAAAAAGACATCTGCATCAAAATTTCCAAAAACACGTGTAAGCTCAATTTTATCAGCAATATGAATTCCAATTCTATAAATTTCACCTCCGCCAATGATAAAAACATTTTTATCCTTAGGGGCTATTTCAAGTGCTTTTTCCATACTTTCAACAACAATACAGCCTTCGGGACAGTAGTTGTCTTGTCGGCTAATGACTATATGAGTTCTGTTTGGTAAGGGTTTGGGAAAACTTTCAAAGGTTTTTCTTCCCATAATGATATGATGTCCAGTTGTGAGTGCCTTGAATCTCTTAAAATCTTTAGGCAAGTGCCAAACGAGTTCATTATTTTTTCCTAAAGCATTATTTTGTGCTGCTGCTGCAATTAGAATAATCATTGTGAATTTTGATTTTAAGTTGATTTAGCCTGACAAAGCTCAAAACAAAATTACAGTTTTAATTGCTAAAATTTTAAAGTTATTTTTATTGGTGATTTTTTGTAATTTTAAGGCACAAAATTCGAGTATGAAATCGCCACTAACAATAAGTTTGTTGCAAACAAACACCGATGAAGATAGGGCGATACCATATGACTATTTAAAAACAAATAGTATCTACATATGAAATTTTCTTTTTTTCTTTTCTTCACTATTTCAGTTATTTTTTCACAAGAAAAAGATATTGTAAATCTACCAGCGCCTATGATAGCTGTCGATTCATTGTATAGAGAGGATCAATTCTATTTTGGATTAACCTACAATAGTTTATTCAATAAAGCACCGGGTGTTTCTCAAAATAAATTTTCTTCTGGGGTTGTGATGGGGTTTCTTCGGGATATGCCAATAAATAAAAGTAGGACTGTTGCTATTGCCACTGGTTTTGGTTTCTCTTATAACAAATCTTCACAAAATTTGTATTTAACAAAAACGAATCAAGACATTGAATATAGTGTAATACCACCAGGAAAGGATTACAATAAGAACAAGCTGGATCAATTGTATTTCGATGTTCCAATAGAGTTTAGATGGAGAACCTCTACACCTGAGAGTCACAAATTTTGGAGAATTTATCCTGGATTTAAATTTAGCTATGTCCTTTGGGATAGGTATACTTATGTTGATTCAGAGTCTAATTTCAGAATAGCAAATAATAAAGATTTGAACGCCTTTCAGATGGGAGCTTATCTAGCTTGTGGCTACAACACTTGGAATTTTTATGCCTATTATGGGTTGACGCCTTTTTTCAATAGTGATGCTAAGATTGGCAATACTAATGTAGGGTTAAACACTTTGAATTTAGGATTAATGTTCTATATTTTATAGCCAAAAAAACCACAATGCAACCTGAGGTATACTACCAATTAGAAAGCCAATAATCAGTTCGGTGTTGTCGTGTGCTTTCATTTCTAATCTAGAGGAAGCAACAAGTCCATTTATTAAAACTAAAAATGCAATACTATTAATAAAGTTGATTTGAGTGTGGATACTTAATCCAATCACAAACATTGTTAAAGCGCTTATTCCGAGCATGTGAATACTTGCTTTTCTTTTAACAAATAAGAAAAGGAATGCTAGGATTGTACTAATTAATCCTCCATTAAGAAAGAAGAACAATTCAGGTATTTTGTCAATAGTAATGCTTTTTTGAATTACAATGACAATTAAAAACACTTGAAAAAGCAACGGTATTTTTCGTTGTGAAATATCCGAAAGCATGATGTTGTCTGCCCTTCCAAGAGTTTTTAAAAGGGAGAAGAATGTAATAGGAATAAAAATAAAGAGTATTGTGACTTGAAGTAACAACAAATACTTTTGGTATGTTTCAAAATAATTGGGCGTACAATACAGATAGAAAAGGGTTCCAAATACAGGAATAAATAGAGGGTGAAAGAGATAGGAAAAGAGGGGTAGAATTTTTTTCAAAACGGTTTTAGTGCTTAAAATTCATCTAAAAAATTACATTTTCTTTCTTAGCCTCGCTACTGGAATGTCTAATTGCTCTCGGTATTTTGCAATAGTTCGTCTCGCTATAGGATAGCCTTTTTCTTTTAGTATTTCTGCTAATTGGTCATCGGGTAAGTGGTTTGTGTTTGTCCTCTTCTTCGATGGTGTTTTTGAGAATTTTTTAATTTCTAGAGTAGAAACATCTTCACCTTGATCATTCTTCATGGCTTCTGAGAAAAATTCTTTGATGAGCTTTGTTCCATAGGGAGTTTCAACATATTTACTGTTGGCAACTCTAGAAACCGTTGAAATGTCTAAACCAACTCTATCCGCAATATCTTTAAGAATCATAGGTTTCATCTTAGTTTCATCACCTTCAAGGAAAAATTCTTGTTGAAAATGCATAATGGCATTCATAGTAACAAAGAGAGTTTCCTGACGTTGTCTAATAGCGTCTATAAACCATTTTGCAGAATCTAATTTTTGTTTGATGAACTGAACCGCATCTTTTTGTGATGCCGATTTGTCTCGAGAATCTTTATAGGTTTGCATCATTTCCTGATACTCTTTCGAAACATGCAAGGAAGGGGCATTTCTACCGTTTAAAGTCAATTCTAGTTCTCCATCAACAATACGGATAGCAAAATCGGGAACAATATTTTCAGTAATTTTATTATTGCCTGTAAACGAACCTCCTGGTTTTGGATTTAATTTTTCTATTTCGTGAATTGCTTTTTTTAGCTGTTCGTTAGAAACACTATATTGTTGAAGTAACTTATCGTAATGTTTTTTGGTAAAAGCATCAAATTGATTTTCTATAATATCAGTTGCTAAAGCAATATATTCTGTATGTGTTTTGTGCTTTAATTGAAGTAAAAGACATTCTTGTAAATCACGCGCACCAACACCAGAAGGCTCTAATTCGTGAATAACATGTAGCATTTTTTCTACTGTTTTTTCATCGGTATAAATACCTTGTGTAAATGCTAAATCATCAACAATATCTGGAATGCTTCTTCGAATGTATCCCATGTCGTCGATACTTCCAACCAGAAATTCAGCAATCTCACGCTCATCTTCGTTGAGGATAAATGTATTTAACTGATTAATTAAATCCTGATGAAAGCTGATAGGAGCCGTTAGTGGTGATTCTCTTTCCTCATCATCGTCACTATAGTTGTTGGCTTGGGTTTTATAATCTGGAGTGTCATCATTTAAATACTCATCAATGTTGATTTCTTCTGAACCTATTTCGTCGGTATCATCATAATCATCATAGTCGTCATTGGCGTCAAAATCGTCTTTTTCATATAATTCTTCCTCTTCTTTTCCAGCTTCTAGAGCAGGATTTTCATTCATCTCTTCTTTTAATCTTTGTTCAAAAGCTTGTGTAGGCAATTGAATTAACTTCATCAACTGAATTTGTTGAGGAGATAATTTTTGCGATAATTTGAGATTTAAGAATTGCTTTAGCATTTATATTGTTTAAAAGTTTAATGTTTAAAGTTTCAAGTTTCAAGTTACCGAACTAATCACAACCTGAAACTTTAAACTTGAAACAAATTTTTAAAATTCAGCATTCATAGGTGTTCTTGGAAACGGAATTACGTCGCGAATATTACTCATTCCTGTTACAAAAAGCACCAATCTTTCAAAACCTAATCCAAATCCTGAATGAACTGCCGAACCGAACTTTCTTGTGTCTAAATACCACCACAATTCTTCTTCGTCAATTCCTAGGGCTTTCATTTTTTCTACTAATACGTCGTAACGTTCCTCTCTTTGCGAGCCACCAACGATTTCTCCAATTCCTGGGAATAGGATGTCCATGGCACGAACGGTTTTCCCGTCTTCGTTTAGTCGCATGTAAAAAGCTTTGATGTTTGCCGGATAATCAAATAAAATTACAGGACATTTGAAGTGTTTTTCAACTAAATAGCGTTCGTGTTCACTCTGTAAATCAGCACCCCATTCGTTGATGATAAATTGAAATTTTTTCTTTTTATTTGGTGTTGAATCCCTCAGAATATCAATTGCCTCAGTGTAAGAAACACGTTTAAAATTGTTTTCTAGTACAAAATCTAGTTTTTCTAACAGTGTCATTTCACTTCGTTCCGCTTGTGGTTTTGATTTTTCTTCGTCTAACAAACGGCCTTCTAGAAATTTTAAATCATCATAACATTTATCTTTTGTATACTTAATTACAAATTGAATAAAGTCTTCTGCTAAATCCATATTGTCATTCAAATCATTGAATGCTACTTCTGGCTCAATCATCCAAAACTCTGCCAAGTGTCGTGAAGTATTGGAATTCTCTGCACGAAATGTAGGTCCGAAAGTATAAATCTGACCTAAAGCCATAGCAAATGTCTCGCCTTCTAATTGTCCAGAAACCGTTAAATTAGTATGTTTTCCAAAAAAATCTTTTTTGTAATCGATATTTCCTTCTTCTGTTCTTGGTAAGCTATCTAGTGGTAATGAAGTAACTTGAAACATTTCTCCAGCACCTTCAGCATCGGCACCAGTAATTATGGGTGTGTTGACATAAACAAATCCTTTTTCTTGAAAATAAGTGTGAACTGCATGCGCCAGAACCGACCGAACTCTCATAATTGCACCAAAAGCATTGGTTCTAACTCTTAAATGTGCATTTTCGCGCAAGAATTCGAGCGAATGTTTTTTGGGTTGCATAGGGAATTTTTCTGCATCAGAATCGCCTAAAATTTCTAATTTAGAAACTTGAATTTCGTATTTCTGACCAGCACCTTTACTTTCTACTAATTCACCAGTTACAGAAACGGCCGCTCCTGTGGTTATTCTTTTTAGAGTAGCTTCTGGTGTGTTTTCAAAATCAACTACACACTGAATATTATTTATGGTTGAACCATCGTTTAACGCAATAAATTGATTGTTTCTAAAAGTTCTAACCCAACCTTTTGCATTTACTTCATAGTTTGCTCTTGAACTGTTCAGTAAGTCTTTAACTTTTGTGTGTTTCATTGTAGAAAAAGGATTTAATATTTAGGATTTATCCATCCAAAACAGATACAAATATAAATTAATTATTTTTGTTTTCTAGCTCGTCAATCTCTTCATCGGTGTGTTCTAAGATGTCAATGGTCGGTTCTAGGAATTCTTGCTCGTTGGCTAATGTTCTGTTTAGTGATAATACTAATGAAGGGAGTAACACTAAATTGGAAAGCATACCGAAAAATAGTGTTAACGCGACTAGACCTCCAAGTGCTATTGTTCCGCCAAAACTGGATAACATGAAAACCGAGAATCCAAAGAACAACACAATTGAGGTGTAGAACATGCTAATTCCGGCATCGTCAAATGTTGCAAAAACAGATTTTTTTATTTTCCAGTCATTTCGGGAAAGTTCTAATCGATATTGTGCCAAAAATCGTAAAGTATCATCAACAGACATTCCGAAAGCTATACCAAAGACTAAAATGGTAGATGGTTTTAAAGGGATTCCCAAAAAGCCCATTAATCCGGCCGTCATTAATAAAGGCAATAAATTTGGAATAATCGAAACCAAAACCATTTTGAAGGATCTAAACATGATGGCAACCAATCCGCCAGTGATTAAAAAAGCAAAGAGTAATGAGGATAATAAATTGTCTAATAAGTATTTGGTGCCTTTTTGGAAGACAGAGGCTTTACCAGTAATAATGACCTCATACCTTGGCGAAGGGAATAGTTTGTCAACCTTATTACGTAAATGAGCTTCTATTGCTTCCATTTTTTCGCCATTTTCATCTTTGATAAAAGTGGTCATTCTAGCTATTCTTCCATCAGAAGATATGTAGCTTTTTAATTGATTGTTATTTGTTTTTTTTAGCGAATTTTTAATGTAAGGCAATAAGAAAATTTCCTCCTGATTGGATGGCAAAGTATAAAAATCAGGGTTGCCGTTGTAATATGCTTGATTAAAACTTTTAGCGATATTAACAATTGATAAGGGCTTTGAAAGTTCAGGAACATCAACTATTGTTTGTTCCAAATCTTCCATTCTTCTGAGATTGGATAATTTCAAGGCGCCATTTTTTCTTTTGGTGTCAATCATTATTTCCAAAGGCATTACCCCGTCAAATTCTTTTTCAAAAAAACGGATATCATCAAAGAATGCTGTCTTTTTTGGCATGTCTTCAATAATACTGCCGGAAATACGAATTTTATAAATGCCTATAATTCCCAAAATCAATAAACAAATAGAAGTGATGTAAACACCAAGTCGATTGAATTTTACCGTGTTAACTATCCATCTTAAAAAAGAAGTTAGGGATTCACGTTCTAGGTGATTAAGGTGTCTAGGAATTGGGGGTGGAATGTAGCTAAAAAAAATAGGAATCAATAAAAGACACAAGAGGTAGATGCCTAAAATATTGATTGTTGTAACCACACCAAATTCTCTCAAAAGAATATTATTTGTAGCAATGAACGTAGCAAAACCAACTGCTGTTGTGATGTTAGTCATCAAAGTGGCGGTTCCAGTTTTGGTAATTACACGTTGAAGAGATTTGGCTTTATTGGAGTGTTTGTAATATTCTTGATGGTATTTGTTGATGAAGAAAATACAGTTAGGTATCCCTATAACTATCACAAGCGTAGGAACTAATGCGGTAAGTACAGTAATTTCGTAACCTAAAACTCCCATAATGCCAAACGACCACATTACTCCAATGATGACGATAATTAATGAAATCATTGTAGCTCTAAAAGATCTAAAAAAATAGAAGAAAATAAGTGAGGTAACGAGTAAAGCAGCACCAATAAATAGGCCTATTTCATCAGTTATGGTTTTAGCATTTAATGTTCTAATGTAGGGCATGCCCGAAGTATGGAGGTCAACTCCTGATTCTTTTTTGAATTTTTCAATCGCTGGAATTAAATCGTTCAAAACAAAGTTTTTCCTTTGTTTAGTATTGACAATTTTCTTGTCCAAATATATTGCCGACCGAATGGCTCCAGTTTTTTTATTGAATAACAATCCTTCATAAAAAGGTAGTTTCGAAAACAGTTCAGATTTAATTTGTTTTAAATACTGTGGGTCTTGGGTTTTAGATTCGTCAACAAACGGTTTTAGTTCAAAAGTTTGCAAAGAATCATTTTTGGTCAATTGTTGTAAATTGTCTACTGAAACTATGAGGCTAACTTCTTTGTGTGATTTAATGGTTTGTATTAATTCACACCAGTCTTTGTATACTTTTGGTGTAAATAACTTTTGGTCTTTGGTAGCAATAACAATAAGATTTCCTTCTTCGCCAAAGTGACTGAGAAATTTTCGATAATCGACATTTATCTTGTCATCAGCTGGAATTAGATTGGCTTCAGTTTGTGTAAATTGGATGTATTTCCATTGGGTTGCCAGAAGAATTGTAATTAGAACAATCGAACTTAAGATAAGGATTCTATTTCTTAAAATGATTCTGGCAACAAATTCCCAAAAGCCAATACCTAACATTTTTTTCATAATAACTTAAAAAGGCTTGCAAAGGTATATAAAACAGTAGATATTTAATAATTTAAGTGGAATAGAATTGTGCTAAAAGTGGATTGTTTTTTTAACAAGATTAAATTTATATTATCAATCATTTATAGTGTAAAATTTATAAATTTACCTTCGCATATTTGTATGTTGTAAAAATATATTCAAGTTGAATCCATAAACTATGAAGAGATTTAAAAATTCTATCTTTTACATTTCAGTAACAGGAGGTTTTTCGGTTTTAATTTACTGGATTATATCTAGGGGTAAGTTGTTAGAAAACGGAAGGAAAATTGTTTCTGTCACTACCCAAAAAACACAGTGGACAGAGTTTTTGGATTCGTTACTTCATAATCTTCAACATCCTTTGGCAATATTGTTAGCTCAAATTGTTACCATTATTCTAGTAGCGCGATTTTTTGGATGGATGTTTAGAAAGATTGGGCAACCGTCTGTTATTGGAGAAATTATTGCAGGAATTGTTCTTGGTCCTTCTCTACTAGGAATGTATTTTCCAGAATTTTCATTGGCTATTTTTCCTGTTGAATCTCTTGGTAATTTGCAATTTTTAAGTCAAATAGGTTTAATTCTTTTCATGTTTGTTATAGGAATGGAGCTTGATTTAAAAGTTCTAAAAAACAAAGCTAATGATGCTATTGTTATCAGTCATGCTAGTATTGTTATTCCGTTCTCTCTTGGTATTGGATTAGCGTATTTTATTTATTACAGATTTGCACCACTTGGAGTTGAGTTTTTGTCATTTAGTTTGTTCATGGGAATTGCTATGAGTATAACAGCTTTTCCAGTTCTTGCTAGAATAGTTCAAGAACGTGGAATTCACAAAACGAGATTAGGAACCATAGTTATTACATGTGCTGCCGCAGACGATATAACCGCATGGTGTATACTAGCTGCAGTAATTGCAATTGTTAAAGCAGGGTCATTTGTAAGTTCATTGTATATCATCGGATTAGCATTTGTATACGTGATGACTATGATTTTTGTAGTAAAACCATTCCTTAAACGAATTGGAGATTTATATAAAACTAAAAACAAACTGAATAAGCCTGTCGTGGCAATATTCTTTTTGACTCTAATTCTTTCTTCTTATGTTACTGAGGTAATTGGAATACACGCTCTTTTTGGTGCTTTTATGACAGGAGTTATTATGCCCGACATTAGTAAATTTAGAGCCATTTTTATAGATAAAGTAGAAGATGTTTCTGTGATATTGTTACTGCCTTTATTTTTTGTGTTCACAGGTTTACGCACTCAAATAGGGTTGATAAATGACCCTTACTTATGGAAAGTTACGGGCTTTATTATACTTGTAGCGGTGCTGGGAAAATTTTTAGGAAGTGCTATAGCTGCAAAATTCGTTGGTCAAAATTGGCGAGACAGTTTAACTATAGGGGCATTGATGAACACTAGAGGATTAATGGAACTTGTAGTTTTGAATATTGGCTATGATTTAGGGGTGCTAACTTCTGAAATTTTTACCATGATGGTTATTATGGCATTAGTTACTACAGTGATGACTGGTCCTGCACTTGATTTGATAAATTTTATATTTAAAACAAAAGACGTATTTATTACAGATTCCATTAGGAACGAAAGTAAATACAAGATTTTAATTTCTTTTGGAAATAATGAAAAAGCCAAATCATTATTGAGATTAGCTAATTGTTTGGTGAAGAAACAAAAGGATTCATCGAGTGTTACAGCCATGCATTTATCAATGAGTGAAGAAATGCATTCCTATGATTTAGAGGATCAAGAGCGAAGAAGATTCAATCCTATATTGGAAGAATCTAAAGTGTTAAAACAAGAAATAACCACCATTTTTAAGGCTACTGTTGACATCGAAACAGATATCGCTGATATTGCTAATCATGGTGAGTACAGTATTTTGTTAGTAGGTCTTGGGAAGTCCATTTTTGAAGGAACCTTGCTAGGTAAAGTTTTAGGTTTTACGACCAGAATTATTAATCCAGATCGGCTTATCGATAAATTTACTGGTAAAGAAGGTTTGTTTGAAAATTCTCCTTTTGATGAACGAACGCGACAAATTATTTCAAAAAGTAAAATACCTCTAGGGATTTTAATTGACAAGAATTTAAAAGATGTCAACCAAGTTTTTATCCCAATATTCAATGCAGAAGATGTGTTTCTAATGGAATATGCACAAAAACTGATTTATAACAATAATTCAAAAGTTTTTATATTGGATGTAAATAATACATACGGAATCAATTTTATTGTTGAAAGCACCATTAGTTCATTAAATGAAAAATATCCAGAAAATATTGTTTTAATGAGTGAACGGACCATGAAAAAGGAGTTTTTAACAAAACTAGATTTGATGATTGTAAGTCTAGAAAGTTGGAAAACTCTAGTTGATTCTCAAAGCACTTGGCTAACGAATATTCCTTCGGTTTTAATTATCAAACCTTAAAACATGAATTGGCTTTTATTAATTTTAGGAGGACTTTTCGAAGTGGGATTTGCTACCTGTTTGGGAAAAGCAAAAGAGGGTTCAGGTACAGAGTCGATACTATGGTTTGTTGGTTTTTTATTTTGCTTAAGTATTAGTATGTTGTTGCTGTACAAGGCATCACTCACAATACCTATAGGGACTGCATATGCTGTTTGGACAGGAATTGGTGCTGTAGGTACTGTTTTTGTTGGGATTTTTGTTTTTAAAGAGCCAGCAACATTTTGGAGATTGTTTTTTATAACTACATTAATAGCTTCAATTGTGGGATTAAAATTTGTTTCTAAATAGTAGTAAAAAAACCGTCTAATTTTCATTAAAATGGAATTAGACGGATTTTATATTTTGGTAAAAAGGTTAAACTTTCATGATTTCGGCTTCTTTTAAAGCTAAAATCTCATCAATTTTTTTAATATAACTGTTGGTTAAATTTTGAACTTCATCTTCAGCACTTTTGCAAATATCTTCAGAAGTCCCCTCTTTTTCTAGTTTTTTAATATCGGTATTAGCATCTTTTCTTGCATTTCTAATCCCAATTTTTGCATCTTCAGCTTCAGCTTTAGCTTGCTTTGATAAATCACGACGACGTTCCTCAGTCAAGGGTGGTACACTAATTATAATTACATCGCCATTATTCATAGGATTAAATCCAAGATTGGCAACCATAATCGCTTTTTCAATGGTTTGCAACATCTTCTTTTCATACGGTTGAATAGTGATGGTTCTGGCATCAGGAACATTAAGATTTGCAATTTGATTGAGCGGAGTTTGTGAGCCGTAGTAATCTACAAACACACTGCCTAACATAGCAGGAGAAGCTTTTCCAGCTCGAATGTTTAACAATTCTTTTTCTAAATGGGCAATAGTGCCATTCATAGATTCTTCAGTGCCTTCTAATATAAATTCAATTTCTTCAGTCATGATTTTTAGATTTCAGATTTTAGATTTCAGAATTGGTATTTACCATAATTCGCTTTTAGCTATCTATACGTTTACTACTGTTCCAATGTTTTCACCATTACATATTTTCAATAAATTACCTTCTTTATTCATGTCGAAAACAACAATTGGTAATTTATTCTCTTGGCTTAAAGTAAAAGCTGTTGTATCCATTACATTCAATCCTTTTTTAATTACATCATCAAAAGAGATATAGTCAAATTTTACTGCCGAGCTATCTTTTTCTGGATCAGAAGAATAAATTCCGTCAACTCTAGTTCCTTTAAGTATAACGTCGGCTTGAATTTCAACGCCACGCAAAACGGCAGCAGTATCCGTTGTGAAATATGGATTTCCTGTACCAGCACCAAAAATAACAATTCTACCTTTTTCAAGATGGCGAACAGCTCTTCTTTTAATATAAGGTTCGGCAATTGCTTCAATTTTTAATGCTGTTTGTAGGCGAGTCAGCATACCCTTATCCTCAAGTGCTCCCTGAAGTGCCATTCCGTTTATAATTGTAGCAAGCATTCCCATGTAATCTCCTTGAACTCGATCCATTCCGTTGCTAGCTCCCGAAACACCTCTAAAAATATTTCCTCCACCAATTACAATTGCTATTTCTACACCTTTGTCGTGGATTTGTTTAATCTCATCAGCATACTCTGCCAATCTCACAGGGTCAATCCCATATTGTCGGTTGCCCATCAATGCTTCTCCACTCAGTTTTAGTAATATTCTTTTGTATTTCATTACGGTTTTATCTAAAATTTAGAGTTACGCTTTTGCAAACTCAAGTCCTTCAATTTTGTTTAGTTAAGTTGTGCAAATATAGTTATATTCTGATTTTTTGAAATAGTGTTGTTGAAAAATATATTTAGTCCTAAATCTTGGTTTGATTTTTTTTCATTGTGTGATAAATGTTACTGTTTTGTTGTTTATGATGCCTTAAATTTGCTTTAATAAAAGACAAAGAAATGAAAAACTCAGTAGCGAGAGCTCTATTTAAAAGTCATTCCTATCTAGAATATCGAAAATTAATTTCAGATTTGTTGGATGAAGGAAAATCAACTGGAAAAGAACAATCAGAGGATTTGACCCATTACAGTATTTTGAATGAGACCCGAATGAATCGATTGGATAAAACCATCAAAGTTTCTGAAGATAGTATTGTAAACCTAAAAAACTTGAAGAGAGATTATATTTGGCTTGTCATAAGCGAAGGTTGGTGTGGAGATGCGGCTCAAATACTTCCAATTTTAAACAAGATGGCTGAACTATCTGAAAAATTGAATTGCGTATTGTTTTCGTGATGAAAATGAAGAGTTGATGAATTTGTTTTAACCAATAAAACGAAATCGATTCCAAAGTTAATTATCATCGACAAAGAAACGGGTAGTGTAGTTAATCATTGGAATCACGACCAAAAGGTGCCGTAAATTTAATTCAGAATTATAAAGAACAACTTGGCTTTATTGATGAAACGGCAAAAGCCGAATTACAAATGTGGTATTTGCATGATAAAGGAATTTCCACTCAAAATGAGGTCATAAAGATGATGGTTATTTTAGATGAATTGAAGCTTCAAATGCATGTAATATCCAAAGCATCTTTACATCATAATCGCCAATTTTTGTTCTCCGTAACGCTGTTAAGTGCGAGCCAGAGTTCATTGCTTTTCCAAAATCATAGGCTAAAGAACGAATGTAAGTGCCTTTGCTACAAACTACTCTAAAATCAATCTCGGGAAGTGCAATTCGAGTAATTTCAAATTCGTGAATGGTAGTTTTTCTCGAAGCTATTTCAATGCTTTCTCCAGCTCTTGCGTGCTCGTACAAGTCGAACACCGTCTTTTTTAATGGCCGAAAAAATAGGTGGTTTTTGGTCTATTTCGCCCAAAAAATGTTTTACAGTTTCGTTAATCAAACGTTCATCAATATGTGAAGTCTCGAAAGTACAATCAATTTCGGTTTCCAAATCATAAGATGGAGTAGTAGCTCCAATATAAAAAGTGCCAGTATATTCTTTAGCTTGCCCCTGCAATTCGGTGATTCGTTTGGTGAATTTTCCTGTACAAACGAGTAATAGTCCAGACGCTAGAGGGTCTAAAGTGCCTGCATGGCCGATTTTAAATTTTTTTGGAAGCCCAACTTTGTTGATAAGAAGATATTTTAATTTGTTGACCGCTTGAAAGGAACTCCAATGCAAAGGCTTATCAATAAGTAAGACTTGTCCGTTTAAAAAATCCTCAGCAGTCATTAAATGATACTCAACGGATGAATGAAAAAGTGAATGATAAGCAGCGCTACACCCACAATAATTCTATAATAACCAAAAACTTTAAAACCATGTTTACTTAAAAATCCGATAAACGATTTAATAGCAATTAGCGCCACAATAAAAGCCACAACGTTTCCGATGATTAAGAAATTAATTTGGTCGTGCGTCAATACAAAACCATCTTTATAATAATCATAACATTTTTTTACGGTTGCGCCGAGCATGGTTGGAACAGCTAAGAAAAATGAAAATTCAGCCGCTGTAGAACGAGACAATTTTTGAGACATTCCTCCTACAATGCTTGCGCCACTTCTTGATACGCCAGGAACCATCGCTAAACATTGAAACAAGCCAATCTTAAAGGCTTTGGAGTAAGTGATTTCAGTATTGGTTGAATTGCCGAACCAATCGTCTACTTTCAATAACAAAATTCCGCCAACCAAAAGAGATACAGCTACAGTAACTGGATTTTCTAACAAAGCATCAATTTTTTTAGCAAATAGTAATCCTAAAACGACAGCAGGAATAAAACCTACAAGAATTTTAAGGTAAAAATCGAAAGTTTGAAAAAATCGTTTAAAATATAAAACCAGAACAGAAAGTATGGCTCCTAACTGGATAACAATCGTGAAAAGTTTGGTAAATTCATCGTGTTCAATTCCAAAATAAGTACTGGCAAGAATCATATGCCCTGTTGATGAAACAGGCAAAAATTCTGTAATTCCTTCTATAATGGCAAGAATGACAGCTTGTAATGTATCCATGGTATTTGATGAGATTTTTTAGATTATGAAAAACAATAATCTATTTCTTTGGTTTTTTAAGTATAGAGTAAATCGTAATCCCAAAACCTATCAAAACGGTAGTTGGTGCCAATCGAATTCTTCTGAAATTAAAAATATCTTCATTAAAAACTTTTGGGTCATCGCTTCCTCCTCCAGACATCAGTATAAAACCAAGTGCGATTACTGCAATACCTATCAAAAGTATCTTATAATTAACTTTATCAAAAAGAAATTCTTGTGGCTGTTGTTTTTCTTCCATTAGTATGATGTTCTAAATTGTAGATTAATAAAGGTCGTCTGTTCTTAAATTTAAGTAGCGTTGTGTAGCAAAGAAAGTACTTATCCAAGTAATCAAAATCCCTACTAACATTACGCTAACCAAAACGGCTCCTGTCATTATAGGATCATTTAGGATTCCTAAATTTGGGAAAGTAGTATCTAAATAGACTAACAAACCAATTAAAGCCAGAACAGCCAAAAAGGAACCGATTAACCCCAATTTGATACTTCTCATTATAAACGGTTTTCTAATAAACGATTTTGTTGCACCAACCATCTGCATTGTCTTGATGATAAATCTATTGGAGTAAATTGATAATCGCATGGAGCTGTTAATAAGGATAACTGCAATGAAAGCTAAAATTCCGCTAACAATTAAAATCCACATACTGACTTTCTTGATGTTGTCGTTTACTAAACTTACCAGTTGTTTGTCATACACAATATCCGAAACCATTTCGTTGGCTCTAAATCGACTTTCTATTTTTCGAATGTTTTCAGTGTCAATATAGTCTGCTTTTAGGTGGATATCGAAAGAATTTTGAAGAGGATTGGCTCCCAAAAAAGTCATGAAATCTTCGCCAATGATATCGGTATGTTGTTTTGCAGCCTGTTCTTTAGTTACATATACACTTGATTTGACAAATTTTGCAACTTTTAGTTCGTTCTGAAAAGCATTAATAACACTATCGTTAGCTTCATTTTTAAAGAAAACAGTCATAGCAATTTCTTCCTTGAAATCGTCTGATAATTTTTTTGAATTGATTACAAATAGACCTAAAATGCCCAATAGGAATAGCACAAGAAAGACACTCAATACCACCGAAAAATAAGAAGAAATCAGTCTGCGTTTTTGAAATTTTTCAAAAGAGGAACTCATATGTAATTAAATTATGGGGTAAAAATAATAAAGAATTTCTTTAATTATAGTTTATAACGTTTAAAGTTTTGACTTTAGTACAATAAACGTAAATTTGCCGTTCAATTTTAGTAACCCTTTCGGGGTTTTAAACCCTGAAAGGGTTAAAAATAAAAATAATACAAAAGAGGAATGAAATACAATCCCAACGAAATAGAAGCTAAGTGGCAAAAATTCTGGTCAGAAAATCAAACTTTTGCAGCGTCAAACCATTCTGAAAAGCCTAAATATTATGTATTAGACATGTTCCCTTATCCTTCTGGAGCGGGCTTACACGTTGGGCATCCATTAGGATATATTGCATCAGATGTGTATGCACGATACAAAAGACATCGCGGATTCAATGTCTTGCACCCAATGGGTTATGATAGCTTTGGATTGCCAGCCGAACAATATGCTATTCAAACGGGACAGCGACCAGAAGACACGACTTCGGTAAATATTGATGGCGGAGTAGACAAAGAAGGAAAACAAATAGCGGGTTACAGAAAACAGTTGGATAAAATTGGTTTTTCGTTCGATTGGAGCCGTGAAGTGCGTACTTCAAATCCAGATTATTACAAACACACCCAGTGGATTTTCATTCAATTATTCAATTCGTGGTACAATAAAAATTCTGATAAAGCTGAAGATATTACAACGCTAATTGCTGTTTTTGAAAGTGAAGGAAATGCTAATGTAAATGCGGTTTGCGATGATAACATTCCAACTTTTTCGTCAAGCGAATGGAACGCATTTTTATCAGAAGAACAACAAAAAATACTTTTACAATACCGATTAACCTATTTGGCGGAAACTGAAGTGAATTGGTGTCCCGGATTGGGAACTGTTTTAGCCAATGACGAAATTGTAAATGGCGTTTCAGAACGTGGAGGTTTTCCTGTTATCCGCAAGAAAATGACACAATGGAGCATGCGAATTTCAGCCTATGCAGAACGTTTGTTGCAAGGCTTAGATACCATTGATTGGAGCGAAAGCATCAAAGAAAGTCAAAGAAACTGGATTGGGAAGAGTGTTGGAGCAATGGTGGAATTTAAAATCCTCACCCCGACCCTCTCCAAAGGAGAGGGAGTCGATGCTGGATATATGACTGGAGATTCACAAACCGCATCAGTATTATTAAGTCACGCAAAAGAAATGCGAAAAGAACCAACATTGGAAGAAGCAATGTTGTGGGAAGAAATTAGAAATAGAAAATTAGACGATAAATTCAGAAGACAGCACCTGATTGGAAAGTATATTGTTGATTTTGTTTGTCTTGAAAAAAAATTAATTATTGAAGTTGATGGCGGATACCATAATGCAAAAGAACAAAAGGAACTTGATGAGGAGAGGACTTTTGAATTAGAACAGAAGCATCTTTTTAAAGTCATTCGATTTACAAATGATGAAGTGAAGTTTGAAATTAGTAAAGTTTTATCAATAATAAAGCAAGAGTTAAGCAATAGAGAACAAGTTACAGTGAATCCAGTTTCGACTCCTCTCCTTTGGAGAGGGTCGGGGTGAGGATTTTCACCACACGCCCTGATACCATTTTCGGAGTTACGTTTATGACATTGGCTCCAGAACACGAATTGGTGACTCAAATTACAACTCCAGAACAAAAAGCAGCTGTTGAAGCCTATATCGAAAAAACCGCAAAACGTTCCGAAAGAGAGCGAATGGCTGATGTGAAAACCATTTCGGGAGTTTTCACGGGAGCGTATGCCGAGCACCCATTTACCAAAGAACCAATTCCAGTTTGGATTGGGGATTATGTTTTGGCAGGCTACGGAACAGGTGCTGTTATGGCGGTTCCTTGCGGTGATGAACGCGATTATGCTTTCGCCAATTTCTTCAAAGGGCAAGCTGGAATGCAAGAAATCAAGAATATTTTTGCCAATGCTGATATTTCTAAAGAAGCATTCAGTTCGAAAGATAATGTGGTGATTGCCAATTCCGATTTCTTGAATGGTTTGAATTACAAAGAGGCTACCAAAAAAGTAATTTCAGAATTAGAAAAAATAGGTCAAGGAAAAGGCAAAATCAATTACCGTTTACGGGATGCTGTATTTTCTCGCCAACGCTATTGGGGCGAGCCGTTCCCGGTGTATTATGTGAATGGCTTACCGCAAATGATTGATGCGCAACATTTGCCAATTATCTTGCCGGAAGTGGAGAAATACTTACCAACCGAAGACGGATTACCGCCATTAGGAAACGCAACAGTTTGGGCTTGGGACAGTGTAAATAATAAAGTTGTCAATACAAATTTGGTTGATAATAAAACCATATTTCCTTTGGAGTTGAACACCATGCCGGGTTGGGCAGGAAGTTCGTGGTACTGGATGCGGTACATGGATGCGCACAATGATGCTGAATTTGCTGGCAAAGAAGCTTTGAACTATTGGGAAAGCGTGGATTTATATATTGGCGGAAGCGAACATGCAACCGGTCACTTACTGTATTCTCGTTTTTGGAACAAATTCTTGAAAGACAAAGGTTTTGCACCGACAGAAGAACCTTTCAGAAAGTTGATTAATCAAGGAATGATATTGGGAATGAGTGCGTTTGTGATTATTGTTTACATTCAATTAAAAATTTATAAGTAATTCATGAAACTAACTAATTTAAGTTTGAAAATAAAGAAATTTTTATATCAGTGCAATTAAAGCTCCAAAATCTTTAGTAATAAGTGAAGAAATATATAATGATATTAAATTAAATAATCATAATATTTTAGTTGATGAATGGATTAAAAAGAATACTTCTGAACTAAAGAATATTCAAATAAAATATTCTGCTGAAAATATATTCAAATCTAATATTGATGTTTCTTTGTTAAAGTCTTCTAATGAGTTAGATAAAGAAAAATTTAAAAATGGAGCAAATAAAAAATTATTCCTTTTCTTAAAGAAGATGAAGAGTATATTGTTAGAAGAGAAGTCGAAAAAATGTCCAAATCCAAATACAATGTAGTCACTCCAGATGATATTTGTAACGAATATGGAGCGGATACCTTGCGTTTGTACGAAATGTTTTTAGGACCATTGGAACAAGCAAAACCATGGAATACAGCAGGAATTTCGGGAGTTTTTGGTTTCTTGAAAAAACTATGGCGTTTGTATTTTGATGATAATGGTTTAATTGTAAATGACAACGAACCCACCAAAGACAACCTAAAATCCTTACACAAAACCATCAAAAAAGTAGCAGAAGATATCGAAGGGTTCTCTTTCAACACTTCGGTTTCGCAGTTTATGATTTGTGTGAATGAACTGTCAGCTCAAAATTGCCATTCTCGTGCTATTTTAGAACCTTTAGCCATTTTGATTTCGCCTTATGCGCCGCACATTGCAGAGGAATTATGGAGTCAATTAGGCCATTCGGGTTCAATTGCTAAGGTTGATTTTCCAGCATTAGAGGAGAAACATTTGGTAGAAAGCAGCAAGGAATATCCGGTTTCTTTCAACGGAAAAATGCGTTTCACCATCGAGTTGCCTTTAGATTTAACTCCAGCGCAAATTGAAGAAATCATCATGAAAGATGAAAGGACCATCAAGCAATTAGCTGGAAATATGCCTAAAAAAGTAATTATCGTTCCTGGGAAAGTGATTAACTTGGTAGGATAGAAAAGATTCAATGACAATAGCAATGTCAATGCAAAATCTAAAATTAAAAATTCAAGTTCCATTGATTGTGTTTCATTAGGGTTTGGGTTTTTTAATTATAATTGAATTATTGCAATTGTCATCGTTATTTTTAAAGATTTTTTAACGAATGTCAAATTGGCATTTTCTAAATTTGGTTCACAATTTGATGTTCTTGTTTCAAACACATTAAAAAAATAAAATTATGGGAATGGGATATATGCTATTAGCAGGTTTAATCATGTTATTCAGTTGGTTAGTAAGCAGCCGATTGAAAAGTAAATTTGAGTTGTATTCAAAATTGCAACTTCAAAACGGAATGTCAGGACGAGAAATCGCTGAAAAAATGCTTGCCGATAATGGAATTTATGATGTAAAAGTAATTTCAGTCGAAGGACAACTGACCGATCATTATAACCCAGCCGATAAAACCGTTAACTTGAGTGAAGGAGTTTACAATCAAAGAAATGCAGCTGCAGCAGCAGTTGCCGCTCACGAGTGTGGTCATGCGGTGCAACACGCTACCGCTTACAGCTGGTTAACGATGCGTTCTCAGTTGGTTCCTATTGTTAATGTGGCTTCCACTTATATGCAATGGATTTTGATTGCAGGAATTTTGATGGTGCGCTCTTTTCCTCAGTTATTATTAGTGGGGATTGTGATTTTTGCTGCAACAACAGTGTTTTCGATAATCACTTTGCCTGTAGAATATGATGCTAGTAATCGTGCTTTGGCTTGGTTAGAAAATAAAAAGATGCTTACGCGCGAAGAGCATGATGGAGCCAAAGATGCACTGAAATGGGCTGCAAGAACCTATGTAGTAGCAGCTATTGGTTCGATTGCGACCTTGTTGTATTACATTTCAATTTACAATAACAGAAGATAATATACTCATTGGTATATAAAACAAAAATCCGTTTCGAGTGAAGCGGATTTTTATTTTACCTTAGGTCTATTATCCGCGAACTTTATCAGGATTGTACCCTAAATAAGGCATCTCTTTTTCATTAAAAACTACGCCATATTCTTCCAATTCATTTAGAATAGGTAAATACACTTCTTTACGGATAGGAAGTTGAACACCAGGAGTGGTTATATTGCCATTTAAAATTTGTAAAGTTGCCATAGCCACTGGTAAACCTACAGTTTTTGCCATAGCAGTATAGGTTTGGTCGTCTCCAATACAAACCATCTTTGAATCGATTTGTTTTTTACTACCATTTATTTCATAACCAAATTTGTGATACATCACGATCATGTCTTTATCGTTTGGTTGTAAGGTCCAACTATCACTAAGAATTTTTTCGAGAATTTGTGCTGGAGTAGCATTTTTTAAACCTACAATTTTTTTTGGGTTGAATATGTCTAGTTCCAATAATTTATCCCACATAATATCATCTTGCTCAATGCCTAAGCTCAAGCGTAGCTTGATTTCAACAGAATCTGTAGGGTGATAAGGCAAGAATAAGTTGGTAAATTCTCTGTAACTAATCGTTTCAGAATTGTCAATCACATAGGTATCATCAGTCATCCCTAATTGAACAAACATATTCCAAGCTCTAGAAAACCCAACACGTCGAATAGTTCCGCGATATAAGGTCAAAGCATCGTCTAAACCATATACGCTTCTGTATTTTAATGAATCTCTGTTGGCATAACCTTCAAAACGACCATAGCCTTCTACTTCCATAAACTCGGTTCTACGGAATAATTTGTGATAAGGAATGTATTTGTAAGTGCCCTCTTGAATGAATTTGGCAGCGCCACCTTGTCCCGCCAAAACCACATTTCTTGGTGCCCAAGTAAATTTATAATTCCACAAATTGGTGTCAGATTCTGGAGCGACTAGTCCGCCGCAAAAGGATTCAAATAGAATTACTTTTCCGCCTTTTTCTCGAATTTCATCAATGACTTTCATGGCACTCATGTGATCGATTCCGGGATCCAAACCTATTTCATTCATGAAAACGAGATTGTTTTCTTTGGCAGCAGCATCTAATTCTTGCATGGCATCACTGATATACGATGCTGTAACCATATGCTTTTTATAGCTAATGCAATCTTTAGCAATTTCAATATGTAAGTGTGCAGGAAGCATCGAAATGACGATATCGGCTTTCTGAATTTCTATTTTTCGCTGGTTTTCATCAAAAATATCTAAGGCTATTGCCGTAGCATTTTCATGATTGTTGGTTTTTTTTTGAGCCAATTCTAAGGATAAATCAGCAATGGTAAGATGTAAATTTTCCTGACGGGATTTTTTTAATAAGTACTGAATTAGGGAGGAAGCTGAACGACCAGCGCCAATAATTAGAATATTTCTCATGGTTTTTGTAAATAGTCTGACAAAGATAGGAATTTGGAAACAGTTGGAATAGGGAATGACTAAAAACAAAAAATCTCATTTGTTATGGCAAATGAGATTTTCTGTGGGATTTCGGATGGTATTATTCTAATCCTTCTAAATCTTTTAAATCTTCTTTTTTAGATTCGATCTTTTTTTGCTCAAATTGTTCGTCTTTAGCAACTTCGTCGGTGATAAGAATTTCTTTTCCAATAACAATGATTAGCGTTACTCCTGCAACAATTAGTATCCATTTAGGAACATTTTTTTGTTGAGCATCAGACTTTAAAAATGCAATTAAACCAAAAATTAGTGCTAATCCAATTGGTAATAATGCTAAAGTTCCCAATGGTAAAATTGAGAATGCAATTCCTATAAATGCAAATATAAATGCTAAAACAATAAATAATTTTCTCATAATTTTATAATCCTGAAGCGTTAGTTAATGTGAGTTGTCCTGTTCCTACTGGAATACTAAATTTGATTAAAGCAGGTACTTTTGATTCGTCAGCAGTTAGCCAAATAATGTTTTTGTCTGTTCCTCTAAGAGCTTGTGTTTTGGCACCAATAGAGATTTTGTAGCACACTTTTTTACCTAAATTTCCTGCAGAAATAGTTTCTTTACCCATGTATTTTGCACCAACTGCCATTTCTTTTTGGTCAAAAACCACAGTAAATGCTTTTATTTGGCCAGGTTTAAAGGTGCTAAAGTCAATTGTTCTTAATTTGTATAAAATGGAAACAACATCTTGTGTAGCACCACCCACCTGAAATGTTTTTTTAGATTCAGGCATATTTTTTTTGTTTACGGTACTTTCAATAGTTTTTCCGTCACTTTTGAAAATGTACTTTTCTTTTTGGTGTATTTACCTTCAAAGATATCTCTTTTGTACAGACTCGGTCTCAAAGTAATAGGATCAACATAGGATTCATAAATGTCTCTAATTTTAAAGAAAGAATCCCATTTACTGAAAGTTGTTGCTTGACAGCTTAAATGTAGTAAGGTGTTTTTAGAAGTTTTCACCGTTTCAGTTTGCATCGTTACCTGCGCTAATTGTGTCATTAAACCGCTCATATTATAAGAGGCAGCATAAATGAATTTTTCTCCAGATTTTACTGCCTTGTTTGCTTGACTCGAAACAGAATTCGTAACCAGTAAAACAGTTAGAATTAAAAGTAACTTTTTCATTGGTTTTTCATATTTATGAAATGCAAATATACTATTTTTTTATATGTGTGATTTAGGATTAATAATTCATAAAAATCTTTTAGTTTAGCCGAATAACCAATATTTTTACTCAATATTAAATAATAAAAACAATGGAAAGAAAAATACTCTCGGTTGCATCACTTTTAGGTATGATAGCAATTATTTTGGGCGCTTTTGGTGCACATGCTTTGAAGAAAGTTTTGAGTATTGAACAATTAAATACTTTTGAAACAGGGGTAAAGTACCAAATGTATCATGCTTTATTTTTGTTATTTGTGGGAACTACTTCAGCATTATCCGATAAAGCTAAAAAAGCAATTTTGAGTCTTGTTATTGTGGGAGTTCTTTTTTTCTCGGGGTCTATCTATCTTCTGGCAACTAATGATTTAACGAGTTTTGATTTTAAAGTCATTGGGTTTGTTACTCCAATAGGAGGTTTGCTGCTCATTAGTTCTTGGATATGGCTTTTTGTTGAGGTTTATAAAAAAGGAAAACATTGAATTTCAATACATATAAACTGTTTTTAGAAGTCTAGTCGTTTTGTTTTTTTTTTTTTGAAAATTTGTAGCTATTTTGATGAAATTGATGCGTTTAATGAAAGAATTATAGGAATTCTTTTAAAAATCGTTAAAAATTAAATGAAGAAAATGCAATAGAAAAACGTTTGCACATTGTATATATATAAATATTAAATATTAAAAATTAAGAATACAATCATTTTTTTTGATACTTTTTGCTATAATCCTAATTCTTAATTCGAGTTATGGTTAGTTCAATAGAATTTACTTTCTTTGTCCCATAATTCTAAAAATGAAACAGTTATGTCTATTAAGAAACAATTTATAAAATCGAAACCAGTTTGCAAAGTAACTTTTACAATTGACGCTAAAGATGCAACAAGCGCATCAGTAGTTGGAGATTTTAACAATTGGAATCAAAGTGAAGGTGAATTGAGTAAATTGAAAAACGGAACTTTTAAAGGCGTTTTTGAATTAAATAAAGACGGGATGTATGAATTCAAATACATTGTAGATGGTGTTTATGTAAATGATCCAGAAGCAGATTACTTCATCTGGAACGAATTTGCTAATGCAGAAAACGGTGTATTAGAATTGTAATTGATACAAGTTTAAACAAAAAAATCGCTCATAGAGCGATTTTTTTGTTTATGACAGATTCGTAAAATTCAATTCACAGTTAGCTTCAAGCTCTATTGGCATTTGATTTCTTCTAAAAAGGCGGGCAGAAAATGAGCCTCTGAGTAGTATTTTGTCTCCTTTTACTTCTAGCCAACTGCCTTCGCGCAATCCTAAAACGGGTTGGGAATTAAAATGATGAAACTCTAAAATACGTGTTTCCCTTGTTTCGCCCATATGTTTGGAATGTAAATCGGAATCTAAATAGTGTGGATTTAGATTAAAAGGGACTAACCCCAAAGTTTTAAAACTTGTTGGATATACAATAGGCATGTCGTTTGTGGTTTGCATCGTAAGTCCACAAATATTACTTCCTGCGCTTGTGCCTAAGTAAGGAGTCCCATTTTTAGAGCATTTTCTAAGACGCTCATTATTTTGTTTTCATACAATTGAGTTACTAATAAGAAAGTATTACCGCCACCAGTAAAAATTCCTTCAGCTTTTTCAATTGCCTCTGCTGGATTTTCAAACTCATGTATTCCTTTTATTTCAATATTTATTTTAGCAAATGCCGAACGAACAAACTGGGTGTACTCCTCATGCGAAATGCCACTAGGTCTTGCATAGGGAATAAACAAAACGGTTTTACAGTTTTTAAAATGAACAGTTATATAAGGTAATAGATATTCAAGATAACTACTTCCATAAAGAGTTGAGGTGCTAGCAATAATAAGATTTCTCATTTTATAAATTAAAATAGTCTGACAATAAAGATAGAAATATAGTATACAACTGGGAACTCTCATTTTTAAATTAACATAATATTAGTAGCCCATTAGCAATTTATTTGGAAGGTATTAAAATACTTTTACAAAGCAATTGAATAGCGATGAACAGAGTTTTACTAGCTTTTATAATTTTTACTGTTGTTCCTAATCGTGCATTAGGACAGCAAAAAACTGTTGAAACTCTAAAAGGGAAGATAGTTGCAGAGTCGAATTCTACAGAAGGAATCTATATCATTAATTTGAAAACGGAGAAAGCTACTGTGACCGATGAAAATGGATATTTTCATATACAAGCTTCTGTTTGTGATACTTTAATGTTTTCATCCACTCAATTTAAAGGATTAAAAATAGAATTGTCTCCGAATGATTTTTCTAAAGAATTACTTATTGTAAAAATGAAACCAATGATGAACCAACTTAAAGAAGTACTAGTTTATCAATATAAAAATATCAATGCTGTTGCTCTAGGAATTATTCCCAAAGGGCAAAGAAGCTATACGCCCGCCGAACGGAGATTAAAAGCTGCAACAGGTTATGACGCACATATTGGTTTAAATACTTCACTTACAATAGATCCTTTATTGAATATGTTTTCAGGAAGAGCAGCAATGCTAAGGAAAGAATTGGAAGTGGAAAGAAAAGAAATTTTGATGAAGCAAATTTCTACACTTTTTGATGAGGAATATTTTCTCATAAATTTAAAAATCCCTAAAGAATATATTAAAGGATTTCAATTTTATATCGTAGAAAACACTAGCTTTGTTAGTACTTTGAGATCAAAAAATAAAGCAATGATAACTTTTTTGATAGGTGAATTGGCTTTGAAATACAATAAAATTATTAGTGATGAAACGCAAAATTAGTGTACTCGTATTATTTCTGTTAAGTCAAATTTGTTTGGCACAAATTGGCATCAGAAAAACAGTTCGTGGTCAGGTGGTAAATGATTCTGTAAATGTAGAAAATGTGGTTGTTTTTAATGTAAATTCAAAAACAGGAACTGTCACAGGTTCACAAGGCTTCTTCAAAATTGATGTAAAGAATAACGATACTTTGGTCTTTTCGGGTTTACAATTTAAATCCAAAAAGATAGTGTATTCTGACATTAAAAATTCTCTGAAGGTTAAACTAGAAGCATTTGCCTATCAATTATCTGAGGTTATAGTGTCTAAAAATGAAAGTGTTAAAGCCATTCAAGGTTCTCAGGAAATTGTTGACCAACAGTATTTTGATGATGAAAAATCGTCTCCACAAAATAGAACAATGATGCAAACGGGAGGAGTTGAAAATCCAATGGATTTTGTTAGAATGTATAAAGATGTTCTAAAAATTATTAAAAAAGATACTTCCAAAAACACTAAAGAAATTATCAAAACTGATTTTACCGTAGTTGCAATGAGGAGAATTCCGTATTCGTTTTTTAACAGCACTTTGCAATTGAGAGACGATGAAATTAAGCTTTTTCTTGTTTTTTGCGAAAATGATGACAAAGTTCAAAAAGTATTGAAGTCAAAATCAGAATTTGAGATGATGGATTTTTTGATTAACAAGAATATCGAATTTAAAAAAATCACCAATTTTGATAAATAAGCTCGTCAAAGTATTCCGTTCTGGAATGAAGCATTGTTAAAGAATGAAAAATAAAGCACTGTTTTTTATTCTTTTCTTCACAACTCAATTTATCTCAGCTCAGTCAGATGTTGAAATGCAAATTTCATGTAAAGTTGTTCTCGATTCTATTGCCATAGAAAACGTAAATATTGTTAATGCAAGGAGCGAAAAGGCTACAATTTCTGATAGTAAAGGAGTTTTTAGTATGATGGTAAAATTGGGAGATGTTTTGATTCTGTCAGCGGTAAATGTAGAGACTATACGAAAGACAATACTTGAAAAAGAGATGCAGTCGGGAGGTATTGTTATCAAAATGACTCTCAAAACCAATACTCTAAACGAAGTGATTGTCAGTGATAATAGGAATATTAATGCAGTTTCATTGGGAATTTTATCTAAAGAAGCAAAAAAATATACGCCAGCTGAAAGAAAACTAAAAACAGCTGGAGATTTTAAGCCAATCGATTTGTTGGGAATTCTCGGAGGTGCTCTAGCCGTAGATCCAATTCTTAATGCCATAAACGGAAGAACCAAGAGGCTTAAAAAAGAAATTGTAGTAGAAAAAAATGAAAAATTACTATTGAGATTGGAGGACTATTTTAAGGAAGAAGAGTATACAGAAGTTTTAAAAATTCCAAAAGAATACATAAAAGGATTTCAATATTATTTGATAGAAGATGCAGAATTTGTAAACGCTCTTCGCGCTAAGAACAAAACTATGACCTTGTTTTTAGCCAAGAAATTGGCATCCGATTATATCGAAATAATTCGCCGAGAACAGAAATAAGTATAGTCTAAGTTTTGTACTTTTGCTACAATATAAAATTTAACAACTATGTTTGGTATAGGAGGAGGAGAAATAATTTTTATTCTGTTAGTAGTTTTAATGCTTTTTGGGTCGGATAAAATTCCAGAGATTGCAAGAACTTTAGGCAAATTAATGGCGCAGTTGAAAAATGCTACCAACGACATTAAAAGTGAAATCCAAAAGGCGTTGATGGGGTTACAGAGGACTCCTCTTTTTCTGATATTTCTTCCGAAATTACTAAAGCCAAAGAAAATTTTATAGGAACCAACACTTCAACTATTGAAAAAATTAAAGAAGATATTGAAGAAGTAACAGGTCCAATTAAAAGACAATTATAATGCTTGAAAAAATCATCGATTTAGACAAGAAAGTTTTTATTTACCTAAACGGTTTGGGTTCAGAAACCTATGACGGATTGTGGTTGTTGATTACAAAGCAAATATATTGGACTCCATTTTTTTATTGATTTTTTATTTTTTACAAAAGAAATTAGGTTGGAAAAATTTCCTGTATTACATACTTTTCACTGCAGTTTTGATTCTTATTTGCGATCAAACAGCAAACTTTTTTAAGGATAGTATTCAAAGATTAAGACCTTGTAACGATTTAGAAATAAAAGATATTATACGCATTGTAAAGTCGAGTGCTACAAAAAGCTTCTTTTCGGGACATGCCACAAATTCTATGGCGACTACAGTATTCGCCTACTTGATTTTAAAAAAGGAGTATAAATATAGTTCTCTATTGTTTCTGTTTCCTTTCATTTTTGCTTACAGCAGAATTTATCTCGGACTTCATTTTCCTACAGATATTTTAACGGGCTATGCTTTTGGAGCTATGTTCGGATGTATCTTTTATAAGATGTATCAAAAATATATTATCAAAAACTAAATAATTCTCGAAACGGTTAGTCCGTCACGAATGGGCAATAAAACAGTTTCAATCCGAGAATCATTTTTCAACAATTCATTGTATTCAAGTAAAATTTTAGTGCTACTATCATTAGGTTGTAAAGGCTCTAAAACCTTGCCGCTCCATAACACATTATCAGATAATATAATTCCACCTTTATTCATTTTAGGAACAATCAGTTCAAAATAGTTGAGGTAATTTTCTTTGTCGGCATCGATAAAAACCAAATCAAATTGCACATCCAAAGTCGGAATAATGTCCACAGCTTCACCAAGATGTTGAATAATTTGGTTTCCCCAAGGTGATTTGTCAAAATATTTTCGTTGAAAATCAACCAGTTCTTCTTTGATATCAATCGTGTGAAGTATTCCGTTTTCTTGCATACCTTCACACAGACATAGAGCAGAATATCCTGTATAAGTTCCTATTTCAAGTATGTTTTTTGGACGAATTAATTTAGAGAGCATACTTAAAACACGACCTTGAAAATGACCGCTCAACATTCTAGGTAGTAAAATTTTTTGATAGGTTTCTTTATTAAGAGCAGCTAATAATTCGGGCTCTTTTTGAGAATGGTTTTCAATATAATCTTCTAGTTCTTGAGAAATGAAGTGCATTATTTTAATTTAAAAGTATTTAAATCTTGGTGATTATTCCAAAATCGCAGTAAGTAAATCGTTTCGTTTTCAGTGGAGAAATACAAGGTAATCTGTTTTATAATCACCATTTTGTAAACATCAATATAATCAGATCTTGTAAAGATTAAGTTTCCTTTTGATAGTAAATGTAGAGAGTAATCTACTTTGTTAATAAAATTTAAGACTTCTTTTTCAGACCAATTATTTTCAAGATATTCAATATTTTTCCAATAGTCCTCTTTAGATGCTAAAGTCCATTCAATTATCATCCTTAAAATATTTTGGATACCTTTTTTTAGTTTCTTCCATTACTACTTCATTCGAGATGGTTTGTTTGTTTGCAACTTGAAAAAGGGCTTCGTCAATTGCATCTCTTTCTTGTAATGACATTGAATTTTCAGCTTCATTTTCATTTAAATAATTGTCAAAAACAGAGGAAACGATTCGTAATAAGCGCTCATCAGCACTCTCAATTTGCATTTGAATTTTTGTTTTAATTCTGGAAGTCCCATAATTATATATTATTGTAAACAAATTTACAAAAATTAATAATTTTCAAATCATATTTTATTTCAAAAAATCAGTAACAGCAAAATATATCGATTTATCGATTCATCAAATCAATAAATTGTCATTAAATTTGTCCCATGCAAATCGACAAAAAAGACATACGATCCTTATCTAAAGAACAACTACGCGATTTTTTTGTAGCCAATAACGATAAAGCTTTTCGAGGAAACCAAGTGTATGAATGGTTGTGGAGCAAAGGAGCACATCATTTTGATGACATGACTAATGTTTCAAAAGAAACCAGAACGATGCTCGAGAACAACTTTGTTATCAACCACATTAAAGTTGATACCATGCAACGTAGTGAAGACGGTACTGTAAAAAATGCGGTGCGTTTGCATGATGGTTTAGTTGTAGAAAGTGTTTTGATTCCAACGAATACTAGGACAACAGCCTGTGTTTCTAGTCAAGTAGGATGTAGTTTAGATTGTAATTTTTGTGCTACGGCCAGACTCAAGAGAATGAGAAATTTGGAACCTGCCGAGATTTATGACCAAGTTATTGCTATAGACAAGGAAAGTCGTTTGTATTACAATCATCCCCTGTCGAATATTGTTTTCATGGGAATGGGTGAGCCTTTGATGAATTATAATAATGTCATGAAAGCCATTGATATGATTACATCAAATGAAGGATTAGGAATGTCTCCCAAGCGCATTACATTGTCAACGTCTGGTATTCCCAAAATGATTAAAAAGCTTGCAGATGACGAAGTGAAATTTAAACTTGCAGTGTCTTTGCATTCAGCAATCGACGAAATTCGTTCTAAAATTATGCCTTTCAGTGCCAATTTTCCTTTGGCAGAACTAAGAGAATCCTTAGAATATTGGTATAAAAAGACCAAAAGTAAATTGACTTACGAATATGTGGTTTGGAAAGATATCAATGATAACAAAGCCTCGATTGATGCTTTAGTAAAATTTGTAAATATGTTCCTTGTAAAGTAAATTTAATAGAATACAATCCTATAGATGATGGGGCGTTTCAACAAGCTTCAGAGCAATCCATCAACGCTTATATCAGTGCTTTAGAAGCCAATAATATTGTGGTAAAAGTCCGCAGAAGTAGAGGAAAAGATATTGATGCCGCTTGTGGACAACTTGCAAATAAAGAAGCATAAAAAAAGTTCCATTTTGAAATTTAAAATGGAACTTCTTGAATCGAATTAATTGCCCTTTTTTATAAAATTATATTCCTAACTACCCCATTGATGGTGATGGTTGCTTTTGCATCACAATCTCCATTACCGTAATCTAATAGCGCTGTAACATTTTTTTTGACAAACGAAATACTACCGCTCACAATATGAGGACAATTCCATTTGATGATTAATGGAGATACAATTGTTGCAGAATGTTCAATGCCACTTGGTAAAGTTGTAGTCCAACTTCCCGTAACAGAAAAAACATTATCAGCTAATATAGTTGGTGTAGTGTACCCTTCTGTAAATTCTCTTACTCTAGTTCCTACGCGAGTGTAAACGTCGCCATTGGTTGTAGTAACTTTCATATTTAGATTGATTGTGGCTTGCGGATGTCCGTTTGATAAAATTGTTTTTACCACTGTTCTACCGCCTTCAATCAGTCTATCGTTATGGTAAAAGTTTTCAAAAGTGTACGTTATGTTTCGAGTATTTGCGGTGAAATCAGCACTAAAATTGATTATAATTTTTCCACGAACACGATTCTCATTACGAATAGTACAATTTGTATCGCCAAAATCAATAGTTCTAGTCCAATTGTTAGCTGTTTTAACAGTTGTTATTGTAGCACAATCATTCAAAAATTTTTCTGAGGTAGCACTCATTCTTCCTGCAACCGAAGTTTCATCCGATTGTGATTCTACAATTTGTAAAACATCGTCCGCTACATTATCAATCGAGGCATTTGATTCAACATCTGTTGCATTTATTGACGAAGCTGTATCTTCTTTGTCACAACTCAGGAACAAGAAGAATGAAAAAATACTTAACGTTAGAATTTTTGTCTTCATAATTATAATTTTTAAGTTTCCGTTAGGACTTTCAAATATAAAAAAGGTTTAATTTGTATTAAGTAAAATCAAATAATTTAACTTTTGCAACTCTAATGCATTAATAAGTATCTTTGGAAAAGTAATGAATATCACTTCTCAAATAAAACAGCCCATACAAGTCGAGATGGAACTTTTTGAAAAAAAGTTCTATGAATCGATGACTTCAAAAGTAGCGTTGCTCAATCGAATTACCTATTATATCGTGAATAGAAAAGGCAAACAGATGCGTCCCATGTTTGTTTTTCTGACTGCAAAAATGGTTGCTAACGGAAACGTAAACGAGCGAACCTATCGAGGGGCATCAGTAATTGAACTTATCCATACGGCGACTTTAGTTCATGACGACGTAGTTGATGATAGCAATCAACGACGAGGTTTTTTTTCTATCAATGCGCTTTGGAAAAATAAAATAGCAGTTTTGGTGGGCGATTATCTTCTTTCAAAAGGGCTGTTACTTTCAATTGATAATGGCGATTTCGATTTATTACGAATAATTTCAGTAGCTGTTCGCGAAATGAGTGAAGGCGAATTGTTACAAATAGAAAAAGCCAGACGACTGGATATTATCGAAGAAGTGTATTATGATATTATTAGAAAAAAGACTGCTACTTTAATCGCTGCTTGTTGTGCACTTGGAGCCAAATCGGTGATTGATGATGAACTTGAAGTAGAAAACATGCGAAAATTTGGAGAACTAATTGGTATGGCTTTTCAAATAAAAGACGACTTGTTCGATTATACTGACGATGCCATTGGAAAGCCAACAGGAATTGATATAAAAGAACAAAAAATGACTTTACCCTTAATTTATGTGTTGAATAATTGTACTGCTAAAGAAAAATCATGGCTTATAAACTCCATAAAAAATCACAGCAAAGACAAAAAACGAGTGGCTGAAGTCATTGCCTTTGTAAAAAATAATAATGGATTACAATACGCTGAACAAAAAATGGTCGAATTTCAGCAAGAAGCACTTCAGCTTTTGCAAAGTTATCCCGATTCTCAATTCAAAGAAGCCTTAACTTTGATGGTGAATTATGTAATTGAAAGAAAAAATAGATTTTTTTAAAAATAATTTATCGCAAATTACTCACTATTTACAAGGGTTTTTGATTTTTTAATCGATTAATTCTCATTTTTTTTAATTCTCGTGCAACCTTTTTTCAACTATTCGCGTCTATGCTAATAGAAGTCTGTTCAATATCAAAAAATCAATTGCAATAGTAATAACAATTATTAAAAATTGAAATTGATTTTTGCCGTTGAAATTGAAATTTAACATGAAAGTAATAAACTTACATCAAGAGGAAAATGAAATCATCAAGTTAGCTGTCGAAAATAATCGACATGCACAGCACATGATTTATACAAAGTTTGCCCAAAAATGTTAAGTGTATGCCGTCAATATAGCAAAGATTTACATCATGCCGAAGACGTAATGATTACTGCTTTTATGAAAGTGTTTACCAATTTAAAAAACTTTGAACACAAGGGTAGTTTTGAGGGTTGGATTAGACGAATTATGGTGAATGAATGCATTTCATACATAAGGGCGCAAAAAAAAGTAAGTTTTCTAGAAGACGAACTGTATAAAGAAAGTGGATTTAATGGAATCGAGAGTAATTTTAACGTAGACGAAATCCAATTTCTAGTTGATAGTTTGCCAGATGGTTACAAAATGATTTTCAATTTATATGCCATTGAAGGGTATAAGCATCAGGAAATAGCTGAAATGTTAGGAATAAGCGAAGGAACATCTAAGTCTCAATTGTCACATGCTCGTAAAATGTTGCAAGACAATATTATCAAATTAAAAAAGTATCAAAATGGAACCGAATAAAATAGAAGAACAATTCAAAGAGCTGTTGAATTCGAGAGAATTACAGCCTTCTGACAAAGCTTGGGATAGATTGGATGCCATGCTTTCTGTAGCGGAAGAAAAAAAAACAAAGCGTTCTTTTGGTTGGCTCTATATTGCTGCAAGCATTATCGGATTTATATTCGTTGGGACACTATTTTTTAGTCAAACGGAGGAATTAATTGATGTTAGAAGAGATGATGTTGTATCGCAGGAAAAAGGGGAAAAATCTTCAGAACATACAATTCAAGGGCAATCAAAAAAAGACATTTTGCCAAGTATTCAATCTCAAAGTGTTGCTGAGGTTTCAAATGATAATCAGAAATCTAAAAATCAAATCACAAAATCCGAGGGAATTGTACATTGTAACACATGCCCTAGTGAAAAAGTAATCATCACACGAGAGCTACGCTCGAACTGGCGAAGCAATCAAAAAACGAATAGGAATTTAAATCAAATCAACAATGAGAAAATTGCAGAATTTAAAAATGAAACTAGTATTGCTCATAGTGAGATACCAAAAACTGTAGAGTCCAACAAAAGTCTTACTGACAAAGAATCTATTTTAAAATCGGATAATAATTTATTAGTTAGTTTGGATAACACGGCGAAACAATTGGCTAATAAAAAAACGACCATAAAAGTAGATGCAAAAAGCTTACTTTCTCAAGTCGACGGAGAAGTGGAGTATACATTTAGAGAAAAAGTATTTACAAAAATCAACAAGAATTACCAAGAAATCAAGGTTGCCCTAGTCAACAGAAACAAAGAATAACAATCATTAATCATTAAAATTATTTATCATGAGAAATTTTACCATTTACTTAACGGTTTTCCTATGCCTTATTGCGAGCAAAATTATTGCCCAAGAAACGTTCGAGGTTAAAGCTAAAATTATAGCCGACAAAATAGAGAATATCACAAAAGAAGAGAAAGCTGCCCTCAAGGCGGAAATTGAATCGGTTAATAAAGAACTAGAAGCAGGAACAATTACACAAGAACAAGCAGACGAAAAGAAATTGAAGTTTGCAGAAGTTCGTTCACAAAATATTGAGTCTAGAGTGGGATTAGTTCAAGATGAACTGAAAGACTTGGTGAAGCAAAAAGTGGATGGAAAGATAAAGTCAGACGGTCATGAATTTAATTTTTTATTGTTTCATAAATCTGACGGGCGAAACCATGATAAATATGTAAAGCATCAGGATTCAATTAAGAATTTTTCTAGAACCACTTCACAAATTGTCTTTGCTCTCGGGGTAAATAATTTAGTTACTAATAACGCTGTAGCCAATTCCGATTTTAGATATTGGGGATCTCATTTTTACGAATTTGGATTTGCATCAAGCAGTAGACTTTTTAAGAGTAATAACCTTTTGCACGGTCGATACGGATTGTCTTTAATGTACAATAATTTACGCCCAACAGACAACCGATTTTTTCAAGAATCAGGAAAAGAAACACAATTGGTAACGAGTCCAATCCATTTAAAAGATTCGCGTTTTCGTAATGTTTATCTCGTAGTTCCAATGCATTTAGAATTCGATTTTTCTGGCAAGCAAGTTAAAAACGACAAGACCATTTTTAGAACCCACCAAAGTTTTCGCTTAGGTTTAGGAGGTTATTTTGGAGCTAATTTAAAATCGAAACAAGTTTTAGATTATGAAATTGATGGAAATGATGTAAAAGAAAGAACCAAAGGGAATTTCAACGTGAATGATTTTATATATGGTGCTAGTGCTTATATTGGATATAAAGATATAAGCTTATATGCAAAATACGACATTAACCCTTTGTTTAAAGACAATGCTGTAGATCAAAATAATATTTCCCTTGGTATTCGTTGGGATTGGAATTAAAATTTGTTTAGGTTAGTTTTTTTGAAAACCCTTCAGGAGTTTAAACTCTTGGAGGGTTTTTGCTATCCAAAAACTTTGTAACTTTGAGCCTTTAAGAATTTTCAAAACATTGATTTCAAAAGCCACTATAGATACTGTCTTTGAAACTGCTCGAGTAGAGGAGGTTATTGGCGATTTTGTTCAATTGAAGCGTGCAGGGAGCAATTACAAGGGCTGAGTCCTTTTTCTGACGAGCGTTCGCCTTCATTTATGGTTTCTCCTAAAACAAATTTGGAAAGATTTTAGCTCTGGAAAAGGAGGTAATGCTGTAGCATTTTTAATGGAACATGAGCATTTTACTTATCCGGAGGCTATCCGATATTTAGCAAAAAAATACAATATAGAAATTGAAGAAACCGAGCAAACTGCCGAAGAAAAAGCCAATACCGACATGAAGGAAAGCATGTATCTTGTTTCTGAGTTTGCCAAAAATTACTTTCACGATACACTTTTAAATTCTGAAGAAGGGAAAGCTATAGGCTATTCTTATTTTAAAGAAAGAGGTTTTACAAATGAAACTGTCAAAAAATTCTCCTTAGGATATTCTCCAGAAACTTGGGACGCTTTCTCTAAAGAAGCTCTAGGAAAAGGATACAAATTAGAGTTTTTAGAAGCGACTGGTTTAACAATTGCTAAAGAGGAGAAACTAATAGATCGTTTCAGAGGAAGAGTAATGTTTCCTATTCAAAGCATGTCGGGTAGAATTCTTGGTTTTGGCGGTCGAATCCTTACAAATGATAAAAAAGCGGCAAAATATCTCAACTCTCCTGAAAGTGAAATCTATCATAAAAGCAAAGTTTTATACGGAATTTTTCAGGCAAAACAGGCCATTGCCAAGCAAGACAATTGTTTTTGGTTGAAGGATATACCGATGTCATTCAGTTCAATCAATCGGGAATAGAAAATGTAGTTGCATCGTCTGGAACTGCTTTAACATCCGATCAAATTAGGTTAATTAATAGATTGACTAAAAATATTACGGTGCTTTATGATGGTGATGCTGCTGGACTTCGTGCGTCAATACGAGGAATCGATTTGATTTTAGAAGAAGGCATGAATGTAAAAGTTTGTACTTTCCCAGAAGGTGAAGACCCAGATAGTTTTGCTAAGAAAACACCCTATGAAGATTTGGTTTTGTATTTAGAAAATAATGCAAAGGATTTCATTCAGTTCAAAGCATCACTTTTGATGAATGAAGCTAAAAATGATCCTATAAAGAAAGCCGATTTAATTCGCGATATGGTTTTGAGTATTTCTAAAATACCAGACCGTATCAAGCGAGAAATATACATTCAGGAGTGTTCTAGAATTATGGATATTTCAGAGCAAGTTTTGCTCAATACCTTGGCTCAATTAGTTCAAAAAGATCTGTCGGAAGCGGGCAAAAAATTGAAACAAGAACAAAAAACTTTTGAAGTAGTAAAAAATGATAGTGTTATTTCTCCTGAGAAAGTTGATGTGCTTTACGAATTAGAAAGAAGAATTATTGAAATCCTTTTGCTTTATGGACATAAAGTAGAAGAGTTTGAAGATATATTATTAAGATCCAATGAAGAAGGTGTAGTTGAAAATGTTGTAGAAAGGAAAGAATACAAAGTATATCAACGTATTTACTTGAGTTTACAGGAGGATGAAGTAGAACTTGCTAATCCATTATTTAAGGAAATATACAATCACTTAATCAATTATTATCATCAAAATGAAGAATTTCAAATGGATCAGTATTTGATGCATTTAGAACCTGAATTTTCGAAAGAAGTTACAGATATTTTGATGTTAGAGGAGCAACAAGCGCTTCATAATTGGGAAGGACAACAAATTATTGTAAAACAAAAAGACCAAACTATTGCCCAGTACGTTTCGGAAACGATTTTAACCATGCGTTGGTTCCTTGTAGACGGTATAATTCAAGAATTAAAAGGTTCAATTTCTTCTGAACCAGATGCCGACAATACAGAGCCATTGTCTATGGCAATGGATTATTATAAACTAATTAATTCTTTTTCTAAGAAATTAGGAAGAGTAATGTCGCGTTATAACTAAACGATTTCTAGAGTTTTTGCTTTATTTACTAAGTCTACTAAATTAGTAACATTCAATTTAGTTAGCAATCTCAATTTATAAGTACTTATTGTTTTTTCGTTCAAACCAAGAATAGCCGAAATCTCATTGTTTTTCTTGCCATTACTCAAATAGCGTAAAACCTCAATTTCTCTATTGGATAACTTTCTGTACAAACGCTCGCTTTTATTTTGCTTAGCAATCAAAGCTAAGTTTTTCTTAATGGCGTCGTTTAAAATAATTTGTCCTTGGAAAACTTTTGTAATCGCAATACCTAAAGTTTCAAGCTTTGAAGTTTTATGAACATAACCAGCAACTCCTGCTTTTATAGCATTTGGAGCATAAATTTGTTCAGAATAACTGCTAAAAACAATGATTTTAGTCTTGGTGTAATTTTTAATAATTGCTTTTAATTCATACAAACTTGACAAGCCTTCTAAATCCAAATCGATGAGTAAAACATCTATTTCTTTCGTGTAAAGTACATCTTTCACCATGGAAAAATTACCAACATTCGCAACAATACTAATACTGGCGTGATCTCTGAAGTACGATTTTACACCAAAATGTACAACAGGATAATTATCGGCTAAACAAACTTTAATCATGATTTTGTGTTTAAAAAATTACTAAAAACCCATATTTTAATAAAATTTAATCAGAATGGGATTATAAATTTAGTAAAAAATATAATTGTAATCAAATTTTTTAGATAAAAAGCTATTAATTCCGATTAACTAAACAAATTGGTATTGCGTTCATTTTGTGTTGGTTACATTTATTAAGTCTTTTATAAATCTCAAAAGCTTCTTTTTGTCGCCCAGAAAAATCATTTGCTGTTTTTCCTGCTTCATCTTCAAGCATTGCCCATTCTAGTTCATCATAACTTGCGCCAAGTTGGTCTTCATCAGACCTATCATCACCAAATAAGCCATCAGTAGGTGTTGCTTTTAAAATAGATTCTGGTATTTTTAGGTAAGCACCCAAAGCATAAACATCTGACTTCATCAAATCGGCTATTGGACTCAAATCAACTCCGCCGTCACCATATTTAGTGTAGAAACCAACACCAAAATCCTCTACTTTATTTCCTGTTCCAGCTACTAGTAATCCATGAATACCAGCCAAATAATACAAACTTGTCATTCGCAAACGAGCGCGACTATTAGCAAGTGATAGATTTACTTTAGCAACATCATCATGATTTGGAACCGCTTTTTTAAAAGTCTCAAAAACAGGAGTCAAATCAACTTCAACATCAGTAACATTCGTAAAACGAGTTTTTAAAAGTTCAATATGTTCACGAGCTCTGCTCACTTGACTTTGAGCTTGATGTATGGGCATTTCAACACACAACACTTTCAAGCCAGTTTGAGCACATAGTGTGGACGTTACAGCCGAGTCTACTCCTCCTGAAATACCGATAACAAAACCATTTACTTTTGCATTCTCTGCATATTCTTTTAACCAGTTCACAATGTGAAGATTAACTTTTTCAACTTGAATTGTACTTTTTTTAGACATGTTTTATGAAAATTTAAAAAACCGCAATGTATATTTGCAAAAATAATAATTATTTAGAGGTATTGTCAGCTATCCATTCTAATCTTTTTATTTTTATCATACCCACAAAAAACAGGGGTTTTAATTATAATAAAATGAATTTAAGCCTTTCAAGGACTCAATTTGTAAATACATTATGAAAAAATATTTTTTTTTACTATTGCTTTTAATTTTCATTGCATTCTCTTGTGATAAAAAAAGTAAAATAGAAAAGGCAGTTGAAGAAATTCCTGTTAAAATTGTTGTAGACCGATTTGAAAAAGCATTTTTTGAAACTAATCCAAAAGAGTTGCCAAAATTAAAACAACAATATCCTTTTTTCTTTCCGGTAGGCAATGATGACGCCATTTGGATTGAAAAGATGCAACACCCACAATGGAGGGAACTTTATGCAGAAGTGGAGAAGAAATATTCCAACTTTGATACAGAAACCAATCAAATTGAAGAGCTTTTTAAGCATATTAAATATTATTTTCCCAAAACAAAAATACCTAAAGTGTATACGATAATTTCGGAAATGGATTATCAAAATAAGGTTATATATGCGAACAACATGTTGGTTATTTCATTAGAATTATACCTTGGGAAGGACCATAAATTTTATGAATTTCCTGAATATTTAAAACAAAATTTTGAGCAAAGTCAAATTTTGCCAGATATTGTTAGCAGTTTCTCCAGAGGTAAAATTAGTCTGCCCTCAGACAACACATTTTTAGCTCAAATGATTTATGCGGGTAAAGAACTGTATATTAAAGATGTATTGCTGCCTGAATATTCTGATGCTGACAAGATGGGATACAAGCCCGAACAAATCAATTGGTGTCAGGAAAACGAAAGTTATATGTGGCGCTATTTCATAGAAAAGAAGCTATTGTACGATACCGACCAAAAGTTGATTTCAAGATTTATAAATCCAGCACCTTTTTCTAAGTTTTACCTAGAAATCGATAACGAATCTCCAGGCAAGAGTTGGTGCGTGGATAGGTTGGCAAATGGTTCGTTCTTTTATGGAAAACAACGAGGTATCATTGCAACAATTATTGCAAATGGACGCTAAAGAAATATTTGAAAGATCAAAATACAAACCTAAAAAATAATGGCAAAAACGATTACATCCGAAATAAAATTTCTTGTTGAATTAGACGAAAATAGGGTTCCAGAAAAATTAACTTGGACTGCACAAGACGGCGGAGTAGAGGCTGAAGAGGCTAAAGCGATGATGCTTTCTATTTGGGACAATAAAGCGCAAGAAACATTGCGTATTGATTTGTGGACGAAAGATATGCCGGTTGATGAGATGAAATTGTTCTTTCATCAAACTTTAGTGGCTATGTCAGACACTTTTAGACGCGCAACTGATGATGAAAAAATGGCAGATACTATGAAGGATTTTTGCGATTATTTTGCGGAGAAATTGGAGTTGAATAAATAAAAGAATTGAATTAAAACCCACTTTCATTCTTAAAAACTTCCTGATTTACTTCGTCAATATATTCAAGCAAAATATCTTTTCCTATTCCTTCTGTGGATGAGGTTACAAAGTACGGAGGCATTTCGGCCCAATTGTTTTGAATCATTTGTTTTTTGTAGGCGGCAATATGTGAATCAATTTTCACCTTACTGATTTTGTCGGCTTTGGTAAAAATAATGCAGAAAGGAATTTCGCTTTCTCCCATATATTCCATAAATTCCAAATCAATCTTTTGAGCCTCATGACGAATGTCAATCAATACAAAAGCACAGACTAATTGTTCTCTTTTTCAAAATAATCTGTTATAAATTGCTGAAAAACCGATTTGGTTTTTTTAGAAACTTTAGCATAACCATATCCTGGTAAATCTACCAAAAACCAATTATTATTTATTTTAAAATGATTAATTAATTGGGTTTTTCCTGGTTTTCCTGAGGTTTTTGCCAGGTTTTTATGATTGGTAATCATGTTGATTAATGATGATTTCCCAACATTGGAACGACCAATAAAAGCATACTCCGGTAAGCGCTCCAGCGGACATTTACTCACATCGGAGTTGCTAATTATGAATTCAGCAGAATTGATTTTCATGCAATAAACAATTTGGACAAAGATAGTCAAAAAAAAGAACCACTATTTTCTATTGTTTTGTTTGAAAATAGTGGTTCAATTGTATTTTAAATAGGTTTTATAATTCGCTTTTTTTCAACCAAGCATACATCAACTCATTAAATTCATCAGGATGCTCCATCATGGCAGCGTGCCCGCATTTATCAATCCAATATAAAGAAGAATGTGGTAACAGTTTATGAAATTCTTCTGCTACTTCTGGAGGAGTTACTTTGTCGTTTTTACCCCAAATGATACAAGTAGGGATGTGCATTTTTGGCAAATCTTTCGCCATATTGTGTCTAATAGCGCTTTTTGCTATAGTTAATGTCTTTATCAACTTAATTCTATCATTTGCCATAGAATATACTTCGTCAATAATTTCTTTGGTAGCTATTTTTGGATCATAAAAAACATCTTCTGCTTTTTTCTGAATGTATTCATAATCGCCTCTTCTTGGGTAACTGTCGCCCATGGCGCTTTCATACAATCCTGAACTTCCAGTTATCACAAGACCTAGCATTTTTTCGGGATACATTTTGGCGTGATACAAACCGATGTGACCTCCAAGTGAATTTCCAAGAAGAATTACTCTATCATACCCTTTAAATGTGATGAAGTCTTTAACGTATTTTGCAAATGCTTTAACATTAGTTTTGAGAATATTTTGCGTATAAATAGGCAATTCTGGAATTACTACTTTGTAGCCATTTTTTGGAAAATAATTAGCAACACCATCAAAATTACTCAGTCCTCCCATTAATCCGTGCAAAATGATGATTGGCGTACCTTCTCCAGCTTCAAAATAGGTATATCTTCCTTCTTTTTTTAATTCTTTATTCATTTTTGCAAAGCATTTCAAATTCGGGCAAATATATGGTTTTATACATTAATAGTAAATAGTGCTCTAAATATTAAATTTTTTTCCCTCTTAAAAAGGAATAAAAAACACCAACCTAACAATCAATTCAACGCCCGTATTTCTTCATTTATAGACTATTTTTTTGACAAATAAACTTTTCTTAACAGTTTGTTAAATAGATTGTTGTGCTTGGAAACCTAATTTTCTATGGGATTTTGCTTTAAAGTGGTAAAACTTATTAACAAAGTGGTATTTTGTGGTAAAATGTGGTAATTATTTTTATATTTTTGCTTCAATCATTTAATATCAATATTCTTGAACTCTATTGTTGGAACATATGAATGTAAAGTCGATGCTAAAGGAAGGCTATTGTTGCCAGCTCCTTTAAAAAAGCAATTGACTGAATCACTTCAAGACGGATTTGTTTTGAAGCGTTCTGTTTTTCAGCCATGTCTGGAGTTGTATCCTATGAAAGAATGGAATTTGATGATGCAAAAAATCAACAAGCTTAACCGATTTGTAAAAAAGAACAACGACTTTATTCGTCGCTTTACTGCGGGTGTAAAAGTGGTTGAAATTGATAATCTAGGGAGATTGCTTATTCCAAAAGACTTGGTTTTGTTTTCTACTATTTCTAAAGATGTGGTATTGTCTTCAGCGGTTAATATAATTGAGATTTGGGATAAAGATTTGTATGAAAAAGCGATTGATGATTCGGTAATAGATTTTGCTGATTTGGCAGAAGATGTAATGGGAAATGTAAATGATGATGGTGATGGAATATCATAATCCAGTTTTGCTTCATGCTTCTGTTGATGGCTTGAATATTAAACCTGATGGGGTTTATGTTGATGTAACATTTGGTGGTGGTGGTCATTCTAGAGAGATTTTAAGTCGTTTAGGTCCAAATGGAAAATTGTTTGCGTTTGATCAAGATGAAGACGCTTTAGCGAATGCAATTGAAGACAATCGATTTGTTTTGATTAACGAAAATTTCAGATACATAAAAAGGTTTCTACGGTTTCATGGAATTAAAAGTGTTGATGGAATTTTAGCCGATTTGGGGGTTTCTTCTCATCAGTTTGATGTTGCTGAAAGAGGTTTTTCTACTCGTTTTAATGCAGAATTAGATATGAGAATGAGTAAAAAAAACGATTTAAATGCCCATAAGATTATTAATGAGTACGATGAGGCGAATTTGAGGAGAGTTTTTTTGGATTATGGGGAATTAAAAATTGCTCCAGCGCTTGCAAAAACAATTATAGTTGCAAGAGATAAGAAGTCAATCAATACAACTGACGAATTAAAAATGGTCTTAATAAAATTTTTACCAGAGCAATTTAAAAACAAAATCTTGGCTCAAATTTATCAAGCTATTCGAATTGAAGTCAATCAGGAAATGGATGTTTTGAAGGAGTTTTTAGAACAGTCTTTAGAGATTTTGAAGCCAGAAGGTCGATTGAGTGTGATTTCGTATCATTCTCTTGAAGACAGATTGGTAAAAGATTTATTAAAAACGGAATGTTTGAAGGAGAGCCCGAACGAGATTTTTTTGGAAATTTTTCGGTTCCGCTCAAAACAATTGGAAAGCTGATTGTTCCAGATGCAGATGAAATTAAAATAAACAACAGAGCACGTAGTGCAAAATTGAGAATTGCTGAGAAAAGATAGAAATGAGAAACGGTGTTTACAGCATATTAAAAGCGAGATTCCTTATTAATGAGGATGCGAATGCAGCAAAAAACTGGCGCTTTATACTTTTTCTAATCACATTGGCAATTATCATGATTGCAAATACACAACGATACGAGCAAAAAGTATTTAAAATCGTAGCATTAACAAATGAGGTCAAAGAATTGCGTTCAGAGTTTGTAGATAGACGTTCCGAATTAATGAAATTGAAAATGGAATCAACGGTTGCAGAAAAAATGGAGGCAAAACAAATTTTCCCGTCCGCCGTTCCTCCAACAAAAATAAAAGTAAAAAAAGTAGAAGAGAAAAGTTTTTTCGGCAAAATTAAAGCAGCATGGCAGTAGAAGACAAACAGATATCATACCGGATTTATCTTGTGGCTTTTGTCATGTTTTTGATGGCTGTAGCAATTACCATAAAGCTGACCAATATTCAGTGGGTTGAAGGCGATTATTATAGAAAATTAGCCAAAGAAAGAACGGTTAAAAATTTTGTGATCCCGGCCAATAAAGGGAATATTTATTCTGCTGATGGCAGTTTGCTTGCGACTTCAATACCAAATTACACTATCCGATTTGATGCTGTTGCGCCAAAATCAAAAGATTTTAATAAAAACATTAGAGCTTTATCTGATTCATTGGCTGTTTTGTTAGGAAAGCCTTCAGATAATTTTGAACGAGGTTTGAGACAGGCTCGTGCTACTGGGAACAGGTATTTTCTTGTGGCAAGAGATTTAAGTTTTACACAGTATATCAAAATTAAAAGCTTCCCATTATTTAATCTAGGAGCTAATAAAGGAGGAATAATAACGGAACAAAAAACAGTTCGTGAGCATCCAATAGGTAAAATAGCCGAGCGAACTATAGGTTACGAAAGAAAAACACCAGAAGGTACGCCTGATGGAAAAGGAATAGAGTGGGCTTATAGAAATTATTTGAACGGCAAAGACGGAAAAATTCTTAAACAAAAAATTGCAAAAGGACAATGGAAACCTATTCGAGATGTAAACGAAGTCGAGCCTCAAGATGGGTATGATGTTATTTCTACAATTGATGTGTACATTCAAGACATTGCTCATCATGCTTTGTTGAAGCAGTTGGAATTGTATGATGCCAATCACGGTTGTGTTGTAGTTATGGAGACTAAGACAGGAAAAGTAAAAGCAATATCTAATTTAGGTAAAGATGCTGACGGTTCCTACTATGAAACGACAAATTATGCAATTGCAGAATCGCATGAACCTGGATCAACCTATAAGTTGGCCGATTTAGTTGCGCTATTAGAGGACAAAAAAGTAGATACTAGCACGGTTTATGACAGTCATGGCGGAACAGTTATTTACTCTGGGAAAAAAGTTCGTGATTCACACGAGGGGGGCTATGGCAAAATTTCTCTAGCAAGAGGATTTGAGGTTTCATCCAATACTGTGATGGTTCAGGCTGTATATAACAATTATAAAAACAATCCATCTCAATTTGTCAATCATTTAAATGGATATGGATTGAATAAACCTTTAGGACTTCCTATTAAAGGGGAGGGTAGACCTTACATTCCTCAGCCAAGCGATAAAAACTGGTCTAATATTTCTCTTCCTTGGATGGCTTTTGGTTATGGAGTTTCAATTACGCCATTGCAAACCTTAACGTTTTACAATTCAATTGCAAATAATGGCGAAATGGTGAAACCACAGTTTGTTTCAGAAATTAAAGAGTGGAATAAGACTATTAAAAAGTTTGACAAAGAAGTTATTAATCCAAGAGTATGTTCTAAAGAAACGTTATTGAAAGTGCAAGCCGTTTTAAAAAATGTGGTCAAAAAAGGAACAGCATCAAAATTATATACCAAAGATTTTCCAATGGCTGGTAAGACAGGAACAGCTCAAGCGAATTATAATAGAAAAGATGGAACGGAGAAGCATTATATCTCATCATTTGTAGGATATTTTCCGGCAGATGAGCCCAAATATTCTTGTATTGTTGTGGTTCACGAACCCAATACATCCAACAACAATTATTATGGTGCCGATGTTGCTGGTCCAGTATTCAAAAGAATTGCTCAAAAGATTTTTACGGATGCTCCTTCAACAAATGAGATAAAAAATTTAAATAAAAAAAATCTTCAACAAGAAAAAAATTACATCAAGTACTATTCAAAAGCGCAGAAGAAACAGAATCTGATTCCTAATGTAAAAGGAATGCCTGGGATGGATGCTGTGGCTTTGCTAGGTAATCTTGGTTTAAAAGTGAAGATAGTTGGTGTGGGTAAAGTAAAAACGCAATCCATTCAGCCGGGACAAAACTTAGATAAAAACTCAGTTATTATACTTGAATTATCGTGATTATTCTAAAAGACATATTATATAAAGTCGCTATCGAAGCTGTGATGGGTTCAACGGATATGGCTATTCGTAAAATTGATTTCGACTCGAGAAAGATTGGTGCGAAAGATGCTTTTATAGCCATAAGAGGAACGCAATCTGACGGGCATGATTTTATTGACAAGGCAATTCATCTTGGAGCAATCACAATTGTTTGCGAGGTATTTCCAGAAAATATAGCTAGCGGTGTCACCTATATTAAAGTAAAGGATACCAATAAAGCCTTAGCCTTTATGGCAGCAAATTATTACGGAAATCCATCACAGAATCTTAAATTAATCGGTATAACAGGAACAAATGGTAAAACAACGGTTGCCTCATTGTTGTACCAATTATTTAAAAAAGCGGGATTTAAAGTTGGATTACTCTCAACAGTGAAAATTTTAGTTGACGAAAAAGAATATAAAGCCACACACACCACTCCCGATTCAATAACTATCAATTATTATTTAAGAGAAATGATTGATGCTGGAGTTGAGTATTGCTTTATGGAAGTAAGTTCTCACGGTGTACATCAAAAAAGAACTGAAGGGTTGCATTTTGCAGGAGGTGTATTTACGAATTTATCTCACGATCATTTAGATTATCATGCCACTTTTGCAGAATATAGAGATGTAAAAAAATCTTTCTTTGATCATTTAACAAAATCAGCTTTCGCATTATCCAACATTGATGATAAGAACGGATTATTGATGTTGCAGAATACAGATGCAAGAAAGGTAACCTATGCGTTAAAAACCTATGCGAATTACAGAGCTCAAATCCTAGAAAATCAATTAACAGGTTTATTACTGAAAATTAATGATAATGAAGTTTGGGTTCGATTAATAGGGACATTTAACGCTTATAATTTGTTGGCTATTTATGGAACAGCCATAGAATTAGGATTGGATCACTTTGAAGTTTTACGATTGTTATCAGAATTAGAAAGTGTTTCTGGACGATTTCAGTTTATTGTTTCGAATCAAAACATCACCGCTATAGTAGACTATGCTCATACACCTGATGCTTTAGAAAATGTACTCAAAACAATAAACGACATTAGAACCAAAAATGAACAATTGATTACTGTTGTTGGTTGTGGTGGCGATAGAGACAGAGCGAAAAGACCTATTATGGCAAACATAGCTTCGACATTAAGTGATAAAGTAGTAATTACTTCGGATAATCCTAGAACAGAAAATCCAGAAGATATTATTGCGGAGATGGAAAAAGGAGTTGAAGCTCAAAACTATAAAAAAACAGTCTCAATAGTTGATAGGAAACAAGCTATAAAAACCGCTTGTCAATTGGCTCAGCCTAATGATATTATTTTGATTGCGGGTAAAGGTCACGAAACTTACCAAGAAATTCAGGAGTTCGTCATCATTTTGATGATATGGAAGTTGTAAAAGAATTATTAGAGCAAATGCAAAAATAATATAAAAATTAAGATTTAGAAAAAAGAGAAACCAACCAAATAAACTTAAATATATGCTGTATTATTTATTTGAATATCTATATAAAACACTCAATGTTCCTGGAACGGGAGTTTTTCAATACATTACCTTTCGTTCGGCTTTAGCTGTAATTTTATCATTAATGATTTCTACCATTTATGGAAAAAAAATCATTAATTTCTTAAGAAGACAGCAAGTTGGAGAAACAGTTCGGGAGTTGGGTCTAGAAGGTCAGACTCAAAAAGCAGGTACGCCAACAATGGGTGGTTTGATTATTATCATCGCAACTCTAATCCCAGTTTTATTATTGACAAAATTGAATAATATCTACATTATTCTCCTAATAGTTACCACGCTTTGGATGGGAACCATTGGTTTTATAGACGATTATATTAAAATTTTCAAAAAAGATAAAGAAGGTTTAAAAGGTATATTTAAAGTAATCGGTCAAGTTGGTTTGGGATTAATCGTTGGTTCAGTTTTGTATCTACACCCTGGGGTTACTTTACGTAAAGAAAAATTAAAAACTATCTCCATCAATCAAACAGAGAATGTGATTTCACAAGCTCCAAAAGAGGAAAAATCAACAGCTACAACCATTCCGTTTTTTAAAAATAACGAGTTGGATTATGCCGAGTTATTAGCTTGGACAGGTGAAGGATATCAAAACTGGGCTTGGATTGTTTTCATTCCAATTGTGATATTCATAATTACAGCAGTTTCCAATGGAGCTAATTTAACGGATGGCATTGATGGTTTGGCCGCAGGAACTTCAGCCATATCTGTAGTGGCATTGGGGATTTTTACGTTTGTTTCAGGGAACATTATTTTCTCAAGCTATCTCAATATTATGTATATCCCAAACTCTGGAGAAATGACCGTTTTTATTGCTGCGTTTGCTGGAGCATTGATAGGATTTCTTTGGTATAATTCCTATCCAGCATCTGTTTTTATGGGCGATACGGGTAGTTTAACTATTGGAGGAATTATTGCAGTTTTAGCAATTTCGGTTAGAAAAGAATTGCTTATTCCTCTATTGTGCGGAATATTTCTTGTCGAAAATTTATCCGTGGTTTTACAAGTAAGTTATTTCAAGTTCACCAAAAAACGATTCGGCGAAGGCAGAAGAATTTTTCTAATGTCGCAATTACATCATCACTATCAGGTGAAAGGCTATCACGAAAGTAAAATAGTAACTCGATTTTGGATTGTAGGAATTCTACTGGCTATCCTGTCAATAGTTACATTAAAATTAAGATAAATGCAACTACTTGTTATTCTAGGAGGAGGAGAAAGTGGAGTAGGAACAGCGATACTCGGAAAGAAAAAAGGATATGATGTTTTTGTATCGGATTACGGAAAAATAAAAGACAACTATAAAGAAGTTCTTACAATTAATGGTATCAAATGGGAAGAAGAAACCCATACAGAGCATAAGATTTTGAATGCAGATATTGTCATGAAAAGTCCGGGAATTCCAGATAAATCAGGAATCGTAAAGAAGATAAAAGAAAAAAACATTCAAATAGTTTCTGAAATTGAATTTGCAGCATCGTTTACAAAAGCAATAACAATAGGAATTACTGGAAGTAATGGTAAGACAACAACAACAATGCTGACTTATCATTTGTTAAAATCGGCAGGGCTAAATGTAGGATTAGGAGGTAATATCGGTAAGAGTTTTGCTTGGCAAGTTGCAGAGGACAGGTATGATTATTATGTGTTGGAGTTAAGTAGTTTTCAATTAGATGGAATTTTTGATTACAAACCACACATAGCAGTTTTAACCAATATAAGTCCAGATCATTTAGACCGATACGATTATAAATATGAAAATTACATAGCATCAAAATTTAGAATTACAATGAATCAAACCCAAAGCGATTATTTTATCTACGATGCCGATGATGAAGCAATTGCAGAATGGTTAAAAAATAACAAAACAAAAGCCCAATTAATTCCTTTTTCATTAACTAAAACTTTCGAAAAAGGAGCATTTTTAAAAGACAACAAAATGGAAGTAAACATCAACGAAGAAGAATTCATCATGGAAACAGAGTACATTGCACTTGAAGGTAAACATAACCTGAAGAATGCCATGGCAGCAACATCTGTAGCTAAATTGATGCAAATCAGAAAAGAGACAATCAGAGAAAGTCTATCTAATTTTCAGGGTGTCGAACATCGATTAGAGAAAGTATTAAAGATTCAAAATGTTCAATACATTAATGATTCTAAAGCCACAAATGTAAATGCAACTTTCTTTGCTCTTGACAGCATGAATACCCCTACGGTTTGGATTGTTGGAGGTGTTGACAAAGGGAATGACTACACTGAGTTGATGTCGTTAGTTAATGAAAAAGTAAAAGCAATAATTTGTCTTGGTGTTGACAATAAAAAAATCATTGATGCTTTTGGTAACATCGTTGATGTAATGATTGAAGTCGATTCTATGAACGATGCTGTGAAAATGGCACAGCGTTTATCAGAAAAAGGGGATACCGTTTTATTGTCGCCAGCCTGTGCTAGTTTCGATTTATTTGAAAACTATGAAGACAGAGGAAGACAATTTAAACAAGCGGTTCAAAATTTGTAAAATTTAGGAATTACGATTTCGGATTTAGCAATTGTCTACATCCTGAATCTCAAAATTCTTAATCCGTAATCAAAAATGAAACAACTAATAAACAGTTTAAAAGGAGATAAAGTAATATGGACATTCGTGGCCTTATTAGCTCTATTTTCGTTTATGCCTGTTTTTAGTGCAAGTAGTAATTTAGCCTATATAGGTCATGGAACAGGAAATACTTTAGGATATCTATTAAAACACCTGGCGCATATATGTATAGGTTTTTTGATTATTTATTGGATACACAAAGTACCCTATCATTATTTCAAAGGGATTTCAATTATAGCCTTGCCTATTGTTTGGGTTTTATTGGGTTATACTTTAATAAAAGGAACCGTGATTGCTGGTGCCAATGCTAGTAGATGGATTCAAGTTCCATTTATAGGCATAACCTTCCAAACATCAACATTAGCTACAATCGTATTGTTGATTTTTGTTGCTAGATATTTATCCAAAAAACGAGATACAGCCATTACTTTCAAATCCTCATTATGGGAGTTATGGTTGCCAGTATTTATTACTTTGATGTTTATTTTGCCAGCTAATTTTTCGACTTCTGCACTTATTTTTTCTATGGTGTTGATGTTGGCTTTTGTAGGTAAATATCCTTTAAAATATATAGGAATAATAGTAGGGGTTGGAATAATAGGGTTGACTTTTTTTATACTCCTTGCCAAAGCTTTTCCAGATGCATTTCCAAATCGTGTTGACACTTGGATTTCAAGGGTAGAAAATTATGTCAGCGACAAGCCTGATGAAGATGATTATCAAATAGAAAAAGCAAAAATTGCCATAGCTTCCGGTGGATTGCAAGGATTAGGACCTGGAAAGAGTGTTCAGAAAAACTTTTTACCTCAATCTTCTTCGGATTTTATATACGCTATTATTGTTGAAGAATATGGATTAATTGGAGGATTGATAGTTTTAGGCTTATATCTGCTTTTATTTTTCCGATTTATAGTCGCTGCACACAAGGCTAATACGGTTTTCGGCAAGCTGGTAGTAGTGGGATTGGGTTTTCCAATGATATTTCAAGCGTTAATTAACATGGGCGTAGCAGTTGAATTGCTTCCTGTAACGGGTCAAACCTTGCCTTTGATTAGTAGCGGAGGAAGTTCAATTTGGATGACTTGTATTGCCTTAGGAATTATAATTAGTGTGACCAAAAAAGAAGAAGAAATTGCACAAGAAAAAGCCGAAAAAGAAAAGAGAGACGAAATTCTGCAAAGAATGATTGATGAGCAAATAGCTAAAGAAGATGCTCTTGAAGAACAGCAATTTTCAATTGAAGATAAGACAACAAATCCGATGGATGCTGTAATGAATAAAAAATAAGTTGTAAAATGAGAAAACTAAAATTCATATTAAGTGGCGGAGGAACAGGAGGACATATCTATCCTGCTATTGCTATTGCCAATGAATTGAAATCTCGTTTTCCGGATTCGGAAATTCTTTTTGTTGGTGCTAAGGACAAAATGGAAATGCAAAAAGTACCCCAAGCAGGATATAAAATCGAAGGACTTTGGATTGCTGGTTTACAAAGAAAGGTAACGTTACAAAATGCAATGTTTCCATTCAAGCTAATGAGTAGTTTGTGGAAATCAAGACAAATTATAAAAAAATTCAAGCCCGATGTGGTAATCGGGACAGGAGGTTTTGCTAGTGGGCCTTTGTTGCAAGTGGCTAATAGTTTTAATATTCCAACCGTGCTACAAGAACAAAATTCTTTTCCAGGAATAACTAATAAGTTGTTGAGTAAAAAAGCTAATGCTATTTGTGTGGCTTACGATGATTTGGAGCGATTTTTTCCAAAAACAAGATTGTTTTTACCGGAAATCCAGTTCGTCAGGATGTGTTGGATATTGAAAATAAAAACAAGAAGGAATTAATTATTTCAAATTAGATGCTAATAAAAAGACACTTCTAATTCTTGGCGGAAGCCTTGGTGCTCGTAGAGTAAACCAATTAATTGCTAAAGAATTAGATTTTCTTTTGGAAAGTGGGATACAAGTTTTTTGGCAATGTGGAAAATTGTATTTTGAAGATTACAAGCATTTCAATGACAAAGAAAATGTCCAAGTAGTTTCATTTATCGACAGAATGGATTTGATTTATGCAGCTACAGATTTTGTAATTTCTCGTGCAGGAGCATCATCGGTTTCAGAATTGTGTTTGGTAGGAAAACCGGTTATTTTCATTCCGTCACCCAATGTTGCTGAAGACCATCAAACCAAGAATGCAAAAGCTATTGTTGATAAAAAGGAGCAATACTTTTAAAAGAAAATGAACTGAATGAAAAATTTGAAACAACCTCTTCAGATCTAATTTCAAATGAAAGTTTCCACAAAGAGTTAAGACATAACATCAAAAGTTTAGCAAAACCAAATGCAACCAACGACATTGTTGAAGAAATAATAAAACTAATAAAATAACAATGTCAAAAGCAATAGTGAAAATTGTGTTTTGAAATTGATATTGAATTTTGAAATTGATATTTAAAATGAATCTAAACCAAATACATAACGTCTATTTCATAGGGATTGGAGGCATCGGGATGAGTGCTTTGGCTCGTTATTTCCAAAACATTGGTAAAAACGTGTCGGGTTATGACAAAACGCCTACCACGCTTACAGATGAATTGATTGCTGGAGGAATGAACATTCATTTTGAAGACAGTATTGGTTTAATTCCAAAAGAATATTATGTAGAGAATACTCTCGTTATAGTGACTCCTGCAGTTCCAGTTACCCATTCGGAATGGAATTATTTTATAGAAAGAGATTACGTAGTAAAAAAACGTGCCGAGGTTCTGGGAATCATCACTAAGGATACTTTCTGTTTTGCCGTTGCAGGTACACATGGGAAAACCACAACATCGAGTATTCTTGGGCATATTTTATATGAAAGTGGTGCTGATGTTACCGCTTTCCTTGGTGGAATTGTAGAAAATTACCATTCTAATTTAATTGGAAGCGGGAAAACGGTTACTGTGGTTGAGGCCGATGAGTTTGATCGTTCCTTTTTGCACCTACATCCAGATATTGCTTGTGTTACCTCAATGGATGCAGACCATTTAGACATCTATGGTGATGCAACAGCAATACAAGAAACATTTAGAGAATTTGCAGACAAAGTTGAAGATAAGACAAAACTATTTGTTCCTAAAGGATTGGATTTAGAAGGGTTCACAATAGCTGTAAACGAAGAAGCAACATTCAAAGCCTACAACATTAGAATTGAAAGTGGAAGTTATGTTTTTGATGTAGAAACACCATCAGAGACTATAAAAAATATTCATTTCGGATTACCTGGAAGACACAATTTAATGAATGCTTTAATGGCTTTAGCGATGGCTAAAACTTTTGGCACCCCAACCGAGTCCATCGCTAAAGCCTTAGCTTCATTTAAAGGTATTCAGAGAAGATTTTCCTATCAAATTAAATCGGATAAATTAGTTTATATCGACGATTATGCACATCATCCTACTGAGATTAATGCAGTGCATCAAGCCGTACGTGAATTGTATCCGAACCAAAAAGTTTTGGCAATTTTCCAACCACACTTGTTCAGTAGAACCAAAGATTTCGCAGATGATTTTGCAAAAAGTTTATCAGCATTTGATGAAATCTTATTATTGGATATTTATCCAGCTCGCGAATTGCCAATGGAAGGCATAAATTCACAATGGTTGTTGGGAAAAATAACGAATACGCACAAAAAATTAGTATCAAAAACAGAGCTGATATCAAAAATTTTAGAAACAGATGCGCGAGTAATTGTGACCATTGGAGCAGGTGATATTGGCGAATTAGTAAAACCTATAAAAGCGGCATTAAATGAAACTCTTTAATTGGGCAAATATCAGATTAGTACTAATGTTTGCATTAGTTATTTTTCTTTTTTCATTCACTTCAAAGAGAAATGAAGAGCGAAAATTGACTAAATCTAAAGTGGTTTTTTTGAATGATAGTGTCACATTTATTAAACATGAAATGGTTAATAAATTGTTAATAGAAAATAAAAGAGATGCCTCAAGCATTCAAAAAGATAAATTAGATTTGAACAAGTTGGAGAAGTCCATAAATAGCAATCCAATGATTGAAAAATCTGAGGTTTTTGTAACTATTGATGGGGTTCTAAAAGCTGTTGTAAAGCAAAAAACGCCTATTGCTAGAGTTTTTAATGATGAAGGGTCTTTCTATATTGACTATCAAGGAAATATAATGCCATTATCAGACGAATTTACAGCAAGAGTTCCAATTATTTCTGGTGAAATTAGCAAAGAAAACAAGGGTGATTTTGATAAATTATTGCGATTTGTTTACAAAGATGATTTTTTAAAAAAAAACATCATCGGCATACAGATTTTACCTGATGGAAGTCTAAAAATGATGAACAGAAATTTCGATTATGAAATTGAATTTGGAAAAATCGTGAATGTAAAACGCAAATTCAGCAATTACAAAGCATTTTTTCAAAAAAGCAGTTTTAGATAGTTCATTGCAGAATTATAAAAAGATAAATCTAAGATTTATACAACAAGTAGTTTGTACCAAATAACAACTATTTGAAATCAGAAAATAAAAAGTGTTGATTTTGTGTCAAACAAATTAAGTAGATAGCATGGAAAAAGAGAACATTGCAGTAGGTTTAGACATTGGGACTACCAAGATTGTTGCCATGATTGGTAAGAAAAATGAGTACGGCAAGTTAGAAATTTTAGGAGTTGGAAAATCCAAAAGTTTGGGTGTAGCTCGTGGAGTTGTAAATAACATTACACAAACTATTCAATCTATTCAGCAAGCAATTTATGATGCAGAAAATAACTCAGGTTATAAAATAAAAGACGTTGTTGTAGGTATTGCGGGACAGCATATACGCAGCATTCAACATAGCGATTACATCAGCAGAGAAAATTCTGAGGAAGTTATTGGTGGTAAAGATATTGATTTGTTAATCAATCAAGTCCATAAATTAGCTATGCTTCCAGGTGAAGAAATCATACATGTATTGCCTCAAGAATTCAAAATAGACGGTCAATCCGATATTAAAGAACCAATCGGAATGTATGGAGGTCGTCTTGAAAGTAGTTTTCATGTGGTCGTTGGTCAAGCAGCATCAATAAGAAATGTTGGTAGGTGCATTCAGAGTTCAGGAATTGAATTATCTGGATTGACATTGGAACCATTGGCTTCTGCAGATGCAGTTTTGAGTCAAGAAGAAAAAGAAGCTGGGGTAGCTTTGATTGATATAGGTGGAGGAACTACAGATTTAGCCATTTTCAAAGATGGTATCATTCGACATACAGCCGTAATTCCTTTTGGAGGAAACGTAATTACAGACGACATTAAAGAAGGTTGTTCTATCATTGAAAAACAGGCAGAATTACTAAAAGTAAAATTTGGTTCCGCTTGGCCAGGAGAAAATAAAGACAACGAAATTGTTTCTATTCCCGGTCTGAGAGGTAGAGAGCCAAAGGAGATTTCACTTAAAAATTTATCAAAAATTATCCACGCCAGAGTAGTGGAAATTGTGGAACAAGTTTTCTCTGAAATAAAAGCTTATGGTCACGAAGACCCTCGTAGAAAATTAATTGCAGGTATTGTTTTGACTGGTGGAGGTGCCAATTTAAAACACATTAAGCAATTAGTGGAATACATAACAGGTATGGATACCAGAATTGGATATCCTAATGAGCATTTGGCAGGAAATTCAGATGAAGAATTTTCAAGTCCGCTTTATGCAACAGCAGTTGGACTAGTAATGAACAGTATTGAAAATAAAACACAAAGTGCTGTAAAATTAGAGACAACAACAGTTCCTGAAAAGGTTACTTTCAAGCAAGATCGTGTATTTGAGCCTTTTAATATTCCGAATGTTACAGAAGCACCAACATTCGAAAAAGTAGAAGAAAATTCACAAGAAGTGAAAGAAGAGGTGGAGGAAGTAGTTTTTAAATCGGAATCAACTGAAAATAAAATTAGACGTTCCTTTTTTGATAAATACGTAGACAAGATTAAAGAATTTTTAGATAACGCAGAATAAGACCAAGCCTTAACAATAATAAAATAAGAATATCAAAAACCAATAGTATGACAAGCAACTCAGATTTTGGAAGCATTTCATTTGATTTACCAAAAAACCAATCCAATGTGATTAAAGTGATTGGAGTAGGTGGTGGCGGAAGTAACGCCATTAATCACATGTTCAAACAAGGAATAAAAGGCGTAGACTTTATTGTTTGTAACACTGATTCTCAGGCATTGCAGAATAGCGCTGTTCCAAACAAAATTCAATTAGGTGTGACCCTAACGGAAGGTTTAGGTGCTGGAGCCAATCCTGAAATTGGTCAACAATCTGCTATAGAAAGTATTTCTGATATCGAAAAAATGTTAGATACCAATACCAAGATGGTCTTTATCACCGCTGGAATGGGGGGTGGAACTGGAACAGGTGCTGCTCCAGTAATTGCTCAATTAGCAAAAGAAAGAGGAATCCTTACCGTAGGTATCGTAACAAAACCGTTTCAATTTGAAGGTAAAGTAAGATATGAACAAGCCCTACAAGGTGTCGACAAATTGAGAAAACAAGTAGATTCTCTTATTGTTATTAACAATAATAAACTAAGAGAAGTATACGGAAACCTGGGTTTCAAAGCTGGTTTTTCTAAAGCAGATGAAGTTTTAGCAACTGCTTCGCGCGGAATTGCTGAAGTTATTACACATCACTATACCCAAAACATTGACTTAAAAGATGCTAAAACCGTATTGTCTAATAGCGGAACTGCTATCATGGGTTCGGCTACGGCTATTGGTGCAAACCGTGCTAAAGAAGCTATAATTGCGGCTTTAGATTCGCCATTGCTAGACGACAATAAAATTACTGGAGCTAAAAACGTATTGTTGCTTATCGTTTCTGGTTCAAATGAAATTACAATTGACGAGATTGGAGAAATCAGTGATCATATTCAAGCTGAAGCGGGTTATAATGCCAATATCATCATGGGAGTTGGTGAAGACGAAACTTTAGGAGAATCAATTGCTGTTACAATTATTGCAACTGGATTTAATATCGAACAACAAAACGAAATAGTAAATACCGAACCAAAAAAGATAATTCATTCTCTTGATGGGGAACATAAGTTAGAGCGTGATTTGACAAACAAAGCAATCGAGTCTTTTCAACTTAACACTGAAATTACAGAAACAAATTCTAACGAAAAGATTGTTTTTGAACTTATCGAAGATGAAGTAGCTGTTCAAGATCCAGTAATCAATGAAAATGAATTGGTTATTATTTCTGAATTTATCAAAAATTTAGATGTCACTTTTGAAATAGTATCGCCAGAAAAACCAATCGATTTTGTTATTTCAAAACCCGAGGTTAAAGATGTTAGAGAAATTAAAGTAGTTGATCATGTTGTTGTAAAAGAAGAGATTGAACAAACAGCATTTACATTTGATTTGCCAATTACAAAAACGGAAACGGTGGACGAAAACAAAATCCTTTTTGAATTAACTAGCGAGACAAAAAACATTACTGTACACGATCCAGTACAAATGGTTCCTATGACCGAGTTGAGTGAGAAGGGAGTTATCAAATACTCGTTAGAAGATTACATGGAAGTTGAAAATGATTTATTGAATTCTAAACCAATAGATAAAAAGGAAGGAGAGCCAGTAGCAGAGGAATTAAATATAACAATGAAAAAAATCGAAGAGGTTTCTAACTTTTCATCCGCTTTTGAGGAAGTTTCACCAGTTGAAATGACAATCGAAGAGACGTTACGATTGAGAGCTGACGAAAGAAGAAGAAAACTGAAAGATTTTAATTATAAATTCCATAACAATCCGTCTCGTTTAGATGAACTAGAGAAAGAACCGGCATACAAACGTTATGGTGTTGATATTACTAATAATCAAGCTGTCAATAACACTTCTCGAACTTCATTAGGGACAGACAGTAATAATGATACACAATTGAGATCTAATAACTCGTTTCTTCACGATAATGTAGACTAACTCATTTTTATACATTCTAAAAATAACCCGAAAGATTCTTGGAAACTTTCGGGTTGTTTTTTTGAAACGAATGGCTAGTTTCTAAGTTGTAACTTAAACTAAATTTCAGTAGATTTGCCAAACTTTAATCGAGTGATTACTGATTCAAATAACGAGTGTCATTATTTCTTTTTTGTGAAATGACATCGCAAATTAATATCAAATAAAATATGAGTTTATCTACCCAAATCATGGACGAAATTAAAATCGCCATGAAATCCAAAGATACAGTGGCACTTGAGGCCCTAAGAGCAATTAAATCTGAATTGTTATTAGCACAAACGGCCACAGGTTCAAAAGATGAAATTACATCAGAAGAAGAAATTAAATTACTTCAAAAATTGGTAAAAACGAGAAAGGATAGTGCTAAAATTTTCACCGAGCAAAACCGTATGGATTTGGCTGAACCTGAATTAGCTCAGGTTGTGGTTATTGAAAAATTCTTACCAGCACAATTAAGCGAGGCCGAAGTAGAAGCTGTGGTTGCTAAAATCATTGCCGAAACGGGTGCGTCAGGAATTGCTGCTATGGGTAAAGTAATGGGATTAGCTTCAGCTCAACTTGGTGGCACTGCTGAAGGGAAAACCATTTCGTCAATTGTTAAGAAGTTGTTGGTTTAGATTTTAGAAAATAGAGAAAAGAAAATAGAGTACAGACTTAATTTTCTAAACAACGAAATGTTAGTCTTTTCTCTTTATTCTATTTTCTCTTCAAATAATGGCTGCGTAGTTCAACTGGATAGAATATCAGATTTCGGCTCTGAGGGTTGGGGGTTCGAACCCCTCCGCGGTCACAATTAAACAGCATAAGTTAATTTTATGCTGTTTTTTTTTATCAATATTTATGGTTTTAATAATGTTCAAAACCTTAACACAAATTTTTTTCTTAGATTTGAAATTTATTTACAATCCACTCCTTAAAAAGTCACATTATGAAATTAAAACTACTCCTCACATTCACTTTACTGTGTAATGTACTTTTACTAAACGTCACAACTAATTCTGGAAGCAAGACAGATAACCCAAACAATGAAATAGTTGCTAACGAAATTACTTGCTCAGTTTCCTCAACTTCTTTTTGTTCAGGATCATCAGTTACAGTTACATTTACTGCAAGTGGCACTTACGTTTCAGGTAATGTATTTACGGCTCAATTGAGTGACGCTTCTGGTTCGTTTGCAAGTCCTGTAAGTATAGGAACTTTGACTGCTATAGCGAGTGGAACTTTTTCAGGTTTAATTCCAAATAATGCCTCGACTGGAATTGGATACAGGATTAGAGTGATTGCCTCAAATCCATCAACAATTGGAACAGACAATGGAGTTAATATTACGGGTAATCAACTGCCAAATCCAATATTAGCTGGAAATTCAAATATTTGCGTTGGCTTAACATCAGTATTTGTATCAAATGTAACTGGAGGAACATGGAGTTCAGGTAATACATCAATAGCAACAGTAAATTCAATTACAGGTGTTGTTACAGGTGTTTCTTCAGGAGTGGCAATAATTAATTATACGGTATCAGGAACTGGAACTTGTCCAAATGCTACCGCTTCAAGAACAGTTACTGTTTCACCGCAACCAAATGCAGGGGTAATAAGTGGCAACCAAAATATTTGTGCAGGCTCGACATCAACATTTGCATCAACTGTAGCTGGAGGAACATGGAGTTCAGCTAATACGTCAATAGCAACAATAAATTCTACTACAGGTGTTGTTGCAGGTGTTTCTCCAGGAACAACTACTATTTCTTATATTGCAATAGGAATTGGTGGTTGTCCTAATGTTATGGCAACAAGAACAGTTACTGTAAATTCAATAGTAACTCCAAATTTTTTCTCTGCTTTTTCGTTATGCTCAGGTTCAGTAGCCCCAGTTTTAGCAACAACTTCAGTTAATGGTATAACAGGAACTTGGTTGCCATCAACAATAAGTAATACGACAAGTGGAACTTATTCTTTTACGCCAACTATAGGTCAGTGTGCGACAACAGCTACGTTAAATGTTACGGTAATTCCAAAAGTAACTCCAACATTTGCAGCTGTACCTCCAATTTGTTCAGGTGCAACAATTGCCCCTTTACCCACAACATCCAATGATGGAATAACAGGATTTTGGTCTCCTGCTTTAAATAATATAGCAACAACAATGTATACTTTTACTCCTGATGTTGGACAGTGTTCAACTACTACCTCGTTAACGGTTACAGTAAATCAATTACCTACAGCAACTATATCAGGAGGAAGTTCAGTGTGTTCAGGTACATCAGGCATTATTAATATTACGGGAACTCCTAATGCAACAGTAACTTATAATGAAAATTATGGTTCAAATCAAACTATTGTTTTAGACGCAACAGGATTAGCCACAATTTTAACACAACCATTATTTGCAAATAGTGTTTATAGTTTGGTAAGTATAAAAAGTGCTGGTTTTCCCAGTTGTTCTAGTCAAATAATTGGCTCAGCTAGCATTGTGGTAAATCCATTACCAGAAATAACTATAATACCTGATGTTTATGATATTTATATAGACAACACTACTGTAGTTCAACCTTTATTATTAGAAAGCCAACTTTCAGGCAATTACATGTTTCAGTGGTATGAGAATGGTATTGCTATAGTGGGAGCAACTAATCCTACTTATATAATAGACACAGTTTCTCCAAATGCTAGTAAAAGAAATTTCACTTTTGATGTTTTTATTGGTTTATGTGTAGCTAAATCACCAATATTTGTAGTAAACCAAATCCCAGTTCCAGCTCCATCAGGAGATCGATTTCAGTCTTTTACTCAAGGTCAAACCCTTGCTGATATAGTTGTTATAGGAAGCAATATTCAATGGTATGCAGATGCAACAGCAAATAGGATGGCTAGTAGTCCGTTACCTTTAAATAAACTTCTTGTGAACGGTACAACCTATTATGCAAGTCAAACAATTAATGGATTTGAAAGCCCAACACGATTACCAGTGACTGTGCAAGTTGCTTTGAGTAATCATTCATTTGCATTCAAAGATTTGCAAGTATCACCAAACCCTATAAAAGAGTTGTTAACCATAAAATCAAAAGAAATTGTAAAAAAAGTTACAGTTTATAACGCTTTAGGGCAAGAAGTTTCCCATAAAGAAGGAAATGGTTTAGAGTTTAAACTAGACTTTTCAAATTTGGTCTCTGGAAACTATTTTGTAAAAGTAGCCTCTGAAAATAAGCAACAAGTACTAAAAGTGGTAAAAAAATAAGGCAACTATTTATTAAGTGATACGAGAGTATACAATCAATTTTAATTTATGACTACTTGAAAATAAGTTAATTATACTAAAATTGTTAATAAATTAAATTGCATATTAGATAAATAGCTGTAAATTTGAGTTTATCAAACTAAGCTATCCAATTCAAAAGCCATGGAGTATGTATTTCTCTTCTTTTGCTTCCTAATGGTCATTTATGCAATTGGGTATATTTTAAAAGAGATAGCTAATTTTTGAATATTTCTTTAACTCTTCTCTACACTTCAAGTTTCAAATACAAGTTGGTATAGCAGTATAGCAAAATACTCTTTACCACGTACTGACAAACATCATGTTTTGTAGTTTTTTTATGCACTACATTTGGGATAAATCTTTAAAAAAGATAGTATAATCTCCAGTTATAAAAATTGCATTAAATAAAAAATTTATAGACATGAAACATAGAGTCCCCGTGTCAGTAATAATGACCAAAAACGTAATCAAATTAAAAATCACTGACGATTTAACAAAGGCTGAAGAGCTTTTTAAAAAAAATAAAATCAGACATATTCCTGTTATGAATGGGAATAAAATTATAGGTATGCTAAGTTATACCGATTTGCTTAGAATATCTTTTGTCGACGCTGTCGATGACGATGCGGAGGTTGTAGATACAACAGTTTACAATATGTTTACTGTTGAGCAAGTGATGGCAAAAAAACTGATTACTATTTCACCAGAAACTACTATAAAGGAAGCAGCAGAAATTTTATCACAAAAAGAATTTCATGCGTTGCCCGTTTGTGAAGGAGATTTATTGGTAGGAATTATAACGACAACAGATTTAATCAAATATTTATTGGAACAGTACAATTAAATTGAGGTTGCTCTTTTTAATTCAGCAATGGTTTGTGAAGGATTCTCAGCTCTGAAAACGAAACTTCCTGCTACTAAAACATCAGCTCCGGCATCGACAAGTTTTTTGGCATTTTTGTTGGTGACACCACCATCAATTTCTATTAGGGTTGATGTATTTTTTCTAATTATTAAATCTTTCAATCTTTCAATCTTTGAATACGTATTTTCTATAAAAGATTGACCTCCAAAACCAGGATTAACACTCATAATGCACACCAAATCAATATCATTAATTACTTCTTCTAATACAGCAATGGACGTATGAGGGTTTATGGCAACGCCAGCCTTCATTCCTTCGGCTTTTATGGCCTGTAATGTTCTGTGAAGATGAGTGCAGGCTTCATAATGAACAGTAAGTATATTAGAACCCAATTGCGCAAAAGTTTTGATGTATCGGTCTGGATCAACAATCATTAAATGAACGTCGATAGTTTTTCGAGCATGTTTGGTTATTGCTTCCAGAACGGGCATTCCAAATGAAATGTTAGGAACAAAAACACCATCCATAATATCAATATGAAACCAATCGGCTTCACTGTTGTTAATCATTTCGATATCGCGTTGTAGATTAGCAAAGTCGGCTGCTAAGACAGAGGGAGCAATAATGGTTTTTTTCATTTTTAAGTCATTACGAGGCACTTGCGCCATTTCATTATTATACAAAGGTAGGATTTACACAAAGTCACAAAGTTTTTACAAAGTTCACAAAGTGGTTTAACCATGAAGTCAATGTTCAGATTTAGGTTAGAAAAACAAAACTCCGGTAATCAGCCGGAGTTTCAATCATCAATCAAAAAACGAACAGTTAATCAGACTGTTGTTATTGTGAAATTAAATCAAAGATTGAACCTATGGAATTTATCCAGTTTTTTAATATTTTACTTCTAGAAGTATGTTTTAATCTACGAATGGCTTTTTCTTTAATTTGACGCACGCGCTCACGAGTTAAATCGAAGGTTTCTCCAATTTCTTCTAAGGTCATTGGATGTTGGTCACCTAAACCAAAGTACAAACGAACTACATCGGCTTCTCTTGGTGTAAGAGTTTCTAATGAACGCTCAATTTCTGTACGCAATGATTCGTGAATTAATTCTCTATCCGGATTTGGAGATTCTCCAGAACGCAAAACGTCGTACAAGTTAGAATCTTCTCCTTCAACAAGAGGTGCATCCATAGATAAGTGACGACCAGAGTTTTTCATAGACTCTTTCACATCATTTACGGTCATATCTAGCTCTTTTGCAATTTCTTCAGCACTTGGAGGACGTTCATTAGATTGCTCTAACAAGGCATACATCTTGTTGATTTTATTGATAGAACCAATTTTGTTCAATGGCAAACGAACGATACGTGATTGCTCTGCAAGAGCTTGAAGAATCGATTGACGAATCCACCAAACAGCGTATGAAATGAACTTGAAACCACGTGTTTCATCAAAACGTTGTGCTGCTTTAATTAAACCTAAATTTCCTTCGTTAATTAAATCGGGAAGTGTTAAACCTTGATTTTGGTATTGTTTAGCAACTGAAACCACGAAACGTAAATTAGCTTTAGTTAATTTTTCTAAAGCTCGTTGGTCTCCAGCTTTAATACGTTGTGCTAATTCTACTTCTTCGTCAGCAGTAATAAGGTCAACTTTTCCAATTTCTTGTAGGTATTTGTCTAAAGAAGCAGTTTCACGATTGGTTACCTGCTTGGTGATTTTGAGTTGTCTCATGTGGTTTTTCTCCTTTTCTTTAAAGTGTTCAGGTTGTTGTACGTAAGGAGTTGTGAAAAAGTTACAAAAAAGAACAAAAAAATCAAAAACCCCAACTCAATACTGAATTGGGGTTTTTTATGAATTAATATATTTGAAATACTAACCTTTTGGAGCGTCTTTTCTATCCTCTCTTGGTGGACGATTTTCATCTCTTGGAGGTCTTGGTAAAAGTGCTTTTCTAGACACTTTTTCTTTTCTGGTTTTTGGGTCAACGCCTAAGTATTTCACTTGGAATACATCACCCATATTAACTACATCAGTAACGTTTTCTGTTCTTTCCCAAGCTAATTCAGATACGTGTAATAAAACTTCGTTTCCTGGGGCAGCTGTATATTCTACAACTGCACCAAAGTCTAGCATTTTAATTACTTTCACTTCATAAGATTCACCAACAACTGGTTTGAAGATAATAGAATCAATTTTTGCCAATACTGCGGCAATTCCGTCAGGGTTGGTTCCAAGAATTTCTACCACTCCTTGTTCGTCAACTTCGTTGATAACAATGGTTGTTCCAGTTGCTTTTTGTAATTCTTGAATTACTTTTCCACCAGGACCAATTAAGGCGCCAATATAGGCTCCAGGAATTGTTCTAGTAATGATTTTTGGAGCGTGTGCTTTTACTTCTGTTCTAGGCGCTGCAATAGTTTCAGTGATTTTTCCTAAAATGTGCATTCTACCCTCACGAGCTTGACCTAAGGCTTGTTCCATAATGTCGTATCTCAATCCTTCGATTTTGATATCCATTTGACAAGCAGTAATTCCTTTTGAAGTACCAGTTACTTTAAAGTCCATATCACCTAAATGATCTTCATCACCTAAAATATCAGAAAGAACAGCAAATTTTTGACCATCTGTAATTAATCCCATAGCAATTCCAGAAACTGGTTTTACCATTTGAACACCAGCATCCATCAACGCCATCGTTCCAGCACAAACCGTAGCCATCGAAGAAGAACCGTTAGATTCTAACACTTCAGAAACTACACGAATAGTGTAAGGACAATCAGCAGGAATCATGTTTGTTAAAGCTCTTTGAGCTAGATTTCCGTGACCTACTTCTCTTCTTGAAGTTCCTCTCAAAGGTTTAGCTTCACCAGTTGAAAATGGTGGGAAATTATAATGCAAGTAGAATTTTTCTTCTCCTTGTTCTGATGGCGAATCAATTTGATTGGCTTCTCTAGAAGTTCCCAGAGTTACAGTAGCCAATGCTTGAGTTTCTCCACGAGTAAATAAAGAGGAGCCGTGAACAGAAGGCAAATAATCTGTTTCACACCAAATTGGTCTGATTTCTGTAGTTTTTCTTCCATCTAAACGAGTTCCTAATTCAAGGATTACATTACGAACCGCTTCTTTATTGGTTTTGTAGAAATATTTAGATACTAAATCTCCTTCAGCAGCCAATTCTTCTTCTGTAAATAAGGCTTTTACTTCTTCTTTTACTTCAGCAAATGCGGCGCTTCTTTCATGTTTAGCCGAACCTACTTTTGCAATAGCATAAATTTTGTCGTATGCTGCAGCTTTTACTTTTTTGTAGATTTCTTCGTTTTCTTTCTCACCTTCGTAAGTACGAGTTTCTTTTTTGCCAAAAGCTTCCTGTAAACGCAATTGTGCGTGAATTTGAACTTTGATAGCTTCGTGAGCAAATTTGATAGCTTCTACCATTTCCGCTTCTGAAATTTCTTTCATTTCTCCTTCAACCATCGCAACAGAATCTAATGAAGCACCAATCATCATGTCGATGTCAGATTTTTCTAAATCTTTTCTACTTGGGTTTATAACGAATTTTCCATCGATACGCGCAACACGTACTTCAGAAATTAAATTGTAAAAAGGAATGTCTGAAACGGCCAATGCTGCTGAAGCTGCTAAACCTGCTAATGCATCTGGCATAACATTTTCATCGTGCGACATTAACTGAATCATTACTTGTGTTTCGGCATGATAATCATCTGGGAAAAGCGGACGTAAGACGCGGTCTACCAAACGCATGGTTAATACTTCGCTGTCACTTGGACGTGCTTCTCTTTTAAAAAATCCACCAGGAAATCTTCCTGCGGCTGCAAATTTTTCACGGTAATCTACCGTTAACGGTAAAAAGTCAACAGCTGGGTTTGACGTTCTTGCTGAAACTGCTGTTGCTAGCAACATACAATCGCCTAGGCGAACTACAACAGAACCATCAGCTTGTTTAGCTAATTTACCTGTTTCGATGGTGATGATTCTTCCATCTCCTAAATCGATACTCTCTTGAGTTACTTTTGGAATCATAAAATTCTTTAATTGATTAAACAATGGGTTCTAGTTGTGTTGTAGTGTTGTTTGTAGTAGTTGTTGTCTAAAACCCAATGAAAAACCAAACTTTTTCTGCAATATATGTAAAAACAAAAAGAGGCGCGTGAGCACCTCTTTTTAATTGATTATTTTCTGATATTCAATTCTTTGATAATCTCACGGTATCTATTAATCTCTTTTTTCTTCAAGTAATCAAGCAAAGCTCTTCTTTTACCTACTAATAAAACCAACGAACGCTCTGTGTTGTAATCGTGACGATTTTTTTTCAAGTGCTCTGTTAAATGTGAAATTCTGTGAGTGAATAATGCAATCTGACCTTCTGCAGAACCCGTGTTTTCTGCTTTTCCTCCGTGTTTAGCGAAGATTTCTGCTTTAACTTCTTTTGTTAAGTACATGCCAATATTATTTAATGATTATTATGTATATCTTACATCTATTGTAAGACGGTGCAAAAGTAATACTTATTTTTAGAAATACAAGAGAAAAATGTATTTAAACAATTAATTATTAATTTGTTAAATGGATTGGGGTTTTTCTAAAATAATTTTGCAATTTCTTGATTTACAAACTCTAAGAATTGCTCATCCTCATTAGTGAATGGATCTAGTACATGACTGTCGATATCAATTTGACCAATATTTTCTCCGTTTACAAAAGTGGGATTACAATTTCAGATTTTACAGTTAGACTACAAGCAATATAATTATCCTGTGCTTTAACATCTGGAACAATAAAATTTTTATTGGAAACGGCTACTTGACCACAAATCCCTTTTCCGAATGGAATAACAGTATGGTCTGTAGGAGTTCCGGCATAAGGCCCTAAAATTAATTCTTCTTTTTTACCATTCCTAAAATAGAAACCAACCCAATCATAATGAGCTACTGTTTCTTTTAAAAAAGAACAAATCTCAAGCAATTTCTCTTCTCTTGTTGCCGTTTTCTGATTAAGAATTTCTTGAATTTTGGGTTTTAATGTTTCAAATTGCATAGTGAATATATTTGTGAGCAAAGTAGTATTTGCTCAGAACTTATAATTGTATAAATTTGTTAAAAAATGAATTGAAAACTTACTTTATACAATATCGCCCTTTTCTAATTTTTCTAATTAAGTTTTTTTTAGCCTACATTGGACTAACTATTTTGTATCAATTGTATTTGAATCAGTTTGAGAGTTTAATCCATTTTCAAGTGGATAATTTTACAAAGCTGGTTGCTAAACAGGTAAATGAAACGCTTTTGTTTTTCAATTATGATTCAAATATAGAACTTCACGACAAGGAAGCATCGGTCAAATTATTTTTAGACAATGTTTATGTTGCTAGAGTAGTAGAGGGTTGCAATGCGTTAAGTGTAATAATTCTTTTTATTGCTTTTGTAGTTGCTTTTTCTGGAAGATGGTTATACACGTTGCTTTTTATACTATTTGGGAGTGTTACCATTCATGTTTTGAATGTTTTAAGAATTGCGTTGTTGTCTATTGCATTATTGCGCTATCCTGAGCAGGAGCATGTTTTGCATGGAGTAGTTTTTCCACTATTTATATATGGAGTGGTTTTTGGATTGTGGGTTATTTGGGTTAATACATTTTCATTACATGCTACAAAAGATTCTAAAAAATAAATTAAAAATTACGCTCATTCTAGTACTGGTATCGCTTTTAGCGATTATTCGTGCCTACGAAGAAAAATTTTTTTACGACCCGTTTTTGACATATTTCAAAGGAGATTATTTGAGTTTGCCCTTCCCAGAATTTAATGATTTTAAGTTGTTTTTAGGGTTGACCCTTAGGTATTTTTTTAATACTGTATTTTCTTTAGGGATTATTCATGTTCTTTTTTTGGATTTAAAATTTATAAAATTTACAGCACTTTTGTATTTTATATTTTACCTAGTTCTAATAAGTATCTTTTTTTTAGCGGTTCATTTTCTTGACAAGGAAAATAATTTTGTGCTATTTTATATCAGACGATTTCTTATTCAACCTTTGTTTTTATTGCTTTTTATTCCTGCTTTTTTCTATCAAAAAAGGATTAAATAACTCGCTTTTTTCGTACCTTTAGTAGTGTTTTAATTCATTCAGACTATATTTTGTAGCGTCATGAAAATAATCAAGCATTCGGGGGACATTGTAGAGTATAATCCAGATAAACTCAAAAAATCATTATTAAAATCTGGCGCTAGCAAAGATGTTGTTGAGCACATTTTGCAAACTATTCAGAAAGAAGTTTACGAAGGAATTTCTACTAAGCATATATACAAGATGGCTTTTGGTTTATTGAAAAAAGCCTCAAGTTCTCATGCTGCACGATACAATTTAAGAGAAGCTATCCGTATGTTGGGGCCTGCGGGTTTTTTCTTTGAAAAATACATTGCAAGACTTTTTTCTGCTGAACACTATGAAACCAAGACAAATTTAATTTTGCAAGGTAAATGTGTATCGCACGAAATAGATGTTTTGATTAAAAAAAACAATAGTCTTGCAATGGTCGAATGCAAATTTCATGCTGGTAGAGAAGCGGCTTCGGATGTAAAAGTTCCCATGTATATTTTGTCACGGTTCAATGATTTGAAAGAGAAAAAGCACAACGTTTTTGATTCTCATCAAAATATATCCAAGTGTTGGATAGTTACAAATAATAGATTTACGACTGATGCCATAACTTTTGCAAAATGCTCAGGATTAGATTTATTGAGTTGGGACTATCCAAAGGATAACAATCTAAAAGCGAAAAACGACAACAATTATCTATATCCTGTAACGTGTTTGACCACTTTGTCACTTGCTGAGAAAGACAAGTTGCTAATTCAGGTTCAAAAACTTTGGTAGAAAGCAATGGGATTCGAATTTTAATAGATTGTGGACAATTTCAGGGGATAAAACCCTTACGAGAGCTCAATTGGGAGCCGTTACCTGTCTTGCCCTCAACGATTGATTTTGTGTTATTGACTCACGGACATTTGGATCATTGTGGTTGGCTTCCCCGACTGGTCAATCAAGGTTTTAAGGGTAAAATATATTGTACAAGTCCAACCAAAGAGATAACCAAGTTGATACTTCTAGACAGCGCAAAAATTCAAGAAGAAGAGGCTAATAAGGCCAATAAAGAGCATTTTTCTAAACATGAAATTGCAGAGCCACTATACACTGTTGCACAAGCAGAACAGGTTTTGCCATTTTTTAGAGTAATTAAACCCAATGAAACAGTAAATATAGATGCAGAAATACAGGCAATTTATACCAATGCAGGTCATATAATAGGAGCTTGTTCTATTGAACTTCATCTAGAAAATAAAATTTTGGTTTTTTCAGGGGATATTGGTCGTGATAATGATGTACTGATGTATCCGCCAACAAAACCCAAAAGAGCAGATTATATTTTTTTAGAAAGTACGTATGGAAATCGGATTCATCCTGATACTGATGCAAAATCAGAGCTCGAAATGTATATTAACAACACAATTCAAAAAGGAGGAACTGTAATTATTCCCAGTTTTGCCGTAGAACGCGCTCAAACTATCATGTATTTACTTTGGCAACTCAAAGAAGAGGGGAAGATTCCTAATGTTCCATACGTAATTGATACACCAATGGGAATTAGCGTTTTAGATGTTTTTGCCAATAATAGAAAATGGCATAAATTATCTGAAGTAGAATATACCGCAATGTGTAAAATGTTTTCTATGATTTCAGATTATCAGGAAACGATAGAAACTATTTTTGATAATCATCCGAAAGTAGTTATTGCAGCTAGCGGAATGATAACCGGCGGAAGAGTACTCAGCTATTTGGAACGGTATATTGGTTTAACTGAAACTACGGTAATTATAATTGGTTATCAAGCTGAAGGAACTCGTGGAAGGAAATTATTGGAAGGAGCTAAGGAAATAAAAATTCACGGCAGATATTATCCAGTTTTAGCCAATGTTTTAGAAATAGAAAGCCTTTCTGCTCATGGTGATCAGAACGATTTGTTGAACTGGTTATCAGCTATAGAGGAAAAACCAAGTAAAGTGTTTTTAGTTCATGGAGAGAATGAAGCCTTGGATGAACTCCGCATGAAGATAACAGAGAAATATGAATTTGATTGTAAAATACCGCTTATGGGGCAAGAGTTTGAATTGTAATTATTTAACAAGAATTTTAAATTTAGATACAGTAGATGTGCTAACTTTGCCGTATGTTAGTTAGAAAGCACATAAGTATGTTTTTAGCCTTTTTCCTGTTGGTTTCCAATTTAGGATTGGCTTTTAATGTGCATTATTGTAATGATGCATTAGCCTCAATAACTTTGAGCAGTACTTCTAAAGCAATAACTGATTCTAAATGTTGTGGAGCTAAAGAAAAACAATCGAAATGTTGTCATGATAAAATAATAAAATCAGAAAATAAAGTCGATCAAGTTCTTGTTGACCACTTATCTTTCAATCCTGTTTTTTTGATTTCTTCTTATGAATGGGCACCCAATATCTTTGCTGAAACTGTAACCATCAAAAAAGCAGATTCGTTTTCATATTGTTGTGATGCGAATGCCCCACCATTATATCTTTTGTATAATAAATATACTTTTTATTCCTGATTTTAGTATTCGGCTAGTTCATCTATTTACGAATATTAAAAAATCATATAATGAAAAACATTGCGTTTTTTATAGTAATGTTGTTTTCTGTAATGACTTTTTCACAAGAAAAATTAGAAGAAGTTAAGGTAGAAAGCAAAAAAAAAGGGATAGTAAAATCAGTTTCAAAAATTTCTAATACATCTGTTGTAACCAGTAAAGAATTACTCAAAGCAGCCTGCTGTAATTTGGCTGAAAGTTTTGAAACAAATCCCACCATTGATGTCAATTTCTCTGATGCGTTGACAGGAACCAAGCAAATTAAAATGCTGGGACTAACAAGCCCTTATATCTTGATATCAGAAGAAAATATACCCTCGGTTCGTGGAGCTTCTCAAGCCTATGGATTGTCATTTACGCCTGGGACATGGGTCGAAAGTATCCAAATTACCAAAGGAGCAGGTAGCGTTGTAAACGGTTACGAAAGTATTTCAGGGCAGATTAATACAGAATTAATTAAGCCCTTAAAAGACATTCCATTTTTCTTGAATGTATATGGCGCAACCGATTCTCGCTTTGAGTTGAATACTCATTTTAATAAAAGAGTTTCCGATTATTGGTCAACGAGTCTATTTGTTCATGGTAATACTAGAGTTGCCAAAAATGATATGAATGATGATGGGTTTTTGGACAATCCATTGGGAAAACAAATCAATCTGACTAATCGTTGGCAATATACAAATCCAAAATCTGGAGGGGTTACTTTTTTAACTCTTCGGTATATGAAAGATGACAAACAGTCTGGTGAAATCCATTTTGATCCTGACAAGGATAAGTTGACAACTAACTATTGGGGTTCTGAAATTAATACGGAAAGAATTGATTTTTCTTCAAAAGTAGGTTATGTTTTTAAGGATATGCCTTTTCAGAGTATTGGTTTTCAAAATGCTTTCAGTAATCACAACCAACAATCGTATTTTGGATTGAATCAATACGATATCAAACAACAAAGTTTTTATTCTAATCTTATTTTCAATTCGATTATTGGAAATACGATGCACAAGTTCACTACAGGATTGAATTTTACGTATGATAAATATGCTGAGTATGTAAATCTTGAAGATGTGAGCAGAATTGATAATTCAGTTGGTGCTTACTTTGAGTATACTTATGATGATTTGGATGCGTTTAGTTACATTTTAGGAGGAAGATTGGATTATCACAATAGATTAGGAGCTTTTTTTACACCAAGATTACATGTAAAATACAAACCTTGGGAGAAAGCAGCTATTAGATTTTCTGCTGGTAGAGGTAAAAGAGCGGCTAATATTTTTGCTGAAAATCAAAATTTGTTTGCCAGCTCAAGAGTCTTTTCGGTTCTTGATACTAATGGTAAAGTATATGGACTTAATCCAGAAATAGCTTGGAATTATGGTTTGAGTTTTACTCAAAGTTTTCTCCTTTTTGGCAAAAGTGCCGATGCAACTGTAGATTTTTACAGAACTGATTTTAAGAATCAAGCAGTTGTAGACGTAATGAACTCACCACAACAGGTTTTGTTTTATGATTTAAAAGGGAAATCATTTGCCAATAGTTTGCAAATTGATTTCAATGTAGAGCTCATAAAACATTTGAATTTGAGAACGGCCTATAAATATTTCGACATTTCAACAGAGTATTTATCAGGAAATTTTCAAAGACCTTTGCAGGCCAAGCATCGGTTTTTTGGTAATTTAGAATATGAAACTGATACTACTAAAAAAGGAAAACAGTGGAAGTTTGATTACACTTTTAATTGGTTAGGAAAACAACAATTGCCAATAACGGCTTCTAATCCTCCAGAAGACAGATTGCCTGAATTCTCACCTTCATTTGGAGTGATGAATGCTCAAATCACTAGAGTTTTTTCGAGTGTATTCGAAGTATACATTGGAGGGGAAAATATAGGAAACTATCAACAAAACAAAGCAATTTTGGGAAATGACAATCCTTTTGGTCCCAACTTTGATACTTCTATAGTTTATGCACCAATTTTTGGTCAAATGTATTACGCAGGATTGCGATTCAAAATAAAATAAATACAATAACAATTTCAAAAAGCAATAACAATTTCAAAAATAGTATTAATCTAAAAAACAAAAAAAATGAAGAATTTAATTATAATGTTAGTAGTGACTTTTTTAGGATTTTCAAGTCAAGCACAAGACAAGAAAAGTAAATATGAAAAAATCAGCATCGAAGTTAATGGTAATTGTGAACAATGCCAAAAACGAATTCAAAACGCAGCCTATTCAGTAGCTGGAGTAAAATCGGCAATTTGGAGTATTGAAACCCACCAATTGGATTTGATACTTAACAAAGAAAAAGCAACCGTTGAACAAGTAAAAAAAGTCGTTGCAAAAGCAGGTTATGATTCTGAGAATGAAAAAGCAACACAGGATTCTTATGATAAATTACCTGGTTGTTGTCAATATGAAAGAAAATAAAAAAGTGTTTTAAACCGTTAATAAATGTTTAAATTAAAACAATAAATTGCGGTTGAGCTAAATTATTCTTACTTTCACGCACTTTATATAACCTATTTAAATTTTATTTATGAGCAATTTTGATTGGACGCAGCTACTTAACCCCGAATTTTATATTACCCTTAAAGTTGGCGGAATTCAATTAGGTTTATACATTGTTTTATTCATTGTTTTTGCTGAGACTGGTCTTTTTGCAGGTTTTTTTCTTCCTGGCGATAGTCTGCTTTTTTTAGCAGGAATTTACAGTCGTGATTTAATTCAGAATTTTGTGTATATAGAACCTGATTTTATCAATGTAACTTTGCTTTCTCTTTTAATTGCTTTGTCAGGAGTTCTTGGTAATATGGTAGGTTATTGGTTTGGCGCCAAGAGTGGCTATTATCTATTTAAAAAAGAAGATAGTTTTTGGTTCAAGAAAAAATATCTATTGCAATCCAAAGACTTCTTTGAAAAATACGGAGGAAAAGCCATCATCTTTGCGCGATTTTTACCCATTTTCAGAACTTTTGCTCCTATAGTAGCTGGAATTGTATCTATGGATAAAAAGAAATTTATGTTTTTCAATATCCTAAGTTCATTTTTGTGGTCTTTTATTTTGGTTTTTTCAGGTCATTATTTGTATGGAATGTTTTTGAATAAGTTCGGAATAGATTTAAAAGAGCATATTGAGTGGATTGTCATCGGAATTATTCTGATATCAACCTTTCCGGTTTTTATGAAATTAGTAAAGAAAAGACCAGTAAATCAATAAAATAAAAAATCCGTCAAGAAAAATATTCGAGACGGATTTTTTAATTTAATAGAAAATGTTTTTACATCATTCCTGGCATTCCACCACCCATTGGCATTCCGCCACCAGCATTTTCTTCTTTAATATCTACTAAAGCACATTCTGTAGTCAAAATCATTCCCGCTACTGAAGCCGCATTTTCTAAAGCTACACGAGTTACTTTTTTAGGATCAATGATACCTGCTTTTAGCATGTCAACATATTCATCTGTTTTAGCGTTGTAACCGAAATCACCCTTTCCATCAGCAACTTTAGCTACTACCACAGAACCTTCTAAGCCTGCATTTTCAACAATTGTTCTCAAAGGAGATTCTACTGCTATTGAAATAATTTGAATACCTGTTGCTTCGTCAGCATTGTCAGCTTTTAGAGAAGCAAGAGCGCTTTTTGCTCTCAACAAGGCAACGCCACCACCAGCAACAATTCCTTCTTCAACAGCTGCACGAGTTGCATGTAAAGCATCATCAACACGGTCTTTTTTCTCTTTCATTTCTACTTCAGAAGCAGCACCTACATAAAGAACTGCAACTCCTCCAGCTAATTTTGCTAAACGTTCTTGTAATTTTTCTTTGTCATAATCAGAAGTAGTAGCTTCCATTTGACCTTTGATTTGATTCACACGATTTTTAATCATATCAGCATCTCCAGCACCATTTACAATTGTAGTATTGTCTTTATCAATACTCACTCTCTTAGCAGTTCCTAGCATTTCGATTGTTGTATTTTCAAGAGTGAATCCTCTTTCTTCTGAAATTACAGTACCACCAGTTAAAATAGCAATATCTTCTAACATCGCCTTTCTTCTGTCGCCAAAACCAGGTGCTTTTACGGCTGCAATTTTTAATGCGCCACGCAATTTGTTTACTACTAAAGTAGATAAGGCTTCACCGTCAACATCTTCAGCAATAATCAATAAAGGTTTTCCGGATTGAGCTACTGGTTCTAATACTGGAAGCAATTCTTTTAATGAAGATACTTTCTTATCGTATAAAAGTATATACGGATTTTCCAATTCAGCCTCCATCTTTTCTGGATTGGTTACAAAGTATGGAGAAAGATATCCTCTGTCAAATTGCATTCCTTCAACAACATCTACATAGGTGTCAGTACCTTTAGCTTCTTCAACAGTAATTACGCCTTCTTTTCCAACTTTTGCGAAAGCTTTGGCAATCAAATCACCAACAACTTCGTCATTATTCGCTGAAATAGAAGCAATTTGTTTAATTTTTTCTGAATCACTTCCAACAACCTTTGCTTGCTTAGCTAAATCGCCAACAATAGCTTCTACTGCTTTGTCAATTCCTCTTTTTAAATCCATTGGATTTGCTCCTGCAGCGACGTTTTTCAAGCCTTCTTTAACAATTGCTTGTGCTAAAACTGTAGCAGTAGTTGTTCCGTCACCAGCTAGGTCGTTTGTTTTTGAAGCTACTTCTTTTACCATCTGAGCTCCCATGTTTTCTAATGGGTCTTTCAATTCGATTTCTTTAGCAACGGTAACACCGTCTTTGGTTACATTAGGTCCTCCAAATGATTTTCCAATAATTACATTACGACCTTTTGGTCCAAGTGTCACTTTTACTGCATTAGCTAATGCGTCAACACCTCTTTTTAATCCGTCACGTGCTTCAATATCAAATTTAATATCTTTTGCCATTTTATTTTTTGTTTAAATTGTTTTAAAGTTTCAAGTTTAAATTCTTAATACTTTGGATTAATTTTAAGCTAATTAGATGATTGCTAGGATATCATCCTCACGCATGATTAAGTAATCTTTTCCGTCTAATTTTAATTCCGTTCCAGCGTACTTTCCGTAAAGAACAGTATCACCAATTTTTACAGTCATGGTGTGGTCTTTCTTGCCATTTCCAACTGCAACTACGGTTCCTTTTTGAGGTTTTTCTTTTGCAGTATCAGGAATGAAAATTCCTGAGGCAGTCTGAGTTTCAGCAGCAACAGGTTCAATTAGAACGCGATCTGAAAGTGGTTTAATGTTTAAAGCCATAATTGTATACTATTTTATATGTTAATTAATGATGCATTCCTGATTTCAGAAATTATGCCAACAAGCAAAAACTGACATTTTTGCTTAAAAAAAATGCCAGCATTGTCAAGCTGGCATTCATTGTATAGTTGTAAAATTTTATTTCTTTTCAGTAGCCGGAGCAACAGGAGCTTGATTTTCGCTATCAGGTTTTGTTGGTGTAGTTGCCTCAGGTTTTGATTCTGACGTCTCTGTTTGATCAATGATTTTAGAATTGGTATCACTTAAATTTCCTGTGAAACTTAGACTAGATAGCAATATTAAACCGATTAGTATAATTGCTAAAGTCCAAGTGCTTTTATCTAAGAAATCGGTTGTTTTTTGTACACCACCCATCATTTGCGATCCACCTAATGATGAAGATAATCCGCCTCCTTTAGGATTTTGAACCATTACTACTATGATTAACAGGAAACAAACTATTGTTATTAAAACTAAAAAAATTGAAAATGTGCTCATTACTGGTTATTATTTTGTTGTAAATTTTTGATATCTAAAATTCGGTCTGCAAAGAAACTACTTTTTTCTGGATATTTCAAAATTAATATTTCATAAGCTTGAATTGCTTTTTGATATTTTTTTTGTTCCAGATAAACACGAGCTAAAGTTTCTGTCATTAGGTAGGAATTATCAGCATTACTTGGCTCTAAAACGATACTGATTGGAGTGGCATCTTGTTTTATCGGCGGGATTTTAGGATTGGTTTTAATGAAAGTATCAATTAGTTTATTTTTTTTTTGCTTCTCGAAATCTACTTCAGAAGGGTTTTCTTTTGCTGTTTTTTTTTTCATCCCTAACTATCGGTTGAAATTTAGATAGTTGTAACCATTCTTGAAAGGAATGTTTTTCTGATTTTGAGAATTCAAAAGGCTTTCCTAGTTCTAGTTTTTCTTCAACAATTTCCTCTTTTTCCTCCAACAGAATTGGTTCAATTGTTTCGGGACTTTCACTTTTTTCTTCGTTGATAGTAACTACTTCTTCAACTACATTAGTTTCTTGAGTTGAAGTCGATGCATTTTTAATAGAGGTAAGAATAGATTCTTCGATTGTATTTACCTTGGGTTCCAAACGCGGTTCACCATCAACAAATATTTCGCTTTCTTTTACTGTAATATCAAGTAATTCGGCTACTTTTTTGTCATACAATCCTTTTTGAATTGTGGTAAATGTTTCGGAAGTAATAAAATCAAATAAAACACTTCTATCTGTGGTATGAGCCGCAGTAATTTTTAGTGCATAATTGTATTTGAAGCTATTTTGATTGTATAATCCTTTCAAATATAATGCTCTTGCGCTCTGAAAATAAGGAAATTCTTGAACGATTTTTTCCAAAGAAATACTCTGAATGTCATTGATGGCATTCGGGTTATTAATTAAGGAAGTATATTCAGTTACGTTCAAAATTTAGTTTTGAGATTTTCGGATAAACAAATTAACTCTAAATATTACCATTTTGCAAGTGATTCATTAAAAATATCTTGGGTGATTCTTTCAAAGATTTCCTCAAGAGCCTCGGTAAGTTTAGAACCTACTAATTGGTCGGTTCCGCTATAGTTGTAAAAGAAAGAGAATTTTTTTTCGAAATTGTCTGTTTCTTTATTTTTATTAGTGAATCGAACATTAATTGTTATGGTCAATCTGTTTTGAGCCGCTGTGATATCTGCTGTAGCTGTTGTAGGCGTAATTCTATAATCAACAATTTCACCTTCATATAGTAAATCACCACCAGAATTTACTAAATTTAAATTGGTTTGATTCTGAATTAAATTTTGTAACTTTTGAGTAAATGTTCGCTCAATTCCTGGCTCTATAAGTGGAGCATTGTTTTGAAAGTAATTTACTTGATAGGTTTTAGCATCAATTTTACCCGTTCCAGTAAAGTTATAAACAGAGCAACTGTTTAGACTGAAAGCTATAAAAGCAAGAAGTATATATCTTAGATGTTTCATGTTTAATGTAAAATGCAAAAGTATCTTTTTAATTAGGAATAACATCTCCTTGATAATAATATAACGCCGTTCATTTTCCTCATTTAGTTAAAGTTGATTATTAGAATTGTAAGTGTAATAAATTCATTTTCTTAAACAATACATCTAAATACGTTATTAGCGAATTATATAAACCTTGTCCATTGTGTTCAACTAATGCTCTGCAAATGGGTACTCTTGGATTTTTATTGTCGTATAAATGATTCACTTCATTCGAGATAGTTTCCATTTTTCATTTTTAACAAACTTTACTCGTTATATTCATTATCTAAATCAATTGCTGTTTTTCTAAATTAACTTTTCATTTAAACTAAGTTCTTATTGTGAATTGTTAATGAATTTGGTTTAGCATAACAATTTGTCCATCAAAGGTTGAATCATTTTTGTCATAGTAAAATTATGGTTTCGGCAATTCCATTATCTCCAAAAAGGTTGTACTAATTAAACGTTTTTAGTATCATAAAAAAATTCTCAAATTTCCTCAGGTTTAATTAGTTCTTTCAATAATCCATTATCATTAAAAGTTCCAATGTTCCTCTATTTAATTCCTGGAAAAAATCACTTTTTCCAGCTTTGTTGGGTCTATTGCATTCACTGCAGTTTCATTTTCATCAGATTTACTGCAAGAAATAGAAACGAAAATCAATACAACTAAACAAAAATTTCTTCATAAACTTTTGAATTAAAAGATGTATAAATGTAATGATAAGTTATTACAAATCAAACTGTTTGATTTTTCGATACAACGTTCTTTCAGAAATGCCAAGTTCATCAGCAGCAGCTTTGCGTTTTCCTTTGTTTTTTTCTAACGATTTTTTAATCATTTCTATTTCTTTTTGCTCTAGGCGCAAGACTTCTTCTTCCTCAACGGTTTCGGCAAATAGGTAATTATCATCATTTTCTTCAAAATCGTCGTTGGTGTTTTGAGTATTGAAAACAGGAGTTCTTGGTTCTTCTTCAAACACTATTTCGCTTTCATTTTCTTTCGAGCCGTATATTTTCTGAATGAGATTGGGGTTGATTTCTTGCACTTTAGAAGCGCCGTTTTTCATTAACTCTAAAGTTAGTTTTTTCAAATCGTTTAAATCGCTTTTCATATCAAAAAGGACTTTGTACAAGATGTCTCTTTCGGTGCTAAAATCACTTTCTGCTTTTCGGTCCTTAATCACCGAAGGAAGATTGCTTCCTTCTGAAGGTAAATACGACTGTAATGTCAAAGCAGAAATATCACGATTCGTCTCTAAAACTGAAATTTGTTCTGCCACATTTCGAAGCTGACGAATGTTTCCACTCCAACGGTATTTTTGTAGCACTTGAACGGCATTGTCATCTAATCGCAACGGCGGCATTTTATATTTATGAGCGAAATCGGCGGCAAATTTTCTAAATAATAGGTGGATATCGTCTTTTCGGTCACGCAAAGGCGGTAGGACAATATCAACTGTACTCAAACGGTAATATAGGTCTTCCTGAATTTTCCCTTTTCTATTGCATCAAATAAATTCACATTGGTTGCAGCAACAATTCGGACATTGGTTTTTTGTACTTGTGAAGAACCTACTTTTATGAACTCACCGTTTTCAAGAACACGCAACAAACGTACTTGCGTGGTTAGGGGTAATTCTCCAACTTCATCCAAAAAAATTGTTCCGCCATTGGCAACTTCAAAATAACCTTCGCGAGTGCTGGTTGCACCTGTAAACGAGCCTTTTTCATGACCAAATAGTTCACTGTCTATGGTTCCTTCAGGTATAGCGCCGCAGTTTACAGCAATGTATTTTCCGTGTTTTCTGTGTGAAAGCGAATGAATGATTTTAGGAATACTTTCTTTACCAACACCGCTTTCTCCAGTTACTAATACTGAAATGTCTGTTGGAGCAACCTGAATCGCTTTTTCAATAGCGCGATTTAACTTTGGATCATTACCAATAATTTCAAATCGTTGTTTTATAGCTTGAACTGTTTCCATGTTTTTATAAGGTTAATTCTCGTGGTAATCTTGTTTTTTAAATGCCACGAATTACACAAATTTTCACAAATTGTTATCAAATCACCAATCTTTTGTGTGTCAGTGATTTGTTTTGGAAGTTAGCGATAATTCCAACTTGAGAATCTGCTAATTTCATATAATTTAGTGTTTGAGCTAAATGTTCATTAGTGACTTCTTTAACTGTTTTGACTTCTAAAATAATTTCTTCATAGACTATAAAGTCAGCATAAAACTTGTGAGGAAGAATATTTCCTTTATATTCGATTACAAATTCTTTCTCTCTACAATAGGGTATATTGTTGTTTTTAAATTCAATTTCTAGAGCATCTTTATATACGATTTCAAGTAAACCAGGACCTAAATATCCTATGAACTTCCATGCAAATTCCAACGATTTTATAATTTTCTTCTTGTTTATAGATTTCCATAATTTGTGAAAATTTGTGTAATTCGTGGCTAAAATTATTTTGTTTGCATTTCGGAATATCCAATAGCTTTACCGATAAGGGTTCCGCTTGTACAATTTAAAATTTCAACGTTTACAAAATCACCTATTTTATAATCCTCCTTAGGAAATACTACCGTAATGTTTTGTGAATTTCGTCCTGACCAATCTTTATCAGATTTTTTAGATTCTTTTTCAATCAATACTTCCAATGTTTGACCTAAATATTCTTGTGTTCGAATTGCACTATGTTTTCTTTGTAAATCCACAATTTCTTGTAATCGACGTAATTTGGTTTCTTCGGGAACATCATCTTCCATTTTTCTTCCAGCCAAAGTTCCTGGTCTTTCGGAATAGGCATACATATAACCAAAACTGTATTTTACAGATTCCATTAAGTCCAAAGTGTCTTTATGATCTTCTTCGGTTTCAGTAGGAAATCCAGCAATCATGTCTTGAGTGATGGAACAACCCGGAATTATGGTGTTGATTTTATCAATTAAAGCCAAATATTCTTCACGACTGTGTAAACGATTCATTGCGGCTAAAATTCTGTTGCTTCCAGATTGAACGGGTAAATGAATGTGATTGCAAATATTAGGATATTTTGCAATGACATGCAGCACACTTTCGTGCATATCCTGCGGATTTGAGGTCGAAAAACGAATTCGCATTTTCGGAAAAGTAACAGCTACCATTTCTAGTAATTGATCAAAATTTACCGCAGTAGCCTTTTGTATTTCGGAGGCATTTATGAAATCTTTTTTCAAGCCACCACCATACCAAAGATAACTATCAACATTTTGTCCTAAAAGAGTTATTTCTTTAAACCCTTTATTCCATAAATCTTGAATTTCTTTTAATATACTTTGTGGTTCTCGACTACGCTCACGTCCACGAGTAAAAGGGACGACACAAAATGTACACATATTGTCGCAACCTCTTGTAATAGAAACTAAGGCAGTTATTCCATTACTCATCAATCGTACAGGAGAAATATCACCATAAGTTTCTTCTTTTGATAAAATAACATTTATAGCCTCTCGACCTTCTTCAACTTCTTGTAGTAAGTTGGGTAAATCTTTATAGGCATCTGGTCCAACAACTAAATCTACAATCTTTTCTTCTTCAAGAAATTGACTTTTTAATCGTTCTGCCATGCAACCTAATACGCCCACTTTCATTTTGGTATTAAGACTTCGTTTTACAGCATTATATTTCTCAAGTCGTTTTCTTACGGTTTGTTCTGCTTTATCGCGAATGGAACAAGTATTGACTAAAACTAAATCGGCTTCTTCTAAAATTTGTGTGGTATTATATCCGTTTCTGACAGAATTGAGGCTACAATTTCGCTGTCAGAGAAATTCACTGCACAACCATAACTTTCAATAAAAAGTTTTTTAGTGTTCTCAGGTTTGTTTTCTAATACAAGTCTTTCGCCTTGTTTGTTTTCTTCAATAATCTTTTCCATTCATTACTTTTTCAAAGTACAAAGGTAATTCAAATTTAACGAATATGACAAGATGTCATATAAAGTTTTAACAATGTTTTAGGTTGTTTTAATTGTAATTGAATTTTGAAAATCAAAGAATAGAATCTTTTTTTTGGAATAGATTATTAAAGAACTTAAGATTTCAATTTTTTTATCAAAAGCACGATATTTAAAAAAAATAGATACTTTTGCGACAGAAAGCAAACAACAATGGCAAAGAATTTAGTTATAGTCGAATCTCCTGCAAAGGCAAAAACAATCGAAAAATTTCTAGGAAATGAGTTTCAAGTCGAATCGAGTTATGGACACATTGCCGATTTACCTTCTAAAGAAATAGGAGTAGATGTAGAAAATGGTTTTAAGCCTAAATACGAAGTCTCGGCAGATAAAAAAGCATTGGTTAGGAAGTTAAAGATTTAGCTAAAAAGCCGAAATGGTTTGGTTAGCTTCCGTGATGAGGATCAGGAAGGAGAAGCAATTTCTTGGCATTTATCCGAAGAATTAAAATTAGATAAGAACAAAACAAAGCGTATTGTTTTTCACGAGATTACTAAAAATGCCATTCTGAAAGCAATAGATAATCCCAGAGAAATTGACTATAATTTAGTAAACGCACAACAAGCTCGTAGGGTTTTAGATAGATTAGTAGGATATGAATTATCTCCAGTTTTATGGCGTAAAATAAAAGGAGGGTTATCTGCAGGTCGCGTGCAATCTGTTTCTGTACGATTAATTGTAGAACGTGAACGCGAAATCCAAAATTTCAAACCAGTTGCAAGTTATTCTGTTGTGGCAGAATTTGTAAACGAAGCAGGAAGAGCTTTTAAAGCCAAACTTCCAAAGAATTTTAATACTAAAAAAGAAGCCGAAGATTTTTTAAATAAAAACATCGGTTCTAATTATAAAGTAGGCGATTTAGAAACAAAGCCTACTAAAAAATCTCCAACAGGACCATTTACAACTTCAACACTTCAACAAGAAGCAGCTCGTAAATTATACCTTCCAGTTGGAATCACCATGAGCACAACGTTTGTACGAAGCAGGATTGATTACTTATATGAGAACGGATAGTGTTAATCTTTCTAAAGAAGCAATGGATGCGGCTCAAGCCGAAATCATTAAATCGTACGGAAAAGAATTTTCGAAACCGAGAACATTTGCAAATAAAAGCAAAGGCGCACAAGAAGCTCACGAGGCAATTCGTCCAACGGATATGTCACGTCATACAGTAAATATTGATAGAGATCAAGCACGTTTGTATGATTTAATTTGGAAAAGAACATTGGCTTCTCAAATGAGCGATGCCGAATTGGAAAGAACCAATGTGAGAATTGAGGCAAATAATCATTCAGAAGTTTTTACAGCTTCTGGAGAAGTGATTAAGTTTGAAGGTTTCTTGAAAGTATATCTTGAAGGAAATGACGAAGATGAAGAAGAACAAGAAGGAATGTTGCCTGCAATGAAAGTCAATGAAAAATTGATTAACAATTACATCACAGCTACAGAACGCTATTCTCGTCCGCCAAGTCGTTACACAGAAGCTTCTTTAGTTAAAAAATTGGAAGAATTAGGAATTGGTCGTCCGTCAACTTATGCGCCAATTATTTCTACAATTATCAACAGGAGTTATGTTGAAAAAGGAACTCTTGAAGGTCAAGAACGAAAATATACACAATTGACATTGCAATCAGGAAAACTATCTGATGTAATTCTTAAAGAAAATACAGGTTCAGACAAAGGAAAATTAGTTCCAACCGATATCGGAAATATTGTAACAGATTTCTTGGTTAAGAACTTTGAAAAAATATTAGATTACAATTTCACTGCCAAAGTGGAACAAGATTTTGACGAAATTGCTGAAGGAAACATTAATTGGACAACAATGATGCAAGAGTTTTATGATAAATTCCATCCAAATGTAAAAGATGTCGAAGCCAATGCCGATAGAGAAAGTGGTGAAAGAATTCTAGGAAAACATCCTGAATCAGGAAAAACGGTTTTGGTTCGTTTAGGTAAATTTGGTGCCATGGCTCAAATTGGAGATAGTGATGATGAAGATAAAAAATTTGCAAGTTTACGTCCAGAACAAAATATTGGAACCATTACTTTAGAAAAGCGTTAATGATTTTTTTACTGCCAAAATATTAGGAACTTATAAAGGTGAAGAAGTTGAAGTAAGTTTAGGTCGTTTTGGACCGTTTGTACGTTTTGGAAAAGTATTTGTTTCACTTCCAAAAGGAGAAGAGCCATTGGATGTAGATTTAGAAAGAGCAAAGGTTTTAATTGATGAAAAAACACAAGCTGATGCGCCAATAGCTGTTTACAAAGGCAGGTGTTCAAAAAGGAATGGACGTTTTGGTCCTTTATTAAATGGAATGGAATTTTTATCAATGTTAGTAAAAATATAATTTCGATAATTTATCGCAATCCGATATTGAAGAACTAATTGAAGATAAAATTCAAAAAAGAAATAGATAAAGTAATCCACAATTGGGAAGCTGAAGGAATTTTGGTCAGAAAGCTCGTTGGGGAAGAAGTGAAATTACTAAAGGTAAAATCAAAATTGAATTGAGTAAAGATGTTGATGCTTCAAAATTGACTTTAGCTGAAGTTCAAGAAATGATTGCCAAAAAAAGCCTGCAAAAAGTAGAAAAAAGCTGCGAAAAAAAAACTGCTGCAAAGAAAAACAACTAAAAAAAAAGAAATAGTATGGATTTGATTTTTTTCACCATTAAATGATGAATTAGTGAATTCATAAAAGGACTGTCTTCTCAACATTTGGTAAGAAATAGTTCTTCATACTGAAAAGGACTTAGATTTAAAAAATTAGACATTGCAATAGTTGGAGTTTTAGAGAATAGAGGAGAGAAAACCGCTATAAATGATGTTAATTTAATTAAATTAGAAAAGAGTTTTATGATTGTTCCCAGGAATTGGGATGTTTCAATTGCAGACTTGGGAGACTTATATTCAGGAAGCACGAAAGAGGACACCTATTTTGCATTACAAAAAGTTTGCGAAGAATTAATAAAAAATGCTATTGTACCTATAATTATAGGAGGTTCACAAGATTTAACCTATCCGCTTTATAGAGCTTATGACAAATTGGAGCAAATGGTAAATCTGGTAGCAATTGATAGTAAGTTTGATTTTGCTGAAAAGCGAAGAAATTTTTGCTTCATCTTATTTACTAAAATAATTTTTGATGAACCAAATAATCTTTTCAACTATTGTAATATTGGATTTCAGACCTATTTTAATTCTCAAGAAGAGATAGATTTAATAGAAAAGTTATTTTTGATGCTTACAGATTGGGTGAAGTTTAGTAATATAGCCATTTCAGAGCCTGTTTTCAGAGATGCTGATTTTGTTGCTTTAGATTTAAAATCCGTAAAGTCATCAGATTCAGGAAATTTTATTACTTTTACTCCAAATGGATTCAATGGAAAGAAATTTGTTCTTTGTCTAGGTATCAGGTATTAGTGATAAAGTTTCCTCGTTTGGGATTTTCAATCATAATAATTCCAAACAAGAATCGATTTTAGTAGCTCAAATTATATGGTATTTCATTGAAGGATTTCATTATCGGTCAAATGAGTATCCATTTGGAAGTAAAGAAAATTATTTAAAATATATTGTTCCGTTAGAATCGGAAGAACTTGTTTTTTACAAGAGTAATAAAACCGATCGGTGGTGGATAGAAATACCATTTATTTCTAGTCAAAATAATAAATTGAAAAGAAATACGTTATTACCATGTTCGTATGAAGAATATTTAGAAGCATGTAATCAAGAGTTGCCAGAAAGATGGTGGAAAGTTCCGAAAAGAATATAATTAATTACATAATAAACAGCGTATTTTAAATTTTGGTTTATTTTGAAATTAAAAAAATACAATTACGGTATTAATCTTACATTAAAAATGACAATAATGCATTTAATCGAAATAAAATGCATTTAATCGATAAAATATTTTTTTATCTTAATTAATAAATTTACTTTTGTTGTAGATTATTTTTGCAAATAGTTGTTTTTTTAAAAAATAATAAATAAGTTTACGCCCTTTAAACTGAATACACACATAACCCAAGTTTATATGAAGAAATTAATTGCTTTTACGGTCATTTCAGCTTTGTTAGCAAGTTGCGGTAGCTCAGGAGACAAAGGAGAGTTGGTTGGAGTAAAAGGGAAAAAATGGAACCCTGAAAAGCCTTATGGTATGACCTTAGTTCCTGGAGGAGCTTTTATCATGGGTAAATCTGATGATGATTTAGCCAATGTTCAAGATGCTCCTACTAAGACTGTTACTGTAAGATCTTTCTATATGGATGAAACCGAAATTACAAACAGCGAATACCTTCAATTTGTAGAATGGGTTAAAGATTCTACGATGCGAGTTCGTTTGGCTATTCTAGCTGATGAAGTTGGAGGAGGTGGAACTGCTGGAGCTTCAGGAGGTAAAGGTAAAGGAGGTAAAGGTAAAAGTGCTGGAAGTATAGCTGATTTTGCTTTTAATGATGCTGATCCTGCAAAGATGACTGCATATGATAAATATATGTATGAAAATTATTACAGTGTCGGAACTGATGACGATCCGTATGCTGGAAGAAAATTAAACCACAACGTAAAATTAATTACAGATACTTCTAAATATCCAGATGAATATTACACAGAGGTAATGGATACCATGTATATTCCTGTTGCTGAATCTTTTAATGGTTTGAGAACTGTTGATGTAAATAAATTAAAGTTCCGTTATTCTTGGATGGATATTCAAGCTGCTGCTAAAGCTAAAGCTGGAAAAAGAAAAGATTTTATAAAAACAGAACAAATTAAGGTGTATCCAGATACAACTGTTTGGATTAAAGATTTTTCATATTCATATAATGAGCCTATGCACAATGATTATTTGTGGCACCAAGCATATTCACAATATCCTGTTGTTGGTGTAAACTGGCATCAAGCGAAAGCTTTTTGTGCGTGGAGAACGTTGTACAAGAATTCATATATCAAAAAGAAAAAGAAAGGAAATCTTATTAATAGTTTTAGATTGCCAACAGAGGCTGAATGGGAATATTCTGCCAGAGGAGGTTTAGAATCGGCTTCATATCCTTGGGGAGGTCCTTATGCTAAAAATGACAGAGGCTGCTTCTTGGCAAATTTCAAACCTAACAGAGGAGACTATGCGGCAGATCAAGCTCTTTACACTGTTGAAGCTAAATCATACGAGCCTAACGGATACAACCTCTACAATATGTCTGGAAACGTAGCGGAATGGACAGATTCTTCTTATGATCCAACAGCTTATGAATTTGTTTCTAGTATGAACCCAAGTGTTGGTGATTCAAAAAACATGCGTAAAGTGGTAAGAGGTGGTTCTTGGAAAGATGTTGCTTACTTCTTACAAGTAGGTACTAGAGATTTTGAATACGCTGATACTGCTAGAAGTTACATTGGTTTCAGAACCGTTCAAGATTACATGGGAACTGTTGTTACAGGTAAACCAGCAAGAAGATAAATTAAACTCAAAAATAAACTTAACTAACTAAAATTTTTTATTATTATGGCATTATTAAGCAAAAAAACGATGAATTTCGCTTACGGTATGGGAGCGGCAGTAGTAATTATTGGAGCATTATTTAAATTAATGCACTGGCCAGGAGCTAGTGCGATGCTAATCATCGGTCTAGGTACAGAAGCTTTAATCTTTGGTTTGTCTGCTTTTGATCCAGTTGACAAAGAATTGGATTGGTCTTTAGTATATCCAGAATTAGCTGGTGGTGAGGCTAAACCAAAATCAGCTAAAAAGAAGATGCCACTGAAGCTCAAGGTCTTCTTTCTCAAAAATTAGATGCTATGTTGAAAGAAGCTAAAATTGATGGGGAATGGATGTCAAGTCTAGGTAACAGTATCAAAAATTTTGAATCTGCTGCTAAAGGGATAGCTCCAACTGTAGATTCAATTGCTTCTACAAAAAAATATAGCGAAGAGTTAACATTAGCTGCTGCGCAAATGGAATCTTTAAATAGTTTGTATAAAATACAATTAGAAAGCGCTTCTAGAAATGCACAAATCAATAATGAGGTAGCAGAAAACAATTTAAAACTAAAAGATCAAATGCAGTCCTTAACCTCAAACTTGTCTTCTTTGAACAATGTTTATGGTGGAATGCTTTCTGCAATGAGTAACAAAGGGAATTAGTATCTCACTACATTTTTAATATAAACAAAAAATTAACTAGAAAAAATGGCAGGAGGAAAATTAACCCCTAGGCAGAAGATGATTAACCTGATGTACTTGGTTTTCATCGCGATGTTAGCATTAAATATGTCCAAAGAAGTATTATCTGCATTTGGAATTTTAAATAATAAAATTATAGAATCAAACAGTATTACTGATTTAAGAAACGATTCTTCTTTCCAACAATTGGCTCAAAAAGCACAAGAACAACCTTTGCAGTTTGGTGATAAAAAGGCAAAAGTTGAAAAAATTAGAGCAGTTTCAAAAGAATTTTCTACATACATTGAAAATTTAAAAACGGAGTTTACTAAAGAATTAGTAAGAGATGCTGATGGGAATCTCCCGTTTGAAGCAATGGATAAAGGAGATAAGGTAGATGAAAAATTGTTTGTTGGCGATAAACCATCACCGAAAGGTAAAGAGTTTTTAGATAAAATTGCAAACTACGTTGTTCAAATTAAGAAGATAGGCGGCAGCTCAATTGCTGATGTTGAAATGAAAAAAATCGAAAAAAGATTTTCAACTGAGCCTGTTAAATCCAAAAATGCTGGAACTACTTTAGGTTGGTTAGAATACAACTATAAAGGCTTTCCACTAATTGCCACTGTAACTAAATTTTCACAGTTACAAGCAGACATTAAAACTACTGAAAGCGATATTATCGCAGGGATGTTTCAATCAGATCTTGTTGCGGCTGCATCTTTAACCGCTTATCAACCAATTGTTGTTCCTGAAAAAACAGCTTTCTTTCAAGGTGAAGCTGTTAAAGGTAAAATTATATTAGGTAAATTTGATCCTAACTTAGTGGCTAAATCGGTTATAGTTAACGGTTCTTCTGTAAAAGCTGAAGCAGGTCAAGCTAATTTCTCTTTTGGTGCTGGTGCTGTTGGGGAACACGAAATCAATGGATCTTTTAATTTTGACGAAGGCGGAAAAGTTGTGAGTTTACCTATAAAAGGAAATTATGTTGTTGTACCAAGACCAAATTCAGCAACAATCTCTGCCGATAAAATGAATGTTGTTTACAGAGGTGTTACAAATCCAATGACCATTTCCTTTGCTGGAGTATCATCGGATAAGGTTTCAGCTTCTGCACCAGGTTTAAGTTCTGCTGGTAAGCCAGGAGCCTATAAAATGAATCCGGGTTCAGGTACTGAAGTAGTTATCAATGTTACGGGAACTCTTCCTGATAATTCTAAAGTTTCTGATAAAAAAGTATTTAGAATTAAAAGTATTCCAGCTCCAACAGGTGCTATTGGTGGAGAAATTGGCGTAGTTAAAGGCGCTAAATCTCGTTTAGAGGTTTCTCAGATATCAGCCAAAATGCTTGATTTTGATTTTGAAGTAAAATTAAGAGTAACAGGATTTAGTTTAAAAGTTGCAGGTCAACCAACGGTTGTAGTACAAGGTGATAGAGTAAATGCACAGTGTAAAGCTGCGCTTCAAAAAGCAACTAGGGGAGATCAGGTAACTATCTCTGATATTAAGACTAAATTAGAAGGTTCTGATATATTGTTGTCAAGAACAGCAGTTGTAGTCTATGAAATACAATAATAATTTAAGTTAGATTACGTTATTCTACTTAAGTAACTTATAATTACATAAAATGAAGTATAAAGTTTTTTCAATAGTAGCTGTTTTCACATTTGGGTGTTTAACCTCATTTGCACAGTCGAATTTACTAAATGCCAAGGTTCCTTCTGAAATTGGGAAAAAAACTGCTGCTCAGTTGATTTCTGATAATGACAAACCTTTGGCTTATGGTTATGTACATGATAGAGATGTTTTAATGGGAAAAACTACATGGGAAATCATTGATTTAGATGAAAGAATTAATTTTCCAATGTATTATCCAATTGATACAGCCAATATTGGTAAAGACAGAAGATCTTTGTTTGATGTGATATTGAAAGGTATTAAAGAGGGTAAAATTACGGAGGTATATACCGATAGTTACTTCAATACTAAGAAGACGTTCAAGGATATGACAACTTCTTTTACATACATTGATACAACTGATGCTGGTAAAGAGGAAATTAATACCTACCCTGAAGATTACAAATCTGGTAGAAAAGTACTAGATCCTCAATACATTAACAAGAAAGAGTTATCATCTATTGATATTTCTGACTATAAGATTAAGGGTTTTTGGTATTTTGACAAACGTCAAAGTGAGCTTAAATATAGACTTTTAGGAATATGTCCAGTATCTCCAGAAGCGAAAGAAATAGGTGCTGAAAATCCTGATTACATTGAGTTATTTTGGGTATATTTCCCTGCGGTTAGAGATATTCTTCATGATGCTAAAGCGTTTAATGACAGGAATTCTGCTATGCCAATTTCATTTGACCATTTGTTAAACTCTAGAAGATTTAGCGGTGTTATATACAAGGAAGAAAATGTCTATGGCGACAGAGAAATTGCTGAGTACATGAGAGATAACTCACAAATGCAATTACTCGAATCTGAAAGAGTTAAAGATAAGATTCGTGATTTTGAACAAGATATGTGGAATTACTAATTGTAAATTCTAATTAATATTAAAACTCTTATCTTTATTGATAAGAGTTTTTTTTATTTTGATGTATGATTGATTACTTAATTGTTGGTTCAGGGTTAGCTGGAATTTCTTTTGCAGAGCAAGCTTTGCGAAATCAAAAAGCTATTTTTGTAATAGACTCTAATTTACAAAACTCCTCTAAAATTGCTGGTGGGTTATATAATCCAGTGATTCTAAAAAGATTTAGCAAAATTAAGGACGCTCAAAGTCAGTTGCACTTAATGAATGAGTTCTATCAAATTATTGAATCGAAATTGAATATAAGGTTTGATTTTAAGGTGCCTATTTTGCGTAAATTTTTTTCAATTGAAGAACAGAATAATTGGTTTATAGCATCTGATAAAGAAGGTTTATCTCCTTTTCTCTCTACTAATTTGATTAAAAAAAAGTATAAGGGAATTGATTCACCTTATGACTATGGAGAAGTGCTTCAAACAGGCTATGTTGACGTTGCTTTATTGTTGGAAAAGTATAAGGCATATCTATTCAAGAATGAATTATTTTCTGATGAAGTTTTTGACTACACTCTTTTAGAGTCTCATTCTAATTTTGTGCAGTACAAAGATATTGAAGCAAAACATATCATTTTTGCCGAGGGTTTTGGAATGCATTCCAATCCTTATTTTAATCACCTGCCTCTCGATGGAACCAAGGGCGAATTGTTTATAATTAAGGCACCTGCATTGGATTTAGATGTTATTGTAAATACGAGTGTGTTTATTTTGCCATTAGGTAATGATTTGTTTAAAGTGGGCGCAACCTATAATTGGGTTGACAAAACGAGTACACCTACTGAGGAAGGAAAGCAAGAATTAATAGATAGAATAAAAGAGATACTAACATGTGATTTTGAAATAATTCAACATTTAGCTGGTGTACGCCCAACGGTTAAGGACAGAAAACCTCTGATTGGCAGACATCCTATGCATTCACATTTGTATGTTTTGAATGGTTTAGGAACTCGAGGTGTTCTCTTGGCACCTGCTATGGCTAAAGCTTTGTTTGAATATATAGAATATGAAATTCCTCTAGATTCTTCAATTGACATCAAAAGATGTGATAAAAGGAGATGATTTATTTTTTTAAATTTAAATCAGCATCATAAGCAACAAACATATTGATGTAAATGTTTCTAGACCATCGCAGAATAAAAGGTTGTAAGAGAATAATAGAGGCTATTATAGCTATAAAAGATACCATTACACTTTGATTAAAAAATAGAAACGTAATTATAAATATGGCTACACCCATAGCCACATTAAGTGCATAACTAACATACATGGCGCCGTAAAAAAAGGATGGCTCTATTTGATATTTTAGATTGCAATGGCTGCAATTTTCATTCATTTTGAGAACAGAACCCAAATGTAAGGGATTCTGGGTGACATACATACTTTCATTTTGGCATTTAGGACAAGTTCCTGTTAAAATGCTATATAATTTGGATCCTTTTTTTAACATTTGCAAAAATTTTCTACAAAGGTACACTATTCTACTTTTTAGAATGTAACAACAGTCACATAAACATGTTAAATATACACAATTTGTCCGTTTCCTTTGGAGGAACCTATCTATTTGAAGAAGTAACTTTTAGAATGGGAGCAGGAGATCGAGTAGGTCTTGTTGGAAAAAATGGTGCGGGTAAATCGACCATGTTGAAGATTTTAGCCAAAGATTTGGCACCAGATTCTGGAAATTGGAAGAGGCTTATCAAGCATTTACAGACATAAAAGAAGTAGAAAAGAAGCTTGAACAAGTCAATCATCAATTGGTTACCCGAACTGATTATGAAAGTGAGGAATACAGTCAGATTATTGAAGAATTGAGTGATTTAACGCATCGATTTGAACTTTTAGGGGGTTACAATTATGTTGGAGATACTGAGAAAATTCTTTTAGGACTGGGTTTTAAAAGAGAGGTTTTTAATAATCAAACCGAAACTTTTTCAGGAGGTTGGAGAATGCGAATTGAATTAGCAAAATTGTTGTTGCAAGCGAATGATATTTTGCTTTTGGATGAGCCAACAAATCACTTGGATATTGAGAGTATTATTTGGCTGGAAAGTTTTTTACGAAATTATCCTGGAGTTGTGGTGATTGTGTCGCATGATAAAATGTTTTTGGACAACGTAACAAATAGAACTATTGAAATTTCTCTAGGAAAGGCTTATGATTTTAACAAGCCCTATTCTCAATATTTGGAGTTACGTCATGAAATTCGCGAAAAGCAATTGGCGACTCAGAAAAATCAAGCCAAGAAAATTGAGGAGACTGAAAAGTTAATCGAAAAATTTCGTGCCAAAGCCTCAAAAGCTTCTATGGCGCAATCGCTCATCAAGAAATTGGATAAAGTGGAACGCATTGAGGTGGATGAAGACGATAATTCTGTTATGAATATTTCGTTTCCAGTATCAAAGGTTCCAGGAAAGGTGGTTATTGAAGCCGAAAACGTGACTAAGAAATACGGTGATAAAACCATTTTGAAAGACATTAATTTGTTGGTCGAGCGCGGAAGTAAGATTGCCTTTGTAGGTCAAAATGGTCAAGGAAAATCAACGCTTATCAAAGCCATTATGAATGAATTTGAGTATCAAGGGAATATCAAATTGGGTCATAATGTGCAGGTAGGTTATTTTGCGCAAAATCAGGCGGAATATTTGGATGGTGAAATAACTTTACTCAGAACAATGGAAGATGCTGCAACGGATACGAATCGTTCTAAGGTTAGGGATATGTTGGGTTCGTTTCTTTTCCGCGGGGATGATGTAGAGAAAAAAGTGAAGGTGCTCTCTGGAGGAGAGAGAAACCGATTAGCTCTATGTAAATTACTTTTGCAGCCCATAAATGTTTTGCTGATGGATGAGCCCACGAATCACTTGGATATAAAATCGAAGAATGTGTTGAAAGCTGCATTGCAAAAATTTGAAGGAACATTCCTTTTGGTTTCTCACGATAGGGATTTTCTTCAAGGGATGTCAAACATCGTTTATGAATTTAAAGATCAAAGAATAAAAGAGTATTTGGGCGATATTAACTATTTTCTTGAGCAACGTAACCTTGAAAATATGCGTGAAGTGGAGAAAAAAGATATCATTAAGAAAGATGCTCCTAGCTACAACATCTAAGGTTTCCTATGAGGATCAGAAAAAAGGGAAATCACTTCAAAATCGCTTGAGTAAAATAGAAAGTCAGATTAAGCAACTCGAAATAGACATTCAGCAAGATGATAAAATGCTCATGTCCAATTATGACAAACATGTTGAGGACGCCTCTTTTTTTATGGCTTACAACAAGAAAAAGAAGGAACTAGACCAGCTTTTAGAAGATTGGGAAATCGTTCAAGGGGAAATAGATAGTTTATAACAGCATTAATTTAGAGACTATTTTTTGTACTTTTAAATTATGAAAACTACTTTTCTTCTTAAGAATCTACATCTAATTATTTCTACACTTATTGTTGTTCCTGTTGCGTTTACTTATGGAATTTTACCAAACAAAATACTTCCGCTTTTTTTGGATTTTAAAGTTGAAACCAAAGATTTGCACAATGTATTTCGCGCTATTATGGGATTGTATTTAGCCTTTTCTGTTTTTTGGATTTTAGGAATTTTCAAATCTAACTATTGGTATGCAGCCACATTGTCTAATATGCTTTTTATGTTAGGGTTGGCCTGCGGTCGAATAGTGAGTTTACTTGTTGATGGAATACCATCAATTGTCTTTTTTGTAGGAACAATTGGGGAACTCATTTTAGCTCTTTATGCTTTTTATCAATTAAAAAACATAAAGAACTAAATTTATTAGCTACTTTTTATTCTTTGTCAAAAACTTCACATAAGTCTTTTTTTAAATAATACCAATCGATTTTGAATGTTCTATTGCCTCGCTACTGTTTTTAAAATAACAAACGGCAACATCCAAGCTTTCTATGTTTTTTAGTGCTTTCAGGGTGCTTTCTTTTTTGTGCTTTCCAGTTTGTCTTATGTAAATAGCTTTTACTGTAATTGGAAAAATTTTACAAATAGCTTCATATAAAACAGGATCTTGTTGCGAATCATCGCCTAGTAAGATATATTGCAAATCAGGATAGAATTCTAGAATATGTTTTATTTTTTCAAACTTGTGATTGTGATTGCTTCTTCCTGTGACTAAAAAGTCAATAAGGCTAGTTTTAATATCTTTTAGTAATAAAACGGCGTTTGGTAATTGATGTATTTCAGTAAATTTAATGATAAAGCGATACAGATTCCATTCGCTGCTGGAAACATAGAAAAAAGCATTTTGTTCCTTTGGGTTTGCTCTTCCGGCTATATTCAATGCTTGATAGTGGGCAACTACATCTTTAAAGACTTTCCTTTTGGAAACATTTCTAAACAATAAAATGTATAGTTTTTTAAAAATATTTCTTGAGTGTGTCACTAGAAAGGTGTCATCAATATCAGATATTATTCCTAATTCTCCTTTGTGTGGTCTAATGTAACGTTCTTTAGCAACAATCTCATTGTTATTATAGATCATGCTTACTTGGTATTCAATCCACCCATAAGTTTCGATTTGATGCAATGGAACACAAAACTTAAAATAACCGTCCTTCAGCGTTTTAGTATGAATTGTGCGATCGTTGTATTTTAAATAAATATCAGCATTTGCCTCTGTCTTTATTCGAAACATATTGATTATCGAAGTTGCATTTCTTATGTTCTTTTTCTGAAAATCGTATTCTTTAATTGACGTTGGCTTGAAAACGTGACCCATCACGATTAATTCTTGCTCATTGGCATAACCACGATATAATTTCAGAATAGGTTTCATTTAAAAGTTGTAAATTTGATAGAATCTGAAAATTAATTATTTTTAGTCAATAAACGAAATTAAAATTTGAAAAAGAATTGCATCCTAGTGGTTAATCCAGTATCTGGCGCTCTTGATAAATCTGAATTTATTGATGCTACTATAGATTTTGCAAGAACAAAAGATTTAAAGCTACATCTTTATACCACATCTGGCGAAAATGATATCGAAAATTTGAGGTTGCTTTATACACATCATAAGCCTGAAAGAATTATTGTAGCTGGTGGCGATGGAACCATAAAAATGGTTACAGAGGCCATGGAGAATGAAGATGTGATTTTGGGTATTTTGCCAGCAGGCTCCGCAAATGGATTAGCAGCCGACCTCAATTTATCATCCGTCTTTGAAGAAAATCTTGAAATAGCTTTTGGAGATCATTTCATGGATATTGACATTGTTTCTATTAATAATGAAAAAAGCATTCATCTAAGTGATTTGGGGTTAAATGCAGAGTTGATAAGGAATTATGAAAATAGCTCTATTAGGGGTAAATTGGGCTATGCTCTACAAGCTTTGACGACTCTGATAGATTTAGAAGAACCATTTACTGCAACAATACAAGCGAATAATCAAACTTTGGTTTGCGATGCCAGAATGATTGTGATTGCAAATTCGAAGAAATACGGTTCAGGGATTGTCATTAATCCTAATGGCATTATGAATGATGGTAAGTTTGAATTGATAATTTTAAAGAACCTAGATTTGATTGTCTTGTTAAAAATCATTACTGGCAATATGCCAATTTACTCTGAGGATGTAGAAATTATTTCAACAGACAAGGCAACTATCACAACAAATGTACCGGTTAATTTTCAGATGGATGGTGAATATTACGGTTATAAGTCGCAACTTGATATAGCTATTTTATCAAAAAAATGAGAGTTGCAGTTCCTTACAATATGGAATAGTTATTTAAATGGATTTCTTTCTTTCCAATCTGTTTTCGGTTCTAAATAACAGAAAAGAGTTTCCATTTTACTATTGATAATAGCACTAGAGTGTTCAATATATCCAAAAGTTTCTACTGGTTTCGCTCCAACTGAACTTTTTATTTCTAAAGCGGTTCTGCCAAAAATAATTTTCTCAAAATTTTTATTTATAGAATAGGCAACCATGTCATAAAGCATGTTCAGATAGAGCATTTTTTCTCTTTGAATAGTGTCATCATAGCCTAGAAAATAGGTTTCCATTATTTTTCCATTTTTGATTAGCGTATTAAATCCAATTAATTGCTCATTCAAAAAATAGCCATAAAACAAAAATTGATCCTTTAATTGTTCCTTAAAAACACGAAAATGATTTTTAGGAAGAAAGAAGGTGTTAAAAGGAGCATTTTTAGCCACGTGAAAATACAAATCGTAAATTACATCTTCATGTTTAATGATGTCTTCAAGATGCATTTTTCTTTTTTCAATGCCTTCGGCTTTTTTTCTGGCACGTTTGTATTGGTCTCGGTATTTTTTTGTTAGGCTATCAACATAATCATTTTCTGTTTTCCAATTGGATTCAATTTTAAAAATCATGTTCGGTTGAGTGGAGAATTGATATAGTTTTTTGAATTCAGGTATGGTAAATTCTTTGATATCTTCACTATATAAGTCCTTGAAAGTAGTAATATGGATATTTTTACCAGCCAATTTAAGTTCTTTTCTAATTGAAATAGAGGCCATTTGTAATGTTTTCACTACTTGAGTCTCACCAATTTTTTTTGAAAAAGCATATCCATTTTTACCAGTCAGCATATTGTTACCAACAAATAGAACATGCGAACAAAAGTTTTTGAAAACAAAATTTCTAACGGCAGTTTTGACACATTTATCGCGTTCCCCAAAAGATTCTAGCTTGTTTAAATCTAAGAATTGTGAAATTGCAATTCCTACAAGTTCGCTCTCCATGAATATTCCAATAAAAAAACATGACATATTTTTTGGAGCTACTTTTTCAAGAACTACTAAATATTCTTTGGTTAAGAAAATATTTCCAACAGCAATTTCGTTCCAGTTTTTTGGGAGTTCTTTGGTCGAGAAATAAATTTTGAATGAAGAAAGTGTATTCACACCACAGTTTTGATAGTTGGTCAAATTTAGCTAATAAATTTATAGTGGTGACAATTGATTGTATAAAAAAACCTCGTTTGATGGAAAGCAGTACCATAATCAGACATAAAAGCAGCGTATGACGGTTTTGCAATACTAGCATCGCCTCCCACCATTCCTAATGCTCCAGTTTGATGGATAACAAGAAAACGCAATACAAAGGCAATAAAGAAAGCATAGATAAATGACACTAGTAATGTGATAGCCATATTACCACCTTTCATTTTTTCTTCGGTTATGCCAGATTCATTCATCCAGATTGTACCAAAAACCTTAGGATTATACCAAATAAATCCTACTACAAGAGTTGAAAATGCTGCTGCTAGAAGCGCTAATAAATTTATTTCCATTTTTTTAAGTGTTGGTTAGTATATCAAATTTAACTTTTTTTGATACAAACAGCGTCTAAACTGTATTTATTTTTTGTTTTTGAGTTGATACATAGAATTTTTAATTTGTGTATTTTGAAAGTGTAAATGTTAAAATTGTAAGAATTAAGTGTAAAAAAATAATTTATTTATGCATTTCATCGACTTTATTTGCATATTGTCGTCTACAAACCTACTTTTATCACATCAATTAACACAAAAACTATAATTACCATGAAAAAAGTATCCACCTTATTTTTGTTTCTAGTTGCTTCGGTTTCTATGTTAGCAAATGTTTCTGCTACTGAAAAGGAAGCATTGTTAAAATTATATTCTAACACAAACGGAAGCCAATGGACTAAAAAATGGGATTTAAAAGCTCCAGTTTCTTCGTGGTATGGAGTTAAAATTGTTGGCGATAAAGTAATAGGATTAGATTTGTCAAATAATAATTTAGTTGGTGAACTACCAGTTGAAATTGTTAATTTATCTAATCTTCAGCAAATCAATTTTTTCAAAAATTCACTTACTGGATCTATCCCTGCTTCAATAGGAAATTTGAAACAATTAAAAGTTTTAAACATAGCATTCAATAAACTTACAGGTAGTATTCCAGCTTCAATTGGTAATGCAAGCTCATTACAATCCATAGAATTGTACATGAACAGAATTTCAGGTAAGTTACCAGCTGAAATTGGAAATTTAAGTCAATTAAGAATTTTGTCTTTATTTAATAATGAAATCGAAGGACAAATACCAGCATCTTATTACGGTTTGAAATCATTAAATGTGATGCTTTTAAACAGCAATCAACTATCAGGAAAATTAAGCCCAGAAGTAGCTAATTTGACTTCTCTAGAAACATTAAGTTTGTTTGAGAACAACATGGAAGGACAAGTGCCTTTTGATTTAGAGAAATTGAATAACCTTAAAGAAATGAATATTTCTTATAATATGTTTAGTGGTTTAGTGTCAAGAAATTTAGCACAATTAGATACATTAAATATGACTATGATTAATGACAAAGGTTTAGCTGTAGCATTACCAGTCCAAATGGACAAAAATTCCGCTTTGGCGAATGAAGATTAATATTTTGGTGAATATTTATAAATAAATTGGTTAAAAAACCATCAACGAAAGTTGGTGGTTTTTTTTGTCTTGATTGTATCGCCATAAATTTTTAACTAAAATAGTATGACCCAAAAGCAACAAATGTCTCAGTGTTTCACCATTTGAAATTGGTTTCAGAAGATAGTCATTCCTTTTTTATTCCTAATTTAAACTTTTCAATCAACTGGGATGGATTGGTTTATAGTTTTAAACAATGAATTACAATTGTATCAAAAAATAGCCTTCTTCTTGTTAAAATAATATAAATTGATTTACTGTATTTTTGTAAGAAAAAAGATTCTTATTTAAATAAAAAGTGTATTTAATCGATTTTATTTGCATATAATCGGTTTTTATTTGTAAGTTTACACCATAATAAATAAACGAATGTTATGAAAAATACAGCTACCTTAATTTTAATGTTATTTGTTTCGGCATCAATGTGGGCTTCTATATCTTTTTCAGAGAAAGATGCACTGGTTAAACTATATATTGCTACCAATGGGAATCAATGGAAGAAGCAGTGGGATTTTAATAAACCTGTATCGTCATGGTACGGTGTTAAATTACAAAATGACAAAGTTGTTGGTTTGGATTTATCAAACAATAATCTAACAGGACAATTACCTTCCGAAATTGTAAACCTTGTTTACTTGAAAGAATTGAAGTTATTCAAAAATACTATTTCGGGAACTATACCATCAAAGATTGGAAATATGAAACAGTTGGTGGTTTTTAATTTGTCTTTTAATAAACTAACAGGTAACATCCCTTCATCGATAGGAAATATCAGCTCGCTAGAAGAAATCGAGTTGTTTATGAATCAGCTTTCAGGAAACTTGCCATTAGAATTAGGTAAGTTATCAAATCTAAGAACGTTATCATTATACAACAATGAATTAACAGGTCAGATTCCAACATCAGTTTATGAACTCAAATCTTTAAAAACGTTACTTTTAAATAGTAATAAATTAAAAGGGAAGTTAGAAAAAGAAATTGCAAATCTTACACAATTGGAGACATTAAGCTTGTTTGATAATAACATGGATGGGCAAGTACCTTTTGATTTGGAAAAACTAAATAATTTAAAAGAGATGAATATATCATACAATATGTTTAGCGGATTAGTGTCTAAAAATTTAGCTCAATTGGATACTTTAAACATGACAATGATAAATAATGAAGGTTTTGCTGTAGCCTTACAAGTAAAAGTTGATAAAAACTCAGCATAGGCTAATGAAGATCAGGATTAAAATTTTGGTGAATATTTAATAAATTGGTTTAAAACCATCAATGCTCAGGTGTTGATGGTTTTTTTGTTTTAGGAGTAAATCAGTAGCTATTACTATCCAAAAATAAATTTATTATAAATTTAACTTGCTAATATCAATATTCGTTGTATATTTGCACTCGAAACAGCGCGGGATAGAGCAGTAGGCAGCTCGTCGGGCTCATAACCCGAAGGTCACAGGTTCGAGTCCTGTTCCCGCTACTAAGTAAGCCATTCCAAAAGAATGGCTTTTTATATTGAAATGGATGAATTTGTGGTTTATATCTTATTCTCTGAAGAACACAACAAGACCTATGTAGGTTTTACCTCAAATTTGATTGAGCGATTTAAATCTCATAATTATTTGAGTAAAAAGGGCTACACAATCAAATATAGACCTTGGATTGTGATTCATGTTGAATTTTTAACAACAAAATCTGAGGCTTTAAAAAGAGAAAAACTCTTTAAAACAGGAATAGGCAGGGAGCTAATAAAAGAATTTATTTCTAAATTATAACCTCTTGGGCTCATATCCGCCGCGGCGGACACAGGTTCGAGTCCTGTTCCCGCTACTAGATAAGCCATTCAGCAATGAGTGGCTTTTTTGTTATAAAAAAATAGTCATTATGTCACACAAAGCAGGCTTCGTAAATATTATTGGAAATCCAAATGTTGGTAAATCAACTCTAATGAATGCATTTGTTGGGGAGCGATTGTCCATCATTACTTCAAAAGCACAAACTACTCGTCATAGAATACTAGGAATTGTGAATGGGGAAGATTTTCAGTTGATTTTGTCCGACACTCCAGGAATTATTAAGCCCGCCTATGAGATGCAGGAATCGATGATGAATTTCGTTAAATCTGCCTTTGAAGACGCGGATATTCTGATTTACATGGTTGAAATTGGTGAAAAAGAATTGAAAGACGAAAGCTTTTTTAAAAGTATTATTCATGCTAAAATTCCTGTTTTGTTACTATTGAATAAAATAGACAATTCCAATCAAGAACAGTTAGAAGAACAAGTTGCTTTTTGGACTGAGAAAGTTCCCAATGCAGAGATATTCCCCATTTCGGCTTTGAAGAATTTTAATGTTCCAGAAGTTTTTTCCAGAATATTGTCTTTGTTGCCAGAATCTCCAGCCTATTACCCAAAAGATCAATTAACAGATAAGCCAGAACGTTTTTTTGTTAACGAAACCATTCGTGAAAAAATCTTGATAAATTACAGTAAAGAAATTCCTTATGCTGTGGAAATAGTAACTGAAGAATTTCTAGAAGATGATAACATCATTCGTATTCGTTCTCTTATCATGGTAGAACGTGATACACAAAAAGGAATCATTATAGGTCACAAAGGGGAAGCTTTGAAAAGAGTAGGGATAGAATCTCGAGCGGATTTAGAGAAGTTTTTTGGGAAACAAATTCATATAGAATTGTATGTGAAAGTGAATAAAAACTGGAGAAGTAATGCGAATATGTTGAAGCGGTTTGGATATAATCAGTAAACGGTAATAATGCTTTGTTCCATAAGTGTTAAACTTGTAATTATTTCTTTGTTATTACTCTTTTAAAAATTTACCAATAAATTTTTCGTTGTCAAAATACACTTCAATTAGGTATAACCCTTTTGATAAATTTTGTATGTCAATACGTTTTGTGTTTTCAGTAAGTTTAATAAGTGTTTTACCTGTTAATTCAGAAATAACTACTTTTCCAATTTTAGAATTATTTGGTGATTCGAAGTTTATAATTGATGTAGTAGGATTTGGATACATCGTAAAACTTTTTGTTTTAAAAATAGTGTTTGTTAAATTTTCTGTTGCAAGTTTTACAATCCAAGCATCATAGTCTAAATTAAACTTATTAAATCCAGCAATTACATAATCTCCATCTTTATCTTCTATAATGCTTTTAGGATACTCATAGCCAGTTTCACTTATGATTTTTTGCCACTGAATCAATCCAATATCATTTAACTTGATTACGAAGGCATTTAAACCATTATTTGAAGCACCATCTGAAATTTCCATTTCGGTATTTGATGTTTTTCCAGATAAAATATATCCACCATCTTTAGTCAAGTCAATACTAGTCACCATTTCAAAGACTTCGGTTCCAAGTGATTTTTGCCATTGTAATTCTCCAATATTATTAAGCTTTATAATCCAACTATCTTGTGCTCCATTATTTCCAATAATATCTCCATCAGATGAATTATTCATTCCAGCTATTATAAAACCCTCATCTAGTGTTTGCTTTAAACTATATGCAACATCAGCACCACTACCTCCAAATGTTTTTCCCCATTCTACAACTCCTAAACAATTAAGTTTAACTACCCAAGCATCAAAGTTTAAATTTTCTTCTGGGAATGTTCCTCTATTTGTAATGGTAGATCCAGCTATAACATAACCTCCATCTTTAGAATTTATTATTTTTCCAATACGGTCATTGTATATGCCTCCAAGTGATTTTTGCCACAATATATTTCCAACAGAATTAAGTTTTACAATCCAAACATCAGTGGATCCATTATTTTCGTTAACATCTCCATCATTAGAGTTGCTACTTCCTGCAACAATATAGCCGCCATCTGAAGTGGTTTCAATACTTTTAAATTCGTCGGTTGAACTGCCTCCCAATATTTTTTGCCATTGTATATCTCCAGAATTATTCAGTTTAATAATTAACCCATTTTCGTCGTAACTATCTCCCTTTTTATTTGAAATGTATCCAGCTAAAATATACTCACCGTCTGAAGTAGATTGAATACTATATGAGCCAGTATTTTCGATATGCTCAAGGTCTTTTTGCCATAAAATATTGCCGTTGCTGTTCAGTTTTGTTACTGAAATATTACTTTTGTTATTAGAATATTTTATACCTGTTGTAATAAAATCTCCGTCCAACGTTGTAATAATTCTTTGAGCAAAATTAAAACTAATATCACCTGATTTTTTTTCCCATTCGACATTAGGCACTTGTGCTGAAATAAACGCAAAATTGATAAAAGCTGCTATTGTGAATAATTTTGTTTTCATAACATATGGTTTAAATAGAAATACATTTATGAATTTCATTAAAAGCTCTGAAAGCTAATAAACATAAGCTGAACACTTTCAAAGATATAGAAAACATTTTACAATATTGATTTATTTGTTTTAATATAAATCTTTCTTAAAGGATTTTTCAGAAACAAAATAATGTTAAATATGATGCTTTTTTTAAGCGTTAAGTAAATTTTTTCGGAGAATTCTACGTCAAAGTAAATAACTAGAGAAGCAATGCGAATCTGTTGAAGCGGTTTGGATATAATCAATAGTTGTAATTTTATTCAATAATTTTCAAAAACAGACGTTCCATTTCATTCATTTGTTCGTTGCCTTTTTTTCGGACTTGTCGTGCAATAAAATAAAGTAAAAACCATACTATAACCATTAATAGCATGATTAAAACATCTAGAGTTACGGGTTGTTTTAAGGTGTAATTAGAATAAGCAAACATTGCAAAAATGGTAAAAATTCCTGCTACAATAAAATGCAAAAACATAAAGAAAGTCCACAGCGTTTGGTCAGGGCCAAACAAACCTCGAATGTGCGTTTCTTTTTCGGTTTTTGGCTCTAATTGTAGATGCAAATGGGGCGACCAGAATCGTTTTTTTGGACCAATAACATAAAACCAGATGTGATTTTCATGAACATTAATCGCAAAATCGGTTAAGTCGTTTTTGGAATAGTTTTCAAATTTTTGTTGCACGTTTTCAATGTTGTCGTCAACGTCTTTATAAAAACGCAATCGAAGTCTAATTTCATTGTTTGCATCCATATACAGTACTTTTTCTGGAAAGTATTCTTTTTAATGTTGAGCTAATGTAGTAAAAATAGGATTAGTAACCTATTAAATAGTACCTTTGCAGCCCGAAGTTATATAGTAGCTGTTCGGAAATAAATAGTTCAAAATTGCATTATGAATAATATTGTTGCCATAGTAGGGAGACCAAACGTAGGGAAATCTACTCTTTTTAATCGATTAATTCAAAGAAGAGAAGCCATTGTTGATGCCGTTTCAGGTGTAACTCGCGATAGAAATTATGGAAAAAGTGAGTGGAATGGAAAAGAGTTTTCAGTAATAGATACTGGAGGTTATGTTCGTGGTTCTGACGATGTTTTTGAGGGCGAAATCCGTAAGCAAGTAGAGTTGGCTATTGATGAAGCCGATGTTATTATTTTTGTGGTAGACGTTGAAGAAGGCATTACACCTATGGATGAAACCGTAGCGAAACTTTTAAGAAAAGTGAGTAAGCCCGTTTTGTTAGCCGTAAACAAGGTTGATAATGCCATGCGTGAGAAAGATGCAGTTGAGTTTTATAATTTAGGTTTAGGAGATTATTACACTTTTGCTAGTATTTCTGGAAGTGGGACAGGAGATTTGTTGGATGCTTTAATAGAAGCTTTTCCAGAAAAACCAGAACCAACTAAAGAAGAAACAGAATTACCACGTTTTGCCGTAGTAGGTCGTCCTAATGCTGGAAAATCAAGTTTTATTAATGCCTTAATAGGCAAGGAACGTTTTATGGTTACCGATATTGCAGGAACTACCCGTGATGCTATTGATACTAAGTTTGATCGTTTTGGATTTGAATTTAACTTAGTCGATACCGCTGGAATTCGTCGTAAAGCAAAAGTAAAAGAAGATTTAGAGTTTTATTCGGTAATGCGTTCGGTTCGTGCGATTGAGCATGCCGATGTTTGTATCCTAATTATTGATGCTACTCGAGGATTTGAAGGTCAAGATCAAAGTATATTTTGGTTGGCAGAAAAAAACAGAAAAGGAGTCATTATTCTCGTGAATAAATGGGATTTGGTTGAAAAAGATACCATGTCTACTCGAGACTATGAGGAAAAAATTAGAAAAGAATTAATGCCCTTTACAGATGTGCCTATTCTTTTTGTTTCGGCTTTGACCAAACAGCGTTTGTTGAAGGCGCTAGAAGCAACGGTTCAAGTTTTTGAAAATAGAAAACAAAGAATAGCGACTTCTAAATTCAATGATTATATGTTGAAGGTTATTGAAGGCTATCCACCACCCGCTTTGAAAGGAAAGTATGTTAAGATAAAATATTGCATGCAATTGCCAACATTAACACCTCAATTTGTGTTTTTTGCCAATTTGCCTCAATATGTCAAAGAACCTTACAAACGTTTCTTAGAAAATAAGATTCGAGAAAACTGGGATTTTTCGGGCGTTCCAATTGATATTTACATTAGAGAAAAATAAAATTTGTTAAAGTTTTAGTAAGACTTTTTTTATTTAAATACTAAATCACTTATTTCGTTGTTATTATTTAAAATAGTAACAACGAAATTTTTTTTATGCAGAAATTACAGTATTCATTCGTTTTTTTAGTTTTTAGTTTATTTTCATTTGCTCAAAATAACGTTGTTATTAAAGGAAAAGTCCTCGATAAAAACACTCAAGTCCCTCTAGAAGCCGCCACAGTTTATCTTACCTCTGTAAAAGATTCTGCAGTAATTGATTACACTATTACCGATAAAAACGGAGTTTTTAAAATAGATACCAAGAAAATCACTAAACCTGTTTTTTTTAAAATATCCTACATTGGATATCAAACGTATAAGCAGCAAGAACAATCCATCATCGAAAATAAAGATTTTGGAATTATACGATTGATTGAAAATACAAACAATTTAGGTGAAGTTGTTATTAAAAGTGAAGCGCCACCTATCCGAATTAAAAAAGATACTTTAGAGTTTAATGCGTCATCTTTTAAAGTTCGTCCTGATTCTAACGTAGAAACCTTGTTGAAGCAGTTGCCTGGTGTCGAAGTTTCATCAGATGGGAAAATTACTGTAAACGGTAAAGAAGTGAATCAGGTTTTGGTGAACGGAAAGCCTTTTTTTGATAGCGATGGAAAGATAGCCCTTCAAAGTTTGCCTTCAGATATCATTAACAAAGTACAAATTTCGGATACCAAAACTAAGAAAGAAGAGTTGACAAAACAAGCTTCGAGTTCTAATAATGCTAGTATTAATCTAACCATTGACGAAGATAAAAATAAGGGTTTGTTTGGAAAATTTATGGGCGGTTATGGCACTGATGAACGCTATGAAAGTAGCGCCTTGATTAATTATTTTAAGAATAAAAGAAAAATAAGTGTTTTAGCTTCTTCCAATAATATTAATTCTACAGGATTTTCTATGGATGAGGTTTTTGATAACATGGGTGGCGGACGAAATGCAGGCTATTATTTTGACGGAGCCGATGGTTCCTATGGTTTTGGGAATATGCGTTTTGGTGGAGGCAAAGGAATAACACAATCCAATATGGTAGGATTGAATTATGGTGACCAATGGTTCAAGGATTTTGAATCCAATGCAAGTTATCTTTTTTCCAATTCGAATTCTAAGAATACCAATAGCACCAAGCAAACCAATTTATTGCCCAGCGGAAGTTTTGTAACCGACTCTAATTCAAAAACAAATGAAGATCGGTTTGGACATAATTTTAATTTTACTTTTGAATATAAGATAGATTCTACTGCAACATTATTTGTAGGGCCAAAATTTTAAAAGCAAATAACAAGTATGCAGTTAATTCTTCAGAATCTTCCAGAGATTTGGCGGGTCAATTATTGAATGAAAGTACGCAAGATAATTCTAATGAGACTGATAAATCTAATTTTAGCAATTCAGTTAATTTCAATAAAAATTTTAAGAAAAAAGGGCGTTCGATTAATCTTTCATTTGATAACGAGAACTCCAATGAAATTGCTGGTTCGTTGAATACATCTACTTCCGTTTTTTATCAGGATTCTAGACCCACAGATATAAGGAATCAGAGTTTAAACAATAGGAATTTGAAAGATTTTTATTCTTCTGAAGTAACGTATCTAGAACCAATAACAGATTCTTTACGAATTTCTTTGAATGTTTATGCACGCTCGGATAAAACTTCGGAAGTTCGGAAGACTTATGATTTTGATACAACAACAGAAACATATACTACAGCTAATGAAAGTTTGTCTAACTCCATTTATTCTCATGAAAAATTGATTGCCCCAAAAGTGGGTTTCTCTATTGAAAAGAAGAGTTTTAACATGAGTTTTACAGGAGGAACTAATATTGCACAATACGACAATCAATCTCTTTATTTGGGAAACACAACCGTTTTAGATAAAAATTATATTTTTCCTTACATAGAGACCTATGCAAATATCAAATTAGGAAAGTCAAAATCAATCTGGACGAGTTATGAATATTCTGTGACTTTTCCTAAAGCCAATCAATTGTTGCCGGTAGAAAATTTAGCTAATCCATTGAATACTTTCATTGGGAATCCCAATCTTGACTTGAATAAAAGTCATAGAATGTTTATTAATTTCAGAGATTATGATTATGCTACTCGTTCAGGTTATGTGTTGTATTCTGGTGGGAATATCTATGACAATCAGGTGGTGGCGTCAACAGTTTTTGATACCAATGGAAAACGAACTACTACCTATGAAAATGTCTCAGGAACACTCGAATCATGGTTTGGAGCACGTTGGGATAAATCGTATAAAAAAGAGGCAAATACGTATAAAGTTGGGATTGGATTTAATGGAGGTTTTAATACCTCGAAAGGATTTACAAATGGCGATTTGTTTGAAGCCAATGCACTACAACTTAGTCCGAGGATCAATTTTGTCTACGAATATGGAGAACTTTTGACGGTTAATCCAACCTATACTTTTACGTATAATGACCTGAAGTATTCGAATTACATCGTTGATTCTGCGTCCAATGTGTTACATACTTTTAATATTCAGGCGACCAGTTATTGGCCTAAGAATTGGGTTTTCGGAAATGATTTTGGATATACTTATAATTCCAATATTTCTGACGGATTCAAAAAGGATTTTTATTTGTGGAACACCAGTTTAGCTTATAATTTTTTCCATAAAAAGATGTCTGCCAAAATAAAAGTGTATGATGTTTTAAATCAAAATCAAAATGCAACCCGAACCATAACACCAACTACTATTCGCGATGAACAGAACACGGTTTTACAACGGTATATGATGTTTTCGTTGACTTATAAAATTGAAAAATTTGCAGGTAAAGAGAAGCCTTCAGGCGATAGTAGGTTTATGTTTTAGTATTTACAATGAACTAAAATAGTTGCTTGTTTTTACCGAATGAGCTTCTTGGCTTTTTCCTGTATAATTTCAGCCACCGGTTTGTTTTCTATTTTGCTTTCTAGCCATGAAATGATATCCAGATACAAGAACGCTCTTTTTTCGTAAGGATGATTTTCGAAAATAATCAATCGATCATGCAGTTTTTGAATTCTGATTTTAGTTCGTGTGGAAAAATAGTCCCTAAATTTCTCAAGAATTTAATCATTTCTCGTTGCACCTCATGCAAATCATTCATTTTAATCAAAAATTTATAGGTGCTTTTTAATTGAACTTCTAACCGATAATCCATTCCAGCTTCATAATGCGCCACAAGGCTTAATACGCGGGCAAAACACATTAAATCCTCTCTCATGGAAAGATTTTTATTGTCGATGATTTTCTTTAAATATTCGATACATTTTTTATTATTTCCAGCACCAAAATATAAACTGGCGATTTTGTAATAAAAAACCATAATGTGGTGTTCATCGATACGGTCTTCGTTTTTCTTTAAATTTTTCAATACTTCATCTACTAAATACAGCCCACCTTCAAAATCGCCTTCTAGAAAATGCAAGCTGAATTTGCTGTTGTAATAGCATAAAAAATAGAGCGTAGTTAGGTTGTCATTTTTAGGGAAAGCATCAAGGGATATGGTTTTTTCTAATTTTTCTAAAACTTCCTTCATGTAGGATTTATGCTTGATGAGGTACAAACATTCTAGTAAATACGAGTTCCCTTTGATGTACCAAACAGGGTTAATGAAAATCATTTGTTGATTGTCATTGAATAAGTTAACCCATTTGCTGGAATATTTGTAACAGGATAAAAAGTCTTGAACCAGAAAGCTATACCACAAATGCGCTTTGTACAGCCATAATTTTTCTCTAAACCCCAAATCTTCAATGGAATATTCTGGAAGTTGGTTGTTGAAATAGGCCATTATTTCTTGCATTTCTTCCTTGCTTTTAGCATAGCCACTTTTTAGCATGATACTATACAGTTGAAGCGATAAGTTAGAAAGCTTACTCGCAATGACATTTTGTTGGCTGAGTTCTTTGGCTTGAATGGTCAACTCATCGGCACGGCCTACAATACTTCTAGTGATGTATTGGGATTCGATTACTTTTTCAAGTTCTACGATTTCAAAGGCAATGTTTTTTTCATCGTGTTCTAGCGCAGTCATTTTGGTTTTATCCAAAATTTTTAAGCTTTGTTTGTACAACCCTTTGTGGTATAAAATTGTTGCAAAATCCAATTGCTCTCTAATTTGAATACGAATATTTTGGTTTACGGGATTCATTCGTAAACTGATGAGAATTTGTTTGTACAAATGGGCTTTTAGATTCGATAATTGCAATTTAGTAACTATGTTACTTTTTAAGATTTCTTCCTCATCATATTCATTCATTTTGTCCAAAAGATTAAAAAGCTGTAAAAATTTAGCATCTGTGTTATCACCTAATCGATTTACGTAAAGTTTAAACTGTCTTTTTTCTGATTTTGAAAGCGAACTAATGAGAACAAATAGATTATCTTTTGAAGGGTTTGCCATCGTAAAAAATGTGTATTTAATATACTGTATATCAGTATTTTATTATGTTGTTTTTTTTGTTTAATACTGTAAAGTTAAGCATTTAAAAGTATTCTTTCGAAGCCTTAAAATATAAATTTGTAATTAGAATTTAAAATTAAGTTTAATTATTGATATGGATAATCAAAAAGTACAAATATTTGACACTACTTTACGTGATGGAGAACAAGTTCCTGGCTGTAAGTTAAATACGGAGCAAAAATTAATTATTGCTCGTCGTTTAGATGAGTTAGGTGTTGATATTATCGAATCAGGATTTCCAGTATCAAGTCCAGGTGACTTCATTTCAGTTGAAGCAATCTCAAAAGCGGTCCAAAACGCAACTGTTTGTGCCTTGACAAGAGCCGTGAAAGAAGACATTGAAGTGGCGGCAAGAGCTTTGCAATATGCCAAAAAGCCAAGAATTCATACGGGTATAGGGACTTCGGATTCTCATATTAAATATAAATTTAATGCTACACAAGATGAGATTATTCAGCGTGCAGCAGAAGCCATTTCTTATGCAAGAACTTTTGTAGATGATGTTGAGTTTTATGCTGAAGATGCTGGTAGAACAGACAACGAATTTTTGGCAAAAGTATGCTCTGAAGCCATTAGAGCAGGAGCGACAGTTTTGAATATTCCTGATACTACTGGTTATTGTCTTCCAGAAGAATACGGAGCCAAAATAAAGTATCTTAAAGAAAATGTTATAGGAATAGAGAAAGCCGTTCTTTCTTGTCATTGCCATAACGATTTAGGATTGGCTACTGCCAACTCGATTGCTGGAGTAATCAACGGAGCAAGACAGATCGAGTGTACTATAAATGGGATAGGGGAGCGTGCTGGTAATACCGCATTAGAAGAAGTAGTAATGATTTTGAAACAACATCCTACTTTAGGATTGTATACTAATATTGATTCTAAATTGTTATACGATACTAGCCGGTTAGTTTCCGATAGTATGGGAATGATTGTTCAGCCAAACAAGGCTGTAGTTGGAGCAAATGCCTTTGCACACAGCTCAGGAATTCATCAGGATGGGGTGATTAAAAATCGTGAAACCTATGAGATTATGGATCCGCACGATGTTGGTGTTACTGAGTCGGCAATTATTCTTACTGCTAGAAGTGGTAGAGCTGCATTAGCCTATAGAGCCAAGAAAATAGGGTATGAACTTACAAAACTTCAGTTGGATGTTGTATACCTTGAATTTTTGAAGTACGCTGATAGAAAGAAAGAAGTTTTAGATAATGATGTTCATGAAATCATAAAAACGAGCAACGTAGGAATATTGATTTGAATCAAAAACCTGATATAAAATCAGTTTTGATAATTATTTTATTAGTTAGAAAGAGGTTGTGAAAGCAACCTCTTTTTTTGCTTTTCATTTATTGTAAAAAATAAAATCTCACAACCCCAAAAACAGCACTGCAGCCAATCCAAAGAATCGTGTTTACCTTAAATCTGTATAAAGCAACAAACGAAATTATAGTCCAAGCCAGAAAACTAACGTCTAATCCTGCAACCGAAAATTCGTTTGGAAACAGTACCACCTTTCCCAAATAAACCGTTAGGTTTAAAATCACTCCCACTACAGCCGCAGTAACAATAGAAAGTATTTGTTTTAAATTACTGTTTTTCTGAGTCTTCTCAATTATTGGAGCACCAACAAAAATGAAAAGAAAGCAAGGCAAAAACGTATAGAAAGTAGTTAGAAGAAGTCCAAGTATTCCCATACTAACTGAGTTTTCAAAATGATTGTATCCAGCCATAAATCCGACAAATGCAAGTACCATAATTAATGGGCCAGGGGTAGTTTCTCCAAGTGCGAGGCCATCAATCATTTCTATATTAGTCAACCAATGAAATTGCTCTACACTTACTTGAGCTACATAGGGCAAAACGGCATATGCACCCCCAAAAGTCACAAAAGCGCTCTTTGTAAAAAAAATAGATAGTTTTAGCCAAAATTCAAAGTCATTAGATATTGAGTAAATAAGCACAAGGGGAATTATCCATAAAATGACAGCAGTTCCAATTTGTTTAAAAAATAGTAGAGGCGCAAACTTTATATTTGGAGTAATTGTATGTTTATTTATGTAGTATCCCCTTTTCATCTGCTTCGTTTAGAGTTGATGCATTATTTTTTCAATAAAAAATTTAGGAAAGTATTTTCTAATTAAAATGGCAACTACTATGGCTCCAATTATGATTAGAGGAAAAGGAATATTAAAAAAGAAGATGCATACAAAGGCAGTAATCGCAACAAAATAATGAAATGGACTTAAGAGTGATTTCTTGCTAATTTTGATGAGCGCAAGAATTACTATAGCTATAACTGCAGGTTTTAATCCCGAAAACAGAGCGTAAATCCAAGGAAGAGTTCCAAATGTGACATAAATAGCACTAAGTCCCAATAAGATAAATAGTGAAGGAAGAATAAACAGAATTCCTGCCACAATTCCACCCCAAGTACCATATAACATCCAGCCAATGTAAGTAGCAAGTTGTTGTGCCTCTGGACCAGGCAATATCATGCAATAATTTAGGGCATGTAAAAATTTGCTTTCACTAATCCATTTTTTTTCTTCAACAAGAAATTCATGCATTATTGCCACTTGCCCAGCAGGTCCGCCAAAACTTATGAAACCCAATTTTGTCCAAAAGAGGACTGTTTCCTTGAAGGTTGGTTTTTGGGTTCTTTCTATTTTTAATTTGACACTGTTTTTCTTAATACAATTTATTTTATGAAAAATACTTAGTCTGATAATATCTCTGTCAAAGTAATCAGTTCCATTAGGACGTTGCTGAAAACTTTTTAAATACCCTATTTCAAATGCTAAATTTTCATTTAAACCATATTGTAACCCAGCATAAATTCTGTTTTGGTCAAAAGTATTATACACTATATTTTTTCCAGCATTTAACATTATTTCGTCATAAACAACTAACTTTAATTTTTGATCTTCTTTTTTCCAAAAGGTATAATCTCCCATTAGGCGGTATCTAAATCTCAAAAAAAAAGTAGTTCCATCTATTAAACTTTGATTATTCGAATTACGAATAAATCGCTCCTCCACTTGAAATCGCTGATTTATGGTTATGCCTTTTATGGTTTCTTTCCAAGTTAGATCTTGCTGCCCTCTATTTTCGGGTATTTGAAAATCAAAAGTAAGTTCTGGAACTTGTGTTGAAACCGAAAAATAGGCATAGCCAATTCCAGTTTCTAATTTTTCGTTAATCTTACATCGTCCTTGAATTCTAAAGACATAAAGGTTTTGCTGAAAAGGTTTTAGAAATACTCGGTTATCAAATTCAGTGTGAATAGACCAAGCATTATTTAAAACAAGTTGATTGTAATATCTAGTCCAAAGGATGTTCTGGTTATCAATATTTTTTTTTGTTTGAGCATTGGAAATACATACTGAAATAAAAAAAACAAATATTTTGAAAATTCTCATTAATTTTTTTTGCAAATTTATACAAACGCTACAAAAAAACGAGTTTATTATTCAATATGATACTTCAAAACTAAGATTACTTTTTCATATTTCTAAATTCATTAATACTTTAAGAAAATTTCAATCTAGGTCTATGGATTTTTAGTAGAAAAACAGAACCAATTTTTCAAAGGTTCTGTTTTCCTTATTATCTTTCAATAAATACTACAGGACATATTTAAATGTGATTCCATAGGTTCTTTGGTCACCTAGGACTCCTGCATAATGACCAGCATTACCACCAGCAGGCAATAATTGTTCAAAATAATCTTTATTCAATAGATTCCGTCCCCAAAAATAAAGAGATAATCCTTCTGTTGCACGGAAACCTAAACGGCCATTAAAGATGGCATAGCCGTCAACTATCAGATATTTTGAAGCTGAGGGACTTGATGAAAATTCAGAACGAGCATAAGAATCTAAAGCTAAAAAGAATTTCCCAGTATTTCCGAAGAATTTTCCAGTTTCAGTATATTCACCTCCTAAAGATCCTGCCCATCTTGAGGTACCTGGTAAGTCAGTTCCAGAAACATCTTTAAAAGATACTTGTGATCCAGTTTCTTCTAATGGAAGAGGAGCATTAGTAAATTTCTCATATGTACCTTCAGTGTAAGTTGCAGAACCGTTGAGTGTTAAATTCTTATTTAGAACAAAACTAGCATCAAGTTCAGCACCTCTAACACGTACTTTATCTGCATTAGCTAAATAACCACGATTTACACCTAATTCAGCAGCTTGAACATTGGTTTGAAAATCCCTAATTTCTGTATTAAATAATGTCAAATTTAAAATGGAGTTCTTTAATGGTGATGTTTTTACTCCAACTTCATAATGGTTTACATCTTCAGGTTTAATAACAGCAAGATCTAGGGCTGGTTGACCAGAAACGGTTGGAAGTCCAGCTACATTTAGTCCAACTGGTTTGTAACTTTTTGCATAAGTGGCATAAGCATTGATTTTGTCTGTTGCTTTGTATGATACTGTCAAATTTCCAGAAAAATCGGTGTCGTCAGTATCTGACTTAAAAGACTGATCAGTATATACTAGTCTTTTTATTGCAATTAAGGCAGGGTCGTTAGTTTCCAAACCTCCATACGTTTTACGGTTATAATCTCCTTTTTCTTGTCATAATTGTATCTTATACCAGGCAATACATGTAAACGCTCTGTTACAGCCCAATCCAATTGTCCGAAAACAGCCGCACTAGTTGAATTTATACTAGAATTAGTTTTTATTCCATAACCATCCAAAAGTCCCGGAGTAGCCCATAATGGACTTGTTGTGCTTTGAGAAAAACGCCATTGATCTCTTCCTGATTCTTCAGTACCATCTATTTTAACTTCTTGGTCTATGAAAAATACACCAACAACGCCACTAAGTTTAGAGGTAACTTGACCTGCATAACGAACCTCTTGAGTAAACTGTGTATGTCTAGCTGGATTTTGTGATTTTGCTAATACCTGTAGACCTGTAAAGTCTCTGTCATTGGATGGATCCCAATTCCAAAAACGCCAAGCTGTTGTAGAAGTAAGTGTTCCTCCTCCAATTTTAGTATCTACATTAATGGAAGCTCCTCCTAAGTCTTGTCCAGAACGCCACGGAGTATCTTGGTCAATCTTACGGTCAAAGGCATTCAGGCTTGGAAGTTGGTAATTCAAATCTGCAATAATCGCATCAAATTGACGGTATGGAGCTCTTTTGGTAGGTGCGACACCTGCAACTACTTGGGCATATCCATCAGGACGTTGGGTTGTAATGTCAGCTGCCAATAATACATTGGTATTTTCGGAGGGGGTATACAATAATTGACCTCTAATTCCTTGATTGTTTAAGGTGTTTGTAGGTTTTCCAGTTACAACATTTTCTATTAAACCATCACGTTGTGTGCCAGAAAAAGAGAGACGACCTGCAATTTTTTTGCTTAGAGCTCCAGTAATTGAAGCCTTGGCTTGTAGAAATGCATAGTTACCGTAACTCACCTCGAAGTCAGCACCAGAGATAAAACTTGGCTTACGAGAAGTTATATTAAAAGCACCTGAAGTGGTATTCTTTCCAAACAATGACCCTTGTGAACGTAATACCTCTATTCTATCAACATCAATGAAGTCCAAAGTAGTTGCTGCTGGACGAGCATAATATACACCGTCTACATAGAAACCTACTCCAGGATCGATACCGTCATTTGTAAGCCCAAAAGGTGAACCTAAACTGCGAATATTAATACCAGTATTTCTTGGATTTGAGGAATACAGTTGAACAGACGGAACAAGTTCTTTGATACGATTCACATTGAAGGCTCCTGCTTGTTCGGCTTGTTTACCACTTACTACTGACACTGCAATTGGAATGTCTTGTACTTTTTCTATTCTACGTCTAGAAGTAACAACTACCTCCGATAGAATTTTTTCTTCACCAGTAGTAATAACTATTTGTAACGGGCTAGTTGGCAGTTCAGTTATTTTAATTTCTTTGGTATTAAAACCTGCGTATTGTACAATAATTGTAAAAGGGAGCTCTTTAGCTTCAATGCTAAATTTACCATTAACATCTGAAGTAGAATTGCTGGTAGTACCTTTTAGAACTATATTAACACCTTCTATAGGTGAATCTTGATTATTTTTTACAACGCCTTCCAAAAGGTTTTGGCCATAAGAAGTTGAGAAAATTAGAAAAAAGAATAAGATTTTAATTTTTTTTGTATTAATTGTTTTCATTTATTTTTATATATTATATGTGAATAGTAGAGTTTAAAATTAAATTTTTTTAACTGCACATGCACATCATAGATGATAGTTTGTTTTGCTTCATTGTGTTTGAATTTGATTTAGTGTTTTGTTTTACATTTAATTTCAACATAGTTTCATGCGTTTTCATACTTCTTAAATTTTAGATTGTTAAATAAGAATTAAATTCGGAGGCAAATATAAATTCTTTAATTCTATAAAACAAGTAGAATTTAAAATAAAAAATTATTTTTTTTTCTAAAGAGGCTATAGTTATGCCTTCCATTGCTTTCAAAGTTTCGTTTCTAATAGCAATTAAACCGTGACGCAGCAAGCATTCAGACTCATTTTTACAATCGGTACAAGGTTCGTAAAAATTGATTGATGCGCAAGGGAGTAAGGCAATGGCTCCGTCAAAAAAGCGATGAATTTCTGCTAAAGTTATAGTCTCTTTAGATTTTAAAAGATAATAACCTCCAAACTTTCCCTGTTTACTACCTACAAAGTGACCTCGTTTTAAATCCAATAGAATTTGTTCTAAAAATTTTTTAGGGATACTAGCTCCCTCAGCAATTTCTATAGTACGTGAAATAGTATTTTCTTCTTGTTGAGCTAAATAGAGTAGTGCCTTTAGAGCATATTTCGTTTTGTGTGAAAGCATTTGAAATGATTACTTTAAATAATGTAGTAAATCTAATGAATTTTTTTTTGTTCGATATAAATTTAGGATAATACTATTTTTTGATAGATGGAAGCTACCAGCTTCCACCGCTTCCACCGCCACTGAATCCTCCACCTCCGAAGCCGCCTCCAAATCCACCTCCACCAGATGAGCTACCAAATCCACCCCCAAAACTTCCGCCTCCGCTATTTCTCCCTAAACTGCTCAAAATAATAACATCCATTAAGCTTGGTCCGCCACCAGAATTTCCTGAGTTTCCACTACCACCTTTATTTCTTGATATCAAGACGAGAAGGATAATTACAATTATAATGAAGGGTAAAATGGGGAAATCTTTATCTTTATTCTGCTTTCGTTCTCCCTTATATTTTCCTTTAAAAACATCAATTATAGCGCTTGTACCTTTGTCTAAACCATTATAGTAACTTCCTGCTTTAAATTCAGGTATAATTATATTTCTGGTGATTTCTCCTCCAATTCCAGCGGTTAATCTATCTTCTAAACCATAGCCAGCAGAAATCCAAATTTTCTTTTCGGCTTTGGCTAATAAAATTATTACACCATTATCATTTTTTTCGCTACCTCCAATTCCCCATTTCTGTCCCCATTTAGGAGTTAAAATTCCAATATCTTCTCCTTTTAAACTCTCTATGGTTATTACCACAATTTGAGTCGTAGTTGAATCGGAGTATTTGATTAGCTTTTCTTCTAATTGTGCTTTTTCTGTTGTACTTAAAATATTGGCATAATCATAGACCGAAGTCTGAAAACTGGGTTTTTCTGGTATGGTATATTGGGCAAAAAGAAATTGTGTAAATACCAAACAAAAAATTAGTTTCAAAGATAGTTTGCTGTTTAATTTAGTTGCTATCATTATAATCCTTTAGATATTTCGTTTGATAATTCATTGGTATCACCTTCTTTATATGGAAAATATTTTTTCAATTCATTTCCTGCTTTGGTAATACCATCAATAAGCCCTTGTTTAAAATCTCCATTTTTAAAATGACCCACCATAATTTCTTTAGTCGTCTCCCAAAAATCTTTGGTTACCGCTTCATTAATACCCTGATCGCCACAAATGACAAAAGTTCTATCTTTTACAGCAACATAAATTAAAACGCCATTTTTGAGAGCTGTTTTGTTCATTTCTAATAAATGAAAAACTTCCAAAGCACGGTCAAATGCGTCAATGGAAGTTGTTTTTTCTATGTGTACTCTAATCTCGCCAGAAGTTTCTTTTTCAGCCATACGAATAGCTTCAACAATTTCTTGTTCTTCTTCTTTGGTTAAAAAATCTTCAACTTTTGACATGGAAATTATTTTGGATTAGAATTTTACTTCAACAGGTTTTTCAGCACCTTCAACGGCATTGAAATAAGCTTTTTCTTTGAATCCAAAAACACCTGCAAATAAAGAATTTGGGAATGTTTTGATATGTGTGTTGTAAGGTTTTACAGCTTCGTTAAAACGGGTTCTAGCGGTAAGAATTTGATTTTCAGTGCTTGCTAATTCATCTTGTAATTTCAAGAAATTTTGATTGGCTTTCAGGTCTGGATATTGTTCAACAGTAACTAATAATCTAGACAAGGAACTACTTACTCCACTTTGTGCTTTGTTGAATGCGGCTAATTGTTCTGGAGTAATATTTGTTGGGTCAACCGTAGTTTGTGTCGCTTTTGCTCTAGCTTCAATTACAGCGGTTAGAGTACTTTTTTCAAAATCGGCAGCACCTTTTACAGTATTGACCAAATTTCCGATTAGATCATTTCTCCTTTGATAAGAGGTTTGAACATCTCCCCAAGATTGCTCTACGGTTTGTCCTAGTGTTACTGCCGTATTGTTAATTCCTTTAACCCAGCTGTAAATCCCAATGAGTACAACTGCTGCGATAATCCAAGGTAAAAATTTTTTAAAATCCATTTGTATTTAATTTAAAGTTTAGTATTGAGTTTTGTTTATTATTATTTTTTAAAGGTGATTTTTAATATTAGTTAACTGCGTTTTTATAGTTTCCAGTTTGCTAATGATTTCAAACTTGTCCAAAGTTTTCTTTTGACCTTCTTTCAAATGCGTTTTGGCACCTTCAAGGGTAAAACCACGTTCTTTAACCAAGTGATATATAAGTTGTAAATTTTTTACATCTTCGGGAGTAAACATTCGATTGCCTTTGGCATTTTTTTTAGGTTTTAAAATATCAAATTCTTTGTCCCAAAATCGAATTAATGAGGCATTTACATCAAAGGCTTTGGCTACTTCGCCTATGCTGTAGTATCTTTTGTCTGGTGATAATTCTATGTGCATTAGTCTAAGGATTGGTTTTCTTGATTCGCTAATTTTGATATGGCAACATACTCTGTTGCTGAAATATTTCCATAATAAAAATTTAGTGGATTAACCACTTCGTTATTTTTGTGCACTTCATAATGCAAATGTGGTGCTTCACTTCTTCCGGTACTGCCCACATAGCCAATAATATCTCCTCTTTTCACGCGTTGTCCCGGTCTGCATTTGTATTTACTCAAGTGCCCATACAAGGTTTCATAACCAAAACCATGCCGAATCACAATATGATTTCCATAACCAGATACAGAGTTATCAGCTCGTTGCACCACACCATCGCCAGTAGCAAAGATAGGAGTTCCTGTTTTTGCAGAAAAATCCATTCCTTCATGAAATTTTCTCACTTTCGTAAAAGGGTCATTTCTATAACCAAATCCTGAGGCAACTTGTTTCAAATTTTCATTTCTAACGGGCTGTATAGCAGGAATAGCCGATAATAAACTATTTTTCTCTTTTGCTAATTTTAAAATTTCATCCAATGATTTGGATTGAATAGCCAATGCTTTTGAAATTACATCAACTCGTTTCGAAGTGTTAATTACCAATTCAGAATTGTCATACCCTTCTAATTCTTTATATCGATTAATTCCGCCAAAACCCGCTTTTCTTTGTTCTTCTGGAATAGGCGAAGTGTTGAAATAGACCCGATAGATATTGTTATCTCTCTCTTCTATGCTCCCTAATACTTCGTCTATTTGATCCATCTTTTTATTCAAAAGAGCATAACGAAGTTTAAAATTTTCTATTTCTCTGGCTTGCAAACGGTCTTTTGGAGTTTCAAAATAAGGAGTATTCAACAGTACCACGAAACTTAAAAACCCAAACAAAGCAGAGGCAAGTAAAACAAAGCTACAACTCCAAATTTTGTCGATATTTTTGTCTTAATCTTTCGGTAAGCCAAATTTTCGGAATCGAAATAATATTTTACTTTCCCCATATTTTAAAATACCCTATTTTTGCCCACTGATAAATAGTTTGACGAACAAATTTAATAAATGTTTCATTTGTTCCACTCTTTTTTTAACAATATATTAAAGTTGAAAGGGTTAATTATTGAATCATCAATTGCTTAGCTCATCAAACAATAAATAAATTACGCCATACTTCTAGAAATGAAATCACAAGACATTCGTAAAGCATACCTTAACTTCTTTGAATCAAAAGGACATTTAATAGTTCCTTCTGCACCAATCGTCCTTAAAGACGATCCAACCTTGATGTTTAACAACTCAGGAATGGCACAATTCAAAGAATACTTTTTAGGAAACGGAACTCCAAAAAGTCCAAGAATAGCCGATACGCAAAAATGTCTCCGTGTTTCATGGAAGCACAACAGTTTAGAAGATGTAGGTTTTGATACCTATCATCACACCATGTTTGAAATGTTGGGCAACTGGTCGTTTGGTGATTATTTCAAAAAAGAGGCGCTAGCTTGGGCTTGGGAATTTCTAACTGAAGTTTTAAAGTTAGACAAAGACCGTTTGTACGTTTCCGTTTTTGAAGGAAATCCTGCCGAAAATGTTCCGTTTGACCAAGAAGCATTCGATATTTGGAAGCAATATGTATCTGAAGACCGTATCATTTTAGGAAATAAAAAAGACAACTTTTGGGAAATGGGCGATCAAGGTCCGTGTGGTCCATGTTCTGAAATTCATATTGATATTCGTTCTGATGCTGAAAGAGCAGCGGTTTCAGGTCGAAGTTTAGTTAATGCTGATCATCCGCAAGTAGTAGAAATTTGGAACAACGTTTTCATGGAATTCAATCGTAAAGCCGATGGTTCGTTAGAAAAGTTACCAGCACAACACGTAGATACTGGAATGGGATTTGAACGTTTGTGTATGGCGATGCAAAGTGTAACGTCCAACTATGATACCGATGTTTTTACCCCGCTAATTGAAAAAGTGGAACAAATTACAGGTTTGAAATATACACCTAATAATGTCATTCTGAGTGCTAACGAAGAATCTCAAAATAAAACTAACATTGCTATTCGTGTCATTGTGGATCACGTTCGCGCTGTGGCTTTCGCTATTGCTGACGGACAATTGCCATCCAATACCGGAGCAGGTTATGTGATTCGTAGAATTTTGCGTCGTGCGATTCGTTATGGATTTACGTTTTTGAATACCAAAGAACCTTTTATTAATAAATTGATTGAAGTTTTAGCCAATCAAATGGGGGAATTTTTCCCCGAAATCAAATCACAACAACAATTGGTTACCAACGTAATTCGAGAAGAAGAAGCTTCATTTTTAAGAACTTTAGAACAAGGTTTACAATTGTTAGATAAAGTGGTTGCTGAAACTAGCGGAAAAGAAGTTTCAGGTGCTAAAGTTTTTGAATTGTACGATACTTTCGGATTTCCAAAAGATTTGACCGCTCTAATTTTGAAAGAAAAAGGATATACATTCAACGAAGCCGATTTTGAAGTTGAATTGCAAAAACAAAAAGCACGTTCTCGTGCCGCTTCCGAAGTTTCAACAGAGGATTGGTCAGTTTTAATTCCTGGAAATGTGGAAACTTTCGTGGGTTATGACCAAACTGAGAATGAGGTGAAAATCACCAGAATTCGTAAAGTAGATTCTAAAAAAGATGGAATTTTATATCAAATAGTTTTGGACAACACACCATTTTATCCAGAAGGTGGAGGACAAGTTGGTGATAAAGGAACACTAGTTTCTGCTAACGAAACAATTGATATTATTGATACGAAAAAAGAGAATAATTTAATTCTACATTTTGCTAAACAACTTCCAGAGAATGTTTCTGCAAGTTTTGTTGCTAAAGTAAATACCGATTTAAGAACGTCGACTTCTAAAAATCACTCGGCTACGCATTTGATGCATTTGGCATTGAGAACTATTTTAGGAACGCATGTCGAGCAAAAAGGTTCGTTAGTAAATCCAAATTATTTGCGTTTTGACTTCTCGCATTTTTCTAAAGTTTCTGATGAAGAATTACGTCAGGTTGAAGCAAGCGTAAATGCACAAATCGAAGCACAATTGCAATTGCAAGAATATAGAAATATTCCAATTCAAGAAGCGTTAAGCAAAGGTGCGATGGCTTTGTTTGGAGAGAAATATGGTGATTCAGTAAGAATGATTGAATTTGGCGAAAGCAAAGAACTTTGTGGAGGAATTCACGTGAAAAATACGGCTGAAATCTGGCATTTCAAAATCATATCAGAAGGTGCTGTAGCAGCAGGAATTCGTCGTGTTGAAGCCATTACTGGTGATGCTGTAAAAGATTTCTACAAAAATCAAGAAAGTACTTTGGCAGAAAGCAAAGAAACGTTGAAAAATCCACAAGATATTTTAAAATCAGTTGCTTCATTGCAAGACGATAACGCGAAGTTGAAAAAACAAATTGAGCAATTAGTAAAAGAAAAAATCCACGGATTAAAAAATACTTTAGTTTCAGATTTTCAAGAAATAAACGGAATAAACTTTTAGCAAAACAAGTGGACTTGTCTATGAGTTCGACTAAAGACTTAGCACAAGCCATTGGAATTTCTAAACCAAATTCGTTTGTGTTTTTAGCTTCTGTTGAAGATAATGCTCCAAATATTCATTGCTATATTTCAAAAGAATTAGTTGCTGAAAAAGGATTAAAAGCAGGAAATGTTATTAGAGAATTAGGTAAATATATTGACGGGAATGGTGGTGGACAACCGTTCTTCGCTTCTGGAAAAGGGAAGAATGTTTTAGGAATTAAGGATGCTTTGGATAAAGCGAAAGTGAAAATAATTCTAACTATTTTCTTGTCCCCCAAACAGTTATTAACGCAAATTACAAAATTAAAACTTGGATTACTGTCAATTCAGGCATAATTACCAAACGTTTTCTCCATCAATATGGGGCCCTTCCCGGGTAATCTTCATGTTTTCCTTGTTCGATGATTTTCCTTGTTCAAGAACGAAAATTTTATCAGCGTGCATTACTGTCGACAAGCGATGGGCAATTAAAACCGTAATTCGGTTTGAATCTGAAATATTTCTAATCGTAGTATTAATCTCTTCTTCAGTTATGGAATCTAAAGCAGAAGTGGCTTCGTCAAAAATCAACAAATTAGGGTTTCTCAAAATCGCTCTGGCAATGGAAAGACGTTGTTTTTCGCCACCAGAAACTTTAATTCCGCCTTCGCCAATGGTGGAGTTCAATCCGTTTTCGGCACGAGCCAAAAGTTTTTCGCAACTCGCTTTTTGCAATACTTCAAGCAATTCTTCGTTGGTTGCTGATGGTTTTACAAACAATAGATTCTCTTTAATTGTTCCGGAGAATAATTGTGCATCTTGGGTTACAAATCCGAGCTGTTTTCTCAAATCTAATAAGTCAATTTTGGTAGAATCAATTTCGTTGTATTTTACATTTCCTTTTTCAGGAGGATACAAGCCCACTAATAATTTAACCAAGGTTGTTTTTCCTGCTCCCGAAGGGCCGACAAAAGCCACAGTTTCTCCTTGTTTGATGTCAAAATTGATGTCTTCAACTGCATTGTGCTTGGCCGTTTTATGTTTGAAACTCACATTAGAAAACTGCAATGCATTGATAGAGCCAAGAGCAACAGCGTCTTTTGGGCGATATTCTTTTGGAGCATTCAACAACTCTTTAAAGTTTTCCATCGAAACTTTGGTCTCGTTTAAAGCAATGATAAACGTTCCTAATTCTTGTAAAGGACCAAAAATAAAGAAGGTAAAAAATACCATTGTCAACAAATCACCAACAATGATTTTGCCTTCAAATAAGAAATAATATAAGGTAAACACCACACAAGTTCTTAGAAAATGAACTGTTGTTCCTTGTATAAAACTCAAACTTCTGATGAAACGAATTTTTCTAATTCGAGTTGTAAAATTTTTAAAGTGTTTAAATTCAGTCGTTTTTCCTCTTCATAGGTTAGTCCTAAACTTTTTACCAATTCAATATTTCTCAAACTTTCAGTAGTAGCACCTGCCAGTGAATTGGTTTGTTGAACAATTTTTTCTAGAAACGGCTTTGATTTTTTTCCCAGATAGGAACTTATAAAAGCAATTATGGGAGCAGTTATAAGAAAAATAAAGGAAATTTTATAATCAATTCTAGAGATGTAAACAATCACAAAAATGAAGCCCACAATTGTCTGAAAAATTAACGAGATGGATAGCGTGATTAGTTTCTCCGAGTCGATTCTCACTTTTGTGAGTTTGCTTAAGGTTTCGCCACTGCGTTGGTCTTCAAATTCTTCATAGGGTAAATCGAGTGATTTTTTGATTCCGTCGGTGTACATTTCGGCACCTGTACGTTGAATGACGATATTGGTAAAATAATCTTGAAAATTTTTAGTAATTCTTGAAATCATGGATGCGCCCAGTGACAAACCAAGCCAAAACGCCACCGATTTGATAAAACCAATTTCGTTTCCTTTATATTTTGCAATTCCCACACCGCAGTCTTGCATTAGTTTACCCGTTATAACAGAATCCGAGAGACTGAAACAAATATTTATGGCAGCGAGTACAAGAGCTATAAAAAGTAGGAGTTTATGTTTTTTTAAATAGGAATAGAGTAGTTTCATGTCATTTATTTGAAGATGCAAAAGTAGGTAATAGATTTACATTAATTAGAAAGATGTTTTATACAATTGTTTGATTATTAAAAAGGACTTGGTTTCATCGCATTAAAAAAATAGTAAATTTGTAGAAACAAACGTATATGCAATTCAGAATCCAAATACCTATTCCTAAAAGCAATCATGTTATAGATTACAATTCCAGAATAGTATCTTTAGGTTCGTGCTTTGCAGAGAATATGGGAGAAAAGTTAGGGTATTTTAAATTTAGAAATACAGTGAATCCGTTTGGGATTATTTTTAATCCTGTTTCTATTGAAAAATTGCTTTCACGTGCTATTAATCAGGTGGAATTTACAGAGGCTGATATTTTTTTTCACAATGAACGTTGGCATTGTTTTGAGGTGCATTCAGATGTAAGTCATGCCAACAAAGAGGTATGTCTAGCAATATTAAACGAAATGTTGCAACATCTACACGACCAACTAGCAACCGCTACTCACATTATTCTTACTTACGGCACTTCATGGGTGTATCGACATAAAGCATCCCAATTGGTTGTGGCTAATTGTCATAAAGTACCACAGGTTCAATTCGACAAAGAGATTCTTTCGATAGATACCATCGCAAAATCGATTCAATACACCATAGCAACTATCCGAAAAATAAATCCAAATGGTTTGATACTTTTCACCGTTTCGCCCGTGCGCCATAGTAAAGACGGTTTTGTAGAAAATCAAAGAAGCAAGGCGCATTTAATTAGCGCAATTCATCAAATCCTGAATCTTAAATCTCAAGCCCTAAAGTATTTCCCAAGTTATGAAATCATGATGGACGAGCTTCGCGATTATCGATTTTATGCTGAGGATATGCTACATCCCAGTGCAATAGCTATTGACTATATTTGGGAACGGTTTACGGAAACTTGGATTTCGGAATCGGTTTACGCTGTTATGGAAGAGGTGAACAGCATTCAAAAAGGATTGCTTCACAAACCGTTTCATCCCGATTCGGAGAGTCATAAGCATTTTAGTAAAAAACTCCATGATAAAATGGAGCGCCTTCAGCAACAGTTTCCACACATTCAATTTTAAAAATACGTATTTTATCGTATATACTCAATTGTTAAATTTGTTAAATTTGTTATCATAAACTAACACTTAACAAATCAAATCATGAAGTCAAACAGGTATCTATTATTTTTTGGTTTCTTTTTCTTTCTAGTTTCGAATCCTGTTTTTTCACAAAAACCGGTGCTTACAGATGAAGATGCTGTTACGGAAACGGTTACCAAAGAAATTGACGAAGTATTCAAAGCCGAGGATTTTCTAAAAAAGAAAAACAAGAAATTCAAGGATGTCAGCGGAACTATGGTGGTTGACATTGGAGTGGTTCAAAATGGTAAAGTATCCTCATTTTTTAAAGTAGAAAGTGATATTAAGAATATAGATTTCATCAACTTCATGTCGGACTATATTTTGGATCATAAGTTTCAATTCAAACTTCAAAAACAACAGCGTTATAAAATTCGCTATTCAATTACATTTTAACACCTTACAAACAACCTCTAAAATTATTTAACAATGAAAAAATTATCCATTTTAGCGTTGTCCATTTGCATGATGGGCACATTGTCAGCCAACGCACAGTTTGGCAAATTATTAGATAAAGCAAAATCAAAAATTGGCGGTTCTAGCGCTGGGAAAAAATCAGGAAGTTTCTCTACGGTTTGGGAATCAGAGTTTGACAACAAAGCGTCTTTTTTAGCAGTAAGCAACAGTGATGGTTCGTATATTTTAGGAACTGATGACAATTCGGCTACTGTTTTAGATCAAAGTGGTAAAGTAATTTGGTCTGGAGATTACAAGAAAATAACAACCAACAACACGAACAAATGTGAGTATCAATTCATAATTTGGAAAGAAAATGGTGGGTATTTATTCCTTTTTGACGAAAGAAAATTAGGAACCGATAGAGTAGCGGTTATTGATATTAAATCGGGTAAGGAAATGTGGAATTCAGAGCTATATCAAAATTTAATTCCTAAAGGGACTAAAAGAGAAGATGGAGCTGACCAAGGCGAATTGGAAACTGTAAAATACATTTCAGAATTGGACGCATTTTTAATCTCTCAAAAGGCTTCTGTTATTTTGGTTAAAGCCGATACGGGCGAAAAAATTTGGGAAACCAATCGTTTCAAAGGAGGTGTTGGTAAATACATCTATGACGCAAAACGCAACGAAATCGTGATGATTAACTTCAAGCCAACGGCTTTAGGAGCTTTATTTGCAGGATTCAAAAATCAATTGGTAAAAATCAACGCGGCTAATGGAGATGTATTATGGGATGCTACCTTCACAGGTCTTATCGAGAAAGAACTGGTAACTAGAAGAGCAATTGTTGATTTATGGATTAAAGATGATAAAATATACATGTACTTGAACGGATTACAGGTTTACAACATCAATAACGGACAGAAACTTTGGGAAGCCATATATGAAAACGACATGGACGGCGGCGGTGGCGGATTGTTCAGCAATACTGCAAACAAAAAATATTACAGAACAATTGCCGATCCTGTTTTTGAAGACAATGCGGTATATCTAGTGATGTTTGGAACTCGAGACAGAACCAAATATATAGAAAAACACGATTTAGAATCTGGAAAATTGCTTTGGGCTTCAGAGAAAATCACTGGTGCATTTAGTATGCCAAATTTATACAAAACCGGAGATAAAGTACTGTTGCAAATTGGTGGAAAAGTTCAGGTTCAAGAATACAGATGGGAAACCAGATCCAACCCTATGGGAGGAACATACAGAGAAATGGTGCCTTACATTTATTGGGATTACAAAGCACAGAAAAACGGAGTGTTAGCTATTGATGATAAAACAGGGAAAACGGCTTGGCGCTCTGAAAAATTTGACAAAAGAATTACAGATATTATTATTGATGGAGATAAAACAGCTTTTGTTGGAGACGGAGATGAATTTTATGGCTATGATATTGCTTCAGGAAATCAATTATTCGACGTGAAACACAATGATGCCAAAGTAGGAAAAGCTACTGATGTAATTGATTTTGGTGATAAAGTGGTAGTGCTTTCTGAAAAAGGATTGGCTTCCTACAATAAAAAAGACGGTTCTCGTGCCTATGCTTCCGATAAAATTAAAGGAGTAGATTTCTTTTATGAAATAGGTGGAAATTATTTTCTTAGAGATCAAAGAAATAGCAAAAATGTTATCTATGGAATCAATATGACAAATGGAGATACTAAAGGATCGGTTCAGTCTAAAGGTAAAGGAGGAAGCCCTCAATATGGTTCAGGAATAGATATTACTGATGACGGTGAATTTATTTTTGCTTTCAAAGGTAGAAAAGTAGAAAAAATTAAAGTGAATAATTAGAGGGTATTTCTGCTTTTTTTTTTGGCTGTAGCTTTTTGTTAAAGAGTAGCATTTTTTAACGCAAAACAAAATTATAATGAGAAAATTTTTATTTACTTTGTATTCTATTCTATTTCTCTTTCTATTGAAGCACAACAAGTACAATGGGCATGTAAACTAATTAAATTTTCATCAGATTTAGGAGGAAAACAAACGGAATAAAACGAATTTTGGGAAGCCAGATGCTTTTCCACAGGCGGAAATAGCCAAATGCTTGGACTCCAAAAATGCATTAAAAGGAAGAGATTATGTTGAAGTTAGTTTCGAAAAACCTCAAATGGTAAAGCAAGTCGCTGTTTTTGAGAATTTAAATTCGGGTTGTGTAGTCAAAATAGGGGTAGATACAGGTTCCGGGAAATACGAAACCGTATGGAATAGAAAGGAATATTGGAATCCACCTAAATATAAAATGACTCTTACAACAGATAGAAGTTACTATTTTAAAAGAAAAAGACGAAAAATTCAAGAAGCACCACAAGCAGTAAATCCCGGAATAGTTAATGCAATTCTAGACAATGCTGTGGCAAATGTTGTGGCTGTAAAAGTGGAGTTTAATTTCGGATTGGTTCCAGGACAAAAGCAAATAGATGCTATCGGAATTTCTGATTCTGAAGAGCCAATTGAAGCAAAAATAAACACAAATCTTGTTTTTGAGAACCTTGAGTTACTTGCAGTTGGGCGATTTAGAGATTTTAACTCCTAGTCCATTGGTTTCTTAATGATGGTAAGAGCTATTATTTTTTAGCGAAGGAACAAACGAAAAGATCAAATTTTTTTTGCTCCAAAACTGCCAATGGTGCATGGGCAAACCCTACAGAAGAAAATACTTTATTAAGTCAAAATGTTAACTATAATTATGTGAATATTCTTCAACTGATTTTACTCCTAAAAGGCGGTAGGTTATCAAAGAGGTTCTGGAGAAAAGGATTTGCTTTTTGACAAAATCAAATTCAAATTTTAATGCCTCTGGAAAGATTAAAATAGCTGCTTTCAATAATTATGATGATAGTTCTTCTGCAACCATTACAGATGACCAAAAAACGTTTTTCGGGAATCGAAACTGATTTTACACAAGGAGGAATTGATTTGTATTTTACCAATATCAAAGAAGATGGAACTTATGGTTTGTTACAAAATATGGGAAAAACCATCAATTCTGCAGCAAATGAAGGAATCGTAAACTTATTATCTGACCAGAAAACTTTATTGTTTTGCTCTAACGGATTTAGTGCTTATGGAGATTTTGATATTTTCGTATCCTACCGATTAGATGATACTTGGAAAAAATGGTCAGAACCTGTAAATCTTGGATCTAAAATAAACGGAATTAATTTTGAATCTTCTCCATTTTATGATGAAGAAAATGAATTGTTATTTTTCACTAAATCAATTGAAGGACGATTAGGACTATATACGGTGAAGCTTCCTAAATTAGAATTGATGAAGCAATAAATCATAGTAGTGTTATTTTTTGGTGTTAAGAAAATACGATATTCATCGTATTTTCTTGTTTTAACCTACATCTTATTTTTGAATTATAATTTTAAAAACTAAGGCTATGAGAAAAATTTTTACTCTACTGTTAATTGTATTTTATACCACGATCACAAATGCGCAGTGGACGTTGTGTAACAAACCAAGCGGAGTGCTCCCTTTTTCATTGGTAATTCACGATGATGTTTTGTATATGGGAACAGTTAGCAATGGTATTTATCGTTCTACAGATGGAGGATCCAATTGGACACAAATAAACGAAGGGATTACAAGTATGCAAATTTGGAATATTGCATACGTCAATGGAGCACTTTTTGCAAGCTCTACTGGTGGAATGGTTTTCAAGTCAACAAATGGCGGAAATAATTGGGTTTTGTCTAACACTGGAATAAGTTCGACGACAATAATAAGAAATTTTGCATTTTTCAACAATAAGATATTTGCTACTTCAACTAATAAAAGGGGTTTATGTTTCTAGCGATAACGGAAGTTCATGGAATCAACACAATTCTGGAATTGTAGGTTTGGTTGCTGAACCATTGCTGGTAGTTGAAAATGATTTGTTTGTTGGAGTAAATCAAAAAGTTTACAAATATGATATTACAAATCAAAATTGGATTAGTAAGAGTAATGGGATTCCAAATAATACGGTAGGTTCTTTGACATATATAAAAGATAATCTACAAAAAATAACCTTATTTGAAGCGACTGTAAATACAAATGATGTTACAAACTCCATAAACAATGGTGATAATTGGACTGTCGTTAAAAGCGGTTTGCCTAGTGTAGGGGTTTATTCCCTTCTAGGTATAGGAACCGAAGTGTTTTTGGGAAATGAATATGGCGTTTATAAAACAACGAATCAGGGTCTTAATTGGGTTGACATTTCAGGATTTAGTAATTCTAGTCCAGCTAAATTTCTGTCTAAAAGTTCAACTGATTTGTATGTCATACAAGAAGCAAAGCTATGGAAAAAGAGCTTAAACAGTTTAAACGTTTCAGAAGCAGAAAAAGGTATTGAAAATCAATTGATAAAGGTCTATCCTAATCCCTCTTCGGGTAATTTTAACATCGAAATTGACGAAAATCTAATAGGATTAAAAGCTACAATTTACAATTTTTTAGGTCAAAAAGTAAAAGATTTTGATATTAAAACTACGATTACAAACCAATATCTAAACAAAGGAATTTATCTTTTAGAAATTGAAAAAGAGGGAATTAAAACCACCAAAAAACTGATAGTAAACTAGATTATTAGAAAATCATTTAATTGAAAAATACGACAATTGTCGTATTTTTTTGTTTAAAAAATCATTTCTTTGTATTATATATTCTAAAACTTTTCAAAATGAAAAACTACTATTATTGTTTTACTAACATCAACTTTTTTTGGTTACAGCACAAATAGACAAATGTACATCTGGTGATTGTGAAAATGGAAAAGGAACTTTTGTTTATGGCAATGGCAGTTACCAAGGGGAATGGAAAAATGGAAAAGAGAACGGAAAAGGCACTTATATATGGGTGGAGAGCGGAACGATATACACAGGAGATTGGGTAGATGGTGAAATGACAGGGTCTGGTATTCTGACAGCGACAAGTAAGAAGAGTCAGTATTATTCAGATATATATGAAGGTCAATTTTTGAATGGGTTTAAAGAGGGAAAAGGAAAACAGACTTGGGGATATGAAAAAAACACATACGAAGGAAATTGGAAAAAGGGGAATCCTAACGGAACAGGTGTATTTATATATTTCAAAGGCACAGATTCAAGCAATTTTGAATCGTATGAAGGAAGTTTTAAAGACGGTTTATTCGATGGATTTGGAACTCATAAAGTGGGAAGATTGTCTAAAACGGCGTATTATAATGAAATTAGAATTTATGAAGGAAATTTTTCCAATGGAAAATACAGTGGTTATGGAGAAATGACATACCAAGAACATTCTAAAAATAACGAAATATTATCAGACGCATCAAAATATAAAGGTAATTGGGTAAATGGATACAGAGACGGAAAAGGGAAATCTTATTCTGGCACTCATTTATGGTATGATGGTGATTTTAAAGAAGACGAACGTACGAACAGGTACTTTATATGACAGTAATGGAGATGTTACAAAAGGAAAGTGGAATAAAAGCGTTTTAATAGAAACTTTAGAGTATTCTAATTCTAATGCTGGAAAATTTACAGGTAAATTAAAAGATGGAAAAAAATATGGAAAAGGGCAATTTTATCTGCAAGACGGAACCATTATCGAAGGAAATTTTGTTGATGACAAACTTGATGGGAAAGGGAAAATTACCTATTTAGGTTCAGGTGGAGATGTTTATGAAGGAGAAATCAAAGATTATAAAGCATCAGGATATGGAAAAACTATGTATTGCCCTTGTGGTCTAACCAAAAAAGATAATTATCATAAAGGCAATTATTTAAATGGGCTAAAACACGGTACGGGAGCTTATGTTCAAACAACTGGTCAAACTTTTGATGGGGAATGGAGCAATGGAATACAAATGTCTGGGAAATACTATCAACAGGGAAAATTAATTTTTGAAGGAAATCCAGAAGATTATATAGCCTTCTCTAATAAAAACGAAGCAGACTTTAAAAAATACCTTGCAGAAAGGAGAACTATTATAAATGCAGAAAATAAAGCCAAAAAGAAAGCCGAACAAATCAGACAACGCAATATGACCGAGGAAGAAAAATTAATAGAAAAATACCCTTGTTCTTTTTGTGGTGCTACAGGGACTATTTCTTGTGTTGGTGGTGGAAAATCTACAGATGTCAAAGTTAATAACAAAACCTACGGAAATTTAACAATCACAGAGGTGGTTGAGACTACCAAAACTTCTCCAAGTTTACAATGTCCTTGCAATTGGTGTAATGGAAAAAATACTTAAAACTTTGAGTTTAGCAATTGCGATTAAAGATATTGAAAAGAATTTCGCCCAATAAAATAAACAATCAAAATACGACAATTGTCGTTTTTTGTATTTACAAATGACTCACCTTTGGGCTATAACTTCTAAAAATATTAAGATGAAAAAACTATTACTTATATCAGCAATATTATTATCAGGACTTATTGCAAATGCACAAACTCCATCGTTTACTTGGGTAAAACAAATGGGAAAGGCGGGAGGGTTTGTTACGCCAAGAGCTACAAATGTTGATCCCTCCGGCAATGTAATTACAACAGGTATGTTTAAAAAAACAATTGATTTTGACCCAGGAGCTGGTGTATTCAATTTAACATCAGTTGATAATCCAAGCACTGCCAATAATCAAAATGATATTTTTATTTCTAAAGTAGATGCAGATGGCAATTTTGTTTGGGCAAAACAGTTGGGAGGCATTGATTTAAAGGATGCTACGGCTGTTGGTGTCGACGCTGCTGGAAATGTTTATACAACAGGATTTTTCTATGGTACAGTAGATTTTGACCCAGGTGTTGGAGTTAGTAATTTAACTTCTATAGGATATAGTGATATTTTTATTTCAAAATTAGACGCCTCTGGTAATTTTGTTTGGGCAAAACAAATGGGAGGTTCAGCTCACGACAATGGATATGGTATAACAGTAGATTCGGCTGGAAATGTGTTTACAACAGGCTATTTTTCAGTACTTGATTTTTGACCCCAATTCTGGGGTTAGTAATATGACTACTTTAATTCAGGGTATTTTTATTTCAAAATTGGATACCAATGGCGATTTTGTATGGGCAAAATCAATGGGAGGAATTGCTTACAACCTAGGCAGAGTAATCGCATTAGATACCACAGGGAATATTTATGTGGGAGGAAATTTTGGAGGAACAGCCGATTTTGACCCCAATGCTGGTGTGGCTAATTTAACGAGTGTAGGGTCATTTGGTGGTTATGAAGATGCATTTATTTTAAAATTAGATTTGAATGGTAATTATATTTGGGCAAAACAATTTAGTGGTACTGGATTTAAGTCTTTCAATGGAATGGTTGTAGATGCTTCGGGCAATATATTTACAGCTGGAATTTTTTCAGGCACTGTTGATTTTGATCCAACACCAACTGTTCGAAATTTGAGCGGTCCAACTTATGGCGATGATAATTTTATTTCAAAATTAGATGGGTCGGGTAATTATGTATGGGTAAAGCAACTCGAAGGAAATATTAGAGATGTGGCTTCTTTGGCACTGGATGCGGCTGGTAATGTTTATTCTACAGGACGGTTTTTTTCACAATATTCTGCATCGGTTTTCACAAACTGATTTTGATGCAGGAGTAGGAATTTTTAATTTATCTGTTAACCATCGATTTGGTGATGATACTTATATTTTAAAATTAGACGCTTCGGGTAGTTTTGTTTGGGTAAAACAAATTGGCGGTGTTCCAAGTTTAACCGCAGGTCCTGATACAATAGGCAAGTCAATTGTAGTAGATGGTTCTGGGAATATCTACACTATTGGTACATTTGGCAGTAGTATTAATGAATTAGGGGATTTTGACCCAAATGCTGGTGTTGCACTTTTGACTCCAACAGGTGGATCTACAGATATGTTTGTTCATAAAATGAGTCAAACTACATTAGGATTGTCAAAAAATAGTAATGATAGTAACATCTCCGTTTATCCCAACCCTTCAAACGGTGATTTCAATATCGAAATTGATGAAAATTTAATTGGCGCAAAAGCAACTTTTTACAGTCTTTTAGGTCAAAAAATAAAAACTTTCGATTTGAAATCGACCACTACAAATCAATATCTAAACAAAGGGATATATCTTTTGGAAATTGAAAAAGAGGGAATAAAAACATGTAAAAAAAAACTGATTGTAAATTAAAATCAAATAAGAGTATGTCAATGATATTTCAAATGCTATAATTGTATTTCTGACTACCTCATTTTGATACTTCTTTTGTGTATAAAATTGAACATTCAATTTTATAATGAAAAAAATTTCAAAAAAGTAATGGAATTCTGGAAAAATAATTGTACAAATTAGCAAGGATAAGTCTGGAAAATTGAATCAAATCAAGCTTTCAGAAGAACTTGAAAGTAAATTAAAGACAATCTACAACTCTTTAGCTTCGGATATTTTTGAATTGAATAAAGAGTTGTTTGAAATCTTGTCTAAAAATGATTTGACATAAGATTAATATAGTTGTAGTAAAAGGCTTAAATGCTTTTGTTAGTGTTAAAGTTTTTTACTACATTTATTTTCATATTTAGGATTTATGAAGAAAAATATAATTTTTTTTTGCTTACTAATTACTTCTTTTTGTTATGCTCAAGTATCTCGGTTTGTTATCGATAGCATTACAACAGGTTCTAAAAAGAATGAGATTCAAAATTCAAAGATGAACATTGTTGTCTGATGAGATGTGTAATACTAATTTAGACTTGGCATTGTTCTATGCAAATAAGTCATTAACAAAAGCTCATTCCTTAAAAAACAACACCTACATTGCAATTTCGTATAATTCATTAGCCAATATTTTCCAATACAAAACAGAATTAGATTCAGCTATTTATTACAACAAAAAAGCATTAAAAATTAGAAAACAAGCCAAAAGATTCATTAAGAATAGCTGCAAAACTACAATAACATTGGAATTGTTTATGATTTGAAAGTCAATTCTCCAAATCACTTGAGCACTATTTTAAATCCCTTTATTATTTTGAAAAGAAAAAAATATAGCCAAGCAAGCTATGGTTATTTCTAATATCGGATTGTATACTTAAGTCGCAAAGAATATAGGAGCTTTTGAATACTATAAAAAAGCATATTTGCTTTACTTAAATACTACTGATAAATTTGGGCAAACTTCATCAGCTTCCAATTTAGGGTCTATTTTAATAAACCTTAAGCGTTATAATGAATCCTTGCAGTATTCTTTAATTGCAAAACAAGGGTATGAAAATTTAGGTTACGAAGTCTATTTACCCTATCCAATTTCAAATATAGCGTGTGTCTATGATAGTTTACATCAATATAAAACAGCCGAAATTAATTATCTAAAATCGATTCAACTTTTTGAAAAATACAGTAATAATTTTGAAATATCCGAAATTTCAAATTTGTATTCAAATTGTTTAAACAAACAAAAAAAATATGTTGAAGGAGCAAATCTAGCTCTTAAGAAAGTTAGATCATGCAAAAATCAAAGCTTATTTTTAGAAATTAAATCCTACAAAAATTTATTTGATGCAAATATAGGCATGGAAATTATCAAAAGCAGTAGAATATATTGCAAAAATATAATGCAGGAGAGATAGTTGCCAATGAAAAAACTAAAGTAGTTTTGAACTTGAAAAGCAAATACCAAACAGAAAAAAAGAAACCCTTCAAAAAAAGCCGAGGCCAAGCAAAAAAATGTTTTTATTAATTGGAATATCATCATTACTGGCACTAATAGTAATAATTGCTTTTTTGATTTACCGTCAGCAACGACTTAAAAACAGGCAACAAGAGCAGGAGTTTCAGCTGAAATCGGCTATTGCACAAATAGAAAAACAGAATGAACTGCAAGAACAACGCTTAACTATTTCGAGATTTGCATGACAATATAGGGGCGCAACTCACTTTTATCATTTCATCGGTGAAAACATAAAATATGCTTTTGATATAACTAATGAAAAATTGGATACTAAACTACAAGGGATTAGTGCTTTTGCTAGGTCAACAATACTCGAATTGCGAGATACCATTTGGGCAATGAACAATAACGAAATTCATTTTGAAGATTTACGAGCTAGAATCTTAGATTTTATCGAAAAAGCAAAAATTGCTAAAGAGGATATCGATTTTAAATTTACCATTGAAGATAGCCTACATCAGGAAAAATTATCGTCCATTACTGGGATGAATATTTACAGAACCATTCAGGAAGCGGTGAATAATGCAATAAAATATGCCGATGCATCTCTAATTACTATTGAAGTAAAAACTATTGAGGATAAAATTACTATTTATATTCAAGACAACGGAAAAGGTTTTGAGGAAGACAAAGTCGAAAAAGGGAATGGTTTGCTCAATATGCAAAGAGAATTGAAGATATTGGAGGTATTTTTAATCTAGTTTCTGCTCCGGAGAAAGGCACTACAATAGAATTGCTTTTGAATAAAGAAAACAGTTTATGATAAAGATTGCCATAGTTGACGACAATTCTTTTTTGATAAAAGCGGCTCAAGAAAAGCTTTCTTTTTTTGATGATTTTTCCATAAAAATCACTGCAATAAATGGTTTGATGTTTTGGAAAACTCGAAAAAAATCACAACATCGATTTGATTTTAATGGATATTGAGATGCCTAAAATGAATGGAATTGAAGCAACAGAACGAATCAAAAACAAGTATCCGCAAATTAAAATTATCATGTTGACCGTATTTGATAATGATGAAAACATCTTCAAGTCGATAAAGGCTGGGGCAGACGGTTATTTGCTAAAAGAGGTCAATCCTAAAGACTTGTATCAAGGAATTATTGATACCATGAATGGGGTGCTACCATGACGCCTTCCATAGCTCTGAAAACGTTGAAGCTTTTTAGAGAGCCCATCGTTTTTGAAGAAATGCCCAACAAAGAAGAATACAATTTAACCACACGCGAAATTGAGGTTCTAGAACAATTGAGCAAAGGATTGAAATATAATGCCATAGCCGATAATTTGTTTCTTTCTGTGGGGACAGTTCGCAAGCATGTTGAAAATATCTACACCAAACTGCAAGTGCACAATAAACTGGAAGCCATTCAAAAAGCAAAAAACAATAAGTTGATATAAGTTGTTCTGAACTTAATTCGCCTTAATCTCTTAATGGTTCAAAAAAAGTTTTTATTTTTATAAAAAAAACAAATGCAAAAAAGAATCATTCTTCTAGTTGGAGGTATACTTGCCACTTTTCTCCTATTCAAGTTTTGCGAGTTTAAGAAAGACGATACATCAACGATAGACTACAATACCAATTTGATTCAACAGCAAATTGTAAACGTTGGAAAGCTAATCGTTACCGAAGGTCATTTTTCTCAAGTATTGACCTATAAAGACCAAGATAAATATTTCATGGACATGATTTCTTTCGAGAAAAAAGCCCTAATCATTGTCAATGCTGATGTTACAGTAGCCTATGATTTACGCCAGATGAAATATGATATTGATGAGAAAAACAAAACCATAACGATAGTAAATATTCCAAAGAAGAAATAAAAAATCAGTCCTGATATCCAGTTTTATGATGTCAATCAAAGCAAACTAAATCCTTTTACGGGCGATGATTACAATAAAATCAACAAATCAGTCAGAGCCAATCTAGCCAAGAAAATAGAAAATCGTCTTTGAAAACCAATGCGCAAAATCGACTGATTAGTGAGTTGTCAAAAATTTTGATTCTCACTAATACTATGGGGTGGACGTTATCGTATAAGGGAATTGAAGTAATAACAGATAGTGATTTAGAACTAAAAATTAAAGGTTAAAGTTCAACTAAAAATAGGCTTTTCCCCTTATTGTTTTCAGTAACAATGTTTTTCATTTTTGTTTAAAATTATTTAAAAATGGAAAACAATTTAGGATTTTTTTTTGATATTTTTATATGCATTTTTACAATATAGATGCATTGGAATTCAAGCAGAATATAAAAAGAAGTCAAAAATAATACAGCACAAAATAGATGATTTTAGGTTAAAGAAGAATGTCTTAGAGCGCAAGGAAACCGATACAATCGCATCTAAAAAAGTGAATCAACTGGAAAGCCATTTTTGAATTTGCACAATTGATGATAGAAAATATCTAAAGTAGGTAAATATTTTAAAACTATAGAATAGCCTAGCATTTGCTAATTGTATTGGTATGGTATATAGAATGATTTTATTGTTAATCGTTTTTCCGCTCAGTTTTAGTAGCGCTCAGAGCAATAAGGAGCTTTTGGAGAAAGCATGTGCTTCAAAAGATTCGTCCGAATATTTTTTAGCTAGCAGGAATTAAAAATTCCTCCGATGAAGCAGATTATTTCTTTTATAAAAACGCGCGATATACCGATTTGGGTATTCAAGATAGTGCTATTTATTACGGGAAAATAGCCCTTAGCAAGTTTAAAGATTCTAAAAATTATGAGTCAATAGTTTCCTTATACAACAATCTTGGAAGAATTTATAACGACAAAGGGAACTACGACAAAGCGATAAGTAATAGAATCACTGGACTCAAAATTGCCGAAATGCATCATTTAGATCATTGGGTGGGAACTATTTGTATTGGGTTATCCTACGATTATCATGATTTTGAGGAGTATGAAAAGGGCATTTATTACGGCAAAAAAGCGATTCAGTATTTTTTAAATAAAAAGGATGCTAGAGCCAAAGATGTTAGGTCTTCGTTCAATGCAACAGCAATCAACTATGACGATTGGAATAAGCCTGAATTGGCACTGTTCTATCACACGCAGAATCTAAAATACATCAAAAGGAAAAGATGCGCTATTATTGCATAGTACGTTCAACAACATAGGCAATACACTGCTCGAAACGAAAAATTCGAAGAGAGAGGCTAAAAAGTGGATTTTACGTTCTGTGAAAATCCCTGACTATAAAGTAAAGACAAAAAAAACTTCCTATATACCGATTATGATTACGCGACTTGCTATACAAATTTGGCGACCATTGCAACCGAATTGAATCATTACGAGGAAGCACAGAAGTTTTTTGACCTAGCATTGCGATACGCTAAAAAATCTGAAACTGCCAGAAGCTCAGAGATTATTATTTTCAAAAGCATTGTTCAATAAAAGTACAACAATCTAGAGGCAACTATCAAAGAAAGGAAAATTACATTCAACTCAGGGATTCAATATATACTGCGGAGAAAAACAAAACCATTGCCGAATTAGAAACCAAATATCAAATAGAAAAGAAGAAAAACAAATCTTGCAACAGCAAGCCGAGTAAGAGCAGAAGAATATTTGGTTACTGCTTATTTCAAGTGTAGTGCTATTAGGGCTCATTTTATTTAGAAATTTCAGAGTCAAAACCAAACTCCAAAAAGAGCAATTAAAACTGGAAAATAAATTATTAGAAGAGCAATCCAATTATAGAATTCAGGAGCAACGATTGGATATATCCAGAGAATTGCATGATAATGTGGGTTCTCAGCTTACCTTTATTATTTCCATTTTAGATAATTTGAAAAGTTCTTCTGTTCGATTTGATGAAGTAATTGATAAAAAGATTGACACCTTATCTAGTTTTGCTAATAAGTCTATTTCCGGGTTACGTGACACGATTTGGGTTTTAAATTCAAAGCAATTGAATTTATCGGAATTACAATCAAGAATGCTGAATTTCATACGAGATGCCCGAGAATCTGTTGATGAGGTTCGCTTTCATTTTGATTTTGAAATCGAATCAGACACCGCATTATCATCCAAACAAGCTATCAATCTGTATCGTATTCTGCAAGAAATCGTAAATAATGCCATCAAACATGCCGATGCAAAAGATATATTTGTTGCTATTTCCCAGCTTGATAATGCATTGCAAATAAAAATTCACGATAATGGAGTAGGTTTCGATTACGAATCTAAAAAGAAGAGATCATTTGGTTTGACTAACGTTCACAACAGGGTTCAAGAAATTAATGGGATTATGAATGTCGAATCAAGTAAAGACAAGGGTACGAGTTATGTCATCCAAATTCAGTTATAATCATGATAAAACTAATTTTAGTTGAAGATAATTTCTTTCTACAGAAAGCTTTGGAAGAAAAGCTTTCCAAATTTTCGGATATTACTGTTAAAGATACGGCTCAAAACGGAGAGGAAGTACTTTCGATTTTAGAGAAAAATCATGTGGTAGATGTCATTTTGATGGATATCGAAATGCCAGTAATGAACGGAATTAAAGCAACTGAAATCATCAAATCTAAATATCCGCAAATTAAAATTGTAATGATTACCGTTTTTGATAATGATGATAATGTGTTTAACGCCATAAAAGCGGGAGCGGATGGTTATTTATTAAAAGAAACGAAAGCCGAGAAGATATACGAAGCCATTCAAGAAACGATAGCAGGTGGTGCTGCCATGTCACCCTCCATTGCAATGAAGACTTTGAAATTATTAAAAAATCCTATTTCATTTGAATCTTCTTCCGATACAGAATTGGTGGAACTTTCAAAACGAGAAATTGAGATTTTAGAACATTTGAGTAAAGGGTTAAAGAATGCTGCCATTGCCGATAATTTATTTTTATCGACTTCAACAGTAAAAAACATATCGAAAATATCTACCGAAAATTGCAAGCGCACAATCGAATTGAGATGTTGCAGAAAGCAAAACAGAATAAACTACTGTAGCCAAATACGCCTAACGGCTTATTGATTGCCTTTATTGTAATTATAATCTTTGTAATGAATTTAATACTAAAGATTATGAAAAATTTTTTACTTTTTGTCTTTTTTGTAGCACAACTTTGCTACTCACAGGTTACTCTCATTTCAAATGGAGATTCAATGGGACCATTAACAGAATTTAATAACAAACAATACATAATCCAGTTTGGAGCATATCCTGGACTAAAATCTACTGATGGAATTTCACCAAATTTAGTTACAGAATATACTGGAGCTAATGGAGCTGCCTATTCATTTACTGCAAAAAACGCCAATTATTTGTATGTAATGGAAATTTCTTCTAACATAAATTTATTAGTAACTACAGGAACTGGAAGTTTTACCAACATAAAAAGTTTTAATACTTCAAGCTCTGGAAGCCTTCCTAAAATGAGGCTCGCGCCAACTTTGCAAATTTTAGGAACAGAAGAAGTAAAAAGAGCACCAAATAATTTTATTGGAAATAAATTAATTTTTTTAGGAATAGATCCAACCGCACAAATTATGCGCTTATGGAAAAGTGAAGGAACTACTGTTTCTACAGTTGAAATTTTATCTTCAACAGGTTCAAGTATTGATGTTTTAGATGATTCTTTCGGAGAAAATATAAGTGGATTAATTTATTTTAACGGAAGAACAAACACCACCGATAAATATCATCTTTGGCGAACAGATGGCACTTCAGAAGGTACGTTTCCTGTTCTTACCACTTTAGGCGAAAAGTTATATACACCAACAAAATCTACCATTGAAAATTTAAATGGAGACCTTCTATTTGTTGCTACAACTAATGTTTCTAATGCTACAACATCAGGTGATTTATGGAAAACAAATGGGACAAGCAATGGTACTGTAAAACTTTTTAGTATTCCTTATCACGGTCAGTATATTAATAACAATACACCAGCAAAATTTTTTGGTAAAGTGTTTCAAAACAAGTTTTATTTTTATGGTAACGATGGCACAATAGGCGGATATGTACTTTATGTTACTGATGGAACAATTTCAGGAACTGTTTTGTTAAAAAACTCAAGCAATCAAAATATTAAAGCACCAGGAGTTCAAATTGTTTTTTATAATGATGAAAATTATATTTATTTCCCAGGTAAAGGCAGAAAAGAATTAGCACCAGGGTTTTTTATTGATTGGGATTATTATTACGCATCTCAAGGAACAAATTTGACCACAAAGGCAATAAATGAAATAGGTAATATTCCTGCAATAAGCTATGTTTATAAAACTACAGATGGGTTAATTGTAAATACAGGTAATAATTCATTTAGGTTTAATGGATATGAAAGTCCGACAGCAACAAGTTTTACTTCTTCTCAATTGAATTTATTAAGTGGTGGATTTTCACACAAAAGTAAAGTTTGGTTTGCAGCAGCAGAAGGAACTGTTAATGAAGAGTTGTGGTGTTCAGATGCTTCTCAAAACGGGACTAAAAGATTTGCAGATATTGTATCAGGCTCAGGAAGTTCAGGACCAAAAGGTTTTTTCTCTATTAATGATGATTTATTTGTTTTTGCAAAATTTGGTTCGCAAACAGGTGGTTTTGTGATTTACAAGATAGGTGAAGATTATACTTTTAATGGATTGGTGTCAAATAATTGGAATGTTGGTAGTAATTGGAACGCTGGATCTACCCCAACAACTGTAGATAATGCTACAATTCCTTCAGGATTTAACGTAAATGTGAGTTCTAATGCTTATGCTAAAAATGCCATGATAAATGGGAATGTAAATTTAGTAACAGGAAATTTAGATTTGTATGGCTATGCATTAATGAACAACAATGCTAAAATAACTTTAAATACAAATAATTTGAATTTAAAAGGAGCTAATTCATCATTAGTGGGTTCAAGTACAAGTCATGTTGTTACTAATGGAACCGGAAAAGTTACTATTGAAAAAATGAATGCTTCAAGAGGAACGGTTTTGTTACCAATAGGAACTGGAACTTCATTTCATGAAACAGGAATTTTAAATAATGGCACTTCAGATACATTTAGTGTAAGAGTTGAAAATGGAGTTACTTCAAATTATGTTGGAGAAACTCAAGGAACTGCAATAACTGAAAAAGCGGTAAATACAACTTGGCATATAGGCGAAACAACTCCAGGAGGAAGCGATGTGGCTTTAACTTTTAGATGGAATGCTTCTCAAGAATTAGCAAACTTTAATAGAAATACTGCAAAAATTGGTCACTACAATGGTTCTGGTTGGGACATGTTAACAAGTGCCCTTTCTGGTAGCGGACCTTATACTTTGCAAACTAACAATGTTTCGAGTTTTTCACCTTTCATCGTGGTAAATGAAGAATTGTTATCGAGTAATCAATTTGAAAACGCGAATGATTTTATGGTTTATCCAAATCCATCAAATGGTAATTTCACGATTCAAGTTCCAGATAGTTTTATCGGAAGTAGAGCTGTAATTTATAATTTGTTAGGTCAATCCATCAAAGAATTTTCTATTAATGAGGTGAATCAAAATACCAATCTTGAAAAAGGAGTTTACTTACTTCAAATTCAAAAAGGAAATCAAGTTAGTACCCAAAAAATTATAATTCAATAAGTATGAGAAAAGTGTTTTATGTCCTAGTATTGTTTAGCTCGGCACTATTCTCACAATGTCCTGAAGGGCTAATTACCAGCGATCAAAATTTAGTTAAAAATGGTGATTTTGAAGAGGGAAGTACTCCATTCGAATCAGATTATTATGAAGAAGAATTGGCAGGAGCTAGTCATTACAGAATTACAGATGATGCCTATAAGTTTTCGCCAATTTACTTTAAAGGAAAAGGAGAGGGGAATTTCATGGCTGTTGATGGTGCCAATGGTCCAAATAAAACCGTATGGTCACAAAAAATTTCTGTAAAGAAAAATACAACTTACTTTTTCTCTTGTTGGGTCAATACGCTGAACGTAAAAACAGGCCCGCCTGCTGTTTTGCAATTTTCAATCAATGGTAATTTGTTAGATAAACCATTTAAATGCCCAAACAAGTTAAACAAGTGGGAACAGTTCTTTGTGTTGTGGAATTCCGAGGGTAGAGAAAATATTGAGATTCGAATTGTAAGTCAAAATCCAGATTGGGACGGAAACGATTTTGGACTAGATAGAATTAAATTCTACGAATGTCAGGAAGTAAAATTAAAAATTGTTGACGACAAACCAGTAGTTTTAAGAAACGTACTCTTTGACACGAATAGTGCTGTAATTGTAGCATCTTCCTTTTCAGAATTAGACGAATTGGTGGGTTATCTCAAAAGAAGTAAGGATAAAAAGATAGTCCTTTCAGGTCATACCGATACTGTAGGTAGTGATTCGGCAAATCAAAAGTTGTCAGAGGCTAGAGCGAAATCGGTAATGGAGTACCTTGTTCAAAAAGGCATAGAAAACAATAGATTGACCGCTGTTGGATTTGGTGAAGAAAGACCAGTAGATTCTAATGACACCTTTGAAGGCAGACAAAAAAACAGGCGTGTTGAATTTATAGTTGTGAAATAAAAAAGAAGGCTTCAAATTTGAAGCCTTCTTTTTACAATTTACTTTCTAAACTTTTCCATCCACCACCATTAATAACCTCAATATTGTTTTGTTTTAAAATAGAGGTTGCTTGTGCACTTCGCATTCCTGAGAGGCAACAAACAATAACGGGTTTGTTGGTTTTTTTAATTTCGTTTATTTTGTCTTCAAGACCAATCAATGGAATGTTTTTGGAGTTTTTTATGTGTCCACCCGCAAATTCTGATGGAGTTCTTACATCGATAATCAACGCTCCTTTGGCAACAAAATCTTGAATGCTTTCTGTTTTAGTACCCATTTCTAAAAAATCTAATAATCCCATACTGTCATTTATTTATGGGGCAAATGTAGTCTGCTCTTTATAATTATTTTGTAACATAAGTTACCTTACCAAAAATAAATTCTATATTTGATAGGACATAAAATCTACATAGCACAATGACCGAAGCCTACGTAAAACAAGACATTCAAAACGGAATTGCCACCATCGAGTTTTTTCATCAGAGCATAATTCTTTGCCTGCAAATCTTTTGGCACAATTGGTTGAAGCGATAACCCATGCTGGAAATGATGCTGCCGTAAAAGTAATTGTCTTAAAAAGTGGTGGAGACAGAACGTTTTGTGCTGGAGCTAGTTTTAAAGAACTCGTTCAGATAAATACTATCGATGAAGGGAAAGTATTTTTCTCTGGTTTTGCTAATCTTATTAATGCTATGCGCAAATGTCCGAAATTCATTATTGGGCGAATACAAGGAAAGGCTGTTGGAGGAGGAGTAGGTATCGCCGCCGCCGCCGATTATTGTATGGCTACACAGCAGGCAGCGATTAAATTAAGTGAGTTTACCATTGGCATAGGACCGTTTGTGGTGAGTCCCGCCATAGAACGCAAGATGGGAATAGCTGCCTTGTCACAACTTACGCTGGAAGCTAATCGTTTTTTTGAAGCCTCTTGGGCTAGAGAGAAAGGACTCTACGCTGAGGTATATAATAGTATAAACGATTTAGATGCAGCTGTACAAACCTTGGCAGAAAAACTAACGACCTACAATCCCGAGGCGATGCAAGAAACCAAGAAAGCCTTCTGGTCAGGTACTGAACATTGGGATGCGCTTTTGGCAGAGCGTGCCGCCATCAGCGGAAGATTGGTCTTATCTGAATTTACTAAAAGAACCTTAAAAAAGTTTAGTAAATAGAATAATAGGCTAAATAAACCTCGCTTAAAGCATCTAAATTTAGGTTGTTTATTAACTTATCAAAAGTTTTTTGTTTTTTGAGAGGTTATGTTTATAGCAATTTTTAAGTTTTATTCTTTAGTTGTGTTCGTTAATAATTTTCTTAATCAAAACGATTTGGCCTAAATGATAGTAACTGTGCTCAATCATTGCATCAATATTTCTTTGGTATGTCCCATATTTTTCATCTACAAAGACTTGTTTTAATTTTTCATCTGACATTTGTTTAATTAAATAAGCAAATTCTTCGCTATCTTTCCAAAATCTTAATAAGAAGGCTTCCCATCCAATCTGTGAATTAATTAAATTAAAATCAAAACTAAATTTATCTTTAATATCGAGGGTTCCTCCTTTAAAAACATTATTTATTCCACTAATGTAATAATGAATATGCTGAGCTAAATCAGCAATTGTGTTTAAAGATTTAAATTTTGTAGTTGCTATTTCCCAATTCAGATTGGACAGTTGTTCTTTATAATTTGTATTCGCTACCCATGTTCCATTTAGGATAACTTCTTGAAAGCGATTGGCAATTTGATCTGTTTTTTTTATTTATTTTTAAGAGTTTGATTCCTGTAAAATTAACAACAAAAGGAAATTATAGGCACAAACAAAATTAATTATTTTTTTAGATTCATATGATGTTGATATTCTTTTCAAAGACTCTACTAACTAGTTTGATCTAATTCTGTCCAACTAATCGAAGACCTGATTAAGTAATAAAGGTTTGTTTTTTTGTTCAAAAGTTAGGTAATTTTTACAAAAAAGCTTTTTATAAAGGCTTGTTTACTCTTTAGTAAATTTACTACTATTTGCAATTTAACGAGGTTAGTTTAATAAAAAAACCGCAACATCACTGTTACGGTTTTTCCAAAAAATATTTTAATGGGTTTCTTATTCTACAATTTTTTTCATGGCGGTCATAGCAGCCCGAAGCTCAGCACCACAAATCTCGATAGAGTGGTTGCGAATAGCGGCATTTACTTTTACTAATTCAAAATTATCCACTTGTGCATTTGCAGTAGCGTTAAAGTTTTTACCAATGATGTTTGTATCTACTTTTTTCATGAAATCTGTTAAAAGTGGCTTACAAGCATGGTCAAACAAATAACAACCATACTCAGCTGTATCAGAAATAACGCGGTTCATTTCGAATAATTTCTTACGCGCAATAGTGTTGGCAATAAGTGGTGTTTCGTGTAACGATTCGTAGTATGCTGATTCGTTTTTAATGCCTGAGCACGTCATAGTTTCATAGGCTAATTCAACCCCTGATTTTACGAAAGCAACCATTAAGGTAGCGTTATCAAAATATTCTTGTTCTGAAATGTCGAAGTTTCCAGCAGGAGTTTTTTCAAAATCAGTTTCTCCAGTAGCAGCTCTCCAAGTCAATAGATTTTTTATCTCCATTAGCCCAATCTTCCACCATGAGTCTTGAAAATTCACCGGATAGAATATCATCCATGTGTTTTACGAATAACGGACGCATGATGTCTTTTAATTCTTCTGATATTTTGAAAGCTTCAATTTTTGCAGGATTAGAAAGACGGTCCATCATATTGGTAATACCACCAATTTTCAAAGCCTCAGTAATAACTTCCCAACCATATTGAACCAATTTAGAAGCATAGCCTTTGTCAATTCCTTTTTCAACCATTTTGTTGAAGCTCAAGATAGAACCAGTTTGCAACAATCCACAAAGGATGGTTTGTTCACCCATTAAGTCAGATTTTACTTCGGCAACAAAAGAAGAAAGTAATACTCCCGCTCTATGTCCACCAGTTCCTACGCAATAGGCTTTTGCAATATCCAATCCATCACCATTTGGGTCGTTGTCAGTGTGCACGGCAATAAGTGTTGGAACACCAAAACCGCGTAAATATTCGTGACGTACTTCAGAGGCTGGAGATTTTGGAGCAATCATTACAACCGTTAAATCTTTACGGATTTGAGTTCCTTCTTCCACAATATTGAAACCGTGAGAATACGATAAACAGGCACCTTGTTTCATCAAGGGAACAATTTTATTGATAACAGAAGTATGTTGTTTGTCTGGAGCCAAATTAGAAACCAAATCAGCTGTTGGGATTATTTCTTCAAAAGTTCCTACTTCAAAACCGTTTTCAACTGCATTTTGATAGGATGCTCTTTTGTTGTCAATAGCTTCTTGACGTAAAGCATACGCTACATGAAGACCGCTATCGCGCATGTTTTGACCTTGAGCCAATCCTTGAGCACCACATCCAATAATTACAATCTTTTTGCCAATAAGTTTAGTAACTCCATCTGCAAATTCACTGCTTTGCATAAAATCACATTTTCCTAATTCCTGAACTTTTAGACGGTGTGGAAGTGAATTGAAATAATTTGCCATTTTTTAATTAATTTAATTTTTAAATATTGTTTTTAGTTTTGTTGTTTACATTTCGAAAATCATACTCTTATGATTCAAAAATTCGTTGTTGATTGGTTTTTTGGTAGGATCATTTTTCTCCATATCTAAAACCTTTTTGTGAACTCCTTCACTGGATTTGATAATTGCTATTCGAGAACTTCTCACAAATTCAATTAGGCCGTATTTGTCTAATTCTCTCAATAAATTGTTCACTTCTTCGTCCTGACCAGTAGTTTCAAAAACGGTGTAATCCTCCCGAATTACCACTGTTCTGGCTCCGTATTTGCGGAGTAAACGTTCTACTTTAACTTCTTTCATAATAACAGAAGTAGGGACTTTGTATAAAGCAACCTGTTGCCAAACAATCTCTTCATTTGTATTGTAGAATACTTTAAATACATCTACTAATTTTTCCATTTGGCGAACCAAATTTTTGACTACTTCTTCGGTTTCGATTACTACGATGGTAAATCGGTGAATGTTGTCTATTTCACTTGGAGAGGTGTTTAAGCTTTCTAAATTAATCTTTCTCCTCGAAAACATGATGGCTATTTTATTGAGTAAGCCTACTTGATTTTCGGTATAAACGGTTAGTGTATATTCCTGTTTCATTGGGATTATTTTAGATTTCCTCTTTTGTTAATACAATTTCTGCCACTCCTTTTCCTTGTGGAACCATTGGAAATACATTGTCTTCATGAACTACAGCCACTTCTAAAAAGGAAAGAACTTGGATGATCTAGCATTTCTTTGAGGCTTTCTCTTAGTTTTTCTCTTTCGGAAACATGTTTTCCATCAATGTTATAGGCTTTGGCTAGTTGCACAAAATCGGGACTTGTGATATCGGTATAGGAATATCTCTTTTCATGGAAAAGTTCTTGCCATTGACGTACCATTCCTAAAAATTGGTTGTTAAGAATTAGAATCTTAACATTAGGCTTGTATTGCATAATGGTACCCAATTCTTGAATATTCATTTGTGCGCCACCATCACCCATAATAGCAACGATTTGTCTCTCTGGAGCTCCAAATTTTGCTCCAATAGCAGCAGGAAGTGCAAATCCCATGGTGCCAAGACCACCACTGGTTACATTACTTCTTTTGATGTTTTGTTTCGTATATCTACAAGCTACCATTTGGTGTTGTCCCACATCGGTTACAATTACGGCATCTCCACCTGTTAAGTCATTAAGTACATTTATAACTTCAGCCATGGTTAAGCCTCCTTCAGTAGGGTTTAATTCTTTATATACTAGAGTATTGTTTTCTTTTTCTCTTTTTTTATCAAATTCAGCAAACCATTCAGGATGTGTCTTTTTATCAATTAAATTAGTTAGTAATGGTAAAGTTTCTTTACAATCACCCCAAACTGGAACCGTAGTTTGAACATTTTTGTCTATTTCAGCAGGGTCTATATCTAAATGAATGACTTTAGCCTGTTTGGCATATTTGTCTAAACGTCCTGTAACCCTATCGTCAAAACGCATTCCCACGGCAATTAAAACATCACATTCGTTGGTTAGATAATTAGGACCATAGTTTCCGTGCATTCCTAACATTCCTACTGCTAATGGATGGTCTGTAGGGATAGCACTCATTCCCATAATAGTCCAAGCAGTTGGAATTCCTGATTTTTCAATAAATGCAAGAAATTCTTTTTCCGCATTTCCAAGTAATACACCTTGACCAAATATGATGAAAGGTTTTTTCGCTTGATTAATTAAATCCGCTGCTTTTTCAATAAATTCTGGACGAACGATTGGTTTTGGTCTATAGCTTCTGATGTGAATACATGGTCTGTAGCCTATGTATTCGAATAGTTGCATTTGAGCGTTTTTAGTAATGTCAATTAAAACGGGACCCGGACGACCACTTTTTGCAATATAGAAAGCTTTTGCTAAAATTTCTGGGATTTCTTTGGCATCAGTTACTTGATAATTCCATTTAGTAATTGGTGTGGTAATATTAATGATATCTGTTTCTTGAAATGCATCGGTTCCTAGTAAATGAGCAAAAACTTGCCCCGTAATACAAACTAAGGGAGTAGAATCAATTAAAGCATCGGCTAGACCAGTAACTAAATTTGTTGCTCCTGGACCACTGGTTGCAAAAACAACTCCAGTTTTTCCGCTTACTCTCGCATATCCTTGAGCAGCATGAATTGCACCTTGCTCATGTCGCACTAGTATATGATTTAATTTGCTGCTAAAGTCGAAAAGAGCATCATATATAGGCATAATTGCACCTCCTGGGTAACCAAAAATGGTGTCCACTTTTTCAGATAATAAAGCATCAATAACAGCTAAACTACCCGATGTACTTACGGCTTTTTTATCTGTATTTTCTTTTTGTGAGCGTTCTAATGTATCCATATTCTTGCTATTATGATTCGTCTGTAACACAGCCTTCAGAGGCGTTTTTTACTAATTTTGCATATTTATAAAGTACACCATTGGTGACTTTGAGTTGAGGAGTGACAAATCTTTTTCTTCTTTCTTCTAGTTCTTCATCACTAATTGCCAGATGTATTTTATTGTTCACAGCATCCAATTCAATTATATCTCCATTTTTTACTAATGCAATAGTTCCTCCATCATAAGCTTCGGGAGTGATGTGACCAACAACAAAACCATGGGTACCACCACTAAATCTTCCGTCAGTAATTAAGGCTACACTTTTTCCAAGTCCAGCTCCAATAATAGCTGAGGTAGGCTTTAGCATTTCTGGCATACCAGGGCCACCTTTTGGACCAACATAACGTATAACGACGACATCTCCAGCTTTAATTTTTTTGTCTTCAATACCTTGAATTAATTCTTTTTCACCGTCAAATACTTTGGCTGGACCAACAAATTTTTCACCTTCTTTACCAGTAATCTTAGCTACAGAACCATTTTCTGCGAGGTTTCCGTATAGTATTTGAAGGTGACCAGTTTCTTTTAGAGGTTTTTCTAATGGTCGAATAATGTTTTGGTCTTCAAAATCAATGTCTTTGATGTCTTTTAAATTTTCTGCAAGGGTTTTTCCGGTAACAGTAATACAGTCGCCATGTAGCATTCCTTTGCTTAAAAGGTACTTTAAAACCATTGGCACACCACCTTTTTCGTGTAGATTTTGCATTAAATAATTTCCTCCTGGTTTGAAGTCTGCAATCAAAGGAGTTTTGTCGCTTATTCTTTGAAAATCATCAATAGTGATTTTTACACCAACACTTTTTGCCATAGCAATCATGTGAAGAACAGCATTTGTGCTTCCGCCCAAAGCAATTAAAGTAGTAAGTGCATTTTCGAAAGCTTCAAAAGTCATGATGTCTTTTGGACAAATATCTTTTTCGAGTAGTATTTTTATGTAGTTGGCTGCCTGCTTGCATTCTTCAATTTTTTCATGGCTTACAGCAGGATTCGAACTAGAATAAGGAAGACTCATTCCAAGCGCTTCAATAGCTATCGCCATAGTATTGGCAGTATACATTCCGCCACAAGCTCCTGCTCCTGGACAAGAGTTTTTAATGATGCCTTTATATTCTTCTTCTGAGATTTTCCTGCAATTTTTTCTCCTAATGCTTCAAAAGCGGAAACAATATTCAAGTCTTTTCCATGATATTTTCCCGGAGCTATTGTTCCTCCATATATCATAATTGAAGGGCGATTTAATCTACCCATAGCAATAATGGCTCCTGGCATGTTTTTGTCGCAACCAGGAATTGCAATTACTCCATCATAATAATGACCTGCAACCACACTTTCGATACTGTCAGCAATAATTTCTCTACTTACTAATGAATAACGCATTCCATCAGTACCATTTGTAATTCCGTCGCTTATACCAATAGTATTAAAAATCAGACCCACCATATCGGATGCATTGACCTCAACTTTTACATAGGAAGCTAAATGGTTCAGGTGCATGTTACAGGTGTTTCCATCATATCCCATAGACGCAATTCCTACAAAGGGTTGAGCTAATTTGGTTTCATCTAAACCAATTCCGTATAACATGGCTTGAGATGCTGGCTGAGTTGGATCTTGAGTTACAGTTTTACTGTATTTATTTAATTCCATGATAGTATTTAAGTTGTCTTAATTGTTTTCGTTTTACTAGTGAATTTTTCTGAATAGCAATGATTTAAATTTTTTAATGCCCCAGAATTGTATTATTATTTTTGTTAATAGATACAGTGTTAAATCCTTGGTTACTGTATACATTTATTAATACTGCGAAAATACTATTGTTATAAGGCATATTTTTTATTTTTTTTGATGCTTTACAGTGTTAAAGAGATTATTAATATTTGTAAGTATAAGTATATCAGTATTTTAACGCAAGTAATTTTACGACACTAAACTATTTTACGATTTTTTAATTTTGCTAAAAGAATTTGTTTTACAGAAAATTAAAAATCCCGATTAAGAAAATAATCGGGATAAAAAATTATGGACTATGAATTTGAAATCTTATTTTTTTTCGGATTGTGCTGGAGGATATAAGGCTAAAATTTTTGTAACAAATTCTTTGATGTTTTCATCTTTTTTAGTTGTGTTTTTGGTTAAAGTACCTTCGCCAATTCCTTGCCATACCAATTCTTTTTTCTTATTGTCAATAAAGTCGATAGTCAAAGTGCCTTCAGCATATCGGTATACTGAAGTGCCTCCTCCCCACATCCAAGGATTCCAACCCCATCCCCAACCGTAACCCCAACCAGCATTGAATTGATTGACGTCAACTTGTTCTCTTTCTTTGGTAAAAAAGTTAATCAGTAAATCGGGATTAGTATCACTTTTTGTAAATCCTTTGCCCGCCATAACTTCGTCAATAGAACGCAAAATTCGTTTTTTGTCTAAATCAGATATTTCAACTTTATCAATTCCGTTTTTGTGGTAAGCATAGGTTTTATAGCTGTCAAATGATGCATTTTTGTCATAATCAGAATTTACTCTTACGGAACTGCATGAAACAAGTACGAAGAGTAGGAGTAGTGGGATAAATTTGAGTGTTTTCATATCTTTACTATGGTTTAAGTTTGTTTAATGTTGTTAGATTGAGTTACTTTTAACCCTTAAACTTTTAAACTAAAATAAATTTTCGTCTACTATATTAGGGATGGTAACTTTCAATAAAGGTTGCGTCTGCATAGCTCTTTTTATTGCAAAAATGGCTCCTTCGTTTCTTGCCCAACTTCTTCTTGAAATTCCGTTGTTTACATCCCAGAAAAGCATTGATTCTAAACGTCTTGATGCTTCTTTAGTTCCATCAAGAACCATACCAAAACCGCCATTAATTACTTCGCCCCAACCAACGCCACCACCATTGTGAATGGAAATCCAAGTTGCTCCACGGAAGCCATCTCCGATTACATTTTGAATAGCCATATCGGCAGTGAAACGAGAACCGTCATATATATTTGAAGTTTCTCTGTATGGCGAATCGGTTCCGGAAACGTCGTGATGATCGCGACCTAAAATTACATAGCCAATTTGCCCTTTTGCAATCGCTTGATTGAATGCTTCGGCGATTTTAATTCTTCCTTCTGCATCAGCATAAAGTATTCTTGCTTGCGAGCCAACCACCAATTTATTTTCTTGCGCACCTTTTATCCACTGAATGTTATCTGCCATTTGCTGTTGAATTTCTTCTGGAGAATTTTTCATCATTTCTTCTAGAACATCACAAGCGATTTTGTCAGTTTTTGCCAAATCTTCAGGATTTCCTGAGGCACAAACCCAACGAAATGGTCCAAATCCGTAATCGAAACACATTGGCCCCATAATGTCTTGAACATAACTTGGATATTTGAAATCAATTCCATTTGAAGCCATAATATCTGCTCCAGCGCGAGAAGCTTCCAGTAAAAACGCATTTCCATAATCGAAGAAATAGGTTCCTTTTGCAGTATGTTTGTTAATTGCAGTTGCATGACGGCGCAATGTTTTTTGAACTTCTTCTTTAAATTTATCTGGATTTTTCGCCATTAAATCATTCGATTCTTCAAATGAAAATCCGATAGGATAATAACCACCAGCCCAAGGATTGTGCAATGAAGTTTGATCAGAGCCCAAATCGATTTGAAGGTTTTCTTGGTCGAAACGTTCCCAAACATCGACTACATTTCCCAGATACGCAATGGAAACTACTTCATTATTTTCTAGAGCGTTTTTAACTCTAGGAACTACTTCATTAATGTTTTCAATCACTTCATTAATCCAACCTTGTGAATGACGAATGTTTGTAATTTTTGGATTTACTTCGGCACAAACCGTTACGCATCCTGCAATATTTCCTGCTTTTGGTTGTGCGCCAGACATTCCGCCAAGACCAGAAGTAACGAATAATCCACCTTTTGGAGATTTTTTTATTTTTCTGAAACCATTTAAAACCGTGATTGTAGTTCCGTGGACAATGCCTTGCGGACCAATGTACATGTAACTTCCAGCAGTCATTTGTCCGTATTGCGAAACACCAAGTGCATTCATTTTTTCCCAATCATCTGGTTTGGAATAATTAGGGATTACCATTCCGTTGGTAACTACAACTCTTGGTGCTTCTTTGTGTGAAGGAAACAAACCCATTGGATGGCCTGAATACATGACTAAAGTTTGCTCTTCTGTCATTTCTGCCAAATATTTCATGGTTAGTAAATATTGGCCCAATTTTGAAAAACAGCTCCGTTTCCACCATAGGTAATTAACTCGTGCGGATGTTGTGCCACTGCGTAATCCAAATTATTTTGAATCATCAACATAATGGCTTTTGCTTGTTCGCATTTTCCAGGATATTCTGAAATTGGTCGTGCATACATTTTGTAATCAGGACGTAAGCGATACATGTAAATTCTTCCGTAGGTTTCTAATTCGGCTTTGAATTCAGGAAGTAATTCAGCATGATGTTTTGGTTCAAAATAGCGTAAAGCATTTCTCAACGCTAACTTTTTTTCATCATCTGAAAGAATTTCTTTTCGTTTTGGTGCGTGATTTATTTCAACTTGATAAAGCTTTGGATTCGGTAAAACCGAAGGAATTCCTTGTAGTATTTGTTCTTGAAAAGTCATTTTCATTTGTTTGAAGTTTATAGTTTATGGCTTGTAGTTTGAAACGACAAACTGTGACTGCAAACGGTTTACTTTTTGATAGTTCCTGTTTTTTTGTCAAAACCATAAGGGCAATGTCGACAGCCGCTACGACAGCAATAGCCTCTGTTTAAATGGTATTTTTCGGTAAAACATCGGTAACCTTCAGGTGTGATGTAATAATCTTCACCTTCAATTAATTTATTTTCATTATTTTGGTCAATCATAAGTACAAATTTAACGACTTTATAAATAATGATACTAATCGTTTCGAAATATTTAATACCCAAAAGATTTAAAGCAATTGCTCTTTTTCCATTTATTCTTATTAGAGATAATTTTGAAACCAATAATTTAGTTTTGATTAATCATGAAAGAATACATCTTAGACAACAATTAGAGCTGTTAATTATTCCATTTTATGTGTTGTATTTTATAGATTACATATTAAAAATAATCCTTTTTCAGGACAAAAATAAAGCGTATAAAAATATCCTATTTGAGAGAGAGGCGTACCTTAATGAAGAAAATATGGACTATTTACAGACTAGGCCTTTTTGGAATTGGGCACGATATTTAAAAGGATAGATTTTTATTTTTTTAAGGATTTAAAAAAAATAAAATTTCAGAGTTATTTTGTTATAAAATTACAAAAAGATGGAATCATAATATACTAAAAATCAGATTAAAGGCTATTTTTTTTCGGTAAAACGGCGAAAATACATCTCAAAGATAAAAAAAAAAGATTTTGTTCGTTTTTTTTGATTAATTTCGTAAAATATTTCGTTTTTTATGAAAAAAAATATTCACTTACTATCGCTTTTAATTGTAGCATTATTTGTTTTTCAGAATACTGTTGCGCAGCTGTACGTTAGTCCCAACAGTTACATGTATGTTGCTGATAATTATGTATATGTGAAACAAGATATCAATCTTCAGAATGATGGTAATGTATATTTAAGAAATGAATCCCAGTTACTACAAGGGACATCAGGAAGTTCTACAAATCAAGGAGCGGGTAAATTGTCTGTTTTTCAAGAAGGTACAGAGAATAATTATGCGTATAATTATTGGTGTTCTCCTGTAGGTGATTTAGCCTATTCGCATGAAATCGCTTTTGGGGTGTCAATGTTAAATAGGGCTACTGACCTTACTAGTAGTACACCAGCTACATTAATAACAAGCTTAGATGGGTCAACATCCAATTCAAACTTGTCTATTGCGTCTCGTTGGGTTTTTAAGTTTTTATCTTCGAGTGCCTATTCACAATGGATTTCTGTGGGATCTGCTTCAACAATTAATGCAGGGGAAGGTTTTACGATGAAAGGGTCAAATGGTACTGATAATACAACTGTTCTAGACGGCAGGAATGCTTTTGGAGTACCTACAGGTACGGGAATTCAAAATAACCTAACAGGATTTAAACAGCGTTATGATTTTAGAGGATTACCAAATGATGGGAATATCAATATATCATTAGGAGCTAATAAACTTACTTTAACGGGAAACCCTTATCCATCAGCGATAAATTTAAATATGTTTATATTAGACAACGTTGCTTCTGGTGCAATGGATGGTACGGTTTATTTTTGGGAGCAAGATGCGACTGTAAATTCGCATGTATTAGTTGCTTATCGCGGAGGATATGGGACTTATCTGCCTAGTGATCCTTTCACTGAAGGCGTATATGCTGCTGCGACTTGGACAAGTTATAACGGAGATGGTTCTGTAAATGTTATACCACCTGGACCCGGAGCTGGTGGAACTTATTTTAGAATGATTTCCCCAATAGGACAAGGTTTTATGGTACTTGGATCTGCAACAACAACTGGGACAGCAGTTATGAAAAATTCCTATCGAGTTTTCAAGAAAAGAAGGTGTTGCAAATAATTCTCAGTTTCATAGAAAAATCATAGATGATGAGTTTTGGGAGGAAACTCCAAACGTTGCAGGTATCGATTATACAAAATATCGCAAGCGTGGGTTGCCCCAAATTAAAATTCACACGATGCTTAATAATGAGTTCACCAAAGAAATGGTTGTAGCTTTTAATGCTAATGCTACCGATGGTTACGATTTAGGAAAAGATGCAAAGTCTCCTGTGAATAATTTAGTTAATGACACTTATTTTCCATTAGATGGCAAAAATGAATACGTGATAAGTACACTTCCATTTGATATTGAAAAAAGAATTCCAATTGCTTTAAAATGTAATTCAAGATCCTCTTTCAAAATAACAGTAGGCAGTTTGATTAATTTTGATTTGGCTGAAAATATTTTTATCCACGATAAGTTAACTGGGACTTATCATGACATCAAAAATGGATATTATGATGTGACTATTGATTCAGAATCAAAAGATCGTTTTGAAATTACGTTCAAGAACCCGTCATTAACAACTGCAGATGCTGAGGTTTTAAAAAGTTTTACTGTTTTTCAAAATAATGAATCTAATGAGTTAGTGATTTCAAATGCACAATTAATAGACATGAAATCGTGTTATGTTTATGATATTCTTGGAAAAGTTATTTTTAGTAAAGAAAAATTAGGCAGTAATAGCCAATATTTATTTCCAACGAGTTCTTTGAGCGATGGGGTTTATATTGTTAAATTGAAAACTTCAAACAATTTAGAAGTAAATAAAAAAGTTATTGTAAAAAAGAAATAGATAGTCGTAATAGATTTAGTGAAAAATCTCCTTTGGTAAAGGAGATTTTTTTTTCAACTTAACTCATATAATTTTTATTTTTGTGAAATGCTATCCATAAATCAGAAAGTTGATTTGCTATTTTCTTCAAATAGTTCCGTTTACATAAAAAGGGAAGATTTGATTCATCCTATAGTTTCGGGCAATAAATTTCGAAAATTAAAATACAATATAGTTCAGGCAAAAGGCGAAAATAAAACGCAATTGCTCACTTTTGGGGGAGCCTATTCTAATCATATTGCTGCGGTTGCTTATGCAGCAAAAGAAAACGGTTTTAGATCAATAGGAATTATTAGAGGAGACGAACTCAAAAGCAGAATAAGTGATAATCCTACATTGCGATTTGCCCAAAAATGTGGAATGGAATTTGATTTCGTTTCAAGAGAAGGCTATCGTTTGAAAGAGGAAAGAACTTTTGTTGAAAATTTGAAACAAAAATTTGGAGACTTTTATTTGATTCCTGAAGGCGGCACCAATGAATTAGCGATAAAAGGATGTGAGGAAATTTTGACTCAAGACGATGAAATATTTAATTATATTTGTTGTTCAGTAGGAACTGGAGGAACGATATCAGGATTGATAAATAGTCTAAAGCCAAATCAAAAAGTTTTAGGATTTCCATCTTTAAAAGGGGATTTTCTTGGTGATGAAATTCGTAAATTTGTAAAAAATAATCGTTGGGAGTTGATTCACGAGTATCATTTTGGAGGCTACGGAAAAGTAAATGGGAAATTGATAGCGTTTATTAATTCGTTTCTAGAAAGAACAGGAATTCCATTAGACCCTATTTATACTGGAAAGATGGTTTTTGGCGTTATGGATTTAATAGGTGCCAATTATTTCCCTGACGGTTCAAAAATTTTGTTGATTCATACTGGCGGAATTCAGGGGATTCAGGGAATGAATGCTAGATTAAAAATTAAAAAATTACCATTAATTAAAAGCGATGATTAAAAAAGGGTTACTTTTTATTGTACTACTTTTTGTGGTAGGATGTTCTACAAATCAACCTATTGTGAGAACCACAAAACCATCTTACAAAAAGCCTAGTACTACAACTTCTACTGGAAATAGAACGACAACTCATCCATCAACTGCAAAGAAACCAGTAGTAACAACTAAGCCAACCAATAATGGGTCAAGTTCAACAAATGATAAGACCGTTGTGAAATCGTCAGGAGGTTCAGAGACTACAACAAATAGTCAATCAGAGATTCTTGAAGCGACAACAAGAGTCAAAGTAACTACTGCTATGGTTTTGGATTACATCTCAAAATATAAAGAGACTGCCAAAAAAAACATGGTGCAATATGGAATTCCTTCGAGTATAATTTTAGGTCAAGGAATTTTAGAATCGGGAGCTGGGACTGGCCCATTAAGCACTTTAGCCAATAATCATTTTGGTATTAAATGCCATAAAGATTGGAGCGGTCCTAGTGTTAGATATGATGATGATGAAGAAAAAGAGTGTTTCAGAAAATACGAACAACCCGGAGAATCCTACAAAGATCATTCGCTTTTTTTGACAGGAAGAGCTTGGTATCAACCCTTGTTTAAATTGCCAAAGGATGATTATAAACAATGGGCAAGAGGTCTAAAAGTAGCGGGATATGCGACTGATCCAAAATATCCTGATAAATTAATTGGCATAATAGAAAGATATCAGTTAAATAGATTTGACTCAGAAGTTTTAGAACCGAATACATTCCAATAAATACGAAAAGACCAAATATCAATGAATTCTGACATCTATCAGGTGAGTCAAGGCGATACTTTGTATTCCATTTCAAAAAGATTCAATATTACCATTGATGATTTGAAAAGAATCAACAACATCAACGATAATTCTATTTCGATAGGTCAAAATCTTAAAATAAAATAATTATATGCTATATCAAAGAAGCAGTCAGCTTTTTGCTGAAGCTGAAAAAGTAATTCCTGGGGGCGTAAATTCACCTGTTCGTGCGTTTAGAGCTGTAGGAGGGACGCCAATTTTTGTTAAAAGTGCTAAAGGAGCCTATCTATATGATGAAGACGGAAACCGATTAATAGATTATATCAATTCTTGGGGGCCAATGATTTTGGGTCACGCTTACGAGCCTGTAGTCGAATCAGTGATTCACAGAGCCAAATTAGGAACCTCTTTTGGAATGCCTACTGCGCTTGAGACCGAGATAGCTGCTTTAGCAGTTTCTATGGTGCCAAATATTGATAAAATACGATTTGTAAATTCTGGAACAGAAGCTTGTATGAGCGCTATTCGTTTGGCTAGAGGATTTACGAAAAAAGATAAGATTATAAAATTCGCAGGTTGTTATCACGGTCATTCCGATTCTTTTTTAATTCAAGCGGGAAGTGGAGCGATTACTTTTGGCACTCCTAACAGTCCAGGAGTTACTGCGGGAACTGCAAAAGACACTCTGTTGGCTCGCTATAATGATTTAGAGAATGTTACACAGTTAATTGAAGCCAATAAAAATGAAATAGCAGCAATTATAGTTGAGCCCGTAGCGGGGAATATGGGTTGTATTCCTCCAAAAGACGGTTTTCTACAAGGACTGAGAGAATTATGTACTGCCAATAATATTTTATTGATTTTTGATGAAGTCATGACTGGATTTCGTTTGGCAAAAGGTGGTGTCCAGGAATTATTCAATATCAAAGCGGACATTGTTTGTTTTGGTAAAGTAATAGGAGGCGGTTTGCCTGTTGGTGCTTTTGCTGCAAGAGAGGAAATTATGAATTATTTAGCCCCACTTGGTCCAGTTTATCAAGCAGGAACCTTATCTGGAAATCCATTGGCAATGGCCGCTGGTTTGGCCATGCTAAAGGCGTTAAATGAAGATGCTGCCTTTTTCAAAGATTAGAAGATAAAACAGCCTATTTAGAAAACGGAATTAGAAAAGTATTACAAGAAAATCAAGTAGTATTTACAATTAATAGGGTAGGATCCATGATATCTGTTCATTTTGATGCTTCGCCAGTTTTTGATTTGCAGTCGGCTTCAAAAGGAGACAATGAAACCTTTAAAAAATTCTTTCACGGATTATTAAAAGAAGGGATTTATATTGCACCTTCGGCCTATGAAACTTGGTTTATTACTGATGCGCTTACTTATGATGATTTGGATTTTACCATTCGAGCCATAGACAAAGTATCTAAAACACTTTAAAATAAAAAATCCGGTGTATACCGGATTTTTATTTATTTTCTTCTCTCTTCCATTCTAGCTTTGATTTTTTCTTTCTTCTCAATTTTATTGGCATTCCATTTTTCATATTGCTCTGGAGTTAAAATGGCTTTCATTTTTTCATCCATTGCTTTTTTCTCTTCATCTACTTTACTTCTAAATGCGGCGCGTTCCTCTGGGGATGGTTTTACGGGGCTGTTTTTGTACTCTTCTCTTTTTGCCTTAAATTCTTCTCTCTTTGCGCTTTGTGCAGCAATAGTGGTTTTATTTGTTCTTGTTGCTTTGAATTTAAATTCAATTCAGAAGTTAGTTTTTTTAGGTGTCGCTCCGTTTTTTGTTCAGGAGTTAATTTTTCCATTTTATCTTTCAAAGGACCACCTTCTCTTTCTTGTGCAAAACTAGTTAGACCAATTGTTAACAATGCGAATAAAAATAATTTTTTCATGATATAATTTTTTAAGATTTGTAGATAAGACCTGAACTAATCCAAAAGGTTTAATGATTAACAAAAAATTATCATTTAGCTTCTTTTAATTGTTTCTGCTTATTGATTTCAAATCTATTTTAACAAATCCACCTTTATTCTCTTTTCTTTCAATAGATTGCTGAACGATTAAAATCCCAATGGTAATCATATTGAGTAATTCATAAAAAGCGGAATTGATTTGACACAATTTGCTCTTTTTCTCCATATCATTTTTCCATTCAACGAGTTGTTTTTCAGCTTTAATCAAATCACTATCATTGCGGACAATTCCAGCATTTTGACGCATCAAATATTGCAACTTAGCCTTTAATGTTGACAAATAATCAGCTTCTATTTCAGGTTTTTCTGTAGAATTATAGCTAGTAACAGTCTGATTTAATTCTGGAATTTCTATAGCTGTATTGGCTATATATTCATAGATTTCATTTGAATAAACCAAGGCTTCTAGCAAGGAATTAGATGCTAATCTATTGGCACCGTGTAAACCCGTGCGAGAACATTCGCCACAGGCAAATAAATTGTCCACTGAGGTTTTTCCATGCCTATCTACAACAATTCCACCGCAGAGGTAATGTTGAGCAGGAACAACCGGAATCCAATCTTTAGCAACGTCAATACCTCGTTTTTTACAAACATTATATATCATTGGGAAGTGCTTTGTGAATGCTTCTATATCCAAATGGGTACAATCTAAGTACACACAATCTTCTCCTGATTTTTTCAACTCCAAATCTATGCATTGAGAAACGATATCTCTGGAGGCCAATTCGCCACGAGTATCATAATCAAGCATGAAACGATGTCCTTTTTTGGTTCGCAAATAGGCTCCAAAACCACGTACTGCCTCCGAAATTAAAAATTTTGATCCTGTAGAAGTGTCGTATAAAGCTGTTGGATGAAATTGGATGAATTCCATTTCTTTTATTTTTGCATTAGCTCTATGAGCCATGGCGATACCATCTCCAGTAGCAATCACTGGATTGGTTGTATGTCCATACAAATGTCCGATTCCTCCAGTGGCTAGAAGGGTAACATCAGAGCGATAAGGAGTTATTTGCTTTGTTTTTTCATCAAATACTATAGCTCCAAAACAGCAATTATTTTCGGTAATTAAATCAAGAGCAAAATGATGATCTAAAACCCTAATGTTTTCTTTTTGATAGACTTGCATTAAGATGGCACGTTCTATCTCAGAACCAGTCTGATCCTTATGGTGCACCACTCTCTTTTCAGAATGACCGCCTTCTTTTCCTAAGTCAAGATTGCCTTCTGAATTTTTATCAAATTTAGCACCCCATTCAATGAGTTCTTTCAAACGCTTTGACCTTCGGTAACTACCATTTTTACCACTTTGGGTCACACAAACCATCGCCGCAAATAAGTGTATCTTCAATATGTTTTGGTAGGAATCTTCATCCTTGTCCATAACAATAGCGATACCGCCTTGAGCGTATTTCGTATTGGATTCGTCAGCAGTTGCTTTAGTAACAATTGTAACTTTTTTCTCTGGAAATCGATCCGCAATTCGAATTGCAAAGGTCAATCCAGCAACTCCAGAACCTATAATTAAATAATTGGTATTAGTCATTTATTTTGATAATTCAAGCATACGCTCAATTGGAACAAGCGCTTTTCTAATAATATCTTCAGGAACAGTAACTTCCGGAGTTTCGTTTAACAAACAATCGTATACTTTTTGTAACGTATTCATTTTCATGTATCCACATTCGCTACACGCGCAAGTATTGTCTTCTTTTGCGGGAGCGGGGATAAGTATTTTATCAGGAACTTCTTGTTGCATTTTATGCAAAATACCAAACTCTGTTGCAACAATAAATTTGTTATGAGGATTTGTTTTTACATAGTTAATCATTCCCGAAGTTGAACCAATGTAGCTAGCTGTTTGAAGAATATGTGTTTCAGATTCAGGATGCGCAATAATCTGAGCATCAGGATGTTTTTTGTGAACTTCAATTAGTTTTTCTAACGAAAAGGCTTCGTGAACCACGCAAGATCCATCCCAAAGTAACATATCTCGACCCGTTTTGCTCATGATGTATTTCCCTAAGTTTTTGTCAGGGGCAAAAATAATAGGAACATCTTTTGGGATTGATTCTACAATTTTAACGGCATTGGCCGATGTACAAACAATGTCCGTCATTGCTTTTATTTCAGCAGAACAATTCACATAAGTTATTACAGTATGATCAGGATGTTGGTCTAAAAATTTTCTGAACAAATCAGGAGGACATGATTCTGCAAGAGAGCAACCTGCTTTCAAGTCGGGTAAGATTACTTTTTTGCTTGGATTTAAAATTTTAGCAGTTTCAGCCATAAAATGAACTCCAGCAAACAGAATAATATCTGCATCAACTTTAGTAGCTTCTTGCGATAATCCTAAACTATCCCCCACATAATCGGCTATATCTTGAATATCATTCTCTTGATAATAATGTGCCAAAATGACCACATTTTTCTCTTTTTTCAATTCTACTATTCGTTCTTTAAGACTTTTCATTGTACAATTTTAAAATTTATTCTAAACCAAATTATTTTCTTGCTTTTAAAGCGTTTAAGAAGAGAAAACAGTTTGCTAAAACGCCACAAAAATACCACAAAAACGTGGATTTCTCTTTTTATTTTGAATTTTAAATACAAATTACACCAAAAATAATTCCAAATCGAACTTCGGTATGATATTTATCAGTTTTTTTATTAGATGCATTATCGAAATTTGTGGCTTATACATTAAAACTAGAAGTATGACAGTAAACCAATCCATACACACCTTTCATATTCCAGTGATGGGATTAGCCTATACTATTGACAGCCCAATTCGAGTAGCGCAGTACGGAATAGACTCTGTGATTTCCATTATGGATGATGAGCTTATTGAAAAAATGAATGCTTTTTATAGTGAAAAATTCAACAAGCCGTATCAAGAAATTACTCAAAAAATTCACGATTATCGTGCCAAACGAATTACTTCCTATTTGAATTTGGTAGACCAAATTGTAAAGGAGAAATTCGAAAATTTTAAAGTCGAGTTGTCCGAAAGCAAGCAAGCATTTGAAAGTTATGTAGCAATGTTGCCTAATACCTCTGAACTGAAAAATGCCTTGCAACAGGTATTGAATGAGGGTTCGGTTTTGAAAGACAGTATTAAAAAATTTCTTGACAATGATCTTTTAGCGGGTCAAGTAGATGTGAATATTATGACCAAACTAGATAAAGATAATTTCATTAAAAATGAGCAACTAGCTATTGAGTTTAATGATGCTCACGCCGCACTTCGTGGTTTTGTAAATAGTACTTTGTCCTCTTCTGTGGTGCTTTCGGCGGGTATGAATCCAAGGTTGTTTACTTATTTTGAAAATTTTCCGGCTTTTTATCCAGATAAGAAGCAAGTGCTTGAAAAGAAAATTATTCTAAAAGTGAGCGATTTTCGTTCGGCGATGATACAAGGAAATTTCTAGCCAAAAAAGGACTTTGGGTGTCGGAATACCGAATAGAATCGGGTCTCAATTGTGGTGGTCACGCCTTCGCAACCGATGGTTTTCTATTAGGTCCTATTTTGGAGGAATTCAAACAGAAAAAAGACCAATTGATTCAATCGGCTCATGAATTGATGGTTAAAGCCTTAGTTCAAAAAGGACTTCTTGTTCCCGAAAAACCATTAGCCTTAAAAATTACGGCTCAAGGTGGTGTTGGTACTGCCGAGGAACACGATTTTCTCTTGAAATATTATCAATTGGATTCCGTAGGTTGGGGTTCTCCATTTCTATTGGTTCCTGAAGCGACCTCAGTAGATAAACACACCCGTGAATTATTGATTAATGCTCAAGAAAAAGATTTGTACTTGAGTCAAATTTCGCCTTTAGGAGTTCCTTTTAATACCTTGAGAGGCACTACTAATGAGTTATTCAAGCAAAAGAGAATAGCAGAAAGCAAAGCAGGAAGTTCTTGTCCAAAACGATTTTTGGCTCTGAGCAAAGAATTGGATGCTAAAGGGATTTGCACATCGTCAAAACAATACCAAGATATCAAACTTGAAGAATTGGAAATACAAAGAGAAACCGTGTCGGCAGAAACCTATGAAAAGATGAAATTCAGTATTACTGAAAAAGCTTGTCTATGTGTGGGTCTAGCCAATGCGTCTTATTTGGAAAATAATATTAAAATAAAAGGGCAGGAGCAAGGGGTTATCATCTGTCCAGGACCTAATATGGCTTACTTTGACCAAGAAGTTTCTCTTTCTGACATGGTGCAACATATTTATGGAAATACTTCGGTTTTGAGAACTATCCATCGTCCGAATGTGTTTATCAAAGAATTGAAAATGTATGTCGATTATTTGAAAAATGAAATTAGCGAAGCTTCTGATGATATCACTTCTGCTCAAATAAAAAAATGGAATCTTTTCAAAAATAATCTGATAGAAGGAATTGCCTACTACAAAGAGTTGCTACAATCGAATAATTGCTTTGAGAATAAGAAAAAAGAAATTCAAAATCAATTAGAACAGTATTTGTCAGAAGTTGATGCCCTTGTTGTTCCTGAGTTTGTTTTAGTTTAAAATAGTGTTTGGAATTGTTGAGAAACGACCTGACTTAGTAGATTTTAAGTGAGGTCGTTTCGTTTTAAATTGCATTTGTTAACTCTTTTTCAAAACAGACACTTGTTTCCATATTTTCATAAGCACCATAATTGGGAATAATTCGGTAGCCATTTTTTTTGTAACGATGAATGGCCTCGGGTTGATTGATACCTGTTTCTAAGATGCATTTGTGAATACCAAGTTCTTGACACCAAAGCTCTAAATTTTTTAAAACCATTGAAGCTATTCCTTTATTTCTAGCCTGTTCAGAAACATACATTCGCTTGATTTCCATAATACCTGCAGCATATTTTTTAAATGAGCCACAGCCTACAGCTTTATTTTCATCATACATAACAATCACATGTTTGATGGCGTCTGTTTTGTTGAGAGCGGCATAAAAAGCATGGTCTTCACCATCACGAATTTTTAGTTCAAAATCTAGGGCTTTGACCAGTTCTTGAAAATCGGGATTATCAGAGTTTGTTCTTTTGGCAATCATCTCCTTTTTTATTCAAATTAAAACGAAGTTATGAAAAAGAAATCTATCCCATTCAAAAAGTGAAATTACAGAGGTGATTTGGTCGGATTTATGTGTCATTACATAGAGTTGAGTGAAGTAGTTCGAGTTTTTTACCCTTTAAACGATTTTAATTTTTAATCAAAAAATACGCCTTAGGTTTGTTTAATATTCACGGGAAAAACGCTTAATTATGGATAATATTTTTAACCCAATATACCGAAACGATTACGTTGAAGGATATTCAAAAGGTTTGAATCCTTACATGCAATTACACCATTGTAGTCAAAATAGTCCAGCGTTTACCCATGGGTTTACCAGCGGCAGATCTTATTATGAGAGTTTGAACGGAAACGTCGCTGACGGAATTCCAGCTCTTTTAGTTACTGATAAAGTCCTAGAAGAATTTCTTTTGGCAAGAATGTTGGGAATGAATATCGACTCTGATGGGTATCTCCTACCAAATTAACGTTATTGAAAAATGGTATAAAAGCGGTATTGAAAAATACGATCCCAACCAAAGCATTTACCTTTTAGCCATTTTAGAACGAAATGGAATTGAGACGTATTAGATAGTGTTGAAGTTTTTGTTGCTAGATTGATTTTTCGTAATCAACTGATTATAAATGCTTCCGCCGATCACTATGAAGTTTCCGCCTGTTTCAGTATTGCATCCCGAGGTCACTATTAAGTTTCCTAACCCACCATTAGATTTTCGCCTACCACTATTTAGTTTTTACCCATTACTATTCATCTTCCGCCGTTCACTATAAAGTTTCCGCTAGTTACGGTAGTGTTTCCCGAGGTTACTATTAAGCTTCCGTCGATTACAATTGGGTTTTTACTTCTTGCGATACAGTTTCCTCCTATTTTTCTTTTGTTCAATTTTTTCTTTAAAAGCTAAATAAATCCTTTGCGAATTGTATTTTTGGATTTTCAATACAGTCCCTATGATTTCAGTTCAAGAAGCCTTTGCTATTCTACAAGCTAATTTGCCCTTGCCACAAACAGCAGTTTATCCGCTGGTTCAGGCTAGAAAACACGTTTTGGCAGAGTCGGTGTATTCGCCCATCAATATGCCTCCGTTTCGTCAATCGTCTATGGACGGCTATGCACTATGTTTGCATGAATCCTTAGCGTACGAATGCATTGGTGAAGTAAAAGCAGGTGATGAGCATCCAATAACATTGGTTCCAGGTCAAGCAGTAAAAATTTTTACGGGTGCCGCAGTTCCCGATTCCGCTCAAGCAGTGGTTCAAATTGAGATTGTAAAACGAATGGAATCAACAGTGCAATTAGACAAACAGCCAGTCATAGGAATGAATGTTAGACCCATTGGGGAACAAATTGCTAGTGGCAATGTAGCGCTCGAAAAAGGAACAGTTCTCCATGCAGCTGCTATTGGTTTTTTGGCCAGTTTGGGCTTTACTTCCGTAAAAGTGTACAGTAAACCCAAAGTAGGAATAGTGGTTACGGGTAACGAATTGGTGCAACCGGGAACTCCACTCACTCTACGGAAAAGTCTATGAAAGTAACGGAAGTATGTTACAATCGGCTTTGTATGATGCATTCTATTCTGAGGTCAATGTGTATGCCGTTAACGATGATTTTGAAAACACCAAAAACGAACTGGAAAAAGCCTTGTCTGCCAATGATATTGTATTAGTTTCGGGTGGAATGTCCGTTGGCGATTATGATTTTGTAGCACAAGCTTTGAAAGAATTAGAAGTGGAAACTCTTTTTTATAAGGTGAACCAAAAGCCCGGGAAACCTCTTTTTGTAGGAAAGCAAAAAGAGAAAATGGTCTTTGCACTTCCTGGAAATCCCGCCGCTTGTTTGAGTTGTTTTTATGTGTATGTATTGCCTACGTTGTCTATTCTTTCGGGAAAAGCAGTCAATTATAATCAGGCTAGGTTAGTTGCTTTGGCTCACAATTATGTTGTAAACAATTCTCGCGCTCAATTTCTCAAAGCGAGCATGGTTAATGATGAGGTTCGTGTTTTGTCTCATCAGGCGTCTTCAATGCTCAATTCTTTCTCTACAGCCAATGGCTTATTATTTGTTGAAGCTGGTAACTATGAGTTGAAAAAAGGTGTTAAAGTTCCTGTTTATTTTTTGTAAAATAAAAATTTCGTTATCTTCGCAAACACATAACGAAAAGAATTTTGAAAATCAAAAGTAAGATTTGGATTGAAACTGATGAAGGTATTCTCATCAGCGAAGGACGACTTCAATTATTAAAATTAATTGAAGAAACGGGTTCGTTGAACAAGGCTGCTAAGGCGATGAACTTGTCGTACCAAAAAGCGTGGCGATTGATTGATGATTCCAATCGGGCCTCCGAACAACCCTTGATTCTAACTCATGTGGGTGGTACTAAAGGTGGAGGAACGCAATTGACTTCTTACGGAAAATCCTTGATAGCCTCTTTTGAAATTATTAATAAAGAATGTTGGGAATTTTTAGATAGCCAACTGCAAAAGCATTTACCATAATGATTTTAGAAACAGTCAATATGCCTTTTTTTTTGTTGCTTCTTGGAGTGATTGCCTTCTTGTATGCAAGTGTGGGTCATGGTGGGGCAAGTGGTTATTTGGCATTGATGTCGGCATTTACTTTTCCAATTTCAGTGATGAAACCCACCGCTTTGATATTGAATATTTTTGTTTCCTCGGTTTCTTTTTATTTTTATTTCAAAGGAAATTATTTTAAAAAAAACTTGTTCTACCCATTTGCAATTGCATCAATTCCGTTTTCTTTCATTGGAGGTTATCTAACCATTGATACGTTTTATTACAAGGTAATTTTAGCTACAGTATTGCTGTTTGCTGTCTTGCGAATACTAGGTTTTTTTGGTAAAGAAAACGAAACCATTCGACCTATACATATTCCTTTGGCTTTATTCATAGGATCTTCTATTGGATTTCTATCGGGATTATTAGGAATTGGTGGTGGAATTATTTTGAGCCCGATTTTACTGTTGTTGGGTTGGGCTACTATCAAACAATCGGCTGCTGTATCGGCATTGTTTATTTTGGTGAATTCAGTTTCAGGCCTTTTTGGTTTTGTTAGTAAGGGAGGCGCATTGTCTTCATCTTCCCTACTATTAATACTTGTTGCATTTATAGGGGGAATGTTAGGTGCTTTTTATGGAAGTAAAAAACTGAATACGATGCAACTTCGTTATATTTTGGCTACCGTTATTGGGATCGCTATTGTTAAATTATATACAACAGCCTAATGGAGAATTGTACTGGAATTATTTTGGCAGGCGGAAGAGTCAACGGATGGAATGATAAAGGATTGCTGCTATTGGATGGGAAATCTTTTGTATCACATATCTATAAGGCGCTTCAACCCCCTTTTCGGAGAGAATTGTATTATTGTTTCGTCAAATCCAGACTATGACTTTCTAGGATGCACACGAGTGGAGGATATTATTCCCAATAAAGGACCACTAGGAGGTATTTACACCGGATTGAAATATTCTAAAACAAAAATGAATATTGTAGTTAGTGTAGACGCTCCATTAGTTACCACAGAACTTTTACAGTGGATGTTCAGCAAGCATTCGAATTATTTTTAGTGAGCCAATTGCTTGTAGATGGAAAAACAAATCCCTTAGTAGCAGTATACGATAGATCGATTCGAATTCAAATAAGTGAAGCCATTGCTGGAAATAAATTGAAAGTTAGAGATTTGGTTGATGGGGTGATTCATCAGGATGTCCAAGTGCCCGAAAAATGGAAAAATCAGTTAGTCAATATAAACACACCTGAAGAATATCAAAATTTGAAATGATGATTGTAACCATAAAATATTTTGGTTTGCTAGCAGAAGTCACTAACAAAAGTGAAGAGCAATTGCAATTGGATCAAGAGACAATTTCTGTTATTGACTTGAAATCAAAGTTGGAATCTCTTTACGAAGGTTTGCAAAATGCTACCTATGCTGTTGCTGTAAATCAAACCATATGTACAACAGATGTTGCTATTAAAAATCAGGATGTAATTGCTTTTTTACCTCCATTTGCAGGAGGATAATTGAAAATGAAAGAAACAAAACGATATTCGAGACAAATGGCTCTTGCTGAAATTGGTGAGTCAGGGCAACAGAAGATACAAAGGGCTAGAGTTTTGGTTATTGGAGCTGGTGGTTTGGGTTGTCCGGTTTTACAAAATTTAGCTGCGGCAGGAGTTGGCACCATTGGAATTGTTGATGGTGATGTGGTAGAAGAAACCAATTTACATCGACAATTGTTGTATACGCTTGACGATTGTGGAAGAAATAAAGCAGTTACGGCTGCTCGTGCTATTAAGAAATTAAATCCAAGTGTTGATGTTCAAGTTTTTTCTGATTTTTTTCAAAGCCAAAATGCATTCGAAATTGTTGGAGAGTACCATATCATCGTAGATTGTACCGACACGATAGCTGTTCGTTATTTAATCAACGATGTTTCTCTGGTAAAAAAGATACCTTTTGTATACGCTTCTATTCATAAATTCGAAGGACAAGTTTCGGTATTTAATTATAAAAATGGTCCAAGTTATAGGTGCTTATTTCCTGAAAAAGAAGGCATGAATAGTATTCCTAATTGTGTTGATGCTGGAGTTTTAGGAGTCTTGCCAAATGCTCTGGGTGTTTTACAAGCTACCGAAGTACTTAAAATAATCCTAGGAATTGGAACAGTATTGTCAGGGAAACTATTGATTTATGAAGGCTTGCAAGCACAAACCCAATTAATTGATTTTCAAAAAAATCCTAAGCAAATTGAAAAAGGAATTATCAATGGGATTCAATTGCTGAATACCCAAAAAATTACATTTAGTGAACTACTGAATCAGGAACAATTTTTTGAAAAAAGCAATGATTCCAATGTTCTACTCATTGATGTTCGGGAGGAAGATGAATTGCCAAGATATCAAGGAGTAATGTCCTAAATATTCCATTAAACAGCGTAGAAAGCTTTGTAAATACATTGAATACACAACAAGAGATCGTTTTGTTTTGTCAAACGGGACAAAGGAGTAGTATTGCTTTACAGTATATAAAAAAACTAGGATTTAATCGCATTTCGCATCTTAAAGGAGGCATTCAAAACCTTGAGCAGCATCTAAAAAAGTAATCATGTCAACAGATAAACCAAAGAAAAGTTCATTCGTTCAAGGAGCAATTAGCTCTGATTTTATTGGAAATTCCATTGCTAAACATCAAAGTAAAACGACTATCGGTGCACACAATATTTTTTTAGGTCAGGTTAAGAGCAGATACAATCGATGGAAAAACGGTGGTAGCCATCGAATATTCAGCTTATGAAGAAATGGCGGAGCAAAGCTTTTACGAAATTCGTGAAGCTGCTTTTGCCAAATATGAATTGTCTTGTTTGCATATTTATCATAGTCTTGGATTAGTTAAAACAGGTGAAATTTGTCTGTTTGTTTTTGTTTCTGCACCTCGAAGAAGGGTGGTCTATGAAGCTTTAGAATTTTTAGTGGAAGAGATAAAAGAAAAAGTAGCCATTTTTGGCAAAGAATTGTTTGAAGACGAATCGTACTCATGGAAAAAAAACGCATAAAATGGTAGACATCACTCATAAAATAATTACCCAACGAACTGCAACCGCACAGGCTATCGTAAAAGTTGGTTCACCAGTAACCATGCAGGCCATTTTGAATAAAACAGTTCCCAAAGGCGATGTCTTGGAAGTAGCTAGAACAGCGGGATTATTTGCTGTAAAAAACACTTCAAATGCCATTCCCGATTGTCATCCCATGCCGATTGAATATACTGGAATTCGGTTTGAATGTTTGGAAGATTCTGTTTTAATTGAAGTTACTGTGAAAGCAATTTATAGAACAGGAGATGAAGTCGAGGCGATGCACGGCGCCTCTATTGTTGCTTTGACGATGTATGATATGCTGAAGCCGATTGATAAAAATGTGGAGATTTCAACTATTAAATTACTGCATAAAAAAGGAGGAAAATCTGATTACGGAAACAAAGAGGTGCAAAAACTTTCAGTTGCCGTAATGGTGTGTTCAGACAGTGTTTCATCTGGAAAGAAAGAAGATAAAGCAGGAAAAGTAATTACAGAAAAAATAAAGAATTTAGGTTTAAGCATTTCTAAATATTCAGTAATTCCAGATGAAATAATTGATATTCAAAATTCAATACATGCATTTTGTGAGCAAAAAATAGATTTAATACTTATAACAGGCGGAACAGGATTGTCTAACAGAGATGTAACCCCTGAAGCGGTACTTCCTCTTTTGGATAGACGTATTCCAGGAATTGAAGAAGCCATTCGTTCCTATGGTCAGGATAGAACACCCTATGCGATGTTGTCTAGAAGTGTTGTGGGTTTTAAAGGCGACACATTAATTATGGCTTTGCCAGGTTCAACAGCAGGAGCGAGCGAGTCTATGGATGCAGTTTTTCCATCAGTATTGCATTTGTTTAAATTACTAAATGGATTTGATCATGGCAAATAGCAACCCTCAAATGTATGATTCTCATGGGCGTGAGCACAACTATTTGCGTATTTCGATTACGGAGCATTGTAATTTGAGATGTACCTATTGCATGCCAGCAGAGGGAATTGCGCTTACACCCAAATCAAATTTGATGACGGCGGATGAGATTGTTACTATTGCACAAACATTTGTTCATCTTGGCGTGACCAAAATTAGATTGACCGGAGGAGAACCTCTAGTTAGAAAAGATGCGGCTACTATAATTCAGCGATTAGGAAAGCTTGGAGTTGAACTCACTTTGACCACTAACGGGATTTTGGTTCATGATTTTATAGATACTTTTAAAGAGGCTGGAATAAAAGCATTGAATGTTAGCATTGACAGTCTTCAAAAAGAAAAATACACTACCATCACACGTAGAAATTATTTTGAAAAATTGTGGGAGAATTTGGATTTGTTGTACGAAAATAATTTTCAAGTAAAATTGAATGTGGTCGTTATCAAAGGATTTAATGATAATGAAATTATTGATTTTATTGAGTTAACCAAAGACAGATCCATTCAAATTCGATTTATAGAATTTATGCCTTTTGATGGCAATCAATGGAATAAAGAAAAACTAGTAAGCTACGCCGAAATTTTGTCGCAAGTGTCTTCATTTTACACTGATGAGGTTGTGGAACGAATTTCAGATAAACCAAATGATACAGCCAAAAACCACAAGATACAATCCTATAAAGGTAGTTTTTCAGTGATTAGTTCCGTTACCAATCCGTTTTGTAGCAGTTGCAATCGCATTCGATTAACCGCCGATGGGAAATTAAAAAATTGCCTGTTCTCCAATTCAGAAACTTCTTTACTAGAAACTCTCAGAGCAGGGGAATCCATAGAGCCTTTGATTTTTAAAAATATTAGGCTTAAGAAAGCTATGCGTGGCGGTATGGATGATGATACAAAATTTCAGAATCCTAAATTGTTTTCACAAAATAGAAGTATGATAAAAATTGGCGGATAGTACTTTTTAATCGAATTAAAATTGTTGTTTTATCAAATATGATTCAAATCATATAAATTCAGAGTTCTAATTTTGTATCTTCGCAAAGTGAAAAAAGCAGTATTTATAATAGCGATGGTTATGTTTTTAAAGCCGATACTTCCGGTTTTTGAATACGTGATTAATTATGAATACATTTCGAAAGTGCTGTGTATCAATAAAGATAAACCCAAAATGAAATGTAATGGAAAATGTCATTTGATGCAGGAATTAGCAAAATCGTCTGAGAATGAAAAACCGATTTCTGATAAAAAAATGAGTGTTCAGGAGTTTGAAATTCTATTTTTTCAAGATTTTGCTACTTACAATTTCACCGAGAAAAATATTTTCAAATCAAAAACCATAAATAACAACTATTCAAACTTATATACCTATTTGAATAACTGTTCCGTATTTCACCCGCCCACTTTTATTTCTTAAAGTAATTACATAAACAATTGTCACTCTCTTTTTTTTTTGATAGTATCGAAAGAGGACAATTATGGCTATATTTTATTTTCTGAAAAGTATTTCCTTTTCAGGTCGATTATTGATGCACTTTAATTAATAAAAAATAAACAATGAAATTTCAATTAAAAAAATATACTAGCCGTAATGGCTATAGCTCTAACATTCGCTTCATGTTCAAATGACAATGATGACACCATCAGTGGCGAAGGCACTATAGGATTAGAATTTGACAATGTGTTTGGCAGTTCGAATCTCATCTTAAACACACAAACCAACACCACCTCGCAAGGGGAAAATCTTAAAATCGCTGAGGTTAAATACATCGTAAGTAATATTGTTTTAACGAAGGAGGATGGCACTACATTTACTTATCCAAAAAGTGAAAGTTATTTTATTGTTGACGAATCCAATGAAGCTAGTCAGATGATTGAGCTTGAAAATGTTCCTGCAGGAAATTATACTAAAGTAACTTTTGGGATTGGAGTCGATGAGGAACAATTCAATCTCGGCATTTCTGGTCAAGGTGATTTATTAGCAAATGCAGATCCAGCTGGCATGTTGTGGTCTTGGAGTGCAGGGTATAAGTTTGTTAAATTTGAGGGTATGTTTACTTCTTCAACAGTCACAACAGAAACCAGTTTTATGGTTCATACAGGAAAGACAGGAACTGCCTACAACTATACAACTATAACTCTTAATTTCCCTACCAAAGCAACCGTAAGAACTAACGTCGCCCCAGATGTGCATATTTTTGCCGATGTAGCGAAAATTATTGATGGAACTAACAAGATTAAATTGACCGATAACAATATGGGAGGAATGGGAGCAATGATAATGGGAGGAGCCAATTTGCCTTTAATTACTTCAAATCTTTCCGAAATGTTTGTTGTAAATCACGTTCACAACGATTAATTATTTACAAAAAGCTGTTGGTTGTTATTAACTGACAGCTTTTTTATCAAAACAATCAAAATGAAAACACAACATTGGTTCCGTGCTTTTTATAGTTGTTTTTTGGAGTTGTTCAAAAGACAGTTCTGAAGAATATCAAAACATTCCAATAGACTTCAAGGTTCCAAGTAATTTCCCACCGTTGGCTTATAATTTAGCTACCAATCCCATTACTGAAAAAGGTTTTGAATTGGGTAAAAAACTTTTTTACGATGGGAGACTTTCTTCGGATGGATTGATTTCTTGTGGATTTTGTCATATTCAAAAAGATGCGTTCACACATCACGGACATTCTATTAGCCATGGCGTAAATAATGCAATGGGAACACGAAACACGCCACCCATTCAAAATTTGGCTTTTCAAACTACTTTTATGTATGACGGAGCAACATCACATTTAGAGTTGCAACCTATTATTCCGTTTACCAGTTCTATTGAGATGAATGGCAATTTCCCTAATGCAATAGTAATGATGCAATCCGATACATCGTATCAAAAATTATTTGCTCAAGCTTTACGGATGGTCAAATTAATTCTGAAAATATGCTAAAGCTCTAGCCCAGTTCATGGTAATGGTAACTTCGTCTAATTCTCGTTTTGACCAATATAGACGAAATGAAGTTCAAGGAGTATTGTCAGAGGAAGAATTGGATGGCTATGCTATTTTCAATCAAAAATGCGCCACTTGTCATGCAACAGATATATTTACTGATAATTCTTTCAGAAATAATGGATTAGCTGTAAATCCAGCCGTAAACGATGTGGGAAGATATAGAGTAACTGAACTTGAAAGTGATAGGTATAAATTTAAAGTGCCAAGTTTGCGAAATATTGAAAAAACAGCACCTTACATGCATGATGGACGATTTTTTACCTTAGAAGCCGTTCTAGATCATTATTCTAAAGGAGTAGTTAATTCAGCAACCTTAGACCCAATTTTAAATACCAATGGTGCATTGGGAATTCCTTTAACGAGTTCCGAAAAAACAAAGATTATAGCTTTTTTAAAGACCTTAACCGATAATCAATATCTCAATGATAAACGATTCTCAGAATTTTAAAACAATGAAGAAATATATTTTACTTTTAGTATTCACTTTTCAACTCGGATTGGACTCAGAGAAAGACAGTCTAGTTCCACAAAATCCGTTTATAAAGTATCAGAAAATCTTTCGCCAATTAGACGATTGTGATGCTTGTGGTTGTTCGGCTAGTGGTGGGAGCATGGGATTTGCGTCAATGTTAAACTCTAATTTTGTTGGGTTAAGGTATTTCTATCAATCCTATTCTAGTTCTGATGGTTTGTATAGTAATTCGCCCTGGTACGACGAAAATTTCAATACCATTCAAGTTTGGGCACGAATTCCCGTAGCGAATAATTTACAAATTTCTACTTTGCTTCCTTATAATTTTCACAATAGGCAAACAGAAACAGGAAGTCAAAGTATCTCTGGAATAGGAGATCTTACTGTTTTAGGGATGTATACGTTATATCAAACTCATAAGGATAGTACGTTTTTGGTGCATAATTTGCAATTAGGCGGTGGAATTAAAGCGCCATTGGGGAAATTTGACCAAGCCAATAATGGAAGCGTCAATCCAAGTTATCAGGTGGGTACAGGAAGTTGGGATTATATTTTAGCGACTGAATATATCGTTAGAAGAAAGCAATTTGGAATCAATACGATGCTTAATTATGTTATAAAAACAGAGAATAAAAATAACTATCAATTTGGGAATCAGTTTAATTATGCAGGCACATTCTTTTATTTGTATGAAAAAGATCAGTTTTCGTTTGCGCCACAATTGGGATTTTCAGGAGAGGTATATCAAAGTAATTATCAAATGGGACAAGAATTGAAGGATACTGCCGGAGATATATTCTTCGGAAAAATTGGTTTCGAAGTTGGAAAAGATAAATTATCAATGGGGATTAACGCCATGTTGCCCATTAACCAAAATCTTACTGGTGGTAATGTGGAAGCTAGTTATCGATGGAGTGTGAATTTGAATTATGGTTTATAATTAATCTTAGTTCAATTATTCGGTTAAAAAAATATTATACAAGAACTAAATAGATTTTTGAACCAATTTAAATTTTTAAAAAGTAGTAAGCATGAGTTTACTACTTTTTTTATATAATGCTTTTGGACATTTAAAAAGATAAAATATTCTTTTTGAGTATGATTGCAATCATACCTATTCAAATAATATAGATTGAAATTTGTACAACTAATTTTAAACTCAAATTATTATGAATAAGATTGCAATACTTTTAATGACAGTCTCATTGTGTATTTCTTGCGGAAAAAAAGAAAGTTCCGACAATGATTTTTCAAAACCAGAAGCTACAGAAACTACAAGTTCAGATCCATCATCTTATGATCCAAAAAGGGGTGAAGGTAAATTCGATAAAGTTGATTTGGCGGCAACCTTAGATCAAGCGATGGCTACAGAGGGACAAAAAGTAGCCGATGTAAAATGTACCTCCTGCCACAAAGTTACCGATGAAAAATTAGTTGGCCCTGGCTGGAATGGAGTTACATCGCGTCACCAACCAGAATGGATTATGAACTTTATTACTAATCCAGACCCTATGATTACTAAAGATCCAAAGTTGCAAGCCCAATTGGAGATTTGTCTTGTTCGTATGCCAAATCAAGGACTAAACGATACGGAGGCTAGAAATATTCTTGAGTATATGCGCAAAATAGACGGTGTAAAATAATCCTGTAAAATATAAAAATGGGATGATTTGCATCATATAGAATCATCCCAAACAAATGGTGAAATCAATGGTAAATGGATGTTTGCCAATGCAAATAATACACCCCGCTTGGCTCGGGTAGATTTAAAAACATTTAGAACGGCAGAAATCATTGAATTGCCCAATAGTGCAGGAAATCACAGCTCACCTTTTATACTGAAAACTCAGAATATATTGTTGCGGGTACTCGTTTCAGTGTGCCCCCCGATAATGTAAATGGCGATATTCCAATCAGTAGTTACAAACAAAATTTTAAAGGACATATTAGTTTTGTTAAAGTAGATAAAGAGTCAGGTAAAATGGATATTGCTTTCCAAATTCAATTCCCAGGGTGAATTTTGATTTATCTCATGCGGAAAAGCAAAATCACATGGCTGGTTTTTCTTTTCATGTTACAATACAGAACAAGCCAATACATTGTTAGAAGTGAATGCATCACAAAAAGACAAAGATTTTATTATGGCTGTAAATTGGAAGAAAGCGGAAGAATATCTAAAAGCAGGTAAGGGAATTAAACAAACCGTAAAATATGCGCACAATGTTTATAGTGATATTACACACTCTGCCACATCAGAAATGAGAACAGAAGTGACTATTTTAGATGCATCTATATTAAAAGATATTTGTTATTTTATTCCTTGTCCTAAATCACCACATGGTTGTGATGTAGATCCAACAGGTGAATATATTGTAGGGTCAGGAAAACTTGCAGCGTTGATTCCTGTATTCAGTTTCGATAAATTAGCTATTGCTATAAAGGCACTTTGAAGGTGAATATGAAGGCATTCCTATCGTGAAGTATGAAGCAGCATTATATGGTGAAGTTAAAAAACCAGGATTAGGACCTTTACATACCGAATTTGATGGAAAAGGCAATGCCTATACTTCTATGTTTGTATCTTCAGAAGTGGTGAAGTGGAATATCAAAGATTTAAAAGTATTAGATAGAGCACCTACTTATTATTCTGTTGGTCACATTTGTATACCAGGTGGAAATACACGTAAACCTTCTCCTAAATACTTGATAGCTTATAATAAAATTACCAAAGATCGTTATTTACCAACAGGTCCTGAATTAGCGCAAAGTGCACAATTATATGACATTAGTGGCGATAAAATGCAAATGATATTTGATTTTCCAACTATTGGAGAGCCACATTATGCTCAGGCTGCTCCTGCAGATTTGATTAGAAATAATGGACAATTGAAAATCTACAAATTGAAAAAATAAACACCCATATGTAACTAAAGGAGAAAAAGAAGCAAAAGTAGTACAAAAGGTAATAAAGTACATGTTTATATGACTTGTATTCGATCACATTTTCTCCTGATAATATCGAGGGAATTAAAATGGGTGATGAAGTGTATTTTCATGTAACGAATCTAGAACAAGATTGGGATGTACCTCATGGATTTGCAGTAAAAGGTGCAGACAATGCCGAATTATTAATTATGCCAGGTGAAACACAAACCTTGAAATGGATACCTCTCAAACCGGGTATGTATCCTATGTATTGTACCGATTTTTGTAGTGCATTGCATCAGGAAATGCAAGGTTATGTAAGAGTTTCTCCAGCAGGAAGTACTGTTCCATAACATTTAGTTTGGGTAAACAAATTTGTCTGCTTCAGCAAAAAATAAATTTAATACATAAGGAGACAAGTTTAATTGCTCCCTTTTTTAAATAAATAAATATATGAAAACATCCCAATTATCTAATTTGTCAAGAGCCTTATTGTTGCTCAGTGCAGTTTGTTTGGTAATATCTATTTTTGTTCCTATTTGGCAAATTGATTTAGATGCACCTCAATATCCGGAAGGATTAAAGTTGCTTATATACTCTAATGCCTTAGGTGGAAATGTTGAAATTATCAATGGCCTGAATCATTATATTGGAATGAAAACATTGCATGCAGATGTCGTTGCAAAAGAAAAGCGGTTCGAACATTTTTATTTTCTTCGTTCTTTTTGTTATTTTTGCTGGTATCGATTTTTACAGATGGAATTATGAATATGGTCATAATCTAGATCCAAATGCGGCTATAAAAGTACCGGGAATGGCTTATCAACCACCACTTATTGGGTACAAACAATTGCTTAACTTTGGTGCTTATTCAATACCGGATACGGGCGGATGGATGCTAACCGCAGCAGGAATATTACTTTTCTTTATTGTTATAAAAGAATATAAGTTTAACAAATCGAATTTTAATTCTATGAAAAATAGGTTTACCATTGTTTTTTTATTAGTTTTTATTTCTTGTGGTCCAAAAGAACCAAAACCAATTAAATTTAATGTCGATTCATGCGATTTTGTAAAATGACAATTTCAATTCCATTTGCTGCGAAGTAATCACTTAAAAAGGTAGATTTTATAAATTTGATGATATGTCTTGTATGATAAGATATATCAAAGAAAAATGAACGTAAAATTTAAATCCTTTTATATGTCAATGACTATGCAACCCAACTAAATTGATTCTTGCTGAAAAGCCTTTTTTTAAAAAGAGGAATTTATTAGCCCAATGGGAGGAAATATAGCCGCATTTTTGTAATGATGAAACAGGAAAGTCTATCATTGAAAACTAAAGCCCAACCATAACTTGGGATGAAATCATAAATATTAAATGAGGAATGTTTTTTACATTTTACTTTCTCTTTTTTTGTTTCAAACAGTAAATGCTACTACAATTTATGTTGGGACAGCTTATCCCATAAAAAAAATCAAACAAGCCATTGCCATTGCAAAAGACGGCGACACCATTATTGTAAATAGTGGAATATACAAAGAAGGCACTATTGTAATAGATAAAAAAATAGTTTTCATTGGAAAAAATCTTCCAATTCTTGATGGTCAAAAAAAGTATGAAGTTTTATCTATCAAAGCAGATAGTGTTTTAGTTCAAGGAATTAAAATTATACGAATCGGTTTTGCAACACTAGATGATCCATGCGGAATTAAAGTGTATAACAAGCAATATGTTGGCATTATTAATAATTATTTCAAGACAATTTTTTTGGAATTTATCTTCAAAATTGTAAAATTGTATCATAAAAAGGCAATACGATTATTGCTTTTGGGAAAAGAAGAACAACTAATTGGTAACGGAATCCATTGTTGGAAAAGCGACAATCTTCAAATCATTGCAAATAATATAGAGGGCATCGAGATGGTATTTATTTTGAATTTGTAACCAATTCATTGATATGGAGAAATATATCTGATCGAAATATACGATACGGATTGCATTTTATGTTCTCACAACGATGATTCTTACATTTCTAATTTGTTTAAAAATAATGGAGCAGGGTGTAGCTGTAATGTTTTCGAAAAGTTTAAAATGTTTAATAATACTTTTGAAGAAAATTGGGGTGATTCTGCATATGGACTATTGCTTAAAGAAATTTCGGATGGTTACATTTTTTAATAATCATTTTATAAGAATACTTCGCAATATACATGGAAGGTACTTCGAGGATAAAAATGAGAAGAAATGTTTTGAGTCTAATGGTTGGGCAATAAAATTCAAGCCAGTTGTATGGATAACGAATTGGTAAGTAATAATTTTTTAGGAAATACATTTGATATTAGTACCAATGGAAGCTTGGTTTTAAACACTTTCAATAGCAACTATTGGGATAAATATGAAGGATATGATTTAGACAAAAACGGGACAGGTGACGTGCCCTATCATCCATTGAGTTTGTTTGCAGTATTGACTGAAAAAAATCCATCATCAATGTTGCTTTTTAGAAGTTTTATGATAACGCTTTTAGACAAATCTGAAAAAGTTTTGCCTAGCATAACACCAGATAATTTTATAGACAATACACCATTAATGAAGTCTTTGCCATTATGATTGAAATAAAAAAATGTAGCAAAAAGTTTGGTAAACATGAAGTGTTGCAAAACATCAACCTTTCTTTTCATAAAGGAGAATGCATTGCATTAATCGGCCCTAATGGTTGCGGGAAAACGACTTTAATTAAGTCTATTCTTGGTATGGTTATACCCGATTCAGGCTCAGTAGAATTTAATAATAAATCAATTTTTGGGGATTATTTATACCGAGAAAATATTGGCTATATGCCTCAAATAGGACGTTATCCAGATAATATGACTATCGGTCAAATCGTCGAAATGATAAAAAAAATTCGGAATTCAGATCAGGCATTGGATGAAGATTTGATAAATGCTTTTGAATTAGAAAAGATGTTTTTAAAACAAATGCGAACTCTTTCTGGAGGGACAACTCAAAAAGTTAGTGCAGCATTGGCTTTTTTGTTTAATCCAGAGGTGCTGATTTTAGATGAGCCAACGGCAGGTTTAGATCCATTGGCATCAGAAATTTTAAAAGAAAAAATTATTCGGGAAAAAGAAAAAGGCAAACTGATTTTGATTACTTCACACTTATTGAGTGAATTGGATGATTTAGTTACTGAAATTATTTTTATGCAAGACGGGAAAGTTCATTTTCATAAAAAAGTGGCTGATTTGAAATCGGAAACCAATGAGAATAAAATCTCTAAATCGATTGCTAAAATTTTAAAGAATAAAGGAAATGAATAGAATAATAAAAATCATATTACTTGACATTTTAAAGAATAAAATTGTTTTGGCTTATGCTCTAATTATGGCACTATTGTCATGGAGTTCCTTTGCCTTATAAGATAATTCTTCGAAAGGATTATTGACTATCTTAAATATAATTTTGTTTACTGTGCCTCTGGTTTCCATACTTTTTTCAACCATTTACATTTATAACAGTGCTGAATTTATTGAGTTGTTATTGAGTCAACCTATAAAGAGAATCAAAATATGGCTGAGTTTATTTTTCGGATTGTCCATTTCAATGGTTCTGGCTTTTGGAGTAGGAGCTGGAATTCCATTATTGATAAATGCCCCAGATAGCATAGGTTTGATGATGGTTGTTGTTGGGAGTTTGATTTCGGTGATTTTTGTCGCTTTGGCTTTTTTGAGTTCCATCCTTACACGTGATAAAGCTAAAGGAATTGGAATTGCCATAATGACCTGGCTGTATTTTGCTTTAATTTTTGATGGGATGGTTTTGTTTTTATTATTTCAATTTCAAGAGTATCCAATAGAAAATGCTATGGTAGGTATAACAGCATTAAGTCCTATAGATTTAGCTCGAATACAAATATTATTGCATCTTGATATTTCGGCGATGATGGGATATACTGGAGCTATTTTTAAAGATTTTTTTGGAACATTTTCAGGCTTAGTAGCTTCATTTTTATTGCTTTGCTTATGGGCAATTATTCCGTTTTATATTTCGCTTAAAAAATTTAAAAACAAAGATTTGTAAACAATGAAAACGGATATTAGAAATAGGAAAGATATTGAAAAGTTGATAAATGCGTTTTATGACAAAGTGAAAACAGACAAAGTTATTGGTTATTTTTTCAATGATGTAGCCATGGTAAACTGGGAATCACATTTGCCTAAAATGTATGATTTTTGGGAAAATATATTATTCTATTCAGCCAATTACAGTGGAAGTCCAATGGTTGTTCATAAAGAATTGCATCAAAAAAGCACAATAACTCAGGAACATTTTGAACATTGGAATCAACTTTTTTGCCAAACTGTTGATGCCCTTTTTGTTGGTGCAAAAGCTGATGAAATTAAAAACAGAGCATTAAATATTTCGGCTGTAATGATGTACAAAACTATTACATAAGTTATGTTTTCCTGACAATTCATCGTTCATTCATCTGCATTTTGGTTGGTGGATGTTAGTCTTTTTATACTTCGGTTTTAGCTGTTAGCAATTCAGATTGTTACTGTAACCTTAGATGTTCTTTTGAGAAAGTTCATTTATTAAAAAATCTTTCCGAATATGATTTAACTCATATTTTGTTGTGTTGAATACGATTAATATTGTATCATATAACTAATAGTACTATGAACACCCTAGAAAAAACAACAGTTGGAGAATATGTAGCGCAAGATTTTAGAACTGCAGCGCTTTTCTCAAAATATAAAATTGATTTTTGTTGTAAAGGCAATAAAACACTTGGTGAAGTTTGTCTAACAAAAGGTTTGGATGTACATCAAATTCAAAGTGAAATTAATGTGATTTTACATTCAAATTCTTCAGTAGGAATCGATTTTAAATCATTCTCTCCTAATTTATTAATTGATTACATTCTAGAAACCCATCACGAATATATTCAAGAAAAAACACCAGTTTTATTGATGTATTTGGATAAATTATGCAAAGTTCATGGCGATAGACATCCCGAATTGTTCGAAATCAACAATTTATTCAAAATCAGTGCAATAGAATTACTAAATCATTTGCAAAAAGAGGAAGTGATTTTGTTTCCATTTATTAAAACAATGGCTTTGGCAATAAAAAATAATCAAACCATCCAGCAACCAGATTTTAGAACTGTAGACAATCCAATTGCGATGTTAAAACACGACCACGAAGCTGAGGGTGATTTATTTGCTAAAATTTCTGAATTAACCAGCAATTATACTCCACCAAATGATGCTTGTGAAACTTACAAAGTAACTTTTGCTATGCTCAAAGAATATGAACAAGATTTACACAAACACATTCATCTGGAAAACAATATTTTGTTTCATAAAGCAAAAGAATTGGAGGAACGATTTTCAATTTTATAATAGATTTTAGAAAATGTAAAACACAAAAAAAACTGTCTTATGGAGAAATATGTTATTAAAAGGAATGGTGATTATAAACCTTTTCAGAGTTATAAAATTAAAGATGCTATTGAGAAAAGTTTTGCAAGTGTCTCGGTTCCATACGACAAGAGTGTTTTTGAAAATGTAATCAAAATTATTAAAAATAAGGATACTTGGGCGGTAGAAGAAATTCAAGATATTATTGAAAAAATGCTGTTTCAAAAGGAATATTTTGCAGTAATGCGTTCGTTTATGTTGTATCGTCACACCAGAAAGTTACAACGTGAGCACATTCAAGGATTAAATGACGATACCACTTATGTAGACAGTACACAAACTATTGAAGAATATATTTCGCAAACGGATTGGAGAATTAATGCCAATGCAAATACATCTTATTCTAATGCAGGTTTGGTCAATAACGTTGCAGGAAAAATCATTGCAAATTATTGGTTAGACAAAGTCTATTCGAAAGAAGAAGGATACTCACACCGAAACGGAGATATTCATATTCATGATTTAGATTGTTTAACGGGCTATTGCGCAGGATGGAGCCTTAGAGTTTTACTAAACGATGGTTTTAATGGAGTTCGAGGTCGTGTTGAAAGTAAACCACCTTCTCATTTTAGAGAAGCTCTTGGTCAAATGGCGAATTTTTTAGGTATTCTGCAAAGTGAATGGGCAGGAGCACAGGCTTTTAGTTCGTTTGACACCTATTTGGCGCCTTATGTTTTTAAAGATAATTTATCTTTTGATGAGGTGTTGAAAGCAGTTCGAAGTTTTGTTTATAATTTAAATGTTCCTGCCAGATGGGGACAATCACCATTTACCAATATAACTTTGGATTGGGTTGTTCCAACAGATTTGAAAGAGCAAATTCCCACTAGAAATGACCAACATTTGTTTAAAAATGGTACTAGTAATGACTTATTAATTCGCGCTAAAGAAAGAGGGGTTGTTTCATTAACGGAAATGCGCTATGAACATTTTCAAAATGAAATGAATTTGATAAATAAAGCCTATTACACTGTTATGACCGAAGGTGATGCGAATGGTCAACCTTTTACTTTTCCAATTCCAACAGTAAACATTACAGAAGATTTTGATTGGAATGGAGAAAACACAACATTACTTTTTGAAAACACCGCAAAAATAGGATCTTCCTATTTTCAAAACTTTATTGGAAGTCAGTATAAATTAGATAATAATGGTAATAAAGTTGAAAACGAAAATGCTTACAAACCAAATGCTGTTCGTAGTATGTGTTGCCGTTTACAGCTTGATTTGAGAGAATTGCTAAAACGAGGGAACGGCCTTTTCGGGAGTGCTGAAATGACAGGGAGTATTGGAGTTGTTACCATCAACATGGCACGTTTGGGTTATTTGTTTGGAGGCAACAAAAAAGAACTTTTCAACCAATTGGATCGATTGATGGAAATTGCTAAATCAACATTAGAGAAAAAAAGAGTTTTTATACAAGAAATGTACGATAGGGGATTATATCCATATACAAAAAGATATTTGCCTCATTTCAGAAATCATTTTTCAACCATTGGAGTTAACGGAATGCATGAAATGGTTCGTAATTTTACAAATGATAATGATGATATTACGACCGTTTTTGGAAACGAGTTTTGTGTAGAGATTCTTGATTACATTCGAAGTAGAATGAAAGAATTTCAAGAGCAAACGGGTAATCTCTACAACCTTGAAGCCACTCCAGCGGAAGGGACAACCTATCGTTTTGCTAAAGAAGATAAAAAAAGATTTCCAAACATTTTTCAAGCGGGTCAAGATGAAAATATTTATTACACCAATAGTTCGCAAATTCCTGTAGATTTTACGCAAGATCCATTTGAAGCATTACTAATTCAAGATGAATTACAGTGTAAATATACCGGTGGAACCGTTTTGCATTTGTACATGAATGAACGAATTAGTTCGCCAGAAGCTTGTAAAAACTTTGTAAAACGGTTTTAACCTAATTCAAATTACCCTATATAACAGTAACTCCTGTGTTTAGCGTTTGCCCAATACATGGTTATTTAAATGGAGAACACGAATTTTGCCCAAAATGTGACGAACAAATTATAGAACATCAAAACAACTCAATTTATGAAAACAAAACGAATGAAGTATTAGAAGAGAATCAACATTTACGAACCAAATGCCTGGTCTATACTAGGGTAATGGGATACCATCGTCCTGTAGAGAGTTTTAATATTGGTAAAAAAGGGGAGCATAAACAACGAAGTTATTTCAAAGAATGTAAGTGTTAAGCAAACCCATTTACAATATTACTCCATTTACGCTTTTGGATTATCCTGATAAATCAGCTTGTATTTTTTGGTATGCAGGTTGTAATATGCGTTGTCTTTACTGCTATAATCCAGAAATTGTTTTAGGAAAAGGAACTACCACTTTTTCTGAAGCAATTTCTTTTTTAAAATCTAGACAGGGATTACTCGATGCTGTTGTTTTTAGTGGAGGAGAATGTTTAATTCATAAAAATATTTTAGATCAAATTAAAACAATTAAAGAGTTGGGTTTTTTGATAAAAATTGATACAAATGGTTCAAATCCGAACGTTTTGAAGCAATTAATCAAGAGTAATCTTATAGACTACGTTGCATTGGATTTTAAGGGGACTAAAAGCAATTTTCAACAAATAACTAAATCTGATTTATTTCCACAATTTGAAAAATCTTTCGAAATTCTTCTACAAAGTGATGTGAAATTTGAAATAAGAACTACATATCATTCAAGATTAATTTCAGCTAATAAATTGAATGAAATGATGCGGTATCTTAATTCGAAGAATTATACTGGAAACTATTTTATTCAGTCTTTTAAGAATAATGTTACAACCCTAAGTGATTTGCCTTTTTCAGATAGAGTTCAAGAAAAGAATTGGTTGCCATCATTGAGTTTTAATGTCATTTGTAGAAATTAATTTTATATTCAACATTTAAACAAATCTTCGGTTTCTGAAAGAGAAATGTTCTGCAAATCGGGAATGAATAGAACCTACTACATTAAAAAAGCATGAATTACGATGATTCATGCTTTTAATTAAAAAGAAATTATATTGAATTAATAATTAAATTATTTAGGGAGTAAAACATCACCAATTACATGAATTATTCCATTTGAAGTTGGAATAGAAGCAACAATTTCGGATCCATTCACAAAGGTTTTGTCATCTTTTTTTGTGATTTTTACTTTTCCACCAAAAACCATATCAAATTCTTGACCGTCTTGCATATACTCTGTTTTTAAAGTGCCAACATAAGTATGATATCCCAATATATTGGTTAGTTTTTCTTTGTTTTCAGGTTTCAATAAATCGTCAACAGTGCCCGCAGGAAGTTTATCAAATGCTGCATTGGTTGGAGCAAAAACGGTAAATGGACCAGCATTAGACAATGAGGTTACTAATCCAGCAGCTTTTACAGCGGCAACTAAAGTAGTGTGATCTTTACTGCCAATAGCAACTTGAACAATATTTGATTTGATGTGTCATCTTTCACTTCTTCTTGTCCTGGAGCTTGTGTTATTGTAGTGTCATTCGAGGGGGCAACAATCTCATCCGTTTTTTTACATCCAATAACAGCTATCAATGCTGTTACGACTAATAATTTAATTGATTTTTTCATAATAGTAAGTACTTGGTTAACACTAGCAAAGTACCTAATTATAAAACAGTTATTTTATGAGTGCAATCATAAAGCAGGGTGGATTTTAACTTTTTTTACAGAATAAAAAGCAGTTATTCCTATTCCTGAAACAAGGATAATGGCAATCCCAAAAGAATTTCATTTACGTATGGAATTATGGTGTAACTAAAGGCTGCAATGCCCTGAATAGCTAGAACAATTTCGTTCAATAGTACTCCAATCGAAAATAGGATTATGCCAAACTTGATTTGATTGTTGATGTAGAAAATATGATATGCATAAATATAGAACAATAAAAAAAGTGAAATAATTGCTAATAAAACCAAATGTAAATAGGCAATAACAACGGGTCTAAATCCAAAAGCCAATTGACTTACAGTAGGAATAGTTGACCCCAATTGCAATAGAAATTTCACACTCAAAGCAAAACCAATGAAAAGTAAAATATAGCGTAGAAAAAAAGGATAATTCTCTACTATATCTAATTTATTTCTAATTAAAATAAAGAGTAATTTAAACCAAGTAAAAACTTGAATGAGAGCAGCAATTACGGTTAAAATGTAAATCCAAAGAGGTAAATCCAACCAAAGCGTTGATAGAAAATAGGCAGGGAAACAAGACACAAAAAACAATTTAAATGAATTTGAATAAAATGCATTTTCGGATTTTTTTAGATTTAAAAAATCAAAAAACAATCCCATACAAGCAAAGAAAAACCAACCATTATATTGAAAATGCAAATAGTAATAAATGGATGCTAGATATTCATCTTGATGTATGTTTTTGGTTGCCATCATGTAAGCTAACACAAAAGTTCCTAATGAAGATAAAATATTAAATCCAATTGCAGCTTTGAACCAATTTACAGATAAATATTCATTATCTAATAATTTTAAATCCTTGCAATACTGGTATCCAAATACACAAGCTACTACAATTGAAGCCGTTGAAAAGAAAATAGAGAACATCCCATAGCCTTCAATAATAAAGAAAATCAACATTCCGTAGGCACAAATGAGATTGGCAATTAAGATAGAATTGTATTTTTTGAAGTTTTTGCTATTTTCCTCTTTCCGCTTCCCATTTTTTACTATAAACTCAATCATCAGTATCATTAAAGTGTGACTAATCCAGCCAGTAAAGGCAAAATGAGAATGGGAATGTTGCAAATGTTTTTGATCTAAATAAGGAAATTCAAAACCAATTTTGTAGCGCATCAAGAGCCCAATCAAGGCCACAATTAATAGGTTTATTAATGAAAATTTCAGCCAGAATTTACTATTAAAAAACATTAGTAATATATTTTATGATTGATAATTTCTACTTTGTTACAAGCCCTCATTTTTGAGAATACCCTAATAACTGTTTCAACTCTTAAGCCTGTAAAATTTGCAATTTCTTGTCGAGTAAAAGGAGACTAACTCTTTATTACTGTTGTTATTATTTTTATGCGCATTCAAAAAAGCAATAATTCTAAATTCAGGTTTTTGATTGATAATATCTTTAGATGTTTTTGCTTTTGAATGAATTCTATTAGCTAATAAAACAAGGAGTCTCTTTTGAATTGCAGGGTATTCATCTAATATTTTAGAAATTTATCTTTTGATAATTTAATTATTTTACTATCCTGAAAAGCAATTGCTGTTGAAGGATATGATTCATCAATGAACAAGGGAGGTTCTCCAAAACTTTGACCTTTACAAAAATATCCTTGAGTAAATTCTTTTCCCTCATCATTAGAATTGAACATTCTAATACTGCCCTCTATGATTTGATAATAGAAATAAGCTGCTTCATTTTCGCAAAAAATGACATCATTTTTTTATATTCTTTGGCGATGGCACCCCAAGAAAAAAGCAAGTCTAGGTTTATTTGCATAAGATATTTAAATAATGCAGTTTTGCGAATTACATAATTAGCCAGACAAATAATTATGAATTTAGTCCTATAAAAGTAATAAAAAAGAAATAAAATCATTGAAATGAAATTAGATATTTCTACTCTTTGTAATAAAAAAGGGAATTCATGATGAATTCCCTTTTTGTTAAATTCTGTAAAAACAACTATCCCAATAGTTCCACAATTTTATTTTCGCCATCAACGCTAACTTTTGTTAAGCCATGTTTTGCCAAGCCTTTCATTGCTGCATCCCATTTTTTGCCACTTAGTTCCGATTTGATTTTCAATACACCCAAATCCATTTGTTGTCATTGGTTTTTAGAAGTGTAACAATCAATTTTTCTTCATCTGCTAATTCAATTTGAACCTGTTTCTTTTCTGGACGCATTTGCGGGAATAGCAACACTTCCTGAATAGAACTGTTGTTGGTTAAGAACATCATTAATCTGTCCATACCAATTCCTAAACCTGAAGTTGGTGGCATTCCATATTCAAGAGCTCTCAAGAAATCTTCGTCGATAACTCCATTTGCTTCATCATCGCCTTTTTCAGCCAAACGCATTTGGTCTTCAAAACGTTCTCTTTGGTCAATAGGGTCGTTCAATTCGGAATAGGCATTGGCAACTTCTTTACCGCAAACCATCAATTCAAAACGTTCGGTTAACTCTGGATTGTCGCGATGTTGTTTACAAAGCGGAGACATTTCTTTTGGATAGTCAGTAATAAAAGTGGGTTGAATATAATTTCCTTCACATTTAGCACCGAAAATTTCATCAATCAATTTTCCTTTACCCATAGTAACATCCACCTCAATTCCCATTCCTTTTGCTGCTTCATAAAGCTCTGCTTCACTTTTTGCCAGAAATATCAAATCCAGTAAAATGTTTTATGGAATCGGTCATCGTCACTCTTGCATAAGGTGCTTTGAAGTTGATTTTATGTTCGCCAAAAGTCACTTCGCTAGTTCCATTCACACCAATGGCGCAATGTTCCAACAGGTTTTCGGTGAAATTCATCATCCAGTTGTAGTCTTTGTAGGCTACATATATTTCCATAGCGGTAAATTCTGGGTTGTGAGTTCTGTCCATTCCTTCGTTACGGAAGTTTTTAGAGAACTCATAGACGCCTTCAAATCCGCCTACGATTAATCTTTTTAGATATAATTCATTTGCAATTCGCATGTATAGCGGAATGTCAAGCGAGTTGTGGTGTGTGATAAAAGGTCTTGCGGCAGCTCCTCCCGGAATAGGTTGTAAAACAGGAGTTTCAACTTCTAAATATCCTTTGTCATTAAAAAACGAGCGCATCGCATTGAACAATTTTGTTCTTTTGATAAACGTATCTTTCACATGGTCGTTCACCGTTAAATCCACATAGCGACGACGATATCTTTGCTCAGGGTCAGCAAAGGCATCGTGTGCTTTTCCATCAGCATCAATTTTTACTACAGGAAGTGGTTTCAAGGCTTTTGCCAAAACAGTCAAACCATAAATATGAACCGAGATTTCACCGACTTGAGTTTTAAAAACCGTACCGCGAACCCCAATAAAATCACCAATATCCAATAATTTTTTGAAAACTACATTGTACATCGTTTTCTCTTCGTCATTCGAAATATCATCTCTTGAAACATATACTTGGATGCGTCCTTCAGAATCCTTTAATTCCGCAAAAGAGGCTTTACCCATAATACGTTTACCCATCAATCTTCCTGCTAAAACAACTTCTTTGCCTTCAAATTTTTCGAAGTTGTTCAGAATTTCGCTTGAATATGCTGTAGTAATAAATTCGGCAGCTGGATAAGGCTCAATGCCTAGGTTTCGCAATTCGGTAAGTGCTTCTCTACGTAGGATTTCTTGTTCGGATAAGGCCATTGTGTTCTGATTTTAAGAGCGCAAAGATAAAGTTTTTGTTTCAAGTTTCAAGTTTAAGGTTTTTTCGAACTTAAAATTTTGTTTTTCAAGACGACTTGTTCCGCTATTTGTTATAATCTTTTTTTTAAACCTGTAAGATTTTCAAAACTTTTCCAAAAAGAAAGTGTAATTAAAATCCGGTTTATCTGTGTTTTGCTTTTGCAATCTGTTTCATCCGTGTGTTATTTTTTAGTCAGTATCGCCAATAAAAACTTTGTAACTTTGCCACTCAAATAATTGCTATGAATAAAACCATCCAACTTCAAGATTTAGGTTTGAGAGATTATAAAGCAACTTGGGATTATCAAGAAGAATTATTCAAGACTGTGGTTGATTTGAAAATCAAGAATCGAAGAGAAGAAACGCAGGTGGAAACACCAAATTATTTTCTTTTTGTGGAGCATCCTCATGTTTATACTTTAGGAAAAAGTGGCGATTTGGACAATTTATTGTTGTCAGAGAAACAATTGGAAGCTAAAGGAGCTACGTTTTACAAAATCAATCGAGGTGGAGATATTACCTATCACGGACCGGGGCAAATTGTGGGCTATCCTATTTTGGATTTAGAGAATTTTTTTACCGATATTCATAAATATTTGCGTTTTTTAGAAGAAGCTATCATCTTAACTTTGGATGAATACGGAATACAATCGGGAAGGAGTGAAGGAGAAACTGGAGTTTGGTTGGGTGAAGGTACACCATTTGCAAGAAAAATTTGTGCTATGGGCGTTCGTGCCTCACGTTGGGTAACAATGCATGGATTTGCGTTGAATGTCAATGCCGATTTGGGTTATTTTGACAATATCATTCCATGTGGCATTCGAGGAAAAGCTGTCACTTCTTTAAATGTTGAACTCGGTGTTGAAAAAGTAAATGAGAATGAGGTGAAAGAAAAAATTTTAAAACATTTTTCAAAACTTTTGAAGCAGCAATAAAGCCTTCTAATTTCTAATTTTAAATATCCAACTTTAATTGTTCAGGTAATAGTCGAAAGCTCATTCTATGGTATTTAGTAGTGCCATATTTCCGAATTGCTTCACGATGTTCTTGGGTGGGATAACCTTTATTTTTTTTCCAATTGTACATCGGAAATTCTTCGTGAATAGCGTTCATATAATCATCTCGATAGGTTTTTGCCAAAACTGAAGCCGCAGCAATACTCAAGTATTTCGAATCTCCTTTTATAATACTTTGGTTAGGAATCGATTGTAATAATTCAATTTCAGTAGTAGAAAATTGTTTTCCAAAAGTGGTCACTAAACCCAATTTTGCATTCAAAGACCGATTCCATCTACCATAATATATTTAGGGGTTCGATTTAAATTCAAAATGCTTTCTTGCATGGCTTTCATGGAAGCGTTGAGGATATTGATTTCATCAATTTCTTTTGGATGTAAATGAGTTACAGCAAAGCAAATGGATTCACTCTCGATAAAAGGCCTGAGTTTTTCTCTCATTTTTTCCGAAAGTTGTTTGCTGTCATTGAGAAAGTTGTTTTCAAAATCAGAAGGCAAAATCACAGCTGCTGCTGTTACTGGTCCAGCAAGGCAACCCCGTCCAGCCTCATCGGTGCCAGTCTCTAAAAGAAGTCCAGAAAAATTGAGTTTTAGCATAGTTATTTTAACTTTATACAAAGGTTAAAATCGGACTAAAGTTAACTATAATTTAATTTTATTAGTAGTTTAGCAAAAAATAGTTGAAATGGAAATAAAACTACGCAGCGCTTTCCCGATTTTTTTGTTGGGATTTTCAATTGTCACTTTCGCTCAAACTGCAGAGCAAAGAAAACAAATTGTTAAAGAGTACGATTTGGAAAAACTAAAAAGTCTAGAAAATAAACTTTCTAAAAAATATTTTTCCAAAAAAAGTATTGCATTGACTGAAGCCAGAACTAAAAATTGGGCAACTACTAACATAAATAAGCAAGGAAATTATACAGAGCTTGTTGCCGTTTCTGAAGAAGGAAAACCTTTGTATTACACTACCCACAATGCTGGATCAGCAACTACGGCAAGGGTAAATAGAATAAATGAAGGAGGAAGTGCTGGGCTCAAGCTTGACGGTCAAAACATGGTTGTAGGTATTTGGGATGGAGGTCCTGTTCGAACCACACATCAGGCTCTAACGGGAAGAGTTATCGTCAAAGACGGAGTAAATTTTTCTACATCAAATGAATCCACGGAACACGGAACCCATGTTTCGGGAACGATGATAGGTTCAGGAGTTGGTTCTGCTCAAGCAAAAGGATTAGCTTCAAAAGCAACACTTTGGGCCAATACTTTTGCAAATGATGAAGCTGAAGTAATTGCACAAGCTTCTGAAGGTCTTTTGGTTTCCAATCACTCTTACGGACTAGAAATAGCAGGAGTTCCAAACTACTATATGGGAGCCTACATTGATGAATCTAAAGAGTGGGACGATATTATGTACAATGCACCCTATTTTCAAGCAGTGATTTCTGCTGGGAATGATAGAGGAAGTACACAAGATAAAAAAGGAGGGCGTGATTTATTGATTGGGAATAAAAATTCTAAAAATGCTGTAGTTGTAGCTGCGGTAAATCAAGTTTCAAATTATGTCGGACCAGAGTCGGTGGTAATGAGTAGTTTCAGTAGCTGGGGACCAACCGATGATTTTAGGATAAAACCAGATATTAGTGCTAAAGGTGTTGGAGTATATTCTTTATCTTCAGCATCGGATACATCCTACAAATCTCAACAAGGTACTTCAATGACAGCTCCAGCAGTTTCGGCAAGTTTACTGTTGATGCAACAACATTACTATGAAAAATATGCTGCTTTTATGAAAGCGGCCACTTTGCGTGCGCTTATGATTAATGCTGCTGATGAAGCAGGAGATGATCCAGGGCCAGATTATAAATTTGGTTGGGGATTGATTAATGCTGAAAAGGCTGTGCAAACTATTAGCGGGAAAGGAATTTCATCTGTAATGGATGAATTAACTTTAGATCAGATCAGGTATACACTCGTACGCTTAATGCAACTGGGACTAAGCCTCTTAATGTAACAGTGGTTTGGAACGATCCTTCTGGAAAAATTAGTACAGGAACGATTGATGATTCAACTCCAGTTTTAGTGAATGATATTGATGTCAGAATAACCAAAGGTACTGAGATTAGTTATCCTTGGGTTTTAAACCCTTCTTTTATACAAGGTCCTGCAATACAAGAAGATAATGCTGTTGATAATGTTGAATATGTTTCTGTTCCTGAAGCTAGTGATGTGTATACTTTAACAATTTCTCACAAAGGCAATTTAGTAGGCGGTTCACAGGATTTTTCATTAGTTATTGACGGGGTTACTGAACCTTTGTCTGTTGTTCAAAATGAGTTCAAATCGATAGCTGTTTATCCTAATCCAGTTGAAAATAGCTTAAACATTCAATTAACATCTGACGAAGATTTAAAGGTTGATTTATCTATTTATGATATGCAAGGCAGAGAGGTCAAAAAACATGAGTTTAAAGACAATTCTTACATATTGAGCACTAGTCTCGATTTAGCTTCTTTTGCTTCGGGAGTCTATTTTCTAAAGATTAATCAAGGGGCTAAATACTACACTCAAAAAATCAACGTCAAATAAAGATAGTCATAGAGCGTTAATATCCAATGGTTTAGATTTGATTCAATTTTGAAAATAAGAATTCTGAATTTAACTGACGAAATAAATAAAATCTCTAAATCTCTAATCGTTTTAATTTATTTTAACAAAATATCTTGAAGAAGTGAATTTTAACATTTGTGTTGCCATTTATTTAAGAAATATTTAAGATGTTTGCAGGCTAATTAATTCAAATAATTCAAATATGGGGTCGAAGTTTTCGAGATTTCTAGTACTGTTATTGGTACTAATTATGAATTTTTCCTATGCTCAGGAAAAAACAATATCAGGTACAGTTTCCGACCAAAGAGGAACGCTACCTGGGGTTAACGTCACCATTAAAGGCGTAAAACGAAGTACACAAACAGATTTTAACGGGAAGTACTCCATTCAAGCTCAAACAGGTGAAGTTTTAGTGTTCACTTTTTTAGGGATGAAGACTTTCACAGCTACAGTAGGTAATTCTAGTGTGGTAAATGTGAAAATGGAGGAGGAAATGACAACTTTCAACGAAGTTATTGTAACAAACAGTTATAATAAGGGAGAAAAAAGAAGCAAAGTAACAGGTTCTATCGCTACCGTTGCAGCCAAACAAATTGAAACAAGAGCTTTAGCTTCATTTGATCAGATATTACAAGGTCAAGCAGCTGGGGTTAGCGTGCAATCAGGTTCTGGTCAACCAGGTTCATCAGCAAAGGTAAGAATTCGTGGTACTTCTTCAATTGGTAGTAATAATGAACCATTATATATACTCGATGGTGTGCCAATCACAGTAGGTGATTTTGCATCTTTAAATGCCAATGATTTCGAAAGTGTATCAATTCTGAAAGATGCTTCTGCAACTTCTATTTATGGTTCTAGATCTTCTGCGGGGGTTATAGTGATAACATCTAAGAAAGGTAAATATGATTCCGACACTCAATTTACGTATCGTTCACAAATTGGTTTTTCAGAAGTAGGAAAAACGAAATTTGAGATGATGAATTCTAATGAACTTTTAAATTTTCAACGTTTAGTTAAAAATGGTAAAGGAGCAACTGGCGGCATAAATGGAGTACCGCTGACGGATGGAGAAATTTCCGATTTGTCTAAAGTGAATACCAATTGGAAAGATGTTTTCTTTAGAACAGGAGTTACTAATACCCAGGAGATAAGTATGCGTGGCGGTACTGAGAAAACTCGTTTTTTTAACTCATTAAGTTATTTTGATCAACAAGGTATTGCTCAGCGTTCAAGTTTAAAACGTTTCACTTTGAGAACAAATCTTGAAACTAAAACTACTGAAACCTCATTAGTTGGGATTAATTTGTCATTAAATTATTCCAAACAAAATTTAATTGATAGTGAAGGCGGGCTTTTCTTGCAAAATCCTTATGCTGCAGCTTATCTAGCAAGTCCTTATGATGCTTTATACAATTCAAATGGAACATTAAATGTGGGATTAAATAAAGTTGGAGCTAATGCTTATGAAAACCTTTTAATTAATCAACAATACAATAACCAAGTTAAAGCGGTTGTAAACCTTTTTGCCGAAAAGCAAATCGCAAGAAATTTAACTGCTAGAATTGATTTTGGAGTTGATTTTTCAAATGACTTTTTTGTTGCCGCTACAGATCCAACGACTCAGTTTGGTTTAACTACAGATCCAGGGAATCAAGGATCATATACTGAGAGTAGCACCAACTTAGGGAAGTTTAACACTACTTCAAAAATAGTTTATAACAATACATTTGCTGAAAAACACGATGTTGAAGCAGCTGCATATCTTGAATATTATAAGTCTCATGGTCGTTCAGGTTCATTTACAGGCTACGGAATTAATCCAGCGCTTGTTGGTTACCCTGAGGGAATTACCCTGGAACTGGAACAGTTGATGCGCCTGGGAATGGATTAAGTCCAACTGTTGGAGGATCAGATTCTGAAAATGGATTATTGTCTTACTTTACCGTAGTGAAGTACGGCTATGATGATCGTTTTAAATTGGATTTATCGTTAAGACGTGATGCTTCCAATAGATTTGCAGATGCAAATAAATGGGGTACCTTCTGGTCAGCAGGTGCTAATTGGAATGTTATGAATGAATCATTTATGGCTGATAATAAAATTTTTACTACTTTAATTTTGAGAGCAAGTATAGGAACCACAGGAAATCAAGCAGGAATTGGTTCTTTTCAAAAAGAGGCTACATGGGGTACGGGTCAGTATGGTGGTAATCCAAGTATAGTTCAAGTTTCAAATGCTAACCCAAATTTGCAATGGGAAGAAGGAATGAAAAAAAACATAGGGTTTGATTTTTCTATTTTGAACGACAGAATTTCAGGAACAGTAGAGTATTACAATAATTATACTTCTAAACTATTTATTGAGCAAAGATTACCTTTAGAGAGTGGTCTAGGAAGTCTTGACGTTAATGCTGGTAAAATGAGTAACAAAGGAATTGACTTGTCTCTTGAAGGGTATTTAGTAAAGAATGATAATGTATCATTCAGTTTGTATGGAAATTTCAATTACAACAAAAACAGAATTGAAGATTTAGGTCAAGTAACCGAGTATGTTTTGGGTACTTCGATAGTTAGAGAGGGATTACCGTTTGGTTCACACTATGCTGTGGAATGGGCAGGAGTAAATCCAGCAAATGGACAACCGCTGTATTATGATTTGAATGGAAATATTACGAATCAATACTCTGATGACGATTCAGTAGCTAAATTTGGAAGTTATGAACCAGTATATTCTGGAGGTTTTGGTTCTCGTTTTAATTATAAAGGATTTGAAATTTCAACTTTGTTTACCTTTGCAGCTGAATATTTCAGGTACAACAATCAAACCTTTTTCAAGAAAATCCTAATTTTGCACAATACAATCAAGATCGAATTATGTTAACAATGTGGCAAAACCCGGAGATATTACAGAGGTTCAGAGTTATAAATACCAAAGAGAGTTTTCTTCAAAAGATATTGAAGATGCTTCTTATTTAAGATTAAAAAACATTACGGCTGCTTATAATTTACCTAAGTCAATTTTTGATAGAGTTAAAGGAATCAAAGGCGTTAGATTGTATGCTCAGGCTGAAAATTTAGCTACTTGGACCAAGTTTACTGGTTTTGATCCAGAGGATGATAACAATATTGCAACTTACGAATATCCAACTCCTAGGATTGTAACTTTTGGAGTTGATGTTAAATTTTAATACTACAATTTATGAAAATTAAAAATATATTTTTAATAACACTATTTGCTGTTCTTTTCGTTTCGTGCGAGGATGCTATTAATATTGATCCGAAAGATGAGATTACGGATTCCAATGCCATTAAATCAATGGCTCAATTGAGGCTAGCTGCAACAGGTGTATATGGGGCTATAGGAGGTCAAAGTTTTATTGAATGGTCTGCTTATTTTACAGATGAATGTAGAAAAGGGATTGGAAACAGAGGTGCTGGGGTTGCTGTCCATACTTGGTCAGTAAACACGGCAACCGATGAGGTTGAGGCTTATTACTCAGGTATATATAGCACAATAAACAGTGCGAATACTGTACTAGCTAAAATGGATAATGTCTCAGCGGTTACTGAAGAAGATAAGAAGGAAAAACAGAAAATATATGCTGAATTAATAGCTATTAGAGCTATTGCTCATTTCGATTTATTACGTTTTTTTGCTACTTCATATACCGATCCTAACGCTTTAGCAGTGCCAATAGTTGACAAAGTTATTGTGTTTGAACAATTA
>JADKDN010000001.1:195000-508694 GCA_016718345.1 Flavobacterium sp. | reverse complement strand
CCTAAATCATAAATTCTTAGCATTAGAGTTATTTTCTCATTCACTCTCATGCTTGTTAATGAAGATTGAGATAAAAATGAAAATGAACCAATACTATTAGCTTTTGAGTATCTGTACCATCCTCGTTCTGGGTTAACTATAATTTCAGAACTTGAAGTATAGTTTGAGTCTGTGAATGTAAGGCTACACTAAAAAGTAGCATGAGTAATAATTTTTTCATAATAGCTAGGTTAAGAATTATACATTTTTTTGGTAGCTTGGGAGCCGATACATTCTCATCGCTTGGGGTCAATAAGAATGCACTACAAATTAATATTATAAAAGATATATGATTTTTAAAAAATCGATAAAAATATATTTTTAATCGATTAAATACGTTAAAATATTTTTTTTGTAAGTTTTTACATATAATATTATATTTGAAAAATATTTAAATATTATGCTCTAAAAACAAAAAAACCTCGAATAAAATCCGAGGTTTAAAAGAAAAATTTATTTTGGTTACGCTTTGCCAGCTGCAATTAAATTTAGTGCTGAACCAGCAACAAACCAACCTATTTGACTTTCGTTGTAGGTATGATTGGCTAATATTATATCTTTTAGTTCCATCGGTATGAATAAATTCTAATGCTAATGGTTTTCCTGGTGCAAATTCTGTCAAGTCCAAGAAGTTGATGGTATCATCTTCTTGTATTTTGTCGTAATCAGCTTCGTTAGCAAACGTCAAAGCTAACATTCCTTGTTTTTTCAAGTTTGTCTCGTGAATACGAGCAAATGATTTGACCAATACTGCTTTCACACCTAAGAAACGAGGCTCCATAGCAGCGTGCTCACGAGAAGAACCTTCTCCATAATTATGGTCACCCACAACAATTGAAGGGATTCCAGCGGCTTTATAGGCTCTTTGAACTGCTGGAACAGCATCATAAGAACCTGTTAATTGATTTTTAACCGAATTTGCTTTTCCATTGAAAGCATTTTCTGCACCAATCAACATATTATTTGAAATATTATCCAAATGTCCACGGAAACGTAACCATGGTCCTGCCATAGAAATGTGATCCGTTGTGCATTTTCCAAAAGCTTTAATTAACAATTTCGCTCCTGTATAATTTTTACCATCCCAAGCATCAAAAGGGGCTAACAATTGTAAACGATCTGAAGTTTCAGAAACAGCTACTTGTACTCCTGAACCATCTGCTGCTGGAGCTTGAAAACCTGCATCTTCTACATCAAAACCTCTTTTTGGCAATTCATCACCAAATGGTGCATTTAATTTAACTGCTTCACCTTTATCATTCAATAAACTATCTGTCAATGGATTAAAATCCAAACGCCCTGAAATGGCTAATGCTGCTACCATTTCTGGCGAAGTTACGAAAGCGTGTGTATTGGGGTTACCGTCTGCTCTTTTTGAGAAGTTACGGTTGAATGAATGTACTATTGTATTTTTTTCTCCTTTGTCTGCTCCTTCTCTATCCCATTGTCCAATACAGGGTCCACAAGCATTTGTAAATACCTTGGTTCCCATTTTTTCAAAATCAGCAATAATGCCATCTCTTTCAATAGTATAACGAATTTGCTCTGAACCTGGATTAATTCCGAATTCCGCTTTTGGTGTAATTCCATGCTCCACAGCTTGTCTAACAATGGAAGCAGCACGAGCCATATCTTCGTAAGATGAATTGGTACAAGACCCGATCAATCCCCACTCTACTTTTAATGGCCATCCGTTTGCGGCAGCTTCGGTCTTCATTTTAGAAACTGGAGTTCCTCTATCTGGAGTAAATGGTCCGTTAATATGTGGTTCTAATTCTGATAAATTAATCTCTATTAATTGATCGAAATACTTCTCTGGATTAGCATATACCTCTGCATCTGCGGTCAAATAAGAAGCTACTTTATCTGCAGCATCTACAACATCTTGACGACCTGTAGCTGACAAATATCTTCTCATAGAATCATCATAACCAAAGGTAGAGGTGGTTGCTCCAATTTCAGCACCCATATTACAAATAGTACCTTTACCTGTACAAGACATCGCTTCTGCTCCTTCACCAAAATATTCAACAATAGCACCTGTTCCACCTTTAACGGTCAAAATATCAGCTACTTTCAAGATAACGTCTTTTGGCGCGGTCCATCCAGATAACTTACCAGTTAATTTCACTCCAATTAATTTTGGAAACTTTAATTCCCAGGACATTCCTGACATTACATCTACTGCATCTGCTCCACCAACTCCAATAGCTAGCATACCTAAACCACCCGCATTTACCGTATGAGAATCAGTACAATCATCATTCCTCCTGGAAAGCGTAATTTTCTAAAACGATTTGGTGAATAATTCCCGAACCTGGCTTCCAAAAACCAATTCCATATTTATTAGAAACTGAAGATAAGAAATCGAAAACTTCTTTAGACTGAGAATTAGCTACAGCTAAATCCGTTGTTGCACCTACTTTTGCTTGAATCAAGTGATCACAATGTACGGTTGTTGGAACTGCAACTTTACTTTTTCCAGCGTGCATGAATTGTAGCAAAGCCATCTGTGCAGTGGCATCTTGACAAGCTACTCTATCTGGTGCAAAGTCAACATAATCGACACCTCTACCAAATGCTTTTGAGGGTGTACCATCCCAAAGGTGACTGTATAAAATTTTCTCAGTTAAAGTAAGTGGTCGTCCAACTATTTCTCGTGCTTTATCAACACGAGTCGCCATGTTGTCATACACTTTTTTAATCATTTCAATATCAAAAGCCATAATAATATAGGTGTTTTTTATTTAAGTAGTGCAAATTTATGAATTAAAGATGAGAATTAAAAGAATTTTAATGGCAGTCCTTTTTCTAAACAGTATTATTCAAAAAATAGTATTTTTTAGGCTAAATAATTAGTAAAAATCTAAGATTAACCCTTAAAATTAAACAATCAATACTATTAAAATCAATTTGTTAGAAATAAATCTTTTTTAAAAGTAAAGACAAAATAAAACTAAGAAAGAAGGTTATTAAAATATAGAGAAATAGAAAAATTGCAATTCCAAAAGTATTGAGAGAACCTATTGAATAAAAATTGCTCATAGTCTGAAGAACAACACTGAAATGCAAGAGATAAATAGGATAGAATAAGGAGCTAATTAAAGCCATCGACTTTAAAAAAGCATTTTCAATTTGAAATTCCGATAAAAAAGGAAGTAAACAAGCAATAGATATAGACACAAAAGGCAGATAAAAAACGTTCCAAAAAAGAGGATGGGTATCTATTAATATCCTAAAATAACCTACACCAAAGGAAATAAAAAGAATTCCTAATAGACCCAAAATAATGAAAACACTTTTTAATTTGTGCCAAAAAGTATTTACCTTATACTGAAGCCAATAAAAAAAAGTCCCTATAAAAACAGAATCCAATCTGTAAATAACAACCGATTTAAGCGCACTATCCCATTCATTAATTGAATTATTATGAGTTGTAAAATTATAGTACACTTTAAAAATCAAACTCATAAAAATCAATAAAACACTGATTACTAATAAACTGTTTATTCTGTTTTTTTTAAAGATTCTATAATAGCAGTAAAGCAAACAAGAAAAAAATAAACTTGAAAAAACAATTATTGAGATCATCCATGATTCGGGAAAAAAAGCAGCAATTGGACTGTAAAAATTTTGAACAAAAAACAAATACTTCCAGCTGTATTCATCTGGAAAACCATCAACATAAGTGAGTAAATAGTTTAACAATAAAGCGAAAAAATAGAATGGAACTAGCTGTCGAAAACTGTTTTTCAAAAACTGTAAAATACGTGAAAAAGCAAACTCATTGTTTTCAGAGTCAGCAAGTAATGTTCTACCAATGGTAAATCCACTTAAAACCAAAAAAGTTTCGATACATAAGAAATGAAACAAACTGGCTATTTGAGAGAACGTAGTATTTGCTTGAGGAAAAACCCAATAAAACTGTGTAAGCACAATCATGATAATAGCTGTAGCCATCATCAAATGAATACCCGAACTTTCTTTAGATAAAACCTTAGCTCTCATTAATTTATATTCGTTTATCTCTTAGTTTTGTCATAGGTTTTTCAAAATAGTGATACAAAAGAAAACTAAGAAACAAAGTTATACTCAAATAAATCAACGTAAACAAATGCAATTGCATGAGACTAAATGTTGAAGTATCTATAAAATGTTTCATCAGATAAAGTACAATACTATAGTGCAACAAATAAATGGAATACGAAATTTCACTAATCAATTCAACTGGCTTTCTCAACCATTTTGGCCCTGATTCCCAATCTGAAAAAAAAGGCAAAAAACAAACCAAAGCTATTGAATTCAAAGACAAACACAACACATTCCAAAAGAAAGGGTAAGCTTCGATTTTCAACTTTAGATATCCCAAACAAAACAGCAAAACAGCCAGTAAAATGAAACCTATTCCTAAAAATTCATATTTAAATCTATGCCAAAAAACTGGAAATCTACAATACATATAACCAAATAAAACCCCCATCAAAACCGTGTCAATTCTGTATATAACCACGGAACGAAGAGACAAATCCCATTGCCACATAGTTGTATTAAGAGTAGTGAAATAGTAATGAATTTTTAAAGCGAAAAAAAAGAAAATCAATCCTAAAATGACACTCAAAAAAAGTCGCTCTCTAGAAACTTTCTTAAAAAGCAGCGACGTTAGTAACAATAAAAAGACAGTGATCAAATAGCCATACTCTTTAATAGGCATACTCCAAGATTCAGGAAAAAAAGGCAGTAATGGCGAAGCAAAATTCTGGAAAAAGAAAAAATATTTCCACGATTCCGCTATGGGATAACCTATGAAAAAGCCGATGAGAATATTAACCAAAATGATTAAGTAATAATTAGGTAGTATCCGAATCATCCTCCGATTCAAAAAATTCATCATGGTTTTTAAACCATAATCTTCACTCAAAAACTGTTTGTAAATAATGCTCCCAATCAAGAAACCACTCAAAACAAAAAACAATTCAACACCAAAAAAACCACACATATCAACGGCTTTAGCAAGCAAACTAGAGCTAGGCGGATAAATCCAAGAGGTGTGTGAACATAAAACTAAAGCAATCGAAATGACCCTCAACAAATCTAAGCCAAAAATGCGTTTGACAGTTTTTCGTTCTGTTTCAATCATTTAAAATTGTATTTTTGATTTTTGTTTAAATAAATGCATGACAAAATCAAAGATATATAAATTTTTAGGAGTTTTCACTCTCATTGCTATCATTGGTGGTGGAATTTTGTATTGGCAACTTCCTAATCGTCACAAAGCAATTATAAAAACGGTGGTCCTCCAACGAACAGGAATTGTTGATAATGATTGGGTAATCAATAATTCCAATTTAGAATACAAGATGATTTCACCAACCTTCTTCATTGATGGTATATACAAATCTATGGAAGGTCCAAAATCATCCAACTACATTCAACTTTCTACAGATTCTTCTCTATTATGGCTTACTGGTTTTCATGTAAAAGCATTGGATTCAAAAACTAAAAAAAGGATTTCAAACGACTTTATTTGTCATACCAATATTGATTTTAATGACACTAAATATTTTTCCAATTTCCATCTAGAAAAACGAATTGGCATCTATTATCCGCGATTGACCTCGCTTTCTCATGGTTTAGAAAATTTTTCCTTTCCAAAAGGATATGGAATTCCCATGAAAGGAAATGATTTATTATACATAACAACAGAATCGTTAAATCACAATATTCCTGATGCAAATTTTTGTATAAAACACGAAGTTACTGTTGATTATTCAAAAGACAATAGTAGCATTAAACCCTTGTTAAGTCGAACGGTTTTTATCATGTTACCTTACAACAAATCCAATCCATACAAAAGTCCTGTAGATCCTGGGAAAGACTATTGTATTCCCGTTGAAACCAAAAATCACAGTTATGATTATGGTGATGGGAATGTATTATCTGGACATTGGGTTGTTCCTGTTGGAAAGAAAACCTACAGAAGTAGTATCGATGGGCAATTACAAATCAAAGACAGTATGTGTCTCCACGCCGCTGCTATTCATGTGCATCCTTTTGCAACTTCGCTCACTTTATGGGATAAAACGACTCAAAAAGCAATTTTTACCAGTAAAATGACCAACCACAAAAACAAAATAGGTCTTTCAAATATCACCCCATTTAGTTCTGAATCGGGAATTTGGATGTATCAAAACCATAAATACGAATTGGTATTAGAGGTAAATAATACGACAAAAATAAACCAAGATATGATGGGAAGTATGTTTTTATTCTTCTATGATGAAGAATTGGATGCCATCTTGAAAACCACTAATATAAAGTAGTTATAATCTTTTCAATAGTAATTCCTTCGGCATCGGCTTTGTAATTCTTCACTACACGATGCCTCAAAATTCCTATAGCCACAGCTTTAACATCTTCAATATCTGGAGAAAATTTACCATTAAAAGCAGCATGTGCTTTGGCTGCTAAAATTAAATTTTGAGAAGCCCTTGGTCCTGCACCCCAATCGATGTAATTTTTGATGTAATCATTAGACAAAGGATTGGCTGGACGTGTTTTACTTACCAACGTAACAGCATATTCTATAACATTATCAGCTACAGGTACACGACGAATTAAGTGCTGAAAATTGATAATCTCCTCAGCAGTAAACAACGAATTGATAGAAACCTTAGCATCTGATGTGGTGCTTTTTACCACCTGAACTTCCTCTGAAAATGAAGGATAATCTAACTTAATAGAAAACATAAATCGATCCAGCTGAGCCTCTGGAAGTGGATAAGTCCCTTCCTGCTCAATGGGGTTTTGTGTAGCCAAAACAAAATAGGGCAAAGCCAATTTATAATTATGACCAGCAATAGTTACCGCACGTTCTTGCATCGCTTCTAATAAAGCAGCCTGAGTTTTTGGCGGCGTTCTATTGATTTCATCAGCTAAAATGATATTCGAAAAAATTGGTCCTTTTATAAACTTAAAATGACGATTTTCATCAAGAATTTCGCTTCCTAAAATATCAGATGGCATCAAATCAGGTGTGAACTGAATTCGTTTAAAATCCAAACCCAGAGCCTGAGATATAGTGTTGACCATCAACGTTTTTGCTAATCCGGGAACACCCACTAGCAACGCATGTCCTCCCGAAAAAATACTCAATAAAATTTGGTCAACAACCTCATCTTGACCTACAATAATCTTAGCGATCTCTTTTTTTAATTCGGTTCTCTTTTCAACTAAATTTTGTATTGCTGCTACGTCGGACATATCAATTTTTGATTTTTGATTTACGATTTAGGATTTGCGATTTTAAATAAACGAAATTTCTGAAATTAGCATTCGTTAATCCTTAATCTGAAATCCTTATTTTTTTAACCAATTGTTAGTAAACTCACAATCTCTGTATTCACCATTAATTTTGATGTAGGTATCTTTAATTTTTTCGTCAAACCATTTTGCAATAGCATTGATTTGTTTCTCTTTCAAAGCCAACTCTTTAATTTTGATGTAATCCTTAGCATAGTCAGCTGTGTGCTCATCAATTCTGTTAGTAACAGTAACCAATTTGTATTTCTTCTTTCCATTTTGCTCCGTATCAATTACTGGAAGTGATACTTCCCCTTCTTTTAAATTAGAAACTTGACTGTAAAGTGTAGGATCCATTTTTGTCAATTCAAAATGGGTGTCTTGCGTTTTAGGATTTACTAGTTGCCCTCCATTGGCTTTAGTTTCTTTTTCATCAGATTCGGTTCGTGCTGCCTCAGCAAAAGTAATTTCCTTATCAATAATCTTTTTTCTAATCAGGTTAACTTTGTCCTTTGCTTCCTTCAACGATTCATTAGAAATAGATGGAACTAACAATATGTGTCTCAATTCAATTTCTTGCCCTTTAATTTTCTCAACATAAATAATGTGATAGCCAAAATCGGTTTCGAATGGTTCTGAAATTTCGCCTTGAGCAAGACTAAAAGCGACATCTTTAAATTCCTTTACAAAAGGCGTTTTCCTATTCATTTTGTAATATCCACCATTGGAACTAGAACCTGGATCTTGAGAATACAATACCGCTTTTGTGGAAAAACTGGAACCTTCTAAAACATCTGCCCTAATCGATTTTAATCGGTCGATTACCTTTTGTTTCTCAGCTTCAGTAACTTTGGGTTTTATTACAATTTGGGCAACCTCCATTTCTGCACCAAAACAGGCAACTCATTCTGTGGAATTTTTTGAAGAAACTCCTCACCTCTTCAGGAGTAATTTCAACTTTATCGATGATTTTCTTCATCATTTCAGAAGACAACTTATTGGTCTTGATAATTTCAAATAAGTCCGATCTAAAATCAGCTTCACTTGGTTTTTTGAAATACTTTATCACCTTATCCATTGAACCCAACTGCTCCACCATATAACCGAGTTGCTCCTCTAACTTGGACTTTACTTCATCATCGGTAACTTTGATACTATCCTGAATGGCTTGATGTGCATACAATTTATCCTCCAATAATTTGCCTAACATTTGACATCTCGATATATCTTTAACAGAACCTCCTTGACTGGTTATTTCTAAAAAAGACTTATCGATATCTGAATCCAAAATGAGATAATCTCCCACTGTAGCTATAATACCATCTATTTTCTGACGTTGATTTACAGATTGAGGCTTTACTGTTTTAACACTATCCTTGATGATCTCTTGTGCAAACAAGGTCGCACTTATTGAGAAAAAACAAAGGGCTAACACCAAATTTCTATTTATAAATCTCATATTTTTTGTCTTTAATGGCATCATTGGTGATTTCACTTTCAAATTTTTTAATTAATTCTAACTTTCTTTTATTTAAAATCACCTCTTTTAATGTGGATTTTAAATATTCAAATGATCCAACCTGATTCTCATCCATTACATCCCTAATCTTAACTAAATACATATCAAGTGAATCAGCATGTTGAATCGTCTTTCCGGGTGAAATATATTGATCTCTGTTGTCAGGATTTATAAATGGCAATTTAGTATATATTTGACTCATTTCTACCCAAACTGAATCATTAAATGCAAAACTTTTCAATTGTAATGCATAGGTGTTCCAAAATTTCTTATCTGATTTTCTGAAATCAAAAAATTTACTCTTAATGGTTTCGTATTTTGGATTATCTTTTTTTAGATTAATGTATCGCAATCGTACTAATGTACCGTTGGTTCTGAAATTTTCTTTATTTTGATTGTAATATGATTTTAATTCCAAATCTGTAACTACGGTATCTACCGTCCTTTTTACGATTTCTTCAATGTAAGCTTTGGTATACAAATCAATTTTATATTGTTTGATTAATTCATCAAATTCGAGTTTGGTGTCCTTGCTTAAATTAACTTCTGCCGCTTTTATTAGTAATTTTTGCGAAGCCCATCGATTGATATAATTACGAACAATAACAATGCTGTCTTCTCTCGAGGTGCCAACTGGAACTAAATCTTTAATTTCTTCTTTATACAAATAACTATCATCTACTCTGGCAATAGCTTGAGGTTTGGCCTCAGGTTTAAAATAAGTACAAGAAGAGAATAAAAACAACCCTAGAAGTATGGCACACCTTCTATACATTATTTTTGAAGTTGCTTTTTAATTTTCTCAAAAACATCTTGACGTACAGAAACTGAAAATTCCTTTTTCAAATCGTCAACCCAATTCTGTTCTAAATATTGCTGATAGTCATTAATCAATTTCCCTTTACACTCGTCGAGCGTCTTCTCTCCTGTTGGAATAACTTTATTTACCAAAGCAACAAAATAATATTCTTTTTCATTCAAAATCTCCGAAACACCAGTTGCAAACTTCAAGTTCTTGGGCAAAGCTTCACTACCTTCCTCAAAAACACCCGTATTGGTCATGATTTGAACTTTGTCATTGGTATTTAATTTTTCCTTTACTTGCTCGGGAGTATTTTTTTGCTTGAGCAATTTTTGCGCTTTCTTTATTACTTCATTACTTGTTGACGAAGCTATAGTGGCATCCAATCTGTTTTTCCACATATAATCCATTTTTCTAGAATTATAAAAAGATTGTAGTCCTAGTGTGTCTGTTTTAGATTTTTCCCAAATTTCTTTTTCCATTAAATCAAAAAGCAATAAACCATCACGGTATTCCTCGATGATATTAGCAAAATCTGGAAACTCCGATTCCAAGTGATCACTGTAATAGGTGTTCAATTTTTCATCTACAAATTTTTCGTATAAATTATCAACCAACTTGTTGATGGGTTTCAACTTATAGTTTTTACTTTGCTGATCTTCAATATAATTCAATAAATCAGTCCCTGAGACATTTTGTTCCTGAATAGCAAATAATTTTCCATCATAAGGTTTGGTGTCTGTAGGCAATTCCCATTTAGAATCATAAAAGGTATCGGTTACCGCCTTTACAGTGTTTTTGTACAACTTATTGTCTCTCTTGATACTGTATTTCTTTCTTAATTTTTCGTTGAGAGAATTAGTAATTAATCGAGAACGATCATCTCTTCCTACCTTATTTTCAAACTCAGCTTTAACCTCTTCAAAAGGCTTCAAAGGGTGCTTTTCAATTAACTTAACTATATGCCAACCATATTTACTTTGAAATGGTGCAGAAATAGGGTTCTCTTTTGTCAATGAAAAGGCAGCATTTTCAAACTCTTCTGAACTGAGCTGACCAGAACCAAATCGGTTTAGTAAGCCTCCTTTTGACGATGATGAAGTGTCTTCTGAAAACTGCTTAGCTAAGTCTTCAAAATTTTCACCTTGAAGAATTTTTTTATAAATATCTTGAATTTTATTTTCTTTTGCTGCAATATCCTCAGGCTTATCAGTATCGCCATTCAACAACATGATATGCTCTACGGTAACCTCTCCTCTATTGTCTCTGACATCCTCTACTTTAACTATGTGATATCCAAAACGTGTACGGAATGGGTTGGATATTTTCCCTTTTGGAGTTGTAAAAGCTGCCGACTCAAAAGGATAAACCATTCTAAAGACCGAAAAGTAACCTAATTCGCCTTTGTTATCTTTTGCTGAAGGATCTTGGGAATATTCAGCAGCTAAGTTTCCAAAATCTTGTCCATTAACAGCCTTCTGACGAATTTCAGAAATCTTTTTGTAAGCAATTAAGGTATCCGCTGGAGCCGCATTTTCATCTACAGTAATTAAAATATGAGCCGCCTTAACTTCTTTCAAAGAGCGGTTGTAGGCTTCTTGAACCAATTCAGTAGTAACCTTAGAATCTGTAAGATAATTTTTTGATAGTTGGGCTCTGTAGGAACTGAGCTCATTTTTATAGGATTCTCCATTTTGCAATCCTAGTTTATTTGCCTTGTTAATTTTAAGCTTATACCCTATAAACAATTGTAAATATTGGGTTAAATCCTTCTGTGATTCATCTTTAACTAAATCTAAATTTTTATTGTATACCCTTAAAAATTCATCTGTGTAGTAGGGCTTATCATCAATTGTAAACAAAACTTCCTTTTTACTGTCTTGTGCATAACCTATTAAATGTAAAGAAAGTAATACTCCAAAAAACAATTGTTTCATTTTCATTATTTTAAATTTTCTATTTAGTAAAATTAATATTGAATCAGGGAATCTATATTCCAAGCAAAATTTAGTGAACAAAAATAACAATTCAATTGCATTATACAACTATAGCCAATACTATTAACAAAAAATTATAAACGCCTCAAACTTCATTTATTTGAATTAAAATCACATAAAAAAAGGCGTTTACAACAAAGCATGATTTATTTGTGTAATAAATACTATTTTTGCAATCCATTTACAATAAATATGAGTTTTTTAAAAGAAATTGAACGTCGAAGAACCTTTGGGATTATTTCACATCCCGATGCTGGAAAAACTACACTTACCGAAAAATTATTACTTTTTGGAGGTGCCATTCAAGAGGCTGGTGCTGTAAAAAATAATAAAATCAAAAAAGGAGCTACTTCCGATTTTATGGAAATTGAACGCCAAAGAGGAATTTCGGTATCTACTTCGGTTTTAGCCTTTAATTATAAAGATATAAAAATAAACATACTCGATACGCCCGGTCACAAGGACTTTGCCGAAGATACTTTTAGAACATTAACAGCAGTCGACAGCGTAATTGTTGTTATTGACGTAGCTAAAGGAGTCGAAGAACAAACGGAAAAATTGGTGGCAGTTTGTAGGATGAGAAACATTCCTATCATCGTTTTCATAAACAAATTAGACCGTGAAGGAAATGATGCCTTCGATTTGATGGACGAAGTAGAACAAAAATTAGGCTTGACAGTTACTCCTTTGAGTTTCCCTATTGGTATGGGTTACGATTTTCAAGGAATTTACAATCTTTGGGAACAAAACATCAACTTATTCAGTGGGGATAGTAGAAAAAATATTGAGGAAACGATTGCCTTCTCAGATGTAAAAAGCCCTGAATTAGATAAAATCATTGGTGCTAAACCCGCTGAAAAGTTGAGAGAGGAATTGGAATTAATTGACGAAGTATATCCAAAATTTGACAGACAAAAATATATAGAAGGTAAAATGCAACCTGTCTTTTTTGGCTCTGCCTTAAACAATTTTGGCGTTAGAGAATTATTAGATTGTTTCGTAACCATTGCTCCATCTCCAAGACCTAAAGAATCAGAAACGCGATTAGTAAATCCAGAAGAAGAAAAAATGTCTGGTTTTGTATTTAAAATCCATGCCAATATGGATCCTAAACACCGAGACCGCCTGGCGTTTATAAAAATTGTTTCGGGAACTTTTGAACGCAACAAACCTTATTACCATGTACGTCAAAAAAAACAATTGAAATTCTCTAGTCCTAATGCTTTCTTTGCTGAAAAAAAAGAAATTGTAGATATTTCATATCCTGGAGACATTGTTGGTCTTCATGATACTGGAAATTTCAAAATTGGTGATACACTTACCGAAGGGGAAATAATGAGCTTCAAGGGAATTCCTAGTTTTTCTCCCGAGCATTTCCGTTACATCAATAATGCCGACCCTATGAAAGCAAAACAACTCGATAAGGGAGTTGACCAATTGATGGACGAAGGTGTTGCACAATTATTCACCTTAGAAATGAATAACCGAAAAATTATTGGAACTGTTGGTGCTCTTCAATACGAAGTAATTCAGTACAGACTGGAACACGAATACGGAGCTAAATGCACCTATGAAAACTTCCCTGTTCACAAAGCCTGTTGGGTAAAACCAAACGACCCAAAAAGTGAAGAGTTTAAAGAATTTCGTAGAATCAAGCAGAAATTCTTGGCGCACGACAAATACAATCAATTAGTATTCTTAGCAGATTCAGATTTTACCATTCAAATGACTCAGAGTAAATTTCCAAATGTAAAATTATTTTTTACCTCTGAATTTGATTAATCTCCCAGAAACCATAACAAAAAAATGGTACATTTATACCTCATTAATTAGTTTTTTTAGAATTTGATTTGTAACTTTGCACAAAATTAAATTGTATGAAAAATAACCTATTCAAACTTTATATACTTAGTTTCTTCTTATTGACTGATTTCATATCGTTTGCTCAACCGGGTCAAGACCAACCTGGAGGAGGTCTTGAAGGTGATGATCCACCTCCTGCTCCAATAAACGGAAAGTTAATACTATTGGCAATAGCTGCAGTTTTATTTGCTTTTTACACCTTAAAGAACAAACGTAGAGAAGCGCTATAACACATACATTCAAAAAGTAAAAAACCAGTTTCAAATGAAACTGGTTTTTTTGTCCCCTTTGATTCAAATAAAAAAACCTCTCATAAAATGAAAGGCTTCTCGTCTTAACCTAAACTAATATCAAAATAATTATGCTATAGTACTATTGTAGTTAGTTGCTTTTTTCAAGAAAGCTTTGATTAACAAACGGTTTGGAGCAATACCAGACTGAATCATTTGTTTTTTGCTGTTAGTTGAAAATTCACCTGATTGGTTGTTAGAAGGAGTTTGTTTAGTTCCCATAAACCAAGAAACAAAATTCATTGTGGTGTTTGTTGTAGTAGCAGTTTGTGTTGTAGCAACTGTTTCATCAGAAGAAGCAAGAGAAACTTCAAAAGTAACAGTTGAAGCAGCAGCTTGTACATTTTGACCTACCATTCCAACACTTGATAATAAGAACAAAACAAATAAAACAACCAATCCAATTCTTGAGAAAGAATTTTGAGTTGTTGAATTTTGAGTTGTTGCTTTCATCTTTATTTATGTGTTAGTGGTTGTGTTTCTAATACATGTCAAAGATAGGGTAGCAGTACAGCCGCAACAATTATTTTCGTTGAAGTACTACAAAACTCGTTAAAGCTACAAAAAAGACAAATTTGAAGCAGTTCGGCTAAAAAAGATGCAGTTTAACGACCGTATTTAGGCACTTCCTCGATAAAATACACCTTACTCTTTCGCTATTTTGCATAAAAAAGCCCTTTCGATAACGAAAGGGCCTTTTAAGGGGAGATTTGGGGAGTTTTAGTTAATGATTTTTTTTAGCACACTTCCTTCTGTTTCAGAAGTGATTTTAACCAACAGTACTTCTTTTGTAGTTCCTGTGTAGATTTTAATTTGCGAATCATTAATATTATTTTTAGTCATCAAAAGTCGTCCTGTTACATCATATATTTGAACGTTTGACATCCTAATTGTACCTGTATTGATAACTAATTCTTGATTTTGTTTGTAAACTACAACACTATTCTCTGTAAAATTAGTTTGATGCGTAGCTAAAGCATTTTGATATACGATTTCAAAACGTGCATTAAAAGTGCCTGCCTCTGAAGCAAACACATAGGGACCGGATTTCAAATCATGAATAGTATTGGTCAGCTTGTCTTTCAAATATACCGCTTGTCCATTGGTAAACAATCCATCAAAATTACTTAATGTGATAGTATAGCTATCAGCAACTTTAGCTTTGAAACCAAGGAGTACAACATCACTTGGATCAAATGGTAATGCTCTACCTTGTATAGCAAACTCCTCATTGTCAATCAGTGAGGTCAATGCAGTTTGAGTATCTTTTAGAAAACGGCCATCAATGGTAGCATCAATAGCTGATGTTGCATTTGGCATATACGAAACCATCGTTTGGTAAAAAGCACCAGAGGTACTCGATAAATTCAACCATATTCGATTTCTATTTTCAGCCACTCTCAAAAAAGGTGCATTGGAATTAGCAACTCGCATCGCATTGGTAAAAGAGATAGTTGTAGAGGTCGATTTCACAATAAAACCTTGACCAACTGCAATTGTACCACTAGGAGTTAGTCCTAAAGTATCGCCTCCAGAATTGGAAACACCTCCCGCCGTAGTATAAGTTGCATAGGATGAGTTGTTAGAATTATTAGTTTTTCTCCAAAAATACAACGCCTCTGTTATACCATTTGCTGCAATAAAAGTATCTGCATTAATAGTGGAAGGATATGGATTACCTATCGCATTATAAGTAGCGTTAGCAACAGTGAGATTAACCGTACCATTGTTAGGTACACCTGTAAATTGACCACCCCAAATTGTTGGAGTCGTGGGGTGCGTATTAGGCACACGAATCAAATAGCCTGTTCCTAAAGCAAAATTGGTAGTTGCAGGAGAAGATACAGTAAGATACTTATCCGTAGCAGAATCATAGGTATAAAAACGATTCGTCAAAGTCGCGGGCGAAAATGCCAACAATTGCTGAGCCGCTACTGGTGAAGACCACAACACATAATCTTGACGAATCAATGGTGAGGTATTCCTTTTTACAATAATGTTTCCTGAATTAACAACAGTACTGGATTGAATCAAATTAGCATTATTTTCGAGAGTAAAACTTCCTGATAACACCTGTAGTGCGCCATTTAAAGAAACATTATTTCCTGAAGAGATAATTACGATTCCATTAGTAACAGTCAAAGAACAGGCAGTAATATTTCCTCCATTAAGAGAAGAATTATAATTGCCTGATATAATAGCTAAACTGGTCGATGTAGGCACACCGTTGCTCCATGAACTTCCATTCCAAGTCGTTGTAGATCCAAGACTTACAGTTGTTGGGGTTGAATTTACAATCGAGCAAGAGCCACTTTGAACTACAGCTCTAAATTGAGTATCTTGGGTAAGCACCCTCCCCCCCGCCGTGTTACAAGCCCTTGAACCAGGAAAATACTAGAACCACCCGGGCTCCCCTGTTCATGTCCATTTGCTGTCGATGCAGCACATGGGCTTACATTGTCCATCGAACTAACTAACTGGACTTACTGCACTCGTCGCATCAAACTGAACCTGAATTGACTTGCTAAAGTCCCCCCCCCGTTGTTGTGCTTCATTCTTGGTTGTGTCGTTCTTTGTTGTCGATGCAGTACTGAAATACTAATCGTCCAACGTACAACATAAGAACCCTCCGCCTGGGGTAAATACCAGAGGGACTGAAATGCTACACCCCCCGTCCCGCCACTGTTGGCGCGAACTGTTGCTGTAGACATTTGGGGGCTTCTTGCTGGGCTGTCCCACTGTTATAGTAGCATTGGCTGTCGATGCGGTACATGGTGAATTACTAATCGTCCAACGTACAACATAAGAACCTACGCCTCCTGCTGGGGTAAATACCGCAGTTGGGTTGGTTAAGCTACTGAATTGACTTGCTAAAGTGCTTGGACCACTCACCACACTCCATGCTCCCGTGCCTACTGTTGGCGCATTCCCTGATAGAGTTGCTGTTGAAGTAGAACATATCGTTTGGGTAGAGCTATTCGTTGCTGGCGTTGGTGCCCCCGTTACTGTTACGGAGACTGACGAAACACTAACCGTTTTACACGATGGTGCAACTGCTGTAGCTGTAATTACATCTCCAGAGACTAATGATAGAAGACCTATTTTTGTCCATGTTCCTGAAGTCACAGTTGTCGTTCCTAGAGAAATTCCTGCCTTGAACAATTCAATGATTGTTCCATTAGCTTCAGAACTAGTTCCACTAAGTGTAGTAGAACCTGAACAAATAGGTGAAGATATTACTGGTACTGCCGATGGACTTAGGTTAGTATAAGTAATAATAATTTGCCCTATAGCTCCATCTCCTCCTTTATTTTTTTTTTATCATTACCACCTCCACCTCCACCACCTGGTGTTGTTCCATTAGAACCATTGGTAGTTCTTGACCCTGCTCCTCCTGCTCCTCCACCTGGACTTGCTCCTGCCCCTCCGTTACGACCACCAGCAGTAGTACCACCAAGACCCGCACTTCCAGAGGCTACAGTTACATTTCCAATTGAAGACGAAGCCAATCCTGCATTCGAAGGAGTTGTTATACTATTATTCACACCTGGACCTCCACCTGCGGCTAATGTTCCATTTACATTAGATGCTGGAGCTACATTAGTTGAAGCAACTGCATTAAACCAAGTACTACCTCCTGCTGTGGGTGGAGTAGTACTGTTTGCAGGCCCACCAGAACCTTTTATTCCTACCGAGTAAAAATAAGTACTTCCTGGAACTACGGTATGAATACCTTTAGCATAAGCACCTCCGCCTCCTCCACTTCCACCATTAGTATTAGTGTTATTACTACTTCCTCCACCACCGCCTGCACCCCATGTTTCAATGGTAACAGATGTAACACATGCTGGTGCTACCCAGGTGCTAGCACCCGTAGTAATAACCACTTGTACTGGTGTAGTTTGTGAACCAGTCAAAGGCGGAGAACTTAATGTACCCTCGGTAATGGCATAAACTTTAAAATAATAAGTTGTATTTGTAGTAAGCCCGCTTAGATCTGCATTGGTATCATTTGCTGCTACTTGTTGATTAAAAACGTAATTCACACCATCTGTTGAAGTATAAATTACATATCCTTGTTCATTTGAAGCATTATCCGACCAATTCAATGTCATTGAAGTGGTAGCTACATTTGCAAAAGTTAAATTACTTGGTGCATTTGGAGTTTGTGGAGTAAAAACATGCGACTTCCCCGCTGCTATTGAAGCGGTTTGATTCGTATTGGGGTCACTTCCATAAGTTGCAACATTTGAGGAACTAGCAACACTAACCAAATTGGTAGAAGAAGTACTAAACCCTATTGAATAGCCAGTAGTTGATGTCGCTATGGTACCGCCATAAATAAACTGTATAGTACCTGTTGACTCTGACAGTATAGCTTGAAAAAGTAGTGGAGCTGAATTAGATACCGTTGCATTATTTACATAAACATTCGCTTTCCATTCTACAACCAACCTTCTATTCGGAGCCGAACCTATAAGTCCATATTTTACGTAGCCATCGGAACCAGTGGTTAAATCATCCCAATAGGGTGCAATCTTTGGATTCTCAGTTCCATTTAGCTAAATTATTGATATAGTTTATACTGGTCACTACTGACCTAATTTTAAATGACCATTTGTATTGACTCCAAATTGAGTATAACGTACTCCATTGAACCAAAAATCGAAACCAATATTGGTAAGTGATGAATTTGTATCATCATTACCTGAAGATACAAGTGTACCCAAACTTGTAAATGATGCTAAACTTGCTCCTGTACTCGATTCTAATGGATATGTAGTAGAACTTATGTTTTGACCTATCATCTTACCAGTTAATAAAGAAAAGAATCAAAATGTAAAATAGCAATATAAAATTCTTTTCTAAATACTTATTTCTCAAATAATCTAAAAACTGTTTCATGGGTACTCTTTTTTATGTATAAAATCTCTTTTATAGTTTTTTAACAGTTCAAACGTAAATATATATTTTGAGAAAAAAAATAAAATATCGATTAAATGCTCATTTTTAACGATTAAATGCATTCTTTATGTGTTTATGTAAGATTATATTTATAATAAAAACACTTTCTATATCATCCTATCCAAACTATTTTCGAAAAAAATTGGAAAGATTTCTAAAAAATAAAAAGCCCTTTCGATACCGAAAGGGCTTTTGAAGAATTAAAAAGGAATATTTTAGTTGACTACTTTTTTGGTTACTGTTCCGTAAGAATCTGAAGTGATTTTCACCAAAAGCACTTCTTGAGTGGTTCCTGTAAAGAGTTGCACTTGTGTGGCATCAATATGGTCTTTAGCAATTAAGAGTCTTCCTCTAATGTCATATACTTTGACGTTTGACATTAGTATTTTACCAGTATTGATAACCAATTCTTGATTTTGTTTGTACACCACCACATTGTTTTCATGGAAGGTATTTTGATTTACCGCTAATGGACTCTCGTACACCACTTCAAAACGCTCTTTGAAATTACCCGATTCTGAACTAAAGTCATACGGTCCTGATTTCAAGTCATGAATGGTATTGGTCAACTTGTCTTTCAGGAATACATCTTGGGTGGTAAATACACCGCTCAATTGCTCTATGTCTATGCTGTATTGGTCTGCATTTTCGATTTTGTATTGCAAAGGCACAATGTCGGTTGCTGAAAATTCTGGACGACCTTGAATTACATAGGCTGCTCCTTCAATAGTACTACACAAATAATTGGTGCTGTTAATGTTGAATCCGTCTATTCCATCATCTACCCCTAGGGTATACTCTGGCGAATAGCCCAACACCATTTGACTAAACACACCATTGGTGCTGGTCAAATTCAGTTTGAAGGTATTAGGGTCTTCCACTAACTTGTTGCTAGTTCTAAAGAATTGATTGCCGTTGTTGGTTCCTCGTCTCATAGCATTGGTGAAAACTAGATTCGAGGCACTTTTGGCTTGAACAAAGAAGCCTTGTCCTACATTGATAACCCAATCAGCAGCGGGTGTGGTCATAGTATTGTAATAGGTACTTCCGGTATCACCCCCTGTGGCACTGTTAGCAGCATAAGCAAACTTGGTTAAGGTAGCATAACTCGTAGCTAATGGATTGTTTCGTTTTCTCCAGAAATAAAGCGTTCCTTGAATATTGGAGATATTAGTATCAATGAAATTATGTACATTGATTTGTGATGGATATGGATTTCCTACAGCATTAAAACCCTTATTGGCAGCGGTAGCATCAACATCAACAATTGTATTGACTGGAGGGTTAGAATATATTGTTGGATTGGTCTGAAATTGCATAATTAATAGTGCCACTATTAGGTTTGCCAGTAAACGCACCGTTAAAAATAGAAGATGTCGTTGATGAGAAATTTTTTGGTACTCGTATTAAATACCCTTTGGCTACTGTAAAATTATTACTAGGGTCTATTTTATTATACTGATTCGTTGCCGTATTGAAAACATAAAAACGATCGTAAACTGTATTTGGAGAGAAATTATACAAATTCTGATTCTCAACTGGAGAGGACCATAAGGTGTAATCCAACAAATACAAGGATGAACTGTTTCGTTTTACTAGGATACTTCCTGTATTAGGGTTAGTGGTTCCACCTGTTTGTACTAGGTTAGTATCATTCTCTAAAGTAAAGCTACTACCTGTCTCAACAGTTAAGGCGCCACTCAAAGTTACTTTATAGGTAGACGGAATAGTAACAACAGCATTATTTTTTACCTCTAAGCTACAAGCGTCAATATTAGCAGCAACATTATAAGTGCCTCCATCAATAATCGCAGCAGAGGTACTCAATGGTGCACTTGGTGTCCAGGAGCCTGATGCATAGGTCGAGGTGCCACCGATACTAACGGTTTTAGTATCACTAGCAGATGAATAACATGCTTTAGAGCTAGTAACAGATTGTAAAGTATAAGTTGTAGAAGCAGTCGGTGAAACTGGAATATTAGCACCGCTAGTGTAACTATTAACAGTTACATTGGTTGCTAACACGCTATCATAGTATACTATGGTAAATGGACCAACAGTGTAAGGACTATCTCCTCCTCCTATGGTTACTTGTAAATTAGTGCTGGTATTCGCACAAATAGTTGCAGCTGAAGAAGTAAGTGTTGAAGTCATAACTGGTGGATTGTATACCGTAAAATCACCAAAAGCAGTTAAACCTGTTTTGGAAATAATTCTACTTACCTGATCTACATCATCCAAACAATACCAATCGGGTGATAAATAACGTCCACCAAAAATAATTAGCTGGTGTCCCATTCTCATCAGCGGCAAGATAGGTAAATGACGCTGTACAAGTTGGGCTGCTTATCGTAGAACTTACTGGCCAATAACGAGTAATATAATCAGAGATACCAACATTGATATTAGGATGTTTTGCATTTTGCACTCTCACACCAGCATACCCTGAAGGTGATCCTGAGAAAGTCAAAGTAGCAGGACTGTATTCTGCAGTACCGACATTATCTCCAATAGGATAGGTAAAAGAGCCCGCAGCTGTAAAAGTTTTTCTCAACTCTCCTGTACCACTTGCAATAATCATTTTAGTAGCGTCAGGTGAAGTCACCGCAATCGATCCTGAAGCTCCTATAGTCATGTTTGCTGAAGATAAATTAATAACTCCCGCAGTTAATGTAGTCGTGTTTAAAACATTTACATCATTACCTAAAGTAAATCCTCCTCCAGTAGAAGTCCTATTTAGAGTTAAATTATTTAAAACATTTGATGTTCCTAGTGTTGTTTGATCAAAATTAATGGTTCCTATGTCACCCACACCGTTAATAATCATATTAGAAGAAGCACTCCCTTTAAATAAACCTGGACCAGAAATTGTATTAATAACGCCTGATGTCCCTACTGTTAAAGTATGACCATTCAAGTCAATGACATCTGAAGAAGAAATAAACTTAATAACTTGACCTGTTAAAGGCCCACTAACTAATAAATCTTTATTTAATAAAACAGTCCCAGAACCAGGGTTTTTTGCAACTACAACATAATCAATGTTAAATGGTGCAACTGCAGTACCGTCAACAACCTGAGTTGTGGTTCCTGTAAAGAAAACAGCTCTTTGGCTAACCGTAAAGACAGCGTTATTCGTAAAATTACCTGCAACTTCGAGATCTCCACCAAAATTACCAGATAAAGTGGTTGTTGCAGTAGCGTTAGAATAACCATTCACGAAATTATTTCCTTTCAATCTAGTATTGGTTGTCCCATTCGAGGTAATAGTTCCATTGTTAAGAATATCTCCTAAAACCTCAACGCTAATACCCGTTACCCCTAAAGCACTTGGAGTACCAGTTGTCATATCTGTAATTTTAAAGGTACTACCTGTAGTAATTGTTAAATTACCTGCTATTTTTTTATACGAATTATCGCCATTTTTAACATTTAAAACTGTATTATTTTCTACAGTAACATTATTAGGGTAACCAGCTCCACTTGTAGCGTTCCATTCTAAATTTCTGTTATAAGAACCCCCAGAATAATACTGCAACAAACTGCTACTGCCGTAAGTAGGCGAATTAGTCGTAACAGCACCACCACTAGAGATTCTTAATCTATTATTAACGGTTACTGCATTGCTAAATGAAACTGCTCCATTCAAATTAACATTATAAAATGAAATTGTTCCCGTAATCGTACCGCTTCCTGCAAAATTTACTGTTCCATCTCCCGCATTAAAAGTACCGCTGTTGGTTATAAATCCACCACCAGTAACTGACAATGAATATGCATTAGACATAGATAAAGATGCTAAAGAATTAATCGTGATACTATTAGCAACTGCATTAGCAGTTTGATATATACTTGGAGAGTATGTTGTTCCTGAAGGAATAACAACATTTGAAGCTGAAGTAGGTACTCCACCACACCAGTTAGCCGCAGTATTCCAATCAATACTAGTTCCTCCAATCCATGTATTAGTAGTTGATACTGTTACTGTTGGTGTTCCGCTATTTCCTGTTCCTAGACATCCATTACTATCTGTAACAGATACAAGAGAATATGTTTTAGTTGAAGTAGGTGAAACAGAAATTGCAGCACCACTTGTATAACTACTAACTGTAAAGTTACTTGCACCGTCAGAGTAAATTACTGTATATGGAGAAGTCCCTCCAGTAATCGCTACTGATAAATTCGTACTACTTCCCGAACAAATACCTGCTGTTCCTGACAATACCGATGCTGTTGTACCTGAACATGGCTTAGCAACCGTCCAAATAGTATTTGTAAAGCTAGTTATACCATTAACTGTAGTAACATTAGGACTACCTGTTGAAGTAGAACCAGTAGAGCCTACCCAAGAAGACCCATTATAATTTCTAGGAACTCCAATAGAAGGTGTGGCATTAAGGTTTGCTCCAGAGTCTGCAGTAAACCATTTAAAACTTAAATTAGATGAACTTGTACCACTTGCTGCAATGCTCCATTGCCAGCTTGCTCCATCTGTTGTTGGTGTATATGTTGTATTCGCCACACCTATAGTATAAGTCTGACTTGCTCCCGTATTATTAATAGTAACCGGGGCATAGTTAGTAGTATTAGGACCTACAGGATAATCAAATGAACCTGTATGTACTTTAATCACTTTACCACTACCTGTCGTAGCAATATAACTAGACGTACTTGCTGAAGTTGTTGTTCCTCCTAATGTAAGGTTATTATTTCCCAAAACTAATAACCCCTTAGTTAAAATAAGCGACTGACTAATTGTAGTTGCATTTGCTAAAACTACATTTCCTGAGGTAGCTTTATTAATAGTTACATAAGGAAAAGTTTCACCTGATGAACTTGTAATGGTTTGATCACCAGTAGCACCATTAAAAGTAACAGTTCTACCTTTATAATTTACTGAACCAGTCGCATGTGTAAAGTTACCCCCTATAGAAAGATCCCCTAACGTAGCTCCTCCAAGAGATAAATTACCATTAATTACTATATTTTTTCCTATTGTTAAACTACCACTTCCTCCTCCATAATCCATGTAAAAAGAAGACCCTGAATCAATAGTTAAAGTACCACATATCGTTGCTGATTGACTTCCTGAACCTCCTACATTGTCAGCATCCATTGTTGTATTATTACTAATTTGAACGTTACCAGGCACAGCAGCACTTGTCCACTCGTTTCCTCTTGTTTGAGGATTTGACCCTGAATTGTATTTTAATAAAGAGTTGCAATCATAAGTTGGAGCTGTAGACAAACTTCCTCCTGAATTTATTTGTAGTGTTCCATTGACTGTTACTGCTGAACCATTAGTAACTGCTCCAGAAAGTGTAATATTATTAAAAACCACCGTACCTGTAATAGTTCCAGAGCCTGCAAAAATAACAGTACCATCTCCTCTGTTAAAAGTATTATTATTAGTAAAACTTCCGCCACTTGAAATAGTAAGTGTATTTCCTCCCGACATCGTCAAAGAAGCACTTGCGTTTATAGTTACACTATTTGCAACTGCGGCAGCTGAACTAATACTTGGACTATAGGTAGTTCCTGATGGAATTGTCACATTAGTACTTGACGTTGGAATTGTAGCACACGACCAGTTAGCTGCCGTATTCCAGTCTACACTTGTTCCCCCTAGCCATGTACCCACAGTACATGCTGAAATCACTACGGTATAGCTACCTACAGTTCCTACACAAGTATTAGCATCTGTGGCTTTTACTGCAAAGGTGTATGATGCTGCCGTCGTTGGAGTACCAGAAAGCACACCTGTTGATGAATTAAGTGTTAAACCTGCTGGTAATGTTCCTGAGTTTAATGCATACGTATAAGATCCCACGCCACCACTTGCAGAAAAAGTAACATTAGTATAAGCTGTACCAACTGTACCTGTACTAGAAGGTGTCGCAGAAGGCGTTACTGTAATCGTTGCGCATGAAATCGCAATGCAATTGATTTTATTACCTACTTTCCTACATAAGTATTTGCATCTGCTAGCTTGAACTGCAAATGTAAATGTTGGCGTAGTTGGAGACTACCAGTAATGCTACCTGTCACCTGCATCAATTAAAACATAATCAGTTGTAGTATCTAAGGTTCCCGCAGAATTGATAGTGATTTGAGGAGAACCTGTTATGGTTAACGTTTTGTTTTCCAATACTATTTTGTCATTTGCCCCTCCAGATGTAGCACTTAAATCCAGTTTAACAACTGAATTTGTCCCGCTAACCGTTAAGTTTCCTCCAAGAGTAAGTGTTGCTGCTGTATTGGGGTAAAATATTGCAGATGAACTATTAGCCACAGTTACTGCACCTCCAATACGACCACTACCGCTTAATGTACCGCCAGCGTTAACACTAACTGCTCCTGTTCCCGTACTACTGTTTGACCGACCTGTTACTTTTAAAACTCCCGCACTTGCAGTAGTCGTTCCAGTATAGGTATTTGCGGCAGAAAGTGTCAAAATTCCTTCCTGATTTTGTAAGTGCATTAGTAGACCCAGTGCTAGTAGCGCTGCATCTAATTGACCATTAGGCAAAACACAAGCAATACTAAAAGTCGCATCTACTACCAATAGGCATTGTCATAGTGTTTTTTCACTAATCTAAATCGGATGATGCACTATTGTTCAGTATGATATTAATATGACTCCCTCCGTCCCACATCAACTTTTAAATAAACAGAATATTCAGTCATTGCATTTGAAGTGTTTAATAACAAATCATACAAATACGATTGAGTTGTACCATCATCAATTTTAATATTCATTCTATTAGGAGCAGTTAGTATACACGTAAAAACAAAATTTTGTAAGACCTAACGTCCCAGCATTAGACCTGATTGATATTAAGCATATACATTAGTACCGCTAAGAACATTAGTGGAGCATCTAAATTCGATTTCCACTCTCCCCAATTGACGTATTAGGATTGTTTTCAGTTTATTTCCCCAAGTTCCTCTTGTAGTAGGACTAGCCTTGGCAACGAAAAACCATTTCCCCAAACGGTATTGGCGCAGCACCAGTAATTGTAAATTAATCTCCAGTTGAACCACCTAGTAGTACCCCATCGGTGCATTTCCAGACAGTTAATTGACCCTGTCCAAGCAGTCATATTTATCGGTATCTATCAGTTGACCCTACCTCATTTCATTTGATTAGATCGCAAATTACTGCATGTCCATTGTAAGAATAAACTTTCCCAGTACTAAATTAAGCAGTTTGTTCTTATAAAGTAATTGGTCGTGTTTGCACGTTTATCTTTTGCCCTAAAAGAAAATAAACAATCCTAAAAAGCGCAATATTCAAATGCACTAAAAGCAAAAACCACTTCTCTTACCTTTTAAATTAAACAAAGTATCTTTGAAAATCCATTCAAATTGTTTGTGTTGTTTTTAAAGTAAAATTTTCATATTCGTATTAATTTGTTGTAAATTGGTATTTATATTTTTTAATGAATAATCTAAATCTATTGTGCTTAAATAGAAAAATTTCTCATGAGAATACCCATAAGGACATTATTCAAAACCTCTTTTTCGTCACAAAGCACTTTTAATGATTTTTTATGAGCCAAAAGCGCATTTTTGTTGATGATTTTTCATCTAAACGAAATAAAACTACTAAATCGTTATAGCTAATAACTCAAAAAATCTTTTCTAACTATCTAAACTTCACAAGTATACGAATAAATCCACAAATAAACCGCTTTGTATACTACAACGTTTTCTTGTTAATAAATTAATAATTTAAAGGTCTAAAATTGCGATATAAATAATTATCAAAGATAGCTCTTTTTTTAAAAACTTTTGTCGATTCTGTCAAAAATTGCGACTCATTTTAACAGGGAGTAAAAACAAAAAATCCAACCAAAAACAGCTCTTTTCATAGCTTAAAAATCGCCTGCAAGGGCATAGCATTACCATATATCCCTTCAAAAGACACTATCAATTTATACAATTACAAGAAAAATAAAGAGAATAAAAGGTCCAAATCAATATAATTCACTGATTGTGTAGCAGATACCACCAAAATTGTTAATAAATTATTTGAAAGGATATCTTTTTTTAAGTAATTTTAACTTTCACCGAAACAACTAATAGTATGACAGTCAACCAAATCCTAAACCAAAAAGGGAAGCAAATCTTCTCGGTGCCTTCCACACTCACCGTGTATGAGGCCATCAAAGTAATGGGCGAAAAGAACATTGGAGCCCTACTCATCATAGAAAATGAGTCTCTAAAAGGAATTTTATCTGAAAGAGACTATGCGCGGAAAGTAGTATTAAAAGGGCGTTCCTCACTAGATACGTTTGTCCATGAAATTATGGAAGACAAAGTAATTACCGTCAAACCCTCAGACAATATTGATTATTGTATGGCGTTAATGAGCGGCAAAAGAATCCGACATTTACCAGTAGTAGAAAACGGTACCGTTCTCGGTCTAATTTCTATTGGAGACGTCGTCAAAGGCATCATCGAAATGCAAAAAGAAACCATCGATTATTTACATACCTACATTTCACAGTAAAAACTACTATCGTTTTACATCATAATAACCTAACGAAACAAAAAGCAAAAGAGGAAGAGATACCACTATCTTTTCCTTTTTTTATTCTGTAAACATCTGTTTCTCCTTTTGAGTAAGCAATAGTAAAGGTAGAATCGCAGTACACAACCATAAACTTTTAAACTTTTAAACCTCTTCCCCATTCTTGTCATTGCTGACGTTGGAAGCATCTCATCAAGCAAAGCGATAGCAATCCATTTGCGAAGAACAACCATTATAACATTAAACCTTAATAACCTTACCTCTCCCTGCTCGTCTCTTCGAGTTGAGCTTTTGTTTGCGACCAGCAAACGAAAGCGAAGTATCGAGAAGCAGTCATATTAATAAAATCAATATATAACAAACAACCTTAAACCTCTTCCCTTACCGTCACTTCGAGTTGAACTTTTGTTTGCGTCCAGCAAACGAAAGCGAAGTATCGACCCCCCCCACGGGGAAGCAGTCACATTAATAAAATCAATATATAACAAACAACCTTAAACCTCTTCCCTTACCGTCACTTCGAGTTGAACTTTTGTTTGCGTCCAGCAAACGAAAGCGAAGTATCGAGAAGCAGTCATATTAATAAAATCAATATATAACAAACAACCTTAAACTTTAAACTCTTAAACATTAATCATTAATCTCTTAAAACTTCAAACCAAAAAAAAGCCTCTCCGTTTCCGAAGAGGCTTCTATTATAGACAATTAAAAATTATCGTTTAATCATACGAACTGATTTCACTTTATCCCCTTGGCTCACAACAACGTTGTACACACCAGATGGATAATTCGTTCCGATCTCTTTCGTACTCAATTCTGATACAGTAGCTTTTTGAACCTCAAGTTCTCTTCCTATCATATCATATACTTGAACTTGTACCAAATCGTCACTTGAACTTTGAATGTCTAAGCTAAAGTGTCTTGCAAATGGATTAGGGAAAGCTTTCACCTCAAACACATTCGTGTTGATATCTTGAGCTGCCATTCTTGGTGCTGGAGCTGCAGGAGTGCTTACATTACAAGCAGGCCCATACTCTTGCCAGATACCATTGTTTATAGCTACTCGTATAGAATAAGTTTTGTCAAATTCTCCTCCTCCAGGATTCAATTGTGATAAGTTGAAATATCGGTATGGAGAATCAACTGATCTAACTCCAAATGAGCCACCAGTAACTTCAAAGCGATATTGTGTAGCGCCTACCACTGCATTAGCATATATAGTTGTGTTCAAAGTAGGTAGGGTTGTACCACATCGATTTAACATAATCTGAGTTGTATTAACAGTAATGTTAGGTGGTGTTGTAATAGTACAAACTCTACCATAAGCTTGCCAAACTCCACCGATAAAGGCACTAACACTAACTCCGTATGTAGTACTGTACTCAGCTACTCAGGTATTTGACTCAATACAAAAGCTCTGATATTTCTCGAATCATTATCGAAGATATAATCAGTTCCAGCTTTAGTTACTTTAAAACGAAAATCTGTTGCTCCTGTAATACCATAACAATAAATTGTGGCATTGATATCTGGCAGAGTACTTCCACATTGGGCTGGCATGATGAAAGAACATACTGTACATTCCCCAAAAGAAACATCGTTTGAAACATCTGTAGTGTTGTAAGAAGTAACGTTAGTATAATTAGGCGTTGTTACTTCATTTGAAGTAGAGGCTCCAGTACCCTCTCTTCTAATCATTACTACTGTACCTGATGTCGTAGCTGGACCTGCATCTAAAGTAACTTTATAGGAAGCACCTACACTAGACTGTGTTATATTCCAATATCGAGCACCAAACTGAGAGGCTGTACTTGGAAGAGCACCCGGAAAACTAGTTTCAAACTGCTCAATCAATACCGTTCTCGAAGCTGGAGCTGTATCATAACTAAAAGTAACAGGACGATAAGCACTTCCTTTTCCTATTGGGAAAGTTCTAGCTACATTAGTTCCAGTTGCTGGATAGGTAAGTCTTAATTTACCACTGATGTAAGCTGTATTACTACCTCCGCTAATAGGTGTAGTATCATTTGTTACTGCTATAGTATTTGCACCTGTTGTTACAATACCTCTTGTCAAGGTCAAAGTACCACTAACGGTAACATCACCACTTGTTGTTAAGCGCACCACTAGTATTATTAATAATTAAATTACCATAGTCTGCTCTACCAGTTAAACTTTGACCAACACCATTGTACACAATTGTTGACAAGGCTGGTGTATTTTCTATGGTAACTGTTGGACTATTAGTACTGCTAACAGCTGAATTTACAAGACCATTTAAACCACCCGGTTGTCTAAAGGTAAACGTAGCGCCCTGTTTAACGGTAAAACTACCTCCTGACTTAAACAAAATACCTGTAGTAGTAGAAGTACTTGAAACATTTGTACCACTTACCACAACATTACCATAACTAACTGCAGGCGAACCTAATTTTACAATAGTAGCGCTAGTTCCATAAAACTCTACTGTTGAAGTAGCTGCCAAATTATAAGTACCATCTGCATCTGGTTTAGTTCCATTACCAGACGTTTTATAAATAGCTGTACCATTTAAGGTTAGGTTCGTTATCGAACCTCCAAAAGAGTTATTATCTACATCTAAAATTACACCACTTTGAACCGTTGCAGTACCCGTAACTGAATCAGGTGCTGAACTTAGAGTTTTAGTTCCGCTTGTTGAGAATGTTAAGTTTCTATAATCTCTAGCACCTTTTAAAGTCTGGTTTCCTGCAGCATTCAAATCTATAGTACCTCCTGTAAGAGTAAAAGTACCAGCTAATAATGGAACTGGTCCACTAACTACAGCTGTTCTATAAGTACCGCCACTCATAACGAGATTTCCTGAACCAGAAACATTGGCAGCAGCAGTTTCTACAAACGTTCCCTCAATAATTTCCAAACGATCGGTTGTACCTGTACTTTGTGTAAGGTTTACTACATCAGTAGGATTGGTTTTATCTATAATTATACGTTTTGCAGAAGAACCTGTGGTCATTGCATTACCCGTAGCTTGTGGGGTAACGTTACCAGTGTAACGGAAAATACCACTCTGACTAATAGTACGTGTTCCTGAGCTCGTTACGTTACCCGTAGCTCCAGAAGCAGTAAGACCTGCTGCTGAAGTAATACGTAATTCTCCAGCTGATTCTAAAGTAAAAGTTCCTATTCCTGTAATATCTCTGTAATTAAAATCTAAGATACCATTTGTTTTTACCGTAAAGGCATTAGAAGAATTAGTTAAATTTAAATTCTGATTAATCAACTGAACCGTACTCGCATTAGTTCCATCACCAACTTCAAAGTTAGCATTAGTTCCTAATGTACCAGCTAAACTTAAAGTTTGTGTACCTGTAGTTCCTGAAAACACAACAGCACAACCCGCATCTGTACTATTTAATGTACCACCAGAAACAACACTTAAATTTCCTTTCAATTGTACAATTGAAGTAGCAGAACCAGAACTATTTACATTTAAATTTAATGTTCCACCTGAAGCAACTGATATATTTCCTAAAACTGTAGTTATAGCATTACCACTTGTTGTTGCAGCAACATTAAATTGTCCTGTAGTTACAATAACATTACCTCCTATAGTAGCATTTGCTCCAGAACTAGTAATTGCAACGTAACCAGTACCCGCTTCAGAAACCGTGAAATTGTTTTTACATAAATTAATTGTTGGAGCGCCATCAACTACGATAAATGAATCACCAGTTGGAGGATTACCGCTTACAATCAAATTACCAAAATAACTTCCCGAAGTAGTATTTACCTGAATTCTACTCGGATTCTCTATCAATCTATTCGCGTCAGCATATTGCCAGTTTTGAATGTTTACTGTAGAACCATCCTGAAAATCTTCGACACCGTTCCATAATGCACTTGCTCCGTTTGTAGTAGAGCTATTAATATTAACGGTACCACCTGATTCCACTGTAAAAGTTCCGCTTACTGTTAATGCAGCATTAATTTGTAAAACTCCTCCAGATTCAACTAGTAAAGAAGATAAATTTGTAGCCGATGAATTGTATGTAAAAGTTCCTCCTGTTTCTATAACCACATTCTGAGGACTATTAGAAGCATTTGTAATTGCGTGTCGTATGTAAATAAAATCATCTTCACCTGCTACAGGTGTAAAACCACTTGTCCAAGTACCACTTACAAATCTTTCCCAAGTTGCCCCAGATGGATATGCACCGGCACTTGTTGTTCTGTAACTATTTGCAGGAAAACTTACAAGCGATATAATAAACGGATTAGATACTCCTTGAGTTAATCCAGCAGCATCAGCAGTTAAAGTTGTTGTTTGAGCATCTGCAAAAGCAACATTGCTTATGGTTATAGAACCTCCTGTCAAAGCATAGGTAGGTGTTGTTCTCGTAAAGTTTGCACTAGGGAAAGCTGATGTTGTTCCTAAAGTTACTGCTGCACTTCGGTCTAAATCAACATTTCCTAAACCATCTGTTGCAGATAAGGTAAATGAAGGTAAAGTCACGTTAATAGAACCACCACCAACAGTACCAAAACTCAATCGATTAGCCGTTACTACAATTCTATTGTTATTTCCAGCAATAGACGTTGAACCTCCTACAGTAGCAAATCCTGAACCTGCAGCATCTGCTGTAGCACTAGTTGCAGTAAATTGATATTGTTGATTATCAGTAACTGTAGGATTAAAAGTAACTCTTATACTGAATGTTTTAGAACCACCATCTGTTGTATTAATAGCTCCCAAACCAGCATTAAATACGTTAGTAGCTCCTGCAGCAATTTCTTGCAATTCAGTAGCTCCATCATACAATGCCACTCTTTGAACATTAGCAGAATTACTTAAACTGAATGTGATTGTACTTAAAGTAGTACCAAAAGAGTCATTATCTGAAACACCATCCTGAACGGTAAATTGTCCAACCTCAAGAGAGTTTGCAAATGTAATATTACCAGCTTGATAACTTCCATAAGCCACATTTGTTGGAGCTGTAAAAGTAGCAGCCGATATAGTCGATTGCTGACTAGTAGTTCCTGTACCTGTTAAATTAATAAGGTATGGATTCTCATTACTATCATCATTAGCAATACTCAACTGAGCAGCTCTTGACCCCACAGCTTGTGGAGTAAAGTAACTGTAAAAGTAGTTGTTCCTGATGTTGCTGCAACAGTAGCAGTAGTAGCTGTTTCATTGATAACAAAATCTGCTGTGTTTCCTGTAATAGCAACTTTATTAGGAGTACCTGATAAGTTTAAAACCGCATTACCTGTATTTTGAATGGTAAAGGTAACTGCACTACCGCTAGTTCCGTTTTCTTGATTACCAAATGCATTGGTTCCTCCAGAAGCAATAGAACCACCTTGTGTAACATTCATTTCAGGAACTGGTGTACCTATTACTACATCACCGTTGAATTGAAAATCATTGATACTCCATGTTGTGCCAGTTGTCGACATATTATAAACATAAACTCTAAAAGTAATTGCCGAAGTAATATTTTGAAAAGTACTTAAATTTACGGTAGCACCTGTAGTTGACAATGTTGCTATGTCAGCACCAAAACTATCTACACTAGAACGCATAACTATTGTAGGAGTACCAGAGGATAAAGTTGATGTATATATAAAATTAGTGAAATCTATTTCATACCCTGGACTAGGAGTCAAGATAAACTCAAAATATTTAGTTAAATCAATGGATGCCACGGTAGGCCAGTTACTAGAATTAGCTCTGTTAGTTCCTGATGTTGCAGTTGCTCCAACAAGTCCTATTCCAGAAACTGTCAAGTTTGGAACAACGGTTTGACCAGATGTAAATGGATTACCAATCCCCAAACATTAGAAGCCGTTGTTATTGGATTACTCCAAATTGGGCCCCGCAGTTACCGTTAAGGTTTGTGGCACATCAACAGCTGCATCATAATTTGCATTTCCTGCATCTGATGCTGTAATAACTGTGCTACCTGCTGCAACAATAGTTACTGTACTACCTGATATAGTAGCTGTAGCCGGAGTACCACTCACATATGTTACTGTATTACCAGATGTTGAAGTAGCTGTAAGAGCAAATGGCACATCGGCAGTTGTTTTTGCAGCTAAAGCTCCAAAAGTAATTACTGCTGTTGCTTTTGTAATAGTAGCCGCTTGCGAAGGATGAGCCGTTAACGAGTAGTTTCCTGCTTGAGCACCTGTTAAACTAACCCCTGTAAACGTTACCGTAGTAGCGGTTGCCACATTGACACTATTATAGGTTCCTACCGCCGTACCTGTAAGGGTTGCAAAGACCACTCAAGGTAATAGGTTTAGCAGTAATTGTTGCAGCTGATGTAGCATGTGCGGTCAACGAATAGTTCGCTGCGCTTGCTCCTGTTAAACTTAATCCAGAGTAACTTACAGTTGTAGCTGTTGCCACATCTTTAGAATTATAAGTACCTACCGCAGTTCCTGTTAATGATACGGTGTCAGTATCAATTGGTTTACCATCTCCACTGGTGTTTAAAGCCAATGTTGTTGCAGCCTGCAAAGCAGCCGTTCCTGTAATTGCTGCTGTTGTTGTAGCATCGTATACTTTTGATGCAGCTACTAAAGACAAACCTGAAATGGTTAATGCTTTTTAGCCACCGAACTAGATACTGTGGCTACGTTTACTGAAAGACCATCAAGCGTACTTACTAAAGTAATATTTCCAGAATAGGTACCAAAAGCGGTAGTATTAGCTAAACGTACATATATAGTAGTAGTACCTACTGTACCTCCACTTTGATTTAAAGTTTGTGTAGTTGCATATCCGCTACCAATAGCTGTTTTTGAAATTTCAAAACCAGCTGGTGGAGTAATTACGATGTCATCAGTAAGACTAGCACCCGAAACCGTAAAACTAGTAGGCGATGCACTGGCAGAACCATACGTAGTGTTTACAGCCGCTAATGTTCCTGATGGAGAAATTGATGGTGTACCAGCTGCTACATCAAATGCGTAGTTTGTACCTGTAATAGTACCACCAGTTATTGTTGCTGTTGCTACAGTAACATTTGCATTGGTTAAGGATGGCTGCACAGCTGTTGTTGCTCCTGTAACAGAAGCATCAATATCAGCAACTATAAAATAATATTTTGCAGAAGTACTTAACGCTTCCGTTAAGGCAGAAAACTGTAATTGCGTGGCAGTTTGAGCAAACGCAAATCCTGTAATTTGAACATTATCTCCGGCAGTAGCATAGCTATTATCGGTAGAGGTATATAATTTAACATTCGTTAATTTACTTACCGATGTTGTAGAAGTACCAATATTAAAAGCAGTCATACTTGGCGTACCAGCAGACGAAGTAGCCGAAAATCCTAAAATGGCTTTATCGGTTGTACTTGCTACTAATGGCGATGGCGCAATTCCTGCAGTAAGTTGTGCTAATGTAACCGTTGGACCTGCGGCACTTGCCGTAACATTAACCGTTGAAGCATTTGTAAATCTAGCCGTTGTTCCAGTAGCTGTCAATGTATTTGGTATAATAAATATATTTAAAACACTACTAACAGGACACTAATTGCTGCAATCAGGGTGATTGCATAAGCAGCAGAAGAAGTTGTTGGGGTAAATGACCAAATTGCTGTTCTAGCTCCCGCACCTATACTGTATTGAATACTATAATTAGGCGAACCTGTTGCACTACTAACCTGAGCTTCAAGTACTTCATTAATTTAAAGTAAAGGTTGTACTAGCATCACTAGTTATAGTAAACGTATACCATTTACTAGCAGTTATCCCTGCAGCCAATGTGTTATTAAAAGCTGAACCAGAAATCGATCACTGGGCTGAGCACCAAGTAACCCCTGCACCTCTAGTAACATTAGAAAACGTCAAACCAGCGGGTGGTGTTGTCCATGTGGCTGTCGGATTAAAAGGACAAGTACCTCCCAATAGTCCACCAAGAGTTACCGTTGTCTGTCCAAAACTCGTCTGAATACTCAGAAAGAATAATGTTAATACAGCGAACACCCATTTAATTGATTTGCTTTTTGTGGTATAAAAAGCTTTAGTAAAATTATTCATAAATAAATGGTTTAATTAAAAAACGTTTTGGTTTAAATTTAAAATATATATAGGGGAAAACACAGGTTTTCCTCTTGGAACGTAAAAAAAATTTTGGGGGACTACAAACATACTGCAAAAAACCACATACACAAAGGTTTTACTAAAAAAATCTAAAAATTGTTAATAAATAGGCTTTTTCGTTGAAAATACTATTGCGTTTTCGGTATTTTGTCGGTTTTTTATGCAAATAATCGATAGCTACTGCTTGTTATATTACGAGCAAAATTGCGGGTTTTGTCGTAAAAGTGTAACAATCGCACCCCATTCCTTGCATTTTGTAACATTTATAGTCCTTCCTTTTCAACAGTCACAAATTCAATGCGTTAGTCACTACTAAAAATTCAGTTTTCGGCTCATACAGCATAAAATTACTTCAATTTGCCTGTTTTTCGATTAAACAAACGTTAAATTTTCGTGATGAAATCGCGGTGGTGTCGTTTATCGAATTTATGTGTTTTTTTATCGATTTTTCACTCCACAAGGAATTTATAGATGTAAGAATTGTATGTAGTCTCGAGTTCGAAGTGAAATGGTACACGGATAAAACAGATACTAAACCGATAAAACGGATAAAATTAAAATCAAGCTGAGAACAACCTTAAACCTTTTAAACATTAAACTTTAATAATTAATCATTATCTCCCCGCATTCTTGTCATGCTGACGAAGGAAGCATCTCATCCAGTCAAAGCAACAATCCATTTGCACTAAAATGGTACACGGATAAAACAGAACGAGGCGCGGAACAACCTTAAACTTTTAAACTTTACAACTTTAAACATTAAACTCTAAACTTAATCTTTCTTCCCCTTGCAGCACCCAAACAAAACAGACTAAACAAAACAAAATTAAAACAAGCTGAGAACAACTAAACCTTAAACATTAAACTTTAATAATTAACATTATCTCCCCCCGTCAGACGAGGAGCTCTATATGGAAGTTTTCAGTTCGAGGTAAACAACCTTAAACATTCAACATTAAACATTAAACATTAAACATTAAACCTTAAACATTAAACTTTAAACTCTTCCTTACGCCCTGCTCGTCACTTCGAGTTGAACCTTTGTACGCGATTAGCTTACAAAGGCGAAGTATCGAGAAGCAACAACTAGACCCTCTCGATACAATTTTGCTAAAAAAGCAAAATCACTCGAGGTGACGGTATCAGGAACACCTTTTTTAGAACACCACACCTAAGCTCACACTCACCCGTCACTTCGAGTTGAACTTTTGTTTGCGACCAGCAAACGAAAGTGAAGTATCGAGAAGTTGTCCTCTTAGTAAATTCAGTAATCAGCGGGAAGTAAACAACCTTAAACTTTAAACTTTTAAACTTTTTTAAACTTTTAAACCCTTCCTTACACCCTGCTCGTCTCTTCGAGTTGAGCCTTTGTATGCGACTAGCTTACAAAGGGGAAGTATCGAGAAGCTAAAACCTATTTAAACTTCTTCTTAGCTAAATTAGGAAGAGCGTCATAATCATCATTAATAAGAGCTTCCTTTTTAGCCTTTGACCATTTCTTAATTTGTTTCTCTTTTTCTATTGCAAGATTAATATCCGTAAACTCACAATAAAAAACCAATTCAAGAGGTCTTCTATTAAAGGTATAACACTGTGGATAAAACCCAGATTGATGTTGGTAAAACCGAAACGTAGGATTGTTTCATTTAACTAAAATACTATTTTATTTAAAATCAGTAAACCCTCTCGATACAATTTTGCTAAAAAAGCAAAATCACTCGAGGTGACGGTATCAGGAACACCTTTTTTAGAACACCACACCTAAGCTCACACTCACCCGTCACTTCGAGTTGAACTTTTGTTTGCGACCAGCTTACAAAGGGGAAGTATCGAGAAGTTGTCCTCTTAGTAAATTCAGTATTTAGTGTTCGGTGCACAACCTTAAACTTTAAACTTTTAAACTCTTCCTTACGCCCTGCTCGTCTCTTCGAGTTGAACTTTTGTTTGCGACCAGCTAACGAAAGTGAAGTATCGAGAAGCTGTCCTCTTAGTAAATTCACTATTTAGTGGTAAGCGAACAACCTTAAACTTTAAACTCTTAAACTTTTTAAACCCTTCCTTACACCCTTCTCGTCACTTCGAGTTGAGCCTTTGTATGCGACTAGCTTACAAAGGGGAAGTATCGAGAAGTTGTCCTCTTAGTAAATTCAGTATTTAGTGGTAAACGAACAACCTTAAACTTTTCAAACACATTAAGTACATAGTCAATAAAACGGGTTGCAACTAATTTCCTTAGAAACCATTTGCTTGATTACCAAAATTTGGTAACTTTACAAAAAATTCAAGGAATCATGGGAAGAAACACATCAATATCTTTAGGCAATCATTTTGAGAGTTTTATTGAAGCAACTGTTTCGAAAGGCCGTTTCAGTAACGCAAGTGAGGTGGTACGCGCCGGGCTAAGACTTTTGGAAGAAGAAGAAAACCGTATCATCATGTTGCGTAATGCCATTCGTGAAGGAATTGAAAGTGGTCGAGCTGTTGACTTTGATCCAAAGAAACATTTAGAAACTCTAAAATCAGGAAAAAGTAATGGCTAAGTTTTACTTGACAAACAAAGCTGTTGTAGATTTAGAAGAAATTTGGAAGTATACTGTTGAAACTTGGTCTGAAAACCAAGCAGAAATTTATTATCTATTATTAATCGATTCTTGCCAAGAATTAGCAAATAAACCAAATCAAGGAAAATCCTATGAAGTAGTTGAAAAAAATGTTTTAGGATTTAAAACCGGACAACACCTAATTTTTTACAGAATCGTAACAGAAAAAGAAATTGAGGTGGTTAGAATTTTGCATGGAATGATGGATTTGAAAAACCACCTGTAATTACATTAAAAAAACATAGCGCTGTGAAAAAATAACATTTTCTATCTCTCTCTTTTTCCCTACGTTTCTATGTGGTTCAAAAAAAGTATGCAGTAGAGCGATCAGTGATCAACCTTAAACTTTGAACCTTAAACTTTAAACTTTTTTAAACTTTTAAACCCTTCCTTACGCCCTACTCGTCTCTTCGAGTTGAGCCTTTGTACGCGACTAGCTTACAAAGGCGAAGTATCGAGAAGTTGTCCTCTTAGTAAATTCCCCTAAACTTCCAACTTAACCTTTTAAACTTGCCCTACGTCTCTTTGAGTGAGTCTTTGTACGCGATTAGCTTACAAAGGCGAAGTATCGAGAAGTTGTCCTCTTAGTAAATTCAGTATTTAGTGGTAAACGAACTTTAAACTTTAACTATTTAAACCCCCCCGCCCCCCGTTGTGTTGTGTTGCGCCTTTGTCCCCCCCAACAGCGCGGTGCCGAAAGGGGTCGCCCCCTTATGAACTCAGTTTTTAGTGGGAGACGAACAACCTTAAACTTTAAACCTTAAACTTTCAAACTTTAAACCCTAATGTCTTGTCCTAAAATAGCTATACACAAAAACAGTGTATATGGAACACCAAGAACAAGAGATTTATGCTTCACGAGAGCACAAACAGAGTCGTTATGACAAACGTCTTATTTTAAAAATTGTTAAAGAAGTTGAGGCTGGTTTACCTCGTAAGGAAGCCAATCGGATTTATGGATTAGGAAAAAGTACTTTACATGGATGGATGCGTGATTATGGCTCTAGTAATTATCATCAGAATATTAAGCGAAAAAGCTTTTCTAATCTACAAAAACGTACTATTGTCAGAGCCATAGAACAAGGAAGGGTAACCATTAAAGAAGCTAAAACAGCCTATAATATCAAGAATGAGAATATAATTCGTAACTGGATAGCACAATATAAATCAGAAAAAGTCGAAATTTGTATTGAAAACACATCTCCAATGGCTAAAGATAAATCATCTATAAAAGATTTAGAAAAAGAAGCTTTAGAAAAAGCTTTACAAGAGGCAGAGCTTAAAATAAAAGCACTAAACACGCTAATTGATGTAGCCGAAGACCAACTCAAAATTGATATTAGAAAAAAGTCTGGTGCCAAGCAGTCTTAAAAATGAAACAGGACTTTCCTAAATTAGGAATAGCCGTTCTATGCCGATTGTTTGGCAAAACTAGACATGCTTATTACGATAGTTTATGGCGTAAAGAGAATAGTTTGGTCAAAGAAGACGTTATACTTCAAGAAGTAATTAACATCAGAAAAGATTTACCAAGGTTGGGAACTAGAAAGCTACACTATTTAGTTCAGAATAAGTTGATATCACATCAAATAGCTTTTGGCAGAGATTATTTATTTGATTTATTGTCAGAACATAAATTGTTGATTCGTCAAAGAAAAAGGAAAGCCATAACCACTGATTCCAGGCACTGGATGAGAAAATACAGTAACCTAGTAAAAGGACTTGAAATAACAAGACCTGAACAAGTATGGGTAAGTGATATAACCTACATCCGACTTACAAATCAATGGGGTTATCTAAGTTTAATAACAGATGCTTATTCAAGAAAAATAATGGGATATAGTTTTCGTCAAGACCTAGCTGCAGAAGGTTGTATTGAAGCTTTGAAGATGGCTTTGAATAATAAGTTATATAATCAATCTATAATACATCATTCAGACAGAGGCTCCCAATACTGTTCACACAACTACGTTGATTTATTACTGAACAATAATATTGCTATTAGCATGACTGAAAACGGAGATCCTTATGAGAACGCATTAGCCGAAAGAGTAAATGGTATTATTAAAACAGAATTTAATCTTTACTCAAGTTCATTAGGTTTTGAACAAACAGGATATCAAATAAGTAAAAGTATCATGTCTTATAATGAATTAAGACCCCATGCTAGTTGTGACTATTTAACGCCCAATCAAACCCATTTGCAATCAAAATACTAAACAAAAGATGGAAGAACTATCATAAAAAGTTTTAATCATGAAAAAACAGTTGTATAGTAACTTTAGGATTAAGAATTATATTTGTATAACTATAATAGGATTTATTTATTAATCTGTATAGTTATTTTAGGACGGGTCAAATCAAATCTAATCCATACCTCAAGCATACCAAAGGCATAGCAAAGGCATAGATAGTGTATATGGAGTGTATGTGAATGCATATAAAAAGTAAATTGGCACCTACTAACTGAAAAATATATCATTAAGGCCTATAAAAACTATGGTTTCACTACCATATAAACACTGAACACTGACCTCCTATGTAAAAAAGTGATTTTTCTATCCACATCTTCTACTTATAACCAATTCTATGTTTCTATGTGGTTCAAAAAAGCAATCGCTGTGTAATGAACAACCTTAAACTTTTAAACTTTTCCCTCATTCTTGTCATGCTGACGTAGGAAGCATCTCATCAAGTCAAAGCAGTGATAACACTGACTAAAATAAAAAAGTGCTTTTAGAATTTCTAAAAGCACTTTTTTATTTTCGTTTTTATATAATCTAAAAACTAGTTCTTATTCTAATACCCGCTCAATGGGATTTCAATTTGATACTTTTTCTTAGAAAGATTCACTAACTTTTTATCCGTTAACCAAGGATTATGAATTTTCAAAATCTTGTAATTAATTCCTTGAGATTTTGCAAAAGTCGCTAAATCATTAATAGAGCTATCAATCTCAATTTTTTGCTTGGTAAATTGACATATAATTCATCCGTATTTACAGAAAAACCATACTTAGCAGGACTTTTCATTATTTCTTTAAGCGCTAATATTCTGAAAACATAACGTGACGTTTCATCATTAAGCAACAAGTCATAATAATTAGTGACTTTTTGCATTTCGATTTGTTTGTTAACTCCGTTCATTCCGCCATTGTAAGACGCTGCTGCTAAAGTCCAAGAACCGAATTTAGCTTTGGCATCTAATAAATACTTGCATGCTGCTTCGGTAGATTTTTCTAGATGGTAGCGTTCGTCCACTATTTCATTGACTTCCATACCATTTTCTTTGGCTGTTTGTGGCATAAACTGCCAAACCCCTCTGGCTCCTGCTGGAGAAACCGCATTGACCAATCCGCTTTCAATTACGGCTAAATATTTAAAATCATCAGGGACATTGTATTTAGCTAGAATAGGTTCAATGATTGGAAATGCTCGATTGGCTCTTTTTATAATTAACAAGGTAGTAGCGTCAAGATTGGCGTTGATTAATAATTCCCTGTCCAATCGCTCTCTAACATCGGTAATTTGTAACGGGGCTTGTTCTCCAGCAAAATCAATACTTGTTGGAAAATACCGTGCTGTACCTTCGTGGGTAATCTTATTTTTTGACTCCGTTGAAGTAGCGTAAATTAAAAATCCGCTAACTAAAACTATCGAAACAATTAGTGTTGTTTTTTTTATCCAGTCCATATTCTTTGCCTTTTTAGTTATCTTGTAAACCTACAAAAATCAAACCAATTTAGTAGTACTCCTTAAGAATAATTTTAGGTAAATTTTCATTCAGCCATCTAAATTTATTCAGAATCATGATATGGGTTCCTCCTTTTACTACAGTACATTTTTTTATGTACTTTATGGGAAAAACCTCATCTGCATCTCCGTGAATATGAATTACTTTTTCGTCTATAACAGTTCTGTCCCATAAAATTACTTGTTCAATTGCCCAATCCAAATACCGTTTGTCTCTTACGGACAAGAACTTTTCATACAATTTAAGCCTTTGAGTAATCTTGTCCCCAAACGAAAACTTAGCCAAGCTTTCTATATTTAAAAGTAAATTCATGGGAATCAACTTATAGGCTTTGGTGGTTTTTGCAATTTTCATTCTACGAGGAAACTCTGCATTACTTTTTACACTCGAAATGATAATTACTTTTCTAGCCTCAATCCATTTGGACATTTCTTGAACTAAAATTCCTCCAAAAGAAACTCCAATTAAAACTGGATTTTTATGTTTTATCTTTCCAGCAATTCGTTTGGCATAATTGGCTAAGGTTTCATTATCTAAAGGGATTTCCCATTCCAAAAGCACCATTTCAAATTCAGTGGAAGGAAGAGAAATCCTTTCGAATATAGCAGAGCTTGCTGCTAGACCTGGCATAAAATAAACTGGAATTTTAGACATTTTATAACTCTAAACTCGTTAAATAATAGTAACTTTGCGTAAAAATAATCCTTTTTGTTTATCAGATTATGGAAGCAACAGCATTTTTAGAAAAAATTGAGATTAAAGATAACACCTTTGCTCGTCAGTTTGAAACTTTGGTAGATGGAAAATTGATTTCTGTAGGAATATTCTTTTCAAGAGAAAAAAATATTTTTAACCCGTATTAATGTTTTTGATGGGTTTGATAATGACGTTTTTATTACTGATTTATTGAAAAACATCATGGAAATTGCCTACGAACGCAAATTGAAAGTCGTTCCTATTCTTCCAAAAATTGCTCTTTTCTTTAGAAAAAATCCTATTTATAAGGATTTATTGCCTCCGGGAATTAAAATATAATTTTCTAAATTATTATTGCTTTGTAAATACATATTTAGTTGTAACATGATTAAATGTATTATTATCAAGATTACCTATTACAATTCCGCCTTCTTTTTCAAAAGTTAATGTATTTCCATCTAATGTCAAACTTAAAGTTTCGTTATTATCTTCATATAGCGTAACAATATTGTTTTTTAAAACAGATTTAAACGAAAATAATACAAAACCCGATGTCTCGCTAAATTCTTTTGCATTGTCTTTTGTTTGAGAAAAAAATCAACCCAGTTAAATATCTCATAGTTCCAGCAGAATTATTATCAAAATTTATTTGAGAATCAGAGGCAGAAGAAATTTGAGTAAAATTGCTTAAAGTTACTCCTTTTACTTGAACTGGGGTTTCAACAGTTAACGAGGTTAATTTCCATACTCCAGTTAAAGCATCTTCTTTTGAAGAAATATCATCATCATTCGAGCAAGAGATAGTTATGCTTGAAAGTATGGCAAAAAGAAACAGTAAAGAATATTTTTTCATCATCTAAGTTTGAATCTTATTAAAGACTAAAATTTAATCATATCAAATCTAATTAAATGATTCGTAATATTTATTGTGTAATCGTTCAATTGAGAAAATACTCGATGAACTCACAATTTAGGCACTAAATAATAAAAATGAAATCTTATTTATACCTCAACCTTTAAAAACTCCATACGGACACTACCGTCTTCATCAATTTTCGTTAAGGTAACATCGTGTAATGTATTCACCAATTCTGGATTCCAAGGTGTTTTTACTTTTACGTAATTTTCGGTAAATCCGTGAATGTATCCTTCTTTGTTTTCGCTTTCAAACAATACTGTTCTGTTGGTTCCGATTTGGCTTTCGTAAAATGCTCGACGCTTTTTTACTGATAATCCTCGTAACATCTTGCTTCGTTTATTACGAACATTCATCGGAACACTATTTGACATAGAGGCAGCCTCTGTATTATCACGTTCAGAATAAGTAAAAACATGTAAGTATGAAATATCTAAATCATTCAAAAAATGGTAGGTTTCTAGGAAATGTTCGTCCGTTTCACCTGGAAAACCAACAATAACATCTACACCTATACAAGCATGAGGCATGACTTGGCGGATTCTATTTACTCTTTCAGTATAAACCTCTCGTTGATAACGACGCTTCATTAACCTGAGTATTTCATTACTTCCTGACTGTAATGGAACATGAAAATGAGGTACAAAAGTTCTACTTTTTGATACAAATTCTATCGTTTCGTTTTTCAACAGATTCGGTTCAATAGAAGAAATTCGCAACCTTTCGATTCCTTCAACCTCATCTAAAGCCTGAACCAAGTCCAAGAAAGTGTGTTCGTGTTTTTTATTTCCAAATTCCCCTTTTCCGTAATCGCCGATATTGACACCAGTTAGTACAATTTCTTTAATTCCTTGTTTTGAAATTTCGTAGGCATTTTTTAAAACATTATCGAGGGCATCGCTTCTAGAAATACCACGAGCCAATGGAATCGTACAATAGGTACATTTGTAATCACAACCGTCTTGCACTTTTAAAAAGGCACGCGTTCTGTCGCCAATGGAATAACTTCCTACATAGAAATCGGCTTCAGCAATTTCGCAAGAATGGACTTCTCCAAAATCATTTTTGGATAAATCGTTGATGTAATCGGTGATTTTAAATTTTTCGGTTGCACCAAGAACTAAATCTACACCATCAACCGCAGCTAATTCCTCTGGTTTTAATTGTGCATAACAACCTACAGCGGCAACAAATGCTTTGTCATTGAGCTTCATGGCCTTTCTTACCACTTGCTTGAATTGCTTGTCAGCATTATCAGTTACGGAACAGGTATTGATGACATAAATATCGGCAACTTCTTCAAAATCTACGCGTTCAAAACCTTCGTTATGAAAATTTCGGGCAATAGTAGAAGTTTCTGAAAAATTCAGTTTACAACCTAAGGTATAAAAAGCTACTTTTTTTGCTTCGTTACTTGCCATTTACTCGATTCCGTTTTTGATAAGAGTCTGCAAATTTACATACAATTATCCGAATGAAAAAATGACCACTAGCTACTTGAAATTAAAAAGGGCAATCAAAATTTGACTGCCCTTTATTTTATTTTCTTTTTCTCTAGCTAAAAGTGTATTCTTTAATAGCATTGCTATGGTCATTGGACCCACACCTCCGGGAACAGGTGTAATGTAGGATGCTTTTTTGCTGACATTTTCAAAATCAACATCACCCGTAATTACGTAGCCTTTTGGGTTTGTCTCGTCAGCCAGTCTTGTGATGCCTACATCAATTATTACTACACCTTCTTTTACCATATCAGCCTTTAGATAGTTAGGAACTCCTAGAGCTGTGATGATGATATCTGCCTCTTTAGTGTAACTTTCAATATTTTTTGTGTGACTATGGGTTAGGGTAACTGTGGCATTTCCAGGGTATCCTTTTCTGCCCATAAGAATACTCATGGGGCGACCAACAATATGACTTCTACCTATTATTACGGTATGTTTTCCTTGCGTTCAATTTTATAACGTTCTAATAATTGCATAATCCCAAAAGGAGTTGCGGGGATAAAAGTTTCCATATCCAAGGCCATTTTTCCAAAATTTGTCGGATGGAAACCATCTACATCTTTATCAGAATCGATAGCCATTAAAATTTTTTGCTCATCGATGTGTTTAGGCAAAGGCAACTGTACTATAAATCCATCAATATCATCATCTTCATTCAATTCTTTGATTTTATCTAGTAAGTCTGCTTCTGATGTGTCTTCGGGCAAACCGACTAAGGTAGATTCAAATCCTATTTGTTGGCATGATTTAACCTTGCTTCCTACATAGGTGAGACTGGCTCCATCATTTCCTACAATTACTGCTGCCAAATGAGGAACTTTTTCCCCATTGTTTTTCATTTTTTGTACTTGAGCTGCTATTTCATTTTTGATATCCTCAGCTGTTTTTCTTCCGTCTAGTAGTTGCATGTTTTGTATAAAAAGTTGTTGTTGTTGTTCTAAAATTAAAGGTTCATAATTTCATTTACGTTTGAAACCTTGAACCTTCATTACTTTATCTCATTCCTGGCATTCCACCTTTCATTCCTGCCATCATTTTCATCATGTTCTTACCGCCTGGACCTTGCATCATTTTCATCATTTTACTCATTTGGTCAAATTGCTTCATCAATTGATTGACTTCTTCAATCTTTCTACCTGAGCCTTTGGCAATTCTGGTTTTTCTTTTTACATCAATTATTGAAGGTTTGCTTCTTTCTTTTGGCGTCATCGAATAGATAATGGCTTCAATATGTTTGAAAGCGTCATCTTCAATTTCAACGTCTTTCATTGCTTTAGATGCCCCAGGAATCATTCCAACTAAGTCTTTCATGTTTCCCATTTTCTTTACTTGTTGTATCTGAGTAAGGAAATCATCAAAACCAAATTCATTTTTGGCAATTTTCTTTTGTATTTTTCGTGCTTCTTCCTCATTAAACTGCTCTTGCGCTCTTTCTACTAAGGAAATTACATCTCCCATGCCTAAGATACGCTCAGCCATACGAGATGGATAGAACACATCTATTGCCTCCATTTTTTCTCCAGTCCCTACAAACTTAATTGGTTTGTCCACAACCGATTTGATGGAAAGCGCTGCTCCACCACGAGTATCACCGTCTAATTTTGTTAGAATTACACCGTCGAAATTTAATCTATCATTGAATGCTTTAGCCGTATTTACTGCATCTTGTCCTGTCATGGAATCTACTACAAATAAGGTTTCTTGCGGTTGAATCGCTTTGTGAACATTAGCAATTTCCGTCATCATTTCCTCATCAACCGCTAGACGACCAGCAGTATCGACAATAACTACATTATATCCTTTTTCTTTAGCGTATTTTACTGCATTAAGTGCGATTTCAACAGGATTGTTGTTTCCTAATTCGGAATACACCTCTACCCCAATTTGGTCTCCAACAATATGCAACTGATTAATAGCCGCTGGACGATACACATCACAAGCAACCAAAAGGTTTTTATTTTTCTTGGTTTTAAGAAAATTAGCTAATTTACCAGAAAAGGTAGTTTTTCCCGAACCTTGTAATCCCGACATCAATATTACGGTTGGATTACCTGAAAGATTGATGCCAGAAACATCTCCTCCCATTAATTCGGTCAATTCGTCTTTGACAATTTTCACCAAAAGCTGCCCTGGCTGAAGGGTTGTTAATACATTTTCCCCAATCGCTTTCTCTTTTACTTTGGTTGTAAACTCTTTGGCAATTTTAAAATTAACATCGGCATCTAACAAAGCACGACGTACTTCTTTGAGCGTATCGGCTACATTTACTTCTGTAATTTTTCCATGACCCTTAAGAATATGGAAGGCTTTATCTAGTTTATCGCTTAAATTAGTGAACATAATTTTTTAATTTATTGAAGCGCAAATTTAAGCATTTGATTTTGAAGTTTAAATAGTATTCTCAATAAAAACAAAATTTTCAAATCTCAGAAACTGTTTGTATTCTATTTGGATTTGTATTCTTCATAAACTCATAAAACTAAGAGATTTTCAGTATCAAAACTGTAATTTAGAAGATGAATTTTGAAATTATTGGAATTATTTTAAAATGAGGTAGGGTATTAATTATTTAAAATGTTTTAACACCAAATGGCGGTATACTATCATTTAGGTTTACCGTTGTTTTAGTTCAAATATCCTTTTTGTCCAAACATTAAGACTTAACCTAACTAATGAGATGATGAGATTTTATATTTTAATAGTGCTGTTTTTTTCAAGTATTGGACCTAGTTTTTCTCAGAGTACAACTGTTTTTGACATAGCTAGAAAAGGAACATTGGCTGAAATTGAAGCGTTATACAAACAAAATCCAGAATTGATAAATACTGTTGATGATAGAAAATCAAGTCCCTTATTGTTAGCTTGTTACCGAGGTAATACAGAGGTTGCTTTATTTCTAGCTAAAAAAGTGACCGATGTTAATTATAATTCTGGAATAGGAACCGCATTAATGGCTGCTGTAATGTCTGGAAAGATTGAAATCGTTACTAGTTTAATTGCCGCAAAAGCAGATTTAAATCAAACGGATTCTCAGGGAAAAACGGCTCTAATTTATGCTGTTTTTTTCAATAAGAATGATATAGCAAAAGCCCTAATTGATGCTGGAGCTGACAAAACTAAACAAGATAGTGATGGTAAAACCGCACTTGACTTTGCTACATTTAATAAAAACACCGAATTAATAATCCTTTTAAATAAATAACCCAAAAATGAAAAAATCTTACCTACTTCTAGTTCTTTTGGCGGTGATGCATTCATCATTTGCCCAAACAAAAACCTCAGGTGTAGTGTCATTACACACAGGAACAAATGTTATGTCTATCAAAATTGATTTAAATCAAGCGACATCCCTTGCTACTATTACGATGGTTGGTCCTTCGACAAGATGGTTTTCTGTTGGACTTAATGCAACTTCAATGTCAAGCAATACAGATTGTCTTACTTATTCTACTTCGCTTTTAGACCAATCTCTTCCTGGTGGACACAATGCTGCAACAACAGATGCTACGAATAATTTGACCCTTGTATCAAATACTGTTAGTGGAACAAGTAGAACTGTAGTTTTCACAAGACCATTTAGTACTGGTGATACAAAAGACTACACTTTTAACTATGCTTCCAATTCTCTAAATATTATATGGGCATACGGTCAATCTAACGTAACTAATCCAACCAGCGAGCATTCAACATTTGGAACTAAAGCAGTATCGTTTACTACATTAGGAACAGATGATTTCAAATCGATTAATGATATTGTTGTTTATCCAAATCCTTCAAGTGGTATTTTTACTATTTCTAAAAATAGTGTGATACAAATCTCTAAAATCAAAATTTTTGATACTAATGCGAAAATGTTGAAGGAAATTGATGCTGAACGTTTTGATACCGATAACACAATAGATGTAACCGAATTATCAAAAGGAATTTACTTCATGGAAATTTCTAATAAAGAGGATAAGGTGGTCAATTTGGACTGGAATTGGGTGGTCAGTTTGCACCGAAATCGGTGGTCAATTTGGACTGGAAAGTGGTGGTCAATTTGACCGTTTTTTCCAATGGCTTAGAATTTAATTATGGATTTTTACCTCATTTCAACTTGGAAATTTTAGGTGAATTTAAAAGTCAAAATTGTTTTCAAATTATCGATTTACAAAAGGATTATTTTGGAATTGATAAAAGACGCTGGATTATTGCCAACAATTCAACTGTTCCTGTTCAAAGAAGTAAACAATGCTCTTTAGGATTATCATTTGCAAAGCACAACTGGCTGTTAAGCTTAGAAAATTTCTATAAAAAAGTAATCGGAATCAATAGTCTTGGTCAAGAATTTCAAAATCAATTGGAATTTGTAAAAATCAATGGTGAGTATGAAGTTTTAGGTTCGGAAATGTTAGTACAAAAAAAAATAAATCACTTCATTACTTGGATGAGTTACTCGTTTAACACTAACAACTATTATTTTCAAGAAAATACACCAACTGTTTTTCCAAATAATTTTGAGTTGGAACACATTGTATCTTGGGCTGGAATTTATGAAAAGAATAATTTTAAAATTGCCTTGGGTTCTAAATGGCATTCTGGAAAACCGATTACTACTCCATTAACAACAGAGACTAGCAATGGAACTACTTTAAGCCCATCTATCAAATACAATTCACCTAATAACAGCAACTTAGACTCTTTTTTCCAAGCTAATTTTTCGACTACTTATAAATGGAAAAGCAGTACTGGTGTTAATTATAAAATTGGTTTTTCAGTTGTGAATGTTTTGAACAAATCAAATATCGTTAACCGATACTACACCGTTGATGCTATCACAAAGAATATTGATGATGTAAATTCATTTGCACTTGGCAGAACTCCTAACCTAAGTTTTAGAGTAGAATTCTAAATTACATTCGCTCAGGAACTTCTATTCCTAATAAACTGAATGCAGACTTGATTGTATCACTCACTTTTTTTGACAGTTGCACTCTAAAAATCTTTTTGGTAGTGTTCTCTTCCCCTAAAATAGAAACCGATTGGTAAAATGAATTGTACTCTTTTACCAAATCATAGGTATAATTAGCAATCAATGCTGGACTGTGCTGTTGTGCTGCATTTTGAATTACTTCTGGATACAATTCAATTTGCTTTAGTAACTCTTTTTCTTTCTCATGAAGCTCAAGTTGAGCTATTGTTGTACTCCAATCAAAATTTGCCTTACGTAAAATAGATTGAATTCTTGCATAAGTATATTGAATAAAAGGACCTGTATTCCCTGCAAAATCTACAGATTCCTCAGGATTGAATAGGATTCGCTTTTTTGGATCAACTTTTAGAATGTAATATTTCAAAGCTCCAAGTCCAATTATTTTATACAATCTTTCTTTTTCCTCTTCTGAATATTCCTCTAGTTTCCCCAATTCCTCAGATAATTCTTTTGCGGTTTGGGTCATGTCATCAATTAGGTCATCGGCATCAACAACAGTTCCTTCACGTGACTTCATTTTTCCTGAAGGCAAATCGACCATTCCGTAAGATAAATGAAATAGATTCTCTGACCAATCAAATCCGAGCTTTTTTAGAATTAAAAACAAGACTTTAAAATGATAATCTTGCTCATTTCCAACTGTATAAACCATTCCGCCAACATCTGGAAAATCTTTTACACGCTGAATAGCAGTGCCAATATCTTGAGTCATGTATACCGCTGTTCCATCGGAACGCAATACAATTTTTCTGTCTAGACCATCATCCGTCAAATCAATCCATACCGAACCATCTGGATCTTTTTCGAAAACACCCATTTCAAGACCCATCTGTACTACTTCTTTGCCCAATAAATAGGTGTTGCTTTCGTAATAATAGCTATCGAAATCAACACCAAGATTTTTATAGGTTTGTGCAAATCCGTCGTATACCCATTGATTCATTGTTTTCCAGAGTTGCACTACTTTTTCGTCACCAGCTTCCCAATCCAACAACATCTTTTGGGCTTCAATTATGATAGGGGCTTGTTTTTTAGCTTCCTCTTCTGAAATTCCTTTTGATGTAAGTGCTGTGATTTGTTGTTTATACTCTTTGTCAAAAGCAACGTAGTATTTTCCAACCAACTTATCCCCTTTTAATCCTGAGGTTTCTGGAGTTTCTCCGTTGCCAAATTTTTGCCAAGCCAACATCGACTTACAAATATGAATTCCTCTATCGTTGATGATTTGAGTTTTATAAACCTTTTTCCAGCGGCTTTACTAATTTCAGCAACAGAATATCCTAACAAATTGTTTCTCACATGACCTAAATGCAGGGGTTTATTAGTGTTTGGTGATGAATATTCCACCATTATAGCCTTATTTTTAGGATCCGATTTTACGAATCCATAATGAGAATCATCCTTAATCGTCTGAAAGAAATTCAAATAATAACTATCCGAAATTACTATATTTAAAAAACCTGAAACTACATTAAAACGCTTTACCTCATTGACGTTTGCAACCAAATAATTCCCTATGGCATTTCCTAAATCTGCTGGATTACTTTTAATCTGTTTTAAAAGCGGAAAAATGACCATTGTAATATCGCCTTCAAATTCCTTTCGGGTAGTTTGAAATTCAATTTTGTCAACTGAACTAGAAAACAATTCCGCTAAAGCTTGCTTGATGGGAGAAGTTAGAATTTGAGATAGCGACGCAGTCATAATTTTACTTTTTTTGAGTCAGCAAATGTAAGCATATCTGCCACAATTTGAAAAAGAATTTAGCTATTGGAAGTAATCAGAGTGATTCGAAATCGATATAGAAATTCTAGCAAAATTCTATTTGCTTTTCTTAAATTATCAAAACTAAAATATTTAACACTCGTTTTTGTACGAATTTTATATATAATAAAATAAAAAATATGTATTTCATCGATTTTATTTGCACTTAAACGATTTTTAATCAATATTTGAACCTTCAAAACAAGCTTTCATAATTAGTGACAAAAAAATAGCATGAAAAAAGTTATACTCATACTCGCCCTAACAATTTTCACAAATTGTTTCTCACAAGCCATCAAAGTGGATACCAATTCGTATTCTACTACTCAGTTGGTTAATTCAGTTTTAATTAATTCTCCTTGTGTATCAGCAACAAATGTAACAACACGAACAGGGAGCAATTTTGGTTCTGTAAACGGAATAGGTTTTTTTCAAAACACAAATCCAAGATTCTCCATGAAATCGGGAGTAATTCTCAGTACAGGTAATGTTACTAATGCAGTTGGACCAAACGCTACTGAGCTAAATGACGGAAATGCTAGCTGGCCTGGAGATTCGAGTTTGGAAAGCACATTAGCTCAATCGGGAATAACAATGAATTCTACTAATGCTACGGTTTTAGAATTCGATTTCACACCAATTTCACCTACATTTAGTTTTGAATTCCTTTTTGCCTCAGAAGAATATGGAAATTTTCAGTGTCAGTTTTCTGATGCTTTTGCGTTTTTGTTGACTAATGTAAACACAGGAGTTACTACTAACTTGGCCATTGTTCCCAATACAACATTACCTATTTCCGTTGTAACAATACGAGATTATTTGTACAATTCATCCTGTCCATCAGCTAATGCAGAGTATTTTGGAAGTTACAATGGTGATTCAGCAGCAGCAGGTTCTGCGACAAATTTTAATGGACAAACCAAATTACTGAATGCTTTTGCAACATTAATCCCTAATACTCCTTATCACATCAAATTAGTTATTGCTGACCGTTCTGACTCTGGATCTGATTCAGCTATTTTTATTGCTTCAGATACCTTTAATATTGGACAAGATGTTTTGGGACAAGATTTAACCGTTGCTAATAATACTGCCGTATGTTTTGGAAGTAGTCATATATTAACAACAAACCTAAGTCCAACGGAATATACTTTCAAATGGACTAAAGATGGCGTTATCATTCCTGGTGCTACTAGTGAAAACTTAACTATTACCAAAGCAGGAAAATATGGCGTTACTTATGAAAAAATTTCGAGTACTTGTCAACCCATTACCAATACAATTACGGTTGAATATGCTCCACAAATAGTTACAAAAAATCCCACGAATTTATATAAATGTGATACTGGCTCTGCAACCTATCAGTATGATTTATCGCTAAATACACCTATCATAAAAACAGGATTAAATCCGCTGACAGAAGTGAGTTATTTTGCGTCTCTATCAGATGCTAATGCAAATGTTAATGCGCTTCCAACAATTTATACTGGTAGTCCATCCCAAACAGTTTATGTGAGAATAAAAAACTACAACAATTCTTGCTTTATTGTTAAATCATTTCAATTGTTAACTACAACACCAGTCGTTGCCTACCAACCTCAGGATATGACACAATGTGAAACAACTTTAAACTCAAAAACAAGTGTTTTTAGACTTTCGAAACAAAATTTTTATATTTTGAATGGGCAACCTGTATCTCAAAATTCCGTAAACTATTATCTTTCATTGAGTGATGCAAATAATGCTACAAATCCATTAAATTTTAATTCTTACACAGGAAGTAACAATACTGTTATTTATGCCAGAGCTCAAAACATTTATGATATGGGATGTTACAGTATTACTAGTTTTAAACTAATTGTGAATCCAATTCCATTAGTAGATAAGTTAGAAAATGTCATTCCTTGTGATACTTATGTTTTACAACCATTAGTTAATGGAAATTATTTTACTGGTCCAAACGGAACAGGTACTAAACTAGTAGCAGGCGATACAATTGATAAAACAAAAACATTATACATTTTTAATCAGCCAGATCCTCAGGGATGTTCCGCCAGCACAAGCTTTACGATTACTATCATAGACCCAGAAAAAGACATCCCGAAAAGTGGCACTTATTGTGGAAGCTATAATCTACCTACTTTGAAATATGGTTTTTATTATACAGAAGCAGGAGGAAAAGGAACAAAAATTCCTTTTGGAAGTAAAATTACCTCAACTAGCACCATCTATTTTTATTTTAAATCAACCGTAGCTCCTTTTTGCGTTATTGACACCGATTTCACTGTAACTATTGTCCCTATTCAAAGTGTAGGCAACTTTGAAAATGTTTTCAATTGTACCTCTTATACACTGCCTAGTCTGACTGTTGGTAATTACTACACCAAACCAAACGGAACTGGGAATATGCTTACAGCGGGAACTGTAATTACAAAATCGCAAACTGTATATGTATTTTCTACTACAGGATCGCCTAATTATTGTACTTCTCAAGATTCATTTGAGGTAGTGATTGGCATAAATCAAACGGATGTATCCCAATGTGGAAGTTTTAAATTACCAACTCTACCAATTGGTAAATATTATACAGGACGAGCTGGAACTGGTGATGAAATAAAAGGTGGCACGATAATTAGCGAGTCAAAAACCGTTTATATTTACATTCCAAGTACTAATTCTCCAAACTGTACCGACGATTATCATTTTGAAATTGCTATTGGACAACCAAAAATTGACGTTTTAGAAAATATTGCTGTTTGCGAAAGCTATACTCTTCCTGTTTTAGCTAATGGAGGGGCATACTATAGTTCACCAAGTGGCGTTGGAGCAACACTAAATGCTGGTGATAAAATTACAGCAACAAAAACGATTTATATTTATAAAAGCTCAGGAACGAACTGTAGTAATCAATCTAGTTTTAAGGTTACTGTTAATCAAAAACCTCAAATAGATTCAAGATCAGATATTGACGTTTGTAATTTTTATGAATTAACACCTTTAAAAATTGGAGACTATTACACTGATCTAGGTGGAACAGGGACAAAGCTAGCAGCTGGGACACTAATTAAAAGTTCACAAACAATATATATTTATGCTGTATCGAATGCTTCAACAAATTGTACTGATGAAAACAGCTTTAAAATCAATATTTTTTCAATAGAAGCCGATGCTCCAAAAGATGTAAGTGCTTGTGATAGTTATACATTACCTGCTCTTAAAATTGGAAACTATTATTCAAAATCAGGTGGTCCAAGCACTGGCGAAGGAAATCTAATGCATGCTGACGATGTAATTACTAGCACCAGAACAATTTATGTATACACAGAGTCTGGAGAAAGAATCAACTGTTCTGATGAGAATAGCTTTATAATAACCATAAATAAAACGCCAGTAGTTCCAGTAATTCCTAATGTAAATGCATGTAATTCCTACACTTTACCTAAACTAAGCGTTGGAAATTATTACACAGGACCAAATGGAACAGGTCCTCAATTGAAAGAAAATGATGTAATCCTAACCAATCAAACCATTTATGTGTATGCACAAACCGCAACTACACCAAATTGTTCTGATGAAAAAAGCTTCACTGTTACTTTATTTAATGTTGATGAACTTCCCAATGTTACGATTTGTGAAAATTATACCTTACCTGTTTTGAAATCAGGGAAATATTATACTGGTTCAAATGGAACAGGAACTCTGCTGAATGCGGGTCAGGTTTTAAATAGTTCCCAAAAAGTATACATCTATGGTGCATCACCATTTAGCCCTAGTTGCTATGACGAAAGCTCTTTTGCAGTGACTATTGTAAAAACACCAGTTGCAAATAGTGTCCCTTCGAGCTTAACAACATTGTGTGATGAAGATGGTGTAAATGATGGAATAACAACTTTCGATTTGGCACAATTCAATTCAATTGTACTAGGCAATCAAACCACTCCTGAATTCACGGTTAAATATTATGGCAATCAAATTGATGCTGTAAATGACAAAATGCGCTTCTTTCAACAAACTTGAAATTGGTTTTTGTGAGAGTTAGCAACACATTAACCGCCAACTGTTATGACCTAAAAACCATAACATTTACTGTAATGAAAGTTCAAAGTCCTGAACCAAAAGGGGGAATTATTTGCTTTGATAGCAAAACAAACACACTATTGAACTCCTATACCATTTCTAGCGGATTAAACCCTTCAGGCTTTATTTTTAGCTGGTCTGATGAAAATGGTAAAATTGTAGGAACTGCAAGCACTTATGAAGCTAAATTGCCTGGTAAGTACATCCTAAAAACTACAAGTAAAGCAACTGGATGTTCCTCGTTTCCAATAGCTGTAGAAGTACTACCATCAGAACCAGCAACTATTAGCTATGCCCTTTCTGAGGATTTTGCTGATAATCCAATATTAACCATTGAGGCGACTGGTGTAGGTGGTGATTATGAATATCAATTGGATTCGGGACCGTACCAAGATAGTCCAGTGTTTCAAAATATCGAGTCAGGTTCACATACTGTTACCGTTAGAGACAAAAATGGATGTGGAATTTCAACAACAAAAATCTTGGTAGTGAATTATCCTAAATACTTTACTCCAAACGGCGATGGCGTAAACGATACTTGGAACATTTCTCCACTGAAAGATCAAACCAACTCTGTCATACACATTTATGACCGATACGGAAAAGTATTAACTCAAATTTATCCTAGTGGTCAAGGTTGGGATGGAAGTTACTTTGGAAAAAATATGCCTTCAACCGATTATTGGTTTACAGTAAACTATATTGAGGATGGAATATCTAAAGAATTTAAATCGCATTTTGCCTTGAAACGATAATTTTTCAAACTCCCCTTTTTCCCCAAATCTAAAGCTTCCAAATCTCTTGGAAGCTTTTTCATTTTAAATATGTAACAATAAACAAATTCTTACGTCTACTTATTTCAAATAATTATACAATACAATCACTTTATAAGGCAATAACAAAGTACATTTGTTCATTAGCAAGACAACCATTATGAAATTAAAACTCATTTTCTTATCTCTTTTTTGCGTTATTCAATTTGTTTCGGCACAAAATTCTTCAACCTCAATAAATTCAGGCAGTATTTATGGTAAAGTTGTCGATAAAAAAACCAAAGAAGCACTTCCCTACGTAAATGTTATACTCAAGGAAAACACAAATATAATAACGGGCGGAATTACCCAAGACAATGGTAATTTTATTGTGAAGAATTTGGAATTTAAAAACTATTCTGTTGAATTTCAGTTTATTGGATATAAAAAACAAACTGTAACGATTAGTTTGACAAGCACAAACAAAAAAATAAACCTAGGAACTATTTTTCTAGAAGACGAAACCGTTCAACTTGAGGGTGTCGACATTACCAATGAACGCTCCACCATTGAACAAAAAATTGATAGGAAAATAATTAACGTTGGTAAAGATTTAATCTCAGCGGGAGCTACTGCTGGCGAAATAATGAATAACATTCCCTCAGTGAGTGTTGACCCTCAAAACAATACCATCAGTCTTAGAGGAAATTCCAATGTGAGGATATTTGTAGACGGAAAGCCTACCAATATTGACCCTTCACAATTATTACAACAAATTCCTTCGGCTTCGATAAAGCAAATTGAATTGATTACCAATCCTTCAGCCAAATATAATCCAGAGGGTATGAGCGGAATTATCAATATTGTCTTGTATAAAAATTCCAGACTAGGCTTCAATGGAAGTTTGAACAACGGGGTCACTTTTGGTAAAACACCCAAATTAAATTCGTCATTAGACCTAAACTATCGTGTTGGAAAATTTAACTTCTACGGGAATTACGGCTTTAACACTGGAAAATATGCTAATAACGGGGAAGTAACCAGCCGTGAACCTAGTAAAGAAAATCATCAAAAATTCATCTTTGGAGATGACAACACTTCCCATTTGATTAAAACAGGACTCGATTTTTACATCAACGAGAAAAATACCTTGTCTTTTTATACCATTCAGAATCTTTTTAAAGCCAATGCAAATGGAACTACCGATGTAAATTTTGAAGACGATCTAACCAATCCCGATATTTTCCAAATCTTTAGTAATACCAGTAAAACGAATTCCGAAACCTATAATTTAGATTACAAATTGGACTTCAAAAAAGAAGGTCATAGCCTAGAAATAGAGGCCTCCTATAATAAAAATGACCATCCAGAAAATGCGCTTTTCGAGTTTCTCTCAACCAGACTTCCAACTCCAATCAAGTAAATACTTTGGGAGAAAATACCATTGTCAACATCGATTATAGCAATCCTTTGTCGGAAACTACAAAACTAGAACTAGGATTGGAAGCGCGCGATGAAAAAACCGACAATAGTTTTGACGTAGACTACCTTTACAATTCCGATTTCAATTACCGAAGAACCATCTATTCGGGTTATGCCACCTACGGAAAACAATGGAACAAATGGAGTATGCAAGCGGGAACACGAATCGAACAATATGATGTAGATGCTTTGTTTAGGAAAGCAAATGAAAATGATGCCCCTTTTAAAGACGCTATTTTCACGCTCTATCCTTCGGCATTTTTGACCTATACGCCAACGGACAAAAACTCCTTCAATTTGAATTACTCCCGGAGAGTCGACCGTCCTAGTATTCAACAAATCAACCCTATAAGAGAATGGAGTACTCCCGTAATAGATTCAAAAGGAAATCCAGACTTAGTGCCACAGTTTACCAATTCTATCGAATTGAATTATACCCGAAAAACCAAAATTGGCTCGATAACTTCTGGTGTTTTTTACCGAATTATCCAAGATGAAATTGCCAGAGTAGTTTACGGTAACCCTGTAGATCCCAACAAACAAGTGTTGTCCTATGACAATTTTGACAACAATAATGCCTACGGAATTGAACTATCTGGCAATCTTGATTTTACCAAATGGTGGAGTGCCAATATCGGGCTGGATGCCTATGGCAAAAAAGTAAAAGGCACGGTAGAAACCACAAGAGGAACCTTGGAATATGTCGAGATTGATGCCTTGATCTTTAATGCTAGAATGAACAACACTTTTAAAGCTACTAAAAATCTGCGTATTCAACTGTTTGAAATGTATAGAGGTCGCGACAGAAGTTTGCAATTTGACCGAAAACCAACCTGGAAAATTGATATGGGTTCCAGCTACACGATTCTGAAAGGAAAAGGGACGATTAGCGCTCGTTTTAGTGATATTTTCAGAAGCATGAATTTTGCCTTTGATGCTGACAAACCTTTCGAACGATTTGGTCAATTTAATTGGGAAAGTAGAACGGTCTATGTTGGGTTCAATTACAAATTTGGTTCCGGAAAAAACAGCGCTTTGAGACGAAAAGAGCGAGACAAAAACGAAGCCGAAGGCGGTGGACCAATGTAAAAATCCAGAACCTATTGATATATACTTATAGCAAACCCCTTTTAGAGTTGAAACTGTAAAAGGGGTTTTTTATGACTAAAAGAGTAAAACACGCCAAATTTGACATCAGCGACGTCAAGTTTGACATCAGGAACGTCAAATTTGGCATCAAGCACGTCAAATTTGACGTCATACCACGTCAAGTTTGGCATCAAGAACGTCAAGTTTGACGTCAGCAACGTCAAATTTGACATCACGGACGTAAAGTTTCACGTCAGAGACGTAAAACTTGACGTTTTTAGGAAAAATCACAAATCATGTATGCTTGACTATTCACAATTATTTATATTTGTGTAACAACTAAAGGATAATAGTCATACTTATCTACCCAAAATTGGGGTGATATGTGTGAAAAAGTCAGTAGTATAAAAAAGTTACCTGCTATATTAAAAAAAATCTTAAATCGAAAGATTTACATTATATTTGAAAAACAACAACAAAACCTAATATAATGCAGAAGATAAGTTTTGAAGAATGGAAGAATAGTATGTCATTTATGATTGACGATGTTTTCGATAACAATTTTTTACAAATTATAAAACCATTAACTCAATTCATAAATGATTCAAGCGGAAACTTAAGCACCACTGAAAATTTATCTAAATTTCTGACAATAGATGAAGATAATTTTAGTGCATTAATAAAACTAAAGGCATTAGTTTCTTTAATTGGTCTTTCAGAAGAAAGACTAAAAAGAGTTGTTTCTTTGTTGAGATACAGGATTTATAATGAAGAATTTAATACTGAATGGGATATCAAAGAATTTCTAAAACGATGCAACAAAATATTGAATTCAAAAATATTTTGGTAGATTTCTTTTTGAACGGCAGATTTTCAAAAATAGGTCACGAAATTCCGTTGTATTATATGAGAAATTTCAAACTTAAAGACAAAGAATTTATTTCAGATTTATCCAATTACAGTTACGTTGAACGTATATTAAATGATAATGAAATCCAAGGTAAATATTCCAATGAAGTCGGTGCTCATGTTGAAACTTTAATCAAAAATAAAATTGAAGATTATAAAAAAAGAATCAAACCTGATTTGACTTACGAAACTCAAAAAGAATATCCTTTATTCAATAAAAATATTGATTTTTTGATTCCTAGTCTGGGAAATCCTGTTCTTTTAATGGAATCTTCATATAATATTACAACAGGAAGCGGACAATCTAAACGAGCAGACCAATTAGTTGAATTATTCGGAATTTTAATGAGACATAATGCAAACCACCGAGGAAATAGAATTACAATGATTAACTATTGTGATGGTTTTGGTTGGGTAGGAAGGCAAAACGATTTAAATAGAATTTATAATGCAAGTGATTATGTAATAAATCAGAAAAATCTAAACCAATTAGATGAAATATTAAATCAACATTTAAAATAACAAAAAATCGCCAAAGGCGATTTTTTGTTATTATCCGTTAATAAATTGTTCTCTAATTTGATATGTATTTTTAACATATTCAATCGCTAATTTATTTGCAACAAACTCAACAACAGGAACTGCAACTGTATTTCCTAATAAATCAAAGGCATCATATTCTTTTGTCGGAATTTCATACCATTCAGGATAACCAAATAATCGAAGACCTTCTCTAATAGTCAATCGTCTTAAACCTTTTCCATCTGGAACAGCTAAACGAGAAACATCAGTAGCTACCAAAGTTGGAGCAATATCATTTGGATCTAAAATTTTATTAATTTCAAAGCTTAATTTTCCTGTTACAATATTGTAACCTTTAGGCTTTGTCTCATCATAAACCCTATACGTTTTAATACCATTTTCCGTTTCTTCTTTAATTAATTTTTTAGGAAACTCAAATTTCAAGTATCCTTTGTTTGTTAAATCTTCCAACATTAAAAATAATTCATTTTCTGAACAATCTATGAATGTATTAATTTGTTGTAATGTTAACGCCATACCGTCCATCCAATCAATTCCAATTTCACTTGCCCACTGTTTTTTTCGTCGTTCTCTAAATAACTTATTTAATAATATTGATTGCTCTTTTGAAATTTCTCCTTTTAATCCAATTTCCCAACTATGTATATTATTTTCACCTCCTCTTTTGTCTTTTATAGATTTGCCATACAAATCCTTTAACTCTAAATGCGAAAATAATTTATTCGTAAAATCAGAATTAATAGTTGGTAAACCTTTTTCTAAAATACTTTCAAGCCTATTGTATTTTGGCTCATTCCCGCTCAAATCAACTGTTTGGTTCTTTGTGCCAACAATAAAGATTCTTTTTCTTGATTGTGGCAAACCAAACTCAAGTGAATCAAAAACTTTCCAAGAAACATTATATCCTAATTCATTTTCAAGTTTATAAAGTATAGTTGAAAGTGTTCTTCCTATTTTATCAGTCTTAAATTCTAAATCATGTTTGACTAAACCTTCGACATTTTCCAAAATAAAACCATAGGGCTTTTTATCTCTCAAAATTCTTTCAATTTCAAAAAAAAGAGTTCCTCTTGTATCAATAAAACCCTGGCGCTTTCCACTAGCGCTGAATGGTTGACAAGGAAATCCGCCTAATAAAAAATCAAATTGAGGAATAAATTCATTTTTTATATCAAAAATATCACCTGCTAAAAAATCGTGAGAGAAATTATGCCTTAATGTCTTTACAGCGTATGGCTTTATTTCAGAAGTCATTACACACTCTGTCTCAAATCCAAAACTTTTAAATGCGTTTTCAAAACCTAATCTAATACCGCCTAGTCCAGCGAATAAATCAATAAACTTAATTACATTATTTTTCATTGGAAATTGTATTATATTCAACATTTGGCTCGGCAACTAATTGTAATTTATTTGATTCCAAAAAATAATTATTTTCATATTCTTCTATGGTAAGTTTATTACAACCAATTACAGAAAGGCATTGTAAAAAAAATGAAGCACTAAAAGTTCCACGGCTTATTTTACTATCAATACTGGCTTTGGTTTCTTCTATTTCAATTCCTTTTAGTAACAAAACTAAATCTGAATTTGTGATACCTCTTTTTATCAATTCTGATTTAAGAAGACGCTTAGCTTTTTCATTCCAATCCATAATCGAAAAATTATATTTAAATTGCGATATTAAACAATAATTATCATATATGCAAATAAAAAAACATATTTGACAAAAAAAAAAAAACAGCAGATAACACACGCAATAAAAAGTACCAAAAATAAACAAACCTCGTTTCAGTAATTTTAAACGAGGTTACTTATAAAAGTCTTAAAAATTACCACCTAATAATCGCACTTGTCCAAGTAAATCCGTTATCAAAAAACAATCAAGAAAGTTTGAAAATATACCATGAATTGGTATCTTTGAAATAAAAATTTTGGTTATGGCAAAAAACACCTCTATTTTACTAGGAGATTATTTTGAAAATTTCATAAATGGTCAAGTAAAAACTGGCAAATTTTCTTCTGCTAGCGAAGTAGTTCGTGCAGCATTAAGGTTGCTTGAAGTAGAAGAAGAAAAGATTAAACGGTTTAGATACGAAATTGAGTTAGGAGAAAAAAGCGGAATGGTCTCCGATTTTGATCCAGAAATTTATTTGACCAACCTTCACAAAAAACACTTGAAAAAGTGAAATATCGAATAAGTAGTAAAGCTTTAGAAGACATCGATAGAATTTGGTTATACACATTAGAAAATTGGTCACTTGAACAAGCCGACCGATATTATCGTTTACTATACCAAGAAATTAACTGTATTGTCGAAGATTTTGAAACGGGAAAAGATATAGGAAAAATAAAATTCGGTTACCGACAAGCCAAAATGAAATCACATCTACTAATTTATAAAAGAGCAGACGACGGAATAATTGAAATTGTTAGAGTGTTACATCAAATGATGGATATCCCCAATCGCTTATAAAGAAACGGCATAGTACAACAGGAGGTGTTGAGCAGTGCTACAAAAATAAAAAAAGTCCTAAAAAATCACCACCTAATAATAGCACTTGCCCAAGTAAATCCGCTACCAAAGGCTGCCAAAACTACTAAATCTCCTGATTTTATTTTTCCTAATTCCCAAGCCTCAGTTAGCGCAATAGGAATAGAGGCTGCGGTGGTATTTCCAAATTTTTGAATGTTGTTAAACACTTGGTCGTCGCTTAAACCAAATTTCTTTTGGATAAACTGTGAAATTCTCAAATTCGCCTGATGCGGTATCAACATATCAATATCGGAAACCTGTAAATTATTGGCTTCCAACCCTTCATGAATCACTTCGCTGAAACGCACTACGGCATTTTTAAACACAAACTGCCCATTCATATACGGGAAATAACTTTCATCATTGGGGTCGTTATCGGCAAGAATTTCAGTAACCCAACGCCCTCCCATTCCGGGTGCTAGCACCGCCAGCTCTTTGGCATGTTCCCCTTCAGAATGTAGGTGTGTAGAAAGTACCCCTTTTGTAGTATCTTCTTCCCTACTAATAACTGCTGCTCCTGCTCCATCACCAAAAATCACCGAAACGCTTCTCCCTCTATCGGTCATATCTAAACCTAAAGATTGCAATTCAGAACCCACAATGAGGATGTTTTTATACATTCCCGTTTTGATGTATTGATCGGCAATAGACAAGGCATAGACAAAACCCGAACATTGGTTGCGAATGTCCAAAGCTCCAACGGTTTTCAGTCCCAACTCTTTTTGGAGAGAAACTCCCGGTCCTGGGAAATAATAATCTGGTGAAATGGTAGCAAAAACAATAAAATCGATATCCTCTTTGGCTACTCCAGAACGTTCAATCGCTATTTTGGCGGCTTTGATTCCCATTGTTGTGGTGGTTTCTCCACTTCCTTTGATGATATGTCTTCGCTCTTGAATTCCTGTTCGCTCTTGAATCCATTCGTCATTGGTATCCATAATTTTAGACAAATCGTCGTTGGTGACAATGTTTTCAGGAACAAAATATCCTAGCCCAGCAATTTTTGAATGATACATCATTTTATTTTTATTTCGTTAGAGGTGTAAAAGGTCTGCTTACTGCGTAATTATAGGTTACAAGGTAGTATATTTTTGTAAATCAACAAAAAATTACAACTATTTTACGAATTTAATAGACTGTCTTCCTGTATTCGTGTGAAGATTGATGATATAGACTCCCGAGGCATATGGAAAATCAAAGGTGTAGGTTTTGGAAGACGCAGTTGCAATATCGTCTTTATACAATTGTTTGATTAAATGTCCAACACTATCATACAACTCAATAATAACATGGTCACTTTCGTTGAATGTCATCGTTAGATTTAACTTGTCTTTAATCGGATTGGGATGAATTGCTGCTTGTAAAGATGCTCTATCTTTTTCAATGAAATTAGTTACAGCCAAATTTCCCTCACTGAATTTGTAGACTGTGGTACCAGATGCATAGGCTAAATTGTCTTTCAAAATCACTATTCGATTTAAATTACTACCCACATTGGTATTGACCCAAGTATCACCCCCATCTGTAGTTTCATAAAATCCTGTGATGTGCCCTCCCATCCAACCATGAGTTTCTGATAGAAATCCTACCGCTTGAACATTGATATCGGGGAAATTTTTACTAGTCCACGTCAGTCCTGCATCGAAAGACTTAATTAATTTTCCAGAATTGGGCGACTCCGCTTCCACCGAACCAAAAAGCACATCGGAATTTGAACTCAAAATTTGCAGCTTCCAAACGTATTCTCCGGGGATATTAGAATTGTATACTTCATTCCAAGTCGTTCCTCCGTCAGCCGTTTTTAATACTACCGCACCATTGACACTTTTTCCTGCAACATATCCCGTGTTTTCATCTAAAAATACAATTTCTACCAAAGCATTGGCATAAGCACTCATGTCGATAAATTGCCAAGTCTCTCCTTTATCTGTAGATTTTATAATATAGGATGGCGAAAAATAAGCTCCACAACCGTATATTGTAGAAGCTCCTATAGCATCCAATCCACAAATGGCTGGAGGATTGGTTGGAAAATTTGTTACTTTAGTCCATGTGGTTCCTCCGTCAATTGTTTTAAAAAAAACACCATTGAGTGTACCTACAAAACCGATATTTTCGTCAATAAATTCAATATTTCTGAAGTAATAATTTCCGGGCAAGGCTGTTGTTAATTCAGACAATTGATTTTCCCAAGTGATGCCTCCATCTGTAGTTTTATATACCGCTGCATAAGCCCCATTTAAAGCCCAACCCAAGTTGTCATTAAGAAAAAAAACATCATCAAAACGTTGATTATTTCCGTTTGACACCATAGAAGTTAGAGGTCGCCATTGCAACTGTGCATGTAGCGAAATTGAAACTAAAAATAGAAAACAATACCATTTTTTCATTAGAATTTATTTTAATCAAAAATAAGCTATTTATCGTTATAACTATATTGAAAAGAAGCCTTTACAATCATCATTTAGTCAAACATTATTGTTTCAATGCAAGAAAAACAAATTCATTGGGGCTAAATTGTTGCGGATTTTCGAAATAAATCAATTGATTTTCGAATACTGCTTCAACCAAATATCCGTTGCCTTTAAAAAAGGTGTTTTGAATCTTAACTTTCAAATTTGATTTTTCAACCACTTGCAATTGATGTGGATATACTAAAATTGTATCTGTATCGCATTCATTAGAATCTAATAGTTGCTTCGAAATTTCGTTTACTTCGTCAAAAAGTGAGGCAATGTATTTATTTTTTAGGGCCGTATACACTTGTTGAGTTTCGGCTTTTTCAAGTAGTTTTCCTTGGCGTAAAACAATAGTTTCATCAGCAAAAGCTAGAATATCCTTACTATCATGAGTAGCTACAATACAGGTAATTTGTTTTTCTTTTAAATACTGAAACAAATTTCTTCGAAGAGTATTTTTTCGAAAAGTATCAATTTGACTGAACGGTTCGTCAAGGAGTAAAACCTCAGGCTCAAGAGCTAAAACCTTTGCTAATGCTACTCTTTGCTGTTGGCCTCCACTTAAAAATTTGGCTTTTACTTTTGCAAATTCGGTCATTTCGACCATTTCTAATAATTCACTTACACGTCTCGCCTTTTCCTGTTTGTATATATTAGACAAATACTTCCCTACATTTTCCTCTACAGTGATATAGGGCATCAAATCAAAATCCTGAGCTAAATATTTAATATAATCTTCACCAGGAATAAGATTAAATTTAGGTCCAAGTATTTGTTTTTGATTGTAAACGATTTCACCATTATCCAAATCGTACAATCCGTAAATCAATTTAAGAAGAGTGCTTTTTCCACAACCACTTTCACCTATTAAAGCAATATTTTGCCCTTTAGCAACAGTAAAGCTTATGTCATTTATCACTTGAATATCATTATAAGAAAAAGAGGTATTTTTGACAATTAACATAAGGATGAATGGTGATAAATTAAATTTCAAATTTAAATAAAGTGCAGTATTAGTACTAGCATTAAACAAAATTTATTTAAGATATATCAAATAAATTAGAATCTTATTCCATTTAACACCCCTAAATCTCAGCTATTTTTATAGTATCGTTAGACTTTGTCTTAAACAATTGATACTATTTCACAAAAGAAGTACCATCAAAAAAACATAAATTTTACAAAAAGTATATTTTTTAGTGCATTATAATTCTGAATCACTACTTTTTGAGACAATTTGCAGCATATAATTCAATTTATAAAAGGTAAATTGTATAAAATCACCTATACATTAACTTAACATGGCTGTATTTTTGAAATACTTAATCGATGTAGCTCACAACAATAGTTGTTTGAAATGCTTATGAATACTCATTTTATTTTTAACTTTTTGAAATTATTATAAATTTTTCTCGTTGTATAGTTTTTATAAACAACTAATTAAATTAAGTATGATAACTCTAAATTAAATTTGTAACTATCAACAAAACTTTAAAAAACTCAGCACTCAGTTGTAAATCGTCAGCAAAAAGTGTACTGATTTGGATTGAAACTAAGAGAGTGTTTTCAAAAACCTTAAATTTGAATTATCATGAAAACACCAAAGAAACAAACTGCAGAAAACTACATCAAAGAAATTCGTAGAAACACCGAAGATCTTTTCATCGGAACAGAAAATCCAAATCGTTATGGAAGCTTTACGAGCTGAGATGTCTGTTGCCGAATTATGCAGAAAGTATTCCATCAATGAATCCCAATTTTACAAATGGAATAAAGAGTTTTTAGAAGCCGGTAAGAAACGATTATCAGGCGATACAGTAAGAAGCTACCAGTGATGAAGTAGCGGAACTCAGAAAAGAAAACCAACGTTTAAAAGAGATGGTTGCAGATTTGGTATTGCGCTATGACATCGTAAAAAAAAGCTTGTCCATGCTGGACTCACTTTAAAAGTCAGGAGATATATGCGTCTTACAGTGTCCGAAAAACAAGAAATCATTCATATGGTTACACGTTCTGAAGTGGGGTTAATCGAACCTTACGGGAGATTGGAATCAACAAAAGCACTTTTTACAATTGGTATCATGCTTTTAGTCAACATGGAGTTGATGGATTACTTCCAAACAAGCGAGCATCTAATCGGCAATGGAATAGTATTCCTGAATCACAAAAAATCTGGTGGTTGAATTTGCTTTAGAGTATCCTGATTTATCCTCAAGGGAGTTAGCCTATAAAATCACAGATGAACAACAGATTTTTATCTCCGAATCAAGTGTGTACCGAATATTAAAAGCAAGAGGTTTAATCACAGCACCAGCACACATTTTTCTCAGCGCAGCAGATGAATTTACCAACAAAACAGGCTTTGTTCATCAAATGTGGCAAACCGATTTTACGTACTTTAAAATCCTGGGATGGGGTTGGTATTACCTGAGTACCGTTTTGGATGATTACAGCCGGTATATCGTGCATTGGGAGCTTTGTTCCAATATGAAAGCCGACGATGTAAAGAACCGTTGACAGAGCTATTGTAAAAGCTAAGTTGGTTACCAAACAAAAGCCAAGGCTCTTATCCGATAATGGTTCATGTTACATCGCTACCGAACTAAAATCGTATTTAAAGGACAACTATCAAATGGATCAAGTTCACGGAAGGCCCAATCATCCGCAAACACAAGGTAAAATTGAACGTTATCACCGAACTATGAAAAACGTGGTAAAACTCGATAATTACTATGCTCCGGAAGAATTACAAGCGGCTTTGGAGAAGTTTGTTTACCGATACAATAATGAACGATACCATGAATCATTAAACAACTTAACCCCTGCTGACGTATATTACGGAAGAGGTGACAAAATATTAAAAGAAAGAGAACGATTAAAGAAAATTACAATTATTAACCGTAGAAATGAGTACCAAAAAATCAAATTAACAGCAACAAATAAAAATCATTTATCTTTGAATTATTAACTAAATACTCTCTTAGGAAAAGTCCACTTTAGTTTGAAGACATACACTCATATCTATTGTAACGGTATTACTGGAGCTACAGATTATCGTTTTAAAGTTACTAAAAATGGAACGGACTATTTCTATGATAATGACCCAAGAAATCTAAGAGCTTTTGCATTAACACAAATATCAGGAGTAGCTGAAAATGGCAAATCATATTCAGTAAGTGTATCACTTTTCTACGGAGGACAATGGTTGGCTTACGGAAATCCATGTACGATTTACACACCAGCATTAGTAGTCGTAAACACTACTCAAATTATGTTAAATCGATGCGGAACAACGATACCTTCACTTAATACCACTATATATGCGAATGCTGTTGTTGGAGCTACACAATATCGTTTCGAAGTTACAGGTGGGTCATTTGGAGTTAGAACAGTTGATTCTCCATACCGATATTTCAACTTATCACAATTGAATCCTGGAGGAGGAGAATTTGGCAAAACTTATTCTATACGAGTAGCAATAAATAATGGTACTTGGCAAAGTTATGGTTCAGCTTGTAATGTAAGCACTCCTGCAGCAAGAATGGCAGCTCAAGACATCAACACGAATGTATTTGAGGTGAAAGCTTTCCCTAATCCATTTGCGAGACACTTTAGCTTAGACATTCAAAGTTCAAGTGACGATTTGGTACAAGTACAAGTATATGATATGATAGGAAGAGAACTTGAGGTTCAAAAAGCTACTGTATCAGAATTGAGTACGAAAGAGATTGGAACGAATTATCCATCGGGTGTTTACAACGTTATTGTTAGCCAAGGGGATAAAGTGAAATCGGTTCGAATGATTAAACGATAAATATTTTGGTTTATTTATTAAAAAAACCTTTCCGTTAACTCGGAGAGGTTTTTTAATTTTGATATATCTCATCCTGAAATAGCGATATACAAAAACATCGTTATGAAAGAAAAATAAAGATTATGTAAAGCGTAGTCTGCGAGACTATAATATAGATGGTTATTGAAATACAACGCAGAAGTTTATCAATTACTCAAGCCAGAAAGCAAAATGGATTCAATACTTCTATGCAGAGGCTCCACAGTTAAAAAAATTTAATATCCTGTATTGGGAAGATAATAAGACACCTAATACTATCCTAAAAAATAAAGAAATTTTAAATTCAGGTTAAATCATAAGAGAAAAGGGAAAGCCTTTTTGAAACAACAAGTTTATGTAACAGAAAAAACTATCATTTTTGATAAGATGATCAATACCACAAAAAAATTAAATTATTGTAGAGAAAATCTCGCCTTAAATAAACTAATTAAAAATAATAAGAATCAACCCTATTGCCAAATGGTTATTCAACCCAAATTAGAGAAGTTTGAAAAAGTATTTAAGAATAAATTGAAAAAGAAATAAAAACAAAAACCGTAAACAATTGTCTACGGTTTTTATTTTATGATTTAAAAATATTATAGAATATAATCGGTATTGATAAAATTAGATTCTTTACTATTTAGTAGTGCTTGCAAAATTTCGTTGTTATAATCGTTATCTTTTGAAGCAACAAAAGTTCTTATAGAAAAAGAGCGTAAAGCATCATGGATACTCAACGTTCCCACAGCTGAATCTTTTCTTCCAGTAAAAGGGAAAACATCTGGCCCTCTTTGACAAGAACTGTTTAAATTTACACGAGAAACTAAATTTACCAATGTATCAATAAGTGGCGCAATGGTTTTTATGTCTTTTCCAAATAAACTCACTTGTTGTCCATAATTCGACTCGGCCATATCATTTAATGGCTCCTGAATATCCTTGAAAGTCATAATTGGTACAACGGGACCAAATTGCTCTTCATGGTATACTCTCATCTCTTTATTCACTGGAAATAAGACTGCAGGAAAAATAAAATTATCATACAATTTACCTCCTTTTGCATTAATCACTTTTGCTCCTTTAGCAGTTGCATCATCAATTAATTCTTGGATGTAAGCTGGTTTTTCTTTTTCAGGTAATGGGGTCAAAGAAACTCCTTTCTCCCATGGATTACCAAAAGCCAATGCGTCTACTTTAGCCGTGAATCGTTTATTGAATTCCTCTTGAACCGATTCATGTATATATAATATTTTTAATGCTGTACAACGTTGTCCGTTAAAGGATAATGAACCTGTAATACATTCTTGTATTGCCAAATCCAAATCGGCATCAGGCAAAATTATAGCAGGATTTTTAGCTTCTAATCCTAAAACTAAACGCAATCTATTCTTATTAGGATGTTGGTCTTGTAAAGCAATTGCTGATTTGCTATTTCCAATTAAGGCTAAAATATCAACTTTCCCAGATTTCATTACTGGAGTTGCTACTTCGCGTCCTCTACCATACAAAATGTTAATTACTCCTTTTGGGAAACAACTCCTGAAGGCTTCTAATAAAGGAGATATTAATAAAACTCCATGTTTTGCAGGTTTAAAAATAGCTGGATTTCCCATTATTAAGGCGGGAATCAATAATGAAAATGTTTCATTTAAAGGATAATTATAAGGTCCTAAACATAAAACCACACCTAATGGCCCTCTGCGAACCATGGCATATATTCCTTGTACTTTAGAGAAATGAGCGCTACGAGCATTCAATTCCTTATAACTTTCTATGGTATCATAAATATATTCTACAGTTCTATCAAACTCTTTTTCAGAATCGCCTTGAGATTTACCAATTTCCCACATTAGTAACTTTACCACTTCCGAACGAGTGGTTTTCATCTGAGCCACAAAATTTTCCATACATTTAATACGATCTACTACCTTCATCGTAGGCCACAAACCTTGTCCATTATTAAATGCTTCATCGGCTGCTTTAACTGCTTCTAAAGCCTCTGTTTCTCCCATAAAGGGTATAGTTCCTAACAAAGTAGGCGCATAGTTTTCAGTTGAGGATATAGTAGAATATACAGGAGTAGTTGGTCCTGTCCATTTTTTCAGTTCACCGTTAACTAAATATGTATCTTGAATAAGTGGTGCAGTAATTTGAAATTCTTCAGGTATTAAATTCATGTTAATTTTTTTTTGTAAAAATACTACTTTTCAGTTAACAATATATCGTGGATCTGTTTCCTTCTTAACATATTAGAAACAAATTATTAATATGACAATAATACTAAATAAAACCATTTTAAAATATCAAATTGTCGCTTTTAATTTGTTTTTATCAAAAAATTAAAAGAAAACTGATTGAAAAAATGAAAAAAATCGTAATCTATATGTTTTTGACATTTAGACTTTGCCCGACCATCAAAGCACATTTTTCACCATCGATGGCTGCAGAAATAATACCCCCAGCATAACCAGCACCTTCTCCACATGGATACAAGCCTTTTATTTGTTCATGCTCTAAAGTTTCAGGATTTCTAGGGATTCTCACTGGTGAAGATGTTCTGGACTCTGGAGCATGCAAAATAGCTTCGTTTGTTAAATATCCTTTCATCGATTTCCCAAATTCTTTGAAACCTTCTCTTAAAATTTGAGTAAGAAATCCTGGAAAAATTTGTCCCATCTCGACGGAAGTTGTTCCCGGAACATAGGAAGTTTTTGGTATAAAAGAGGAGACTTTACTTTGAGTAAAATCAATCATTTTTTGGGCTGGAACCTTTTGAGTCTGACCCGCTAAGTACCAAGACTTTTTTTCAATTGCTTTTTGGAATTCCATGCCAGCCAAAGCTCCAAACTTTGCAAACGGTTTGAAATCCTCTAGTTTTAATTCTACAACTATACCAGAATTGGCTGTAGCCTGATCTCGCTTTGAGGGTGACCAGCCGTTAGTAACCACTTCACAGGGGCTAGTAGCACAGGGCGCTATAACTCCACCCGGGCACATACAAAAAGAATACATCCCTCTTCCTCCAACTTGTTTTACAATTGAGTAGGGTGCTGGAGGAAGAAACTCCCCTCTGTAATCGCAACTGTATTGGATACTATCAATTAAAGATTGTGGGTGTTCGGCACGTACTCCCAAAGCAAACGGTTTGGCTTCAATGTGTATTCTTTTCCTATCCAGTAATTCGAAAATATCTCTTGCCGAATGCCCTGTGGCTAAAATTAGTTTGGATGCTGAAATGGTATCGCCATTTTGAGTGACAATTTCTTGAACTTCATTGTTTTTAATTAAAATATCAGTCAATCGAGTTTCAAAAAGCACTTTGCCACCACACTCCTTTATTTTCTCTCTTATATCTTGAATAATTTGCGGTAATTTATTGGTTCCAATATGCGGATGCGCTTCTACCAAAATATCTGGAGAGGCACCAAAAGCGACAAGCAATTCTAAAATTCGGGTAACATCACCCCGTTTTTTGAACGAGTATATAATTTCCCATCAGAATAAGTGCCTGCTCCGCCTTCTCCAAAACAATAATTGGAATCTTCATTTACGATATGTTCAAGATTAATAGCTTTTAAATCTCGTCTACGCCCCCGAACATCTTTACCGCGCTCAATTACAATGGGTTTTAAGCCCAATTCTATTAATTGTAATGCAGCAAAAAGCCCTGCAGGACCGGCGCCAACAATTATGACTTCTTGGGCGTTTGAAACATTTTTATAATCAGGGAAATCTATTTTGGACTCTATAAAATTGTCTCCCTGAAGGAAAACTAAAACTTTTAAATTTATTTTTATTGCCTTTTGGCGGGCATCAATAGAACGTTTTAATGGTACTATGTGCTTTATTTCATCTAATGAAACTCTAATTTGTTTAGCAATATACTCTTTGAGTAAAAACTCATCCGAAGCTACTTCTGGTGGTAATTGTAATTGAATTTCACAAGGCATTCTTTAGTTTTTTTGATATTCTTCTTGCATTATTTTGACAATGTCCTTGATTTGTTCTACACCAACTCTTTTTGCCTTGATTATTTTATTTTTATCTAAAATATAAATAACTGGCGTGGAATATACATCATACTTTTCTACAACGTTATTGTAGTGTACACCATCATAAACATTAATCCAATCTAAGCCTTTTTCTGCAATATATTTAAGGTATTTATCTCCTTCATGCTGGGTGTAAACGCTGAAAACCTGAACATCAATATTCTGTTTTTGTAAATCATGATACACCTCTAAAAGTTTCGGGATTTCTACTTGACAATGTCCACAATCTACATCCCAAAAAGCAAGAATTAAATAATCTGCTTTTACAGAGCTGAGTTTATACAGCATCTTGTTTATTTCATTATAATTTGCGTAAAATATTTTGGTTACTTCTTCATTGGTCTTAGCCAATTCAAAGCCCATTTTATCTATTTTATCATAATCCGTCGCTTTTATCATTTGAAGTTCTGGTGCTTTGGCTCCTATCAAAAGTGGTCTCAACAAATCGGCACGTTTGATGATTTTATCTACCACACTTTCATCTTCATAAATTCCAAAAGCCTTTCCTGTCTTAAAATAGTTGTCGATAATATGAACAAATACTTTATCAAAACCCATTACTTTTGATGTTTCATAAGAATAGGTCAGATGTGCTAACATGATTTTATAAAGAGAACTTCCTTGTTGCGTTTTTTGAATTATTTTATCAACTTCAACACTTACTGAATCAGGATGTCTAAAAACTACTTTATCTAAATAATTTTTTAATTTATTAAAGAAAAAAGGATTTCGCATCGTCGCATTGTCCTTAAAGTCAACGTTATCCCAATAGTGTTGTTTGTAATAATTATAAACTGCTAAACTATCTGGTCTTCCGTTAGAGGCTTTTGGTATGTCTTTTAAAATTTTTTCAATTTTTATGTTTACAACATCGCCGATAAAGGTTCCTTTTTGCTTCACTAAAAATTTTTCTTCGTACTCGCGGATACTATCTTCAAACTCTTTTTGTTTATCAGTAAGATACAGCGTATCTTTTTTGGTTAAAAGTGACGTTTGCTTTTTTAACTCACCAAAATCTTTGTTTTGTTTACCAATATATCTCACATAATCAAAAAATTCGTTTTGACGAGGTGCATTTTCTGCGCTCAATGCGTCTATAATATTATCCCCAGCTTCACTGTTAAGCTGAATTTTCTGAACATCATCCTCTATAAAAAATCAAAATAAATACTTTTTTGTTGTCCAACTAAAGAGTAAATCCCCTTATCAAGTTTGGTTTTACCTTTGAAAACAATTTTCCCATTTTTAATGCTTGTACAGGTATCCTTAATAAACGTTTTATCAAACTGATAGAAAGTCAAAAACGCAATGGTATCCTTACAATTTTTAAGGTTAATTGTAATATCATATCCCGACTGCGCCTGCGTTGAAAATCCAGTAAGACTGATGAAAATAGCTAAAACAAGTTTTTTCATAAATGATATATTTATAATGCTTTGAATTTTGAAACTCTTGGTGGACAAAAATAATCTATTTAAAAAAAATAATTCTTAAAACATTCTCAAAATGCATCAAAAAATTACCTTTGAATTTAATCCATAAATAAGAAGTTTTAGATGAAATCAAATATGAGAAAAATAAAGTTAATATGGGATTTTCGTGGTCCTTTTTCTTCAAAAACCGCTGAACACCATGAAATTCATTTGAAGGAGTATATTGTTTCCGAACAATTGGATTTAAACATAACAGGATTTGAGGTCTACAATGAAATGCACTCAATTGCGTATATGGTCGTTACTGAAAACAATATGATTCCGGTTCGCGATGCTTTGAAACCACATCGTGGAGAGATTTTTGAATAGTTTTCAGTCGCAGCTTTCAGTTCCGATTAACAACTTATAGGCTTTAATTCGCCACTTCACTAATGAATTTTATACGCATCAATCGCAACTCGTCAATGTCGTAATCTCCATCAAATTCTTTAAGCGCATCTTCAATATTGTCTGACTCTGATTCCATGAAATAATCATGAATTTCTTCTTGTTGTTCATCATCTAACAAATCGTCAATCCAATATTTTATGTTCAACTTGGTTCCAGAATTAACAATTTGCTCCATTTCTTTAATCAATGCATCCATAGTCATTCCTTTTGCGGAAGCGATATCCTCTAGAGATAATTTTCTGTCAATGTTTTGTATGATGTACAATTTATTGGCAGAATTTGCCCCAGTCGATTTTACAACTAAATCATCTGGACGAATAATATCGTTATCTTCTACATAACGACTGATTAATTCTACAAACTCTTTGCCGTATTTTTTTGCTTTTCCTTCACCAACACCATGCGTATTAGTTAATTCATCCATGCTAATTGGATACTTCAAAGCCATATCTTCTAAAGATGGATCTTGAAAAACCACAAAAGGAGGAACTCCTAATTTTTTAGCTACTTTTTTACGTAAGTCGCGTAACATCGACATCAAAACCTCATCGGCAGTTCCTGATGATTTAGCAGCGGTAACAATTGCGTCATCTTCGGTTTCATTATATTCATGATCTTCAGACATCATAAAAGAAACGGGGTTTTCAATAAAATCAAGTCCTTTTTGAGTTACCTTGATGATACCATAGGTTTCGATGTCTTTAGACAATAGTCCATCAACTAATACTTGTCGGATTAACGCCATCCAATACCGTTCTTCAAACTTTTGCCAGAACCAAAAAACGGTTGTGTATCGGTTCTATGGGCTTTTATCATCGCATTTACCCTACCAATTAGAGTAAATATAATTTCTTTTGATTTGTATAAATGTTTAGTATCTCTTACTACTTCTAATAGTTTTACAACTTGATCTTTGGCTTCAATTTTTGTTTTTGGATTGCGAACATTATCATCCATATCTGCCCTTCTCCTGTTTCGCTGTCAAATTCTTCTCCAAAATAATGCAACAAGAATTTTCTCCTAGACATAGACGTTTCTGCATAAGCAACAACTTCTTGCAACAAGCAAAGCCAATTTCTTGTTCTGCAACTGGTTTGCCAGACATGAATTTTTCTAACTTTTCAACATCTTTATAAGAATAATAGGCCAAACAATGTCCTTCACCTCCATCACGACCTGCTCGCCCAGTTTCTTGATAATAACTTTCTAATGATTTAGGAATATCATGATGAATTACAAAACGAACATCTGGTTTGTCTATACCCATTCCAAATGCAATGGTTGCTACAACAACTTCAACATCTTCCATAAGAAACATATCTTGATGTTTGGCTCTTGTTTTAGCATCTAAACCCGCATGATAGGGAACTGCACTGATTCCATTAACTTGTAATACTTCAGCAATAGCCTCGACTTTTTTGCGGCTCAAACAATATATAATTCCCGATTTGCCTTTGTGCTGTTTGATAAATCGTATAATATCCGATTCAATATTTTTAGTTTTGGTGCGAACCTCATAAAATAAATTAGGTCTATTGAAGGACGCTTTAAAAGTTGTAGCATTAGACATATCTAAATTTTTCAATATATCTTCTTGCACTTTTGGAGTCGCTGTTGCGGTCAATCCTATGACAGGAACTTCACCTAATAATTTAATGATATTTCTTAAATTTCTATACTCTGGCCTAAAGTCATGCCCCCATTCTGAAATACAATGTGCTTCGTCGATTGCAACAAATGAAATGGGTACATTTTGAAGAAAGTTTACATACTCTTCTTTTGTTAAAGATTCTGGAGCTACATATAAAAGTTTGGTTAAACCAGATGTAATATCTTTCTTGACTTGATTAATTTCAGTTTTAGTCAAGGACGAATTGAGTACATGTGCAATACCGTTTTCGGAGGACAAACTCCGTATGGCATCGACTTGATTTTTCATCAAGGCAATTAAAGGAGAAACTACGATTGCAGTTCCTTCTTGAACCAAGGCTGGTAATTGATAACATAACGACTTCCCACCACCTGTTGGCATTATAACGAATGTGTTTTCCTTTGCTAATATGGCTTTTATGACCTGTTCTTGTAAACCTTTAAATTGGTTAAAACCAAAATATTTTTTTAGTTCCTTGTGTATGTCAATTTCGTTTGAATTCATTCTTTAGTAATGGTATTTTGTATAAATTTGCAACACATAAAGATACAAATTTCTTTTACACATACAAATTTTATACCTTTTCTGTTTTGACAACAAAAGAAAATATTTTGGCTATTGCAAAAAAAACTATTTTGTCTGAAAGTGAATCAATAGCAAAACTAGCCGATTTTATTGACGAAAGCTTTATTAAAGCCACTCAGTCCATCTATAATTGTAAGGGAAGATTGGTTGTAACTGGTATAGGAAAAAGTGCAATAATTGCTCAAAAAATTGTTGCCACAATGAATTCAACAGGAACACCATCTTTATTTCTTCATGCGTCAGAGGCGATTCATGGAGATTTGGGAATGGTGCAAAAAGATGATATTGTCATTTGTATTTCAAAAAGTGGTAATAGTCCCGAAATAAAAGTTTTAATTCCGATTTTAAAAAGTTTTGGCAACACATTGATTGCGATAACTGGAAATTTAACTTCCTATTTAGCAAAAAACTCCGACCATGTTCTCAACACTAGCGTGGAATCTGAATCTTGTCCCAATAATCTTGCTCCAACTAATAGTACAACAGCTCAATTAGTTATGGGTGATGCCTTAGCAGTATGCCTTATGGAAATGAGAGATTTTAAAGCTGAAGATTTTGCTAAATTCCATCCTGGTGGAGCATTAGGAAAAAAATTATTGCTTCGTGTAAAAGACATGCTAATCAATTCTTTAAAACCAATGGTTAGTCCAGATACAGCAATCAAAAAAGTGATTTTTGAAATCTCAGAAAAACGCCTTGGTGTTACAGCAGTTATTGAAAACAATAAAGTAATTGGTATCATTACCGATGGTGATATTAGAAGAATGCTTAGCGACAGAGATTCATTTGCAGATTTGACAGCCAAAGATATTATGACAAAAAATCCAAAGATGGTTCAATCAACAGACATGGTGATTGATGCCTTTAATATTATGGAAGATTATTCCATCACTCAACTTATTGTAGCAGATAGCGGTGAATATAGAGGAGTATTGCATTTGCATGATATTTTAAAAGAAGGAATTTTATAATGGGGAAAAAGGAATTAAAAGAGATGTCATTTCTCGATCATCTTGAAGATTTAAGATGGCTATTGATTCGAATCACAGTAGGTGTTATACTAATATCGTGTTTGTCGTATTTTATTATTGACTATGTTTTTGACCAAATTATTTTTGGCCCCATTCATCCTGATTTTATAACTTACAGGTTATTTTGTGACCTAACGAGGTATCTTGGTGCCGATGATGGGGGAATGTGTATTCAAGAAATGCCATTTATTATCCAAAGTACTGAATTAGGTGGACAATTTTCCATTTTTATATGGACCTGTATAACCGCTGGTTTTATACTAGGTTTTCCTTATATTTTATGGGAAATATGGAAATTTATCAGCCCTGCATTGTATGAAAAAGAAAAAAAACATGCAGTAGCATTCATATTTATAGCATCTCTTTTATTCTTTATCGGGGTTTTATTTGGTTACTATTTAATACTTCCTCTATCCGTAAACTTTTTTGGTGGTTTTAATGTGAGTAGCGTAATTAAAAACGAATTCAATGTCGATAATTACATGAGCATGGTCAAAACATCTGTAATATCTTGTGGTTTGATTTTTGAATTACCCGTAATCATTTACTTTTTAGCAAAAATTGGATTGGTTACTGCACAAACCCTAAGACAATACAGACGTTATTCCATTGTAATTATTCTAATTGTAGCAGCCATCATAACACCACCAGATATTTTAAGTCAAATTATAGTTTCAATACCTTTGTTATTATTATATGAAGTGAGTATATTTATAGCTGTACTAATTCAAAAAAAAGAAAAAAATGTCTGATTTAGTAAAGGAATTCAATGATTATCGTTCTAAAATGAACGACAAATTATTGGCCGACAATAACAAAATTGTAAAGCGAATTTTCAATCTTGATACCAATGCTTATGCTGAAGGAGCGCTTGATGTAAAAACCAAAGAACTATTAGGATTGGTAGCATCTACTGTTTTACGCTGTGATGATTGTGTCAAATATCATTTAGAAAACTGTTACAAGGAAGGAATTTCTAAAGAAGAAATGATGGAAGCTATGGGAATAGCCACGCTTGTAGGAGGAACTATTGTTATTCCACATTTACGAAGAGCTTATGAATTTTGGGAAGCCTTAGAAACTCCAAATCATTAAGCAATTGTTAATTTGTTGGTCGTGCATTTGTAATTTCGTTTATTTGCTGACATTCCATAATCTATTAATCTGAATATGATTTTAAGAGCAGAAAATTTAGTCAAAACCTATAAAGGCAGAAGTGTTGTAAAAGGCATTTCGGTAGAGGTAAATCAAGGAGAAATTGTTGGACTTTTAGGGCCTAATGGTGCCGGAAAAACGACTTCTTTTTATATGATTGTAGGATTGGTAAAACCCAATGCAGGGAATATTTATCTAGACGATATGAATATTACTGATTTCCCTATGTACAAAAGAGCGCAACAAGGAATTGGCTATCTAGCTCAAGAAGCATCGGTTTTCAGAAAATTGAGTATTGAAGATAATATTTTGAGTGTTTTGCAATTGACCAAACACACCAAAGCAGAACAAATTGCCAAAATGGAATCGCTAATTGATGAATTTGGTTTACAGCACATTCGAACCAATCGCGGAGATTTGCTTTCTGGTGGAGAACGTCGCCGTACAGAAATTGCTCGATGTTTAGCAACCGATCCAAAGTTTATTCTATTAGACGAGCCTTTTGCTGGTGTAGACCCTGTAGCGGTTGAAGATATTCAACGCATTGTAGCACAATTAAAAAATAAAAACATTGGTATTCTTATTACCGACCACAATGTACAAGAAACCTTAGCCATTACCGATAAAACGTATCTCATGTTTGAAGGTGGCATTCTAAAAGCTGGTGTTCCAGAAGAATTGGTTGTGGATGAAATGGTGAGAAGAGTATATTTAGGACAGAATTTCGAATTGAGAAAGAAGAAGTTGGAGTTTTAGTTTTTATTTAAACTTATCCCTCAATGGAAAAACCAAGCAAAGAAACTTTAGAAAAATGGCACAAAGATTCAAACAATTGGAAATTGAGGACTTTCTATTACAACAAAAATGACAAAAGACTTTTCATAGAAAAAAGAAATCCTAATTACGGAATTACCATCAATTTTGCAAATACAAAATCATATCTATTTCTATTAATTTGTCTTTTATTTTTTGGATTTATAACGTACAAGATTACTGCAAACAAATAAAAAACTTCTTAAACAGACCCATTTTTGTTAATCGTATTATTGACTACTGAAAGTAAAACGTAAGTTACAATTACCAATGGAACCGCTAGTAATTGCAAGAAAATCAGCAATAATACTGAAAGTGATAGAAACACAATCTGTATCTTATTATCTATAAAATTGAATTTCTTAATTTTTAGAGAAAATAAAAGGATTTCTGCATTTAAAATATAAGCACTGAATAGTGTAATAATTAAAAGTATCCATTGATTTGTCAAAGCTTCAATGACAAATAAAGAATCTGTATTCTTTAACACTAATGGCAAACTCAAAATAAATAAAGAATTCGCGGGAGTTGGCAGTCCAATAAAGGAATCTGATTGTCGAGTATCAATATTAAAATTAGCCAATCGATAGCACGAGCCCAATGCTATTATAAACCCTAAGTACGGGAAAATTTGCGTGTAACTTGTTTCTGGTGTTGTAGAATTATCAACCATTAATTGATACATAATCAAACCTGGAACAATTCCACTGGTAATCATGTCTGCCAAAGAATCCAATTGCAGCCCCAAAGGACTGGATACCTTGAACAATCTGGCAAAAAAACCGTCAAAAAAATCAAGAAAAATCCCCAAACAAACAAAAGCAAAAGCCATTTCAAAGTGACGATGAAAAGTAAAAACCAAAGCTATGCATCCGCAAAAAAGGTTCAAAAGAGTTATAGTGTTTGGAATTTGTGCTTTGATATTCATTTTCTGGTGATTTACTAATTCAAAGATTACAAATTTAGCACAATAAGTTAAAGAGAAGTACGTTTTATTTGATATTTTACTGGATCCTTTTTCGAGTTCATTTATTTAATTCAATGACCGATGAAGCTCAGTAAAAAAACATATTTTTGACAAAAAATAAAATCTACTATTACGCTTAGTAAAAAAATTAGCCTTGAGAAAAACGCTTATACTTTCAATCTTTTTCGTTTACACAATCGCTAGCAGCCAAACCGTTAGGAAATATTCTAATGAATTCATGAATATTGGTGTGGATGCCGCGGCTTTAGGTATGGCTAATGCTGTTACTTCGAGCACTAACGATGTTAATTCTACCTACTGGAATCCAGCGGGATTGATTCATCTTGAAGACAAGCAGGTTTCGCTCATGCATTCCAGTTATTTTGCCAATATTGCGCAATATGATTTTGCTGCTTATGCTTCCTCAATTGACGGGGAAAGTGCTTGGGGAATATCTATGATTCGTTTTGGTGTTGATGACATTTTAAATACTACAGAATTAATTGATAGTCAAGGGAATATTGATTACAACAGAATCAGTAAATTTTCTACTGCCGATTATGGTTTTACATTTTCATATGCTAGAAAATTAAAATTAGAAGGGTTTCAATATGGTGTTAATGCCAAAATTATTCGAAGAATCATTGGAAAATTTGCTAATTCATGGGGCTTTGGAATTGATGCTGGAGTTCAATTTGAGAAAAATAGTTGGAAGTTCGGATTAATGCTTCGAGATATTACCACAACCTATAATGTTTGGAGCATAGATGAAAAAGAGTATGCTAAAATTCAGAATGCAGTAGAAGGGCAAAATCAGGATTTACCAGAAAGCACCGAGATTACCTTACCCAAAGCGCAGTTAGGAATGTCTAAGAAATTTGAATTTCACAATGATACCAGCTTGCTTGCGTCAGCAAATTTAAATATGGAGTTTTATAAAACCAATGCTATCATTGCAAGCGATTTTGTAAGTATCGCTCCAGCCATAGGATTTGAATATGGTTATACGGATTTGGTTTTTCTGAGAACTGGATTTGGAAATTTTCAAAACACTGTTCAACTTGATGATTCTAAAAAATTAAGTTTCCAGCCTAATGTTGGATTGGGATTTAAATATAAAGGAATTCAAATCGACTATGCGTTGACCGATATTGGAGATCAAAGTGCGGCATTGTATTCTAATGTTTTTTCTGTTAAGGTGGATTTAGGAATTTTTAGATAGAAATAGAATGACACGAAAAATACTTTTGTTATTTATACTTTTTTTTTCTTGGAAAAATTATTCCCAACTCACACCCATAACTCCAGACACTCGAGTAAGTATCTTAACCGTAGGAGCGGCCAATGAATCCCATTCATTATATGGACATACAGCATTGCGAATTCATGACGCGTTAAATGGTTTTGACTATATTTATAATTATGGAATGTTCGATTTTAGAACTAAAAATTTCATTTTAAAATTTGTAAAAGGAGATTTACAATATTATGCAGCGGCTTATTCGTATGATGATTTCGAGTACAATTACAGAGTGGAAAACAGATCAATTTATGAACAGATTTTAAACCTTTCGCTCGAAGAAAAACAGCAGTTATTTGAAAAACTGAATGTTTCTCTCAATCCAGAAACTAAATTTTACACTTATAAATTTATTGATAGAAACTGTACCACAAAAGTAATTGACATTCTTAATCAAGTACTTGAAAACAAGCCTATTCAAAAGAAAAATATCACAGATGCGACATACCGTGAAGTCTTGTTTCCGTATGCTAAAAATCATTTTTATCAAAAATTAGGAATCAATATTATTTTTGGAACCAAAGTAGACGAACAAGAAACTAAAATTTTTCTACCCTTTGATTTGTATGAGAATTTGAAAACCATTTCATATAAAAACAAACCTTTGGTTCAAGAATCAAAAACACTTTTTAAAGCTACAGCTGTAGATTATAAATCCCCAATTTGGGATACTATCTATTGCCTTTTAGGGATTTTATTGATTGTTGTTGTTTTTAATACTAAAACTACACGATATATTTATTTTGGGAGTATTGGTAGTATTGGGCTTCTATTTTCATTAATTGGTTTGTACTCTTTTCACAAGGAAATATTATGGAATTATAACATCTTTCTCTTCAATCCACTCTATCTATTGCTTATCTATTTTACAATAAAAAACAATTTAGAATGGATAAAAAAAACAGCATATCTATGCTTATTCTCATTATTGATATATGTTTTATATATGATTAACAAAGTTCATTTATTTATTGTTTTACCAATTGTGGTAACCAACGCGATAATACTCCTTAGATTGATTGTAAAAAAAGAAAAATTACTGTCCTCTGTAAAATAGGACTGTACTTATTGTTTTGAAGATGATGTTAATGTCCAGGAAAATACTTCTGTGTTTAATGTAGTACAAATCGTATTGCAATTTTATTAAACTATCATTAATAGTTTCTCCATAAGAGTAATTTACTTGTGCCCATCCTGTTAATCCTGGTTTTATAACATGTCTGGTTTCATAAAAAGGCATTACTTCAGCGATTTCTTTAACAAATACAGGACGTTCAGGTCGAGGCCCTATTACCCCCATATCTCCCTTCAAAATATTGATAAATTGTGGAAATTCATCTATTCTGGTCTTTCTTAAAAATTTACCAAATGCTGTAACCCTGGAATCATTGATAGCTGCAAAAACAGCTCCATTGGTTTCTGCATTTGTTTTCATGGTTCTAAATTTCAATATCTTGAATATTTTTCCGTTTTTACCAACGCGCTCTTGAGTATAAAACAGTTTTCCTTTATTTCCGATGAGATTTCCAATCAAAATAAAAGGACTTAGAAGAACTCCTAAACTTACACCTAATAAAGAAATTATTACCTCTACTATTCTAACAACCAATAAATAGAGTTGATTTTGATTGCTTCTACTGAATGGGAAATACCTATAAAAATCTCGAGCTACATATTGAACAGGAATTCGCTGTGTAATATTTTCATAAACCTGAGTATATTCTCGAATAACAAAACCACTTTCTAACAAATGAATGAGTTGATTGTATAGATTTACAGTAATTCCATCCGTTTTTTGAGAAGCAATTACGACCTCTGAAACAGAGTTTTTTGTCACAAAATCCTCTAATTGATTGATGTCAATATTCTCTACAAAATGATTTTTGCTTTTTTCAATAGTGTCATTAATACTATCCGAATTAATGTAGCCCATTACTTTATAATGTGGATCAACACTCTCTAAACCCAAAACCAATTCTTCTAACTGATCTTTATCACAAATCAATATTACTTTTTTGCTAAATCGATTTGAAGCAAGGAATCTAACATAAAACATTCTCCAAAAAAATAATGCTAGAAAAATTGCTATGTAAAAAAAGACTATTTGTAACCTATTAGAAGGTAAAACTGGAGTATAAACTGGAGTCAGTAAGTATATTAAAACCGTTGTAGAAGAAGTTAAAACTATACTTTTTATTATTTGAAATTGATTACTTGCTACTTGCAAATTATACATTTCAAAAACGGTTCCAAACATAATAATGTAAAACCCTAAAACAATAGTCCAATAATAATTTGAGGCTGAAATATTGAAATAATTAAACTTGAAAATAATCCCAACAACATATAAAGCTATTAAAACCCATGCTACATCGAAAATTCTTAATAGAATCTTTCTTTCAGAAATTTCAAAATGTATTTTTTTGTTGGCAATCATTTTTAAACTTAATCATTTTTGAAAGCGCAATTTAGTGAAATTAAAAATGCATTTATTCTAAACAAGAATTTTTAACCACTTATTTTTCACTATATCCCAATCAAATTGCTGCACCAAATTTAATGCATTCATGACTAACTTATCTTTTAAATTCTCATCTGAAATTAATTCTCTTATACCAGCAACCATTCCATCAACATCATTGTCATCAACTAACAAAGCCGTTTCTCTATCTTTCAACAAATAAGGTATACCACCAACATTGGTTGATATAACTGGTAATCCGAGAGCAATTGCCTCAATTACACTAATAGGAGTATTATCATAATGAGTAGTATTTAAAAAAATATCATATTGTTCAGAAAGTTTTACCCATTTACTTTTAGATAATTTTCCAGTAAACACAACATCCAATCCCATTTTTTTTGCCATCTGCTTCAATTTCCTTTTATTGCCGTCTTTGTCAGGTCCGACCATACATAGCTTCGCATCTGGAAAATCTTTTTTTATTTTGAAAAATACTTTCAAAGCCATTTCTGGATTATAAATATCACTTAAAGATCTTACCCAAAGCAATTTGGGCCTGCATTTTTTTCTACTCTTAAATGAATAATTTTGAATTTCTATGGTATTGGGAATGCATATAAGACGGGCATAACCTCTATTTTTAAATGCTTCAAGAAGATAATCGGAAGGCGCAATATTGATGTAAGCATGTTTGAATATCATCCTACTTAAAATAGGGCTTTTTTCCAATCGATTTGGCAAATCTCCTCCGTGAAGTTTTGGAATATATTTTAAAGAAAATATCCTACACAATTGACTGACAATAAATGCATACCAAAAATTATAGGTGCTGTATGTATCAATTAAAACATACTCCACTTTATTTCTATACTGTATGGTTCGAAGTATCATCTCTGAGAGTCTGAGAATCTTATTCTTCATTGAAGAAGCATAAAATACAGTATAGCCTTCCTTTTCTAATAGCAATCCTAAGGTTTCAATAGAAGTAACCGTTGCATTATGACCCGAAAGTTTATTCCCTATGTATAACAGGCTCTTTTTCATTGATTACTACTACTTTTAAAAGTGATAATGCATATACAAATGCAGGTGCTGCAATTCGCATGGCTGCATGATTAATAGTTAATATCCAAAAAACTATAAAACTCAGTAGATAAATATTATGATTATTATCCAAATACAAAAATAATGGAGTCGCAAAAAGAATGAATAATCCTAGAACGCCCAAAGCACCATGCTCTGAAGCCATTCTGGTAATTTCATCGTGAGAAGCCACAAATTCTCCTATTCTTTGTTGTCTTATCTCTGCTGTTTTACCAACTCCAACTCCAAAAAAGGGATTCTTGAGAAAAGTTTCAATCTCTTCTTTTGCGAGTTCTGCTCTTCCAGTAAACTGATCCTCTTTTTCTCCTCCTCTAGCATCTTGCTTAGCATATCGTTTTTCTATCAATCCACCTGTCTGCTTCGAACTGTAAATCCAAGTTCACACCATAGTTATTACCACGGCAATCATTAAATAACTCATTTTGATTTTTGCTCGTGAACTAATTTTAAAATAGGTAATCAAAACTAAAATAATAACCATAAAAAAACCCGTCATCATTCCTCCTCTTGAAAAAGTAACCAGCCCTCTATAACTAATATTAAAAGCAATGATTAGATTTACAATAAAAAGCAATTTGGAGTTTGAATAATAAATTAACCTCGAAATAAATACAAACATCCCTAAACCTAAGATTGTAGCAACTTGATTTGGACCAAAACCTCCCGATGTTTCATAATTTGAACTTGTCCCAGTAATAACATCTCTAACACTTGGAGTATATAAAATAAGATAAATCATGTTAGCTATTATAGGTAATCCAATGAACAATAGAATTTCATTTAATTGCTTGAAAGTAACCTTCCTTGTGTAACAATATAGCGAAGTTATACCGAGACAAAATGGACCAGATGTATTGAATGAAATTTTATTTTGCAAATCAGTAGTATACTTTAATGAATAGGTTGCTATAAAAACCCTGGTAACAAAAGCAGGAGAAAAAATCCAATAGGCAGCTGCATGTTTTGATATCCCTTTATAGTACATTCCAATCAGCATAAAAATTATCACTCCATATTTTGAGAATTCATAATTGATATTACCACCTGTCATTCGCAATAAAACTTCACTTCCCACAATATAAGCAGATGCATATAAAACTTCGTTATTTCTATTTTGTGAATTAATCACATAGTAAATACCTCCTATAAGAATCGCAAATCCATAAATTTTTGGAAATAATGGGATATAATACAATCCAAAGCCTATTGCTATGTGAAGACCAATTAACAACAAGTATTTTTTATCTGATTCGTTCATTCTATAATTCTTTTACCCATCTTATATACTCCTGAATAACTGCCTTTTCTGAGTTGTTCTCAATGATTGTTTTATATAAAGAGTCTCCAAATTTGCTTCTTAAATCGGAGTTTTCTATTAATGCAAAAAGTGAACTATAAAATTGCTCATCATTATCCGAAGGTACAACATAACCATTCTTACCATTTTCAATTATCAATGGAATTTCACCAACTTGTAACAACAACTGGTTTTTTATTCAACCCGTATTCTAGCAATGCTACTGGCAAACCTTCTGATTTTGATGTTAATATAGCAATCTCAGATTGATTAATAATTGATGTAACATCATTTCGAGTACCATATAAAAAACATTTTCTCCCAATTGATTTGATAAAATAAATGCTTTTAACTTCTCAGAATATTCATCTTCAAAATCTTTCCCAACCAAATGAAAAGTCCAGTCAGGATGACTCTTTGATAATTTTTCAGCCACTCGAATCAGTAAAAAATGATTCTTTTGGTCTCTTAAATTTGCTAAACAAAGTATCCGCTTCCCTTCGTTTCCTTTTAATACCGTTTCAGATAGTTTTTCATTTTGTTGATGCGTAAAATTAGGAAGATAAATTACGTCTTTACAGTTTAACTCCTTTGTTGCCCAATTTTTAAGTTGATAATTCACTACAATAATACCTTTAAAAAAAAATGAAGCCACTTTTAATGGAATCCATTTTTGAGAACTTAAAAATTCGCTTAATCCATTATGATCGTGCCAAACGATTTGAATTCTTGGGTAAATTAATTTAACTAAAAAAGCTAAAAAATAAGAACTACTATGAGGTTGAAGAAATTGCACTTTATTTTTTTTACAATATTCTTTCAATCTAAAAACTGCATTCCAATCGATTACTTTTTTCTTATTCAAAAAAAGATATTCAACACCCTCAACTATTCTACTTTTTAAACTCCCTTCTCTTCTTGTAACAACTATACCCGAAAAACTAATTTCTTTGGACAAAGCATTTGCATAATTAACCGCCATTTGTTCAGCACCTCCAACGTCTAACGAATCAATAATTTGAGCTATTCTCATGGATATAACAATTCTTTTATCCTATTTTCAAACAAATCTAGAGTATATTTTCTTGACCAAAGAATACTTTCTTGAACTTTAGAATTATATTCCGTTAGATTCTTTAAAATAGCTCTAATTTGTTCAATGTCATAATCCAAATCCATTTTTAACAGTAATCCTCTTTTCCCATAATCTAGCATTTCCCCCACGCATGAAACTTTTGTTGCAATAGGCAAGCATCCCCAAAACATTGCCTCAGCAACTACCTTTGGCCAACCTTCACTTTCAGATGGCAGTAGTAAAAAATGACTTTTTTTATAGGCTTCACGAACAACTCTTTCTAGTTGGTTCCCCTTAAATTCAACAATAGTATTCAACTGATGCGCCTCACAATATTCTTGTAATGATGTTCTTTCAGCTCCTTCTCCAAAAAATTGTAGTAAAACAGGATATCCTAATTGTGATAACTTTTCTACAATCTGAACGACATACAATGGTCTTTTTCCTGAGGAAAGTGTCCCAACAAATAAAAAACGAATTGTGGAAGTTAGTTCTCTAGGAGCAACTATATCTTTATCTTCTTCACGATAGGTAGCAGTAAAAAGGTCTTATGTTCTTAGAAAATCCATTCCATTCTCCATAAACTAAAGTATTACAATTTTTAGTTAGTATCGTATTATTAAGAATCCATTTTTGAATTTTATAGCTAAGAGGTTGCTTCGATTTTGGATCCCAATTTCCCGCATATTTTGCTGTTTTATGCTTATTTGGAAATAAAACCTGAATTAGACAACCCAACAAACCAATATTTCCTGGGCAACGCAAATGAATATGATCTGCATCTCTCATCGCTTTGAATATATACCACGAAACTTTAGGCGTATATACAATTGACATAAAAACAGATTTGAAACTCAATAAATTCATTTTAGGAATTGGTATGAACTTAATATTCTTATGCTCATAACTGGTATGAATAGATGTCCTTTTTTTGAATTCTAAAGGGGCAACTATTATTACTTCATCAACATAGTTTAACCAAACATTCATTTCCCTAACATATGGAGCATAAGCTAAGTAAAAGTTATCTTCAAAAATGTGTTCTACATGTGTGATGATTGTAAATTTCATTCAATAATTTTTAATAAATCTTCACAATAATTTGAAATACTGAATTTATTTAAAAATGTATTTCTCGCATTCAAACTCATTTGTTCATTATTCGTATTAGATTCAATTTTACCAAATAATTCCTCAATAGCATCTACACTGGGTGTAAATTTAAAACAATCTTTACCTTCTTCAAGATAATCTGCCAATCCTGTGGCACTTGAAATCAGTAAAGGCGTTTGATTCATTAGGGATTCTAAACCTACAGTTGGAAGATTATCAAACTTTGATGGTATTATTGTAAAGTGGCTTTGATTCAAATATTCATCTATTTTGTTGTATGGTAATGGCCCAAAAAAATGAATCGAGGAATTATTTTTTATCATTCTTTCTATTTCATCTGATTGCTTGCCCGACCCTGCAATATTTAAAATAATCTTTGAAGTTGGGTTGTTATTTTGATGCCTTTCAAATGCCTTAACTAAATCAATCACTCCTTTAGACGGATCTAGTCTTCCTAAATAAGAAATAACTATACTTCCCTTTGAAATACTAATTTTTTCTCTAAACCTATCTACCATAGGATTAAGTAACACAATGCCTTTTCCTACTGAAAAAAAGCTGATTAAATCTTTTTTAGCTGCTATTGAAGGGCAAATTATTTTATCACAAAAGAACTTGTAGAATAGCTTCTTTCTAAAAAAGAGCAACTTTTGTTTTAAAGTAACTTTTTTAAGATCTAATATAATTTGATTGGAAAGTGTGTGATAATATTCTATGCTTTTAACTTTGCCAAGAGATAACATCTTTGAGACTAAAACTGTAATATTACTTCCAACAAAGTGTCCTATTACAACTTGTGGTTTATATTTAAAATAAATTCTAGAGAACCAAATAAAATCACGAATCGATGTTGGCCTTCTCTCTGTTGACCAAGAATACAAAATGATTTCTCCTGAATTCATTTTGAGAATCTTCTTTTCAGAAAAATAAGGATTATGAGAAATAAATACAACTCGATGTCCTCGATTAGCAAGATAATGGGCAAAATGGTAACTCATCGCAGAAAACGAAATTTCACTATAGTTATGCGCAATGACAATTGTTTTCATCTACTGATTAAATATATCTGTTATTTTTGATACTAATTATTGCTCCAACTTTACTTTTTTTTGAATGACACCAAATATATCCTATCTAAATTTAAGGTTTGGGTTTTCGAAAAAACAAACTGAACCAACCTACTGTTCTTCCTAAAGCTTCAGTAAAGGCTTCTTCTCTTTTAGTAGTGGTAAATATATTGATAAATCGTATTACCGTCAAAAGTAAAGTTATTGAGTGCCATTTTATTCTGGCATTCAATGTTGGTTTTTCATTCTTTATTCTCCAAACATACCAGCCATTCCTAACTACCATTTTCCCGTATCTGTATTGATTTGGTCTTCCAGAAGGATCGTGATAATGAGACAATCGAGCATTAGTATTAATATACAACTTACCTGTCTTTGAAAGTCTCAAAGTAAAATCGGCATCTTCGTACAATCCATATCCTTTGAAATAAGTAGAAAACTGAAATGATGTAAAAACCGATTTTCTAAATGAAGAAACTCCCCCCATTAATTGTTCTACTTCATAAATTTTTCCTGATGGAGGAATAAAACCGATACTTCTTCCGTGAGAAAATTCAGGTAGAAAGCCCGGTTTTACATTACTATCCAAACCAAGTCTTTTTCTGAGAACAAATCGACTGCCATCTGCTTTTTTCCATCCATCATAATAAAACTCATGAATTTTTGGCACATAATCTTCTGTTGTTTTTTCCACTCTCTTCATTTATAATATATCCACCCACCCCTAAAGCTTCAGGAATTTTGCATAAGTTTTTATAATTTCTTCAAAATAATTATGTTCTAAAACTGTATCATCATCTAAAAAACAAACTATTTCTGACTCAATTACTACTCGTTCAATTCCGAAATTTCTTTGTCGTGTTAAACCTCTATCTTGAGATGATACTAAAAAATAATTTACCTTTTCAAATGGATTTTGTTTTAAAATTGTCTCCGTTTCATTGTTTTCTGAACCATCAATAATTAAAATTTCGTTAGGATAAAGCGTTTGTTCTTGTACCGATAGCAATAATTGCAACAAAGGTTTAGGTCTATTGTAGGTACAAATAATGAGTGTAAACTTCATATTTATTATTTTGTTCTTGTACCTAATTCCATTAATTTTTTTGCGTAAAATAATGATTTATTAAACTGCAATTGTTTGTAAGGAATTTTTAAAAGTCTGAAAAGTAACAAAGCTTTTGAACCTTTGAGTAAAAATAGAACAAAATATTTGTGACGGTATTCCTTTATTAATTGAGGTCCAAAATGTTTGTAATAAAAGTACATCACTGTTGGACTTGGTACTGGTCTAATGAATTTTACTGGAGTATCTAATTCCCAAGGTTGTTTTTTTCGTTTTTTTCCTAAGATTTTCGCCTGATTTCCCCAAAATCTGTAGCCTCCAACAGCTGGCTTTAAATGTAAACTATTTGAAAATGGATTTTGTAAAACGGTTACACCCATCTTAGTTAAAGATAAACCAAAGTCATTATCTTCACCATATCCACCGTCATAGTTAATGTCATTACCTACTAATTTATTTACAAACTCTCTTTTGACACAATTGTTGGCATTATTAAAAAACTGGGTTGCTCCAACAATAAATCTATTATCTCCTAGGGCATTTAACTTGCTTTGTAAATCATTAAGATTTTGTTGTTGATGGTCTGCACGAATATCTAAGCCATTACAGGCACTCGCATTGTAAGTCTGTAAAAATCGAATGTGATTTTCAATATAATTTATTGAAAGCCTTAAATCATCATCACCAAAAACTATATATTCTCCAGAACAATATTCAATAGCTTCATTTCTGGCTCTACAACTGCCCTTAGTTTCTTGCCATTTTACGATTAGTTCAAATGGATAATTTTTCGGGTCATACATAGACTCATTCCTACTATTTTCGGGTGTTGCATCTACAACTACTACCTGTGTAGGCAGATACGATTGATTTGCTAAATCGCCCAGCAACTGCAACGTAAAATCCTGTCGCATCATTGTTGGAATAATATAACTAACCGTAGGCTTTCCTTTTATTACTTGTAATTCTCTTGGTTTTAGTATTGGTCTATGAGTTTTAATTTTGAAATTGTCCTTTGCATATAAAAATGCTTTCCATTCGCTACTTTTCCAGAATCCTTTTCGGTACAACATAAAAATAGCATGATCTATTTTGAAGTTTTTGATAAAGAAAATATACCTATCTTTTGCAGAAATTTGAATAATTTCTTTGGCATTCTCTTTAAAAAGGCAACTCACATATAAAGGAATAGCTCCTGAAAATCGCAATGCATTAAACCCAAATTCTAGGGCTTGCATATGTACACTTCCATAATCAGTATCAAAACCATCTAAAATTTCCCAAACTGATTTTCGAACGGCAAACTGATAAGGATTGATTCTCCAACTAATACATTCATCCAAATTTTCAAAATCTAATACATACCAAAAAATAGTTTGGTATACCACATCGGGAAATGCATTCTTAAACCCTTGCTCAAAAGAACTGTGCCAAATATCTCCATAGCCTAAAGATAACTCCTCTAATTTCTGAAAATCTGGATTCCCATTATAAAGAATTATCTCGCCTGTTTTGGTAACAAACTCTTTTAAATTTATGCTACTCATACTCTTTTTGTTACCAAAACTTAATCTTTTTATACCTAAGAATTGTTTTTCGTAAAACTCAGCATTCTTTTTTGCTAAAATACTTATGCTAAATTCTTGCTCCACTTTTTTCTTGCATTCGTTCCAAATTGAGATTCTTAGTTTTTCATTTTGAAGTAACTCTTGAATCTTCGATGCATATTCTTCATGCTTTTGTGGGTGCACTAAAAAACCATTCACCGAATCTTGAATCACTTCACTTGCCCAACCAATATTTGAAGCGACAATTGCCTTATTCATTGTCATTGCTTCAATCCAAGAAACTGGCAATGCCTCTGCAAATGTTGGAAAAACACAGACGGATGCTTTGGCAATATGATTCTTAATTTCATGATAAGGAACGCTGCCAAGGTAAGTTACACTCTTAATTGCTGTAGTATCGAACAATTCCTGCATCATTTTCCATGTTGAAGTATTTCCTGAAAGTATATCAGAGGCATCACGACCAATCAAAATTAACTTAGCATTGTTATTGTTTTTATATACTTCATTAAAAATAAGAGGCAATTCTAAAGCTCCTTTTTTTCGTATTAATGTTCCAAAGTACAAAATTGTATTTTCTTCATTTTCTATTTCATGATCACTAAAGCCTTCTAAATCAATGCCATTAGGGATAATCATAAATTCTTTGTTCAATGAAAATAATTTTTTTGTAAGATCGGCAGTATATCGACTTACTGATAGTAATCCGTCTGCCTTCTGCAACGCTTTCTTTTCATAATATCGATTGAGAAATTTTACAGGTCTATCCTCCAAATGACAAAAATAAGTATCAGATCCGTGCAATCTAATAATTACAGGGCACGTAGGATGAATATTTGAAGTAATCCCTGTCCAATCTGGAGCTTCAAGAATATCGATTTTATTATTTTTTACCAAGTTATTAATGAGTCTTTGGATTTTATTTTGTGTTAAAAATCTCGAAAACCCTTTCAATTTTGTATTCTTTATTTTGTAAAATGTAATCCCGTTATCTTGAAAAATTTCATCTTTATTTTGTCCATAAACCAAAACAGATACATCATGTCCAATTTGGATTAATCCTTTGGCTAAATTAAAAATACTTGTACCTAGTCCGCCAGATGGTCCAGTCTTTACATGAGGAAATTCAGGTGTTAGAAAGGCAATATTCATCTATCGAGTTTAAATAAAAGTGTCCTAAATAAATATACATAAATTAAATAAGATAAACCTGTTGCTAATGATGCTCCTTCTATTCCAAATAAAGGAATCAGAGCCATATTTAACAACAAATTAGCCATAAAGAAAACAAAAAAGTAGCTGATTGCTGATTGGGTTTACCTATTTGACCAAAAGTCAGCATTAAAGGAATAAATCCTGATGCTAATGCTAAAAAAATCACTAAAATAATCAATGAAAATGTGCCTTCTTTATACATTAAAATTTGTGAAATAAAGTTAGTTACTCCCAGATAAACCACTACAACCAGCAATAGAAAGGGACTAATATTTTATAACATAGTATCACTTTTTGTTTTATGAAGTTCACAAAGTTATCTCTTTGGTTCATGAAATTCATTGTAATATCAGGATTTAAAAACGTTCTTAAAACTGATGAAACATTCAAAAATAAATCTGAAATCATCGAAATGATTGTATAAATTCCAACCTTTTCTGGGCTTACATAAACACCTAGCATGAGAACATCAACTTTTGTACTAGCTTCAAAAAAAATAGTTCCCCAAATTGATTTTATTCCAAATACTAAATCTCTTTTTAAATATTTAAGATGAAATTTTTCTTTGATTTTTAAAAATTCTAATATTGTCTTAGACAAATAAAACAGATAAATCAGTAATTCAGGAATAACTAATTGGTAAATTAAGTAATGTTTAAAATCAACTTTCTTAAATACGATTAAAGAAATAATTAATAAAAGAACAAAAGATTTAAATAGGTAGAGTTTCCCTATCAATGAAAAGTTTTTAGATGCATTTAACTCAGACAATAATACTTTGTTAATGGCTATTAAAATAACAGATGCAATCAAATATATTTTAAAATCATCCAGATTGAAATTACTGTATATATTTATTATGAAAGGAAAAATAAAATAAAAAATTAAGCCTAATACTGTTGACACTAAGGTGACATTTATTTTGGAACTTACTGTGCAATAAGCGTCATTTGTTGAAGAACTTAAATCAATTGATTTATAATATAAAGATGAAAAATGTAAACCCAATCCGAAGAGTTGTGACAATATGAATTGCAAACTTATAGCTATTCCTAATACGCCTATTTGCGTCTGCGAAAAATATAATGACGGAACTGCGATTACAGCTAAATAGGCCAAACCTTGGGCAAAATAACCAAGAGTTAGCATATTAAAACTAGTATTTTTTAATTTTAGCATTAGTATTTTTCAGCAAGTATAATTAACCATGGAAAAGGCTTAAAAACTTTAATAACCTTACCATAAGGTTCAATAATTTTGGCTATTTTTTTTTCATTATAATGATTAATATGCCCTGGATTATTCCCGAAATCTTTGAGATATTGAAACCTTGCCATATTCGCAATCCTCCAAATAGGTTCATTTGGAACAGAAATAACGACATATCTCGAACTAACTCTAAAGAGCTCTTGAATTGCTTTTTCAGGAAATTCTAAATGTTCTAATACTTCCAATAAAAAAATCAAATCAAACTTGTCATTCTCTCGTTTTAAATCATAAACGGTTTCTTGAGTAACTCGAAAGGATAATTTAAGGTTTCTATTTTATCAACAAATCTTCTATCGTATTCTGAAGCTTCAAAATGAGTTTCAAAATCAAGATTTGATAGCATCTTATTAATTTTTAATGAAGATTCTGCAGCTCCACAACCTACTTCAAGAAATTTAAATTTTGGCTGAATAAAATTCTCAACTATAGAATTGATTTTGTTATAAAAATTAGTATACAATTTTTGACTAATTGGATTAGTGGAAGCATATTCCAATCTATAAAACTCCCAAAAATCATCGACTGACATTTCTTCAAAACCAACAAATTTTTTATTCATACAAGTTCTTTTTGTTGTTTATAATTTGTATTGCTTTTTCCAATCCGTGTTTATCGTATTGCAATACCATTGTATCGAATTCCATCTTGGACTATTTTCAGCTCCTACTTTTAGTAACGCTTCTTCTCTTGAAATCCTTCCTTCTCTGATTTCATTGCTTCTAAAAGTATCGTATTCGCTAAATCCAGCATTGATATAGTAAATATAATTGTAAAATGCTGCCGTACCATCTCCAATCCTCCAAGTTGAATTTGTTTCAGAATCTGTTTCCCAATTGTATTTATTAATCAACGTATCTATTATCTCTATTTCATCCCATTCTACATAGTGAAACAAATTGAGATACGGATGTTTTATATAATAAAAAGACAGAAAAGCGCCAAAACTATCTAGCAAAGAAGAATTGAAATACGAAGGATTTAGTAGGTACTGTTTGAAGTAAAACAACATCATTTTTAACTTGTCAAAGGCAGAAATTGAAAATGACTTTTCTTTGTGTTTCAAATTCGGCTTAATACCACAAAATCCATATTTGAAAAAAGTAGACTCTAATAAATTTTCACCAAAAAAGATAAAATCCAATCCTTTTTCGTCCATTATTTTATTGGCATGATAAAAATAGTGTTTATCCCCAGCCATAAATAGTGGAATGGTTCCTAGATTTGGACTCTTTAGCCAGGCTTCTACATTGAGTTTAATATTTTTCCTTTTTTTTCTAATGTCCGCTGATATCAAAATGTGCTCAACGCTCAATTTTGCGCACATCCTCGATTGGTTCCTTCGAGCTAAATCGGTTAACATACCCCAATCGTAGGAGAAGGCAACAGCTTCAACTCCTAATTTTTGTGTTACATAATGAAGTGCGTAACAACTGTCTCTGCCTCCGCTTAAACCAATGAGCACTTTGGGCATTCTGCCATGAGTAGCTTGAAAGTCATTTATTAACTTTTTAAGTTCAGCTTCACCTTTAGTGGCATATTTTTTATAATTGGAACAATAATTACAAACCCCATTAGAATCAAATTCTATGAATGGAAAGGAACTTGGTAAAATGCATTTTGTACATCTTTTCAGTTCATTTATCCGTTTTTTTTGACTATCGAAATAGGTTGAAAAGGCTTCAGGTATCTTTTCAAAACTGGTCTCAAGCGATTTGTTTTCATGCACTTGCTTTTCATCTGCATCAACTATTTCTTTTATCTCAAATTTGGTAGTTGTATCACTATCTAATACTTTCAAATCGGTTATGATTTCAAATTTTATAAAATCAAAATAAAGAGATGAATTGACCAATTGCTGTATCGAATTCACATCAACAGAAAGTCCAATGCTTTTGATGGCTTTACTTAAAAAAATAGATTCGGAAGCGAAAAGAAAAAGTTGCGTCTTTGCATCAAAAACATAATATAAAGAGCCATTATTTGATGCAATTGTCAAAAATGATTTTTGAACATCAAGTAAAGCTATGTTAGCAATTCCTTCAATTTCATTAAAAACTTTTCTAATGGACTCACTATACGTTTGCTTGTTTTGAAGAGCATTATTTACAATGGTCGGAATTAACTCTGTATCTAAGTCGGTCTTTTTTGTAGTGTTTGGATATTTCTTCCATAAATCATCGGTATTTACGATAATCCCATTGTGAATTACAATTTTCCATCAGCAACAATGGGTTGATTGTTATAATCATGTTGTTCGTATCCATTAGTCACTAATCTTGAATGACCAATTCCTAAGAAAAATCAGTGTTAACTAACTCTTTTTTGATGTCTTTGTAAACTTTAGTCTGAAGTAATTCTTTCCCAGAGAATGGTATCTTATTGACCAATAGTGTCTTTTGGTTCTGCCCTAAAATAGCAAAACCAGAAGCTTCTTTACCTCTTTTATCGGACTCAATGAGTAAGGTTTCGAAAATGGCATTAGGCTTATTTTCTTTATGCTTGGAGATGACTCCAAATATTCCACACATATTATATTTTTTTGAAAATATAGAGTCTATTAATATTCATCATGAAACCTTCGTCTAAACTCAATTTGAATTTTTGCTGGCTGAATAGGTCAACTATTTGACGCTTTGTTAGTCCATATACTTCACCTTCTTTCATGCCTCTTTCAGATTGATCTACATCCCAAGGCTTCCTTAAAAAATGCCAAATTGTAGAAATAATGGGTGGTATCATGGTAATAATCATTTTCCCGTCTGGCTTTAAAAGTCTATAACATTCTTTTATAACTTCTTCTCTATTAGGAATATGATTTAATGCCGCAATAATTGTGATGGTATTAAAACTATTATCTTCAAAAGGCAAATGAGCCGTATTTTCGACAACAATATCTACATTATCCCACTTAAAAACGTCAACTCCAATGCCTTTACCGTAGGCTTTTTTCAATTGATTTAATCCACAGCCAATATCCAATAACTCACCTTGAATATGAGGTAATACTTTGTTAATTCTTGTCGATTCTAATTTTTTCCCTAAAGAATCATTCATTTGATTTGTTTTAATTATTTATACAATCTGTCATTATCCTGAATATCCATCCACATTGCAAATAGAAAACTTTGTATAGAGCTAATTCCTAGAAACGTAAATGCAAACAGAGTCTCAAAAGACAAATTCTTTACCGTCAATCAAAGCCATCTATAACTCTATAGAGATAAGGCATCCAAATTATTCCTAGTAAAAAAGAAAAATGGTATAAAATGAACAATGGGTGAAAATCTCTAAACAAATACTTGAACCAAAGTCTTTTAAAAAATGATTTTATTAGTAATAAAGATACAGTTGGAATCACTTTAAAAATTTTCATTTTAGATTTTTCGCCAATATCATAAACTGGTTTTATCTCGACTTCTCTCAAAGTACAGAATGCTATATTCAGTTTGACCAACATATCATTTGGATAACCGTATTTCTTGTATATATCATACAATCGAATCGCATTCAAAGCTTTGTTTGAAATAGCCGTGTATCCTGTTTGGGTATCGGAAACATGCCAATATCCGCTGGCCAACTTAGTTAATATTGATAGTATTGAATTTCCAAAAAATCTAACTTTTGGGATGACAAGTAGTGCGCTTCGATGAATCAATCTATTTCCTTTTACATAGTCTATGTTTTCAAAAATTATTGGTTCACACAAACTTAACAGCTCGTCTGGATCCATTTGCCCATCACCATCCATAGTTGCAACACAATCTATCCCGTGATCTTTTGCCCACTTGTAGCCCGTTGCAATTCCTGCTCCTTTACCTGCATTTACAGAATGAGTAATCAATACTATCCTATCAGTATTGCTGTTATTATAAATTTCGTGTGGCGTAAAATATGCCATTTCTTTTCGTTGCAATTCTTGTACTACCATATTAGCCCTATTGTGACTATTAGGCTTAATTTTATCTAAAACAGTATTTATCTCGATCCCTTTATTGAAAGTTTTTGCTATAAAATCCTTAATGTTTTTTGAAGTATTATCGGTTGATTTATCATCAATAACTATAATTCTATCCACAAAATCAGGCATAGTCTCTAAAACCTGAATTATTTGTAATTCTTCATTAAAGCATGGAACAATAACTGCAATCGTTTTATTGTTTATCATAAAATTATAATTTGCTTACTATTAAATAATCCAATCGCAACTCGTTAATTACATATATTACAGCTAGCAATAGCGATATCTTTTCAAAATAATTATCTTCAATTTTTAGATAACTAAAACAAAAAATAAAACCCTAACCAATATCCTGGTAAAAGCACCAACCAATACCTACTAAAACCAGTACCCGCAACTATTAAACCCAACATGATTAAAATTATAGCTATAAAAACTACTCTATATTCTTTTACTTTCCATTTTGAAATATATCCAAAACAAAAAGCTGCTATTAAACCCATGCTTATTATCCAATTTCGCAATCCAGTTACAGGGAGAAAAAGAGAGACAAATGCTGGAATTCCGTTGATTTTGTTTACCTCGGCATGCTTAATTATTCCCAATCCTGCTTTAATATTATAAAAAATATCATTTTCCTTGAATCTTGTAAAGTAACTCTGTTCGATGGTAATTTCTTTTTCAACTAGATAAACGTACTTGAACCAAATGATTAAAGGTAGAACACATATAAGTGAATATAGCACTAATTTATAGATGTTTTGATAATCCTTCGACTGTATTAATTTTATCAAATAATTCCAAATAAAATATCCTACTATAAAAATACAAACTCCATATAAATAGCGGGTAATTACTAGTATTGAAAACGGAATCAGAAAAAAACCGCTGCAAATCCTACAATTGGAAATGATTTTGAATAAAATAACGCTATTAGAAAAGGAAGTGTTGGTGTAAAAGTTGAAGGAACGCCCGAAAGTGAATAGGCTCCTTTTGTCATACAATTTACTGCAATTTCTGCATACTGAAGTTCATCTGCAACGAGAGGAAAAAACAAATTTCTCAAAGAAGAAATTAATGTGATGAATAATAAAGTATAAATGATGTATTTTACAATGTCAAAAAACTTCATGAATTTACAGTTAACATAGTTTTTTCAAATCTAATAAATTATAACTACTTAAAAAGTAAAATCTATTTTATAAACAAACTATTTATTCATTTTCTAAATTATGAATAAAATAAGCTGACAAGTCTTTGTTGATAGTTGTTGATTTTGGACTTAAAACTGTTGAATTATCTGGCACATCTTCAGTAACTACTGCATTTGCTCCGATAGTTACATGATTCCCGACAGTAACGTTACCAAAACACAAGAGCCTGGACCTAAAAAACATGATGACCAATAATGGGTGTTCCGATTTTTCCCATAATTACTAACTCCCAAAGTTATTCCTTGAGATAAATTACAATAATCTCCTATTTCAACATCTCCATGAACAACAACACCTCCAAAATGACCGACATAAATTCCTTTTCCAATCTTAGTTCTATAAGAAATATCCAATCCATATTTTACTTTTAATCGCCTTAACCAAAGGAAAAAGAAATAAAATAAAATTCTATTTTTTCTCCTGTAATGTTGAGTCAACCGAAAAAGGATCATATATTTTAATCCTGGAATAGGCTGAATCAAGAAAATGGCAAATAAATTCCTTAGGGATATCGACCTGAAATTATGCCGCTTGAAGTCTGATAAAATTAACTCTCTTAACATGTTATGCTTCTATAATTTTTTCAATAGCATCCCAAATCCTTTCTGAAGCTTTCTCTGCTGGATGAAGATTAATTTTTTCAAACCACTTTTGAGCATTTCTAACAACTTTTTCCGAATCATCATTGCTAAGCATTTTTTCTATTGTCTCTGAAATTTGATGCGGATTATTTATCCAAAAAACAGCATCCTTTGATGGCATTGACCGAAAATGAATAAAATTATATATTTTTTTCACAGACCAATCCGGGAAAGCCTTATTTGGAACGTCGTAATTTATGAAACCACACGGTTTTTTGTGTGCAACATAATCAAAAACCATTGATGAACCAAGATTTATTACCATTTCAGTATGAAAAATAGTATTCATTTGAAGTATCAAATCTTCCTTGGTAGGCAAAATGGTATTCCAACCTTCTCCTATTTTTTCCCATTTAGGAACTATAAGTTTAATGATATCTCTGTTTGTTTTTAAAACAGTATCAAAACGGTCTGAAAAATCTACTGGACATCTACGAAAAACTATTCCTAGATTGTATCCTTTACTATTTAACAACCGAACCGCTTGAGCGACATCTGCTAAATAGGTTGGATCGTTGGGCGATGTTGTAACATCATCCCCAGAAAAACAAATATATTTTTTATCCTTATCTAATCCGTGAATTTCGAAAAAAACTTCTCTCAATTGTATGATACTTTCATTATAATGAGGTTCAAACTGAGTTGTTCCGGTGACACTAATTTGATTTTCTTTAACATATGGATAATAGTACGAAAGTTCTTCTTTCATGTGTTGGCTCCAAACAAAATAAAAATCGGTTTCAAGCACTTTGGTTCCTTTGGGTAAATTATCCCATGAAAAAATGAAAGTAGCAGTTGGAATTCCTAAATCTTGTGCTGCGAGAATTGGTGCAACAGCCAGAGTAATTCTTTGATTGGTACAAAAAACTAAATCTGGTTTCTCCTTTTGTAAAGTATCCCAACTATCAAAATACAATTTGGTTTTTCGCTCCTGAATTGCGATTCTCTTCCTAATTCGAAGCAATCCTTTTGTGAATTATTCCAAAAAAAAAGCCAATTCACATAACAATTTTTAAGAATTGATTTCAGGTTTCTATTGGTGAGTTGGAAGCGATACGTGTCATAAACGGGATCTTTTGATTCCGCACTATTTTGAGATAGTTCAATTTTTACCTGTGCCTTCTTAAGAAAATCCGTAAGTGGGTGTACTCTTGCTTTTTGAATTTTAATTTCTTTGAAACCACTTTCAGTTAACTCGAAAGGAGTATTATTCCAAAAAACAATATCAAATCCTTTGTCAATTCCAATTTTATAGAAATCGGTGTAGGCAAAATTACGAAGACCAATACCATCAGGAAGTAGAATAAATATTTTTTTATTTCTCATTAAATTTAGAATATTTATTTCTCAAATATCTTTCTTTTTGTTTGGACTGAAAACAAATTTTAAAAATTTTCAACTCACTAAAGTATTTCTAAATCCAATTTTGGTTAATACCAATTGTTAATTCACCTGAATTGAATAATGTAAATCCATAGCTTTTCAAAATTTCATAAATTGCTTCACGACAATCAAATTCATCATGAATTTCTATGGCAATACATTTTGTGATTGCTAAAAAAGAAACATCAGAGTTAGGGTTAGTGAACACTTCTTTCTCAGAACCTTCTATATCCATTTTTAAAATATCAATAGTGTCCCATTTAAATTTTTCTATTAAATGTTGAATTGAAAATGCCTTTAAATCTGTCACTTTATCTGCTTCAACAACCCTGTAAGACCAATCATAATGTCCTCTAAAATCACTAATAATATTTAAATAGGTATTTTTACTCCAAACTCCAGCTTGTATTCTTTGGACATTTGGAATTGAATTGGTTTCTAAATTAAAACTCAAAACCTCAAAATTAGACTCATTAGGTTCAATGCAAATATATACAGCATTATCAAAAAATCTTGAAAAATAGAGCGTGGTCAGACCAATGTTGCTCCCGGCATCAATAATTTTTAAGGGTTCACTATTAGAAAATTTAGCTTTATATGCATCTATAACAGGCTTATACTCTAAATCTCCAAAAATTTGTGCAAAAACGTCTAAATCGCTTGAAGGTCTTTTTCTAGTTTTAATTGTTGCTCTCCATTTTGGATAGAAAGAAATAAAATAATTATCTACTTGTTCTTTGAAAAATCCTTGAAGCTTTATGAGATGATAATAATAATCATTTATCAATCTCTCACTTGCTTTAGTTTTGAGATTAAAAATCCTTTTGAGTAGATACTGGATAAGAATAATTCTATTTGAAAAATCCAACCGAAATAAATGAATTAATTTTAGCATATCCCTTTTATTTGAACAATATTGCCGTATTTATCCATTGCCAAATGTGAAAACTGCTTTGGTTATCCCCTTTAAAAAATAAATTCATTTCGTTTTGTAATTGTTTTCTATCAAACCAATGATTTCCCATTAACACTTCTATTTCAGAGATTACCCAATCTTTTAAATCATTTGACAACCATTCTCTTTGAGGGGTTTGAAGTGGTCGTTTAGGAGCTAAAACTAAATCCTTTTGTAAAAATTTCTCGGCAATTTTTCGTAGCATCCATTTCTGAACACCATTCTTTATTTTCAACCTTTGAGGTCTGCTAAAAACATATTCTACCAACTCATAATCTAAGAATGGCTCTCGCAACTCTGTACTGTATAGCATCGAAACTCTATCGTTAAAACGCAATGCTCTAGGGATTTTGGTATAAAATAAATCGCGAAATTGAAGGTTTAACAAATCTTCCTGAAAGGGTTTAGAATAAACTGTTTTTTGATATTCCTTTGTAAAATCAACATTTAAAACATTACTTCTGAAAGGAGATTTCGATATACCCTGTATGTTGTTTTGAGAATTATTCACATAATAATCGTACCCAGCCCAAGCTTCGTCAGAACCTTGTCCGTCAAGCAATACTTTTATCCCTTTTTGGCTGGCTTTTTGAAAAATCTTAGAATATGCAATTGTAGGTATTCCCCCATAAGGTTGATTGATTTTTAGCAATTTTCAAAGCTAATTCGGGTACTTCATTATGATTTAACTCACACACATTAATCGGATAAGGCTTTTTATCAAGCATGGATTTTACCCAATAAAGTTCATCATATCTCTCATCATTTGTGATAAATGTAAATGTCTCAATTGTTGACTTATCTCTATTCTGTTGATCAATTAATGCTAAAAGTGTACTGGAATCGAGACCTCCACTTAAATTAAATCCGATAGGAACATCAGCTCTGAATCGCAGATTTATGGCTTTTACTAGTAATTGAGTAATGTACTCTTCTTCATTGTCTTCAAAATGATTTTGCAATTCGGCAATTCGTTCTTCAAAATGATACCATTTTTTTATTTGTAAAGAATTGTCTTTTAAAGTTAAACAATGTCCACCTGATAATTGCTTTATCCCCTTCCAAAAGGTTTCATCAGGCATTCCGTAGCTTCCCTCTACAAAGTAATTCAGCCAAACTTTATCATTTGGAATTTCAGAAATTCCTGCAGCCCATAAAGAATTTATTTCTGAAGCAAAAATGAAATTGATGCTATCGAAAGAATAGTAAAAAGGCTTCACTCCAAACCGATCGCGAGCAGCAAATAGAAATTGTTCTTTTTTATTCCAAATGGCAAAAGAAAACATCCCGTTTAATTTGTTCAAACACTGTTCTCCCCATTCAATATAAGCATTGAGCAAAACTTCGGTATCTGATTGGGTTTTGAAAGTATATTTCGATTGAAGCTCTTGTTTTAATTCTAAATAATTATAGAGTTCACCATTATAAATCAGGATATAATTTCCACATCCACTTATAAAAGGCTGATTGGCATTGCTCGATAAATCAATTATGCTTAATCTATTATGACCTAGAACTATTTTATTTTCTTCAAGATAATAATCAACAAAGTCAGGTCCGCGATGTTTTTGCATTTCTAACATTTGTAAAATACTTCCTCTATTGGCGCTATGTCCTATAATGCCGGCAATTCCACACATTTAAAGTTTCATTAGAGTAAGTAATTTTTCTGCTTTTTCCCAGTCTTCTATTGTGTCTATGTTTACATAAAACTGAGGATTATTTTCGATATAAGCTATGGATTCACCGTATAGGCTACCATTTTTAATAACTTCTGTCTTGGTGATATAAATAGCACCATCACGATAAAAAGCTTTTGGCAATTCTTGTCTTCTGGTAATTATATTTTTTTCACCAGTTGCAATTTTTAATAATCCGTTTTCATTTTCTTCAAATGCCCAATGCGGATTGAATTCATGTGGCAATGGCAAAACACTTATCAAGCAATCAGTCTTTGAGGTGATAAATTTTTCAATTGCTTTATCTATACAACCCTGTTCTCTGAATGGATTTGTGGGTTGTAATAAACAAACTGCATCAAAAAAACATTTTGAGATTCAAAAAGTCAATAGCATGTTGCACTACTTCGAGAGAAGTTGACGTATCCTGAGCAAATTCAGCAGGGCGAATAAACGGTGGCTTACAACCTGCAATTTCTGCTTCAATGGCTATTTCTTGATTGTCTGTAGAAACAACTATTTCTGTGATTAGTTTTGAATTCTTGGCATCATTAATAGTATATTCTATCAACGGTTTTTTTTCTAGAAGTTTAATATTCTTCTTTGGGATTCCTTTAGATCCGCCACGTGCAGGTATTACAGCTAAGAATTTCATGTAGTTAAAATTGAATTTGTTATAAAGAGTAATCCTTATAAATTAACTTAAAAACTTTCTTTGTAATCTTTTTCCTTAGTAGATAGATTACTGTCTTATATTTAGAATACAACAAATCTGGATTTGATTCTTTTTTGTATACCACTTCTAATGAATTGTTTGTGGCTTTCAAATTATTTTTATGAACATCTATCATCCAGTCTTCCAAATTATTGCCCATATGGAAGGCAAAATTAGTATACGTACAGAGTCTCAATTTTCCCAATTTATCTATCGGTTCATCAACATACTTGTATTCAGAATCCCCGCCAACTAAAGTTAATGATGGATTTGTAGGAACAGATTTAAATAAAATTTCTCTTGAAATAGTTACTACTTGATGTCCGCTGCCAATTATTGCTTTAGTATTATTTCTCTCTATTACAGGCCAATTCTTCTTCTCATTTTTATCTGTATCCCAATTAATACTTTTTAAATACTTGTTGTAAGAATCAAAATTTTCAGGTATTGGCTCAAATTTAATTTTAATTTTTCTAAAGATAATTTGTTTTAAAACTGAGCTTGTTCCATAAAACAATCCATATCTGACCGAAATGGGTGAAACTGAACCTACATTTGAAAATGTGGAAAAAATCTTTTCTACATTTTCTTGCCATCCTTTTTGAAATAATATATCAGAATCTGAATATGTTATTAACTGCTCTCTAGCACCTCTGGCAGCACCAATAAGAGCATCAATTTTACCTATATTAACTGAATGATGAATTAAAGAATCTATTTTTTTATCTTTCAAATAATTTTGAAGCAATTCAGTTACCTTTTGGTAAGAACCATTATTAACAATAGTTATTGCAGTATTACTATTTATAGTAGCAACTAATGAGTCTAAACATAGTTTAAAAACATCATAGGAATTTTTATAAAATCCTTCTTCATTGGGAATATAAACAACTACGATTACTCTATGATACGTAGTCAAATTTATTTTCTTTTCGCTTTTTTGGGGATTAAACCCTATTCTCATTATTTATCAAATTAGCTTATACAATATGGATTTTATAAAATTAATGTATTTTACAAGAAAGCCTTTGCTAAGGTAAAATAAAGAAATTTTAAATAGTGCTTTACCATTTCTTTTATTATTAAGATAACTGTTCTCTAATCGTTGATGCATAATTAATTTTTGCTCACTAGAGAAAAAATGACTTTTCTTCGATAGTAAATAATAATAAAATTCAAAAACTGATTTTGTTTTTGGTCGACTTAAATTTTTACTACCTGTAATACTTAATTCAGAAATTCGTACATATACAATTGCCTCATTAATTGTATAAATATTACCAAAATTTGATACTTCTAAATAGGCTAAAATATCACTAAACCATGCTAAAGGAAAATTTTTAAAACCAACAGCTCTTAACTTCTCTTTGTTAAAAACATATTCGCTAAGTGAACTTCTAGATGGTCTGAAAAAAAAATCAACACTGTTTTCAATCTTTGGATGATAATATTTTTCGCTTGTTTTTTCGCCCATATCATTTATTTTTTAGTTAGTTTATAATAAGGAATTATGATTTCAAGCATTTATTTTAATATTTTTTTTAGACTCTTAAACGGAGATAAAATTAAATGCCCTAATTTGTATGAATTACTACGATAAACTTCATTAACTCTATTATTAAATTCCGTTTGAATTATATCAGTCCCATCAAAAATTGTTGTCCTTTGTCTTTCAAAAAGACCATTCGAGGCAATCACTATTAAATAAAAGGGATCGATAATCACACTTGAAACTGACGAAAAATTTCCCGAAAAAATCTGAATTTCGCTTTCTAAAATATCTTCTTGGATTATGGAATTTCCATTAACATATTTTTGAGTTAGCAATTGAATTGAATTAAAATTTTGAGAAATCAAATCTAAAAATTCTTGTTTATACAATTCCTTTACATGAAATCTATTGACAAAATTCCTCTTATCTGTATAATTTTTTTTATCAGGTGTAGAAATAATTAACAAGCCGTTGGGTCTCAATACCCTTTCTATTTCATTAATCATTTCAATATGTTCATCATGATGCTCAATAGTTTCAAAACTTATAACCACATCAACAGAATGATCTTCAATGGGAATACTACTTGTACTCCCAACAAGAAATTTAAGATTGTCTTTCTTGTATTTTAATTTAGCATCTTTAATGGAGGTTTCATCAATATCTACTCCGTAAACAAATTTAGCTTTCTCACTTATAATATTACTTCCATATCCTTCTCCACTTGCTATGTCTAAAACTATTTTACCTTCAATATAATTGGAAACAATAGAGTATCTATGTAGATGATCAATCGAGTCCTTACTATATATATAAGTCTCTAATCTTTCCCCTGTCCAATTATTTTTCATGATTTTCTATTTAATTTAGTATACCCTTACTTTTTATTCTGTCTTTTTAGCTTAGTACATTATCGTTTTGTGAAATACTAAATTCACTTCTGCCAGTATATTAGCGAGCGCTTCTCCAGCATTCCCATTTCCATAAATTCTTGAAGAAGCTATTTTATCTTTTTTCAAAGATTCTAAAATAGCTTTTTCAATGGCTTCTTCAAAATACTCTACGTTAATACAATTTTCACTCTGCTCTCTTTTGTTTTGGCGGCTACCAATATTCACTACAGGAATCCCTAAAAAAGCACATTCTCTGATTCCAACGCTAGAGTTACCCACTAGACATCTACAATTTTGTAGTAATTTCAAGAAATCATCGCCTTCCATATTCTTAAAAAAATGAACATTAGGCAATTCATGTTGCTCTCTAAAGGCTCTAATTCCTGTAGAAGTTCCGTCTGCACCAGCATCGACATTGGGCCAAAACCAGAGTGTTGGTAAATTTATCTTTTGAATCGTTCGTAAAGTTACTTCTATTTGTTTTCTAGAATCTTGATACTCATTAGTCACTGGATGCTGCATCACCACAATATACCCATTGCTTAAGTCAGGTTTTGAACCTACGCCTCCATACTTTTCATAAGGATTAAAATTCAATTCTTTATTATCAAGCACTCCTTTTGCAATATCTATCGAAGGACAACCTGTATTGAAAACCATCTCTGGGTTTTCGCCTAATTGTATAACTCGTTTTTTGGCACTTTCTGAAGCTACAAAATGATAGTCTGACAATTTGGTTATGGCGTGCCTTACCTTTTCATCAATATTTCCAGTTACCTCACCACCTTGTATATGAGCCAAAGGAATATTCATGTATGACGCAGCAATTGCTGTTGCCATAGTTTCAAATCTATCAGCTACGGTAACTACAATGTCTGGTTTTAAATTATCAAAAACAGTTGATAATTCTAATATTCCTATTCCAGTAGTCTTAGCAGCGGCGGTAAGATTTTCTCCTTCCAAAACGTTAAAAACTTTAGCGGCAATTTCAAAACCATCTTTTTCGATATAATTTACTGCACTCCCATATCTATCCAACAAAGCCGAGGCCGCAACAATAAGCTGCAACTGTAGTTCATCGTGATTCTTGATTGCCGTTAAAACTGTTTTGACTCTACTGTAAGATGGTCTCGCCGTGATAACAACAGCTATTTTTCGCTTTGTATTCATTCTAAATCCTCTTCGTTCAAAAAATTCCACTGCACCTTATCTTTATTCAATTTTCTTCCTATTACCTTTTCAAAATCAGTTGCTGAAATACCATAACCCTTTGGTTTTTTACTCTCTAAATCATCAAAAGTAATAACATGACCTTTTGCCAAATTTCTGTTTAATGCTAACGATTTTTCAAAAATAGATTTCAGTTCCTTAAAATTATCCAAACTATTCTTGTCAATTGGATTATTCTGAGCAATGTGGATATCATTAACTGCTTCTACTAATTGCTTAGTTTCTTCAATTGTTAAAGACGCCTTAGCATCTGGTCCAAATAGAGAACGATGAAAAACTACATGAAACTCTAAAATTTCGGCACCCAATGCTACTGCGGCAATTCCAGTTGCTGTTTTTGTAGAATGATCTGAAAAACCAATAGGAACATGATAACGGTTTTTTAATTCATTTAGAACATTTAACCCGTACTCTTCAGGTTTTGTGGGATATGCAGTAGTACATTGCAAAATAGAAAACGTAGCATTCTTACTTTTTAAAAAAGTAACTGTTTTATCTAATTCCTTAAAACTGCTCATTCCAGAAGAAATAATAATTGGCTTTCCCGTTCTTACCACTTTTTCCAAAAGCAAGAGATTGTTGACTTCTCCTGAACCAATTTTATAACTTTGAACTCCAACTTCTTCTAACCAATCTACTGCCAAATTACTGAAAGGAGAACAAATAAAATCTAATCCAACTGCATCACAATGCTGTTTGATTTCTTTCCATTGCTCTAATGTGAACTCCATTCGTTTCCAGTATTCATAACGAGTAGCATCCTCATAAGAAAATTTCACACGAAAAGGTTCGTGAATACTACTTTCGGCTTCAGCTATATGCATCTGAAATTTAATGCCTTGAATACCTGTTGCAGCAATAGCATCAATGTAAGAATGCAAAATCCCTAGACTTCCATCATGAGCTTGAGCTATTTCTGCTATTAAATAGGGCTTTTTGTTCATCAAAAAAGAATTGTAGTGGAAGTAAAAATAACTATTTTTCTGGTTTCCAATAAATTTTTGCTTCGTTTAATTTGAGGTATTTTTCATATTCCTCAGAACTAAGACTATTTCTATGCTTCATCAATTTTGGCATTGCTAAAATCAAATCAATAATCGCCAAGAATAAAGGTCTAATTATTTTTAAATTCCCTTTAAATATCTTGTTTTTGAACTGCATCCAAATGGAATAGGCCATTTTTCTTGGAATTTCAATATACGGAAAAAATAAAAAATAGTTGAACCAATCAGCACGTATGGATCTTCTGTATCTAAAAGCAACGTTTTTTTTTGACTTGACTCTTTCAATTCTATTTACTCTGTGTTGTACTAATAATTCTGGAACATAATGAATTTCCCAATCCTGTTTCAACAATTGTATTGATGCAAAACTCTCTTCACCATAAAACTGAAACCATTCAGGATAGTTTGGAATATCGCGCCAAGCACTCATTCTCCAAACATGTCCACAACCAACAAAGCCTTTCACTACTTGGGGTTTATCATTGCTAAACTTGTTTTCAATTTCAACAATATCCCAAAAAATACGACCAGCTATGACTCCACATTTCGAATTTTGATCGAAATAGTGTTCTATTATTTCAATAGGATTTTCTGTTAAAAAATGGGCATCATCATCAAGGGATATAGCATAATCTGCAGTCGTTTCGTTGAGCATTTTATTTCTACAATACAAATAGCCCTTCGAAACTTGGTTTCTGTGTACAATTACTTTAGGAAAATGATGTTGAACAAATTCATAAGTTCCATCAGTAGAGCCATCATCAAAAACTACACAAACCACATCATTTCTATTACACAATTTTTTGATTTTTTGTAGTGTAATTCCTAAATCGGACTTTCGATTTTTAGTAGAAATAAGTATGGCTATTGTTGTATTTGACACTACGACTCAGTACTTGTTAGTTTATCAATTACGGTTTTAAGATAAGATGCCGACAGATATTCTTCTAAATCTTTTCTGTTCAACAATAATTTATCTGGATTCTGAATCCACAAAAGGTAAAGCTTTTCAATTATTCCTGCTATTTTTTGAACATCATCAGCTTCTGCCCAATATGGATAATTATTGCCCAACAATCTTCTGGTTTCACTTTGGTAAGGTGCCAACGAGAGAATTACTTTATTAGCCTCTACACAATGAGGAAATTTGCCAGGAAGGAATGGGCTTGTTGCTGCTTTTGCCTCCAAAATTATATTTACAGATGCTTTTTTTTGCATGTTATATACCACTTCAAAAGAAACGCCTTCATTACAAAAATAAATTTCTGGAATATTTAACTCTTCAAAAACTTTTAAATGCTGTTCATGAGCTCTTCCTATAAAAAATAATTTTGCATCATTTCTTGCTTGAGGATTTTGTTCTAAAAACAATTTAAATCCATTGATTAAACCCTCAGGAGAACGCTGCTGCAAAAGATTTCCTGCATGAAGCAAATTGAATTTCGATTCATCAAAATAAGACGGAGGTGAGCAATTCTTGATATTGTAATCAAAATTTTGATGGGGAACAACTACACCCGTCTTCAAAAAATTTGGAAAATAACTTCCCATCCATTCTTTGAGCAACAAACTTGGAAATGAACTATATTTTGCCATTTCAGAAACTTCTTTAAAAAAAATTTCTTTTTGTCTATAACTTGATTCAACCCAATCAAATGGTCTTGGATAACAATGAAATGGATACGGATCATGAACATAAGCCATCCATTTATCATGAAACTGAGGTAATTTCAAGACTGAATAGTGAGGTCTAAAACTAGCTCCTTTACTTAAAGTTAAAACTAAATCTGGTTTAAAATCCATTTTTAGTAACGCTTGCTTTATACTATTTACATCATTAAAAAAAGTAAATGAGAATCCAAAGATTCCCTCCAAAAAAGAAGCAATATTAATATTAAAGTTACGCCAAAGTATCCTTTGTAATCGACTTAAAAAATAGAACAGACTACTTTTTATTTCAGGAATTGAAATACAAGAAACCCCATCTAATTGAATATTTTTAAGTGTATAATGGTATACGTAAACTTCAAAACCTGCTGACGCTAAATTATTAATTAATGCAACATTTGCCTTAGAACCGCTACTATCGTCTACATTAATAGAATCTACTACAACTACAATTTTCATACTTTAGTAATTCATTGATAAATAATCTGCAATTCTTTTGGCAGCATTCCCATCTCCGTAAGGATTTTTTTTACTCTCATTAGACGTAAAATGATTCAATTGAGAAACAACTGTAGTAATTATTTTTTGTTTATCGGTTCCTACCAAAATAGAATGTCCGGCGGCCACACCTTCTGGTCTCTCTGAAATTATTCTAGTAACAATAACGGATTTCCCCAGTGATGGTGCCTCCTCTTGAATCCCACCAGAATCTGTTAGTATCAAAAAAGACTGTTTCATCAACCACACAAATGCGGGATAAGAAACTGGAGGTATGAGGTAAATGTCTTTCTTTTCAGACAATAAATCATAAACCATCTTTTTTACATTAGGATTCAAATGTACTGGATAAACAATAGTAACATCTTCTTTTTCAGAAATTTCTATAAGTGATTCACATAAATCTTTAAAGCCTTCACCAAAATTTTCTCTTCGATGACCCGTTACTAAAATTATTTTTTTATGGGTTGGAATAGTATTCTTTAAGTTTTCAATCTCTGGGTGAATATAATTTGGTTGTTCAATTTTATTAATCGTCCAAAATAAAGCATCGATTACTGTATTACCTGTCTCAATTATATTTTGTTGAAAAACTCCTTCTCGCAGTAAATTTTGAGTAGCGTGAGAGGTTGGAGTAAAATGAATGTCTGATAGTTTTCCTGTTAACTGCCTATTAATTTCTTCTGGAAAAGGTGATTTTTTATTGTAGGTTCTTAAACCTGCTTCAACATGTCCAATAGAAATTCCTAGATGAAAAGCCGCTAATGCCACCATTGATGAAGTTGTAGTGTCACCGTGAATAAGAACCAAATTAGGTCTTTCAGCAACTAAAACTTCGTCCATTTTTGATAGAATAGTAGCACTTAAACCATTCAAAGTTTGATTGGGTGACATTAAATCTAAATCATACTCTGGGACAATTTCAAAAAAATTCAAAACCTGATCCAACATTTCTCGATGCTGAGCAGTGACACAAACTTTTACTTGAAAATTAGATTTCTTAAGTTCGTGATATAACGGAGCCATTTTTATAGCCTCTGGTCGTGTTCCGAAACAGAGAAGAATTGTGTTATTATTATTCATTACTTTTTAAATCTAGTAGGACTATTGTATTTATATTCGATAAATTAATATATATATAAATTCAATCTACAAATATTATTTTTTTTCTAACCATAAATTACCACCCTCATTCTTATAACACAAAGGTAAATCACAAAAAACATCTTTATGATGCTTGTGCAAATATTCTGAAAAAAGTACAACTTTAAATTTATTATTGTACATTAAAAACGCTCTTAAAATATAATCTTCGTTCCAATTTATTCCCCTGAAAACCCAATCTTTAGGATACTCAAAAGGATAGAAAACATCGTGAAAATGTATTAAAACTCCGCTTTTTAATATCGGAAGAATTTCAAATAATATATAATTCACATCGCTACCTGTTTTAGAAACGTGTGTGCTATCTATAAATAAGATATCACCAGCTTGTAGATTTTCAAAAACGGATAAAGGAATTACCTGTACATCTTTTTCAATTACCTTTATTCTTTTTTTATCCTCCTCAGTCATCAATGAAAATAATCTTTCTGCATACGGGTCTATAAATGTTAGATTAATTTGATTATCAAAGAATATTTCATTTGTATCTAACATAACTGCTGAAGAAAATCCTGATCCAATTTCAACAATTTGTTTTGGTTGAAAATATCTTATCATTGAATAAAGAACAATCCCATCGGTATAGGAATAATACCCATTTTCAAATTGATATCTAATACCAATGCTCTTTTCGGATTTAAAAGGTAATTGCGAATAATATTGTATAAATTCCTGAACTAATTTTTTCTGTTCTAAAGTATTTAATTCAATTCCATTAACACCATCTTTATCTATATTTTTCCAAATTTCAGATTGTCTTTTTTTTATATCTTCGATTGAAAATACTGCTGAGTAGTAATGCCCATTTGGAACGTTTGAATTCAAACTGTTCTTGTAAAGTGTTCTTACATAAGGCAACTTATTTATAATTTTTTTTATGATTTTTTCTAGTCTCATTTTATTAATTATAGGCATTAATACATTACCAATTACTGAAAATCTGATTAAATATCTTTTTTGTAATTCCATGAACTTTGACTAATGGTTTCAAAATCCTAGAATTCTGATACTGTAATAATTTTTCAAAAAAATGAAAGTCAGCTATTAAATGAGGTAATAATTCTTGTTCAATTTGTCGATGTTCTTTTCCCCAATCGGCTTTTTGAGAAATTCCATTCAATTTAAAAATAGCAATTGGAATTGAATAACTTTTTGAGGTTGTTTGAGGTTCTAAAAAACTTCGAATCCAAAATTCATAATCGCCTGCAATTTCATATGTCTCATTATAAAGACCAATTTTCTCAAAAAGATTTCTTTTTATAAAGGTACTTTGGTGTTTGAATCCATTTTTATACACATAAAACAAAGTGGGTTTTTCGATGTGGGTTCTTTTACCTATTATCTTTTCCTCTTTTGAGAGATAGCAATCAAAAGCCACAATATCTTCAACTAACTTTTCTGCACATATATTTAAGATATTTGAATCTGCTATCAATTCATCCCCACTATTCATGAACAACAAATAATCTCCATTTGCAGCACGAATCCCTTTATTCATAGCATGGTAAATTCCATGATCATCTTCACTAACCCAGTAGGTAAATTTATCTTTATATTTATCAATAATACTTTTACTTCCATCATTTGAATTTCCATCAATAACGATAAATTCATAATCCTGAATCGTTTGATTAAAAACGGAAAGAACAGTTTTTTCAAGACCTTCTTTATCATTATAATTAATGGTTATGATGGATATTTTAGTCATCAATACATTTAAATTATTAAAAATTTACTTTTTAAATTAGTTCTGTTTTATCAACACCTCTCTGATATTTATACAATTCAATATTGGCTGCCGTAAAATACCATGCACGAAAAAGAGATAAAAAAACACCCGTAAAACCATCTTTAAAACCACGAGCTTTAAAATAACAATTAAAAAATTGATGAAACGGTATTTGTAAAATAGTAAAAAAGGATGTTCTAAAACCTTGTTCAAAACGAGATTTTCCCTCATTTTTTAAATATCTAAAGTGTTTTTCGAAAATTTGCTTATATCCTTGCATCCAATAATGATGAATATGATTTTTACCAGTATTTTCAATAGTATGTTTTATAAAACCTTCTTTTAAAAATCTACCATTGTGAACATTTGAAGTAAAAACATATCTATCTTTATGTATTAAATAAGCTCTGTTTTTGATACCTCCCCAAGAAGTCCCTTTTAATTGATGTGATTTGAAATAGTAAACTAATGGCACGTCAACAACACCTATTTCTATCGAATTATTAAATGAAATAAAATCATCATGAATTTCTTTTGCTAATTCGGGAGAGGTTACTTCATCTGGATCAGTTATTAAAACCCAATTATTTTTTACTTCAGTTATGTGTTTTTGATGAATCATTTCTATAACAGGAAGTGGCTCAATAGAAAGTATTTTTGCTCCATATTTTTTTGCAATTTCAACTGTATTGTCACTGCTTTTTAAATCTACAACTATGAGTTCATCACAAAAAAGAACACTTTTGATACAATTTTCTAATAAATGTCCTTCATTTTTTGAAACAATGAAAGCTGATATTGGAAGTTTATTCATCATAGAGTTTACTTTTTGGATTAATCTATTTGATGTAACTCCAATTTGTTGGCAGAAAGAATTTTGAATGTTTGGGTAGTAACTTGGTTCTTTTTGTTATCGAACTTTGCTCAATATAGAAACAACTCATATTCGTAATGGAGTATAAAGATTCTATATGTCCTATACCTAACCACAAATTAATTCTATACATTCCAGGAATAAAAAGTAATGGGTTTGTTTTCACTGATAATTGAATAACTTCTCCTTTTGTAATTTTCGGAAAATATAATCCATCATCCTCATTTGTTACGTGTGATATTAATTCTGAGTGCTCATTAAGGAAATCCATAGCAATTGAAAACTCTGATAGATCTTCTGAAATACTAATTTGTATATTAATTTCTAACTCTGCACCTAATTCTATTGATTCACCAGAGACTAAATCTCTATTTTTATATAAAACCTTAAAATTCTCAATCTTTAGACTATTCGAATAGCTTTTATGTTCTGCTTTATGACTAAAATCTCTTGCAGTAATTGACGAATAAAATTCGATAGCTTCATTAATACTTCCACTAAAAACAGAACATCCGTTTTCTAAAACAATCCCTCTAGTACATAAACTTCTTACAGCGGCCATATTATGACTTACAAAAAGTACTGTTCTACCTCCAATTCTTGAAATATCCTGCATTTTTCCAATTGCTTTTTTTTGAAATTCGGCATCTCCAACCGCCAAGACTTCATCAACAACTAATATTTCTGGTTCAAGAAAAGCTGCAACAGCAAAAGCTAATCTAACTGTCATTCCGCTACTGTACCTTTTTACAGGAGTATCAATGTATCTCTCGCAACCTGAAAACTCAATAATTTCATCTAGCTTCGATATAATTTCTTTCTTAGTCATCCCAAGTATAGCTCCATTAAGATAAATATTTTCTCTACCTGTAAGCTCTGGATTGAATCCTGTACCTACTTCCAATAGTGATGCTATCCGTCCTTTAGATTTTATACTTCCTGTTGTTGGTGTGGTGACTTTTGAAAGTATTTTAAGTAAAGTAGATTTTCCAGCACCATTTTTCCCAATTATTGCTAAAACTTCACCTTTTTCTACATCAAAAGTAATATTATTTAAAGCCCAAACGTAGTCGCTAGTTCCTTTTTTACTCCTGTCATTGATGTCACCAATTCTTAAGTAAGGATCTTCTTTACCTCTTATTTTATGCCACCATCTATTTAAGTCATGACTCAATGTGCCTGTACCAACCTGACCAAGACGGTACTGTTTGGAGATATTTTCAACTTTCAGTATAATGTTTTTGTTCATTTACAACAACAATTGAGCAATTAAAATAGTTATGAAATTGTATCAACTCTAGACGGTGTCTATAAAGTTTTTTTCTGTTTTATTAAAAATTAGTAAGCCAATAAAAAAAACAATTACAGTTACAACTAAAGTATAGATTAATCCAAAGAATGGAATATCGCCAACATCTAGTAACATGAATCTAGCAGATTCAATAACATAGGCTAAAGGATTGTATTTTACCACCCAAGCATAACTTGGAATCTTAGTAGCGATTAATTCTATTGGATACATTACAGCAGAAACATACATTAAAAGCTGCACTCCAAAACTTACTAAATAACTAAAATCTCTGTATTTGGTAACTAATGAAGAAATAAGCATGCCTATACCTAAACCCAGAAAACCCATTATTAGTATAAGAATTGGAAAAAGAAAAATGTATTCATTAATATTTAAAGTGGCACCTTTTAAATAATAATAGATGTAAAATGCAATAAAAATAACAAACTGAATTAGAAATTTTACTAGATTAGATATTACAATAGATATCGGCATGATGACTCTCGGAAAATAAACTTTCCCAAAAATTGCTGCATTTTTTTTGAAAGTATCTGATGTGTCATTTAGGCAAGATGTAAAATAATTCCAAACTGTAATCCCTGCTAAATTAAATAAAAAGGGAGGAATCTTCCCTGTATTAATCCCAGCTATATTATTAAAAATTAGTGTGAAAATTATTGAAGTAAATAAGGGTTGAATTAAATACCAAAGTATTCTAAAATAGTTTGTTTATAAACTGTTACTATATCTCTTTTTACAAAAGAAATAACAAATCCCTATACTGCCATACTTCTTTGAAATTAAATTCAAAAAAATTATTTTTTGGTTTTATTTCAAATAACCATTCGCCATCGGAATCTTTGATATTACTCATTGTTTTATATTGTAATCTTAAAAATGCAGACCAAATAATATGCTTTTTTTTGGATAATTTAGGATATGTATTTCAACTTACACATTGCTCAAAGATACTAATTTTGGACAATTCATCACGGAATTAATAGTCTATCGAAAAAGAATTGTTATAGTATTTAAAATTTAGTATATAACAATATGTTACAAATATATTAGTGCCAAGCTATACTATCAACCCTAACTTTTCTTTACTTTTGTATTATGTTAACATTTTTCAAACCTAAACCAATTCTCAAGGATATAATTATCGATAATTTTATTGATATACATTCACATCTTCTACCAGGAATTGATGATGGTGCTCAAAGCATTGAAGATACCAATTTTTTAATTTCTGAAATGAATAAAATGGGTTTCAAACAATGTATCACAACTCCTCACGTGATGGAAAATGTATGGAAAAATTCAAGAAAAAAAATTGAATTAAATTTAGACACTACTCAAATAGAATTAAGAAATAAAAATAATAACGTTCCCATTAAAGCTGCTGCTGAATATATGATGGATGCTAATTTTGTTACTCAATTGAAGTTGCGAAGGCGGCAGAACAATTATTAAAGAAAGGGATGATAGATTTTGTTGGTTCTGATATACATCACTCAAATCACATAAATGGTTTTTCAAAAAAGATTCTTCTCAAGGATTTATCTCCAGTTAAGGATGCTATTGAAAATAATTCTTTTTTTTCATTTTAGTTTTTCGAAATAAAACAATTGAATTTGAAAATTATTTTTTTATTAATAAAATTTAAAAAAATTAGATCTATAATTGTAGGTATTTATAACTTTTATACCACTCAAATAATTTTACTATTTTTGGAAAGTCTTTAACTATTCGATTTAAATAAAATCTACAAAAGAAAAACTATTGATTTGTTAAATGTTTATAAAAAAAATAAAGATGATTAATAATAGAGAGTTCACAAAAAAAAATATTTCTAAGCAAGCCATTTTAATAACCGCTTATAAAAATTACAATCACTTAGAAGAAATAATTAATTTTTTTGATGATAATTTTGAAATATACATTCATATTGATAAAAAGAGTAAAATATCTAATATTGAATTTGAAAATTTAAAAAAATATACCAATGTAATTCTTTTATCACAGAAATTTAAAGTAAATTGGGGAGGTTTTAACCACCTAAAAAGTATACTCTATTTAATAAATGAAGCTCTCAAAAATCCAAATATATATTATTTTCACTTGATTAGCGGTCATGATTTTCCAATTAAAAAAAAATCAGATTTTATTGAATTCTTTAACAACAACGATAAAGAATATATAGATTATTTCAATATGCCTAAAATCGGTTATGCTGATAATGGGAATATGGATAGAATTGAATATTACAACTTATTTGATTTATTTAATTCAAAAATAAACAAACAAAAATCGCTAATAAATATTTTCATCAAAATTCAAAAAAGACTTGGAATTAAAAGATCTATTCCTTCAAAAATGCCGAAACTATATGGTGGTTCAACATGGTGGAGCCTAACTAGAGAATGTGTAAAATATGTTAGTGATTATACAAAAAAAAACAAATCATTACTATATAGATTCAAATATACATTATGTTCAGAAGAAATATATTTTCAAACAATCATAATGAATTCAAATTTCGTTAGCAAAGTAACCAATGATAACTTGAGATATATTGATTGGGAATATAGAAATGGAAACAATCCAGCAAATCTTGACTATACAGACTATGAAAAAATATTTAAGACAGGTGCTTTTTTTGCTAGAAAATTTGAATATCCATTATCATCTGAAATTGTAAAGTCTATAAAACACTCTATAGCAGAATAGATATATTAAATATTAAAAAAATCTTTAAAAGATTTTTTTTGAACATCTTCCCCATAGCCATAGCCATAGCCGTAACCATAACCATACTTGTAGCGATATCCAACACTAACACCAACATTGTTTAGAACATAGGCTAAATTTTTCAATTTCCCTTTTTGTTTTAGTTCAAGAGAATATTGGATTAATTTTTTCTCTGTAAAATCAGCACGAACGACAAATAAGTAACATCTGCAAATTGTGAAATTGTTAGTGCATCTGTAACTAAAAGAGTAGGCGCAGTATCAATAACGATGTAATCATATTCTTTTTTTGCTTCATTAAGCAATAGTTCGATACGCCCATTTGAAGCAACTCGGATGGATTTGGAGGAATAATTCCAGAAAAATTAATTCTAAATTTGAAGTGTCAAATTGATTTTTAACAGTTAAAGTCCTCCAATCAACAGAAGAGTCATATAAATAATTAGACAAACCTACATGCGCTTTATCTAAATTCGTATATTTATGAAATTGTGGATTTCTTAAATCTGCTCCAATAACCAGTACTTTTTTTCCTAAAGTTGCAAAAGCCATACCTAAATTAATTGATGTAAAAGTTTTACCTTCACCTTTTATTGTTGAAGTTATAAATAAAACTGGAGCAACCTTATCAGCTTGTAAGGGTAGTAAATATCCTATATTTGTTCTCAAAATTCTGAAAGATTCTGCTAAAACAGATCTGTCATTATCTAACATAACTTTTAAATCATCTCCAATAAATGGAACTTCTGAAACAATTGGAATATCGCCAATAATTCTTAACAATTCTTGTTTGTTGTGAATTTTGTTGTCTAATAAATTTTTAACAAATACAAATAAAAACGGAACTAATAATCCAATAACCAAGGACCCAATGTAAATTATATCTTTTTTAGGTGAAATTGCATTTATATTTGATGAAGCATAATCAACAACTTTTATTGACGGACCAGTAACAGCTACGTTAATTGCAGCTTCTTCTCTCTTCTGGAGTAATAGAATGTAGAGTGATTCTTTAATACCCTGTTGACGTTCAATACTTCTGATAAATTTTTCATACAAAGGAATTTTATTAAATTTATCTGTATATTGTTTATTTAGATAATTATTCTTAACCAGTGAAGATTGCAATTCCTGTTGGTAATTTTTAATTGCTTTAAACATATCTTTTTTCAATATGTCTAGTTGTTCATTAATTATTTTTATTTTTGGATTATTTTCTCCAGCACTAAACAGCAACTTTTCTCGCTCAAAAACTAGTAAGTTATAATTTGAAAATAGCTGATTCATTAACGTATTCGAAATACCTATCTCAAGTGGGAAGGATTCAAATTTATTATGGGTTTTGAGAGATTTTTCTATGTAATTTGCTAACTCTATTTGATTTTCTATATCGGTAATAATTGTTTTCGAATTTTCAATATTTTTTGCTGCAGATTCTATATCTGTATCTACATTTGTCAAACCATTTTCACGTTTGTACTTCTCTTTATCATTCTCTATGGAATCTAATTGTCTTCCTAAAAAATTAAATCTATTGTTTACAAAATCTATTGTTCTTTGCGAGACCAATTGCCTATCCTTTATACCATCAAGATCAAACTGTTTAACTATCTCATTTAATGTAGCTTCAATTTTAGCCGTATTAGTCCCCGTTAATGAAAGTCCTAATATATCACTCTGATTCGCTACAGTTTTAATATTAATCCTATTACATAAACTTAAAGTTGTTTGTCGTAATGGTAATAACTCAAAAGCAAACTTTTTTCCGATAAGGCTATTTAGATTTAATCCTAATCTAGGTGAAATTTTAAATGGAATTCCTGAAGTAACATGAACCGAATTAAATCCAATAACACCAAAATTAGTTTTTTCGTTATTATCAACAATCTCATAACCTCCTTCAACAATCTCAATTTCGAATCTAAGAGACTTAGTTACTAATTGATTTGAAGATTTTAGCCACTTGATAGTAAATGGCTCATTTTTCCATAATTCTTTAGTTGTAAAATATCCAACTCTATAATAACATGTTGTCAAATCAAGGTTCCTAACCACTCTTTCCATTAACTGGTAAGACTTGATCATTTCTATTTCATTATCTAAACTTCGCTTGCTACTTTTGCTTCCAAAAATAGGAATCATGTTATCAGGTAATTTGAAAGCAGATGTAGAATTGTCTAATATTTTAATTTCAGAATATGATTCATAAATAGGAGTTGTATATCTGAGATATATCTTCGCGATTATAAAAAAAACAAGTATTGAAATAACAAATAAATACCAATACCTTAAATATTTATTAATCTCTGCTAATATATCAAAGTTACTAGAATTGGTTTGATTTTCAAATTCAAAATTATCCATGATTAATTTTTACCTAGTTAGTAATAAATACATAGCCAAACCAGAACTAAATACCCCTAAAATAACTCCAATACTGGTTAGCCATCCAGATTGTAAAACAGCTGGACCAGTTGGTTTTACATATATAACATCATTTTGTTTTAAATAATAATAAGGACTATTTATTAAATCTACTTTAGTTATATCTAATTTAACATATCTTCTAACACCATCTTCTTCTCTAATCAGAACAATATCATTTTTTATACCCGTGGGTGCAATATTGCCAATTGCTTGAAGTATTGTTAATGTATTATTCCCACCAAACGGTATCGTTCCGCCAATTGAACTATTACCCGCGGGACCTAAAACGGTAACTCTACCATTTATTATTCTAACACTAACTACTGGATTTTTAATTAACTCTCTATCGATAAGAAGTTTATTAATTATTGTCTCCACTTCAATCGTTGTTTTTCCTGCAACAGAAATTGTTCCTAATCTAGGGAAGACTATGCTTCCTTCGTAAGAGACAAGATATCCATTAAGTTGGGCTGATTCTAAAGTAGTAACATAATTGTTAAATGGCTCTACAACTTCAGGAATTAATTCTCCTACTCTAATACTTAAAATATCATTTATCTGAATTTTATTTTGGTAATAGACTATTTTATCTTGGGATCCTATCTTGACATCGTTAAAATACTCAACTTCTTTTCTAGTGGCGCAAGACTGCAAGATCAATATTGTAAAAAAAAAGATAAATATTGACTTATTAATTAAAAGTGTGATTGCTTGTCTATAATTCTTCATGTGATCTAGAAACATCGACTAATTTTATTTTTGTAAATATATAGTTTTAATAATGGGAACAAATATACTAATTTATAGGAGCTGATGATTATAAATTTACATCTAAATCAAAAGCAACAAATCTAGAATTCATACTTCTAAATTCGGGAACTAATTTTTTCATTTCAATTACTATCTCCTCTTCTGAAAATAATTGAATCTTATCTAATAATGACTCAACATTATTGTTAATAACATTATATTCATCGTGCCGCTCTTGTGCAATCATTATTTTTTCATTATGTGTCGGCAAAGTTCTAGATGTATCATTCAATAACTCTTCAAAAAGTTTTTCTCCTGGTCTTAGCCCAATAATTTTTATCTCAATCTCCCTATCTGGAGTAAATCCAGCTAATCGTATCATTTTCTTTGCTAAATCTAAAATTTTAACTGGTTGCCCCATGTCGAAAATATAAATTTCTCCTCCATTGCCCATAGTTCCTGCCTCTAATACTAGTTGACAAGCTTCAGGTATGGTCATAAAATAGCGTATAATCTCAGGATGAGTTATTGTTATGGGGCCACCTTCTTGAATCTGTTTTGCAAACAATGGCACTATAGAACCATTTGAACCCAAAACATTTCCAAAACGAGTAGTTATAAATTTAGTGTTTTCTACACTTTCTTTTTCTTTATTCAATTTATCCTGCAGTGTTTGCACGTATTTTTCAGCAATACGCTTACTGGCTCCCATCACACTACTTGGATTAACTGCTTTGTCAGTTGATACCATTACAAATCGCTCTACTTTATACTTTACTGATAAATCTGCAAGATTTTTTGTTCCCAAAACATTAGTATACACTGCTTGAGAGGGATTTTCTTCCATCAAAGGCACATGCTTATAAGCAGCTGCATGATATACTATATCAGGTCTATATTTGACAAATATTTTTTCTAGTACTTTCAAATTTCTCACGTCTGCAAGCACAGATCGAATTTTTACTTTATTTCCTAAAGTATCAACTTCAAGACTCAAACTATGTAAAGGTGTTTCAGCCTGATCTAAGATAATAATTTTGTATGGTTTAAAACTTAAAATCTGTCTTGTAATTTCACTTCCTATCGAACCAGCAGCACCAGTAATTAATATTGTCTTCTCATTAATTTGAGACGAAATGGTTTTGGTATCTAAAACTATTGGCTTACGTTCGAGTAAATCCTCTATCTCAAAACTTTTAACTTTATTTGAAATTTGTTTTTCATCTTTCCAATCTGTTATTAAAGGGACGGAATATACTTTAAAATTATATTCTAAACACTCCTCTACCATAGCTATAGTTTCTTCTTTACTTAAACTTTTTTCGGCAATTATTAATGCGTCAGCTTTCATTGCTCTTAATATGACGTGAATACTTTTATTTTGATTTAAAATAGGTAGATTTAAAATACTTTTTCCTGTTTTACTATTGTTGAATTTATCAATAAATCCAAGTAACTTAAAACGACTAGGCTTCTCCGTTCTTAATGCATTTGCCACAGAAATAGCATTTGCATCAGCCCCATAAATAATCGCGTTAGTTAGTTTTTTTTTATCTTCGAAATTCATATACTGCTCAAAAAATATTTAACTAAAATTCGAAATAAAAAAGGAGTATAAACGAAATAATGTAGCCAATAAACAATCCTGTTGTTAAAAAAATTTTGTTATCAAAAATAAAAAACCAAGAATAATTTATAGTTAACAGAACTAAATATGAGGTAGTTGTAGAAACTAATAATTTTACACCATCTATGAATGTAGAATGTCTAATTATTCCAGCATAAGTCCTATACAATAAAAAGAATAAAGCGTTTACGACAACAACAAGAGAATAACTTTGTATAAAATTTCTATTTTCATAAAATTTCACATTGAGGCTTGTTATTATAAAATGTGTTATTAAAATAGAAATACACACAATAGCCACGTCTATAGCAAAAATTATCCACCTTGGCAGGTAACCAAAATTATGGAATCTTTTTTTAAAAAAGTTTTCTTTTGTTATTCCTAAAAAAGAATTCGATTTAGTAGTATTGCTCAAATGATTTAAATTTAGATAAAGTTAAACATTTTATTAATCAATCACATTACCTATTAAAAAAAAACATCAAAAACTCTATAAATTCTCTCTCTGTCACTATCATCCAAATTAGAACCCGAAGGCAAACATAAGCCATCCTCAAATAATTGTTGTGAGACTTTTTCACCATAATAAGGATATTCCTGAAAGACAGGTTGCAAATGCATTGGTTTCCATAACGGTCGGGATTCGATATTTTCTTTTTCTAGAACTAACCTCAATTCCTCACTTTTCTTTCCATTAGCCTTTGAGGGATCTATTAAAATAGCACTCAACCAATGATTGGAATAATAATTACCATTAGGCTCTTGAAAAACAGTTACTCCGTCAATATTTTCAAAATAATTTACATAAAAATCATGCATTTTTCTTCTCAAGGAAATATGCTCGTCCAAAACTTCCATTTGACCTCTACCTATTCCAGCACAAATATTACTCAATCTATAATTGTATCCTATCTCGGAATGTTGATAATGAGGAGCATAATCCCTAGATTGTGTTGCAAAAAAACAGCCTTATTTTTTATTTCTTTTGTTGGTGCAACTAGAGCTCCTCCTCCAGATGTTGTTATTATTTTGTTTCCATTGAACGATAAAATACCAAAATCCCCAAAACTCCCACATTTTTTTCCTTTGTAAGAGCTTCCTAAAGCCTCTGCGCTATCTTCTATTATCGGTATTTCATATTGTTGAGCCAAAGCTTTAATCTCGTCAACCTTAAATGGCATACCATATAAGTGAACTCCAATAATTGCCTTTGGTTTTTTCCCTTTAGCAATTCTGTCTTTAATAGCTTTTTCCAAAGCCTTTGGACAAATATTCCAGGTTTCTGGTTCACTATCAATAAATATGGGTGTTGCACCTTGATATAGTATTGGATTAGCAGAAGCAGAAAATGTAAAACTTTGACAAATAACCTCATCCCCTGCTTTAATTCCCAATAAAATTAACGCAAGGTGAATGGCTGAAGTTCCCGAACTTAATGCGGCAACATGCTTATTTTCCTTGATATAATGCTCTAAATCTTGTTCAAAACCTGTTACATTTGGACCTAATGGTGCAACCCAATTTGTGTCGAATGCCTCTTGGACATACTTTTGTTCAGTTCCTCCCATATGAGGCGACGAAAGCCAAATTTTTGAATTAGTCATTTTCATGAAATTTTATTGGCTTCGCAGGAATACCAACTGCGGTACAGTTTTCTGGTAAACTTTTTGAAACAACAGCTCCCGCTCCTACAATAGTATTCTTACCAATCTGAAGCCTGTTAATGATTTTTGCCCCTGTTCCAACGTAAACACATTCCTGAACTTCTACCTCTCCAGAAATATTTACTGAAGGCATGAATGAACAATAATCTTTAATAACTGTGTCATGTCCAACAGTACACATCAAATTTATGGTTACGAAATCTTTAATTTGAATATTACAGGTGATTATATTTCCTGCGCAAATTATAGTTCCTTTTCCAATGCTTACTTCATCGGCACTTATAATAGAGGATGGATGAATTAAAGTTGGAAACTTAAGATTCTTATTATTAAGCAACTTGACAAGATTCATTTTAGTCTTAGGCTCACCAATACCAAAAGCTACAAATGTGTCTTCCTCTAAATTATTCAAATCATTGATAGTTCCCAAAATTGGAAAACCATTCACAATCAAATCTTTATCGATATTATCATCATAAAATCCTAAAAATTTATATTCGAAATTTTCTTTATTAATATCGTCAATTATAATCTTTACTTCCCTTCCGAAGCCACCAGCTCCGACAATAACAATTTTTTTCATTATCAAAATATTTAATTTACAATTCAATTTTACCCCCTGTAAATGGTTCTATTGTTGCCGCATTATCAGCATTAATACCTTCACTAATTAATACTTTTTGCAAGGTTCTAAAAATTATTTTAAAATCCAACATAAAAGAAATATGATCTACATACCAAACATCCAGTAGAAATTTTTCATCCCAAGAAATTGCATTACGCCCATTAACTTGAGCCCATCCGCTGATACCGGGCTTAACTTCATGACGCCTATTTTGAAAATCATTATACAAATGTAAGTAATCAGGAAGTAAAGGTCTAGGCCCTATTAAACTCATATCCCCTTTTATAACATTCAATAATTGTGGAATTTCATCTAATGAAGTCTTTCTGACAAATGAACCAACCTTAGTAAGCCTTTCGGCATCTGACAGTAAATTTCCTTCTTTATCTTTTTTATCATTCATGGTTTTAAACTTGATGATTTTGAAAATCTTCCCGTTCTTTCCTGGACGAAGCTGAAAGAAAAAGGGTTTTCCGCCATTTGCAATAAAAAGCAAAAAAGTGACCACTAAAAAAATTGGCAACAATAAAACGAAACCAAAAAATGCACAGAAAAAATCGAATATTGGCTTTACTATTGATTGATACATATATTCTGTAATTTATTTTTTGCTTTATTCTTTTAGCGATTCAAAAGTACGATATTCTGACAGAATAGCTTCCCATACTACTTTTTGTTCATAGCGTGAGACAATCATTTGTCTGGAATTGTCTTTCATTTTAGAAGTTAAAGATGAATTTGTCACCATTTTTTTCATTGCTAAAAAGATGGCCATTTCATCTTTTACAGGAATAATTAAACCATTTTCCTGCTCAATTATTATTTCATTGCAGCCGTTAATATCAGATACGATGCTTGGTAGTCCCATGGCACCTGCTTGCATTACTACATTTGGAAAACCTTCTCTATAACTAGGAAAAACAAGAACATTTGCTATCGCTAAATAAGGTCTAACATCATTTTTGAAACCAACTGCAAGTATTGACGAATTAGTATTTATACTTTCAACGGTTTTGGGGTTGAGTGGATCCAAATCATTCTCATAATCCCCTACCAAAAGCAACTTTAGGCTGCTATTTTCTTTTTGCAAAAGCTCAAAGGCTGAAACCATTTCGTTAATACCTTTATCCTTAACTAATCTTCCAACAAAAATAAAAACAAAATCATCGGTCTGAATTCCTAATTCATTCTCCAACCTCAAATTTTGCTCTTCTGTGTACAGTTCTGGATTAAAATAGGCTGTATCAATTCCGTTTGAACTGCCATTTGCGAGAACTTTTAATTTTTTAGAATCACAATAATTATTGTCTAGAATAATTTTTTTTAAACCAAAAGAATTTGGATAAACCATTGTAGCGCAACCATAAGTGAACTTTTCTACAGCATCTAAGACTCTTCTTTTTATACCCGTAACTTCTAATAATGGCAAACCAGCAACAGTATGCAATCTATGTGGCACACCCGCTAGTTTTGCTGCTAACATACCTACAATTCCTGCTTTTGGAGTGTGTGAATGTACTATAAACGGTCTTGTTTTTTTTAAGAAAAAATAAAGTTTAATAACAGCAAATACATCCTTGAATGGTGTTATTTTTCTAGTCATTTCAAGAGGGAAAACTTCAATTTCTTGTTTTTTTCCTAATCTTTCCAGATTCTCTTTCTGAGCTGAGACAGCAATGACTTTGTAAAATGAGCTCATAAATTGCAATTGTCCCGACAACAATTTTTCTAAAGAAATGGGGACAGTTGTAATACGAATAATTTTTTGCTTCATAAAGTTTTAGTCATATTGGATGAAATTCCTTGTTTGATAATAAAAAGTAAGGCAGTGATCGTGAAGGGTTGAAACATCATTTTCGTTCGAATAAAAATTCCAAGATTAGCATAACGTTGAACATAAATTAAACCGCAAATAATTGTAAATGTAAAAACATATTTGACCCATTCGACATATCGTAAACTACTGAATTTCAGCATAAAAAAAAGCGCAAGACAATGAATAAGAAGGATAAAAATATTTTCAATACTCACAAAAAAACCTAGTATTGAATTAACATCGTAGAATAAAGGTCTGAAATAGAATGAAAACAGCTTATAAAACCAATTGTATTCTAACATGGGAACATAAGAACCTGAATAACGAAAAGATAAAATAGAATACTCATTAAAATAGTTTATCCGCTCCCAGTTCCAGTATCGAATATGAGTCATTTGAAAAACTATGTATAAAAGACCTATAATCAGCACACTAGATAACGATGCTATAATGAGTCTTGTTTTAAATAAAATATCTCTCCTAAAAATATAGACAATTACTATTGACGATAACACTATCATAGCAATATGTGGTCGTATTGCAAAAACCAGTAAGCTACCAACAATGAAACTAAGTGATGCAAAGTTCCTAGACGAAAGTGCATAAAAAACAGAAGCTAGCCCAAAAAAAACTATTGGTTCTTTACCAATACCTGAGGTCCAAAAATGCATATTGGGCAAAAAATAAAAAACAGGAAGAATGTTTATTCCAAAAATTAAAAACTCTTTACCAAATACCAGATGAATCCATTTGATGTACATAAGAATTCCCAAAAAACCAATTATTCCGTATAATAAAAACCCAAACCAAAAGGGAAACTGTAATTTTATAAAGGGAAAATTTAAAAACAACATAAAAGAGGTTCCTAATTCTGCAAACGACCACCAAGAATAGCTGTCTATATTGAAAGTTTTAGCCCAGTAAAACAACGAGTCAGATATACCTCTATTTATACGAATAGTATATGCCAAATAAATAAATAAACAATGGTAGACAAAAAGAATAGCGACCCATTGTTTTTCAATATTTTTCAAAAAACTATTAACGTAAATTTTTATCAAAATGATTTACTAAAAACCTTTATAATATTAAACATATTATACTAAATCGTTATGAATCTCTTCCATCGTTTTGCTTTCCATACCGAAAGTTTCTTTGCAGTACTTGTAGACTTCTAAAATTGATTTCAAAGTTTTAATAGCTCCATCTGGATCAATTCCAAAATTATGAGGATGCCACCACAAATGATACATTTCTCCTGCTTTTGCTGCGTGGATAATTTCATTCTTAATTCGATTTAATCGTAAGGAATTAATAAATTCCATTTTATGTTGTGGTCTTAAAAAGCGACTTGATGGTTGACTTGAAGGAAAAGATGATTTTATACTTTTCTCTGGATATGATTTCACTCCCAAAGGAAGATAGGCATCAGCTGTTCGGAAAATTTTCATAGCGAATGTTTGTGGTGCCATAGTATCCCAATACCAAACACTTGGATTAGATCTAACCGTTACAATTTGTCTTTCGACACAACATTCTAAATACGATTCATTGAATTGATTTCTTGGGAAAACTAATGACTTTAGTGAAATATTAAACTTATTTGCCAATTTAATTGCTATATCTAAGTCATCTGCAAATTGCTCTTTATTTTGTCCCGTCTCTAAACAATAATAGTGTGAATAGGTATGAGTCCCTATTTTTTGCCCTGTGGCATTTTGAATTTCTCTAATCAGATTGGGAGCAAAAAAAAATCGATCTAGCCCTAAATCCCTATGAGTATTACCATAGGCATAAGGGTCGAGTTTTAGATTTGAATAAGTTGGTCTATTTAATGGGCAATTCGATTGCCACTCGTCCCAATTTTCATTGAATAACATTCCAACGGTAGCCCAAGTAGCTTTAACTCCATTCTTTTCAAAGCAATCTAAAATTTTCGGAATGACTTTAAGTGTATTATCAAAATAGTCCTTTTTATTAACTATGTCTGCATGATCAAATATTCCCCAAATAAGTTCAAAATCTAGAGAAATAACTAAGGTTCCTTTTTCCATATTTCTTTAAATTTAGTTAGACAGAAACAGACATAGAATTGATTCTTTGTTTATCTTTCTTAATTTGTTGCCACTTTTCTTGAGCCAAGAAATAATAAATCACAAAGAATCCAAAATACATCACCATTGATTTTTGTCGCATTATAATTCCTAAATTAGACATAACAAATGTTAGTGCAAATGAAGATAATAAGAAAACAATAGCTGACATCTTAACCATATATGGTGCTCTTAATATGAATCGTGAAAAACGTCTATTAAATATTTTTGCGAATAACAATAAATAAATTAAGTTTTCAGCCGAACTAAAAAGACCGACAATTCCCAGTGAGTCAATGAACAAAGGGCGAAACCAAAAAGTAAACAATTTTAAGGGCAATGGATAGTTAGCCATAGAAACACCGGAATCGGCCGATGATTCAAGTCTTTCTGCACTTGCTTCAGTAAACTGTTGAAAATCATCTACAACATTTTCAGAATTTTCCAATTTAGCAACCGCTAAAATAGAACTGCTCGCTGCTGCTAAAAACCCTATTGAGGCTAGTAAGACTAGAACTTTTATTCCTGTGCTAATTTTTCCCCTTCCGGTTAAAATTCCTATCATGACCCCTACCAAAACAAAAAGCATAACATGTGGTCTCACCATATAAATAAAAAAGGCACCTAGAACAAGGCCTACTATTCTTTTTTGTGGAAATTTAATAGCTTGAGTAAATAGCATCAACCCCATAAAAATCATTGAGCCTTTACCTAAAGATGCCGTCCAAAAATGCATATTTGGTAAAAACAATAGAAGGGTAAGCAAATCAAATCGGCCAAAAACTTTTACATCTATGGGAATATTTTCTTTAAAATAAAGGTAGGCAAATACAAAGCCAATATAACCCATCCATGCATAAATAAGCATTAAAGAAAAATAAGAAAGACCTATATTTATAAAAGGTAAGGCACAAAAACTTATGAACCTTGTACCAGTATAAAAAAGTTGAGACCAATCGCCTTCAATATTATAAACTGCAACTGCATAATATTGTAATGAATCCGAGTTATTGAACAGCCCATATATGTAGTAAATTATAAAAAAAAGAAGATGATACCAATACAACTTGTTCATTAAACTCCTATCAAAAAAAGAATACTTTTTTGACAATTGAACCAATAATATTCGATTTATTCCAAAAAGTAAGATAAAAACAATAAGAAAATCAAAATTTATCATCTAAAACAATTCTAAGTCTCCTAAACTATATTTCCAAGTATTAATATTAAGAGCTTTGTTTACAAAAAAAGCATCTTTTGTAAGTGACTTAAATGTCAATTTTGGCCCGAATTTACCATACAGCTTAAGCTTAAATAAATCTTTATCTGCCAATGTAGCGATCCAACATCTATTTTGAATAGCATAATCTATTATAGTATTTCGTATCTCCTTTTCATGTCCATTCTTGTTGGTACTAATAATTTCAACTATTCTTAACTCTTTAAAAAAACGATGTTCTTTTATATACATTGCAATATACCAATCATTAGTAGAAACTACGTGATATTTTTGCATGGGATTCTCTTCAAAACGCCATTTCAAATATGCTGTCGACTTCGGTGTAAAGATGACTTTTTTTTCCGACAAAACATGATTATACCCTTTACAAAGTTCATCTAATCTTACGGCTTGAATTTGGTTAGTTTTTAACCCTTTTTTTCTAAAAATAGAAAGGAAAAAATATGGTATTGTTGGTACAATTGAAATGGGTAAAGCATCGACTATGACCCAACCCATTTTTAAATATCCTGGACGACTTTTATCGTTAGGTGTATTAAATACAAAAGTTTCTTGCTCTTTTTCAACATCTTCTAGTGCTTGTAAAGTAAGCTTTTTAAAAATTCCTTTCCCTTGAAAATCAGGATGAGTTGCTGTATCAACTGCTCTGTATGCAACCCAAACTTGGTTCTCTAATTGCCAATTCCATTTCATAAGAGCCCTTACTCCTACAAACGATTCTTTTTCAGTTGCAACTAAAACATAGGAAAAACCAAAAGGATTGTCCACATGCTTGAAATTCCAAACAATAGAAGACTTTTTAATTAAACTTTCTCCCAAACTCGATTTTAGTAATTCAACAATATCAGGAATATCATTTACAGAAGCTTGTTTTACTATCATATTTTATGAGTTAGATATAAAGTTTCTAGTTCTTTAACCATAACACCTATACTAAAAGAGGCTTCGACTCTACTTCTAGCCTTAGATTGTAAATGAAACATTTTAGCAGGATTTTCAGCTAATTCCAAGATCGAAATTGAGAGCTTTTCCCAATCATCAACATCAACCATAAGACCATCTATTTCATGACGGAGTACTTCTTTGATTCCTCCCGCATTTGTAGAAACTATTGCACAGTTCATACTCATTGCTTCAAGTAAAGCTATCGGTAAACCCTCAAAAGAAGAGCACATCATAAAAATGTCCATCGCTTCATAATAAGGTTTAACATGAGATTGCAAACCCGCAAAAAATACTTTCGATTCTAAATTCAACTCTTTATGTTTGGCTTTAATTTCCTCCTCCAAAATTCCAGCACCAATAACTATTCCGTAAATATTTGGATTTTTATCAGTAGCGGTTTGCATTATTTCCATCCATTTATCTAAACGTTTTTGAAAACGAAAAACAGCAGTTGTTCCAACGACTATTGCATCTTCTGGAATTCCAAATTGTTTTCTAATGGTCATTCGTTCTTCACCATTCAATCGTACAAAACTTTTTGTATTTACTCCATTGAGAACTGTTTTGCATGCTATCTTGGGAAGTATATTTTTTTGTATGGATTGAGTAACATCATTAGAAACTCCAATAGCAAGAGTTTGGAAATTAAATGTCCATTTATTAATGTACTTGGTTATAGAATGATACCTTTCTTGTAAATTGTGTTCGGTATATATAACTGGGATTTTAGTTAATATATGTACTAATCTACTCAAGAAACCAGCCCAAGGTAAGTGAGCATGTATAATTTGTATTTGATTCTCTTTGCAATATTTTATGATATTCGAAAAATATAATATCAATTGAATATTGTTTTTAGCAGGAAAACAAGTCACTTTCCCTCCTGCTTTTTCTATAGTTTCAACTAATTGATTTTTCCAAGGTAAAAAATAAATATAGTGAAATTCAAATTGCTCTTGATTGTGTTGCTTTAATGTCTCTGGCAATAACATTTCTGCTCCTCCACGACCAAGTGATTTGATAATATGAAGTACTTTAATTTTTTCCATAATTATTACTATCCCTACTTTGGTTTAGTTTTAAGGCTTTGATTACAATTTTTCTGTTTATTTTATAATTAATTTTTAATTAATTTTTAATTAATGTCTTTACAAGATTCGTACTTTTGAGCGTATCAATAAGTCTGCTTGTAAACAATTCTGCTCCCGTTTTATTGAGATGAAGGGCATTGTAGAAGTATTCTTTTTTATATGACATCGAATCATTAGAATAATCATAAAAAGGTATGTTATACTTCTTACTAAACTTTCTATATATAGATATTATTTGAAATTTATTTTTAACAAATCTCTGTCCTTCTATATATTCAGGACTATATACAAATATAATTTCTATTTTTTGGCTCTTACATTCTTTTAGAAATCTATCAAATAATATAATAGTTTTTTTATCTAGTGGAATCTCTAAACTTTTCATTCTTGATTTTACTTTATCAAAATCAGAATTCCAAGACTCTTCTTGACCTTGATATCCTTTTACCCTTTTGATTTTATTGCGTTGAGGATTGATAAATAAATATCCTGCTTTAATAATCTCGAAATATTTACCATAATATCTGATTAATGGAATCTCATAGTCCAATGAATTAAATCCATTGTAACCAATTGTGGCTTCCTTAATTTTTCTATTCCACAGCATATAAGGTAAAAACTGTTCTGAATTATATAAATCTTTATTCTTTTTTAGAGTAAATAAATCAAGTGAATATATAATTAATTTTGGGGTTTTATTTTTTTCTAAAAGAATAGTATGTCTTAAATTTTGTAACCAAAAGTTATGACCATCAATTCCTAAATTATATGCAGAAATATGTAAACTATCTTCAATCATTGTTGGATTTATATGTCTCCATGCCCTAGAGCTACCATAGATAACTACATCAGAATTAATTTTTCCATCATATAAATCATTCCAAGTAGAAAATTCTCCAAATGCATCTTTATTAGATTTTTTCAAATAATTTGATAAAAAAATATCTATGAAGTATGAAAATAAAAATATTGGAACTGTAAAAAATAAGAAATATTTTATGAATCTTTTCATACTTAAAATTGAAAATAAATAAACTGTTGATCTGAACCTGCAAACACAAACAATGCAATAAGAATTAAGTAATAGAAAGCCCATCTAAAGCCCCTAGACCTACTATTAAACATTTTTGCAATTGCATATTGTTCTTCTCTACCATTCCATTCTATTAAAACAAAGAGAATAAGTAAAATAAGTGTTGGAATACTTAACATCATCGATTTAAAAACTGGGATGCTAAATAATGAAGTAGTGAATATTCCTAAAATATAATGAAAAGCTTGATCTATTGTATTAGATCTGAAAAAAATCCAAGCAAAAACTGTGAACGAAAAAGTAATTATTATTGATAAAAACTCTCTAAATGTTGGCCAATTCTTGCCTTGCGCAACAATGTTCAAATTATTTCTGTGAGTATTAAAAATAATTGAAGGCATAATGTAAAGTGCATTTAGAAATCCCCATACAATGAAAGTCCAATTTGCACCATGCCAAAACCCACTAACCAAAAAAATTATAAATGTATTTCTCACTTTCATCCAAGTGCCCCCTTTACTACCTCCTAATGGAATGTATAAATAATCTCTAAACCATGTCGACAATGAAATATGCCAACGTCTCCAAAATTCAGCTATATCTCTAGAAAAATATGGAAATGCAAAATTCCTTAATAAATCTATTCCAAAAAGCCTTGCGGTTCCTAATGCTATATCCGAATATCCAGAAAAATCACCATAAATCTGAAAAGCAAAAAAAACAGCACCTAATAAAAGCGTACTACCCGAATAGTTTGTATAATTATCAAAAATAATATTTGCAAATTTGGCGCAATTATCTGCAATTACTACTTTCTTGAATAATCCCCACAGAATTTGTTTTAATCCATCAACAGCAACATCATAATTAAAAGTTCTCTTCTTCTGAATTTGCGGGAGTAAATGCGTTGCTCTCTCTATTGGACCAGCAACCAACAATGGAAAAAAACTGACAAATACAGAATAATCTACAAAGTCTTTTTCAGCTTTTATCCTGTCTTTATAAATATCAATCACGTAAGAAAGTCCATGAAAAGTATAGAAAGAAATTCCTACTGGAAGAATTACTTTTAAAGTCCAAGGGTTAATCTGAAATCCAAAATTTGAAATAGCATCTGCAAAAGAAGTAATAAAAAAATTGTAATACTTAAAAACTCCTAAAAATCCTAAATTAACAGAAATACTAAGCCAAAACCAAAATTTTTTACTTGTCTGATTTTGAGCTTCTGACATTTTAATTCCTGTGTAATAATCTAAAACCGTAGAAAAAATCAACAAAAATAAAAATCGCCAATCCCAACAAGCATAAAAGAAATAGCTGGAAACTAAAAGCAATATATTTTGAAGTTTGTAATTTCTGTTCATTACAAACCAATAGAGAATAAAAACTATCGGTAAGAAAACAGCAAAATTTAAAGAGTTAAATAACATTTACTTTTGATTTATTTTTAAATAGGTCTTCTCAAATTGTTGAGCAATGTAATCATTGCTAAAATGTTCTTCAACTAAGTTATAAGCTTGATTAGCAATATTATTAGTATTTAAATCAATTGCTTTTTTCATTAGTGATGCAAATGCTTCCTCGTCTCCTTTCTCCGCTAAGAATCCAGTTTCATTAGGTATTATAATTTCCGAGATACCCCCTACATTATTCGCAACTACTATTGTTTTGCAATACATTGCTTCTAAAAGCACTCCAGGCAAACCTTCAATGATACTTGGTAGTACTAGCACATCCGCTTTAGCAATATAATCAAGAGGATTAGCAACCCACCCACAAAAAGCAACCGAAGATTGTAAACCATCCAAAGCTACTAAACTCTCTATTTCTTGTCGCAAAGGACCATCTCCGAGAAGATGTAGCTTGGCATCGGGTTGTTCCTTTAAAAATAGTTTCCAAATATTGAGTAATCCTTTGTGATTCTTTTCAAAAGTAAAACCTCCAACATGAATGATATTAAAAGATGCTTTGGAAGCTTCTTTCCAATCAACATTATGAATAATCTGATTCTCTACACCTATAGGAATTACCGTTGTTTTAGTTTTGGTAGCTGGAAATAATTGATTCAAATCTTTTTTAGAATATTCAGAAACCGAAATAATTGCATCTGTTTTAGAATAAAGAAATTCATTAATCTTTTTTGTGCTTTTTGATTTTATGTAACCACTAACAGTACTTGCATTCCTTGCTACAATTGAAGAATTCCAGCCAAATATTAGCTTAGACAAAACCGCAAATTTTAGTGTATCTCCAGCATTACACTGCACTAAATCGGGTCTGTATTCTTTTACTAATTGTGCTAATTTTTTCCAACCTGAAATATCAAACCAACGCTTTGATAAAGGTCTATTCAAATGAATAATCTCGCCTGAAAAAGGTAAATCACAAACTCCTTCAAATAAACTAATTAGTACCACTTTATGTCCTAATTTTTGTAATTTTTCAGAAAGTTGGGCTGCAAAAATCTCCGCGCCTCTTTTCTGTGGTTTTTGTATCAGTTGAAAGACAATCATTTTTGAATCAATTTTTGATACAAATCATACATTTTTTGGTGTACCGATTCAATTTGAAAATTCTCCTTAAAAACCTCTTTACTCTTTTTAGCAAAGCGATGTCTCAAATCATCTTGAGTCACTAATTTTTCTATTGCCTCTGCCAGTTGAATTGGGTTATCTATTTCAAATGTTAAGGCATTTTCATTCACTTGTACTACCTCTAGCATCATCGATAAATGGGTGCAAATAATTGGCAAACCAGAGGCCTCTGCTTCAATTAAAACACCAGGAAGTCCCTCAAATCTTGATGGAAAAACAAAAATATCAGAGCTATTCAAAAGTGCAGGAATATCTGTTCTATGTCCCAGAAAAGAGATGGACGCGCTTATCCCTTTTTCTTTAACTTGTTTTTGTAGTGACGGAGTTGCTTTACCTTCTCGTCCTACAATTAATAGATGGATTTTGTCTAAAACATTGTTCGGTAAAAGACCAATCGCATCAAAAAGAACGTCTTGCCCTTTTTGGTATTCCTGACGAGCTACATTAATCAATAGCAATTGATTTTCAGGAATTCCAAGTTCATCTCTAGATATCGAAGCTACTTCATAATTTTCTCCTCTTCTTCCTCGATGAACTACAGTCATTTTTTTGGGAGAAATTCCAAGCGCCTTCTGATAATGTTCTGCTACAGAAAATCCATTTGGATGAAAATGATCGGTGCCGAAATAACTAGTAAATCGATCCAACCATCTATAAAACTCCAATTTATATTTTGTAACTCCAGGTTCATTCAAACGATTAGAACTGTAAGTATGATTGACTAAACTTTCTATATGAACGAAGGAACTGTCAAATACTCTGATGGTGCGAACCAATAAATTCGAATTAAATAGCACCGAATGAATAATATCAGGTTTAAAATCGGCAATAATGTTTTGTAATGCTTTTCTTTTTGCTTTGAATCCTAATTGCGGTAGCGTTTGAATCAAGTTAGTGTCTAATCCAAAAGCCTCTGGTTGATATTCTGGACGCATTTCTTTTGTTTTGCAAATAAGAATAGTTACACCTTTATCTTTTAAATAACTAAATAATTCTAAGGTAGAGAACTCTGCTCCACCAGTAAAAAAAGAATCAATGACTAATAGTATTCGCATATTTATATTTTCCTTACCAATTGTTGGCTATCGATAAATTGCCAACCATTCGCTTGATTAAAAGTATGTGTCGCTAAATTTTCTTTTCTCCAATCTGGAAAAATGGTATCTACTAAACATTCTTCGTATTTGAATTCGTCTAAATGTACAATCTCATATACCTGAATGGCGTAGCCATATTTAGGAGCTCCTAACTGAGCGGGTCGAAATGTTCTTCCGTCTTTGATAATTACTTTACCAGCAGAACGACCACCCCTAACATCAATTTTTATGGGGCTTGCTGGGTGTTCTTTCCACGAGCCTAAAGGTCCATCTTCTAAAATGTAAAGTTGTAATAAATCATTGGGAGTTAATGTAGCTTTGGAACGTTCTGAAGCAAAACAATACCATTTACCATTGTGTTCAAATGGAGTAGCATCATACATTTTTTTGTTTTCAACAACTGTCTTTTCTTTCGTCCAATTATAAGGAAATGATGTGGATTTATAAAGGATTACATTACCTGAATCACCTGTTTCGGGCATCATATACCATGTGTTTTGATACTGAAAAACAAAAGGATACGATAAATGAAACGATTCTTGTATCACTGTTTGTGGATTCCCGAAGCGCTTCTCTTCCTTTGAATATTTAAAACAAACTATTTTGCCTAAACCTTTACCAATAATTTCCTCTGCGAAGAGCCATAATTCATTATCGTAATAAACTGGAAATGGATCCGCCCAACTTATACCTTTAGGAGGAATTAAATTTTGGAATCTATAAAAAGACTCTTCAGCATTATTTGTTTTAGAATGACTAATAATCCATTGTTCTTCAAAAAAAAGATTTTCGAAAGTTCGTTTCAGGATTCGAATTCCAAATTGAAAAATAATACTTAATGATTTTTTATTATCTGGATTTTTAAAAAGGGGATTGCTGTAAAAATCAAATGGTTGCTTTTCAGTTATTAATTCGCCCTTCGACAAACGAATTAATTTTTCTTCAAAAAGGCGAACGCCAATCTCAAATAAGTTGACTTGATTTCTATGAAACGACAGTAAATCGGTCTTAGTAAAAGCTCTACCGATAACTTTTCCACCATCTAAATCCTCTGTAATTTGTTGCAGTGTAACGCCAGAAATTGGCTCTTGTTGCACTACTTCCCAAAAACCTGGTGGCCCTCCGCGATTTACTTTATTATCACCATGATGTAAGGACCATATACCGAACTTAGGCATGGACAAGATGGGCCCTCTTAAAATTCTAAAACCGAATCTCAAAATTAAATCGGGTTGTTTTTCTCTCAAAAAAGCAAGACAATCTTCATCTAACCAATCACTAAATTGTTTTTGAATGGGTGTAGTTGGATAAATTAAATTCGCATCTAAGTTTAGAGTCACAGTTTGAAAAGGATTACTTTTCGCTTTGAAGAACTTACTGTCTAAAAAGCGTAGTCCTCTATATAACAACGCGGAATTAGAATGCTTTTGTCCATTATTTACAACAACTCCACTTACAATAAAATGAGGGGAATTAGCGACAAAACCAACAATATCCGCGACCCATTTCTTTACTTGTTGTCCGTCGGTTAGAATAATAACTTTTATTGGTTGATTCATTGAAATTGGGAAATTATGCTTTACTTGTAATATTCTTTAAACCATTTAATAAACTGAGGAATTCCAAGTTCCAATGGCGTTGTTGCTTTATAACCTAACTTCTCAATTTCGCTTGTGTTCGAATAAGTAGTAACAACATCTCCTTTTTGCGGAGGCATAAAATCGTACTGAAATGGAGTGCCCAATTCTCGTTCCAACAAATGAATAAAATCCATTAGAGCAACGGGGCTTCCTTTTCCAATGTTTAAAATTTGATACTTTTTATCTTTCAATTCGCTTTGAGATACCAATACAATCCCTTGAATAATATCATCAATATAGGTGAAATCTCGACTTTGCTCTCCGTTATTAAAAACCTTAATGGGTTTATGCTCTATGCCTGCTTTAGCAAATAAAACCGGGGCCATATCAGGTCTTCCCCAAGGGCCATACACTGTAAAAAAACGTAAACCCGTTATTTTCAGTTGATACAAGTCAGCATAGGCATGAGCCATTACTTCATTGCTTTTCTTGGTAGCAGCATAAAAACTTACAGGCAAATCGGTATTTTGATTTTCAGAAAACGGGATAGCATCTGTGTTACCATAAACGGATGAACTTGAAGCAAAAACAAGATGGTTTACTGGAAAATTTCTGCAGGCTTCCAATATATTATAAAAACCTATGATATTACTGTCAATATAATCTCTTGGATTAGTAATGGAATACCGAACTCCTGCTTGTGCTGCAAGATGAACTACTATATCAAATTTTTGAGTTGCAAATAAGGAATTCAAATTACCAGCATCTTGAATATCTAATAAAACAAACTGAATATTAGTATTCCCCGAGACTTTTTTATTGTATTCCAAATCATCACGGTTAATTCCCAATTGTTTCAATCGAGCATATTTCAAGTCGGTTTCATAATACGCATTGATATTATCTAAGCCTGTTACTTCATGTCCTAAAGAAGCGAATTTTGATACTGCATGCATGCCGATGAACCCTGCTGCTCCTGTTATAAGTATCTTCATGAATTTGTTATATTAGGTTTAATAATTTAAGAAACAGTATAATTTATATAACCTTCACTACCTTTGTAACTAATTATTTTTGCTGGATTTCCTGCTACCACAGCATTATCTGGAATGTCAAAATTAACAAACGTTAATGGAGCGATTAACACATCATTTCCAATGCTAATTCCTCCAACGACAACTGCATTTGCTCCAATCCAAACTCTATTTCCTATTTTGGGACAACCAATATTTTTACCTCGATTTACATTTCCAATAGTTACACCTTGATGAATGTTACAATTTTCACCAATTTTAGATTTATTGTTAATAACAATTGTCCCGTAATGCACCATAAACAAGCCTTTGCCTATCTCACAAGTATAAAATATTTGAAAACCATATTTTACCTGCATATTTTTGTTCCAAATTCTAAAAAAGGCTCCTAATGGACTGTATTTTGAAAAATATTGACATCCTCTGATGGTAAACATAAATCTCAAGCCTGGAGAAAACAACAAACTCCTTAAACTGTTTTTAGAATTCTTTCGATATCTTGGAGCATCTTGCAAAAGAAAAGAAGAAATTTTGGCCATTATTTATAAATTATTTTAACGAATATAACTTTATATGTTGATTTTTCTGTAACCCATTTTTCCAGTTAAAAAGTGAAATAATGCAAGGAAAAATATTTTAAAACCAATTATTCCAATTGAAAAACCATACTTAAATCTAAGAAACTGCTTAAAAAAAGAGTATAATAGAGCTATAATAAAAGCGCTTTTCAAATTGTTTTTATAAAATATATAGAATACGTTTCTCATTGAATAATACTCTCTATACATCGCTTTATTTGATTTTTTTTGAAAAGTCTTTGAAGGCAAACCCAATCTATTAAAATTCAGTCTATGCTTTAAATAAAAATTTTTATCAACTAATAGTTTATATCCTGAGTTTTTAATTCTTATATCAAAATCTAGTTCTTCCGAACCATAAAACAATTTTTCTTCGGGTAAAATATTAAATTGTACAATTATATCCCTATTTACAATTTTCGACATTCCTCCTGCAATAGTATCTACCTCCATAATACCTTGGCCTTGAAGAATATTATCTGGAACTCGATTAACAAATCCTGACTTCCTGTTAAAAAACTGACCTACTACTCCTACGCATCCACACTTGGGGTCAGACAGAGCTGTTTTTATTAAAACTTCAAAAGTTTCTATAAAAACTGGAGGGTCATCATCATCTCCCCAATAAATCCATTCATATCCTTCTTCAGCTAAAATTTTCAATCCAATTCTAGCAGCTCCAGCGGGCCCTGAATTATACCCTACTCTGTAGTATTCAACTTTTGGATTATTTAAACTCTTAATTAATTCTTTAGTGTTATACGTGGAGCTGTTATCAATAATAAGAATTTTCTCTGGTGTTACTGTTTGAGAAAATATTGCTTGTATAGTATCAACCAAAATAGTTTCTCGTTCATAAGTCATAATAAATCCAGCAAATCTCATAGCTTTATTTTATTTGAAACAATCAAAATAATAAATTTAAAAATTCCTGAATTTTTTGATTGTAATTATTGTAAATACTATTTAGACTAGTATCTTTTAATAGTTTACTCATTGTACTATTTGATAATTTTTTTTGCAAAATATGGATAAAAACTAATAAAAAAACGAATTAAGGTTTTAAATTTCCATGGCTGAATACAATAAGCTTTCCAAAAAAATAAACGTGCTTGTGACCAATTTGACAGACGAGAATAAGCAACACCTATGTTTTGAAAATATAATCGCAGAGCATGCGGATAAAGTTTAAAAAACCAATCATGTTTATTAATTATATAAAGATTTGCTTCAATTTTATTATGTGAATTTCTACTACCTTCTTGTGATGCTTCATAAATAAAAGCCATTCCGTTGGGTGAAACTTTTAGAAGGATTTTTTTTCATGCATCTGAAACTAAACTCGGTAAACTCTCCAAATTTTATATTCTCATCAAACCCCTCTAATTCCTTAAAGAAAGAATTCTTGATACAAAATGTTCCTGCTAAATACAATCCATCTTCAGAATATTTATTTTCAAGAAAAGGATATAGCGCTCTAACCGTTTTCTTTGTGTTTTTATTTAAATCGATTACATCCATATCACAGAAAATAATGTCTGATTTTTTCGAAGATAGGATTTCATTGAAGTTATTTAGCCAAAAAGGTGTTACATAATCATCCGAATCTAAAAAAGTTATGTATTCCCCTTTAGCTATTGAAGCTCCATGATTTCTTGCAAAACAAACACCCTTGTTTTCTTGATATACATATTGAATTCGTGAATCATTAAATGATAAAACCAACTCTTTAGAGTTATCGGCAGATCCATCATCGACAATTATTAGTTCCCAATCTAAAAAAGTTTGATTTAATACACTCTTAATTGCTCTTGAAAGTATGTGAGCACGATTATAAGTTGGAGTTATTATTGATATCATGAATTTATATTAGCCTCAAAATTAGGTTTAATAAATTAATTTTTAATTCTAAATTTTATATATCTAAAATATAAATTCGCACTTAAATTGTATATAATTTTTTCTAAAAAACACCTCTTTTATCCTTTAAATAATAGGTTTGCTTAGAAATGATTTGTTTAGCTTGATCTATTATTTTGTAAACATCAACTACATTGTTGTTATCTTGAAATCTGTATAAATGCATAAATAATAAACTTAAATAAAAGCGTATACTAGTATCTATAAAATAAATATCTAAATTAGATTTTTTTAATGATTTACATAACTTTACTATCTCCAAATAAGAGATTAGTCGTTGCATAGTTACTTTACTTGATAAAATTGAGTTTTTTCGAATTCTATAGTTATAAAGAACTTTATCAATTTTTCTTATTCTTTGAACTCTAGAAAAACAAATTAGATTAAAATAATCGTCTTCATGAATAAGTTTTTCTTTAAAAAAAAATTGATTCCTGCTAATAAAATCAGAGCTGTAAATATAAAAACATGCTGCAGGAACAAATCTCTCATTTTTTTTTAAATAGAGACTCCCATTTGTTAATGGGATGTTTTTTAAATTATTAGGTCCTTGAAATTTATTTTGCTCTTCAATGAATCGGGTTTCATAAAATCCAAGCATTTCAAGATTATTTTCTCTTAACTCTTGGTCAATAATAGAGAATGCATTTTCTACAATCCAATCGTCACTATCAACAAACCAAATATAATCCCCATTGGCATTTGTTATTCCTGTATTTCTGGCATTACTAAGTCCTCCATTTTCTTGATGAATAACTTTTATCTTTTTACTTTCAAAAGCAAATTCATCACATATTTTGCCCGAATTATCAGTAGAACCATCATCAATTAAAATCAACTCAAAGTCTAAATAATTTTGACTTAATATACTATTAATGCATTTTTGGATGTATTCCTCAACATTATAGACAGGAACTATAATTGATAGATAGGGATTTTTCATTGAACTAGCTAAATTTTTAATTTGTCAGCTTCTGTCTTAATCTACTTAATATTTTATTTATTGGTGTTGGAAATATTTTTTTAAAAAACGTATTATTAGAATGACTTATTAAATTTTTATTAGATAAGTAACAAAAGAATTCTTTATACATTCTAAAACTACGTAAATAAAAAAGGGAGTACTGAAGTAAATTAAAATTTCTGTAAGTCTGATAATTTGAAATTTTAGAGCAAGCAACAAAACTAATATCAACCGTTAAATTTTCAAAATAATCTTGTTTAATGATTTCAAGGTGGTCATATTGTTTATTAAATAATGCTATTCCTGTTGTAAACATTAAATATTCAATAGATGCATTACAATAATCTATATTCTTTTTCAATTCTTCCAAATTTATCCGTGTTGAATCAGAACTTATATGGTGAAAATTAATAACTCTTATACCCTGCTCTAACATTCTTAATGCGTTTTTTCCCATACTACCTGGAACAAATCTGTAAGCTGCTAATGTCTTATTTACAACAAAAGGTTTAAATCCTAATTTTGCACATCTAATCCAAAAATCCCAGTCTTCACAACTTGTCAACTTCTCATCAAAATAGCCCACTTTAGTGATTATATTCTTAGAAACTACAAAACCATTGACCGGTCCAACGTTAGCATGCAAAATTGATTTTAAGAAATCGTCATATTTTGGAATATTAGTTCTTCTGAATAATACATCATTTCTATTTTCTATGAAACACAAGTAATCACTTTGGATAAGCTCTTGACCATCATTAATTATTTTTTCATATTCAACTAAACAATCATTAATTATTAAATCATCAGCATCAAGAAAAATAAAATAATTCCCTACTGCTGCATTTATCCCCGTATTTCGGGCAGATGATAATCCTCCATTTATTTTCTCAACCAAACGAATACGAGAATCTTCTTTATTTAATTGTTTTACAACTTCATTAGTGTTATCGGGTGAACCATCATTTACTACAATAGCTTCCCAATTACTATACTGCTGCTCTTGTATAGAGTCAATACAATCTTTTAAAAAATGAGCTTGATTATAGCATGGAATAATAATTGAAAATAATGCCATTTCTTTTAATCTTTTAACATTGATACATATTCATCTACCATTTTATCAACTCCGAAATGTTTTTTGATTCTTTCGAAGTTTTGCAAGCCTATTTTTTCTCTTAAATTAACATCATTAATTAATTCCAAAATCATTCGTGCAAAAGTAATTTCATCATATGGATCGGCAAGAAAAGGATAATCATCTCCTAAAACTTCTCTCGAACCATTCATTTTAGTTGCTACAATCGGTAAATTAACCGCCATACACTCTAATATCCCATTTGGTAATCCTTCCTTGACAGAACTAAAAACTCCGATATGACAAGCACTTAACAAAGTAGAAACATCATAGACCTCGCCTAGGCAAACAACAGTATCATTTAAATTATTATCACTAATAAACTGTTTAACTTCCAAAGCCATATTACCATCTCTTCCTGCTAATAATAATTCTATTTCCCCGTTTTTATTGTCTCTAATTACTATTTTCCATGCTTTTAAAAGTGTTAAATGATCTTTCAAATCATGTAAATTGGCAACCATTATAATTCTTATTTTCTGTACTGGAGATTGAGAAGCTTTCTTTGGTGGTAAAATAACTCCATTGTGAATAATTTTTACAGAGTTATTACTATAATTTTTTAAGAATAATTTCCCTTCATAACTATTGGAAATAATTGCTGTACATGATTTCAATGCCTTTATCTCCCATGGTCTACCCTGAAACATCAAACTAGCATCTCTTTGATTCCAATATAAAGCTTTAGCTCCAGTAAATCGCCAGCAACGTGCAAAAATAATATTCGGAAAGTATGTAAATGGAAGAATCACTTCTGGATTAATTGACCTAACAATATTTATAAGCTTAAAATTATATTGCAAGTAAATCAGAAATGCCTTAAGACTATGGAAGGGGGGCAATACTAATTTAGAATTAAAACCTGTTAAATACAATTTTACTCCAGCAATTTTGAAATTTTCCCAATATGATTCTTTTTTTGAACCAAAAGAAAGAACATGAACTTGAAATCCCCTTTCAACCAATCCTTTCGCTAAATATAACGCTTGTGTTTCTGCTCCACCTCTTTCAGTAGTATTTAAAACAATCAATATACGTTTAGGATTCTTCATGCATTTTTAACTATAAAGCTACACAGATTTTTTTTATTGGTATTCGTTTTACTATTGTTGTTGTAACCATTCTTGCAAAAAAAGCAAAAGCCACTTTTGTCCAGCATGATTTCCATTTGCCACATTCTCTAAAGCCTTACGGTCAAAATAGTCTGTAAATCCGTTTTGAGAGTCCAATATTCGTTCTTTAATTTCAAATTGTTTAGATCCTAATGCGCCAAACCAATCTGAAACTGGAACGGCAAATCCCATCTTCGACCTATAAATAAACTCATTTGGGAATATGGGTTCAAGTGTTTTCTTTAGCAACAATTTCCCTTCCCAATTCCCATTTATTTTTTTAATATTATAAGTTTGGGGAATAGTAGCTGCATATTCTACTACTTTTATATCTAAAAATGGTGTACGTGTTTCTAAACTGTGCATCATACTAGCTACATCAACTTTTGTCAAAATATCTCCAGGTAAGTACGTATTAAAATCTATAGTTTGAGCTTTTTGAAAATGACCATATGATTTACTTTCTTCCATAATATCCTCAATAAACTTTCGGTTATTGGTACTAAATGAATTGGATATATCCTTGTTCCAAAGTTGTTTTCTGAAATCATCATTAAAATAATGTATGTACCTAACCCAATCATTAGTTGATGCCGTTCGCATAGCATATTTTTGAGAATTCAAAAAATTCATAAAAGGATATAAGCCTTTTTTGTAGTTAGGCAAATGCTCTGGTACTGGACTAATGTGTTTATTCCAACTATTAGTATAACTTTTATAACCAGCAAACAATTCATCTGCAGCATCACCTGTAAGAGCCATAGTTATATGCTCACGCGCAAGACGACTTACATACCATGTAGGTATTGCAGAACTGTCTCCGAAAGGCTCTCCGTAATGTTTTACTAATTGTGGCAAAATAGATAAAGCATCAGGTTCAACTATTTCTTCATGATGCTCTGTTTGCCATTTTTTCGAAACCATTCTGGCATATTTTAGTTCCGTATATTCTTCTTCTTTGAATCCTATACTAAAGGTTTTCACTGGTTGTGACATTTGTTGTGCCATATGCCCAACTATAACACTACTATCTATTCCTCCAGACAAAAAAGCTCCAAACGGAACGTCGCTTACTAAATGTGCTTTTACAGAATCTCTAATAACATCAGATAAACCCTCAGACCATTCCGCTTCTGTTTTTATGCTACCCTCTCGAAATTCTAATTTCCAATATCTCTTTTTCTCAAGGATTGTGCCGTCAGATTTTACACGCATATAATGGGCTGGTGGGAGCTTGTGAGCATGATTATAAATAGTATTTGGAGCAGGTATGTATTGAAACTGGAGATACTGATCCAATGCAACTAAACTTATACTCCAATCAATATCTTTAATTCTTTTTAAGGCTTGTAATTCAGATGCAAAACAAAAAATCTCAGATGACATAGCGTAAACGAGTGGTTTAATACCAAAATGGTCACGTGCGATAAAAACTTCATTTTTATTATTATCCATGATTGCGAAGGCAAACATACCTCTCAATTTTGTAACACATTCGGTTCCCCATTCTTCATAGGCATGAACAATTACTTCAGTATCAGAATTTGTCTTAAAAAGATGTCCTTTTTGTAATAATATTGCACGCAATTCTTGATAATTGTATATTTCTCCATTAAAAGAAATCCATATCGTTTGGTCTTCATTACAAAGGGGCTGCTTTCCGCCTTCTAAATCGATAATAGAAAGACGACGGTGTCCTATACCCATGTTCCCTTTAATATAGAAACCAGAACCATCTGGACCACGATGCTCCAATGCATCAGTCATTTTTTCTATTTCAACTTTTTCTACTGTAGTTGATTTACGTATTAATCCTGCTATTCCACACATTGAAATTTATTTTAAATCGAAGGCTTTCTTCCAGTTTTCCAACAAAACTTGATTTCCCATTTTTTTGAGATAATCTTGTCTTATTATCTTGGAGGCACTCTCTAACTTGTTTCTGTTATTGTAAAGATGAATCAATTTTGACTTTAAACTTTCCTTTGTTGGTTCTATAAAAAAACCATTAATTTCATCTTCTATGACAATATTTGGAAAACCAATTCTTGTTGATACTGAGGGTATCCCAGATAGACATGCATCTGAAAATAAAAAAGGACCAGAATCTCCAACAGATGTTATTACAATTAAATCCACATCATTATAGAAAGCAGGCAATGTTTCCATAGGGCCTTCAAATCTTGTTTTTAATTTATAATTAAACCCTTCTTTTTGAAGCTCTTCAACCACAGGAATTATAATTGTATAAAAATTTTTAAATTCCCGGTTAGGATTTCCAGTCCAGCCTATCATCAATTCTTTTTTCGAGAAATCTATTGTTTTTAATACAAAAATTTCTTCTTTATAATAATTCAAAAAAAATTTATCTATTTTTAATCCCTTGAAATCCTCTAAAACCTTGGGGGAACCTGCCGCTAGAACATCTATATTTGCAAAATATTTGTCGCAAAAATCATCAATATTGATTTGGAAATCAATTTTTCCCTTTTTTAATAGTGTCTTATAATCTAATTCTAGACATTGTGGGGGAAACGAATCTGTATATATCCCTTTTATAAGTTTAGGGGCATCACTACGAAGATTAGCATAAAAATCAAAATAAAAATCAAAATACAATATTACATCGTATTTTTTCCAAGAAGGCAAGACTCTCCTTTTGTATCTTTTTAGTTTATACGTAAAAATCGATTGCCAAAAGGGGGTTACTTTGTAATTGAAAAAGAGGCTGTAGGACAAATCAAACATTTCATCCTTTTTAAAAATAGCCTTAAAATTTGAAATGGTTCTATGAATATCTTTTCTAATTTTAAGTAATACAGGCTCATCTTCTATATGATAAACATGACAGCAACAATAATCATAATAAAAATCGGCAGTATTCTCAAGATCTTTGGATACTAATTTCCTAATCATATCATAAGCCCAATCGGGTTGATCACAATAAAAAAGTATTTTTTTTTTCAATTTATATTAATTTATCATTTTAAGCCGCCTGAATGGATCAATTTTTGTTTAACGATTTATTCTGATTTTAACCTTACGCCGATAAACACTTTTTTATTTGTTTTAGAATCAATAAAATAAGCATTATCATAATTCCCATGTGTTAATGCTCTTAATCTATTAATGAAATCTCCAATGGAAATTTGTTCATTTAAATCTAACTCTAATAATTCATTAAAATCTTTTTTTAAAAATAAATTACCTTCACTTTCAGGCTTAATCTTTTTATAATCATCTTTGATAATGCTTTCTATATTATTCTCTAGTAATTCGATTTCCTTATCAACAACCCTATTATATAAACTTTCTGATGTATCATAAGCATATTTATTCACAAACTCCCGAGCTATAATATGTCCATGATCTAATTTTTCATCTATTTCATGAATAGTAGCACCTATAGGTAAATCATTAATTATTGAAAAAATTTGTGGATACCAGCCTCTATTTTTTGGATTATAACCTGGATGAACATTAACACATTTTAACGCAGTTACTAAATCTACTGGAAATATTTGCTTACAATGTATCGAAAAAACTAAATCATAATTTCTTATTATAAAATCTACATCCTCTTGATTTTTTAAATTAAATATTTCTACATCTGTTTCATTGGGTAGATTAAAATCATCTTTATCAGAAAATGGACTAATAGAAAATGTAAAATTACAATCTAGTTTTTTTTTATCTATTATGTGGTGAAACTTCTTACATAAAAAAGAATTATCCGAAATTATTAGTATTTTCTTATACATGATTAGCGATTTTTATTAAAGTAATTATTTTCTCTATTTCTGCCATTTCTAATTTAAAATACAGTGGTAAACACAAAATTCTTGTTGCAATATCCTCAGATATAGGACAGTGCTGGTAGGTAACTACCTTAGTATATGTATTTACAGAAGGATAAAAATACCTTCTTGGGAAAATATTGTTTTCTTTAAGTATAGTTTCCACTTTTAACAAGTGTGCCTCAGTGTCAAAAATAATTGGGAAGTAAGAATAGTTTATCTCTCCTTGAGAAATATCTTGAAAAGAAATATTAGGCAGTTCCTGTAGCTTTTCTTTATAAAAAAGATATTTTATTTTTCTATCTTCTAATACCTCATCATAATATTTGAGATTAGCTAGTCCTAGTGCTGCATGGACTTCTGTTAATTTCCCATTAAAACCATCCTCAATGATATCTGTTTTGTCATCACTGTGCCCAAAAAAACGTATTCTTTTTATTTTTTTGTCTAATTCTAAATCTTTTGTTATGCATCCGCCTCCCTCAGCTGTATTCAACAATTTTGTTGCATGAAGGCTTGTTGCGGAAACATCGCCATATGACAGTAAACTTTTTCCTTCAAAAGTAGAACCTATTGCATGTGCTGCATCATATATAACTTTTAAATTATATTTTTTAGCAATTCTTTCAATTTCAATCACATTACACGCTGTTCCAAAGACGTGTACTGGCATAATTGCTACTGTCTTTTCGGTAATAAGAGCTTCGATTTTTGCAGGGTCAATATTTAGTGTTTTAGGATCAATATCACAAAAAACAGGCGTACACCCTTCCCATTTTATGGCACTAACGGTTGCTATCCATGTAAATGGTGAAGTAATAATTTCTCCCTCTAATTCTAGTGCCTTGATAGCAATTTGCAATGCAATTGTTCCATTATTTACTACTGTAAAATGGGGTGCCACCAATATATTTTGTAATTCAGTCTCAAGCTGTTGTACTAAAGGGCCATTGTGAGTTAGTATTCCTCTGTCCCAAACTCCTTTTAGAATATCTGTAAACTCATTTAACGGTGCTAAAGATGGCTGGGTAACAAAAATATTCTTATTCTTCATTTGCTATTTTTTTAAATTCTTCTATTAATCTAGATTGATGAATATTCTGTTGATACTCCTCAACTCTCAATTCGTGACTTTGAATACAATCATAAAAATGTTTCAGCATCTTTTGGTAATGATTATCTGGTTCTATAGCTATTTTTTGTAATCCTTGTTCTGTTTCAATAATTACTTCTGGTGAGTATGCTGGTGGAGCTGTGAAAATTCTATTTGTCGACAATTTCCCTTTACTACCCAATATTTCAAGATTACATTGATAAAAATTATCAAATCCAAAAGACATTTGAAGAAATCCATCTCCTTCTTTCTGTTTGATTGTTCCTCCACCCCAAATATCTACTTTATATCGTGAAGGAATAACAGAAATTGCAGAGACGACCTTAACATCATATCCTAAAAGTAACAGTGCTAACTTTATTGGATAGGCACCCGCATCAAGTAGGGCTCCTCCTCCTAATTCTTTTTGGTATCTAATGTTTGTCGCATCTGGAAAAGGAGGAAATCCAAAAGAACTTCGAATCACCCTAATTTCTCCTAAAGTCCCTTTTTTTAGATGCTTTTTTATGAAATTAAATTGTTCATGAAAACGAAATTGAAAATTTTCTATTAATGCTAGATGATTTGTATCAGCTATTTCATTTAACTCTTTTACCTCATTGTAGTTACAAGCTAATGATTTTTCAACTAAAATATGTATTCCATTTTCAAGCCCAAATTTTACCCATTCATAATGTAAGGCATTAGGCAAAGGAATATACAACGCATCTATTCTATTTTTAGTAATAATTTGAGAATAAGAAGAAAATGCTTTCCCTTGAAACTTTGAATTGATTTCTTCTGCTTTTTCTATCGTTCTTGTGGCAATACCTACAAATTCATAGTAATCAGACAAAGCCTGAATTGCAGGTATAATTGCTTTCTGAGCTATGCTTGCATATCCTAAAACTCCAATTCTAATTTTTTTCATGAAATAAATGAAATTGCTGCAATTAAACTTCGTGCTTGAATATTTAAATAATTATTAAACTTAATAAATACTTGCATTTGATTTAATGTCATCCAAATGTAGTTTTCTGGAAGCTCAATTTTTATACTATCATCAGCTAGAATTAGCATATTTCTATTTTGTTCTTTATAAAAACGACCTCCTTCTTCTGATTGCAAAGTATCAAAAATAATATTTTCTTTCTTGACTTCTAATACATACTTTAGAAATGGCATTTGTTCAATTCCTTGGGCATTTCTATAGTTCCCAGTAAGACATTGTACCGTTGGTGCTAACTCTAAAATATCAAAATTACCAGCCTCAAGTTTAGTTTGAACGATAAAATGCAGTACTCCATTAATTTCTTTACATACAAAAGCACAAATTCCTTCTTGAGCAGGTTCTATCATAGGTTGAGACCAACTTACAACTTCCCTATTCTCAATTTCAACCTTTGCTGCAATTACTTTAAAATACTTGTTATCTACATGTCGTATAAATTCATCTTCGACAACCCAGTTTTCAATATTTTTAATTGGTATTTTAACTACTTCTAATTCATAGTGCGATTTTCTTTTGGTAACAAACTGAATTAAATCATCAAAAGAATGTAACTCTCCTGAATTTTGTAAAGTTGATTTTAAAAACTGAAAACTTATTTCTGTTCTATTATTTTGCTCCTGCAATAAATGAAGTATTTCTATACTTTGTTTGTTATAACTTCCATAAGGGATACCTGAAATAACTGTCCTAGTGTCCATATTTACCAAGTTATCCTCTTGCATTAATACTTTAATCTGAGCCAAGCTTAGCCAAATAAAATTATCTAACACTGGGATATCTTCATCAATTTTTATGATAATATTCCTATTTCTCTTACGAAGAAATCGCGCTCCTTGTTCAGACTGTAACTGATCTAATAAAACTTGATCAGGAGTTGCATTAATAAAATAATCTAAATAGGCAGGAGCTTTACCTTGATGAACTTTAGAATAATTACTTTTTGTAGCTTGTAGGGTAGGAGATAGTTGGACACAATTGACATTGCCTGGTTCTATTTTTGCTTGTAATAAGAAATATAAAACACCGTTGAATTCCTTAGTAATAAATCCTAAATACCCAATCTCTGGTTGATTTATTATAGGTTGTTGCCAATGGGAAACCAAACCCCAATTGGTTTTGACGTCAATGCCATCGATAGAAAAAAACTTTCCAGATTGATGTCTCAAATTAAAGTTTTCGTTAGAAAAAGACCACTGATCGAGTTCTTCAAAAGCAATTTTAGTAACATTTACTTTAATTTTTCATTTTGTAAAGCTACCCAGTTTTTAATTTCTTCAAGACTGTTAAATGGGTTGTCGAGACTCAGTGCGCTTTTTATAAATAGGAACGATCTGTCTATTTTTTGCATAATTGATTTAATATAAATACGTTATTGTAATTCACAATAATAAGTATTATTTACACGATTAAACTTCTATTATACCATTCAAATTGAGGTCTAATATAACCTGGTTCTCTACCCATATATTCTCCAAAATCCCTACCTCCATCAATAATAGTAAATGTAAAAACATCTTTTTCGATGAAAATTGCTTTGCTTTTATCTTCTACTATAAAAATTGCTAAACTGAAATTACCCGATTGAAAAAAATATTTTGGAAAAACACATTCTATTTTATTATGTCCTCTCTTTAGTTTTATAACATCCGAATTGTAAAAAGAAAACAAAACTTCTCCCATTTCATTATACAAATGATATGTTATATGGTATCTTGACGGATCTGGAGTATCAAAATCTATGTCTGTAATAAGCTGAATTTGTTTGTTTTCAAATAAAGGTTCTTCTACTGAATGCTCTTTGGATTTTATACTTATAGAATTAAGTTTAAAAACCCCTTCTATAGAAATATCCTGTAAGTTTTAGTATTTGAATCCATAGCATTGTCACCTCCCAAATAAATACTCACACTTGAAGAAGCATCTCCAATAAATTTTGTTCTGCCATGCTCTAAAACGACACCCTTTGTACACAATGATTTTACGGCTGCCATATTATGACTAACAAACAAAACTGTTCTTCCTTCTTTACTGGTTACATCTCCCATCTTTCCTAAACATTTTTTTGAAATTCAGCATCTCCAACAGCAAGTACCTCATCAATAATTAAAATCTCAGATTCCAAATGAGCTGCTACAGCAAATGCTAAACGCACATACATACCTGATGAATACCTCTTTACAGGGGTATCAATGTAACGTTCAACTCCAGAAAAATCAACAATCTCATCAAACTTTTGAGTTATCTCTTTTTTGCTCATACCTAATATAGCACCATTTAGATATATATTTTCTTTACCAGTCATTTCAGGATGAAATCCAGTGCCTACTTCCAATAAAGATGCTATCCTCCCTTTGGTATATATATTACCTGTAGTAGGCTTTGTTACTTTGCTCAAAATTTTTAGAAGTGTGCTTTTTCCTGCTCCATTTCTACCAATTATACCAACTGCATCACCTTGATTTATTTCAAAATTGACATCTTTCAATGACCAAACATATTCACTATCCCCTTTTTGAGAACGATCATTAGCATCTCCTATTTTTAAATAGGGGTCTTCTTTACCCCTAATCTTACTCCACCATCTATTTAAATCATGTGACAAAGTCCCAGTACCTACATTACCTAAACGGTATTGTTTTGATATATTTTCTGCTTTTATAACTGTATATGACATATATCTAAAAAATTAAACAGTATCAATAAAATTCTTTTCTACTTTGTTGAATATTATTATACCCAAAAACAATATTAATAACGACACTAATGCACTATAACCTAACGTTGAAAATTCAAAACTTCCAGAACCTAAAAAAGCATAACGAAAACATTCAAAAATAGCCGTTAAAGGATTCAGTAGTAAAAGAAATTTATACTTACCCGGTATTGAAGATAATGGATAAACTACTGGAGTTGCATACATAAATAATTGTATTCCAAATGAAATTAGATACGTTAAATCCTTATATTTTGTAGTCATAGAAGAAATAATCATACCCAAACCTAAAGCTAAAATTCCCATTAAAAATAAGAGAATAGGAGTTAACAAAACATACAAATTAGGATTTACATTATCTTTTGTGAAAAAATAATACAATAAAACTGTAACAAAAATAGAAAACTGTACTCCAAATTTGATAAGCCCCGAAACTACCAATGAAAGAGGCATAATTAGTCTTGGAAAATAGACCTTTCCAAAAATACTTGCATTATTCGTAAACACGCTTGCTGTTTTAGTAAGTGTCTCGGAAAAATACCCCCATATAGAAACTCCAGCTAAATAAAATACAACTTTAGGAGAATTGTCTGTTGATAAATTTGCTAAATTTCCAAAAATAATGACAAACATAAGTGTAGTGAGTAAGGGTTGAATAATAAACCACAAAGGACCCAAAACCGTTTGCTTGTAAAAAGTAACAAAATCTCTTTTTACGAACATAAATAAAAGATCTCTATATTTCCATACCTCAGAAAGATTCAATTTAAAAATTGATGTATCTGAGTTAATTACTTCAGTCCATTTTTGTTGGTTGTTTCCCATTAAATTATTTATTTTTTTAAGTTTAACTTTCTATCTATTAGAATTAAATATTGCTGACTAAACCATTTGTCTTAAAAACCAAATCTTTAATCTATAAAACAATGTATATCTTAGTCTTTTTACAAATTTAAAATCTACCTTATTACCATTTGCCCCATTTATACCTTTATAATATGGATACATAGGCCATGGTTCGTATATTCCACCCTCAGCCATTAATAAATGAACGCTTCTTGACAAAACATTTTCAAAGAACATTTTGGAGGGTTCGTCTAAATATTTTTCAAGAGTTGGTTTGAAATAATGTATATAAAAATCTGGTTTGAAAATTATTAATCTACTATCACATCTACTCAAATTTAAACCAAAATTTACACGTATATCTGCGTTTGAAAGCTTTACTTTTTCTATAATTTTATCTATATTATTGATACAGTATCTACCGTTTATTTTAACAACATGTTTTGCGTTTGCTAATAATTCTGATTTTTGAAAAGCATAATCTAAAATTTCTTTTTCCCCATGTCCTTTTCCTAAATAACTATTAATTGAAGAAAATGCATGATACTCAAAACTTTCTATTCCCTTACCAATATTCGTAATTGAATTTGATATGGTATTACTACTATCAATAAAAACAATTGGATAATCAATAAGGGAGTAATACTTTAAGGCATTTAAATACTGCTCTTCCCTCTCTTTTGAATCAGGTATAGCAACTTCAGGTGCATCTTTTGGATTGATACTTGCCGTTAAAAGTAATACGATTTTATGTTTTGAACTCATCTCCATTACATTTTTTTATCATTCAATTTTTTAGATTCTTCATAATAAATACACCTAATTAATTTAATTCATAAAATGAATAATCTAAATTTTCAAAACTTTTAGACCACCCCTTAATATTTAAATCTACTTTTCTTGTACAAATAATATCTATCTTTGATTTTTTTAAAAAATCGACGAAGCATTGTGATGATAAATCAACATATCCACATTGCTTGTAATAAGGTGAGCTCTGTTTATAAAAATTATACATTCTCAAAGTCGAGGTATTCATCCCCACATTATTTCCCTCATATGAAGCTGAAACCGAAATTAAATCAATACTAGTATTGTAAAGTATAAACTGATTTACACCTGTATATACCCTCTCATTAAAATCGTAAATACTATTTAATTCAGCTTTTTCTGGCAGATATAATAAGCGTTTAGAATTAAGCTGTTTTATAAATCTTACTGTGGATGCAGACTCTCGTTTAACAGGACTATTAAAATTCATTGCATCAATAACACCCGGTATAAGATATACTGCAATTAAAAAAAAACCCATGATTACTTTTCTTTTAAGAAAAATTATATTCCATGTTGCAAATAATATCACTGCTGGAATTATACCTCCAAAAAGCAGTAAAAAAGCCTGATTTGCGTCCACATTATTTACAAATAAACACCAAACACTAATGCAAACAACATATAGTAATGCTATAAAAAGAGTTGTTTTTATAGAACATATATCCTTTCTTCTCTTTAAAATTAAAAGAAAAAATGGGAAAAATCCAAATATTGGTATAAAGAAGACCTTCATTAGAATCGCTGGCATATACTTTATCCAAGCATCAATAGTAAACCATTCCATTAATGAGAAATTTGAAACTGTTGTGCCTCCACGATTTCCGAAAAAAAAATAAAAAAGTAATGTCCCTAATGAAAAATATATTAAAATAAAAAAATTATTAAATGTTATCCTATAAACATAAAAATACGTATAAAACATCCATATGAATACCGTAAGGATTACTATTGGAAAAACTGGAATATAAAAAAATGACACTAGTAATAATGTTATAAAAGTATCAAAGTTTGTGGTTTTAAGATATAAAAATAATGCTATGACAATGTTTAACACATAAATCATTTTTAGTCCTCTCCAAATCAATCCCATACCAGAAATAGGCAACTCATTTAGACTTAAATAATAATTAAATGTATCCCAAGGTTGCATAAAAAATAAAAAACCAAGAATTAAAAAAAAAATTGAATTATGTATCAAAACAAATTTATTTGAAAATTTTGGGTAAAAACTTATTATTAATTTTTTAACTCCCTCACAGCACATTATTATTCCCAATGGATATGAAAAAAAGAAAAGATTAAGGGATGCATCTTGCCTATTTAGTAAACTTCCGAAATTCATCAACCAAAACTCAAAATGATGATATAAATCGGCTCCTTTATATGATGAATCTATTAAATTATAAAAAACATTAATATTTTCAACTCCAATTCTTTGGTTGACTAATCCTACTCTAATCCAAAACAAATAATCTTCACTAGGAATTAGCAATTCATTATTCCTAAAAAAGAGCACTAAAAAAATTAAACTAACAAAACTGGCAATCAATAAAGTGCTCTCCCATTGAAGAAAATTGAACTTTAACTTTTTTTCCTTAAATACAATCCAATAATTATAATTCCGCAAATTGGAACTAAAAAATAGACTTGAAAGATGTAATAATTGATGCATAAATACCAACTATCAGTAAAATATTTATTATTGCGGTTAAAAACCTACTCTGAAAATTAAAAACTTGAAGATGCATTACTACAAATGCAATGAAAAAAAGCGATATAAAAATAAATACTATTGAAAACATCATATAAACTATTCTTTTACGATAATTTTTTTTACGCCAAAATAATGTTCTTGAGATTCTCTAATCCAATTATATTTGTCTGAATTAACTAAACTCATATCGGTAAATTTATAGCAATAGCTAGAAAGTGACGGATCAATTAACTCAATTTCAACTATCTTGTTTTTTGCTCCTAATAATTTCCTTTCTCTATTCACTATAGCCTCTTTTAATAACAATCCTTTTTTAAAATTATATCTAGTAAATGACAAACTTGAAACTATTATCAATAGAAATAAAAGAAAAGAAATTTTCTTTTTCATTTTATACTTTGATTCATCAATACTTTGTTCACTGTTTAACCTATAAAATTTAAAAATGACTGTGAAAAAGAAAATGACTAATGCAAGATTTTTTGAAACTACAAATGGGGTGATTGTAGAAAGTGCTACTATTAACCACTTATAATTGGTTAAAAGATAAATAAGTCGTAATCGATTATTATTAACAAATCGGTTCTTATTTAGCTGTAAAGATTTCTTTGGAAACAAAATAAAAAGTGAGCCGATTACTCCCATTAAAGATAAGACCATTAATGGAAATATCAGTTTTATATATCTGACTAATACCATGTAATAATTTTTTACAAACCATATGAATGAAAAATCAAAATGACCATGAGAAGTTTTGGTAATTCTAACAAAATTGCCTGGTGCAATAATAATGAAAATTAAACCTGACGTTAATATAACAAACACTAAAATATTAAAATAAATTTTCTTTTTGGTTTGGCTTAAAAAATCTATCGCTAAAGTTAATAAAATCAGTGTCAACAATGCAATGGCTAAGTTTTGAGTACTAGCCCCAACAATAAAAGTAAAAATTAAATAAAGTGATTTCTGAAATAGACTTATCTCATGAGTTTGAATCTTATTAAAAATTATTATCCAAATTATACCCAAAACAAATTGAACGTATAAACACCACCAGTTGCCCAATAAATTGTTTCTGATATATGGCTATAAGATCCTAACCATAAAATTATACTTAAAATTGCTCCAATCAAAATTTGATTTTTTGCCTCTATATTTTCTAATTTTACTTCATCTGAAATAATTTTATACATCAGGAAACCACTTCCCAAAAAGAGTATAGACCAAAAAAGAGTAACAAACTCTATTGCAAAATTTTGAATTATAAATCCTTGAATCAGAGCTCCTAGAGTCAAAAAACGACCGTCCCAGTTATAATACCCTAATATACAGTTGCTTAGCAATCCATTTTTATTGACATTTAAGATAAAACTATAATCATCCGCCCAATAAAAAGTATTAACACTTAAAAAAAGTATAGAAATCATTGCTAGGGTTACTGCAAAATTAGTATGCTAGATAAACTGACGCTTTTTTTAAAATTTATCATTATTCTTAAAACTTCTAGTTAATTCCTTTTATAATATCTACAATACTTTCAATAGTTTTAAAATCTAATTCATAAAACATTGGCAACCTAACTAAACAATCTGAAAAGCGATCTGAATTAGGAAGAACTCTATCATCATGCTTATCTTTATAAAAATCACTCGAATGCAAGGATAAATAATGAAATACTGCATGAAAACCATTTTCTTTCAACTTACTAATCAAAGTGTTCTATAATTTACATCCTTGCATACCAGATAAAACATATGCGCATTATTTGTAGCATACTCAGGAATCACAGGTAAATTAAAAATTTCAGATTTATTTTTCTTTAGTCCTTCCAAATATTTTTCCCAAATTAATTTTCTTTTGGACTGAATAGTATCAATATTTTCTATTTGTGCCCATAAAAAAGCAGCAATAACTTCAGATGGCAAAAAGGACGAGCCTGTATCAACCCAACCATATTTATTCACTTCCCCTCTAAAAAACTCAGCTCTATTGGTTCCTTTTTCCCAAATGATTTCAGCTCGATGAATAAACCTTTCGTCATTAATAGCTAACATTCCTCCTTCGCCTGAAATAATATTTTTTGTTTCATGAAATGAAAAAGCGGCTAAATGCCCTATGCTTCCTAAAGCGCGCTTAATTCCGTCTTTACCAATATAAAAACTATCTATAGCTTGTGCCGCGTCTTCGACAACTAATAAACTATATTTAGCCGCTAACTCCATAATTTTATCCATATCACAGGCTACACCTGCATAATGAACTGGTATAATAGCTTTTGTTCTTTCTGTGATTAATGCTTCTATTTTATCAGCATCGATATTGGGATTATTGGGATAAGAATCAGCAAAAATAATTTTCGCTCCTTGTCTTATAAATGCTATTGCTGTGGAAACAAATGTATAACTAGGTACAATCACCTCATCTCCAGGCTCAATATTGCCTAAAATGGCCGACATTTCTAGAGCATCTGTACAGGATGTGGTCAACAATACTTTTTTGAAACCATATTTTTTTTCAAAAAAATCTTGACATAATTGTGTGTATTTTCCGTTACCAGAAATTTTACCAGAATTTACTGCATCATATATATAATGCGTTTCTTTTCCTGTTAGATAGGGTTTATTAAATGGTATCATAATTTGAATCGTAATTGTTCTATTACTAACTTATAATTAATTTGTGTTCTTTTAATTCTAGATCTTTGTATTGTCACCACTTATTATATCTGAATATTTAATTTTTTATTTATAAAAATCTTTTCGAAAAATTCATATGATAAAGATGCAAGTATAATTATTAGAATAAATACCATTGGATATAAAAAGTAATTACTTTTAAAATTTAAAATTTCACATAATTTAATTGAAAATACAACTACAATTGGATGAAACATATAAAGCCCGTAAGATATTTTCCCCAGATAATTAAATACTTTATTCTCCATTGAAAATATCCTGTCTTTATTGCAAGCAAAATTTATAATTAATATTCCAAATAATAAGGAATAAAATTCATATTGAAAACTTTCAACCTTATAACCAATAGAGATTAAATAAATTGTAGCTAATAATATTACCCATTGAATAATTTTAGAAAATAAAATCTTTCTTAATCGATTTACTATTGGTTTATCATCATAAACTATCAAAGCAAAAATACCTCCAATTGCCATACAATCTATAGGCGTTGATTTCCAAAAACCTCTAAATATATCAAAATATGTTGTATGCGGTAAATAATATATGTATCGTTTAATAAATAAATAAACAAAAATGACTGCAAACATCAAAAGCCATTTACTTTTAATTTTCTTATTTAGAACTGGCCAAATTAAATAGAATTGTTCCTCTGCACCAATTGACCATGTTTGAGAAGCATACGGAATCATCCCATAAATATGTAAAACAAGATTAGGTAAAAAAGCAGTAAATAATAGAAGTTTAAAAAAAAGATTGTCCCATATTACCTCTTTTCCAAATCCTGGTAAACTAAAAAATTCTAAAAATGGGAAGATAAAAAAGGAAGATAGAACAATTAAAAAATACAAAGGCCAAATTCGCAATATCCGTCTCATATAAAACTTCTTCACGCTAATTGTATTTGTAACTTCATGTTCCTTAAAAAGCAAAAATGAAATTAAAAATCCACTCAATACAAAAAAAAGAATTACACCTAATTTTCCTATAACTAGAATCACTTTGTTATCCCAGTAATTTGGGAAATTAAAGACACCCTTAAACTGTTCAATATGATGAATAATCACTAATAATGCAGCTACAAACCTTATAGTGTTTAAATTTTCAAAATATACTTTATTATTTAGGTTAACTGACATATTTAAGTGTTGTATATTTTAATGGATTTTCTTTTTCCAATAATGCTTAATGATTATTTCTTCATCAATAGTATAACCCATTTTCTCATAAAAATTACATGCTGGTCTATTTTCTTTTTGAGTTGGAATTCTTAATCTAAAAATATTTTGAGAAATACAATACTTTTCTACTTTTGACAAAAGCTTTTTCCCTAACCCTCTTCCCTGATGATTTTCAGATACTGCAATCAGCCCAATCGTTGAAAAATTAGTATTATTTTTTAGAGTGACAAAACCTATGATATTATTCATCTCTCTGAAATAAAAAATTTTATCTGCGAACTCTTTATTTATACTATTTTCAACCCACTTTGTGTATAATAATTCAAATTTGAGTTTTGGAAAATTTGAGTCTAATTTAAATCGGCTGTATTTACCACTTTCAAAAGCTAAAGAATACAAGATCTCTTTATTAATAACCTCATCGTCAAAATCAATTATTGAATCATCCAAAAAATTTAAATTATCCTTTTCTAATTTTTTATTAAAAACAACTTTAGTTTCTTGAAAAGATTTTATAAAACCTTCAATTTCAATTTCTTCTTCTCTTTTTTGTTTTAAAATAATTAGATGGTAATTTTCAGATTCAGAAAAATCAGAGTTGTTTTCAGCCAATCCTACTTCAAAACCAAAAAAATTACTATCCCAATCTAATTTATTAATTTTCATACTTCTCGTCAATGATAAAAATTGGTCTATTTTTCACTTGATTGAAAGTTTTACCTAAATAAATACCAACAATTCCTACTGTAGAAATTATTATCCCTGACAACAACCATATTGAAATAATTAATGAACTAAATCCAGGTTCTTTTATTTGACCCGTAAGTGCTTGGATTAGATAATAACACCCAAAAATGAATGATATTGAAGAAATTGATAGTCCGATGAAAGTAAATATTTTTAAAGGCTTGTCAGAAAATGAAATTATAGTATCAAAAGCTAATGAAATTAATTTAACCAAATTATACGACGACTTACCATCTTCTCTCTCGCTATGCTCTACAACAATAGAAGTTGATTTAAATCCAACCCATTTAATAAATAAGGGGAAAAATTTAATGTAATCATTTATTCTATCAATAGATCTAATCACTTTCCTATTATAGATTCCAAAATTAGCTACTTCATTATTTATTTCAATCCCCGAAAATAATTGAAAACTGTATAGAACATTCTTGATGATAACCTTTTAAAAAAATTATCTTGACGATTTTCTCTCCTTGCCAAAACAATATCATATCCCTCAAGAGCTTTTGAATAAAGATTTTTTATTTCTTTAGGCTGATCTTGTAAATCACAATCCATAACAACTATCCATTCCCCTTTTACCTCTGAAAGTCCTGCTATAATAGTAGGATGTTGCCCAAAATTTCTACTTAATCTAATACTCTTTACTTCTGAAAATTTTGAGGAAAGTTTTTTCATTACCTCCCAAGAATTATCAGGACTCCTATCATCAACCAATATAATTTCATAAGTGACTTTTAATTGACCCATCACTTTCTGAATTTCATAAACAAGTTTTTCAAGTATACTCTCTGCTCTGTATACTGGACTTACAATTGAAATATGTGGTTTGTTTTCCATTAGATAAAATTTATACTATCAAATATAATTTAAAATCACTTCAATAAATTGTTTCTTGTATATTCAAACATGTTAAAAACAATCAACATTTAACGGTTACTATTATACCTATTATAATAAATAATAATCCCACCACCTTACCAATAGTAAAAGTCTCCCCCAAGAATAAAACCCCAGTAATAAATACAAGGGCTGGAGCAATACTCATAAAAGGATAAGCGGTAGTAATTTCAAATTTAGTCATTGCTGCCATCCAAAAAAGAGAAGCGATAAAAGCAGACACGAAACCTGAAAAAACAAAAGGGTCGAATATCAGTTTAACTAAATAAACTATTTTGTCCCAAATCCCTTCAGGCAATACAACTTTTAAACCTGACAACCTCCATTTTAATACTATTTGTCCGTAAACGGTGAAAAATAATGTTCCAAAAATGTATAGGTAAGGATTCATACTTCGTTAATTTTAAAATTAGCCTTAAAATTATTTAATATTTTTATTATAAACTCAACCTCTTTCTCTGACAATACTGGATTTAATGGCAAACTCAAAACTTCGCTATGAATTTTGTTTGTTATTGGAAAATCCAAATGGTTCAAATTTTTGTAAGCCAATTGTTTGTTGGGTGGAATTGGATAGTGAATCAATGTTTGAATTCCATTACTAGTCAAATACTTTTGTAACTCATTTCTATTTGGATGACGAATTACAAACAGATGCCAAGTGTGCTCTTTATTTTCTTCGACCTTAATGTTAGTATTTATTGGAAATGGTAAAACTATCGAATCATTTTTTATTCCGTTAAGATAAATTGAGGCTAGCTTTCTTCTGTATTCATTTTCTTGATCAAGAAACTTCAATTTTATGTCTAAAAAAGCAGCCTGCATTTCATCTAATCTGCTATTTAAGCCTTGATATTCGTTGATGTATTTTTTTTTACTTCCGTAGTTTGCTAATGCTCTTACAATTTCTGCTAATTCATCATTGCTAGTTGTTACTGCTCCAGCATCGCCTAGTGCTCCTAAATTCTTACTTGGATAGAAGCTAAAAGCTGATGCATCTCCTAAAGCGCCTGCTTTTTTTGAATTATATTCAGCACCAATTGCCTGTGCATTATCTTCGATAATCTTTAAATTGTATTTCTTTGCTATATCTGACAGTGAATTATTCCAACAAACCTGACCGTAAAGATGTACCACTACTACAGCCTTGGTTCTTTTTGTGATTTTTTTTTCTATTAAATCTAGGTCTAGGTTATACGACAAAATAGTAGGCTCAACTAATATTGGTTGCAACTTATTGTCTGTAATAGCAAGAATCGTAGCGATATAAGTATTTGCTGGCACTATTATTTCATCACCTTCGGACATGATACCCATTTCAATATAGGCTCTGAATATTAGTCGTAAAGCATCTAGACCATTTCCTACTCCTACTGCATGATTAGTGCCAATGTAACTTGCTAAATTTTTCTCGAAATTTTCACTTTTTTTTCCTAACAAAAACCAACCTGAATCAATAACCTCAGCAGCAGCAGTTTTTAACTCTTGTTGGTATTGATGATTAATTTTTTGTAAATCTAAAAATGATATCATACTTTATTTAAAATTAAAATAGTATGATATTGACTATTTTGATACTTTCCATTTCAGATATTTGTTGTAATCTCTTATGTAATCTTCTTCATCAAAATCATGTGAAGCCAACACTAAACAGATTGCTCCACTTGAGAAATTCATCTCTGAAGCCCATATACCTGGTGGGACGTGAAGACCAACATCAGGCAAATTCAAAATTACTTTTTGTTGTGTAACACCATCATCTAAAAGTACTTCAAAAGAACCACTTGCCGCTACTAAAAACTGATGACACTCTTTGTGTGCGTGTGCTCCTCTAGAATCACCACCTTGTATATCATAGAGATAAAAGACGCGTCTAACTGCAAATGGTATTTCTACATTGTTGTTTATAGCGGTGATATGACCATTTCTATCACCTGTTTTTGGCAGAATGATTAGGTTGCAATCTGAAGTTTTTACTGGTATCATTGAGATAATTCTTGTAAAAGTTCAAATTCTCTAACATAATCTTCGTCTGTAAATTCTTTACTTGAAATATGTAAACTCAAAGAATTCGTGGAAAAATTTTCCATATGACGCCAAGTCAAATTAGGCAAATAAAGACCATAATAGGAGCGATTTAAAGAATATTTTTCTGTAGTTCCGTCAAGATTTGTAACAATTACATCAAAGCTACCGCTCAATGCAATGATAATTTCTTGTTGTGATTTATAGGCATGACCTCCTCTAATTTCTCCGCCAGGTACATCATAAGTCCAAAAAGTTCTTTTTATCTGGAAAGGGACCTGATCAGGATTTTGCATAAAGGTTAAATTCCCCTTAGGGTCCTGTATTTTGGGGAATTGTATAATTTTTGGTTTTGAAAAATCATCTTTTAGACTCATGCAAGAAATTCTTTATAAATCATTAGAAGAGAGCTATTCATACTGATTTTCATAATATTTCTGGTAATTCCCAGACGTAACATTACTCAACCATTCCGAATTTTCTAAATACCAATCAATCGTTTGATCTAATCCTTGTTCGAAGGTTACAGATGGTTCCCATCCAAGTTCTTTCTTTATTTTATTGGCATCAATTGCATAACGTAAATCATGACCCGGTCTGTCTTTTACGTAAGTTATTAATTTTTCAGATGATCCTATTTCTTTTCCTAATTTCTCATCCATTTTTTTACATAATAGCTTAACCAAATCAATATTTTGCCATTCATTAAAACCACCAATATTATAGGTTTCGTGGTTTATTCCCTGATGAAAAACTAAATCAATTGCTACCGCATGGTCTTTTACAAATAACCAATCGCGTGTATATTTTCCGTCTCCATATACAGGTAATGGTTTATTATTTAAGATATTATTAATTAAAAGTGGTATTAATTTTTCTGGAAAGTGATTTGGTCCATAATTATTGGAACAATTAGTTATAACATAAGGCAAACCATAGGTCTCCCCATATGCTCTTACAAAATGATCCGAGCTTGCTTTTGATGCTGAGTATGGTGAGTTTGGAGCATAAGGAGTTGTCTCTGTAAATAAACCTGTGGCGCCTAGTGTTCCATATACTTCATCTGTGCTTACATGATAGAAACGTTTTCCTTCAAACTGATTGTTCCAAATTTCCTTTGCTGCATTTAACAAATTCATAGTTCCAATTACATTTGTTTTCACAAAAGATAATGGATCTGTGATGGAACGGTCTACATGAGATTCTGCTGCCAAATGAATCACTCCATCAAACTGATACTTTCTAAAAAGTTCATTAATAAAATCAGCATCAGTAATATCACCTTTGACAAAAGTGTAATTTGATTCATTCTGGATATCAGCTATGTTCTCAAGATTTCCAGCATAAGTCAGTGCATCTAGATTAAATACATGGTACTCTGGATAATTCTTCACAATTCTTCTTACCACATGTGAGCCGATAAATCCTGCACCACCAGTTATTACTATTTTTTTCATTGTATTAAATACTTTTATGCTATTAATATTTTGTTTTTTAAGAAGTAGAATATTTGTTTTTTGGAACGGCTTCGCCGTGTCAGTCCCATTAAACCAACAAAAATAATTCAATATTGAAATACTTATAACAAATCAGATTTTGTTAAAGTTATTAGTACTCCTAATTCTTTAAGGACTAATTGTATACTATTTCTCTTAATATGTTTTACCAATCCCTCTTTTCCTTTAAAAGGACCTTCAGAAATATTCACAATATCTCCCGCTTTAATATTTGTAACCTCTACAGAAGACATCACATGATTCAAACTATCTCGCAATACATCAATTTCTTCATCTCTAACAATTGCAGGTTTTCCCAACCAAAATAAATACCTAACCACACCACTCACTTGAAAAACTTTTTCTCTGTCTTTTTCATCCAGATTTACGAATAAATAAGAATTAAATAGCGGTACTTGTATTTTCTTTTTCCTATCAGACCATTGTTTTATTTGAGTAACTAAAGGACAATATACGACAATTCCTATTTGTTGTAATCGTTCTGTTACTTTTTTTTCATTTCTGGGTTTAGTGTAGATTACATACCAAGCCATAAATAACTACATTTAATTTGCCTCATAAATAACCAATCCTTCTCCGTTGTGAACCTCGTTGATGTAAAACTTTATCTTTCGTTTTATTTCACTTTCAATTTTAATTGCCAATTGATCTATATATTCCGAATTCAACTCGTTTCCAATCAAAAGAACTTCTATGACTCCAGTGTCTTTCCCGTCAGCATAATCCCCAATAACAATTACTTTTTCAATATTTCCAATGCGATTCAAAATCATTTCTACCATAGCATCTATACCAATATGTTGGCGAATAATTTTTTGCAAAACTCCAAACAAAGGATGCTTACTATTGGCTCTGTAAATAATTTTATTATTGACCGACTCTCTTTCTAAATAACCTGCTTCTAATAAATTGTTCAATTCTTTTCTAATTGAATTGGTTGACTCGTTCAATTCTTCAGCCAAACCACGCAAATAGCCATTATTGGCAACATTTATAAAAAATTTCACCAAAATTCTTATGCGGGTCTTAGATGTAATTAACGTTTCAAGCATAAACAGAAATAACGAGTAACAAAAGTACTCGTTATTTTTAAAAAATCAAATTAAAGTCGTTTCTTTTGCATTATTGTAATGACTCATGGTTTAAAATTAATAAATAGTAAAATATAACCTTTAATTTACACTCTATTAATCTTCTCTTCCTATAGCATTAAAGTGGAATCCTATTTCTTTTATTTTCTTAGCATCTAAAATGTTTCTACCATCAAAAATAAATGCAGGCTTCTTCATATTATCATAGATTTTTTTCCAATCATAGTCTTTAAATTCGTCCCATTCGGTTAGGATTGCTATTGCATGAGCTCCCTTGCAAACTTCGTATGGGTCATCAAAAACACTAACCCCCTTGTTGATTTCCTCGATTGACCTTGACTTTAGATAAAGCAAATCATTTACAATTTGTTTTTCTTTCACCCTAGGATCATATACTGTAACATTAGCTTGTTCATTTAACAAGTAATCAGCGACATTGATAGCTGCCGATTCTCTTGTATCATTAGTATCTTTTTTGAATGCCCATCCTAGAAAGGCTATCTTTTTTCCAGAAACCGTATTATATAATGTTTGTACTATATTATTGGCAAATCTTTTTTTCTGATGATCATTCATGATTACCACCTGTTCCCAGTAATCCGCAACTTTATTCAACCCGTAGGATTTAGCAATATAGACTAAGTTCAAGATATCTTTTTGGAAACAAGAACCTCCAAAACCCACTGAGGCCTTAAGAAATTTTGGTCCTATCCTAGAATCCATGCCAATTGCTTTTGATAACTCATTGACATCTGCACCCGTTTTTTCACAAAGCTCTGACATTGCATTAATTGAAGAAACACGTTGCGCCAAAAAGGCATTGGCTGTTAATTTTGATAATTCTGAAGACCATAGATTTGTTGTCAAAATCCTTTCTTTTGGAACCCAATTAGCATAAATCTCAACCAAAGAATCTATTGCTTCATTACCTCCATTCACATCACCTCCAATCAGAACTCTATCGGGATTTAACAAATCATCAACGGCGGTTCCTTCAGCTAGAAACTCTGGATTAGATAAAATTTGGAATTGTACTCCATTTCCTGTATTATCTAAAATGTTTTTAACCGCCTCAGCTGTTCTTACTGGAAGAGTTGACTTTTCAACAACGATTTTATTATCTTTTGCAACGCTAGCTATTTGTCTCGCACAAAGCTCTATGTACTTCAAATCTGCTGCCATTCCTTTTCCTAGACCATACGTTTTGGTTGGGGTGTTTACTGAAATAAATATCATTTGGGCTTCGTCTATACCTTTTTCAACTTCGGTTGAAAAAAATAAATTTCTACCTCTAGCCTGAGCGACTAAATCACTTAAGCCCGGTTCATATATTGGTATATTGTTCACATCAGGATCATTCCAAGCTGCAATTCTTTCAGCATTTAAATCAACCACTGTGACTTTTATATGTGGGCATTTTTGTGCAATAATTGCCATTGTTGGCCCGCCAACGTAGCCTGCGCCAATACAACAAATAGAAGTAATTTTCATCTATATAATTTTTATTTTTTAACCTACATCAATTGTTTTTATAATTTACCATCTGCCTGATTTCCTAAAATACCTTTAACATCATAGAGTATTGATTTTTCTTTTTTAATCGATTCGAAATTAATCGCAGAAAATTCTTTATGTGCCACTCCTAAAACTATTGCATCAAACTTTTCATTTGGCAATGAACTTGTAGTCGTCAATCCATACTCGTGCTTAACCTCGCTCGGACTCGCCCAAGGATCAAACACCGAAACATTTATTCCATAATCTTTTAAAGCAGTGATGACATCTACAATTTTGGTATTTCTCACATCAGGGCAGTTTTCTTTGAATGTGATTCCTAGCATTAACAATTGTGCTCCATTTACAACGATTCCTTTTTTAATCATCAATTTGACCACCTGCGATGCAACATACTCACCCATGCTGTCATTTAACCTACGCCCAGCTAAAATTATTTCTGGATGGTATCCCATTTCTTGTGCTTTTTGAGCTAAATAATAAGGATCTACTCCTATACAGTGCCCACCTACCAAGCCGGGTTTAAAAGGTAAAAAATTCCATTTAGTCCCTGCAGCTTCGAGAACATCATGAGTATCTATCCCCATGATATTAAATATTTTAGATAATTCGTTAACAAATGCAATATTGATATCTCTTTGTGAATTTTCGATAACTTTTGCTGCCTCGGCCACTTTTATTGTTGGAGCCAAATGAGTTCCTGCAGTGATTACAGATTTGTATAAATTATCAACTTTAATTCCGATTTCTTTTGTAGAGCCAGCAGTAACCTTCAATATTTTTTCAACAGTATGTTGTTTATCTCCCGGGATTAATTCTCTCTGGAGAATATCCTGCAAAAAAATCAACATTGAATTTCAATCCGCTCATTCGCTCTAACACTGGAACACATTCATCCTCAGTAACTCCAGGATACACAGTCGATTCATAAATGACTATATCTCCTTTTTTTAAAACTTTACCTACTGTTTCACTTGATTTATATAATGGGGTTAAATCTGGACGATTGTTTTTATCAACTGGTGTTGGAACCGTAATTATATAATAGTTGCACTCCTTGATATCACCAATATTTGTTGAACAAAATAATCCTACTTCACCGCTTTGAGTATTTTTTAACAAAACAGATTCCAGTAATGATTGTTCTACCTCTAGAGTACTGTCTACTCCAGAGTTTAGTTCATCGACTCTAGATTGATTAATATCAAATCCCACAACTGGGTATTTAGTTGCAAACAATCTTGCTAATGGCAGTCCTACATATCCTAAACCTACAACAGCTATTTTCATCTTATTAAATTATTAAAGTGCTAATTTATTTTAAATTTTCCCAATACCATTTTACCGCCTCTTTTAACCCACTTTGCATTGAAAATTTAGGCTCATAACCCAGTAACTTCTTAGCTTTTTCTATACTGGCCAAAGAATGAGGTATATCACCTGCTCTATTAGGACCATAAGTTACAGAAATATTTGCAATTGACGCATCAAATTCTGAAAGGTATTCTTTAAGATATTTAATTAAATCGTTCAGAGTAGTTCTATCACCATATGCGGTGTTATAAACCGTATTTATAGCCTCTGTATTAATAGTTGTCATTGCCAATTCATTCATTTGAATAACATTGTCAATGTATGTAAAATCTCTAGAAAAATTACCATCCCCATTAATGACAGGACTTTTGTGCTCCATGAATTGCATTACGAATTTTGGGATCACTGCGGCATAGGCCCCGTTCGGGTCTTGTTTTCTTCCAAACACGTTGAAATATCTTAATCCTATTGTTTCCAGACCATATGTTTTACTAAAAATTTCTGCATACAATTCATTGACATATTTTGTAATTGCATATGGTGATAATGGTCGGCCTATTTTCTCTTCAATTTTCGGAAGACTTTCAGAGTCACCATAGGTTGAAGAACTCGCTGCATAAATAAATCTTTTTACTTTAGCATCTCTTGAAGCTACTAACATATTCAAAAATCCTGAAATATTAACATCATTTGTAGTGATAGGATCATTTATCGATCGAGGAACTGAACCCAGAGCTGCTTGATGTAGAACATAATCTACACCTTGTACTGCTTCTTCACAGTCAGATAAATTTCTAATATCTCCTTCTATGAGTTTAAAATTTTCATTGTTAGAAAAAGCGATCAAATTATGTTTATGTCCCGTAGAAAAATTATCTAAGCAAACCACTTTATATTTCTTTGATAAAAAATACTCACAAAGATTAGAACCAATAAAACCTGCGCCTCCAGTGATAAGAATTTTAATATTATTTGTCATATGAAATCATTATTTATTTCGGTTCGAAATTTTCGAAACTATTTTTTTAAAACTATTTTTTGACTTTTCTTCCTCGTGATATCCTTCAGCATAATTTCCATAACCGTAGCCATAACCATAACCATAGCCATAACCAGTGCCATACTTAGCCTTGTTTTGATATCCATTAAATATAATACTAATGTTGCTTAGCTCGCCTCTCTTAAGTCTGTTATTTAGTAGAGTTACCATATCTTTTTGAGTGTAATTTTGCCTCATGATATACAAGATTATATCTGAATATTCGGCTAGTTCTATTGCATCTGAAACTAAACCAACTGGAGGGGTATCAAGTATTATGTAATCGTATCTATCTTTCAAAATACTCATGAACTCTTTCATACTATCTCCTATGATTAATTCAGAGGGGTTTGGCGGAATTGGACCAGAAGTAATTACATCAAGATTTGGAATATGTGTTTTTTGTATTACTTCGTTTATAGTCTTTTGTCCTATTAAATAGTTAACAACTCCAATATCGTTTTTTATTTTAAAGTCATCAAAAATTCTCGGCTTTCGTAAATCCATACCAACAATAACCGTTTTCTTGTCACTTAGAGCAAACACAGTGGCGATGTTAAGCGAGCAAAATGTTTTACCTTCACCACTTACTGAGGAGGTAATCATTAATGTCTTTGTTCCTTCAATGTCCTGTTTTTTGTACAAAAACTGCAACGAAGAACGTATTGCTCTAAACGATTCTGACAATGCCGATTTTGGTTTTTCAAAAACAGACAAATTAGAAGTGCCGTGTTTAATACCCACAACACCTATAATTGGAATACTTGTAAGTTTATTTATATCTTCTGTGTTGAGAATTGAATTTTCAAGAAAGAAAATCACAAAAATTATAACCAGCGGAATAAGAAACCCTAAAAAAATGGCCAAAACATAATTTACATTTGTGTTAGGACCTATCAACCCTCCTCCAATATCTTTTGCTTGATCTACAAAATGAATATCTGATAAATTTGCCGCCGTAGCAATTTGAGCTTCACTTCTTTTTTGCAAAAATGAATTATAGATGTTGTCACTTAAATCGAACTTTCTAATAATTTTTAAATACTCTTGTTTGTCCTCGGGTAATTTTTTGATATTGTTCTCTATTTCAGCAATTTTATTATTTACTAGGGACAAATCATATTGTAGCGAACTATTTGCAGAATTAATATTTTCAAGCAACACCTTTTTTATGGCATCCATCTGGATGTCAAACTCATTAAATATTTTTTCACTCTTAATTGAATAGGACATTTCAGATCGTTGAGTGGATAATGCAATTAGTTTAGAAACATTTGTTACAATATTAGGATCATCAATACCAGCAACTGTTGGAGCAGGAAGTTTAGAATAATCAACACTATTTTTTAAATACGATTTTAATGAATTATAATAAACTATTTTCCTCGTTATCTCCTCTCTTTTTAAGTCATATCCCGTCAATTGCCCTGAAATTTCAGCCCCTCCTCCTTCAATTTGAAACATGTTTTTATCTCTATTAAAAGATTTAAGCTCATCTCCATTATCTTTCAACTGTTTTCCTATAACAATCAATGTGCTATCTATAAATCTGATGGTATTTGTAGCAAATTGATTTTTCCTTTCCAATTGATTTCTTATCAACATTTTTACGGTAGAATTCAAGTATTCCACCATCCTTGCTTTATTGGAGCCAGTAAGTGATAAATTTAAAATTGAGGCTGCTTTTGAGTCGATTTCTACATCTATTCCTTGATACCTTGAAACTACTCCATCAAAACTATTGAACCTCACAAAATATTCATTACCAGTATATTTACCAGGATTGTCATTAATCTCTAATTTCCAATTTAAAAATGGCAAAGAAACTTTCTGACCTACCTTATATCTTTTAACAAACTCTTCCTGAACAACATTGGTTTCACCACCACTATTATCAGAATAGCGAATAAGAGGAGCATGAGTACTTTCAAACTTAATTTTAATCTCATACTCGGATTCACTTATAAATTTAACTCCAATTAAATAACCGCTTAGTTGTCCTTTATTTTTATCAATTACAATATGAAATGGAATTTCTCCATAAACATCTTTATAATTGTATTTCCCTTGTTGTAAATAATCAATGTAAAACTGGAGGTAATCTACTACCATTTCGTTGTGCGACCGAGAACGTAACGTATTTGAAATAATCTGAACTTGATCTGAGGTGCCTCCCCAGTTAAAAACCAAACTGGTTGAAGCGGTTAAAAAAGGATTATTCTCCTCTTTAATTGCAATTGAAGTTTGCATCGCATAGATTTTTTCTTTTCTAATATTAACCTGATGCGCAATTGTTAGAGTTATTATCAAACTAATAATGAACCATTTCCAGTAGCTGGTGATTTTTATTAAAAACCCCTTGAAATCAAAGCTGTTTTGACTCTCAAAAAATGAAAAATCTTTAGTATCAATCATCCCTTAATCAATTTTTTAAAAGTAAATAAGTAGTTGTAACTAATGAAAAGAGGGTAATTAAGGAAGATAAAGATTGGATTCCTGTTGTACCTGTTCCCCAAGTCTTTTGCTTGAGTGGTTTAACATAAATATAATCGTTGGGTTGAATAAAATAATATGGGGATTTCAATGCATTTACGTCAGTCAAATCAATATCATGCAGCTCAGTTCCGTGAGGAAACTGTCTGATCACGGTAACAGTTTTCCTATCTCCAGTAACTGTTATATCTGATGCATTAGCAATTGCCTCTAAAATAGTTACCTTATCTTGATACAGAATTTTTGTCCCGGGAGAGGTAATTTCCCCGTTTATGGTATAGCGGATTCCGCTTAGTTTAACTGTCACAAAAATATTAGCTTCTTTGTTAAAATATTCCTCTAGTAATCTTTTTTCTACTAATATTCTAACCTCATCAGTTGTGAATCCAACAACACTTAACTCACCAAGAACAGGAATTCTGATGACACCATGATCGTCAACAGTGTATCCATCAAAGTATAATCCAATATCTGATTTTGTGTTCAAACTAGATTCTGAAGGGCTAAACATAGCCACTAATTTTTGATCCAAAGCCTTAATGGTTATAGAAATCACATCATTTGTCTGAAGTCTGTACGGTTTTGAAACAACTTGACTAACAACTTCATTTACTTGTGTATCATCTTTGTCTTGAAGATATATCAAATCTTTTGTTGGTACACACGAAGTCACAATAAATCCAACTAGTAGCAAATGGAGTATACTTTTATTCATTTTTAGATAAAAAATTGCAAACAAAGATAGTTTTTCATTTATAAATACAAAAACGAACGGTATTAATTTAAATTAATTGTTTTTCATAGAATTCTCAAAAGGAACACGTTGTAGGATACTTCGTCCTAAAGTTACCTCGTCAGCATATTCCAATTCATCCCCAACAGATATTCCTCTGGCAATTGTTGATGTGATTATGTCATCATCCTGAATTTGTTTGTATATGTAAAAATTTGTTGTGTCTCCCTCCATGGTAGGACTAAGGGCAAAAATAATTTCTTTTATATTTTTTGATTTGACTTTAGCAATCAATGTGCTAATATTTAATTGACTCGGTCCTATCCCGTCAATTGGCGAAATTTTCCCCCCCAGAACATGGTATACACCACGAAACTGACCTGTATTCTCTATAGCCATAACATCTCGAATATCTTCAACAACACAAACTGTCTTGTGATCTCTATTTTGATTATTGCAAATTTCACAAACAGAACTGTCTGATATGTTATGACAACTCGAACAAAACTTTATTTCTTCTCTCATTAATGTTAATGCCTCCGACAAAAAAACAGTTTGCTCTTTGGGTTGTTTAAGTAAATGTAATACTAAGCGCAATGCAGTTCTTTTACCTATTCCTGGCAATTGAGACATTTCATTCACTGCTTTTTCTAATAATTTAGATGAAAATTCCATACCACAAAAATACAATTTAATTGTGCAATGCTTTGATTTAAAATCGATAATACGTTAAATGTTGATAGATTTTCAACTTGTTTATCAATAAAAAAAGTCAACAAAGAAAACTCTTCATTGACTCTTCATTGTATTCAAAACTTTTTATTAACTGCTTTTTATAAACTTTTCATACCAAGACTTGTTGGTCTTTATTTTGTAACCATAACCATAACCGTAACCCTTTGTAGAATCGGTATCATTAAGAAGTAAACATATGTTTGGCAATTTCTTTTCTTTGTAAAGAGAATTTGGGATATTTAACATTCGTTTGCCTAAAAAATTAGCACGGAACACATAAATAAAACAATCTGCATATTTTGCTATCAAAAGAGTGTCTGCCACTAGGCCAATTGGAGCTGTGTCAACTATGATATAATCGTATTCAGATTTTAATAGTTCTAAAAGTTCTTCTACTTTTTTACCCATTAGTAATTCTGCTGGATTGGGTGGGATTATACCCGCTGGAAGAACATAAAAATCATCATATCCTTTTTGTTTTATTATCAAATCATTGATATCTATACCATTTGTAGACAAATAATTTGTTAATCCTTTATTAGGAATAGTAAAGTATTTATCTAATCTTGGGCTTCTTATGTCCATACCTATAAGCAAGACTTTCTTCCCTGAAAGAGCAAAAGTTGCTGCTAAATTTGCCGAAACAAAGGTTTTTCCTTCTTGAGGGAATGAAGAGGTTACAAAAAACAATTTTGCTTGATTTTCGTTGTCTTTATTAACCATAAATTCTAAGTTGGATCGTATAATCCTTAGTGCCTCAGCAGAACTTGTTCTACTGTTAGAATTCATAATTTCAAATGGAGAAGTTGAAGTTGGTATGTCTCCTATGAAAGGGATTTTAGTTTTTCCCTCCAAATCAAACCTAGATTTTATTTTAGTATCTAATAAACTATTTGTATAAATAATAAAAAATGGGATTAAAAGCCCTAGTAATATTGCAGCGGAATAGGTTAAACTCCTTTTGGGTGAAACAGGCATCTTTGAAGTTTTAGCTAAATCTATTACCCTTGCGTTTGGAACAGTAGCAGATAACGATATGGCAGTCTCCTCACGTTTTTGCAACAAATACAAATATAATTCTTCTTTGACTTTTTGTTGCCTTGCAATAACTCTATACTGGTGCTCTTGAACTGGAATTTTTCCTATTTTAGAATTTAAATCTTCTTCTTTCCCTTTCAAATCTTTTCTTTGGATATATAAATTGGTTTGCAATCTTTTTAAACTTTCAATCACATTTAATTTAAGCGAATTGATTTGTTGATCTAATTTAATTACTGTTGGATTTTCTAAAGTTGCAGTCTTTAATATTCTATTTCTATCTAAAATTAATGAATTGTAGGAATTTATTAATCCAGAAGTATCATTTTCTCCAGAAATAATATTAGTTGGTAATAAATCAGAATTAGTAACTTTTTTATATGATCCATCATTGATGAAATCATATTCAACTGAATTTCTGCCTCTAAAACCTTTTTATTGTATTCATTAGAACCTTCAATATATATTTTTGCTTCAGTATTAATATCTGTTAAATTATTAAATTTCTTAAAACTCTCAACATCATTCTCAACTTCTCCGAGTTCTTGTGAAATTAACCTTAATCTATTTGAGATAAATCTTGAGGTGTTTTCAGAAATAAAATTCTTGTCTGAAACTGCATTTTCGTTATAAATTTGAACCAAATTATTTAAAAAATCTTCTGATTTTTTCTTAACTGGACTTGTAAAAGATAAAGAAACAACACTACTTGTTTTGCTTAATAAAGAAACATTTAATCGAGCCTGAAAACTAGCTGTAACATCCTCGAGTGGATTTACTTGTATTACAACTAATGCATCATTTTCTTTAAAAAACTTTAATATTTTTTCTGATTTATTAATAATTAAATCCCCATATTTAGTTTTTATCAGTTCTCCATATCTAAATTCCTTTTTTGTTGTTAAAATAATTTTAGATTTTCTGTGAGTTACTTCTTCCTCCAATTGAAATAAATCAGACGATAAATAAATAAAATTCAAAGAAAATTTATTGTAATAAAAATCCTTGGTTCTGTTAATGAAATTAACTTCAATTGGTGAATTCCCATATAAATCATTACTAATAATTTTTCCGACGTGATATAAGGTAATATTTAAATTTAACTTTTTTATAGTACTTTCAGTTAGCGTTCTTGACTTTAAAATTTCTATTTCATTATCAACATTACTCTTCACGGCTCCGGTCAATCCTAAGTCAGCAAAAGCTGATAATTCTGACATCATATTGCCTTTTTTTTCATCTTTTACTAATATTGTTGTAAAACTCTGATATTGTGGTTCTGTATATCTTAAATAGATATAAGCAGTGCATAAACAAACACTAATTCCAATAAAAACCATTTCCATTGAATGAAATATTTCTCTAAAGCATCATTTAAATTTAATTCTTTGTCTTTGTTTAATTTCTTATGCCCCATTTATATCTATTATTTTGAAAGAGAAACAATTAGTGTTATCAGCGTAATTAGTATTGAAGTTGCAGAAATAATTACTGACGTGTTAGGACCAACAGCTGCACCATTTATTTTATTTCTATTTGGTTCTACATAAATCACGTCATTCTGTCCAAGATAATAAAAAGAGAATTTATAAAATCTGCCTTGTAATATCAACTCTATTGTATGATTTTATTCCGTCTATTTCTCTTATAATTAAGATATTATTTCTAATTCCGTGAATAGTTAAATCCTTTGCCATAGCCAGCGCCTCAATTAAAGTGATACGCTCTGAACCAATATTATACGTTCCAGGAGCATTAACTTCTCCTAAAACAGAAACTTTAAAATTATTTATACGAAGATTTATGATAGGGTCTTTAATATAAACTCCTATTTTTTCTTCAAGAACTTTAAGTAATTCAGATCGGGTTAATCCACTTACTTTCATTTTTCCCAAAACAGGAAAAGTAATGTATCCCGCTTCATTTACTAAATACAACTGATTCACTTGTTGTCCTTGGCTAAGATCAAGTCTCCCAGGATTAGTAAGCTTAATTGAACTTAAATTAAATTGTTCTGCGGCTTCAGTATCATCGGCTGAAACAATTATGTACAACAAATCGTCAGGGTTGTATTTTTATCTCATAGGAATTAGATTTCTCTTTCAGAGATAAGTTATCAATATTTTGATAATAAACTATATCTTTTGTTAGCACAAGAAAAAAATAAAATTATAAGAAAAAAAGGAATCATTTTTTTCTTTAAAAGTAAATATCTCATAGATTAAGGTTGACTATTTATTTAGGTATAGTACGATTTTTTGTAATCAAAAATATTACAATACAGAGTTCAGTAAATTATTACTACTCCAAAAAAGATTCTTAAAGCCTTGCAAATATATGTATTTAGTTTTTTAGTACTATTTAAAATTTTATTTGAAAATCTTTTTTTCGTAATTAATATGCATTTTCTTCTCCTCGAAATACATTTGCAACCGTCTGATAAATAATTTTTAGATCCAATAGAAAACTCCAATTTTCAATATACCAAATATCATAATCCACACGATCTTTCATATCTTTGAGTTCTTTTGTTTCTCCTCTAAAACCATTAACTTGAGCCCAACCTGTAATACCTGGCTTGGCATAATGCCTGACTAGATAATTATTTATTAATTCTGAATACAATTCTGTTTGTTTCAACATATGTAGGGCGTGCCAAAACAACCGACATGTTTCCTAAAAAGACATTGAAAAACTGTGGCATTTCATCAATGTTTGATTTTCGCAAAAATGTTCCAAACTTAGTAATCCTATCATCTTCTCGGGTTGCTTGTTTTTCATTTGCTTTACTATTTACCTTCATTGTCCTGAATTTAATACAAGTAAAAGCCTGATTATCACGACCTGATCGCTCTTGTTTAAAAAAATAGGTCAGAGGAATCAAGTTTAATCAAAACCATTATTATCGGAAATAACCAAGGAAAAATCAAAAGTATAACTAGTAAGGAAAAACAAACATCAAATAACTTTTTTTAAAAATATTTAATGTTAATTCTAATGGTTCTTTTCTCAACATCAAAACAGGAGTGTTATCATAAAAACTAATTTCAACTTTCCGGGATTTGGTGTATAACTGAAAATCTGGAATAAATTTAATCCGAATCATATTTCGTTCACAAAGATCAGTTAATTGATTGATAATTTTTATATTATCAATATGCAATGCAATATACATTTCATCAACTTTTTGTTTACTAATATAATCTGGTATATCATTAAAGCCACCCAAAATAGGAGTTGAGATAAAGGCAAATGGATCAATCTTATCATCAAAAAAACCTAAGATTCGGTACCCGTATGTAAGATCTTTAGATAAAATGTTTCTAATATTTTCTCCTGTATCATTTGCTCCAACAATGATTACAGTGCTATAATTATATCCTTTAGACCGAACATATTTGAGTATTTTCATAAAAAAAACCCTAGAAATAAAGAGGGAAATAAAGAACATAATATAAAAATAGACCAACCGTAAACGTGAAATATCATAATATTTTAAAACAATAACAAATGCAGCAACCATAAAGGCGTGAAAGAAAACGAGCTTTGTAGTTCGAAATACAATAGATTCTATTTTTTCAATCCTAATTAATCTAAAGGCATCTTTATAAAATAATAATATAATCCAAAGTAGATTAGATAACAATGAAATGGTTTGCGCTTCTTTCATGTTAATACCATCAAGACTGCCGTACCTCACGTAAAATGATATAACTACAGCAGTATTTAGCAATACTAAATCCCACAAGACGAAAGAAGTTTTTATGTAACGTGCGAATCGATATCTAGCTAATTGATTTAAAATTGACATATTAAATTAATATTTTAAAAATATAATTTTAATTAAACTGTAGTGACAAAGTAACAACTTTGTTTAATTAAATTAACCTATTTTATTCATCTTGATTTTTTTTGTTAAAATCGAAATAATAAATATAGGTCCATAATACAAGTATCTTTTCCACATTCGCTTTGGCTCTTTGAGTAAACGTATAAACCATTCTAATCGAAGATTAATCCAAAAGGGATGAGGTCTCACTACTGTACCAGCATAAAAATCAAAAACAGCACCAATGGAACATATTATTTTTGCATCTAATTGATTCTTATTCTTGAAAGCCCATTTTTCCTGCTTAGGTGCAGTCATTCCAATAAATAAAACGTCAGGTTTAAAATTATTGACTGCATTTATCATTTCTTGATTCTGTATAGACGTAAACTCGGGTGTAAAGGAGGAAAATGTATTTACTTTTATGTAGGGAAAATCAAGTGAAAGTCTTTGTGCTATTTTATTTAATGTAGTTGGTGATGACCCCAAATAAAAGCATCTACCTCCTTTCTTATTTAAATTATTTAATAAAAACTGGTGCATATCTGCTCCTGCAATTTTTTCTATTTTTTTTTTACTTAATAATCTTACTGCGGCAACAATAGACATACCATCTGGTAGTAATATATCTGAACCTTGTAAAGCTTTTTTAAATTCAGAATCTATTTGAGCAATACAATAGGAATATTGATTAATTGTATTAACTAAGGTTTTGTTAGCAAAAGGATAGTCAATTAATTGTCCACAAAATACCGAATAATCAATTAGTTTAACAACATTTTTTGGTATATCCATTGAATCGTATCTATATTAAATATTGACTGCTAAATGTACTCTGTTTTTTATTGCAGAATTATAAATTGAATTCAAATAATCCAACTGTAAGTCAGGAGAATACTTAGATTTATATTGCTCAAAAGCATTTTTCCCTATTTGGTCTTTGTCTAATTTTGAAAGATTATCAAACTTGATAATAGTTTCTTTTAATGCTGTTTCATTCCCAGGTTCAAATAAAAAACCGTTGTACCCCTCAATTATTAATGATGTTGGTGCGCCAATATTAGATGCTAAAACTGGTGTACTACTTGCAAAAGCCTCTATGTTAACTAACCCAAAAGGTTCATACCATAGAGAAGGAAAAATTAATGCTTGTGTCTTTTGTAATTCTGATTCTAACTCATACCGTGTCAAATTACCGAGATAAAAAATTTTCAGATTGTCTACTAGCATTTACAACTTGTTTCTTCATAGGACGCTTCACCTGCAATCCTTATATCATGGTAAGTCTTAAAGCTTTTAATAATGTAGCTATTCCTTTTTCTTCAGACAAACGACCTATGAATAAAAATGCTCCCCACTTTTTGAAGATTCCTTTATGACTGGAAAGGAGGTGAAATTTGGTTTGACAACAAATCGCTTTTCACAAATCCCAAAATTAGATTCTTGGAAAAGAGTAACTGCGGATGAAGTCAGACAAACGTAACAATCAATCATTTTCCAAGTATTAATTTTTTTATGAAACCAAACTACAAAAGCAAGCCAAAAAGTTAATATATATGACGAACGATATACTTTATTTTTAACTGATGCCCAAGGAAAAGATTGTTTTAAACTTCCTTTAAATAGCTTTCCCTTGTTTAATAATGTCCCTGAAGGACACAACAACCTATAATTATGAATGGTGTGTACTGTGGGAATTTTAAAAGTATGAATAGTCCGAAACACAAGAGGACCACAAGCAAAATGCCAATTATGAATGTGAACTACGTCTGGTTTAAATTCTATTATTTTTTTGGACACTTTTTTTGCTGCATTTATATTCCATATTGAAACTACGAATTGAACAACACCGCGCCAACCTAATTGATTTTGGAAATACAAAATCTCAACTTCATGATGTTGGTTTAATAACTGCAATTCTTTTTCTACAGCAATATCTTCCCCACCATGCAATTGATAACGGTTATGAATAAACAGAATTTTCAATTTTTAAATACTAAATGAATAATCTTATACTTCAATCTACTTAAAATCGTAAAAGGTTTTATAAACTGATTTATAATTTTATCTTCCAAACAAATATCATTTGAAAACTGAAATGATGTTTTGTTACTTTGGTCTAACTTGGTTTTATACCTATTAAATTTTTCAGTTGTATTGGTAGCATCTAGTGAATTAAAACCAATATTACTGATTTTTGAGACCATTGGATGTGCAGAAAACAGATCATATTTATACTGATGGTAGCACCAACGAATAGCCCATGAATCGAGCTTACCTTGCATTTGACGGTCTAACATTTGAGACATATCAGAACCCATTTTATTAAAATTTCGTCTCAACTCTTTACTATTTTTAAAAGATGAATAATCACTAACATCCCAGTCGATTGTTTGCCAACGGTCACTCCAAGTCGCCCAACCCCAACTGGATGCACGGTGGGTAAAATAAACATCAGTAGTAGAATGATGATTTTTTATCTGAATACTGTATCCTGAGATAGAAAAAACTTTTTTTATATCATTATAGAAATCTAACGCTTGATTCATAAAGTGTAAAAAATTTGGTGATGTAATCAAATCATCTTCCAGTACAATAACTTTACCATATTGGCTTACAACTTGGCTAACCCCCTCTACAATAGATCTTGCAAGCCCTTTATTTATTGAAGATTCAATTATATTTATTGATTTAAAACCTTGAACTGTTCTTAAATAGCTTCTAACCATGACCACAGCATGAGAATCATTTTCTGATTTAGGTCCATCTGAATAAATAATCAAATCACTTTCTAAAGCTAAAAAGTTTAGTTGTAAAGCGTTAACAGTTAGCTTTAAAGTATCAAGGCGTTTATATGTAAAAAGAATTATGGGGGCTAATGAATTCATATGATTTAAAAAATTATACTAGTAACTTCAATGAGGTAAATTACCAATAACAACCGCCTTCTACTTTGTTGAAATCTTTTGGAATGTCTTGATCTGTTGGATTTACAAAATAGTCATTGATAATCGTTTTAAATTTTTCGTTATCCTCCCATCTTTTCCCTTTTATTCCAAAAACATTTGTGTAGGACCGCCCATATGATTGCTTTTTACCTCTTCGCTTTACATGAGCTGCTAGAGGGAAAACCATACGCCCACAACCAATTATGGCAATATCAAAATCTTTCTTATCAATCTCTTTTTTCATAAAATCAAGCGCCTCAAACCAATCTTTAAATACTGAATTGTTACCAGCAATGGTCTGAACTGCTTTAATCGTTTCTAAGGATTTAAACTTTGGTAAAACTCGTTTATCAGCGAACAAGAAATCACGATTAGTGTTGTATTGACTCTCAATAGTTGCATTAAAAGGATGGATTACGAGTACTCTTTTATTTTCAAGTACTTCAGACCATGGGTCTTTTTGTAAATAAGGCTCTAGTTGAGATAATTCTACACGAATTGCAGTCTGAAAATATTTTTTAAGTAACCCCTCCTCAATTCTCCAAGAACCTAAAATATCTAACAATTTTATGTCCTCAATCATTAATTTAGAAAACGCTCTGATAGATACCTCATTTGATGGGAAAAAGCCTGAAAGAATTTCCATATTTGAAAATATTCTATTTCTAAAATAAGTTCTAAATGGCCATGGTAAAAAAGGATACAGAATTGCTTTTATCTCTGTTGAACCAATCGCAATCATTGATGGTTTATTTTTTCTAATTCATCCTTTATTATACTCGAACATTTGCGCTCCTTTTTGTGGAGAAGCATAAAAAGCTTTTTTGACAATAGCATGAGCTACTTTTGATATTTTGGTACTCATTTTTTATTTTAAATAAAACTATTTTTTGATGTTAGAAATTACTTAGCTAATTTCTCGTCATACCACTTTTTCTTCAATCTAAATAAAACCGCTTTACCAGATAAATAAGTTGCTTTCCAAAATCCATCAACTTTTACCGAAAAAACAAAAGGATGTAATTTATGTTTAGACATTTCATCTAATTCATCCTCTGAAAGCCCTATAACGAATAATAAATTATGTCTTAAAAAAGGGAAACCATGATTGGAAGTAGAGAATTCTATTTTTTTTAACAAGCTCTTTTTTGAACATGTTTCATATTGAACAATATCTATTTTTGATTTTGCTGATTGAAAATAAAAATATTTGGTACTCGAATTCAGAAAATTAGATACCTGATAGAACTTTGATCTTGGTTCATCATACTGGTACCTAAATAAAATTGGATCTTTGAAAGGACTTGAATCCTTAATAATTATATTCAAATCTAACTGCGCATTGAAGGCGTAGACTCGTTTTGCTTTTATCAAACTACCAAACAGCAATGCCGCAAATCCTCCTGCCGAACTTCCAATTGTAAAAACGGTAAACCCCTTACACAATTCATCTAGATAATTTACAAGTAATTCAGGACTATTATTTTTAATTGACACCCCCTCCATATACCATTGCTTTTGAATATCTCGAACAAAAATGTGACGCTTAGCTCCAGGATATTTTGTATTAATCCATTCGTATTTATCTCTTTTTTCAATAGCATTCTGAAAAGCATATTCTGTGTTGGGATAATACAATTCATTACTACTAAAATAAACAACACAAAGTTCTGATGTTGTATCTGATACATCAACAACTTTTATATTATCTGATTTTGAGAGGATGTTCTTGACTACATCAGAGTCAATCTGAAAAATAAAACGAGCTAAATTTTCCATAGAGAAGGTACAAGTACTCTAAGGTGAATTGTTAAAAAATGTTTTACGGCAACTAAAATTCCTAAATGTCTTCTTTCATAAATAAAAAAATAATAGGGATGTGCATTCCCAAGAGGAGAATATAACTTTTTTATTCTTTTTTTTAGTGGTGTTTTAGAGTAGCACCATATTGGCAAAAATTCATTTTGATTGCATATCCCTACATAGCATTTTGTTGTTAAAATTGAAAAACCCATTTTAATTGCTCTCAAGCCATAATCATAGTCTCCAATTGCATGAGGAAAATAGGATCTAAATTACCAGCTTGTTTATAAATATTTCTAGGTACTAAAACACAATTTCCATTCATATACATTCCATTTTTCCAAAACTATTCGGCAATATAGGGTTTCCTTCTTTGACATTAATCCATATGAAAATATATTTCTATCACTACAAATTGCTCCACAAACTATTATTGGAGATGAGGATGTTTGAACTATTTCAAGCAATTCTATTATTCCGTTATATGTTAAATTTGTATCATCATTAAGCCACATATAATAATCAAAATCTTGACTACTAGCTGCTGTTTTCCAAGCTAAATACATACCACGATTCCAAAATAAGTTACCGTTGCCTTGAATAATATGTACCATTGGAAAAGCAGAGGCAACTGCCATTGAAGTTCCATCAGATGAGCAGTCATCAACCATAAAAACACTTAAGGAATAGTCATTTGGTAAAATACATTTATACAATGCTTTTAAACACTCTAATGTCTTCTCCTTACGATTGTGAGAGAGTAAGTAATACGGCTATATTTGTTTTATTTGACATTAATTATTTGGAAAGTATTTCTTTGTAAGAATTAATTATAGAAAAAAGCATACTTACTTTTGAAGATTTTGTTTAACCAAATTTTAAATTCAAAATCAGTCATTCTTCTGAACTTTTTTGAATAACACATTGCAATTACAATCCAAAGCATGAGATTCATTATATCAAATCGATTAAAATCTTCTACCCATGCTGTTACCCAACGAAATGAAACATAAAGACCTAGTATCTTCAAAAATGAGCTTTTGGAGTGAACTATGGCTAAATAGGCAGCCCTAAAGAAAACAAAAAAATATAGAACAACCCCAACCAAACCCAGTCCAAGTAAAAATATTTAAAATTGACACCTCATTACTGTAGCGCTCATAACGTTTTGTGCCCAATTCTTCCGCAGTAAAATTACCAAAGTAGAAGGAGTCATTCCCTCGAGCAGGTGTTCTTCCGAACAAGACATAATCATTTTTTAATGCAGAAGAAACCACTTCTTCGTATAGAAATGTACGAGTATCAATCTTTAAATTTTCCTCTATTTTTTTACCTTCTTTGATTTTTTCTGATGTGTAGGTACCTGATATATTCTCTTCTAGGTTAAAAATATTAAATGTACCATTCACTGCCAAAACAAAAAATAAAATTGGAATAAAAAATAATCATACTAATTAAAATCAGCAATTTTGATTTTAAAAAAAATTTAAAGTAATAAAGCATTGAAAAAATAAATGGCACTGTAAATTTTAGAACATTACTTCTGGCATCAATACTTGACAGAATAACAAATAAGGAAACACCAATAACTATAAAACGCCATTTAAAATTTAAAACTGGAATGAAAAGTGCAAGAAAACTTATTGGAATTAGATAATAACCATAACTTAAGGGCATTAATATTGGAATAAAAAAAACAAATAGAGGAAAGGCATATTTTAACCATATATTTAAAACACTTTTTAATACATTGGGGTTGGTAAAAAAATAAACTGACAATGCCAAAAATAAAGCACAGCTGGCATTAATTAAATTTTTAAAATCCCAATAATACTCAGCTACAAATAGTCCTCGAATAAAACAAATTAAAACCCATAAAACATACTTTTTTAAGAACCAAAGGTGCGAATCATTTGATGGGTTATAATACTCTTATATTTAAATAAAAAAATATAAATTATAAATCCAAATAAAACCCAATCTGTGAATGTGCTTCCAATTGGTATTGTTGACCATTGTGTTAACGATGTCATAGTTAAAATTACTATCAATATCGCTAATACATTTTTTGTCTTAATATTCATTTACAAGAACCCTCTTCATTAATTAAATTTGCACCGATTTAATAAATTGAGCAGGATTGCCTGCCCAAATTTCATTATCTGGAATGTCTCTGGTAACTACCGAACAAGCGCCAACAACTGAATTGAATCCAATCGTTACACCTTTTAGGATTGTTGAATGAGCACCAATAAATACATTATCTTTTATAGTTACTTTACCTGACTTTGCATTTAATTTATCTATTGATTTATTTAGTCTTATTTCAGGAACAAGTGAATGAAAATCCGTGTCATAAATAACTGAATTTCCACCTATAGTTACATTATCACCTATTGCTATTGAATGATTACAAATTATAGCGGTAGAACTCATCCCGACATTGTCTCCTATGGTTAATAAACCCTCTACCCAAAAAATAGTTTTTTGTTGGCGACCAATAATATTATGATTATTACCACTATTCACTGTCACATTTTTACCAACGACAACTTTACCCCTCCTAGTAACAATTACTTTCAGAAATCCATAAACAGTAAGATTGCTAGCAAATTTTACACCATTTAAATAGAAAATTAATTTTGCATATGGAGTATATACATAATTAATACTAACCTCTTTTAGTTTTCTGATTCCTTTAAAAATATCTGATATCATTACATTTAGGAATTTAAATTATTAATTTTTTTGTTTAATCTCATTCAAATCTAATTCCCACCATTTTGAGTCATTTAATTTATTTATTTTATCATCATTAAAACGGTACTTGATTATTTTTGCAGGGACTCCAGCGACAATAGCATAAGGTGGGACATCTTTTGTAACTACAGAATTCGCTGCGATTACTGCTCCATTACCAACCGTTATTCCATCTAAAACTATTGCTCGAGTTCCAATCCAAACATCATGACCAATAGTGACAGTCTCATACTCCTCAAAAAAAATATCTTGTTCAATTAAATCGATATTTAGCGTGTTGTTCTTTCTATAAAAAATTGTTGCAGTCGAAAAATTATCCAGTGGATGTTTTCCCGTACCAATACATACATCATTGGCTATAGAACAAAATTTTCCGATTTGCGCGTTTTGTACCACTCCATTTTTTCCGACATAAGTGAAACTATCAATGAAAGAGTTGTTAATTATTGTATTAGCGAGAATATGAATATTCTTTCCCATTTTGTTTTCATCGATACAAATACCTTTATCGATTTTAACATCTTTAAAACGCAACTTATTGTGTAAATCTCTAGATCCATCTTTAGAGATTTGTATGACTTTATTTAGCAGGCCAAATGGAAGTAAAAGTAATCTAAATAGCTTTGATTTCATCTTTTTTTTTTACCAATAACAAGCTCCTTCAACGCTATTTGCGCTGATTGGAGTTTCATTTTTCTGGGGTCTAATCCAATATTCATTCATAATTGAAGGATAAAAGCCCTTGGGAATACCCCATACCTCAACTCCATAATTTGGATCTTCCCAGCGTTTTCCTCTAATTCCAAATAATAATTGTAAAGCACCTCCAATATGGATGCCTTTTTTCCCCTTTCTTTTAGCATGCGCACTAAATGAAATCCATAAGCTCCAGCTCCAACCAAACAAACATCGTAATCTACTTTGTCCATTTCAGATTTCATGTAGTCTAAAGCTTGAAACCAATCGACAAAGCGGGCATCGCCTTCACCTAAACTCTGAACTGCTTCAATAACGGTAATTGATTTGAAACTAGGTAATATATCTTTATTTTTAAATAGCAAATCTCTCCGATTGTATTGATTTTGAATACTTGTCACAAAGGGATGAATTACGAGTACTTTCTTATCTTTTAGCACTTTAGTCCAAGGATTATCTGACCAAAAAGGCTCCAATAATCTTAAATGAATTTTTTTTGCATTTAGTATATTATCCACTAAACGCTCATTAGCAAGCCAGGAACCTAAAATGTCAACTTCTGGAATATCTTGCAACATCAATTTACAGAACTTTTCAATTTGTGATATTTCGGCAGGAAAAAAACCACTCCAATCCTGCATTTGTTTGACAGTGTTTTTTTCCCACCACCAAGGGGACGCTTCATTTTTTAAATAAGCTACTACTGACTTATTTTCATTACAAACTCCCAGATAGTTATTCAGACAGGTTAGCTCAGTAGACCCAAAACGAGCTATCATACAGGGTTCGTCATTCAATAAAGCATCATAAATCAATTTAGTGGCGTTATCAGAATCTTGCTCACATTCTGGCTTAACTTCTTTTTTATTTATAATTTTAGTATAAATTCTCCTCAATATTTTAAATGTGTAAATAGAAATTATATTCATAATGTGGCACAATTTATTTTATACAGGAACACTTACTTTAACTATATTGAACATTAACTTTTATATAGCCTTAAAGGTTAATAAAAAAACTTCATTTTTTGCTTCAGCATGAATATTAAGTTTTATACAAATCTTCAATTATCTTTCTCCCAAGTTTTAGAAAAGGTATTTCAATAATTTTAAAAAAAACATAAGCAATTATTGTGGTAATAAAATCACAAGAAATAATCTTAATATGAAATTTAATAAGAAATAATTATAAGAATATTCTTTTATAAAATAATTTAACGTTGTATTCTTATCTAACCAAAGCAACACTCCGAAGTGCACTAAATAAGCACTATAACTAATTTTCCCTAAAAAGAGGGTAAATTTATTAACAAAAATCTTATACTCTTTCAAAGAAAGAATATAAATTAAAATCAAAAAACATATCCCGATGAGAATAAAATTAGGTATAATTTTACCCCAAATAAAGTGAGATGTAACTATAAAGAATATAATTAAAGTATTTATTGGAGCAATTTCAAAGTCTTTTTTAACTATTAAAAAATAAGATATTATACCTAACCCAAATGCTGGAAGTTGAGTAATAAAGTTGTAATATGAGAATTCAGTCCACAATGCTAAACTATCAATTAATTGAATTTTTTGTAGGAGTAATCGAAAAATCATTGATACGATAAAGCTTATTAAAGTAAAAATTACTGCTTGATTTAAATTTTTAATAATAGTAATTAGTAATGGTAGAATAATATAAAAAAACACTTCGACCGTAATTGACCAGCCTCCTGGAACAAGATTGTTAATCCAATATGGACTTATACCGTGAATAAATAAGATATTTGACAAAATATTCAATAAATTATTAGTACTCGTGTCTAGGATTCCATTTTGATTTTGCAATGAAAAAAAAATAATTCCAATGTAATACATTGGAGCAATTCTAAAAAACCTACGAATATAAAAGTCCCTCAGTGAATTTTTATTTTCTTGTCTGTTCCTATTATTATAGGATAAAAAAAGAGTAAATGCACTTGCTAAAAAAAACAATTGCACTCCCTTTGCTCCAAACTTAAAAAAAGAATTAAAAAATTCATTTTGACTTTTTTCTCCATATTGTGAGGTATGAACAATCATTACAAGAAGAATTGCTATACCTCTTAATGCATCGATGTATTTAAATTTCATTGTTATTGATAATTCTTATAAACTAATTTATTTTTAAAATGCATCTATTTGTTCAAATTCTCCATTTTCATCTGCTAAAATCCAATCTTCTTTCATCGGATATCCATGCCAAAAATCTTTGGGACAAATTTTAATACCCTTGGATAACAATGCTGGTTTATAAGAAAATGAACTTTTACTAGTAATTAGGACATCTGCAAAAACCATGTGTAAAAAAGAATCTTGAGCAGTCCAATCCAAACAAAAATGTAGATTAGAAAACTTTTCAAATTCTGGAAAATCATTTTTGCTTCCCTGTGAAAATAAATAAATAGCAATTGGTTTTACTTGTTTTACAATTTGCAATAACTTGAGGTGAGTACTTTCTCAAAGTAGGTGTTGTCTTGCCAACGAAACTTTAAATTATAATTTTGATTGTCTTGTCCTACAACAATATCTCCTCGCCTTACATGAATGGCAATATTAAAATAATTTGTTCTGAACTGTAATTGCTCTTTTTTCTAGCTTTTGAAGCATAAAATTTTTTTTGTATATCTGTAATCACACCAAATTGATTTTGATAAAACTGATCTTGCTCTGCAACAAAAACAACTTTCTGACCGTTGTAGGATTGTATTATTCTCTTTTGTAAATCAAAAGCTTCTAAATCGTTTTCATCAAATAAAGGTAGTTTTACTTTTTTATATCCTACAGCAAGTAGCTCTTCAAAAGTTTGTTCATCTTCCCCAAAACCCAAAAGATGCTCCCAACTACTATTTGAAAAAGGAATATGAGCGAACTGCAAGCCAAATTGTCTTGCAAACCAATAACCTGCTATCCAATTAGATATTTGATGCCCTATTCCTGCTCCTTGATTAGGGACTGCGGTGTAGAAATTATGATTATCGTTTTGTCTCCTACTATGAAAAATTTGCATATGCCAATAGCATTTATACAATTTAGGATAATATTTTTTAGTTCTAGAAAATTTTACAATTGCAGACCATAATCTATCTCTAATTTTTATCAAAATAGTGCTAATTCTCAATGCAAACGATATTAATTTAAATATTTATTTACTCTTTGAAATCCTCGCAAACGCCATCGAACTTTTGTCAGATTAATATATAAAATTGATATTCTTTTTAAAAAAGTTTTTTTATATAAAAATCTTTCAGAAAAAGAAAATTCATTCATCAATTCGGAATCCAAATCATTCAAAAATGTATATAAATGTGCAAACTGATTATTAACAATAAAGTTTTTAATTCGATGTCGTATTTCATATTTCGTGAATACTAAATATAAATAAGGTTTCTTTTTGAATTTGATCCAATTTCTATGAACATGATTATAGCGCCAAATAATAGATTCTAAAGTCTTATCGGAAAAGGAAGAGGTAGCTTGATTAGCCACACCACCTACATAGCTACTTAACAAATGATTACAGTACACCACATCCGAAATCAAAGCAACCGAGAAGAACAAAGCAAAATCTTGATTCCTAATCATTTTTTCAGGAAACCCTCCAACAATATTAAACACATTTTTTTTTACAACTGTACTACTTGTGTGTAAATAAATATGTGGATTTTGAAAAAAATCAATTCTTGAAATTGGGTTAATAATTTTAGAATCAACCCTCTCTAATAGCGAACCATCTGCATTTTTTACATAACCTGCACAACAGTACATTCCCGAGTCAGGAAACATTTTATAAGCTTTAACCATGAACTCTAAATATTTCTCGTTCCATAAATCATCAGCGTCCAAGAAAGCAATTAATTCATATCTTGAATGAAAAACCCCATGGTTTCTAGCTATACTAACACCTTGATTTTTTTGAGAAATGATTTTAATTCTGTTATCATTGAAGTTATTATTTACAATAGAAATACTATTGTCTGTCGAGCCATCATCAACAATTACTATCTCAAAATCCTTAAATGATTGATTTATTACGCTAGTTAAGGTTTGTTGTATTGTTGTTTGTTTGTTGTATACTGGGATAATTACTGTTATCATAGTAGGTATAAAAAATAAAAAAATTATATTTTATTTTTATATATTTTATTGGACACTTGAGATACAATTGTTGTAGATTCTTCTGTTTTAAAATCAGATAAAATAGTTCTAAAACCCAATATACATTTATTTGAAAGAACGGATCCTTTCAACAACACGGCTTCACGACCAATCCAACAATCATCACCAATAAAAACAGGCTTAGTTTTAGGTTTTTCATATTCATATCCAAATATTGGAAACTTCTCTATTGTCAAATTTCTACGCTCTTGGGCAGGGTAGATAGTGTGGGTATTCGTATCCCAAATTACCACTTTGTAAGATATTTGATTGAAATTTCCTATTGAAATTTTTTCGTCTGATCTGAGTTCTGATTCATGATTGATATTATTGTGATTACCGATTGTTACATCACCTCCGTAACGAATAAGTATATTGGATTGTATTCTATTGTAATTCCCAATTACCAGATTGCCATCGACTGTAATACTTAATTTATTATTATGTCCACATAAAATGTTGTTTTTCCCAATAGTTACTGAACCTTTAATACTTAAACTAGTATTTTTAATTATAGTTCCTTCTTCAATAATTAATGAAGAACCTTCATGCACATAGATAATTGATCTATTCACATGCACACTTCTATGTATATTAATAGTGGATTTTTTTGAGCCAATTATTTTACTTTTGCAAAAAATTTGTTTACCTCCAAATTTAAAAGCCCAATAAATTCTATTTATTATTTTATTGATTAACGTCATAGTTTACACGGATTTAACACAATAATTATTTAGAATATTGTTGTTTAAATTTTGACATGAAAATTAATTTTACATTCATAATAATGTTTTTTTCTTCCATATTCAAACCAAAAAACCAAATGAAAATTATTAAAGAAATAGAACTCAAAATAAAAGCAAAAAAAGTGTGAACTAATTCATTTTCAAATATTAATAAAGGTACATAAGTTACAAAAATTGATGTTAAAAAAATAATTAAAGATTTTAAAACTATATTTCTCAGAAAAAATACAACTGGAAGATTTGAATAAATCTTAGCATTGTAGATAACAAATGAAAATAAAAAAATAGCATTAATTATAAAATAAATATAGATGCTACTTGGAGAAAAATTATTACTAAATAAAATATATCCTACAAGTATTGGTAAAATGTTTAATATTGAATTAAATATTTGAAATTTTTTTATATTTCCCACAGCGTTTATAGTTGAAGTCAATGGAGTTTGTAATTGCTCTATCAAAGTTTTAACCAATAAAAGCCTGCAAAATACAACTGTATATTCTGGAACTACATTTAGCCATAATCCTAGAATATATGGCATCTCTACTAAAAAAGGGATAAAAACAATACATAATAAATAGAAAGAAAATTTACTGCCTGTCATTGCAGCTTTTATCATTACATCCATCTTCCCAGCACCAGCATTTTTTGCAATAATTGGATTTAGTGCATTAATCATTGTTTTAGATAAAACACTTAATTGACCATTAATTTGATTAGCAATTGCTTGAGCAGCATTCACAACAGTTCCAAAAAATATATTTATAATAATACCGAAGCCATAGTTTGAAATCATGCTGCTTGCTATACCCAATAAAGACCAACCCGCAAAAGAATTCATTTCCATCAATAAATTTTTATCATAATAATGCCTAATTCTAATTTGACATTCTTCATATTTCCAATGGCAATATACTCTCCTTAAAATCAATAAAAAAATTGATAACCCAGCCATTAAAAAGCCATAAGAAATAAGGTGGTCGTAAGAATTATATGTAATGTAAAATGCAATTGCCAATTTAATAAGAGCTTCTAAAATACCTTCAATCGCATAAAAAAACATGTTTTCATGTGATGTAATAACTGCTTCATAGGGTACTGAAATAATTGTAAAGAAAGTGCTAATTACCATAAACTGATAGATCATTTTAGCTACTGATAAACGATTAGAATTTATATTTAGAATGCCATTCATGAAAAAAAAACCTACTATTTCAAAAATTAAAACTATTATTAATGCAATACCTATATGCATCAATGTGCTCATATTAAAAATCTTTTTAACTTTCTCAATATCTCCAGCTCCCTGCGCAAAAGACATAAAACGTTGACTTGAAACGGCCATAGAAGCATTCAAAAAACCAAGCATAGCAATAATTCCACCTACTACATTAAACAGTCCAAAATCTTCTACACCTAAAGCCGATAAAACAAGTCGAGTTGAATACAATGAGATAAACATGGTTAGCGCCATTTTAGCATATAAAATGCCTGTGTTTTTTACTACACGATGTGCTGCTTTCATAATTTACTGTATTTTTCTCTCGTTAAGATTAAATATTTTATTGCCATAGGAATTGCTTACTTTGTAACTTAAAAAATAATTAGCGCTATAAAACTTAATTAAATATTAAATGACAAATTAAGTTTAAAATTTGTTAGAACTAATTACTCATTATGTTTTACGCCTTATCTTTTCTGCCTTAGATTATTTTTTTTCCTAAGTTTTACATTCTATTTCAAATTTACCCCAGACGCCTTATAAAAAAATAATTCTAAAGCAATACCAAATGCATTACTAAACACATCTAAAGGAGATACATATCTTTTTGAAACCCATATTTGTAAAATTTCTAAGAGAGTTGAAGTGAAAAAATATCACAAAAAGAGTATCAATTTTAAGGGAATAAATTTTACATAACGTAGTAAAATAGAAAGAAAAAAATAATACCCAAAATAAAACAGCACGTCTAATGGCAAACTGTAGGCTCTGTTAATTTGTCTTTCTGGGTAAAAATCTGACCAAAGAGAGACTAAAAGAGTTGTAATTAGAGCTAAAACTATAAAGAATTTTCTCAAACCAATATTTTAAAAAAAATCATCTGCAATTATGATTTTATTGAAATAAATTTAAGACAATTTACAATAACAATACTCCACAGCTTCGCAATGCTAACTCACAATTAAGTTAACATTATCATCAACAATAATTGCAAATATAGCTACAAAAAAACAGTTTCAAATCATAATATTTCATTTAACAAAAAACTTAATTGTGTTTGTTACAATAATAAATTTAAATACTATTCTTATTCATTTTTTTGTATTTTGGCTACCAATAAAAACTATAAAAATGACTGCATTTACCATCTTGACTCTGATTGTAATCTACTTTGGAATATTGTTTCTGATTTCGCATCTGGTAAGTAATAAAAATAGTGGTAATGACGCTTTTTTTAAAGCCAATAAAAACTCAAAATGGTATTTGGTTGCTTTTGGAATGATTGGAACAGCACTTTCTGGAGTAACTTTTATTTCTGTTCCGGGTGAAGTGGGAAATCCCGATTTTCAATTCAAATATTTTCAGTTTGTTTTAGGTAATGCTATCGGATTTATTGTAGTTGCTAAAGTATTGCTCCCTTTATACTACAGAATGAATCTTACTTCAATATATGGCTATATTGAAAAACGACTTGGAACGGTTAGTTATAAAACAGCAGCAACTATTTTTTTAATAAGTAGAACTATTGGCTCCTCATTTAGACTATATCTTGTAGTAATTGTTTTGCAACGTTATGTTTTTGACTATTATTCTATACCATTTGCTGCAACTGTATTAATCTCGTTGATGCTCATATTTGCCTACACCTATCGCGGAGGATTGAAAACTATAATCATCACTGACACCTTACAAACGCTTTTTCTAGTTTCTTCCGTTTTTTTAACCATTTTCTTTATTTGTAGAAGCTTGAATTTAAATGTTTTAGAAGCTTTTGAACAAGTAAAAAACAGTAATTATTCCAAAGTTTTTTTCTTTGAAGACTACATGAAGGGAACTTTTTTCTGGAAACAAATTTTAGGAGGAATATTTGTAACTATTGCCATGGTTGGTTTAGACCAAGATTTAATGCAAAAGAATTTGAGCTGCTCCAACATTGGTGAAGCTCAAAAAAATATGTTCACATTTACAGGAATATTTGTAATCATAAATATCTTCTTCTTGAGCGTGGGCGCATTACTATACATATATGCTACTAAAAATAACATATCGGTTCCAACAGATTTAATCACCGGAAACCCAAGAACTGACTTGCTTTTTCCTGAAATCGCATTCCATCATCTTAGTATAGTCCCATCAATTGTATTTCTATTAGGTTTAACAGCAGCTACATTTGCCACTACTGATTCTGCATTAACTGCTTTAACCACTTCTTTTTGTGTAGATTTCCTTGGAATGGATAAAACCGAAAATCAAAACAAACCCAATATCGTTAGAACAAGACATTTTGTTCACATTGGATTTTCTCTTTTAATGTTTCTCGTTATTATCATTTTCAATGCAATCAATGATGCCTCAGTAGTGAGTATGATATTTAAAATTGCATCCTATACCTACGGACCTCTTCTTGGTTTGTATACTTTTGGATTATTTATGAAATCAAAAACGGTTCATGATAAACTGGTCCCGCTAATTTGCGTTATTTCACCAGCCATTTGCTTTTTTATAAGTAAAAATTCAGCAATTCTTTTCGGAGATTATGTTTTTGACAATGAATTGATTATCGTGAATGGATTGATCACTTTTATTGGCTTACTTCTCATTAGCAAACCTGCAACTTCAGAAACTAATTTTTAATATTGATTGGTAGCCAATAAAACGAGTGTGCAAGCTACTTCAAATTTAATAGCATTCAACTGTAATAACTGATAAAACTCTGGATTTTCTGTTCCAGGATTAAAAACGACACGTTTTGGTTTTGAATCAATGATATAGTTGTAATAATCTCGCTGACGAACTGGATTCAAATATAAGGTAACTGTATCAATGTTTTTTAAAGGAATCGCTTTAGTATGGATTTTTATTCTAGCAACTTCACCTGCTTTTTGTCCTATTGCTAAAACGGAATGTCCCCTTTCTGCAAGCATAGAAATGGCTTTATAGGAATATTTATCGGGTTGAATAGAAGCTCCTAATACTAGTGTTTTCTTATTTTTCATATAAATTTAGTTCTACTTTTTTGGAAGAAAAATTTCAGCCATCATGCATCTTGCACTTCCTCCACCACAGGCTTCAATGGTGTCTAAACTGGAACTTAAAATGGTTACATGCTCTTCAATCTGAGCAATTTGCTTCTTGGTTAAGCTGTTGTATGCCGAAGTACTCATAACAAGGTATCGTTTATCGTCAAATCCTTTAACTTCAAGCATATTCCCAGCAAAGTTATTAACCTGCTCTTCTGTTATAAGTATAATTTCTTTTTCGTCACCGCGAAGACTGTCTAAAACTATTTTACGCTCTTTTTTATTATCAATACTTTCAGCACAGATTATGGCAAAAGTCTCGCCAACGCTCATCATTACATTAGTATGATAAATTAATTTGCGTTCTGTTCCAACAGTTTGAAATGCCTCAAATAGGATAGGATTATATTCAAAATCTTCGCAAAACTCTATAAATAACTCTTCATCAGCTCTAGGGGAAAGAGCACAATAGGCTTTGCCATTCTCTCTATCCAAAACAATACTTCCTGTTCCTTCTAGGAAAAAACCATCTTCTTCAGCTGAGGTGTAATCCATAATTTCGTTAATTACAAATCCCTCATCTTCAAGAATATCTAGTATATCTTCACGACGCTCCAATCTGCGATTCTCTGCAAACATAGGATACAGTGTAACATCTCCATTTTCATGAAAAGAAATCCAATTGTTAGGGAAAATACTGTCGGGAGTACTAGGCTCTAATGTATCGTCTACAACAATAACATGAACACCAACTTTTCTTAATTTGGAAACAAAAACATCAAATTCCTCTTGTGCCTTTGCATTTACAGTAGCAGGCAACAAATTTTCTATTACTTTTTGATAATAATTATTTACTGCTGTCTGTTCATTCATTCGGAAAGCAACCGGACGAATCATCAATATAGAATTTGTAGTTTGTTTCATATCAGAATTTTATTTTTAATCTCTTATTAATGGTAAAGTGGAGCATCTTAAAAGCCCCTCTTGTTTTGCAATTTCAGCATAGGGTATTTCTTCAACTATAAAACCGTTTTTTCGAAGCCAATTGTTTAATCGAGTAAAATTTCTTTCAGAAACCACAACATTTGGTGCAATTGAAAAAACATTTGAGTTCATATAATACATCTCATCTCGTGTTATATGAAATAGATTTTCTTTTCCAAAAAGCTTCACCAAAAATAAATAATCCGCTTCTTCACGAAAACCATTTTTATATATAATTGCTTTATCATTGCCAACAGGCTGAAAACAGCAATCCAAGTGTAATGCATTATCTCTTGCTTCAATTTTAGATTTTACTAAATCAAAATCTTTGACAATTTTATTAGGAAATAATTCTCGAATATAATTGACTCCCTGAATGTTAGTTCTCGCAGTAATATAATCTTTATAATCACTTCCTTTGTAGGTTCCAATGAATATATAGTTATTCCAAAGCATCACATCACCCCCTTCTATATGAACTTCTTCTGGTGGTCTTAGTACTTTTGTAGGGTCAATTTGGTCAATGATATATTGAATAGCATCCAATTCTCTCTCACGATCAGGCAGTATATTCGATTTAAAGAAAAAATCATCAATAACAAACCCTATGTCTCTGGTAAAAATTTGATTGTAATTTTCAATAATTTCTGGACGATAAACTGTCACATCATATTTTTTGAAAACCTTTTCAAAAGCATCCATTTCCTCAATCATATTTGATTCTGTAGGATAGGTTCCTGCAAGTATATGTTCTAATGATTTTGGATCATAAGCTTCATCTGCGCTGGGAGTTGGCCCGTTACTAAGTGCAGTGCCAAGAATTACAGCTCTTAATCTTGATGTCTCATTTTGGATATGAATATTTAGCATAAAAAGATTTTGCCAAAGATAAAAAAGCTTCTCGATTAGAAGAAGCTTTTTAAGATTTATGATTAATTATCTTTTCTCTACTGGAACAAAATCTCTTAATGGATGACCTGTATATATTTGCCTTGGTCTTCCTATTGGCTCTTTATTAATTCGCATTTCTTTCCATTGAGCTATCCAACCTGGTAAGCGTCCTATTGCGAACATTACCGTAAACATATCTGTAGGAATTCCTAAAGCTCTGTATATAATCCCTGAATAAAAATCAACGGTTGGATATAATTTTCTAGATACAAAATAGTCATCGACCAAAGCTGCTGCTTCTAGTTTTTTCGCAATTTCTAAAATTGGATCTTCAACGCCTAAAGTTCCTAAAACTTCATCTGCGGCTTTTTTGATTATTTTAGCTCTAGGATCAAAGTTTTTGTAAACTCTATGCCCAAATCCCATCAAACGGAACGGATCATTTTTATCTTTGGCTTTAGCCATGTATATATCAGTATCGCCGCCATTAGCATGAATCTCTTCTAGCATTTCAAGAACCGCTTGATTGGCTCCACCATGCAATGGGCCCCAAAGTGCAGATACTCCAGCTGAAATTGATGCAAATAATCCGGCATGTGAAGAACCCACCATACGCACAGTTGATGTAGAACAGTTTTGTTCGTGATCTGCATGAAGAATAAATAATTTATCTAAAGCATTAATTACAATCGGATTGGCTTTGTATGGTTCTGTAGGTAAATGAAACATCAAATTCATAAAGTTCTCCACATAACCTTTGGTGTTGTCATAATAATTTAAAGGATAACCCATCGTTTTTCTATAGGTCCAACTAGCGATTACCAAAAATTTACCCATTATTTTACAAACAGACTCATATAATTCTTTAGGATTATCTGGATTCACCGCCTTAGGGTTAAAAGCTGTTAAAGCACTTGTCAGGGCAGACAAAACTCCCATGGGATGTGCCGTTTTTGGAAAACCATCAATGATATTTTTCATTTCTTCGTTAACCAAAGTGTACTTCCTTATATCTGTCTCATACTGTTTTAACTGTTCAGAAGTGGGTAACTCTCCAAAAATTAAAAGATAAGACACTTCAAGAAAATGAGCTTTTTCAGCCAATTCCTCTATTGAATACCCTCTATAACGTAAAATTCCTTCTTCACCATCTAGAAAAGTTATTTCACTAAGACATGAACCTGAATTTTTATACCCAGGATCCATAGTAATTACCGATGTTAAATCGCGTAATTTGTTTATATCGATAGCTATCTCGTTCTCTGTCCCTACAATTATAGGAAACTCATACTTTTTACCTTCAATTTCTAGTGTCGCTGTTTTTGACATAATAAAATGGAAATTTATCTATTGAAATAATATTTTAACAAATCTATGGAATTTAGAATGAATTAAAAAATGATTTTTAAGCTGAATACGTTAATAATTATATAAAAAAGAGTTTAAAAAAAACCTGACAGGCTATACTAACTTGTCAGGTAAATTTATAAAAATCTTGCTAAGATTATTTTATCTTAAATGCATTTTTACCTGGAAAGTAAGCAGTATTTCCTAATTCTTCTTCAATTCTCAATAATTGATTGTATTTAGCCATACGATCAGAACGAGAAGCCGAACCTGTTTTAATTTGACCACAGTTTAACGCTACTGCTAAGTCAGCAATGGTGTTATCTTCAGTTTCCCCTGAACGATGTGACATTACCGAAGTGTATCCAGCGTTTTTGGCCATATTAACTGCAGCAATCGTTTCTGTTAAAGTTCCGATTTGGTTTACTTTTACCAAAATAGAATTTGCAATTCCTTTGTCAATTCCTGTTGACAAACGCTCTACATTAGTTACAAATAAATCGTCTCCAACTAATTGTACTTTATCTCCAATCTTTTCAGTAAGCAATTTCCATCCATCCCAATCATTTTCATACATACCGTCTTCAATTGAGATAATTGGATATTTAGTAGCTAATTCTGTTAAATACTCCGCTTGTTCAGCAGATGTTCTGATTTTTCCTGTTTCTCCTTCAAATTTAGAATAATCGTATTTACCATCTACATAAAACTCAGATGCAGCACAGTCAAGAGCAATCATTATTTCGTCACCAAATGTATATCCAGCTTTTTCAACCGCTTTTTTAATTGTATCTAATGCATCTTCTGTACCTCCAGCTAAATTTGGCGCAAAACCACCCTCGTCTCCAACTGCTGTAGAAAGCCCTCTATCGTGTAATACTTTCTTCAAGTTATGAAAAATCTCAGTTCCCATTTGCATAGCGTGAGAAAATGAAGTTGCTTTTACTGGGAAAATCATAAATTCTTGAAATGCAATAGGCGCATCAGAGTGTGATCCTCCATTGATGATATTCATCATTGGAACTGGCAATGTATTAGCAGAAACACCACCAACGTATCTATATAAAGGCAATCCTAATTCATTTGCAGCAGCTTTAGCAACAGCTAAAGAAACTCCCAAAATAGCATTAGCTCCTAGGTTTGATTTATTTGGAGTACCATCTAAATCAATCATTATTTTATCAATTAAATTTTGTTCAAAAACAGAAGTACCCACTAATTCTTCAGCAATTTTTGTGTTTACATTTTCTACAGCTTTCAAAACTCCTTTTCCTAAAAATGCTTTTCCACCGTCTCTCAGTTCAACTGCTTCATGTTCTCCAGTAGAAGCTCCAGATGGAACTGCTGCTCTACCAATTACACCACTTTCAGTTATAACATCAACTTCAATAGTAGGATTCCCTCTTGAATCAAAAATTTGTCTTGCGTGAACTTTGATAATAATGCTCATAATTTATTTATTTTTAAATTTTGTACTTTATTTTTTGTATTACAAAGATATTCTATATAAAATAAAGATAATATGAAAATATCGAATGTTATTAACGATAACGTTTTAGCTTAAACTGGATTTGATATTTTCAACAAATTCATCAAACAAATAACTAGAATCGTGTGGGCCTGGGCTAGCCTCTGGATGATATTGCACTGAAAAACATTTTTTGCCTTTCATACGCATACCAGCAACTGTTTCGTCATTCAAATGAAGATGAGTAATCTCGAAATTTGAGTTTATTTCAAGCTCTTCTTTATTAACTGCAAAACCATGATTTTGTGAAGTTATTTCACCTTTACCCGTTATTATATTCATAACTGGGTGGTTAATTCCTCTATGACCATTAAACATTTTATATGTGGAAATCCCATTCGCTAAACCAATAATTTGATGTCCTAAACAAATACCAAATACTGGCTTTTCAGAGGCAATCATTTGCTTTGCAGTTTCTTGAGCCTGAATTAATGGCTCTGGATCTCCAGGTCCATTAGATAAAAAATAGCCATCAGGATTGAATGTTTTCAATTCATCAAATGTTGAATCGTATGGAAAAACCTTCACAAAACAACCTCTTTTAGCCAGATTTCTTAAAATATTCTTTTTGATTCCTAAATCTAATGCTGAAATCTTATAAGTGGCATTTTCATCACCAAAAAAATAAGGCTCTGAGGTTGATACTTTTGACGCCAACTCAAGACCTTTCATGTCTGGAACATTCGCTAATTGCTTTTTTAGTTCATCAATGGGAGTTCCATCAGTTGAAATTACAGCATTCTGTGCTCCACTGTCTCTTATGTAAGAAACCAAGGCTCTTGTATCTACATCTGAAACACAAACTAGATTTTGTTTTTCAAAATAATCGTAAAGATTACTCTCCGAATTTGGCCGAGAATGGTTGAAACTAAAGTTTTTACAAACCAAACCAGAAATCATGATTTTTTCAGATTCTACTTCGTCAGCATTTACTCCGTAATTTCCAATATGAGGATTAGTTGCCACCATTATTTGTCCGAAATAAGATGGGTCGGTAAAAATTTCTTGATAGCCTGTCATCCCTGTGTTGAAGCAAACCTCCCCAAAAGTAGTCCCAGATATTCCAATTGATTTTCCGTAAAAAATAGTTCCGTCAGCTAATAGTAGAACGGCTTGAGGTCTTGTTGTGTATTTCATCAGTTGTAGTTAGCAGTTGTTGTGCAAATTTATGATATTCGAATTTAATAGTAAACCTGTTTAATTAAATTTTTAAAAAGTAAATAATGATTTATTTAAAACAAAAAAAGGATAAACTATAAAGCTTATCCTTTTAATATTTGTGAAGTTGAATACATTATTCAGCTGATTCTTCAGTAGTTTCTTCAGAAGTAGTTTCTGGAGCTTTCTCTTCTGCAACAGGTGCAGTAGATTCAGTCTTTTTAGCTTTTCCACCACGACGGCTTTTAGCTTTTTTCTCTTCTTTTTTACCTCCGTTGTACAACTCATTAAAATCTACTAACTCAATCATTGCCATATCAGCATTATCTCCTAGACGATTTCCAACTTTGATTATACGAGTGTACCCACCTGGACGATCTCCTACTTTAGCAGCAACATCTCTGAACAAATCTGTTACTGCATATTTACTTCGTAAGTAAGCGAAAACGATACGACGATTGTGAGTAGTATCCTCTTTTGATTTTGTTATAAGTGGCTCAACAAATTGTTTAAGCGCTTTAGCTTTAGCAACAGTTGTATTAATACGTTTGTGCTCAATTAGAGAACAAGCCATATTAGCTAACATAGCTTTTCTATGTCCCGTCTGTCTGCTTAAGTGATTGTTTTTCTTTCCGTGTCTCATGACGTGTTTTTTATAACTTCATCTTGCTACAATCCGCTTTGGAGAGCAAAATATGAAGTAATTTATTCTTTATCTAATTTGTATTTGGCTAAGTCCATTCCGAAGGTTAAATTCTTAACAGCAACTAATTCATCTAATTCTGTTAAAGATTTTTTACCGAAATTACGGAACTTCATTAAATCATTTTTATTGAATGATACTAAATCACCAAGTGTATCAACTTCAGCTGCTTTTAAACAATTCAATGCTCTTACAGATAAATCCATATCAACAAGTTTTGTTTTAAGCAATTGTCTCATATGCAGTGACTCTTCGTCATAAGACTCAGTCTGTGCAATTTCATCAGCCTCAAGAGTGATTCTCTCATCTGAGAACAACATAAAGTGATGAATTAAGACTTTAGCGGCCTCTGTTAAAGCATCTTTAGGGTTGATTGAACCATCAGTTTTGATTTCAAAAACTAATTTTTCATAATCTGTTTTTTGCTCCACACGGAAATTTTCAATAGAATATTTTACATTTTTGATGGGTGTAAAAATAGAATCTGTGAAAATAGTTCCTATTGCTGCATTTTGCTTTTTGTTTTCTTCAGCAGGAACATAACCCCTCCCTTTTTCGATTGTTAATTCGAAACTAAGTTTGATTTTACTGTCTAAATTACAAATAACAAGCTCAGGGTTTAAAACTTGAAAACCTGAAATAAATTTTTGAAAATCACCAGCAGTTAGTTGTTCTTTCCCAAAAACAGATATAGTAACAGATTCGTTATCTACATCTTCTATTTGACGTTTGAAACGAACTTGTTTCAAATTCAAAATAATTTCTGTTACGTCTTCAACAACTCCTGAAATAGTAGAAAACTCGTGGTCTACACCTTCAATTCTAACAGAGGTTATTGCGTATCCCTCAAGAGCGGATAGCATAACTCTTCTAAGTGCATTACCAACTGTCAATCCATAACCAGGTTCTAAAGGTCTAAATTCAAATTTACCTTCAAAATCGGTTGAATCGATCATGATAACTTTATCGGGCTTCTGAAAATTAAATATTGCCATAATTTCGACTAAGTCAATTATTATTTGTTGTACAATTCGACGATTAACTGCTCTTTAATATTTTCTGGAATTTGTAATCTTGCAGGAACAGAAACAAAAACACCTTCTTTAGTATCGTTATTCCAAGTAATCCACTCATAAACATGAGAAGAATTAGCCAAAGATCTTTCGATAGATTCTACTGATTTTGATTTTTCACGAACTGCTACTTTATCACCTGGTTTTAAGTGGTATGAAGGAATATTTACAATTTCTCCATTAACAGTGATGTGTCTGTGTGAAACGATTTGACGAGCACCTCTTCTAGATGGGGCAATTCCCATTCTAAATACAACATTGTCTAACCTTGCTTCACATAGTTGAATTAAAACCTCACCAGTTACACCACGTGCAGCAGATGCTTTTTCAAATAATCCTCTAAATTGTTTTTCTAGAATTCCATAGGTATATTTTGCTTTTGCTTTTCCATTAACTGAACAGCATACTCAGATTTTTTTCCTCTTTTTTTAGCCATCCCGTGTTGTCCAGGAGGATAATTTCTTTTTTCGAAGGCTTTGTCTTCTCCGAATATTGCTTCGCCAAATTTACGAGCAATTTTAGTTTTTGGACCAGTATATCTTGCCATTTTAAAAAATTTAAGGTAGCGGTTATGAATTCAGGTCATATCCTCCGATAACCGTATATTCTACCTAGGTTATACTATAAATTATTAGACTCTTCTTCTCTTTGGAGGTCTACATCCATTGTGAGGCATTGGGGTAACATCAATAATTTCTGTTACTTCAATTCCTCCATTATGTATAGAACGGATAGCAGACTCACGTCCGTTACCTGGTCCTTTTACATACACTTTTACTTTTTTAAGTCCTGCTTCTAACGCTACTTTACTACAATCTTCTGCTGCCATTTGAGCTGCGTATGGAGTATTCTTTTTAGAACCTCTAAAACCCATTTTACCAGCTGATGACCAAGAAATAACTTCACCTTTCTTGTTAGTTAACGAAATAATGATGTTGTTAAAAGTGGCACTAATATGAGCTTCACCCGTTGATTCAACGATAACTTTACGTTTTTTTGTACTTGCTTTAGCCATACTACTACTTATTATTTAGTTGCTTTTTTCTTGTTAGCAACAGTTTTTCTTTTACCTTTTCTTGTTCTAGAGTTGTTTTTAGTTCTTTGTCCTCTTAACGGAAGACCAGATCTGTGACGAATACCTCTGTAACATCCAATATCCATTAAACGCTTAATGTTTAATGAAACTTCTGAACGAAGTTCACCTTCAATTTTGAAATAGGATACGGCATCACGAATTGCTCCGATCTCATCATCATTCCAATCTTGAACTTTTGTATCTTGGCTAACTTGAGCTTTTTCTAAAACCTCAATTGCTCTACTTTTACCAATTCCGAAGATATAGGTTAAAGCGATAACTCCTCTTTTGTTTTTTGGGATGTCTACCCCTGCTATTCTTGCCATAACTATCCTTGTCTTTGTTTAAATCTAGGATTCTTTTTGTTGATTACGTATAATCTGCCTTTCCTGCGTACAATAATACACTCGGCACTTCTTTTCTTAACTGATGCTCTTACTTTCATTGTAATATTTTTAATATCTATAAGTAATTCTTGCTTTGACAAATCATAAGGGCTCATTTCTAATTTCACTTTGTCACCAGGTAACAATTTGATATAATGCATACGCATTTTCCAGAAATATGAGCAATTACAACATGTCCGTTTTCTAACTCTACTCGAAACATAGCATTTGATAATGCTTCGATAATTGACCCGTCTTGTTCTATTGCTGATTGTTTTGCCATAAAAAATTAAGCTACTGCCTTTCTATTTTTACCAGTTTTCATCAGACCATCGTAATGTCTATTTAACAAGTAAGAATTTACTTGTTGCATAGTGTCTATTGCAACACCAACCATAATTATTAAAGAAGTTCCACCAAAAAACATTGCCCATGATTGTTGTACACCAAAACTTACAACAATGGCTGGGAACACAGCTATTAAAGCAAGAAATAATGAACCAGGGAAAGTTATTAATGACATAATATGATCTAAAAATCAGAAGTTTCAACACCTGGTCTTACACCTGGAATAAATCCACCACTGCGTTTCAAATCATCAGCCATTTTGTTTGTAGGAACAGTAATAGCGGTATAAAAGAATGTAAACACAACAATTAATGTTGCAAACACAAAATTATACCAAAAACCAAACATATTACTGAATGCTCCAGCAATAGACTGTGATGTTTCAGATTGAGACAACCCTGCTAATGCTGCTGGGATAAACATAATCGCCTGAGCAAATATAATTGGCATAACACCTGAAGCATTTAGCTTAAGTGGAATCCATTGTCTGTTTCCTCCCATCATATCTTGTTCAAAATCACCAGTAGTTGTTCTTCGTGCGTATTGAACAGGAATTTTTCGAACTGCCATTACCAATAGCACACAAGAAATAATAACTAACAACCAAATAATAACTTCTATAACCAATAACATTGGACCTCCATTATTATTTGTAATAGTAGATGTAAACTCTTGAATAAATGCTTGTGGTAGTCTTGCAAGAATTCCAACCATAATTAAAAGTGAAATTCCATTACCAATTCCTTTATCAGTTATTTTTTCTCCTAACCACATAGCAAATATAGTCCCTGTAGTTAAAATCAAAACTGATGAAAATAAAAATGAAAATGAATCAAATCCCAATAAAAAGGCACTACTTGGTAATGTTCTATATAAATTATAGATATATCCTGGACCCTGAACTAAGGTAATAACGATAGTTAACCAACGTGTAATTTGATTGATTTTCTTTCTTCCACTTTCACCATCTTTTTGTAATTTTTGCAAATAAGGAATGGCTATTCCCATTAACTGAACTACAATTGATGCTGAAATGTAAGGCATAATACCCAAAGCATAAACAGAAGCTTTAGAAAATGCTCCACCTGTAAACATGTCTAGAATTGAACCAATACCATTTTTTGTTTGACCTGCTAAAGTATGTAATTGTGTAGCATCTATACCCGGAAGAGTAACATGTGCTCCAAATCGATATACTAAAAGAAGTCCTAAAGTCAATAGAATTCTATTTTTTAGTTCCTCGATTTTCCACACATTGGCTAATGATTCAAAAAATTTCTTCATCTTAATAAAAAAATTATAGAATTACTACCTCTCCACCAGCAGCTTCAATAGCCGCTTTTGCAGTTGCAGTAAATTTGTGAGCAGATACTTTTAATTTTGCTTTCAATTCGCCTCTTCCTAAAATCTTAACGATTTCATTTTTTGTGGCTAAACGATTAGTTACAAAATCTGTCATATCAACAGCATTTGTAATAATTCCGTTATCTACTAACGATTGCAAGGTATCTAAGTTTACACCTTCGTACTCTTTACGATTAATGTTTTTGAAACCAAATTTAGGCACACGTCTTTGTAATGGCATTTGACCACCTTCAAAACCAATTTTCTTAGAATAACCAGAACGAGATTTTGCTCCTTTGTGACCTCTTGCAGAAGTACCACCTTTTCCAGAACCTTCTCCTCTACCTAATCTTTTATTTTGATTGTGTGTTGAACCTTCAGCTGGCTGTAAGTTACTTAAATTCATAACTATAATTGTTATTTAACTTCCTCAACGGAAACTAAGTGTTTAACTTTATTTATCATTCCAAGGATTGCAGGATTTGAATCATGCTCTACAACTTGTCCCATTTTACGTAGACCTAAAGCTTCCAAACCTCTTTTTTGTGTTAGAGGACAGTTGATTTTGCTTTTTACTTGTTTTACTAATAATTTAGCCATAATTTCCTTGAATTAACCTTTAAAAACTTTTTCTAAAGAGACGCCTCTTTGTTTTGCAACAGTGTGCGCACTTCTCATCTGTAATAAAGCATCGAAAGTTGCCTTAACTACATTGTGTGGATTTGATGATCCTTGAGATTTAGATAAAACATCGTGAATACCTACTGATTCTAATACTGAACGAACAGCACCACCAGCAATAACTCCAGTACCATGAGAGACAGGAATTAAGAATACACGTGCACCACCAAATGTACCCTTTTGTTCGTGTGGAACAGATTGTCCATTCAAAGGAATTTTAACTAAATTTTTCTTAGCATCTTCAACTGCTTTTGCAATTGCTTCAGAAACATCTTTAGATTTACCTAAACCATGACCCACTACTCCATTCTCGTCTCCTACAACTACAATAGCAGAAAAGCCAAATGCTCTACCTCCTTTTGTAACTTTAGTTACACGATTTACACTTACCAAACGATCCTTTAATTCAAGTCCACTTGGTTTTACTGATTCTATACTTTTGTATTTATTAGACATACTATATTAGAATTTAAGTCCAGCTGCTCTCGCGCCTTCTGCTAATGATTGAATACGACCGTGATACAAATAACCCCCTCTATCGAAAGTTACTGTCTCTATCCCAGCTTTTAACGCTTTTTCAGCAACCAGTTTTCCAACTGCATTTGCTACTTCAACGTTAGTACCTTTACCTATACCTTTTTCTCTTGAAGATGCAGCTAATAAAGTAACTCCATTTACATCATCAATAAGTTGAGCGTAAATTTCCTTGTTACTTCTGAATACAGAAAGTCTTGGTTTAGTGGCAGTACCACTTACAATTTTTCTAATTCTGAATCTAATTCTCTGTCTTCTATCAGATTTTGTTAATGACATAATCTTATTTTTTTTAAGCTGATTTACCTGCTTTTCTTCTTAATACTTCACCTACGAATTTAACTCCTTTTCCTTTGTATGGCTCTGGTCTGCGGAAACCTCTAATTTTAGCAGCTACCTGACCTAACAATTGTTTATCAAATGAAGTTAATTTAACTATCGGGTTTTTACCCTTTTCTGAAATAGTTTCCAATTTTACTTCTGGAGCAACTTCTAAGATAATGTTGTGAGAAAATCCAAGAGCTAAATCTAATTTCTGACCTTGGTTTGAAGCTCTATAACCTACTCCAACCAACTCTAATTCTTTTGTAAAACCTTCTGAAACACCCACAATCATGTTATTGATTAGTGATCTGTACAAACCGTGTTTTGCTCTTTGATCTTTATAATCTGACGATCTTTCTACTTGAACCTGACCATCCTCAACTTTTACAGTTACATCTGAATATTCCTGAGTTAGTTGACCTAATTTTCCTTTTACCGTGATTACGTTATCGGCTACTTCAACAGTTACACCGGCAGGTAGCACAACGGGATTTTTTCCTATTCTTGACATCGTTTAACTTTTTATTAGTATACGTAACAAATTACTTCACCACCAACATTAAGCTGTTTGGCTTGTTTTCCTGTCATCAAACCTTTTGATGTAGAAACAATTGCTATACCTAAACCATTCAAGATTCTAGGTAGTTTAGCAGCACCTGCATATTTACGTAAACCTGGTTTACTAATTCTTTGGATATCTCTAATTACAGGCTCTTTTGTATCTTTATCATACTTCAAAGCAATTTTGATAGAACCCTGAACAGCATTCTCTTCAAATTTGTAACTCAAGATGTACCCTTGGTCAAATAAAATTTTGGTAATTTCTTTTTTTAGATTAGAAGCAGGAATCTCAACTACTTTGTGGTTTGCTGCCACAGCATTTCGAACCCTTGTCAAATAATCCGCAATAGGATCTGTATACATATGTATTAATTTGCGGTAACGGTTTTCAATAAAACTCTTTTACTGAACCTGAAACCAATTTATAATTTTTTTTTACCAGCTGGCTTTTTTAACACCTGGTATTAAACCTTGATTTGCCATTTCACGGAAAGTTACACGTGAAATACCGAATTGACGGATATAACCTCTTGGTCTTCCCGTTAGTTTGCAACGGTTGTGTAAACGAACAGGAGAAGCATTTTTTGGTAATTTTTGCAAACCTACGAAATCTCCAGCTTCTAACAAAGCTTTTCTTTTTTCAGCATACTTAGCTACCGTTTTTTCTCTTTTAACCTCACGGGCTTTCATTGATTCTTTAGCCATATCTTAATTCTTTTTAAAAGGTAATCCCAATTCAGCCAATAATGACTTTGCTTCCTTGTCTGTTTTTGCAGTGGTAACAAAAGTAATATCCATACCCGAAATTTTATTCACTTTATCAATATCAATTTCAGGGAAAATGATTTGTTCTAAAACTCCTAAGTTGTAATTACCTCTACCATCAAAACCAGTAGCTTTAATTCCGTTAAAATCACGAACACGTGGTAAAGCAGAAGTTACTAATCTATCTAAAAATTCATACATTCTTTCTCCTCGCAAGGTAACTTTTGCACCGATAGGCATTCCTTTTCTTAATTTAAAAGACGCAACGTCTTTTTTAGAAATAGTAGCTACAGCTTTTTGACCTGTTATTTTAGTCAACTCTTCTACAGCATAATCAATAAGTTTCTTGTCAGATACTGCTGCACCAACTCCTTTACTTAAAACGATTTTTTCCAATTTTGGAACTTGCATTACGTTTTTGTAACCGAATTCTTCTTTAAGAGCAGAGATTACTCTGTTCTTATATTCATCTTTTAGTCTAGGTATATATGCCATTACTATAGTACTTGATTAGATTTTTTGAAAATCTTACTTTTTTATCTCCTTCTACTTTTATTCAAACTCTAGTTGCTTTTTTTGATTTTGGATCAATTAGAGCAATGTTTGAAATATGTATAGGAGCTTCTTTTTTAACGATACCTCCTTGAGGGTTTTTTGCACTTGGTTTTGTATGTTTTGAAACCATGTTTACACCTTCAATAATCGCTTTATTCTTCTCACGATCTACTTTTAAAACTTTACCTTCAGAACCTTTGTGGTCTCCAGCAATAACTTTAACAGTATCTCCTGATTTTATTTTTAGCTTTATCATATCTTGAATAATTAAAGCACCTCAGGTGCTAATGATACAATCTTCATGAATTGTTTTTCACGAAGTTCTCTCGCAACTGGACCAAAAACACGAGTTCCTCTCATTTCTCCAGCCGCATTTAACAACACACATGCGTTGTCATCAAAACGAATATAGGATCCATCAGCTCTTCTCACTTCTTTTTTGGTACGTACAACCACTGCAGTTGATACTGCTCCTTTTTTAACGTTTCCGTTAGGAGTTGCATCTTTAATAGATACTACAATCTTGTCACCAACAGAGGCATACCTTCTTTTGGTACCTCCTAAAACACGGATAGTTAAAACTTCTTTAGCTCCTGTGTTGTCTGCTACTTTTAGTCTTGATTCTTGTTGTACCATAATTATTTAGCTCTTTCAATGATTTCAACTAATCTCCAACATTTTGATTTACTTAAAGGACGCGTTTCGCTAATCTTTACAGTATCACCAATGTTACAGTCGTTTGTTTCGTCGTGTGCAACATATTTCTTTGTTTTCAACACGAACTTACCGTATAATGGGTGCTTTACTTTAGTTACTTGAGCTACAACAATAGACTTATCCATTTTGTTTGAAGTAACCACACCAATTCTTTCTTTTCTTAAATTTCTTTTTTCCATCTTTCAGCAGAATACAATTATTGTAACTCTCTTTTAGTTAGCTCAGTAGCTAATCTTGCAACTGTTCTTCTAACACTTCTTATTTGAAGTGGATTCTCAATTGGAGAAATAGCATGTGCCATTTTTAGGTCAGCATATTTTTTCTTAGTTTGACTAAGTTTTTCTTGCAACTCCGCTGCAGAAAGATTTTTTATTTCTGATTGTTTCATAGTATAAATTAAATTATGCTTCGAAATCTCTAGCTACTACAAACTTAGTTTTTACTGGAAGTTTTTGAGCTGCAAGACGCAAAGCTTCTTTAGCAACTGACAAAGGTACACCTCCAACTTCAAACATAATTCTTCCAGGTCTAACAACAGCAGCCCAATATTCAACGGCTCCTTTTCCTTTACCCATACGTACTTCAAGAGGTTTCTTAGTGATTGGTTTGTCTGGAAATATTTTAATCCATAATTGTCCTTCTCTCTTCATGTAACGAGTGGCTGCAATACGAGCAGCTTCGATTTGACGAGAAGTAAGGAACATTCCATCTTCATGTACAGATTTAATTCCAAACATTCCATTAGAAAGTTCATGCCCTCTTTGTGCATTTCCTTTCATTTTACCTTTCTGTACCTTACGGTATTTTGTTCTTTTAGGCTGTAACATTTTTCTTTAATTTTTTAAAAAATTTACTTTCTTTTACGGTCTCCTCCAGGTTTTCTGTCCTTGTTGAAAGGTTTACGATCTCCTCTTGGAGCATCTCCACCTTTACCACCACCAGCACCTGCTTGTTTCTTATCCATGCCTACAAGTGGAGAAAGATCTCTCTTTCCGTAAACTTCACCTTTCATGATCCACACTTTAATTCCCATTCTACCATAAGTAGTATGTGCTTCAGCAAGTGCATAATCAATATCGGCTCTGAAAGTTGATAGAGGAATTCTACCTTCTTTGAATCCTTCAGAACGTGCCATCTCAGCACCATTCAAACGTCCAGAAATTAAAACTTTGATACCTTCAGCGTTCATACGCATTGAGGCAGCAATAGCCATTTTAATTGCTCTTCTGTAAGAAATACGGCTTTCGATCTGACGTGCAATGCTTGTTGCAACTAAATAAGCATCAAGTTCAGGTCTTTTGATTTCAAATATGTTGATTTGAACCTCTTTGTCAGTAATCTTTTTCAATTCCTCTTTCAACTTGTCTACCTCTTGTCCGCCTTTCCCAATAATGATACCAGGACGAGCAGTAGTGATAGTAACGGTTACAAGTTTCAAAGTTCTCTCGATGATTACTTTTGATACACTAGCTTTTGATAAACGAGCATGAATATACTTTCTGATTTTATAATCTTCAGCGATTTTATCACCGTAATCATTTCCACCATACCAGTTTGAATCCCATCCTCTGATGATACCAAGTCTGTTTCCAATTGGATTTGTCTTTTGTCCCATCTTAATTAATTGCTTTGTGTGTTATCTAATTGTCCTAATACTACAGTAACGTGGTTAGAACGTTTTCTAATTCTATGTGCTCGACCTTGTGGAGCTGGACGAAGTCTTTTTAACATCATACCACCATCTACACGGATCTCTTTTACAAATAAGCCTGCTTCTTCCATACTAGCATCAGGGTTTTTTGCTTGCCAGTTGGCAATAACAGATAAAACCAATTTCTCTAGTTTTCTAGAAGCTTCTTTTGAGCTAAATCTTAAAATATTTAAAGCTCTTTCCACTTTCTGACCTCTTACCAAGTCTGCTACTAAGCGCATTTTTCTAGGTGAAGTAGGGCAGTTATTCAATTTTGCAAAAGCGATAGACTTATTAGCCTCTTTTCTTGCGTCTGCTGTTTCTCTTTTACGAACTCCCATTGCTTCTTATTTTTTACCTTTATTTTTTGCCCCAGCGTGACCTCTAAAAGATCGTGTTGGTGAAAATTCTCCTAACTTGTGTCCTACCATATTTTCTGTTACGTAAACTGGTACAAACTGACGACCATTGTGAACAGCAATTGTTTGTCCAACAAAGTCTGGAGTAATCATAGAAGCTCTAGACCATGTCTTAACCACTCCTTTATTCCCCTTTTCAATGTTTTCTTGAACTTTTTTGTCTAATTTATAATGAACAAAAGGTCCTTTTTTTAATGAACGTGCCATATCTTATTATTTCTTTCTACGTTCTACAATATACTTGTTACTCGGATTTTGCTTAGAACGCGTTCTATATCCTTTAGCAGGGATACCTTTTCTTGAACGTGGATGTCCACCAGAAGAACGTCCTTCACCTCCACCCATTGGGTGATCGACAGGGTTCATTGCAACAGGTCTTGTTCTAGGTCTTCTTCCTAACCATCTTGTTCTACCTGCTTTACCAGAAACAATTAATTGATGATCAGAATTTGATACTGCTCCAATAGTTGCTGAACAAGTCAACAAGATTAATCTTGTTTCACCTGAAGGCATTTTTATAGTAGCATATTTTCCGTCTCTTGCCATCAATTGAGCGAAAGTACCAGCAGAACGAGCTATTACAGCTCCTTGCCCAGGTCGCAATTCAATACAAGAAATTACTGTTCCCAATGGAATTTTACTCAATGGCAAAGTGTTACCAATTTCTGGTTGAGCTTCAGCACCAGAAACTAATTTCTGTCCAACTTTCAATCCATTTTGAGCAATTACATATGTTTTCTCTCCATCAGCATAAGCTAACAAAGCGATAAAAGCAGTACGATTTGGATCATACTCTATTGATTTCACTGTAGCTGGAATTCCATCTTTAGTTCTTTTGAAATCAATGATACGATATCTCTGCTTGTGACCACCACCCGTATAACGCATGGTCATCTTTCCTTGACTATTTCTACCTCCTGAGTTTTTTATCGGCGCTATCAAAGAGCGTTCCGGCTTATCAGTTGTAATAGCGTCAAAACTATTCACAACTCTAAATCGCTGACCCGGGGTAATAGGTTTTAATTTTCTAACTGACATTTCTCTGCCTTATTTATTAGATATTATTGTAAAAATCTATTGTTTCTCCTTCTTGTACTTGAACAATCGCTTTTTTGTAAGCGTTAGTCTTTCCACTGATTAAACCACTTTTAGTGTATTTTGTAGTTCTATCTGGTCTTACATTCATAGTATTAACAGAAACAATTGATACTCCGTAAGCAGCTTCAACAGCTTTCTTAATTTGTACTTTATTTGCTTTTCTGTCAACTACGAAACCAAATTGATTCAAAACCTCACCTTGTTTGGTTATTTTTTCAGTTACTATAGGTTTAATTATGATGCTCATATCCTACTTATTTGCTTAAATTTTCTTCAATTCCTTCTAAAGAACCCTCTAAAAGAACTAAATTATTAGCATTTAAAATAGCGTAAGTACTTAATTCTGAGTTAGTTACAACGCTAGATGCCTTTAAATTGCGTGAGGACAAATATACATTTTTATTTGAATCACCCAACACGAATAAAGATTTTTTATTCTCTAAGCCTAAAGCTTTTAAAACACTAATGAAATTTTTAGTATTTGGTGTTTCAAAATTGAAATCCTCAACAACAATTAAATTAGATTCTTTAGCTTTAATTGAGAATGCAGATTTTCTTGCTAAACGCTTTAAATTTTTATTCAATTTGAAAGAATAACTTCTTGGACGTGGTCCAAAAACAGTTCCTCCTCCTTTAAATAAAGGGCTTTTTTTGCTACCTGCACGTGCAGTACCTGTTCCTTTTTGCTTTTTAATCTTACGAGTACTTCCAGTTACTTCAGCTCTTTCTTTAGCTTTATGAGTTCCTTGTCTTTGATTTGCTAAATATTGTTTAACATCAAGATACACTGCGTGATTATTTGGCTCGATTGCGAATACTGAGTCAGATAGTTGAACTTTTCTGCCAGTTTCTTTTCCGGTTTTATCTAAAACTTTTACTTCCATTACTTCTGAATGATTACATAAGAGTTTTTATGTCCAGGAATACATCCTTTAATAACAAGTAAATTCTTATCAGAAACTACTTTTAAAACTCTAAGATTTTGTACTTTCACATTTTCTCCTCCCATTCTTCCAGCCATACGCATTCCTTTGAATACTCTAGATGGATAAGAAGAAGCTCCTACAGATCCTGGCGCTCTCAAACGGTTGTGTTGACCGTGAGTAGCTTGTCCAACACCACCAAAACCGTGACGTTTTACAACCCCTTGAAAACCTTTACCTTTAGATACTCCTTGAATATCTACAAATTCTCCTTCTTCAAAAATAGAAACATCAATGATATCTCCTAATTTTTGTTCTGTTGCAAAATCTTGAAATTCAACGACTTTTTTCTTAGCTACAGTTCCTGCTTTCTTAAAGTGACCTACAGCCGCTTTTGTGGAATGTTTCTCGTTTTTGTCATCGAAACCAAGTTGCAACGCTTCATACCCGTCAACACCTTTGGTTCTGACTTGGGTAACAACACATGGTCCAGCTTCGATTACTGTGCAGGGAATGTTTTTCCCGTTTTCGTCGAAAATACTAGTCATGCCGATTTTCTTACCAATTAACCCAGACATAATTATTATTTATTGATTATTAAAAATATAATTGAAAAATCAAAAGATTTAAAAATTGAAAGATTATTTACAAACCTTTCAATTTTTTAATTTTTAAATCTTTTAATCTTTTAATTTATAACTTATACTTTGATTTCAACTTCAACACCACTTGGCAACTCTAATTTCATAAGAGCATCAATGGTTTTTGAAGAAGAGGAATAGATGTCAATTAATCTTTTGTATGACATCACTTCGAATTGTTCTCTCGCTTTTTTATTAACGTGTGGAGAACGTAGTACTGTAAAAAGTTTTTTATGTGTAGGTAACGGAATAGGTCCAGTCACCACAGCTCCTGTGCTTTTTACTGTTTTTACAATCTTTTCTGATGATTTATCCACCAACATATGATCGTAAGATTTTAATTTTATTCTAATTTTTTGACTCATCGTGTTAAAAATTAAGCGTTACCTTTTGCTTTTTTGATTACTTCTTCAGAGATATTTGAAGGAGTTTGTTCATAGTGTGAAAATTCCATAGTAGACGTTGCTCTACCAGAAGACAATGTTCTTAATGTAGTTACATAACCAAACATCTCTGATAATGGCACATTAGCTTTGATAGTTTTTGCTCCAGCTCTATCTCCCATGTCATTTACCTGACCTCTACGACGGTTAATATCACCAACGATATCTCCCATGTTTTCTTCAGGTGTAATCACTTCCATTTTCATGATTGGCTCAAGGATTACAGCTCCAGCAGCTTTCGCTACTTCTTTGTACCCCATTTTAGCTGCCAATTCAAAAGAAAGTGCATCAGAATCCACTGGGTGGAAAGATCCATCCAATAAAGTTACTTTCAAACTATCAACCTGATATCCAGCTAAAGGACCAGTTTTCATAGCTTCTCGGAAACCTTTTTCTACAGAAGGAATATATTCTTTAGGAACGTTACCACCTTTTACTTCATTAACGAATTGTAATCCAACTGGCACTTTTCCGTCAACTTCATCAGCAGGCTCTAATCTAAATACGATATCACCGAATTTACCACGACCTCCAGATTGTTTTTTATAGGTTTCTCTGTGTTGGGCAGATTTTGTGAAAGCTTCTTTGTATTCTACTTGAGGTTCACCTTGGTTCACTTCAACTTTGAATTCACGTTTCATACGATCCACAAGGATGTCTAAGTGTAACTCACCCATACCTGAAATAATCGTTTGACCTGAAGCCTCGTCAGTTCTTACTGTAAATGTTGGATCTTCTTCAGCTAATTTTGCTAAAGCCATACCCATTTTATCAACATCAGCTTTAGTTTTTGGCTCAATAGCGATACCAATTACCGGCGCTGGGAATTTCATTGACTCAAGAATGATTGGGTGTTTTTCATCACACATGGTATCTCCAGTCTTGATATCTTTAAATCCAACTGCTGCTCCAATATCTCCAGCTTCAATATATTCGATTGGATTTTGTTTGTTAGCATGCATTTGGTAGATACGAGAAATTCTTTCTTTGTTTCCTGAACGCGTGTTCAAGATGTATGAACCAGCATCTAAACGACCTGAATACGCACGGAAGAAAGCTAAACGACCTACATAAGGGTCAGTAGCAATTTTAAATGCTAGAGCTGCGAACGGCTCTTTTACATCAGGACGACGTAAGATTTTAGTTTGATCTTCTTCTAATAAATCAGCATCATCAGGGTGAATACCTTCGATACCTTCTTTATCTAAAGGAGATGGTAAATATTTACATACTGCATCTAACATGAACTGAACTCCTTTGTTTTTGAAAGAAGAACCAGCAATCATAGGAATGATAGCCATGTCAATAGTAGCTGCTCTTAGCGCAGTGTTGATTTCATCCTCTGTAATAGAATCTGGATCTTCCATGTACTTATCAAGCAAGTTCTCATCATAATCAGCAACAGCTTCAATAAGTATATCTCTGTACTCTTTTACTTCAGCAACCATGTCTGCAGGAATGTCAACAATATCAAAAGTAGCCCCTTGAGTTTCATCATGCCAAATGATTGCCTGATTTTTAACCAAATCAACAACTCCTTTGAAATCATTCTCTTCACCAATTGGTAAAGTGATTGCAACAGCGTTAGATTTTAACATATCACGAACTTGTTGACAAACTGCCAAAAAGTTAGACCCTTGACGATCCATTTTGTTAACAAATCCCATACGTGGTACACGGTATTGGTCAGCTAATCTCCAGTTAGTTTCTGATTGAGGCTCAACACCATCAACAGCACTAAATAAAAAAACTAAACCGTCTAATACACGCAAAGAACGGTTTACCTCTACCGTAAAGTCAACGTGACCTGGGGTATCGATAATGTTAAAGTGATATGGTTTTGATTCAGGTAAAACTTTACCTTGTTCAGTCGGGAAACTCCATTCGCAAGTTGTAGCAGCAGAAGTAATAGTAATACCTCTTTCTTGTTCTTGCGCCATCCAGTCCATTGTTGCAGCACCATCGTGTACTTCACCAATTTTATGTGATTTTCCAGTGTAGAATAATATACGCTCCGTTGTTGTTGTCTTACCAGCATCAATGTGAGCAGCAATTCCTATGTTTCTTGTGTATTTTAAATCTCTAGCCATTTCTTATGAATTAAAATCTAAAGTGAGAGAATGCTTTGTTAGCTTCTGCCATTTTGTGAGTATCCATTCTTTTCTTAACAGCTGCACCTTCTTCTTTAGCCGCAGCTAAAACTTCAGAAGCTAACTTTTGTGCCATAGATTTTTCATTTCTTCTTCTTGCATACAAAATCATCCATTTCATCGCCATAGAAATCTTTCTATCTGGACGAATTTGCATAGGAATTTGAAATGTTGCTCCACCCACTCTACGACTACGTACTTCTACGTGAGGCATAACGTTTGTCAACGCATCTTTCCAAATTTCTACTGAAGATTTTTCTGCATCTTGCTTTTTTGCCTCTACGATGTCCATTGCATCATAAAACACTTTAAAAGCTGTTGATTTCTTACCGTCCCACATTAAGTTATTCACAAAACGCGTTACCAATTGGTCATTAAACCTTGGATCTGGTAAAAGTGGTCTTTTCTTTGCCGCTCTTTTTCTCATGTCTTTTTCTTAAAAGTTTTAAAATTACTTTTTAGCCTCTTTTGGGCGTTTTGCTCCGTACTTAGATCTCCTTTGTGTTCTTCCAGCCACACCTGATGTATCAAGCGCACCACGAACGATGTGGTATCTTACTCCTGGCAAATCTTTTACCCTTCCACCCCTAACTAATACTATCGAGTGCTCTTGTAGATTGTGACCTTCTCCAGGGATGTATGCATTTACTTCATTACCATTTGTCAAACGTACACGCGCTACTTTACGCATTGCTGAGTTTGGTTTTTTTGGTGTAGTAGTGTAAACACGCGTACAAACCCCTCTTCTTTGAGGACAAGAATCTAAAGCAACCGATTTACTCTTCTTAGTTATCTGAGTTCTTCCTGTTCTTACTAATTGTTGAATTGTTGGCATAATTAATACTAAAAATATATTATGATTTAATTTCCCGCTTTTTACGGGGTTGCAAATGTAGTAATTATTTTTAACGAAACAAATCATAACTAATTAATTTTTAAACTATTTAAATATTTGTTTTCTAATGAAATATGAATTTACATTTGTTAAAAAAAGAAGACAAAACAAAGCCAACTGTTTAATTTTGTTTTGGAGTAACTTTTTGACACTACTTTTTATATCATTTAGTGCTTTTTTACGTTACTTTTATGAAAATTTAAATTCATTGAGAGAACTATTTTTTACATTTTCCCTCTTTTGCCTCAGCTTGAATACTTCAGCACAGAGACTATCATTAACTATTTCAGGAAATTCTGATTTCGAAAGTAAAATCATTGATTCGTTGAGTCACAACCAAAATCATGTAAATGCAAAATCATTACTGAGTGAAGTAAACTTAATGTCTGAAAAACTAACAAAAATTGGTTATATTGAGAACAGTATTATTCAAAGCATGAAAGTCAATGACAGCACTTTTAATTATCTTTTTAACTTTAAAAAACAAAGTTGATTTTATACATATATATATAGGTAAAAAAAAGATATTTGACTCCATTTCGAATTTCGCATCAAAAAACGATACTGTCATCATACCCTATCTGGAAACTGAATTTTTTTTGCAACAAATAGTAAAAGAGTTAGAAAAAGAAGGGTTTCCTCTTGCAAAACTTAAATTAGATAATCTTAAAAAAACAAACAAAAAGGTCATCGCCGATTTAAAAATTCAATTTAAGACTAGAAGACTGATTGATGACATTGTAATTCTTGGTTACGACAATTTTCCAAAAGGACATAAAAACAATTTAAAACGCATTTACAAAAACAAAACTTTCAATCAGGACAATCTAAAAAAAGTCTATAATGACTTTGAAAAATTTCGTTTTACTAAACAATTAAAATACCCGGAAATTCTATTTAAAAAAGACTCTACAAAAATTTACGTTTATCTTGAAAAAACAAAATCAAATAATTTTGATGGTTTTGTAGGTTTTTCGAATAATAGAGAGGCGAATGTTATGTTTAATGGATATTTAGACTTGGATTTAAACAATACTTTGAATAGTGGAGAGCGATTTTCTCTTTACTGGAAAAGTGACGGCAACCAACAAAAAACACTTAACCTTGCGTTAGAAATCCCATACCTATTTAAAAGTCCACTTGGAATAAAAACACAATTAAACATTTTTAAGCAAGACAGCACGTTTCAAAATACAAAAACCGCAATTGATTTAGGTTACTTTTTTAATTACAATACAAGAACATATATTGGATACCAATCTACAGAATCAAGCGATATAATGAATCTAAACTCAATATCGATTAGCGATTACAAAAACTCATTTATAACTACTCAATTCGAATTTATAGACTTCAAAACTGACAATTTCCTTTTCCCTGAAAAAACTAAAATTAATTTAAAAATTGGTCTAGGAAACAGAAAATCATTAAAAAACAACGAACAAAGCTTTTTTAATATCGATATACATCACAATTTCTATTTGAATCAAAAAAACAATTTCTACATTAAAAGTCAGAATTATTTCTTAAAAAGCAACTCCTATTTAACTAACGAATTATATCGTTTTGGAGGAATAAAATCCATACGAGGTTTTGGAGAAAATAGCCTACAAGCCAATTTATTTACCTCATTATTAACCGAATACAGATACACTATTTCACCATCATTATACCTACATTCTATCATTGACTACGGCTATTTTCAAGACAAAACAACCCTTAACAGCGGGAGTTTGACTGGTATTGGATTTGGATTTGGATTAGTTACAAAAAATGGATTACTCAATTTAATTTATGCCAACGGAAGTACAGAAGATTTCGCTTTTAAAGGCTCAAATTCAATTGTTCATGTTAGTTTTAAAACAAATTTCTAGGTTTTTTGTTAAATGTGAATAAAAAAGTACCTATAAGATTAGGAAACTTAACAATAAATTAAGACTTTTGAACAACTAATTCAAAATAATTAAAAATGAAACTAAAGTTTAATGGATTCTTAACACTTCTTTTAGTGTTAGTAACGCAAATTACATTTGCGCAAGACAGGACTGTAACTGGAGTTGTTACCGACGAAAGTGGGCTACCAATTCCCGGTGTTAACGTCTTAGTTAAAGGAACGTCAAACGGGGTACAAACCGATTTTGACGGTAAATTTAAAATTGCCGCTAGCCAAGGACAAACATTAGTCTTTACCTTTCTCGGCATGAAAACACAAGAAGTTGCCGCTTCTTCAACAAATTTAAAAGTTAAAATGAAAGATGATTCGGTGCTTCTAGAGGGAGTTGTCGTAACTGCTGTGGTATAAAAAGAGAAAAAGCTCTATTGGTTCTGCAACTACAACGATTAAATCTGAACAATTAAATCAAGCATCTCAGACAAATTTAGCAGATGCGCTGAAAGGGAAAGTTGCCGGTGTAGTTATCTCAAATGCGTCAACAGACCCAGGTGCTTCATCAGGAGTTATCATTAGAGGTTTCAGTAGTTTATCTGGTTCTAATCAACCTCTATATGTTGTAGATGGCGTGCCAATAAATGATGTTTCAAATTTTTCCGATGCCTTGACCGTAAGTTATGATTTTGGACGCGGATCTGGTGATATAAATCCAAATGACATAGAAACATTGACTGTTCTTAAAGGAGCATCTGCAACTGCCTTGTATGGATCAAGAGCTGCAAACGGTGCAATCATAATAACGACAAAAAAGAAAGAAGGTAAAATAGCAATTGATATTTCCAAGCACAGTAAGCTTTTCAGAAATACTAAGAACTCCAAAATACCAATCAAAATTTGGTCAAGGTTGGGATGGGATACATTATTTAATAGAAAATGATCATGTCCCAAATTTGACAACACCCCTCGGAGTTTGGGGAAAAAAGTTGTTAATAATTCCCAACTACTAAAAACCTTATTCATTTCAAAAAGACCAATTAGAGAATTTTTTTGACACGGGTGTATCTAAAATAAATTCCATCGCCTTATCTGGCGGTACTGGAAATTCAACTGCAAGAATATCGTATTCAAATACACAGCAAGATGGAATTTACCCAACTGATGCAGACTCCTCGAAAGAAATACATTATCATTAAGCGGAAGTACTAAAGCAAACAAAATGACTATTTCTGGTAATTTAAACTATGTGAATACCGGAGGTAGTGGAGTTGCAACTGGTCAAGGACTTTCGGTGATGAATAATCTTATGCAAATTCCTAATGATTTTCCATTAACTGAGTTTAAAGACTACAAAGGGAAATTCCACAATATTTCTAATTATTATTCTCCATATTCAATCACTAATCCATATTTCACACTTAATGAAGATGGATCTGAATACAAAAAAGACCGTGTATATGGCTCTGTTGATTTTTCATATGAAATTAATAAATGGTCAAATATAACCTATAGATTTGGATTAGATCAATCTTCTGACCTATTGAGAAGATGGGCAGCTAGAGTAGCTCCTGAACCAGGAAGCCCGAATGATGGTTCTTCAACTGTACAACCAGGATCCTATGCAGAAGATTCTCAAATTCTAAGACAATTCAATCACGACATCCTCTATAACTTGGATTTAGACTTGGGCAAAAAATTTAAACTTGCCTCTACTTTCGGTTGGAATATGAACCAAAGAAGTAGTACTAGCTCAAGCGCTAGTGTAGGAAGCCAAGATATTGATGGATTTCATTCGTTTTTAAACTCATCAGAAAATGCTAGAGTTACTTCTGCAAAGGAATCAAGAAAATTATATGGCTTATATAATACTAGTACTTTATCATATGATGACCAGTTATATTTAACCACTAACATTAGAAACGATTGGTACTCAACATTACCCAAAGAAAATCAGTCTGTATTATATGGTGGGGTTAATTCAAGTTGGATTTTTACAAACACTTTCCCAAATATTAAAAATGTAGTTTCCTATGGTAAACTTAGAGCTGGTTATGGAGAAACTGGAGTTGATACAGATCCATACCAAGTATCCTCAGTTTTTGTTGCCGGTAGCATCGATAATCAAGGATTTCAATCATTAGATTTTCCATTAAATGGGGTAAATGCATATGAAGTAGGAAATAGAGCCGCAAATCCAAATTTAAAACCAGAAATCAGAAAAGAATTTGAAATTGGAACAGAGTTGTCTTTATTCAAAAACTTTGTAAATGTAGATTTTACTTATTATGATGCAAAAGTTGAAAATCAAATTTTATCTTTACCATTAGCTCCAAGTACTGGTTATACATCACAAACAGCAAATGTCGGAACAATATCAAATAAAGGAATTGAAGCCTTGGTGACATTTAATATCTTTAAGGGAAAAGACAATGGATTTGCTTGGTCAACTTCATTTAACTACTCAGATAGTAATACTATCCTTGAAAAACTTGACCCAAGATTAGATCAAGTAGTCTTAGGAGGATTAAGCACAACTTCATTTATAGGTAGAGAAGGACAACCAATCGGTCTTATTTTTGGTAATGTTCCTTTGAGAGATCCTGATGGTAATATTGTTGTAGATGCTAATGGAGTCCCAATAGCATCTCCAGATAAAGAAGTTTATGGGAATACCCAATATGATTATACTTTGGGTATTGGTAATACCTTTAGTTATAAAAATATAACTCTTGATTTTAGTTTTGATATCCGTCAAGGAGGTTTAATGTTTTCTAGAACTGCAGATATTACCAGGTTTACAGGAAATTCGATCACAACTATTTACAATGATCGTGAACCATTTATTGTGCCAAACTCTGTTGTAAAGGAGACCGATTCATCAGGAAATGTTACATACTCACCAAACGTAACTGCTGTTGACAGTGAGCATCAAGATGATTATTACAGAGCAGATGCATTAAATAGAGAAAATGTGATTGACAAATCATTCATCAAATTACGAGAGGTCGTATTAAGCTATAATCTTCCTTCAAAGTTTTTGAAAGGTACAGGGATCAATGGTTTTTCACTTTCAATTATTGGTCGTAATTTATTTCTTTGGACACCTGAAAGCAACCAATTTATTGATCCTGAAACATCAACTTTCGGAACAGATCTTGCAGGGCAATTCGGAGAATTTAGTGCAAATCCTTCAACCAAAAGTTTAGGATTTAGCTTGAAAGCAAACTTTTAATTAAAAAATTATGAAATCAATAAACAAAATATTTTTAGTGTTTTTTGCAGGATTACTCATATCTTGTGAAAAAGAATTAGACATAAATACCGACCCTAACTCTCCAAATACTATTAATACTGGACTTGCTCTTTCAGCAGCACAGGCCTCTTTAATAACAATTACTGGTGGAGATTTTTCAAACCTTGGAGGATTTTATGCTCAATATCATACCCAAGCACCTAGTGCAAGTCAATATGAGGTAATTGATCAATATAATCTAAATACTGATTTTGCTAATAGGTCATGGACCGAACTTTATGCTGGCTGTTTGAATGACCTTGAATATGTAATCAATGAATGTAATAAAAATGGAGACACTGGTGGAGCATTAATCGGTACACTTCTAAAAGCATACACATTTTCAACTATTAGTTGACGTTTTTGGGAGATGTTCCATATACAGAAGCCTTACAAGGTGTTGGAAATATAACTCCTAGTACAACTGAAGGCAGTGTAATTTACCAAGATTTACTTTCAAAAATTGATGCTGCTTTAGAAAATTACAACTCAAATCCAGTTGAATCAACTATTGGCAAACAAGATAATATCTATCAAGCTGAAATGGAGCAATGGGTTAAGTTTGCTAATACTTTAAAGTTAAAAATGTATTTAAGAATGTCATATACTTCATTGGCAAATCCAACTGCGGTAAATGCTCTTCTTGCGGAAAATAATTTTTTAGATAACGATGCCAAGTTTTCAAACTTTGGCACTGGATTGAATCAAAGAAATCCTTTTTATGAAGTACAAATTAAATATTTAGGAGATGTGAATAATGTTGCAAGTAATTCACTATTTGACTTCTATGACTTAAACGGTGATCCAAGATTAGAGTCTGTATATAGAGCAAATAGTGCATCTGCCTATCTATCTATAGCTCAAGGAACTGGAGATACTTTTAACAATTTAGCAAGTAATTATTCAAGACCTAATATTGAAGCAGATACTCCAGTATATTTAATGACTGTTGCTGAAAGTAACTTTTTACAAGCAGAGGCTTTAATTAGATACTCAAGCGGAGTTGGTGCAAAAGAAAAATACGAAAATGGCATAAAATCTTCGTTTGAAACCTATGGTTTATCAGCTGATTTGGCAACTCCTTTAATTGAGGCTGGTGGGGTTTATGAATATATCGTTGGATCAGACATCGAATCGACAGTCAGACAAGTCATGATCCAAAAATGGGCATCATTAGCTTACATAAATAATATTGAGAGCTATATAGAAACTACAAGAACAAAATTCCCGGAGGTTGTTCCTGAATCAGAGGCAAATTATGCAATTGGAAATAGAATTCCTTCAGCAATTTCAATACTTACAGGAACAAAAGTACCAAGTATTTTATTTTACCCTGATAGTGAAGTTGATAGAAATCCTAATGTAAAGCAACATTCGAGTTTAACCGAAAAGGTATGGTGGGATAAAAAAGTAGATTAATTCTTAAAATAAAAAAATTATGAAAAATATAAAAAAAATATGTTTTCTTGTTTTGTTGCTAAGTTCATTGATTTCGTGTACTTATGAACCAGAACTGAAATCGAGTGTGACAATTTATCCTGAATTAACATTAAATGGCGATTCTGTAGTCGTTCTTAATCAAGGAACTTCGTATAATGAATTAGGTGCTGTTTCCTTATCAGGAACTGAAGAACTACCTGTATCAACTGATGGCACAGTTGATAGCAATACAATCGGTGTTTATAAAGTTACATATGAATCTTTTAACAAAGACGGTTTTTCTGCATCGAAAACAAGAACAGTAATTGTTTTAGATCCTACACCAAGTGCTATAAATCTTGAAGGTACATTTTTTAGAAATGGTGTAAATGCAAATGTGGTTACAAGAATATCAGACAGGGTTTACCGATGTGATAATGCTACTGGTTATACGACAGGAGCGCCAGAAAATTTGACCATGGTTTTTTATAATCTAGATGATAGTAGAATTTATGCCCCGTTTCAAGAAAATGCTTCTTCAACTGGAATCTCTGCTGAAAGTAACATAGGAGAGATTGTTAGCGAAAATAATTTTAAATGGATTATATATGCTTCTGCATTCTTCGGAACTGCTGTTAGAAATTTTACACGTTAACCAAAAAATGAAAAAAATGAAAAATATAATCAAAAAAATTTCGATAATATCAGCACTTTTTATCCTTGTTGTATCATGTGATGACAAAGGATATAAAGAGTATGAACAAAAATTACTCCAAGTGTAGCACTGAACGGAGAGTGGTTTATTGACATTACTAGTGAAGCTGATGGAAGTGTAATAGCTCAACATACCTTACATAAAACTTATGATAGTAATGATGGTAAAATGTTTATCGATGATTCGAAAAATGGATATTATTTGAAAGGCAAATTAAATGTCAACCCTAACAATTTGACTTTTGATGCCCTAAATGAAGATAATTTATTAGATCCTGGCACAACATTTACCATAACTGAAGGTAAAATAATAAAAAATGCAGCTTTATCTAAAGACGGAAATGTTGTAGATAGTATTTATTTTAAAGCGGAATTTAGTTACGAACCTGGTGTTATTTATATTCATTCTGGACACAAAAGAACTGGTTTCTTAGAAGACGAATACTAAAATATTCTCAAATGTAGAAAAAAAACCATCCGCCAAGGCGGATGGTTTTTCTCCATATATTTGCCCAAATGGAAAAGAACATTTAATTTTTGGAATTCGAGCAATAATAGAAGCTATTCAATCAGGTGCAGCAGTTGATAAAGTATTTATTCAAAAAGAAGCTTCTGGTGAATTAATGAAAGATTTGATGAAAGTCATGAAACGATTTGACATCAACTTCTCTTATGTTCCTGTAGAAAAATTAAATCGTTTAACGCCAAACAATCACCAAGGGGCAGTTGCAACTATCTCCCCTATTGGATTCATAGAATTAGAACACTTGGTTGACGCTACGCTGAAAGTGGTAAAACTCCTTTATTTCTTATCTTAGATCAAATTTCAGATGCGCGAAATTTTGGAGCCATCATCAGAACGGCAGAATGTACTGGTGTCAATGGTATTATCGTACAAAAATCAGGTTCTGCGCCAGTAAATGGAGACACTGTTAAAACTTCAGCAGGAGCAGTTTTTAATGTTCCTATTTGCAAAGTAGAACATATAAAAGATGCTATATTTTATCTCCAAGGATCAGGAATAAAAACCGTTGCGGCTACTGAAAAAACAGAACAAATCATTTATGACATTGCTTTAAATGAACCTGTAGCCATAATTATGGGAAGTGAAGATCGTGGAATTAATCCCTCTGTTCTGAAAATTGTTGATGAAAAAGCAAAATTACCTCTATTTGGAACTATTGGTTCGCTAAATGTTTCTGTTGCCTGTGGCGCTTTCCTTTATGAAGTCGTAAGGCAGAGAAGCTAAAAAATTATTCTTTCTTTTTTATAATATACTTATTTTCCTGACTATCATATTCTACAAAATATTCTGAAGAACTGGAATCAATATTTGATATAGATTCTTGAACAATTTCTGGCTTTGGTAAATTAACAAAATTTCCGTTTTCGTCAAATCGTTGCATAAATTTATCCGTTTGAGGGTCATAGTCTGGTTGTTCCCATTCATAGCGAATCAACTTTTTATAATCTGTAGTTTTAAATAGTACAGAAAATGCAAAACCTGTTATTAATCCAGCCAAGTGTCCTTCCCATGAAATACCTTCCTCTACATGCGGGAAAACATACCATATCATACTCCCATAAAGCATAATTACAAGTAGAGACAACGCAACTAAACGATAATATTTTGTTCGAATTCCTTTAAAAAATATAAAACTTACCAACACATAAATCAATCCACTTGCCCCAATGTGATAAGATTCTCTGCCTATTATCCATGTTAGAATTCCTGAAAATAAAATTCCATATCCTAAAATTTGTATTGATTGTTCTCTGTAAAAATATCGCAAAGAAGCTAATAGAATCAATAATGGGATTGAGTTGTTATACAAATGCTCAATATTTCCATGAATAAAAGGACTTGAAACTACCCCAATTAGACCAAAAAAAGTTCTTGGATAGATACCAAACAGCTCTAAATCTACATTAAATTTAATTCCTGCCCAAAAAACTATCCATAAAAAAAGGACAAATAGGAATGGAATTGTTATAACCGAGGAAGAGAATTTAAAATAGTTATCGTTCATGTTGGTTTTGTTATTATCTTTAAGAATCAAAAATACAACCAAAAGCATTTTAATGCTATTTTGTCAGGTTACCAACTATTTTAAAACCCTTTTTCAAGATTTAGATACTAAAATCTTTTGTAAATTTACATTCAAATAAATTCCTAGATGGAAGCACCATTAGCAGAAAGAATTCGACCTCAAAAATTAGAAGATTATATCAGTCAACTCCACTTGGTTGGACCTAATGGTTCCTTGACACAACAAATTGAGAAAGGTCTTATTCCATCATTGATTTTTTGGGGCTCACCAGGAACAGGCAAAACCACATTAGCAGAAATTATTGCTAAAGAATCCAACCGCCCTTTCTATGTATTGAGCGCTATTAATTCTGGAGTCAAGGACGTTCGAGACGTAATAGAAAAAGCAAAACTCAGTGGCGGACTTTTCACAGCAAAAAATCCAATTCTATTTATTGATGAAATTCATCGTTTTAGTAAATCACAACAAGACTCACTATTGGCTGCTGTAGAAAAAGGATGGATTACTCTAATTGGTGCTACAACTGAAAACCCAAGTTTTGAAGTAATTCCTGCTCTATTATCTCGATGTCAGGTATATGTTTTAAATCCGTTTACAAAATCTGATTTAGAAACATTATTAGAACGTGCCATGTTGACGGATGTAATTCTGAAAGAAAAAAAAATACATTTAAAAGAAACCGAAGCACTACTTCGACTGTCCGGTGGTGATGGACGTAAACTATTAAATATTTTTGAACTTGTTGTAAACGCCTCTACAGAAGATGAAATCAGCATCACCAATGAAAAAGTTTTAGGATTAGTGCAACAAAACACTGTTCTTTATGACAAAACTGGAGAGCAACATTACGATATCGTTTCTGCTTTTATTAAATCCATTCGAGGGAGTGACCCAAATGGTGCTGTCTATTGGCTTGCCCGAATGATAGAAGGAGGAGAAGATGTAAAATTCATTGCTAGACGTATGTTGATTTTATCTAGCGAAGATATTGGCAATGCAAACCCTACCGCTTTTATTATGGCGAACAATACTTTTCAGGCTGTTTCAACTATTGGCTATCCTGAAAGCCGAATTATTTTGAGTCAATGTGCTATTTATTTAGCTACTTCACCTAAAAGCAATGCCTCTTATATGGCCATTGAAACGCTCAACAAGCAGTAAAAGAAACTGGTGATTTATCAGTTCCTATTCATTTGCGAAATGCTCCAACAAAATTAATGAAGGAATTAGGGTATGGTGAAGAGTACAAATATTCACATGATTATCCCAATAACTTTGCTGATCAGGAGTTTTTACCAAACGAAATTTCAAATACTGTTTTTTATAATCCCGGAAATAATAGTCGAGAAAATGGCACTCGCGAATTTTTAAAAAATAGATGGAAAGACAAATACAAGTACTAGTTTAAATTCACTATAGAAATTAATTCTGAAACCAACTTATTGTCTTTGTAATATTCAAAATACCAACCCATTCCCTTACGAATCAGAATTCCGCTTATATTTCCTCTAGTCGCAATATAATTATCTGGGGATGATGTTTTAAAAATTGTCATCACATATTGTGGAATATTAGTATTGTTGGTTAATAATTGAAAGCCATGCTCAAATGGTTTTGCAAAAGTGGTTCTGAAAAGAAGCTTCAGTTTTAAGACTCTCTTTTGAAACTGATTCCTGAATGTATGGCTTTCCAATCATCTCTAAACTCTTGCTAGATGGTTGAAATTTATGCTCTTTCAAAACATCAAAATTATTAAATGCCATTCGTAATGCTTCATTATAAGCAACTTTAAACTCTTTGGCTCTGCTTATTCCCTCAGGAGAAGTATACAAAATAGTGTTTTTACAATCTTTCAATTGTATTTTGAGCTTTGTGGTAAAAAGACCATTATTGGCAATAACATCAACATATATTTTATTGCAATTAAAATCCACAAAATCCTTGGGTAAATTTTCAGAATCTAAATAAGCCACAAAACCACATTTTTCCATAAATAATTTGGACAAAGTGTTCAACTGATACTGATTCTTTTCTTTTTGAAAACTAAACTTAGATGGAATTAAAGCGTATTGATATTCATTCAAACTTTCTTGAGCAAAGAATGTATGGCATATAAAAAACAGAAGAAGTGCGATTCTTTTTTTCATGTTTATAAATGTTGTTTCAATTCCAATAAATGACTGACTTGCTTAATTCCTTCAGGAATAGTTTTTTTATGTTCATTAAATAAAATAGCATCAAAACCAGATTGTATGGCGCCATAAACATCGGCATCGATACAATCGCCAATCATGATGCTGCTTTCTTTTTTGGCTTGAGCCAAATCTAACGCATGTTGAAAAATAAGCGGATTAGGTTTTTTAACTCCTGCCATTTCAGAATTAGTTATCGTTTCAAAATAATGATTAATTTTTGCATTATTGAGTTTGTTATTCTGAATTTCAGCAAAGCCGTTGGTAATAATATGCAGCTTGTATTTGGGTTTTAAATACTCTAAAATCTCAATTGTCCCTTCAAAAAGGTGATTGTATTTTGGCAAATAATGTATGTATTGTTCTGATAAAAAATTAATTTTTTCATCGTCAATTTCATAGGATAATAAATCAAAAGTCTCTTTTAATCTTCCGTAACGCAATTGGTTTTGAGTTACTTGTTCTGAACGATACAATTCCCAATACCTAAGGTTAATAGGCACATAATGAACTAAAAATGCTCTAAATCTAACTGAATTTGATATTTTTTGAAAATAGTTTCAAACGCTAAGGCTGAATTTTTTTCAAAATCCCAAAGCGTATGATCCAAATCAAAAAAAACATCCGTAATATTTGTTTTCAAGGTTTCTATTTTTGATACTAAACAATTTGGAATTTTGCAGAATTCCTTCGTCAGCAAAGCTAAAGTAATTCGTTTCGGTAATGATTAAATCGTCTAAAATTTTTATATCCAAACTATCTCCAGCCTGTTTCAATTTTCGGGTAATTTGTCTGTCTGCCTCACTAGGCTGTAAAGCCCCCGATGGATGATTATGAGAAAGAATAATGCTAACAGCTCCCATTTCTATAGCAGTTTTGAAAACCAATCGAATATCTACAACAGTGCCCGTGATTCCTCCTTTGCTCAATTGTGATTTAGAGAGTACTTTATTGGAATTGTTAAGATAGATTATCCAAAACTCCTCATGGGGTAATTCGCCAATGATGGGTTGCATCATCTCAAAAATAGACTTGCTAGAAGTAATTTTTTGTAATTCGATAGCCTCTTCTGCCCTGCGCCTTCTTCCCAATTCCATTGCTGCAATAATGGTAATAGCTTTGGCTTCGCCTATACCTTTAAAACTCATTAGTTGCTGTAAAGACATCTTTCCTAATGCATTCAAATTATTATCTACTGTGGATAAAATTCGCTTGCTTAATTCAACGGCACCTTCATTTCGACTTCCTGAACCAATAAGGATAGCTAGTAACTCAGCATCACTCAATAAAGCTTTCCCTTTGGTCATTAACTTCTCTCTAGTTTGTCGTCTTCTGACCAATGTGTTATGGGAAATGATTCTTTTCGACATTACTAATGTTTTAGTATTCAACCATTAGTTCTCAATTAATTCTTTCACCTCATCAAAATTCAAACCTCCATAATTTCCTGAACTCATTAATAATAAAGCAGAATTTTCAAGATTTAGGTTAAAAAGGTACTCCTTAAAATCTTTTGGATTGGTATAAATAATTAAGTCTTCCCGATTAAAGGCTTTAGCTATTTGTTCGTAAGTTACCTCATCTAACTGTTTAATTTTAACGGCATCTGGCGAATAAAAAACCACGGCAATATCCGCATGTTCTAAAGCACCTTGATATTCTTTGAAAAATTCGGCATTCAAACTACTATAGGTATGTAACTCTAAACATGCTATTAAAGTTCGATTAGGATATTGCTCTTTTACGGCTTTAGTCGTTGCAGCAACCTTGCTAGGTGAATGAGCAAAGTCTTTAAAAGCTACTTTGTTTTTGCTTTGAGCAATTTTTTCCAATCGTTTGGAAGCTCCTTTAAAACTAGCAATCGCTTCATAGAAATCGGCTTCATCAACACCCATGTTTTGACAAATCCATTTGGCTCCAGCTAAATTATTTAGATTATGCGCGCCAAAAACGGCTATTGGCATATCTCCTTCGGGAGTTTCGAGTAAAGTTATTCCATTGTCAACCTTATAACTTGGTGTGGAATACGGTAATTTTCTGATTGGATTTGTTGCTGCTTCAGCAACCCGTTTTACCTCTGGATCATCTTCATTGTATACTAAAATTCCACCGTTTGTAATCAACTTAATAAAAATTTCAAATTGCTCTACGTAATTTTCATAAGTTGGAAAAACATTGATATGATCCCAAGCTATTCCTGAAATCAAAGCAATATTAGGTTGATACAAATGGAATTTTGGTCTTCTATCCATGGGTGAAGATAGGTATTCGTCTCCTTCCAAAACTATAAAATCACTCTCTTCCGTTAGATGAACCATGGTATCAAATCCTTCCAATTGCGCTCCAACCATATAATCAACTTCTATGTTGTGAAAATGCATTACATGCAAAATCATCGAAGTGATTGTCGTTTTTCCGTGTGAACCACCAATGACGACTCTCGTTTTATTTTTGGATTGTTCGTACAAAAACTCTGGATAAGAATAAATTTTCAATCCTAATTTCTGAGCTTGAATCAATTCTGGATTATCTGCTTTAGCATGCATTCCTAAGATTACAGCTTCAATTTCTGTCGATATTTTTTCTGGAAACCAACCCATTTCTTGTGGCAGCAATCCTTTTGCATCCAATCTACTCTTGGAAGGTTCAAAAATAGCGTCATCGCTACCAGTTACTTGATATCCTTTGTTATGTAATGCCAAAGCTAGATTGTGCATGGCGGAACCGCCAATGGCTATAAAATGTGTACGCATATCTCTATTTTTAGTCTTCTATCTTAATAAATGTATTATCCTTTTTTCCGTTCAAAATCTTGTAAGACCAATTTTGCTTTTTCTGGTTGCTTCATTTTATTTTTATACAAATCGGATAACTTTTGGTAGCAATTCTTCGATTTACCTACTTCAATTGCTAATTTATAGTATTTTTCAGCCTCAGAATATCTTCCAAAATACTCAGCAATATGTCCTCTGGACAAATAGCCGTCAACCAGAGAAATTTTTAATAATTCATTTGAGTATCGAATCGCTTTCGATTCGCTACCTCCAATAATTGCTGGCAATTGTAAGTACAATTCTATTAATGCCCAACGCGCTTCTACATGTTTTGGATTTAATTGAATGGCTTTTTCAAAGGAAGATTTTATATCGCCAATCATTCTCATATAGCAACAAATTTATTACTCTTTTGGCCTTCATCCCAAGTGCACCGCCATATTTGTAGTAGTAATTTGCTTCAGTAGGTTTCAATTTTTTTAGTTGTTCATAATAGAAAATTGTTGAATCCCAGTTTTTAGACTTTCCTTCAATATCTCCAATATATTCTATTGTTTTTAAATGATATGGATTTTCTTTTAGAATATTTTCAAAAACGATTTTAGACTCAGCAATTTGTCCTTGCTGATACAACTTTTCAGCTTTAGCAAAATCAGATTGTGCTGTAGCTAAAAGTGGAATAAAAAAACACAATAGAACTAGATATTTCATTCTAAAAAATTGAAGTTCAAAAGTAGTGAAAATAAGCTTAATTTTTTAGCTTATCAATTGAAATACTAAAAAAACATCCATAAGACGCATATATAATCGATAAAAAGAAGGTTAAAAATTAACGTAAATGCAGGATTAGCAACCTATTACGTTATAGCATCAAAATACTCCAAATAAAGTTGTACTTCATCGAGTTTTATGGTTAGTTAGCTGAAAAATTATTTTAAAATGCTTTGTTTGAATAATTTTGTAGATGAAATGCCTAATAATCATCTTATGAAAAATAATTACTTTCTATCTAAATTCTTCTTCTTATTGATGATGGTTTTGTTTTCTCCATTACACAAAACCATTGCTCAAGGAAATACTTGTGCAGCAGCAGCAGCTATAACTATTGGTGGTGCTTGTGACGCTGGTACAATAGGAAGCACTGTTGAAGATGCCCCATTAATTAGTGGCTGCACAGGGACTTTTATGCGAGAAGGTTGGTACACTTTTACCGTAACTGGTGGTCCACTGAAAATTACTATTACTGCAAATACTAATGATAGGAATTTATTTTTACAATTAATTTCATCTACAAGTTCTTGTACTGGATTAGCTCAAATTGCGTGCGCAAATGCTAACAACACTAATAATTCCGCACAAACAGAGACTATTTCAGCCACATTAAACAATGGCATCTATTATATCAAAGTTGTAAGTGTTGGGACCCAAAATAACGACATGACCTTAAACAGTTTATGCTTAACTGTTGACAATGATGTATGTACTGGAGCAATTGCATTAACATCAAACACTTCCTGCTCACCAACAACGGGTTCTACAATTGGAGCAAATGACAATAACGAAACTGGTGATTGCACAAACGGAACTGAAAATGCTGTTTGGTATCAATTTACTGCCGTAGCTACCACACATGTAGTAACCGTGGATGGAATTGTAGGTTTTGATCCTGTTATTGGCGCTCTAAGTACTTGTGGAACAACCACAAGACCAACTGGCGGAGCTTGCGTCAATGGTACAGGAGACGGCGCAGTAGAGACCATGACATTAACAGGATTAACTATTGGGCAGAGTTATAAAATTCAAATACATGATACTGGCGGAGACCGAACCGCAAACGCCTTTACCATTTGTGTTACCCATGTTGCTCCAACCATAATTGGATTTACTTCAACAGGCAACTGTCAAGACGATACTATTACAATAAACGGTACTGGTTTTACTGGGATTATTGCGAGTGATGTAAAAATTGGCGGTATACAAGTGGCATCAATTACATCTTTAGCAGTACAAATCATTGCTGTTATCGAGCAGGAACAACAGGAGTTGTTACTGGTGAAACTCCCAGGAACAGCCTCAAGTGCTAGTAGTTTTACCGTAAACCCAAATTTGGGAACACCAGTATTCGGAGCAGGTGCAACATCCACACGATGTCAAGGCTCTGGTAGTGTAACGTATACCGCAACTGCTGCAAATAATACTGGTTTGACTTATAGTTTAGATGCCTCTACGTTAGCTTTTTCAGGGAATAGTATTGATTCGGGAACTGGTGCCGTAACCTATGCTGCGGGTTGGAGTGGTACAAGTACCATCACCGTAAGTGCTACGGGTTGTAATGCCATTTAACTACGGCAACACATACTGTAACAATAACACCAACTGTGGGAACACCAGTATTTAGTTTAGGCGCAACATCTACAATATGTCAAGGTACAGGAAGTGTAACTTATACTGCTACCGCTACAAATAATACAAGTTTGACTTATAGTTTAGATGCCACTACGTTTGCTTTCTCCTGCAATAGTATTGATTCAGGAACTGGAGCTGTAACTTATGCTGCTGGATGGAGCGGAATAACTACAATCACAGTAAGTGCAGCGGGTTGTAATGGATCAACCTCGGCAACACATACCGTTACGATTACTCCAAAAGTTGAAACACCAACTGCAATCACAATTGCTTCAGGAATAGAGCCTTTGTGTCAATTACCCAATGGAACAACTACAACAACCTATGCTTCAACTGCATCAAACAGCACCAGTTTTAACTGGAGTTTGAGTAATGTTTTAGCAGGAAGTATTGACGCTTCTACTGGTGTGATGACATGGGCAAATGGTTTTTCGGGAACAGTAAATATTCAGGTAACTGCCAATGGTTGTAACGGTCCAACTTCTCCAACGGTTATTCGAACAGTAATAGTAAACCCTAACAATACCGTAGGAGCAGCAAGCAGCACACCAACCTTGTGTATCAATACTGCTTTGACTGCTATTACCATTGCCACAACAACAGCTACTGGTATCGCTAATGATGGAGTATCAGAAGCTAACGGTTTACCGTCAGGTGTATCCGCAACTTGGGCTCTAAACACTATAACTATTAGTGGCACACCTACAGTATCGGGGATTTTTAATTATAGCATTCCTTTAACTGGAGGTTGTGGCAGTATCAATGCTACGGGCACAATAACTGTGGAAGATCCATTAGTGGCTGCAGGAATAATTTCGGGTAGTGCTAGCGTTTGTCAAGGACAAAATGGTGTCGCTTACTCTGTTCCAGCCATTGCCAATGCTACAGGCTACAATTGGGCATTCCCTTCGGGGGCTTTTATTGCTTCTGGGGCTAATACAAATTCTATTACTTTAGATTTTTTCTACAATTGCGCTTTCAGGTGATATTATCGTTCAAGGTACAAATTCTTGTGGCAGTGGAACAGTTTCCGCTAATTATCCTGTAAAGTAAATCCATTACCAGATTCTGCTGGCATCATTATTAACCGCAACCGTTTGTCAAGGGACAAAGTGGTGTGGTATTTAGCGTTCCTATAATTACCAATGCAACGGATTATAATTGGATTTTACCAACTGGAGCTACAATAGTTTCTGGCGTAAATACTAACTCAATAACTGTAGATTTTTCAACTACTGCTTCATCAGGAAATGTTACTGTTCAAGGAACAAATGCTTGTGGAAACGGAACTATTTCTGCTAATCATCCTGTTACAGTAAATACACTTTCAATTGCACCAACTAGTATTGCTGGTGCTACCATTATTTGTGAAGGAACTTCAACGACACTTTCAGTAAGTGGAGGAACTGCAGGAACTGCGGCCGTGGCAGAATGGTTTAGCGATTCTTGCATTGGAACATCTGCAGGAACAGGTAATAGTATTACTGTTTCTCCAATAGTAAACACTACGTATTATGTTCGGTATACTGGTACTTGCAATACCACTACTTGTACATCATTATCAATCACTGTTGATCCTTTACCTATAGCAGCTGGAACTTATAGGAACACCTACTGTTTGTCAAGGACAAAGTAGCGTATCCTATTCTGTTCCTACCATTGCTAATGCTACAGATTATACTTGGAACTTACCATCGGGAACTTCAATAGTATCTGGTGCAAACACTAATTCTATCATTGTAGATTTCAATGCTTCAGCTACTTCGGGTAACATAACCGTTAGAGGTACCAATGCTTGTGGTAACGGAACCGTTTCGGCTAATTATCCTGTAATAGTAAACCTATTACCAGATGCAGCGAGCACAATCATTGGAACATCAACCGTTTGTCAAGGATTAAATGGAGTATCTTATTCCGTTCCTGTTATAGCAAATGCTACGGGTTACACTTGGACTTTACCTTCTGGAGCAACAATAACATCAGGCAACAATTCAAACGCTATTACTGTAGATTTTAATACATCCGCAGTATCAGGAAACATAACCGTACAAGGAACAAACGCTTGTGGTAGTGGAATTATTTCTGCTAATTTTCCTGTTACGGTAAACACACTTTCAATTGCACCAACTAGTATTGCTGGTGCTGCCATTATTTGTGAAGGAACTTCAACGACACTTTCAGTAAGTGGAGGAACTGCAGGAACTGCAGTAGTGGCAGAATGGTTTAGCGATTTTTGCGGTGGAACATCTGCAGGAACAGGTAATAGTATTACTGTTTCTCCAATAGTAAACACTACGTATTATGTTCGGTATACTGGTACTTGCAATACCACTACTTGTACATCATTATCAATCACTGTTGATCCTTTACCTATAGCAGCTGGAACTATTATAGGAACACCTACTGTTTGTCAAGGACAAAGTAGCGTATCCTATTCTGTTCCTACCATTGCTAATGCTACAGGTTACACTTGGAACTTACCATCGGGAGCTTCAATAGTATCTGGTGCAAACACTAATTCTATCATTGTAGATTTCAGTGCGTCAGCTACTTCGGATAACATAACCGTTAGAGGCACCAATGCTTGTGGTAACGGGATTATTTCGACTAATTATGCTGTTATTGTAAATCCTTTACCAGTAGCTGCGGGAACTATTGTTGGAACTTCAACCGTTTGTCAGGGACAAAATGGAGTATCTTATTCTGTTCCTGCTATTGCTAATGCTACGGGTTACACTTGGACTTTACCTTCTGGAGCAACAATAGCAACAGGTAACAATACCAATACTATAACATTGAATTATTCAACTACTGCTACTTCTGGAAATATCACAGTACAAGGAACGAACAGTTGTGGCAATGGAACTATTTCTACTACTTATGCTGTTATAGTAAATCCATTGCCTATTGCAGCAGGAATAATTACGGGAACGGCTACCGTTTGTCAAGGACTAAGTGGTATTGTTTATACTGTTCCAGCCATTACTCATGCAACGGGTTACAATTGGGTTTTACCAAGTGGAGCATCAATAACTGCTGGTTCAAACACCAATACTATAACAGTAACTTTCTCTACATCGGCAGTTTCAGGAAACATAACCGTAAATGGTACAAATGGATGTGGAAACGGTATTTCTGCTAATTACCCTGTAACCGTAAACCCATTACCCGCTGATGCAGGAACAATCACAGGACCAGCCGTTGTTTGTCAAGGAGATATTGGTGTTGTATATTCCGTTCCAGCAATAGCTAATGCAACAGATTATATTTGGACATTACCTACAGGTGCTACAATAACCGCAGGTGCTACTACAGATACTATAACGGTAAATTATAGTTTGGTTGCTACCTCAGGAATTGTTACCGTAAAAGGAAATAACGATTGTGGCGACGGAATTATATCAGCCAACCATGCCGTTACCATCAATATTACACCTTCTATAACAGTAAACTACTCACCTCCTGTTTGTAGTGGAGAATTAGTAACCGTTACACCAGCCGATGGAGGAGGAAATATTGTGCCTCTTGGCACTACCTATTCTTGGAGTTTACCAACAGTTACCGGAGGAATTACAGGAGCTACTGCATTAAGCGGGCAAACCAACTTTAATCAAACACTAACAAACCCAACCAACACAACACAAACAGCTTCCTATGATGTAACTGCTACTACTGGAGGATGTTCGACTACCTTCTCGGTATTGGTTACTGTTTATCCAAAACCAATAGCTTCTGGTACACCATTGACACAAGCTAAATGTTCAGGTGCTGCTATTGACCCAATTAATTTTTCTCTTCTAAATGGTGTTGCTGGTACAATAGATTATAACTGGACGAGAGACAATACAGGGAATGTTACTGGAATGGCTGCTTCAGGAAGTGGTTCAACAATAACTGGCAATTTGTCCAATGCAACTACTAGCCCACAAACAACAGCATTCACTGTGATTGCGACTACGCAAGACGGTTGTGACTCTTTGCCATTTACCGTTAGTGTTGTGGTAAATCCAATTCCGACAGTTTTAGCAACGCCAGCAACCAATCAAACCATTTGTTCAGGAGATAGTATTACACCAATTGCTTTAAGCAATCCGAATGGAGTATCAGGAACAGTTACTTATTCATGGACACGAGATAATACTACCAATATTTCTGGAATTCCAGATGGGAGCAGTACAGGTACTTTCTCTATTTCTGGAACTTTGACTAATAATACCAATGCGATACATACCACAACTTTTACTATTAAAGCCACTGCCAATGGTTGTGATTCGGCAACCACTTCGGTTATAATAACGGTAAATCCAAAACCAACAGTTGCGGTTTCAACTCCATCGCAAACAGTATGTGGTGGTACAGCTATTGCACCTGTAACCATTAGTAACCCTAATAGCGTTGCGGGAACCACATATAATTGGACTAGAGCTGCTAATCCCAACTTGAGCGGTATGTTAAGTGGTACTGGAACTCCAATTTCTGGAACCCTTGTCAACAATGGCAATAGCGATGAAAATGCTGTTTTTACGGTTACAGCTACTGCCAATGGTTGTCCCTCAAACACAACAACGACTACTGTAATTGTGAAACCAACACCAACTATATTAATTACCCCTTCGTCACAAACTAAATGTAATGGTGTTGCCATTACTACCATGAACATTACCAATCCTAATAATGTTACTGGGACAAATTATACTTGGACTAGAGACAATACCAATTTAACGGGGATAACTTCCCCTGGTAGTGGTTCCTCGATTTCGGGTACTTTATCTCATATTCCTGGATCGACAACAACACAAACCACCACTTTTACTATTACTGCCACTGCGGCAAATGGATGTTTTAGTACATCGACAGCAACGGTTACGGTATATGCACCATTAGTGGCGCCAGTGATTAGTTCAGCACAAACGGTTTGTGTTTTCTCAACTCCTGCAACTTTAACTTCAACATTACCAACAGGAGGATCAGGATCTTATACCTACCAGTGGCAAAGTAGCCCTAACTCTTCTGGAGGTCCTTGGACAAATGTTGGAACAAATTCTCTGTCATATTCACCTCCATTAATAACATCTAGTGCGAATGATTTATATTACCAACTAGTAGTTACTAATTCATGTGGCACTGTAATTAGTAACACTATTTGGGTTGAAGTTATTACAAATGTTGGATTTACTTTTAATTTAACTAATACACCATCAGGGACATTGTGCCCAGGATCGACTTTTACACCAAGAATATCTGCTATTCACTTACCTACATCATATGTACGATATACCTGGAATTCAAATTCATCCTATATTTCACCATCAACAGGTGGGCCAGTTGGGACAACTGCTTTTTTGATAACATCTTCAGCTAATATTGGACATTTAACAACAATTAATAATACAAATGCTACAATCACAACAACAATTTCTATAACACCAAATGTCTATAATAGTTCCAACAATGCTTTTATTTGTAGTGCAAGTCCATCGAACTTAAATGTATCAATATACCCAAAACCAACGGCAACCGCAACGGTTCCAAGTGCTACCATTTGTAATGCTACAAGTGCAGGTATAGTTTTAGATGGGAATATTACTGATGCCTCAACCACATTTGGATGGACAAGAAGTGTCAACGCCAATGTTACCAGCAGTCAAGAATTAGGCTCTTCTGGCGCAATAGCCGCTATAGCAACATACACCATTCCTGATGTACTGACCAATACTTCTTTAACTGCTCAAACTGTAACCTATACCATAACACCATCTTCCAATGGTTGTTCTGTGTACCGCAATAACAGTAACTATAACTGTGCATTACAGTTACAGCAGGAACAATTGCAGCAAACCAAACCATTTGTAGTGGAGAAAGTCCAGTTGCTTTTACACAAACCGCAGCTACTGGCGCTGGAACATTAACCTATCAATGGCAAAATAGTACTACTGGTATACCGGGTTCTTATTCTCCTATTTCGGGAGAAAATACGGCAACCTATACCCCAACAGGCGTAATAGTAAACACTTGGTATATAAGAACGGCTACTTTTGTGTCAAGCGGAGCAACTCCACCAGTAGTAAATGGCGTAACCTACACTACCAATAGTGCAAGTTGTTCTCAAGACACATCATTTGTAAGTGTTACTATAAATACTATCAATCCAGGTAGTGTTGCTGGTGATCAAACTGTTTGTTCTGGTGGAGACCCAGTTGCTTTTACTAGTGTAGCCCCTGCTACAGAACCGCAATTTCTTATCAGTGGCAAAGTAATACAGGATGTGGCGATGTCTTTACAGACATCCCAAGTGCCAGTGCTACATTACCATCAGGTATATATGACGCACCTTCTTTATCAGTAACAACTTATTATAGAAGAAAAGTAACTTCTACATTAAATGGAAAAGATTGTGTTGATTACAGCAATTGTATTACTGTATATGTAAACGATGTCACTGCAGGAACAGTAGGAAGTGATCAAACTATATGTGGCAACAATCCAGATGCCTTTACCGTGATTACTCCTGCTACTGGTTCGGGTGTACTTTCTTATCAATGGCAAAGCAGCACAACTGACTGTACTAATGGTTTTTCTAACATTGCCATTAATGGAACTTCAGCTACTTATGATGCACCGCCTGGTTTATCAGTAACGACATATTACAGAAGAATAACAACCTCTACTTTAAATGGAGTTCCTTGTTCTGCTACTGGCAATTGTATAACCGTGACAGCCAATAGCGTTACAGCTGGAGCCATTAGTGGTAACAGAACCGTTTGTTCTGGTGGTAATCCAGCTGCATTTACAGAGACTACAGCTGCTACAGGCACTGGATTAACTTACCAATGGCAGTATAGTTTGACTAGTGGTGCTGGACCATGGACTGATATATCTGGTGCGACAAGTGCCACTTATGATGAACCTGGACCAATTACACAAAACACCTTTTATCAAAGAGTGGTAAAAGCTTCAGTAAATGGAACAGATTGTTTTGCTTATTCTGGTTTTGTTGTTGTTTTTGTAAATAATGTAACTGCTTCTAATGTGGCAGGAGATCAAACTTTATGTAGCAATATTGATCCAACTGCATTTAGTGTACTTACCCCAGCCTCAGGGAATGGAGCACTTACTTATCAATGGCAAAGTAATATTATTGGGTGTAGTAGTCTATGGACAAATATAGCAAGCGCAACTAGCGCAACTTATAATGCACCACCAATTTCTCAAACTACTTATTTCCATACTGTAATTACATCAACATTAAATACAGTTCAATGTACTGCAGTAAGCAATTGTATAGTAGTAACTAGTAATGCCAAAATATGGAATGGTTCTTCAGATGATGATTGGAATACAGCCACTAACTGGACTCCAAATGGAATTCCTAACTCCATAAACTGTGTTATTATTCCTAATGTTACAAATGATCCCGAGATTTCGGGAACAAATTATAATGGATATGGAAATTCACTAACCATTTTAAATGGTGGAAAATTAGAGCTAGAATCTTACAAACAACCTAACTATTACTGATTTTGTTAATGTGAATTCTGGTGGAACTTTTAATATTGAAAATAGTGCCAGTTTAATTCAAATAAACGACAACGCAATTAATTCTGGTAATGTTACTGTAAAACGAACTTCAAGACCTATGTATCGTTGGGATTATGTGTATCATGGTTCTCCAGTTGCTAATGATGTAATTAGTCAAATACCTTCTCAATATGACTTAAGATACAAATATGTAACTAACAAAACTATAACTGGAACATGGACATCTATAAGTTCGTCTACCTTAGGAGAAGGATTTATTACAAGAGTGAGAAATATTGCTCCATTTAATGTAACTCCAACTTCAATTGATTTCAACTATGTTGGAGTTCCTAATAATGGTATCATACCTGTATCAGGAACAACCTATGATGGAGGGCTTACAACCGCGTATGGAAATTCTAAATTACTTGCAAACCCTTATCCATGTGCTATTGATGCTAAATTGTTTTTAGACGACCCAAATAATAAACTATTTGTGGGCGGAACCATTTATATGTGGACATCAAACACCTACTACATTGGTACTACCATATAGTCAAGCGGACTATGCATCATGGAATAAAACAGGCTCTACTGGAGGTGTTCCTCCCCTGGATTAACTCCTGATGGAAAAATTGCTTCTGGACAAGGTTTCATGGTACAAATGATTGCTGACGGAACACTCAATTTTAAAAATTATATGCGGATTTCAGGGTATAACAACAACTTCTTCCGACTCGCTAATCATTCTATTTCAGAGGAATCTGAAAACCATAGAATATGGTTAAACATGACAAATGGGACTTCGTTCAGACAAGCTTTAATAGGATATGTTGATGGGGCTACAAATGAAGATGATAGAAGCTATGATGGAATGACTTTATCTAATTCAAAAATTGATTTGTATTCCATGTTGAATAAAAAAGAGTTAAATATTCAAGGTAGAGCATTGCCTTTGATGAAAATGACTCTGTTGATTTAGGATATAAAACAAATTCTTCTGGAAAACTTACTATCGCTATTGACCATGTTGACGGACTGTTTATAGAAAATCAAGAGATTTATCTTGAAGATAAATTGTTAAAAATCATCCACAATTTAAAACAAAGCTCCTATGAATTTACTTCTGATGTTGGAACTTTCAATAATCGTTTTGTATTGAGGTATGCCAATGCAACATTAGGAACTACTAATCCAGATGCTAAAACTGGCTTAACCTCTTTAATTAGCAATAAAAAAATAATTATTCATGCGGCTAATAAAATCCTTTCTGTTTTGGTGTATGACATAACAGGAAAACTAATAAAAGAATACCTGCCAAAAATGGCAGTCGATTTTTTTGAGGATGAATTCCCTTTCTCCGAAGGAATCTATTTGGCAAAAATTAAATTAGAAGATAATTCAGTCGTTTCTGAAAAATTAATGAATACTAGGAAATAAAAAAATGGCACTTAAAAGTGCCATTTTTAGTTTTTATTACTGATTTAACATCTGCCATAATTTATCCTTCAACTCTGTTAATCCTTGTTGGGCAACCGATGAAATAAACAGATAAGGAATATTTTTAAAATCTTTGTCTAATTGCGTTTTTAATTCTGCTTTTAGTTCTTCGTCAAGCATATCACATTTAGAAATGACTACCATGCGTTCCTTGTCTAACATTTCAGGATTGTATTTTGATAATTCGTTTACTAAAATATCATATTCCGCTTTGATATCAGCTGTATCAACTGGAATTAAAAATAACAAAGTCGAATTTCGTTCAATATGACGTAAAAAATAATGTCCTAATCCTTTTCCTTCGGCAGCACCTTCAATAATACCAGGAATATCTGCAATTACAAAAGATTGGAAATCACGATACGCTACAATTCCCAGATTAGGTTTTAAAGTCGTAAATGGATAATCCGCAATCTTTGGTTTAGCAGACGTCAATACCGAAAGTAAGGTTGATTTTCCTGCATTAGGAAAACCTACTAATCCCACATCGGCAAGAACTTTCAACTCTAAAATCACATCCATCTCTACTCCCAGCAAACCAGGTTGAGCATAACGAGGCGTTTGATTAGTAGAACTTCTAAAATGCCAGTTTCCTAAACCGCCTTTTCCCCCTTGGGCTAAAACTCTCTTTTCTCCATCCTCAGTTATTTCGAAAAGAATTTCGTTAGTTTCTTTATCACGAACCACTGTTCCTAATGGCACTTCTATAATTTTATCTTCTCCGTCATGACCTGTACTTCTATCACTACCGCCATCGCCTCCATGACCTGCTTTGATATGTCTGGCAAATTTTAAATGAAATAAAGTCCATAGACCTTTATTACCCACAAGATATACGTGACCTCCCGACCTCCATCTCCTCCGTCTACTCGCCTTTTCAATAAATTTTTCACGGTGCAAATGCGTAGAGCCTTTTCCTCCTTTTCCAGATGAAACATATATTTTTACGTAATCTACAAAATTCCCTTCTGTCATCTTTTTTTATTTAATCGCCTTCACCATTACTTTATCAATCTTTACACCATCCATATCAATCACTTCTAGCTCAAATTTTTGCCAAATCAATTTCTCTCCTTGTTTAGGAATTCGAGAAAGCTCTGTCATGATTAATCCGCTAACCGTGGTAACTTCATAATCACTTATCAATTCATCCAACTCAAAATACGTTAAAAAGTCATGTAAGGAATAATGCCCGTCAACCAGCCAAGAGCCATCCTCTCGTTCAATTAGTTGAAAATCTTCTTTATAGAACTCAGAAGCATCACCAACCAATGCCTCAAGAATATCATTCAATGTAATAATTCCTTGAAATATTCCATACTCATCAGAAACCAGAGCATAGTGTACTCCACTCTTTTTAAAATTTTCCAATGCCTTATATGCGGAGGTTTGCTCCATTATAAAAGGAGGTTCTGTCATTATATTCTCTAAATTGAAATTCTCATTTTCAAAATGCGCAAATATATTTTTCAAATTGACTACACCCACAATATCATCAAAATTATCGCTATAGACAGGATAAATAGAATGTAATTCTTTCAACATTAAATCCCTAACTTGACTCTTATCAGAATGCAACGGAAGAAAAACTACTGATTTACGATGTGTCATCAATGAATTTACCTTTCTATCTCCAATGTGAAAAACACGTTCCAAAATATCTTGTTCAATTTCCTGCACTTCTCCTCCTTCAGTTCCTTCTTTTATAATGGCTTTGATTTCTTCCTCTGTAACTTTTCCATCTGCTGTTGGTTTGATGTTTAAAATTTTGAGTAATCCATCGGTAGAAATAGTCAGTAACCAAATAAAAGGCGTCACTTGAGAAATAATTTTCATTGGTACAGCTACTGCTTTTGCAATATTTTCTGGATGATTTAATCCAATTCTTTTGGGTAATAATTCTCCTAGAACTAAGGAGAAAAAGGTTAAAACTAAGACCACAATTCCAACAGCAATAGAGTTTGCAAATGGTTTTAAGCTACTAAATCCTTCAACAAACAATTGAACATCGGTAGTTATGGTATCACCACTAAAAATACCCGTTAAAATACCTATTAGAGTTATTCCTATTTGAACCGTTGATAAAAATTTATTGGGTGAATTTGCCAAATCTAAGGCCACTTGAGCACTTTGATTTCCTTTTTTTGCAGCATTTTCCAATCGGTTTTTTCTAGCAGATATCAAGGCGATCTCTGACATAGCAAAAACTCCATTTAGGATAATTAAAAATAATATAATTAAAATTTCCATATTTGATTAGAAAACACAGATTAATTACAAAACTCTAATACCTTGCTTAATCGCTCAGTAACTTCTGCTATTGTTCCAATCCCGTTTACAGGGTAAAATTTATTTTGTTCTTTGTAAAATGCAATCAAAGGGGCCGTTTTTCATTGTACTCTACATAACGATTTCTAATTTTTTCTTCATCTTGATCGTCCACTCTTCCGCTAGTTTTTCCTCTTTCTAATAATCGTTGAATTAAAATTTCATCATCTGCCTCTAAAGCTACTGTTGCGGTAACTTCCCAATTCTTAGTGGCTAAAAATCTATCTAAAGCTTCTGCCTGATTCAAAGTTCTTGGGAAACCATCAAATAAAAATCCTTTTGTATCCAAGTGCTTTTCTACCTCTTCTTTTAGCATGTTTATCGTTAATTCATCAGGAACTAAATCTCCAGAATCCATATACTTTCTGGCTAATTTCCCTAACGCTGTATCATTTTTCAAATTGTACCGAAATACATCTCCAGTTGAAATATGTGTTAAATTGTATTTGTCTTTTAAAAATTCGGCTTGTGTTCCTTTACCTGCTCCTGGTTTCCCAAATAAAACAATATTAATCATGATTGAGTTGTGTAGTTATGTGTTGTTTAAAGTGTTATTTTAGTTGATATATTTCGGGTAAATTTCTTCCTAATCCATCATAATCAAGTCCATATCCAACAATAAATTTATTTGGAATTCTAATCCCTATGTAGTCTATTTTAATATCTTTTTTATAGGCTTCTGGCTTAAAAAACAAAGTGGCAATTTTGAGATGTTTTACCTTTTGTTCTTTGAAAATTACTTTTAATTCCTCGATAGTATTTCCCGTATCGATAATATCCTCAACGATTACTACTGTTCTTCCTTCTAAATTTTGATTGATTCCTATGAGTTGCTGTACTTTATTGGTTGTTTGAGTTCCTTCATAAGAAGCCATTTTTACAAAACTCACCTCACACATTCCTCTGTAATATTTCATCAAATCGGCAATGACCATAAAGGCACCATTCAAAACACCAACAAAAACAGGCACTTCGTTAAAAAAGTCGTCGTCCATTTGTTTTGCTAAATTTTTGATAGCAAAATCTATCTCTTCTGAAGAAATAAATGGCTCAAAAGTTTTATCATGAAGGTGTATCATCGTTCTGATTTTTAAAATAATTTGCAAATATAGGTATTTCACATTTAGCAATAGGTATTCCATATATATTTTAAAGACAAAATCTTGTCCCTAACATCAAGACATTTTGAAGAAAATAAAATAGATTTAAAATCTTAAAATTGTTACTTATCTTTGCAGAAACACACAACTAATGAATTATTTCTCTTCCAATTTTAAACTAGGCATATTGGGTGGTGGTCAGCTTGGAAAAATGCTCCTTGCAGAGACTCGAAAGTTTGACATTCAGACTCATGTCCTTGACCCTAGTGATGAATCACCCTGTAAAATTGCATGTAATCATTTTTCTCTTGGTGATTTAACCGATTTTGAAACCGTATATAATTTTGGAAAACAAGTAAATGTTTTGACTTTTGAAATCGAATTAGTAAATGTTGAAGCTTTAGAAAAATTAGAATCCGAAGGAATAAAAGTCTATCCATCATCTGAAACTTTGAGAAAATTCAGAATAAAGGAATTCAAAAAGATTTTTATAAAAGCAATAAAATTCCAACTGCTGATTATGAACGATTTTCTGGTAAAATTGCTTTAAAAGTCAAAGTAGAAAAAAACCAAATCCAGCTTCCTTTTGTATGGAAATGCACCGAGTTTGGATATGACGGAAATGGAGTTAAAATTATTCGAAAAAGTAGCGATTTAGACAGTCTACCCAATGTTGAATGCATTGCAGAAGAAATGATTCCCTTCAAAAAAGAATTGGCAGTCATTGTTTGTCGAAATGTATCGGGAGAAATTAAAACGTATCCTGTGGTCGAGATGGAATTTCATCCCGAAGCCAATCAAGTAGAATACGTAATTTGCCCTGCCCGAATTGAAGAAAGTGTCGCTGAAAAAGCTCGAGCTATTGCCTTAACCCTATCAGTTAAATTTGAACATGTTGGGCTCTTGGCGGTAGAAATGTTTCAAACCGAAGACAATCAACTTTTGGTAAATGAAATAGCTCCGAGACCTCATAACTCTGGACATTATTCAATTGAAGCAAGTTATACTTCTCAATTTGAGAACCATTTAAGAGCAATTTTAGATCTTCCATTAGGAGATACAAATAGTAAAGTGGCTGGAATTATGGTCAATCTAACTGGTGAAGAAGGATTTTCTGGAAATGTTAAATACGAAAATATAGAAAAAATACTTGGTTGGAGTGGAGTAACACCTCATATTTATGGAAAAAAACAAACACGTCCATTCAGAAAAATGGGTCATGTTACTATAGTAAATGAAAGCGTAAACGAGGCTAGAATTCTTGCAGAAAAAGTAAAAAACACGATACGAGTAATTAGCTAATTGAAAAACCGATGTGATTTTTACTTCAAAAAGAATTCCAAATCTTTAAAATTATTGAATCTTTAAATTAATAGCATGAGCAAAGTAGCCATCATAATGGGAAGCATTTCGGATATGCCTGTAATGCAAGAAGCCATCGACATCTTAAAAGGATTTGATATCGAAACAGAAGTCGATATCGTTTCGGCACACAGAACGCCTGAGAAATTAGTTGATTTTAGTAAAAGCGCACACAATCGAGGTATTTCAGTAATCATTGCTGGTGCTGGTGGCGCGGCTCATTTACCCGGAATGGTTGCTTCGATGTCACCTCTTCCTGTAATTGGTGTTCCAGTGAAATCGAGTAATTCTATCGATGGTTGGGACTCGGTTTTGTCCATTTTACAAATGCCTAGTGGTGTTCCTGTGGCAACAGTTGCATTAAATGGAGCAAAAAACGCTGGAATTCTTGCCGCACAAATCATCGGAAGTCATGATAAATGTGTCTTAGACAAAATCATTTTCTTCAAAGAAAGTTTGAAAGAAGCTGTTAATAAAGCAGCATCTGAATTGAAAAAATAAAAAATCACACAAAGTTACACGAAGTCCAACTCAGAGTTACACAAAAATCTCTGTGAAACTTTGTGAAAAAACTTTGTGATTCTCTGTGAAACAAAATAAAGATACTGAAATAAATTCAGCATAAAATGAAAACACTTACCTCAACATTCAACACCAAACATAACACGGCACCTTTTTCGCAAATAAAATTAGAAGATTACAAACCTGCTTTTATCGAAAATATCACAAAAGCAAAAGCCGAAATTGATGCCATCATCAATAATTCAGAAGCTCCAACATTTGAAAATACGATTGTTGCTTTAGATTTTTCTGGTGAACAATTGGATAGATTATCATCAATTTTCTTCAATTTGAATTCAGCAGAAACTTGTGACGAAATGCAAAAAATTGCTCAAGACGTTTCTCCGTTGTTGACTGAATTTAGTAATGACATTACATTAAACGAAGATTTGTTTAAAAGAGTTAAAGCCGTTTTTGATCAAAAAGATTCCTTGACTTTAACTACCGAACAAGCGACTTTATTGGATAAAAAATTCAAAGGATTTTCTAGAAATGGAGCTTGCTTAATGAAGAAGACAAATTAAAATTACGCGAAATTGACACCGAATTAGCCAAAATCAAATTGACGTATGGCGAAAATGTTTTGCCAGAAACCAATAATTATCAATTACATATCACTAATGAAGCTGATTTAAAAGGTTTACCTGATGGTGCCAAAGAAATGGCGGCGAGTTTGGCAAAATCGAAAAATTTGGAAGGTTGGGTTTTCACTTTAGATTTTCCGAGTTATTTGCCTTTTGTGACGTATGTTGAAAATCGCGAATTACGTAAAGAAATTGCAATTGCCGCAGGAAAGAAATCATTTCAAGATAACGAATTTGATAACAAAGAAAATGTAAAACGCATTGTTGAATTACGTCATAAACGTGCTAATTTATTAGGATACAAATCGCATTCTGATTTTGTCTTAGAAGAACGAATGGCGCAAAATCCTGAAAAAGTACTTTCGTTTTTAAATGATTTATTAGAAAAAGCAAAACCTGCAGCTCAAAAAGAATTTGCTCAATTAACTGCTTTCGCAAAAGAACTAGACGGAATTGACCAACTCGAAAAATGGGACGGAGCATATTATTCAGAAAAATTGAAACAAAAATTATTCAATTTTGATGATGAGATTTTAAAACCATATTTCAAATTGGAAAATGTTTTAAACGGAGCTTTCTCTATTGCCGAAAAACTATTCGGAATTACTTTTAAAGAAGTTTTTGATATTGACAAATACCACGAAGATGTTCAAACATTTGAAGTTTTGGATTTTGAAGGACAATTAGTTGCCATTTTCTATTCCGATTTTTTCCCAAGAAAAGGAAAACGAAATGGCGCTTGGATGACTTCTTATAAATCGCAAACAGTGAAAAATGGAATTAATGAAAGACCACACGTTTCTATCGTTTGTAATTTTACTCCACCAACAGAAACGAAACCTTCACTCCTAACCTTCAATGAAGTAACGACTTTATTCCACGAATTTGGTCACGCGTTACACGGAATGTTAGCCAATACGACTTATCCAAGTTTGTCTGGAACTTCGGTTTATTGGGATTTTGTAGAATTACCAAGTCAAGTGATGGAAAACTGGTGTTACGAACCAGAAGCATTAGCATTATTTGCAAAACACTACGAAACTGGAGAAATCATTCCACAAGAATATGTAGAAAAAATCAAAGAAAGCGCAAGTTTCTTAGAAGGAATGGCAACGTTACGACAATTGAGTTTCGGAATTTTGGACATGACTTATCACGGAAAATCACAAACTATCGCTGATGTAAAATCATTTGAAAAACAAGCTATGGCAGGCACAGTTTATATCCTGATGTGGAAGAAAATTGCATGAGTACCTCGTTTTCACATATTTTTCAAGGTGGATATTCCTCTGGATATTACAGTTATAAATGGGCAGAAGTTTTAGATGCGGATGCCTTTGCTTATTTCCAAGAAAAAGGAATTTTCAATAAAGAAGTAGCAACTAAATTCAAAGACAACGTACTTTCAAAAGGCGGCACCGAATTACCAATGGAATTGTATAAAAAGTTTCGCGGTCAAGAACCGAAAGCGGATGCATTGTTAAAACGAGCGGGATTGATTTAGACTTCATAAATTTTTAGAATTTTTAAAAATCAAAAAATAAAAAAATAAACCGGATTAACTTAATTATCCACAATTTGCTATTTTAATACTAGCCAGTGGAATAGGTCAAATCTTTTGTCGATGTATCATTTCTTCTTGGCAGCAAAATAAGTTTTTGATTGGTACAACGATGTAAAACAACTCAAACCATTAAACCAAGAAATTGCAAAAACGTATGGAAGATACATTCAGGGTTTGAATTTTTCTTTTGGATTAATAGCAATTTTATTTAAAAGTGAATTAACGAAAACATCAGCATTAGCAGTTGTATTAACTGGATTAATTGCCGCTTATTGGGTTGGAAAAGTAGCCACACAAATAGCTTACTATCCAATGTATGACATTCCGAAAAGAACCTTATTTAAAGTTGGAAGCTATTTTATGAATACACTTTTTGTGCTTTTTGCAGTAGTAAACACATTACTTTTTATTCATAATTTGATTGATTATTATAAATTATTAGAGTTGCCCACAATAAACCTTTAACTTCAAAATAAAGCGCAAAAGCGTTATCTTGACTTATCAAGAAACATTGATGTTCACAAATTATCCACGAGAAAATCAAACGAAACTGCTATTGACGGAGTAACTTCGGGTTTAATAAATTTAAACGAAACTGTTACTTGGCGTGGCAAACATTTTGGATTTTATTTAACTCATAAAAGCATCATTTCGGCAATGAACCTTTATGACTATTTTGTGGATGAAATGGTCGAAGGTAGTTTAAATCGTTCAAACACGAACATACTTTTATTGAGGAAAACGGATTTGTGATGATGATTGATAAAATTCAGTATCAAACGCCTTATGGTATTTTTGGAAAACTATTTGATGGACTTATTCTAAAAAAACATTTAACGAATTTTATTTCTGAACGAAATAAAATTTTAAAAGAATTAGCCGAAAACCACCAAAAATAACCACCAAAATATCGGAATACTCTCCACCCAAAATGAAGAATAGTATTTCGATTTTTGCTCGTTAGCAAAAAGTAAAAAAAGCATTGTACTCATTGCAATTCCAAGTTTTAAAATAAAAAGTGATGTCGTAAAACTTCTATCTAAAAACTCTAATACTACGAATAAGACCAACAAAAAACTTCCAACTTTTTTAGTGTTTAAAACTCCTATTTGTTGCGGAACGGTTTTTAAATATGGATCATCATATTTTAAATCAATAATTTCAAAAATCAAAATCAACACAAAAATCAGTATAAATCGTTGTGCAGCTAGCTGAAAAACAGATGCCATCAAAGGAATTTCTGAATTGATAATAGGCAAAAAAACCGTCACACCAACCCAACAAATTGACACCATATAAATTTTAATTCCTGCCCAATTTCGAGCATTTCTCTTATTTGGAAAAAAGGGAAGCGTATACATTATTACTAGAACCAAAAAAGCTAATGATAAAATTTGTGTAATTCGTTGCAACTGAAGAAAAAAATATCCAACTGCTAAAAGAGCACAAAAACTCAAAAGTGCAATTGTTTTTAATTCATTCCGCATGTTTCTTCTGTGAATCCTTGCTAACGCATCATATTTAACAAAATTATACCCTACAATCGTCCCAAAAAAAGCGAAATAGGACATCGAAGCATCAAATGGAATTTCAAACAATTGTTGCGTTATCCTAACCAAAGCATAACAAGACATTCCAACATGAATACTAGAGTTGAGATAAAAATCAAATATTTGCTTAAAAATCTTCATTAGGTAAAAGTAATCAATTGTGAATAAATGAGACTTTCGGTTGAAAAGTTCACAAAAATGAAGCCCAAAAAACTAAGATTAAATTGGTATTAATGCCTAATTTTGCATCACAAAATAGTGACCTTATTTTATTTCTAGATGAAAACAGATGCTTTTGCTTTAAGACATATTGGACCGAATGAAAATGACCTTCAACACATGTTGAAAACCATTGGAGTAGAATCAATTGAACAACTCATTTATGAAACGCTGCCCGATGATATTCGCCTAAAAGATCCTCTGAATTTAGATCCTGCCATGACCGAATATGAATTTGCTAACCATATTCAACTATTAGGGAATAAAAACAAAGTTTTCCAATCCTACATAGGTTTAGGATACCATCCAACGATTGTACCCGCAGTAATTCAACGAAATATTCTTGAAAATCCGGGATGGTATACAGCCTACACGCCTTATCAGGCAGAAATTGCTCAAGGTCGACTTGAAGCGATTCTGAATTTTCAAACCATGGTTATCGAATTAACTGGAATGGAAATTGCCAATGCCTCATTGCTTGACGAGGCGACAGCTGCCGCTGAAGCCATGACATTGCTTTTTGATGTAAGAACTCGGGAACAAAAGAAAAATAATATCCATAAATTTTTCGTTTCGGAGGAACTATTGCCACAAACATTATCCGTTTTACAAACACGCTCTACTCCTATTGGTATTGAATTGATTGTTGGTAATCATCAAGAATTTGATTTCTCGGAAGATTTCTTCGGAGCAATCCTTCAATATCCGGGAAAATTTGGACAAGTATATGACTACGCCAATTTTATTGCTAAAGCAAATGAAAAAGAAATAAAAGTAGCGGTTGCTGCTGATATTTTAAGTCTGGCAAAACTAACTCCACCCGGCGAAATGGGAGCAGCAGTAGTTCTTGGAACCACACAACGTTTTGGAATTCCGTTAGGCTATGGCGGCCCACATGCAGCCTATTTCGCCACAAAAGACGAGTACAAAAGAAGCATGCCCGGAAGAATTATTGGAGTTACTGTTGATTCCGATGGAAATCGTGCGCTTCGCATGGCATTACAAACTAGAGAGCAGCATATAAAACGAGATAAAGCAACTTCAAATATCTGTACAGCCCAAGTTTTACTTTCTGTTATGGCTGGAATGTATGCTATTTATCACGGTCCTAAAGGATTACAATATATTGCAAACCAAGTTCATGCTTCTGCAGCAACTTTAGCAAATGAATTAGAAAAATTAGGTTTTAAACAAACCAATACGGCTTTCTTTGACACTATTGTTGTTAAAGCAGATGCCAACAAAATAAAAGAAATTGCAGAACAAAACGAAGTAAATTTCTATTACATCGATGCCAATAGAGTTTCTATTTCATTAAATGAAACTACTAGTGTTGCCGATTTGAATACAATTATTGGCATTTTCGCTTTTGCAAAAGAGACACAAACAACACCAATTAGTAATCTAACCGAAACAAATCATTTTCCTGAAAATTTAAAAAGAACGTCACCGTTTTTACAACATGAAGTTTTCAACAAGTACCATTCAGAAACTGCCTTGATGCGCTACATCAAAATGTTAGAGCGTAAGGATTTGGCTTTGAATCATTCTATGATTTCATTAGGTTCGTGTACGATGAAACTGAATGCAGCTGCTGAAATGTTGCCTTTAAGTAATCCACAATGGAATAATATTCATCCATTTGCGCCACTAAATCAAACGGAAGGATACCAAAAAAATGTTGTCCAAGCTAGAACAACAGTTGAACGTAATAACTGGGTTTACTGGAACTACTTTACAACCCAATTCCGGTGCGCAAGGGGAATATGCAGGCTTAATGGTAATTCGTGCTTATCATCAATCGCGAGGTGATTTTCACAGAAACATTGCTTTAATTCCAGCTTCAGCTCACTTGGTACCAATCCAGCATCTGCAGCCATGGCAGGAATGAGAGTAGTTGTTACCAAAACTTTAGAAAATGGAAATATAGACGTAGAAGATTTGCGCGAAAAAGCTATTCTTTACAAAGACAATCTTTCCTGTTTGATGGTAACCTATCCATCAACCCACGGAGTTTTTGAAAGTGCAATAAAAGAAATTACACAAATCATTCATGATAACGGAGGACAAGTCTATATGGATGGTGCTAATATGAATGCACAAGTTGGATTAACTAATCCTGCTACTATTGGTGCTGACGTATGCCATTTGAACTTGCACAAGACTTTTGCAATTCCGCATGGTGGAGGTGGCCCAGGTGTAGGTCCAATATGTGTCGCTCCACAATTGGTTCCGTTTTTACCTTCAAACCCAGTAGTTGCTGCAGGTGGAGAAAAAGCAATTTCTGCAATTTCAGCAGCTCCTTGGGGTTCAGCTTTAGTATGTTTAATTTCTTATGGATACATCTCGATGTTGGGAGCTGAAGGTTTGAAAAAATCAACAGAATATGCTATTTTGAATGCTAATTACATTAAGGAAAAATTAAGCGGTCATTACGACACCTTATATTCTGGAGAAATGGGTCGCGCAGCTCATGAAATGATTTTGGAATGCAGACCCTTTAAACAAAAAGGAATTGAAGTTACCGATATTGCTAAGCGTTTAATGGATTATGGTTTCCACGCTCCAACAGTTTCATTCCCAGTTGCAGGAACTTTAATGATTGAGCCAACAGAAAGTGAGAACCTAGAAGAATTAGATCGTTTTTGTGACGCTATGATTTCCATTCGAAAAGAGATTGAAGCTTCAACTATTGAAGACAATAATAACGTGTTAAAAAATTCTCCTCATACTCTATCGATGCTAACAGCTGACTCTTGGAATTTTCCATACACTAGAGAGCAGGCAGCATTTCCGTTAGAGTATATTGCTGAAAACAAATTCTGGCCAACAGTCCGCAGAGCAGATGATGCTTATGGCGATAGAAATTTAGTTTGTAGTTGTGCACCTATTGAAGCTTACGTAGAAAACTAACAGTTAATATACCACGAAATCGTGGTGTCTTTTTATACGATTATGAACGACATTCAAAATCAAGACGATTTGTATTTATTAGTAGATGAATTTTATAAAAAGCTACTGTCTGACGATGCAATAAGTTATATTTTTACGGAAGTAGTTAAAATAAAACTCGAGGAGCATTTGCCAATTTTAGTGACTTTTTGGTCGCAAGCAATTCTTGGAACTGGAGGCTATACAAATAATTTAACCCAAATTCATTTGGATATAAATACCAAAAAGTATTTGTCTCCCGAATTATTCAAAATTTGGCTTAATCATTTTTACAATTCAGTTGATGAAAATTTTAAAGGTGAAAAAAGCGAACAAATAAAAACCCAAGCACTAAATATTGCTACAGTATTACAAATAAAAATAGCAAATTCAAGCAAATAATTATTGTTATTACTGCTTTAATAGAAAAGAGTAAAAAATCATTAATAATAGACGTTACTATTATTAATCGTAACATTTTTCAAAATATAATTGTTAATTTAGCAAGAAATATACAGAAAAATTGAAATGAATATAAAAATAACTGGTGTAGGTAGTTACATACCTGAAGTAAAAGTGGCCAATACTGATTTTGGCAAACATGTCTTTTTAAATGAAGACGGAAGTCCTTTTTCTCATCCAAATGAAATAGTTATTGGAAAATTTAAAAGCATCACTGGTATTGAAGAAAGAAGATACGCTGAATCTAATCTGTGTACATCTGACTTGGCTTTTTTTGCCGCTCAAAAAGCAATAGAAAATGCAAAAGTTGACCCTGAAACAATAGATTACATTATTCTAGCACACAATTTTGGTGATGTTAGAAACAATGCTATACAATCAGACACAGTTCCTAGCATAGCAACAAGAGTTAAACATAAATTACAAATTAAGAATCCAAAATGTGTTGCTTATGACATTTTGTTTGGTTGTCCAGGTTGGTTAGAAGGCGTAATTCAAGCCACAGCATTTATCAAAGCAGGAATGGCAAAAAAATGCTTAGTCATCGGAGCCGAAACTTTATCAAGAGTGGTAGACCCTCACGATAGAGATTCCATGATATATTCAGATGGAGCTGGCGCCACCATAATAGAATCCGTTTCTGGCGATGATGGAGGCATTTTAGCACATGAGTCGGCTACTTTCGCTTATGATGAAGCGGATTATTTATTTTTTGGGAATTCATATAATAAAGAATGTGATCCTAATGTTCGCTACATCAAAATGCACGGAAGAAAAATTTACGAATTTGCATTGAGCAATGTTCCGCAAGCTATGGCGTCCTGCTTGGATAAAAGTGGTATTTCCATTGATGAAGTTAAAAAAATTCTGATTCATCAGGCCAATGAAAAAATGGACGAAGCTATTGTAAACCGTTTTTATAAGCTATACGATAGAAAAATGCCCGAAGGAGTAATGCCAATGATAATAACCAACTTAGGTAACAGTAGTGTGGCAACTATTCCTACACTTTTAGATCTTTTAGTCAATGGAAAAATCGAAAAACAGCAAATTCATAAGGGAGATGTTCTTATCTTTGCATCCGTTGGAGCTGGAATGAATGTTAATGCATTTGTTTACAGGTATTAGAAGATTAATTAACATATGAACGACTGACTCTTTCGTTCTTCGAAATGACTATGTACGAAAAAACATTTCCTAACAAACGATTCAAACTTACACTAGAATTTCTCAAAAAACACCTCGCCACTTCTGAAACTATTTTAGACTTAGGCGTTGAAAATCCTTTTTCAAAAATAATGAAAGAAGAAGGATACCAAGTTACAAATACTATTGGAGAAGATTTGGATGAAAATCAAACTTTTATACAAAATCAAAAAACAGATGCGGTAACCGCTTTCGAAATTTTTGAACATCTACTCAATCCATACACCTTATTAAAAGAAATAAAATCCGACAAACTTTTTATTTCTATCCCGTTACGATTGTGGTTTTCGCCAGCTTACAGAAGCAAAACCGATATGTGGGACAGGCACTATCACGAATTTGAGGATTGGCAACTAGACTGGCTTTTAGAAAAAACGGGGTGGAAAATCATCGACAGAATGCAATTTACTCATCCCGTAAAAAAAATTGGGTTTCGTCCCCTTTTGCGGATGTTTACCAATAGATATTACATTGTTTATGCTGAAAAAGTAAAATAATGAATTACTACAATTGTCATTACATTGTCTTCTGCTCCAATGAGGAAAAATTTATTGACTTTAACCCTCAAATCATTGGCAGAACAAACTGTTTTACCAAAAAAGTTGTTATTGTCAATGATAATTCAACTGATAAAACTGAAGAAATAATTAATGATTATGCAAAAAAATACTCTTGGATTACAGTCGTAAACACAACTTCTGATGCAATTCATTTACCCGGAAGCAAAGTCATTCAAGCTTTTCATAAAGGTTTTGAAATTTTAGATACGAACTATGACATCATGGTAAAGTTAGATGCAGATTTGATTTTGCCTAATAACTACTTCGAAACTATTATTTCTCATTTCAAATCAGATGATACCATAGGAATGGCTGGAGGATTTGCATACATAGAGAAAAATGGCAATTGGATTCTGGAAAACTTAACCGACAAAGATCATATTAGAGGCGCTTTTAAAGCCTATAGAAAAGAATGCTTCTTGCAAATAGGAAATTTAAAGCCCGCCATGGGTTGGGATACTGTTGATGAATTGCTTTGTAAATTCTATGGTTGGAAAGTCATAACAGACGAAAATCTAAAAGTAAAACATTTAAAACCAACAGGAGCCAACTACGATAAAAATGCACGTTACAAACAAGGAGAGGCTTTCTATACTTTAGGATACGGCTTTATAATAACGGCTATAGCTTCAGTCAAATTAGCGCTAATGAAAAAGAAGCCTTTACTATTTTTTGACTACATAAAAGGCTTCTGGAAAGCAAAAATGGCAAAAACACCACTACTTGTAACCAATGAACAGGCTAAATTCATTAGAAAATATCGTCTGCAAAAGATGAAAGAAAAATTGTTTTAATTTTTTAAGACAGCATTCAAATAAAATTATAGTATTTTTACTGCTCACTATAACCTGAATACCGAACACAAAAAATGATGCTTATTCGTTACTTATCGCAAATTGGAAGATATTTTTTGATGTGGAAAGAAATTTTCAACAAGCCCACAAAATGGTCCGTAATGAGAGGGCTCATTTTCAAGGAAGTTGATGACTTAGTCATAGATTCTCTGGGGATAGTTGCATTTATTTCCTTTTTTGTGGGTGGAGTTGTAGCCATTCAAACCGCATTAAATTTAACCAATCCCTTAATCCCAAAATACCTTATTGGATTTGCTACTCGACAGTCCATAATTTTGGAATTTGCCCCTACCTTTATCTCCATTATTATGGCTGGTAAAATGGGGTCGTTTATTACATCAAGTATAGGAACCATGCGTGTTACAGAACAAATTGATGCATTAGAAGTTATGGGAGTAAACTCTTTAAATTATTTAGTTTTTCCTAAACTTATTGCTTTATTCTTATACCCGTTTGTGATAGGTATTTCCATGTTTCTAGGAATTCTTGGAGGGTTTATAGCTAGTGTCTATGGAGGTTTTGGTAGCAGTGCTGATTTCATTGATGTGCTACAACAAGATTTTATTCCTTTTCATATTACTTATGCTTTTATAAAAACGTTTATTTTTGCCTTATTATTAGCGACCATACCCTCATTCCATGGATATTACATGAAAGGTGGAGCACTTGAGGTTGGTAAAGCGAGTACTATTTCATTCGTTTGGACTTCAGTTACCATTATTTTAATGAATTACATATTAACTCAATTACTTTTAACCTAATGATAGAAGTAAAAAACGTAGAGAAGTCATTTGGCGAAAGCAAAGTATTAAAAGGTATTTCAACAGTTTTTGAAACTGGAAAGACCAACTTAATAATTGGTCAAAGTGGTTCTGGTAAAACCGTTTTACTAAAAAGCCTATTGGGAATTCATACTCCCGAAATGGGAACTATTTCATTTGATGGAAGAATTTATTCTGATTTAACTCCAGATGAAAAAAGAGAATTGCGAACCGAAATTGGAATGGTTTTTCAAGGAAGTGCATTATTCGACTCCATGACAGTTGAGGAAAATGTTGGTTTCCCTTTAAAGATGTTTACGCATAACTCAAAATCTGAAATTCAGGATCGTGTAGATTTTGTGCTTAAAAGAGTTAATTTAATTGATGCACACAAAAAACTACCGTCTGAAATCTCTGGAGGAATGCAAAAACGTGTGGCTATAGCACGAGCTATTGTCAACAATCCGAAATATTTATTTTGTGACGAACCTAACTCAGGATTAGACCCTAACACTTCTATTTTAATTGACAATTTAATTGAAGAAATTACAGACGAGTATAATATTACCACAGTGATTAATACTCATGATATGAATTCGGTGATGGAAATTGGAGAAAAGATTGTTTTTTTAAAAAATGGTTTAAAAGCTTGGGAAGGAACCAAAGAAGAAATTTTTAGAACAGATAATGAAGCAATAGTTGAGTTTGTATATTCTTCCAATCTATTCAAAAAAGTTAGAGAAGCTTATTTAAAAGAATAAGCCCGATAAAATATCGAGCTTATAGAGTAAAATTTTATTTAAACCAACTACAGTAAAGCGTCTAAGCTATCTGCATAGGTTTGTTTTGGAGCTACTCCAACTTGACGTCCTACTACTTCACCGTTTTGAAATACTAATACTGTTGGTATATTTCTTACCCCGTATTTAGCAGCAAACTCTTGATTAGCATCAACATCTACTTTCCCTATCACTGCTTTTCCAGCATATTCTTCACTGATTTCATCAATGATTGGACCAACCATTCTACATGGACCGCACCATGCTGCCCAAAAGTCAACCATAACTGGCTTATCTGATTTTAACACTACCTCATCAAAAGTAGCATCTGTTATTGCTAATGCCATTTTTATATCTTTAAAATTATCGAACAAAATTACTGATTTATTTTCAATGAAATTCATTTCTAAAATTAGTTTTAGTTATGAATATATTGGTTAAAGTTATGTTTGAAATAATGCTAATTCAACTTAAAGTTCACTTGCATTTTTTCCAATTCCTGAAGCAACTCGCTAGAAATTGCAACTTTTAACTTTCTGCTTGGCATTGATAATCTAGTTATAACTCTAGTCTCTTCTACTTCAGTTGGAACGTTTACATCTTGCTCTTCGCCTTGGCTCAAAATCTCGGAGTCTTCATCAATAGAAATATCCTCTGGATTTATGACTTGAGGAGCTATTTCTATTTGCTTCATAATTTTTTCTAACTCCATTATTTCAAAAGTTACTGTATTATCCCCTTTATTAGAATGAAAAATAGAGTTTAACTTCGTAATAAATTCAGCTTGTAAATCTTTAATATTTAGATGAATGATTAATTTTTTTGCAAAAGTTTTTAATACATCTTGTAAGGATTGAACTAAAATAAACTGAATTCTCGGATCCGATTTTTTTCCTGTTTCTCTATTTACCCAACCCTCCTTTATATTCACTCTCAAAAAAACAAAATGATTTTGGACTAAAAAATGCCTGAACTTTAAATACTCTTCGTCAAAAATCCTGAACTCATAACTTTCATCATATCCTTCCAAATTGAACTTTGCCCAACCTTTGCCGTTTTTCGCGGTTAAATGCTGGACATTAGTCACAATTCCGCCAAAAGCAAGGTTCTTATTAACGTACAACTCTATATTTTTCAGAACTTCCAATCTATTTGGACAGAAGTATTGCATCTCAAATTTATAATCGTCTAGCGGATGTCCAGAAATATAGATTCCGACTACTTCTTTTTCCTTGGCTAATTTCTCCATCGTGCTCCAATCTTCACACGGAGGTACAATAGGCTCTGCAATTTGAACATCGCTACTTTCGCCAAATAAACTCACCTGAGAAGAATTTTCGTTTTCTTGAAATTTAGCTCCGTAACGAATCGCTTTTTCATAAAAGGTAATTCCGTCTCCATCGTCGTGAAAATATTGCGCTCTAGTCGTGCCTATAAATGAATCAAAACCTCCCGCTAACGCTAAATTTTCAAAAGCTTTTTTGTTTGCAGCCCTTAAATCAATTCGCTTGGCTAAGTCAAAAATGGATTTATATTTCCCTTCTTTTCTATTTTCAACTATTGTTTCAACCGCACCCATACCCACTCCTTTTATAGCTCCCATTCCAAAGCGAACAGCATAGTTTTCGTTTACCGTAAACTTATAAAAAGATTCATTTACATCAGGTCCTAATACTTGTAACCCCATACGCTTACACTCTTCCATGAAAAACGATACCTGCTTAATATCGCTCATGTTATTGGACAAAACCGCGGCCATATATTCAGCAGGGTAATTTGCTTTTAAATAAGCCGTTTGGTAGGCAATCCATGCATAACAAGTAGAATGCGATTTGTTAAAAGCATACTCTGCAAAAGCCTCCCAGTCTTTCCAAATTTTTTCTAATTTGTCTTCAGGATGTCCTTTTTCAGCAGCTTGACTTATGAACTTTGGCTTCATTTTATCCAAAACATCGCGTTGCTTTTTTCCCATCGCTTTACGCAAAACGTCAGCATCTCCTTTTGAAAATCCTGCTAGTTTTTGGGACAAAAGCATTACTTGCTCTTGATAAACAGTAATTCCGTAGGTATCTTTTAGTAATTCTTCGCAAGCTTCAAGGTCATATTCTATTGGTTCTTCACCATTTTTTCTCTTAATGAAACTTGGAATATAGGCTATAGGTCCTGGACGATACAGTGCATTCATAGCAATTAAATCATTGAAAACTGTCGGCTTCAATTCTTTCATGTATTTCTGCATTCCGGCACTCTCATATTGGAAAATACCTACTGTTTCTCCACGCTGAAAAAGCTCATAAGTCTTGACATCATCAATTGGAAACTCATCTGGATTAATGTCTTTTCCAGTTCTGTATTTTACTAATTTAACTGTGTCTTTAATCAAAGTCAGCGTTTTCAGTCCCAAGAAATCCATTTTTAGCAATCCGGCACTTTCTACTACAGAGTTGTCAAACTGGGTAACATATAAATCAGAATCTTTAGCAGTGGCAACGGGGAACAAAGTTGGTGATATCACTTGGGGTAATAATCACACCACAAGCGTGTATTCCCGTATTTCTTAAATTTCCTTCCAAAACCTGAGCTTGTTGAATAGTCTCTCCGCTCAAATCATCAGCGGATGAAATTTCAATTAATTCTTTTATTTTTTCGAAATCTTCAGGACGTAATATTTTCTTTATTTCAACTTCAGACTCTTTTAAAAATCGAGATAAACTCCATTTTGAAGGAATCATCCCTGGAATCAACTTTGCAATTTTATCGGCTTCGAAAAGAGGCAAATCTAATACCCTAGCCGTATCACGAATAGCCGATTTGGCCGCCATAGTTCCATAAGTAATGATTTGAGCAACTTGTTTTGAACCGTATTTTTGAATGACATAATCCATTACTTTACTTCGACCTTCATCATCAAAATCAATATCAATATCCGGAAGCGAAACCCTGTCTGGATTTAGGAATCTCTCAAAAAGTAAATTGTATAAAAGTGGGTCAATATTTGTAATTCCTAGGCAATAAGCCACCACAGAACCTGCCGCAGAACCACGACCAGGGCCAACAGAAACACCCATTTTTCTGGCTGCTGCAATGAAATCCTGAACGATAAGAAAATATCCTGGATAACCAGAATTTTCAATCGTTAACAATTCAAAATCTATTCTTTCTTTTATTTCAGGAGTAATTTCTCCATAACGCCTTTTAGCCCCTTCGAACGTTAGAAAAGACAAGTAGCTATTTTCTCCTCGTTTGCCTCCATCACTTTCATCTTCTGGAATTAAAAAATCCGTTGGAATCTCAAATTTTGGAAGCAGAACTTCCCGAGCTAGATTGTAAATTTCTACCTTATCAATAATCTCCGTTATATTTGAAATAGCTTCAGGTAAATCATTGAATATTTTCTTCATCTCATCAGCAGATTTAAAATAATATTCCTGATTAGGCAATCCATAACGGTAGCCACGACCACGACCTATTGGAGTATTTTGTTTTTCACCATCTCGAACACAGAGCAAAATATCATGGGCGTTGGCATCTTCTTTATTGATGTAAAAAGTATTATTTGTAGCTACAATTTTTACATCGTGTTTTTTTGCCAAAGAAATCAATCCTTCGTTTACGCGATTTTCATCTTCCTGGTTATGGCGCATGATTTCGATATAAAAATCCTGTCCAAATTGTTCTTTCCACCAAACTAATGCTTCTTCTGCTTGATTTTCTCCAAGATTTAAAATTTTACTTGGAATTTCTCCATATAAATTACCCGATAGAACAATAATATCTTCTTTAAATTCTTCAATAACTTTTTTATCAATTCTTGGAACGTAATAAAATCCGTCGGTGTATGCAACTGAGGACATTTTGGCCAAATTATGGTAGCCTTTTTTGGTTTTAGCTAAAAAAACAATCTGATACCCATTATCCTTTCGAGATTTATCTTTGTGATCCTCACACACAAAAAACTCACAACCCACTATCGGTTTTAGTAGAACTTCTGAAGGATTTTCTCCTTTTTCAATCGCTTCTTTATTTTTAGCCTCAACAATTTTGTTGTGATTTAAAATATCCCGAACAAAATGAAAAGCCCCCATCAAATTGGCGTGGTCGGTAATGGCAACTGCAGGCATTTTTTGTTGAGCTGCTGCTTTTACCAATGCTGCTACACTAATCGTAGACTGCAAAACAGAGAATTGGGTGTGATTATGCAAATGCACAAATTCAGTATCTACAAGAATTTGTTTGTTGTCTGAAAGCTCTTTTTTAGAGATTGGCGCGGTTTGCTTGTCTCCAAATTGCTGCCGAATTTTATCCGAAGCTTCTTTTAAGTTAATGTGTTTTAAACCAATTAACTGAATCTCTCTTGGATTCTTATTTTGAAAATCCTGAAAATAACTTGCTGGAACATCTAGTTCTTCTTTTGTAAAAACTTCAAGTCGAATCAACTCCAGAAAACATCGAGTTGTTGCCTCGACATCGGCAGTTGCATTGTGAGCCTCAGCAAATGGAATTTTAAATAAATATTGATGCAGTTCCGTTAACGTTGGCAACTTAAACTTTCCTCCTCTACCTCCCGGCAATTTCAACAATGAGGCTGTCACTTCTGTACATGTATCCAAAACTGGCATTGAACTCATTGGACTTTCAACACCCATACGATGGAATTCACAACCCATAATATTGATATCAAAACCTAAATTTTGACCTACAATGAATTTTGCTTTAGACAACGTACTGTTGAATTTTTCCAAAACTTCACTTAGAGCAATTCCTTCTGCAGCTGCTAATTCGGTTGAAATTCCATGGATTCTCTCAGCATCGTATGGAATATTAAACCCTTCTGGCTTGACCAAATAATCCTGATGTTCAATGAGTTTTCCCATTTCGTCATGCAGCTGCCATGCAATTTGAACGCAACGAGGCCAATTATTCACATCTGTTATAGGCGCATCCCAGCGCTTAGGTAAACCTGTAGTTTCGGTGTCAAATATTAAATACATAATTGAATTTAGAAAGTGTTTTTGCAATTTAAAAATCACAAAAATTGAACTTCAAATTTAGATTTTTTTCATCTAAACTCTTTTGGAAGTTATCAACAAAAAAAGAATCAAAATAATTTCTATTCAATCTAAAAACACCTTTATGCATAAAAATAAAATTGTTCTTATTTTTTGGATATCGTAGTATTGAATTAAAATGAACTCTAATTTTTTAGACCAAAAATCAACTAAATTTAAAAACAAACTGGTTATTAATTAAAAAATAAAAAAAATATTTTATCTCAATGATTACTTTTTTTCATTCGTTTCCTCTTTTTTGTTGTATAATCTTAAAACAAATTGATTGTTGATTGTAAAAAAAACAATGAATTAACATTTATTCATATCAGTGTATTTTAAATTAAAAAGCTCTTTTTATTGAAAAAAATCAAGAATTAAAAATAAAAACCTAAATAGCAATTACAGCCATAAATTATTCAGAGTAGCAGAAAAAGAATTTGGTTATCGTATAAATAGAATAAATTAGGATTGAAAACTCTATTTCTTTTTTTAAATTTGCCAACATTGTTATGATTTGAGGGATAACAACCCTGATTTACACTAAAATACACTAAAAATATTTAAAATGAGTAAAACATTATTTGACAAAGTATGGGATTCGCATGTAGTGCGAAAAATTGAAGACGGACCAGACGTGTTTTTTATTGACCGCCATTTCATTCATGAAGTTACTAGTCCTGTTGCATTTTTAGGTTTAAAAACAAGGGGGATTTCTGTTTTATATCCTGAACGTACTTTTGCAACTGCCGATCACAATACGCCAACCATAAATCAACATTTGCCCGTACAAGATGCTTTATCGGCTAATCAGCTAAAAGCATTGGAAGAAAATTCTAAAGAATACGGAATCAGTCACTGGGGATTAGGAAATCAAAAAAATGGTATAGTGCACGTTGTAGGTCCTGAAAATGGAATTACTTTACCCGGAGCTACTATTGTTTGTGGAGATTCACATACTTCAACTCACGGTGCTTTTGGAGCTATCGCTTTTGGTATTGGTACTTCTGAAGTTGAAATGGTATTGTCAACGCAATGCATCATGCAGCCAAAACCGAAAAAAATGCGAATCAACGTTAACGGAAAACTTCAATTGGGAGTTACTCCAAAAGACGTTGCTTTATATATCATTTCAAAGTTATCAACCTCTGGTGCTACTGGTTATTTTGTAGAATATGCTGGTGATGTTTTTGAAAACATGACAATGGAAGGTCGAATGACCGTTTGTAATTTGAGTATTGAAATGGGTGCTCGTGGAGGAATGATTGCTCCAGATGAGACCACTTTTGAATATCTAAAAGGTCGTTTGTATGCTCCAAAAGGAGAAGCATGGGATAAAGCAGTTGCTTATTGGAAAACCTTAAAAACAGATGCTGATGCAAAATTTGATGAAGAAATCACTTTTAATGCATCAGATATAGAACCAATGATTACCTACGGAACTAATCCTGGAATGGGATTAGGAATTTCTAAAAGCATCCCTAATGCTAAAGAAGTTGCTGAAGGAGAAGAAACCTATGAAAAATCACTTGGCTATATGGGATTCCACCAAGGAGAAGCCATGATTGGAAAACCAATCGATTATGTTTTCTTGGGAAGTTGTACCAACGGTCGTATTGAAGACTTTAGAGCATTTGCCTCGATTGTAAAAGGGAGAAAAAAAGCTGATAATGTTACGGCTTGGCTAGTACCTGGGTCGCATGTTGTTGAAGCTCAAATTAAAGAAGAAGGAATTCTTGATATTTTAACTGAAGCGGGATTTGTTTTACGTCAACCAGGATGTTCGGCTTGTTTAGCAATGAATGATGATAAAGTTCCTGCAGGAAAATATGCCGTAAGTACTTCTAACAGAAATTTTGAAGGACGTCAAGGACCTGGCTCAAGAACCTTGTTAGCAAGTCCTTTTATGGCAGCTGCAGCAGCGGTTACGGGAGTTTTAACAGACCCAAGAGATTTAATTACGAACTAAAGGGAGATTATTCAACCCAATAAAATAGAACAACAATGGCATACGATAAATTCAATATACTTACAAGTACAGCAGTTCCTCTTTCTATAGAGAATGTTGATACAGATCAAATCATTCCTGCTCGTTTCCTTAAAGCTACTGAAAGAGTAGGTTTTGGAGACAACCTTTTCCGTGATTGGAGATACAATAATGATGGTTCACCGAAATCGGATTTTGTTTTAAACAATCCAACCTATAGCGGTAAAATTCTAGTTGGCGGTAAAAACTTTGGTTCAGGTTCTTCTAGAGAGCATGCTGCTTGGGCAGTTTACGACTATGGTTTTAGAGCTGTAGTTTCAAGTTTTTTTGCAGATATTTTCAGAAATAATTGTTTGAACATTGGTGTTTTACCAGTTCAAGTTAGCGCTGAATTTGCAGACAAAATTTTCAAAGCAATAGAATCAAATCCAAAAACAGAGCTTGAAATCAATTTACCAGAACAAACAATAACCCTTTTAGCAACTGGCGAAAAAGAATCCTTTGACATCTCTGGCTATAAAAAAAGCAACATGATTAATGGCTTTGATGATATCGATTACTTGCAAAATATTAAAGAAGAAATCATAACATTTGCTGACAAACAATTGATATAATTTTAATACAAAGTTCAAATATTTGAAGTGAATAATCCTGTATCTTTTACAAAATGATACAGGATTACTTTAATTAAAAGTAGTTGTCAAAATGGATTTTAAACTGAGTACAATCGAAGATATTGATGCTATTTTTAAATTTTATGATTGGGCTGTAGCTTTTCAAAAAGAAAAATTCAATAAACATTGGAAAGGTTTTGAAAGAAGTTTAATTGAAAAAGAAGTTGCTGAAAGTCGTCAATGGAAAATTCTTGTAGACAATGAAATTGCCTGTGTCTTTGCAATTACTTTTGAAGACGAAAGCATCTGGAAAGAAAAAAATAATGACAAAGCAGTCTATTTTCATAGGATAGTAACGAATCCGAAATATAGAGGACAACATTTTGTCAAGAAAATAGCAGAGTGGGGTATTGCCTTTGCCAAAGAAAATAGATTAGAGTATTTAAGAATGGATACTTGGGGTGATAACATGTCGTTAATTGACTATTATCAACAATGTGGTTTTGATTTCATAGGAATTATTACACCAGATTTCACCAATTTACCGAAACATTATGAGGGAATTACCTTGAGTTTATTCCAAATAAAAGTAGACAGTTAAATATTCTAAAAATTATATAAAAACCTATATAGGTCATCGCTATGGAAAAGAGGAAAATTGAAATAATGGATACGACACTTCGAGATGGAGAGCAAACATCGGGAGTATCCTTTTCTGCTGCAGAAAAGTTAACCATTGCGCAATTGTTGCTGGAAGAATTAAAAAGTGATAGAATTGAGATTGCGTCTGCTAGGGTCAGTGAAGGTGAATTTCAGGCTGTAAAAGGAATTACAAGCTGGGCTCAAGAAAAAGGATATGAAGATAGAATTGAAGTCCTTTCTTTTGTGGATGGTGGCATCTCTATTGAATGGATGAAAAAAGCAGGAGCTAAAGTTCAAAACTTATTGACCAAAGGTTCTCTTAATCATCTAACACATCAATTAAAAAAGACCCCTAAACAACATTTTGATGAAATTGCACAAATCATTGCTCTTGCCAAAAAAAATGGTATCGAGACTAATGTTTATCTTGAAGATTGGAGCAATGGAATGCGAAATTCTCCAGATTATGTTTTTCAATATTTGGATTTTTTAGTAACTCAACCTGTTAAAAGAATTTTATTGCCAGACACATTAGGAGTTCTTATTCCTAGTCAAACATTCGAATTTATTTCCAAAATCACAGCAAAATACCCAAATATACACTTTGACTTTCACGCACACAACGACTATGATTTGAGTGTTGCAAACGTCTTAGAGGCACTAAAAGCTGGTGTTAAAGGATTGCACGTCACGGTGAACGGAATGGGAGAACGTGCTGGTAATGCTCCGCTTGAAAGTACTGTGGCGGTAATAAATGATTTTTTGCCAGAAGTTAAAATTAATGTAAAAGAATCGTCTTTATACTCCGTTAGTAAGCTCGTTGAGACTTTTACTGGTTATAGAATTCCTGCTAATAAACCTATAGTTGGGGATAATGTTTTTACACAAACAGCAGGAATACACGCTGATGGCGATAACAAAAACAATTTATATTTCAACGATTTACTTCCAGAACGTTTTGGAAGAAAAAGAAAATATGCTTTAGGAAAAACATCTGAAAAGCTAATATTGAGAAAAATCTTCAAGAATTAGGATTGCAACTCAATCAAGAAGATTTAAAATTGGTGACCCAAAGAATTATTGAATTGGGTGATAAAAAGGAAACTGTTACCAAAGAAGATTTGCCTTACATTATCTCTGATGTGCTTGACAGTCAAACCTATCAGGAAAAAATAGTAGTGGAATCGTATGTGTTAGTACATTCAAAAGGATTACGACCTTCAACAACCTTATGTTTAAAAATTGACGGTGAAATTCACGAAGAAAATGCACAAGGTGATGGTCAGTTTGATGCTTTTATGAACGCTTTGTCAAAAATTTACAAAAGCAAAAAAATGGCATTACCAAAACTAGTAGATTATGCTGTGCGAATTCCGCCAGGAAGTAGTTCAGATGCATTATGCGAAACCATTATCACTTGGACTAATAACGGAAAAGAATTCAAAACCAGAGGATTAGACTCCGACCAAACCGTAGCCGCTATTATAGCGACTCAAAAAATGCTGAATGTTATAAGTATTTAAAATTTAATAAATTACAAACAAAACTAAATAAATAATAGAAATGAAATATACTATTGCCCTTTTAGCTGGTGACGGAATTGGACCAGAAGTAATTAACGAAGCTGTAAAAGTTTCTGATGCGATTGCAAAAAAATTCAATCATGAAATTAATTGGATGCCTGCATTAACTGGTGCTTGTGCCATTGATGCAGTAGGAGTTCCTTATCCTGACGAAACTCATGAAATCTGTATGAAAGCCGATGCAGTTCTTTTTGGGGCTATCGGACATCCTAAATATGATAATGACCCAAAAGCAACGGTAAGACCTGAACAAGGATTATTATTAATGCGTAAAAAATTAGGTTTGTTTGCCAATGTTCGTCCAACCTTTACTTTTCCATCATTAATAGATAATTCTCCTTTAAAAAGAGAGCGAATAGAGGGAACGGATTTAGTTTTTCTAAGAGAACTTACGGGAGGGATTTACTTTGGTGAAAAAGGCAGAAAAGACAATGGCGATACCGCTTTTGACAATTGCGTATACACAAGAGAAGAAGTGCAACGTCTTGCAAAAAAAGGATTTGAATTGGCTATGACACGTTCTAAAAAAATTATGTTGTGTTGATAAAGCCAATGTTTTGGAAACCTCACGATTATGGAGAGAAACTGTTCAAGCTATGGAAAAAGACTATCCTGAAGTGGCCGTAAGTTACGAGTTTGTAGATGCTGTAGCCATGCGTTTGGTACAATGGCCAAACTCGTATGATGTATTAATAACTGAAAATCTATTTGGTGATATTTTAACAGATGAAGCTTCTGTAATTTCAGGTTCCATGGGATTAATGCCGTCTGCATCAATTGGAGTTCATACTTCATTGTTCGAACCTATTCACGGTTCTTATCCTCAAGCAACTGGATTAAACATTGCAAACCCATTGGCTACGGTACTTTCAGCAGCGATGATGTTTGAAGATGCTTTTGGATTAAAAGAAGAAGCTCAAGCTATTAGAGCCGTTGTTAATAAATCACTAGAAGAAGGAGTGGTTACAGAAGATTTAGCAGTTAAGGGAGCAAAATCCTATAAAACAAGCGAAGTTGGTGACTGGTTGGTTGCTAATTTATAAATAAGCAAAATTCAAAAAGCCCCAAATAGTTTTAAAATTATTTGGGGCTTTTTTTATGCTTACATCAAGCTATTTTTTTAATTGACTTACAATTCCTTTAATTTCTTGTTCTTTACTTTTGGGATAAATTAATAATACGTTGTCTTTATCTACAATAATAAAATCTTCTAGTCCATCAATAACCACTATTTTATCTTTCGAAGTACTAATGATATTGCTTGAGGAATTATTCAATAAAACCGAAGCATTTACTACTGCATTATTGTTTTCATCCTTATCTAATTTTTCGTGTAATGACCCCCAAGTGCCTAAATCATTCCAATCGAAAGTTGCTGGAAGAACATATACGTTTTTGGCATTTTCCATCACAGCATAATCAATAGAGACATTCTCTGCAGCTGCATAATTTCTTTCTATAAACGCTTTCTCAGCATCGGTGTTATAACTTCCCCAACCCTCTAAAAATAGAGCATTCATTTGTGGTTGAAATTTTTCAAAAGCCTCAGTGATACTTTTTACGCTCCAAATGAAGATTCCACCATTCCATAGAAAATTACCACTTTCTAAAAACGCCTTTGCCGTTTCATAATCTGGTTTTTCTCTAAATTGATTTACTTTTTTAATAGCATTCAAATCCGATTTGTCAAATTCTATGTAGCCAAAACCGGTATTAGGAAATGTAGGTTGAATCCCTAAAGTCATGAGGGCATTTTCTTTAGCAGAAAAATCAAAGCAGTGTTGCAGGTTATCCGTAAATGCTTTCTCATCTTCAATCCAATGATCGCTTGGCGCAACGACCATAACTGCATCAGGATTTTGTTTTTTTATTTTCAAAGACGCATATAAAATACAAGGAGCCGTATTGCGCATCGCGGGTTCCAACAAAACTTGTTCTTGCTTAACCATTGGCAATTGCTCTAAAACAAGATTATTGTATTTTTCATTAGTTAAAATAAGAATATTTTCAACGGGAATCAATTGAGACAATCTACTGAACGTTTTTTGTATCAGCGTGTGACCAGAACCCAACATATCATGAAATTGTTTTGGAAATTCTGTTGTACTCACTGGCCAAAATCTTGACCCTACTCCTCCTGCCATTAAAACGGCATAATAATTCTTATTCATATTTATATTTTAACTTGGTAATAATTCAACTTCTGCATTCGGATTGAATAAATACATTCTTCCTGAACTTATTTCAACACATTCATACCGCTTAGTTCTCAGTGCTCCTTTCTTAAAAATTTTCCCATTGTGAATTCGAAAATGACTTCCGTAAGGGAGCTCAAAGATATAATTTTTATCATTTTGTTGGTCAAATTGTTTTAAGGCTAAAGATAAAGTTGCATCGACATCACTACTCGCAGTTGGATTCTTGAAATGTCTCGCTAATAAAGGCAATAATTGATTCGGAAATATCTCTGGACGAATAAACGGAACCATTAATCGCTGAAACGTAAACTTCCATTCATTACCATGAGGTTTTATATTCCGCCCAAATTTTTCAAAAGCTACTAAATGGGAAATCTCATGAATAAGAGTAATCAGAAACTTGTATTTATTTAAACTGGAATTTACTGTAATTTCGTGTTTTCCAGAATAGCCTTTTCTATAATCACCATGACGAGTTACTCTTTCGTTTACAATTTTTAGATGTACTTCATTGGCAACAATAAGTTCAAAAACTGGTTTTACAGCATGTTCAGGCAAATATTTAGCAAGGGTTTCGCTCATATAGCTATTTAGGGCGTTGTTGAAGAAACTTGCAATACTTTACCATTATAATATTTGTGACCTGTTAAGGTAAAATCAAAAATATAGTTTGCCATTTCACTGGCGGTTAGCGGAGCTTTGTAATCTGGAAAAGCTTCTGCCAACATTTCAGTTTGAACAGAACCCAACGCTAAAACATTGAAAGAAATTCCTTGTTCTTTATATTCTTCAGCCAATAATTCTGATAAGGTTATTACTGCTCCTTTGCTAGAACTGTAGGCTGAAAGTCCTGCAAATTTCATACTGCCTTGAATCCCTCCCATTGAACTTATTGTAACTACATGACTTCCTCTCTGAAGGTAGGGTAAGCAAACACGAGTAAGATTGGCAACACCAAAAACATTGACTTTATAAATGTTTTCAAATTCTTGAGGTGTAGTTTCTGAAAATGGTTTTAATAATAAACTCCCAGCGTTATGAACTATTGCATCCACAGTTGCCCAAGTAGAAGATAGAAAATTTGTTACTTGTATCAAATCATCTTCATTTGATAAATCAACCGAAAGACAGGTTATGTTTTGCTTACCCAATAAATTTGGAGCAATAGTTCTTGATAATGCTAAAACTTGATGACCAGCTTGAGCAAATTGTAGCGCTAACTCATTTCCAATTCCTCTTGATGTTCCGGTGATAATTATGTTCTTCATTTCTTATGTTCTTAATTTTGTAAAGATACTAAAAGTTAGAAGATGAAATTAGTTGTTTTTTATAAAACTTAAAGAATTGGAAAAATCCCAATGCTAAAAAAACGATGGGAATTATCATCTTGGTTAAGTATCTGGAGACAAAAACAATATTGGATGCAAAATAACTAAGTGAAAGGATTAGTGTCAACATGCCGAAAAAAGTTCCGAGAATAGTTCCTAAAACGTAAAAATATTTTCTTGATTTTGAAACTTCAATATAATTGCCGTTTAATAAATACAAATTCCAACCGTCGACAACAATTACACCAAGTAAATAAAAATACTGGTTGCAAAATCCCCATTTTTCATAGATTTGAAAACCAATTACATTCAAATAACCTAAAGGAATTGAACCAATAAAACTGACTAAAAACCAACCACTATGTTTTTAATATTTACGAAATCTCACTTAACCGCACAGTCTCGAGTCCCTCTCGGAAGGACAAGAGAAACAGTGTTACTTTAAAAATTTAGAATTTTTTTGTTTTGTTGCATATGCAAACGATATTCTTGCATTCCTTTTTTATGTGGCAAATAAGGAACGCCTCTTTTGTGATTTAAAATACTTATTTCATACATATACGTGATATGCCGTGCTAGCTCTTTCCATGCAAAAAAAATAGAATGCTTCGGGTCATAAATATGAGTTGGTTCACTAGCAGCACCATTTAATTCTACAATAGCAAAATTTTCTCCTCGCTCCAGTTCTTCTATTGTGTTATACATGACATCTAATCTTCCAAAATAAAAATCTGGGATTTGCGTACACATTTCGTTAATGGTTCTGTTCAACTGTTCAGAAATCCAATGACTGCCATCAATAAATTTTGCTCCTCTAATGTGATTGCCATATGGCACTAAATTGAGTAATTCCCCTTTTGATAAAATCTCTTGCAGTCGTTTTCCATATTCTTTCTGCAATACCTTTAATTGCATTTCATGTCGCGGATTTTTCTTTATCAATTCTTCAATGGTAGAAATGCCATCACCTGAAACGATAAGAAATTCTTTGGCAACAATTCCAGTTATTTTACCCTCTTTTTCATTAGGATAACGCACATAAAAAATTCCCATTTCATTTGGGTATGGAATCAAATCTTGAATCAAATAATCGAAAGTTGCTTTGTCATTATAAGTCTTTAACTCCTCCAAATTATTAATTTTTTTTACTGCTGAACCTCTCAATCCTATATCGGGCTTCACAATTAAAGGATACTTAAATTTGCTCTTTATCGACGCTTTCTAAAACAACTTCTAGTGGAACTCCATCTGTAATTAAAATTGTTTTTGGATAATATTGTTGGGGAATTAAATCATAGATGGCTTTTTTACTTTCCATAATAAATCCACCATTTTTAATGCTTGGGTTTGATGCATTAAAAAAGAAAATCGATTTGGCTCTCAATGCGTAATACATCCATAAAAAAAAGATAGGAAAATAGACCACTTCCATAGGCCAATATTCCCAATGAAGAAGTTTATGAAAGAATAGTTTCAAAAGATTAAAATTTAAAGGATTACAAAAGAATTAGCAAACTTATCTTTGTTCATCAAATCATAGTGCAACAAATTTACTTTATTCTGCTCGATAACAGCTTGCGTAATACTTAGGGTTCTTAGAGTATTGTTTCTATTGATAACTAAGCCATTTTCTGAATTATCTATATGAGTATGTTGATGAAAAATGCATTAGTTCTTTTCCGTTACATTAGGGTTTGATTCTAAAAAATTGATAAAACCAAGAAGCTCTTGGCTGCTCCGTTTAACAATACTAAAACATTAGCATCATCATCAACTGCAAACCATGTTCCGCCCGCTTTGGGATCTTTTGGGAAAATGATTTTCTTATTGTTTATAAGATAATTTTTTGGTGGAATTGAAGGCCTTACAATCTGTTCATCTCGATTGGAAGTAATGATAATTTTACCATTAGAGTATACAAAGCTTACTGTACACATTGCTTTCTGTATGCTAAGGTTGAAGGAGCCACACCAAAATTTTCATCAATAATCAACGCCTTGATGTTTTAAAACGGCAACTTTAATCAATGCCTGATGGTGAATACAATGTTCTAAATTATAGAGTAATTCTCTGAAATAGTTGCTTTCAATTCTGATTTCTTCGCCGTTTATGATTTGCTGTAATTCTATTTTTTTATTGGGTCTTCCTACTCTCTTTTGAATTTGTTGAATTACTTGCAAAGCATATGCTGGATTGGTTTGAATTAGAATATTACGTTCCCGTGAATCATAATTTACAATCCCTTTTTCGTACTGATTTTCAAGACATTGAAACATCTCTATAATATGCCTGATATGCTCACCAATGGTTGCATTACTCAATTCCAAACACGGATTAGAATACTCCTTTTCGCTTAGCTGCTGAAGCAAATGATTTAATTCATTTAAACTACTATTTATGGATATTAGTAACATAACTAAAATTTAAATTTCAACAATTCGTGTATTTTATTCCTGTCTTGAAACACCAAAATAGCACAACAAACAAAAGTAAGTATTGCTAGGTAAAAAGTAAGCCCCCATCATTTTGAACATCAATTCCTAGAATAAATAGATGAGAAACTATAGCTCCAGCCATTACACCCATTCCCAAAACAGAACCTAATACTGTTGTTCTTGGAATTAAGATTAAAATTGAAGCAATCAACTCGAAAATCCCTGAACCAATTCTACCAAAAGGCTCTACACCTAATTTTGTGAAAATATAAATGCTTTCTTCAGCTCCAGTAAATTTAAAGAATAAAGTTTGAACTAAGATAACAACGGCTATCAATTTAATAATCCAAGTAAATACATTGTTTTTCATAATCATTTATTTTATAATTTTTCTCCAATTTAAATCCGCTTTTGTTTTCAAATTGACCTCATCTTTATTCCAACTTTTTAAAGTATTATTGAAATAAGCATTATAGAATAAGTGCAATTTTCCATCAACAATCTTAAATGTTTCAGGGTCAACTTCTACTTTTTCTGCTGAACTACCCATGGCATAAGCGCACCATCCTCCATATTGTGGTTCATAACTTGTTGGATTTTTTAAAAATAAATCTTTGTTGGCTTGAGAAGAAAAATTGTAAATCACACCTTCATAAGAATAGCGACAATTGTTGATTTGCCTTTTACCGCTTTTTTTCTGAGTAAAGTAGGCTACAGGATCATATCCTTGAATGGCTACTTTTTTTATCCAAATTGAATTCAGCAAGCCTCTTTGCAGCTGATTGTCCAAAAACGGATGTTGAAAGAACAATAAGAAATAATGCGAGTATTTTTTTCATGATTTGTAAATTTTGTTTCCTAATGAAACAAAGATATAACAGGCTAGAATTGGACTTTGTCTGCTACTTTACAATCGTGACAAAAAAAGGGTTATTTATTGATTAAAATGAATATTGATATTGCAATCCAAGTACAAAACTTCTAGTTAAACCATCTGGACGAATATCCCGAACCACAAATGGCGTCGCTACAGAAAGCTCCACACTGCTTTGCTTTGTAAATGCATATGAGGTGATTAAATTCCCATTGACCGTCAGGCCTTCTGAACCCTTAATGTTTTCCCTTTGCCCAAAAATGTTTTCGAAACTATCTTCTTCAAGGTGGTAAATAAAGAGCACATTAGGCTTGAATGTGAATTTTTTATTGACCGTTTTTATCGAATACGTTGCTCTCACTAAAGCATCTGGTTTTCGCTCGAACAAATTTGTTGACGAAAAATCATCGGTCCCTCCATATTCTTTAAAATAGGAGTTCTTATTCAAATTTACGATTGGTAATTGTAAAGCCGCATTAAAATCCCATCTTTTGTAGTTTAAGTTTGTTCCTAAAAACAAATCGATAGTCCCCAAACTGGATTGATAATCCAACGGCAACGAATTGCCATTAATCTTAAGATTTGAAGCTGTAAATGGAAATTTAAAACCTGTCAGAACACTCCATTGTTTCTTATTTTTCTCTTTGAAAGTGTAGTTTCCAATAACAAATGCATCGCCAAACTGACTTCTGGTGCCAAAACTACCATTAGCTGTTGAAAATGTTACTTTACTCGTAAATGAAAACCTTTCATTAAACCTTTTTGTATATGAAATGTAAGGCGAAAAATAAACCAAATCCGCTTCTCCTAAACTGTAAATAGTAGCAAACTCAAGCGTGTTCTTGAATTGTTTTTCATCCGATTGAAAACTATGATTGACAGAACATATTCCTGCATCACTACACCCTTGAGAAGACATATAATTTACAGACAATATCAAACCGAAAACTAAAAGTATCTTTTTCATTGTATTTTAATTAGTTGTTAATTGTGCTATTGCAAACAAATGATTGTATTGTTGACAGTGAATCAATACATGAGAATAATCGGCAATATTCACTGTTGATGGAATGGAATATACCGTTTGAGAAGTAAGATTTCCTAAATTAACAAACTCTGATGGTGTGTCCGCTTTAGATAAATAAACTTTCAAATCAGGACCATCGGAAACTGTAAAATTTTCTAAATGTACCTTGTACAAATTATTTTCAAGATAAATCTTTGCTTGACCATTTACCGTTATTCCTGATGTTGGCACAAATGCACCAAAATATTTTAATTCTGCAATCGGGGTTACTGCAATCGTTTCTTTGTCTTTGGTTAATACTCCTTCTTCTTGACAGGAAGCTAAAAAAACTAATGCGGTTGCTAAAATTATCTTTTTCATAGTATTTATTTTTACTATAACAAAGCTAAAATAGACTCAATCAAGAATTTGTCAGATAGTTGACATTTGAGAAGAATTTGTATTAAAGTTTGGAAATATCCTCTATAATAATCTCTTTTCTACCATAATACATCAAGCCTTTTTCTTCTAATTCATTTAAAAGTAAAGTTGCTGTTTGCCTAGAAGTGCAAATAATTTGTGCAATATCGGTTTGAGTAAGGTAATTTTCGATAACAATTCTGTTTTCAACTTGTTTTCCGTCACGTTCTGCCCAATCTTTTAGAAAAGTAAGCAAGCGTGTTTTAGCATCTTTTGAAATCAAATTAGCATAATTGTTTTTGATGCGTTTCATCTTAAGCCCAACAAACTTGGTATAAGAAAGTGCCAAGCTTGGATTTTCTAACAATAAATTTTCAAAATCAGATAATAAAAAACTACAAATGATAACCTCATCGGTTAGGGCTTTAGCGTATTCATTAGAATTTCTATCATTATCCAATTCTAATTCGCCGAACAAATCCCCTTTTTGAATTATATCTTTTATGATCTCATTACCATCGTCATCAATGGCTACAATTTTGATATTTCCTTTTTTTAGTAAAAAAACTCTGGGTACATCCGAAGAAGAAAAATAAATAACATCTCCCTTCTTGGCTTTCTTAAAACCTGTAATAATACACAATTGCTTTATTTGTGACATACTCAATGTCCAAAATAATTTGTGATCACGGAGATACCAATATTTTAATTCTTCATACATAATTCAATTTCTTGAAATGTAAAAATAGTTAAATTTTAAACAAAAAAGCCTTTTGGTTTTTCAGCAAACTAAAAGGCTTTTATCAATTCTATTTTTTTACTAGGAAACTAAAGTTCTCGAAATAACTATCCGTTGAATTTCAGAAGTACCTTCATAAATTTGAGTGATTTTTGCATCACGCATCATTCGTTCCACATGATATTCTGAAACATACCCGTTACCGCCATGAATTTGAACTGCTTCAATAGTGGTATCCATTGCTGCTTGTGAAGCATACAATTTAGCCATAGCACCAGATTGTGAAATATCTTTTCCTTCATCTTTTTCGGTGGCAGCTTTAAAAATCAACATTTTTGCTGCCATAATTTGTGTAGCCATATCGGCTAGTTTGAAAGCTATGGCTTGATGCTTAAAAATTTCTTTTCCAAAAGCTTTTCTCTCTTGGGCATATTTCAATGCCAACTCATAAGCTCCTGTGGCAATACCAAGTGCTTGTGAAGCTATACCAATTCTTCCTCCGTTCAAAACATTCATAGCAAAATTAAACCCAAATCCATCGGCACCAATTCTGTTTTCTTTTGGAACTTTAACGTCTGTAAACATCAAGGAATGGGTATCGCTTCCTCGAATTCCCATCTTTTTTTCTTTTGGACCTATTTCAAAACCTTCCCAACCTTTTTCAACAATAAAAGCATTAATTCCCTTGTGTCCTTTTTCAGAGTCAGTCTGAGCCATAACAACATATAAAGATGCCGTCGATCCATTTGTAATCCAATTTTTTGTTCCATTTAATAGATAGTAGTCTCCTTTATCAATGGCAGTAGTTTTCTGAGAAGTAGCATCCGATCCAGCCTCAGGTTCCGACAAACAAAACGCACCTATAACCTCTCCTTTTGCCAACGGAACCAAATACTTGAGTTTTTGTTCTTCATTACAATATTTTTCTATTCCTGCACAAACCAAAGAATTATTTACGGACATAATTACAGCTGCCGAAGCATCAACTTTGGCAAATTCTGTAACAGCAAGTGAGTAGGAAATACTATCTAAACCAGAACCTCCATATTTTGGATCGACCATCATTCCAAGAAATCCAAGTTCAGCCATCTTTTTTACTTGCTCAGTTGGAAATTTAGAATGTTCATCTCTCTCAATTACTCCTGGCAACAACTCGATTTGAGCAAAATCTCTAGCTGCTTGTTGAATCATTAATTGCTCTTCTGTAAGATTAAAATCCATCGGTATAATATAAAATGACTATTAATATAAATTTATCAAAGATAATTTTTTATTACGAAACTTTCACCTAGGATTTGTAATTTTGGGCGATGTCAAAAGTAAACTATAACGTAATTGGAGTAATGTCTGGAACATCTTTAGACGGTGTTGATTTGGCACATATTCATTTTAAGATTGAAGAAGGCAAATGGGAATTTGAAATTTTAGAATGTGAAACTATTGAATACGATATTAATTGGGTAAATAGATTGAAAGTTGCGGTTGATTCGTCTGATGATGAGTTAACTTTATTAAATAAAGAATACACTGCTCTTTTAGGAGGTATTATATCTCATTTTATTAAAAAGAACAACCTTTCAAATCTAGATGCCGTTTGTTCACATGGACATACTATTTTACATCAACCACAAAAAAAATTGACCCTACAAATTGGAAATCTTCCAGAAATTGCAACATTTTGCAATCAAATGGTAGTTTGTAATTTTAGAATTCAGGATGTTTTATTAGGAGGACAGGGAGCTCCTCTGGTTCCTATAGGTGACCAAATTTTATTCTCTGAATTTGATTATTGTTTGAATTTAGGCGGATTTTCAAATGTTTCATTTGAAGTTAACAACAAGCGAATCGCATTTGATATTTCACCTGTAAATACCGTTTTAAATTTTTATGCTAACCAATTAGGTTTGGATTATGACAATAAAGGTTCTATTTCACGTTCAGGCAAGATCAATGAAAATGTATTGCAACAATTAAATAGTATCGATTTTTATAAAAAGAGTTTTCCTAAATCTTTAGGCTTTGAATTTGTAAAAGAAATTATTCTACCACTAATTGAAACTTACTCCATTTCTATTGAAGATAAACTTCAAACATTTATTGAGCATATTGCTATTCAAATTTCATTAGCTTTACCAAATAAAAAAAGGGAGATTATTAATTACTGAGGCGGTGCTTATAATGATTTTTTAATTGAACAAATTCAAAATCATTTACCTGAGATTAAAATTATTATTCCTTCAACTAAAATTTTAGAATTTAAAGAAGCTCTAATTTTTGCATTACTTGGAGTTTTAAAATTACGTAACGAAATAAATGTTTTGAGTAGTGTTACCGGATCTAAAAGAGATCATTGTTCTGGTTTCATTTATAAACCAACCGAAAAAAACCTATAGAAACAGCTTGATTTAAAACAATTTATTTTTGTTATATTCGTTATAAATAAAATTAAAAACATGGAGTTCACCGAAATCGAAAATAAAAAGAAATCATTAGTACTAACAACAGCATTATTTACACTATTGTTTTTACTCTTTTTTTATTTAAAATTTTCCAATCAAATAGAGCTACCTCTACTTGAAGGTGGCGGAGGTGGTGGCGAAGTAGCTGTGAATTTTGGCGATAGTGATGTTGGATCTGGTGACAATTTTCAATCCGTAGAAAAAGTACTTGCGGCACCAAAACAAACACAACCAACTTCTTCATCTGAAAAAGAAATTATTGTCAGCGAAAATGATGATGCTCCAGCTATTGCTGAAGTTAAGAAACCTTCTGAAAAACCAAAAAAAGTTGAAGTCGAAAAACCTATTGTTAAGGTTGTTCCAAAACCTTCAAAATCAACTTCTGATGCGTTATCTAATTTACTAAATGGCTCTAATTCATCCGGAGATGGAGACGACAAGGAAGCTGGTAACAAAGGAAAAAGCAACGGAGATAAAAATGCTAGCGGCTATAATGGAGGTGGTGGCAGCGGAACAGGAAGTGGTGGAGGAAACGGCTCTGGACAAGGCATCGGCACTGGGAGTGGCTATGGTTCTGGCTCAGGAAATGGTGTAGGTAATGGAAATGGGAATTATCAATTAGGTAATAGAAAGGCACTAAGCAAGCCTCAACCCAATTATGTATGTGATGAGCAAGGAATTGTTGTTGTTCAAATATCTGTTGATCAATCAGGAAAAGTAATTAGTGCCAATCCAGGAATCAGAGGAACAACAAATGCAGCAAAATGTTTATTAGACCAAGCTAAAATTGCCGCGTTAAGTACTAGATGGCAATCTGATGCTACTGCACCTGAGAAACAGGTTGGAAAAATTATTTATAATTTCAAGTTAACAGACTAAGTTGTAACTTTAAATTCATTTTACTCATAAAAAACAAAATGAACTATCAGGAAACGGTAAACTGGATGTTCAACCAACTACCTGTATACCAACTACAAGGTGCTATTGCATACAAAAAAGATTTAACCAATACTATTTTACTAGCAGACTATCTTAAAAACCCAGAAAAAGGTATGGCTTGTATCCATGTTGCGGGAACAAATGGGAAAGGTTCAACCTCTCACATGCTGGCTTCCATTCTTCAAGAGGCAGGTTACAAAGTGGGTTTATATACTTCTCCACATTTAAAAGATTTTAGGGAGCGAATTAAAATTAATGGACAAGAAATCTCTGAACAATTCGTTTGCGAATTCATTAACAAACACAAAAGTTTTTTTGAAAACAACGAGTTGAGTTTTTTTGAAATGACCGTTGGATTAGCGTTTGATTATTTTAAAACCGAACAAATAGACATAGCCATTATCGAGGTCGGTATGGGTGGTCGATTGGACTCTACCAACATTATCACTCCATTAATTTCAGTCATTACAAACATTGGAATGGATCATACTCAATTTTTGGGTGATACTTTAACTGCTATAGCTGGAGAAAAAGCTGGAATCATTAAATCGAATATCCCTGTTGTTATTGGAGAATATACACCCGAAACTAAACTGGTTTTTATAGAAAAAGCGAAAAAAAATAATTCTGAAATTTATTTTGCCAGTGATACCATCAAAAATACCTTCCCATCCGATTTAAAGGGAGACTATCAAGAACAAAACAAAAAAACAGTATTACAGACGATACAAATTTTAAACTCACAAAATAGATTCAAAGTTGCTGATGAAAACATAAAAGAAGGGCTGCTTCATGTGGTAAAAAACACTGGTCTCTATGGACGATGGCAACAAATAAATAATTCTCCTAAGGTAATTTGCGATACTGCACACAACAAACATGGACTTCAAATAACACTAAAACAAACTCAAGCCGAAGAGTTTGATTCATTACATATTGTTTTAGGTGTTGTAAATGACAAAGATTTAGACGAAATTCTACCTTTATTTCCAAAAAATGCTACTTATTATTTTTGCAAACCTAATATTCCCCGAGGATTAGATGCTCCTATATTACAACAAAAAGCTTTAGAGTATGGATTAAACGGAAAAGTATTCAATTCTGTTTCAAAGGCTTATGACAAGGCTTTACAATCAGCCAAACCATCAGATTTTATCTATGTTGGTGGCAGCACATTTGTAGTGGCCGAAATTTTTTAATTTTTATTACTTTTTGTTTGCATATCTAAAAAACTGCCTTATATTTGCACACGCAATCAGAAAAACTACTCTATTGCACTCGGGCGATTAGCTCAGTTGGTTCAGAGCATCTGGTTTACACCCAGAGGGTCGGGGGTTCGAATCCCTCATCGCCCACAAAAAACTCCTTAATTTCTTAAGGAGTTTTTTTATCAAATTAATTCTAAAGTTCTTTCTAATGCCATACCTCTTGACCCTTTAATCAGTATTATTTTATTCTGAAAATGATGTTGTTTAAAATCATTTACAAAGTCATCGAAAGTATTATAGAAATGAAAATTTTCACTTTGTTTTTTATTGCTGTAAAAATCTTTTCCAACAAAAAAGCACATGATATCTTCTTGATCTAAAAGTGATTCAACAACGTTTTTGTGTTCGTTGATACTGTCTTTTCCCAATTCAAACATATCGCCAAGCACCATTATTCTCCCCTCTCTTTTTAACTGAATGAAATTAGTAATTGCCACCGCAATACTACTTGGATTTGCATTATAAGCATCTAAAATAATTTCATTGGTTTTGCGACGAATCAATTGGGATCTATTATTCTCAGGAACATAGCTCTCTAATGCCTGCTTGATATCTTCGTTAGCAACACCAAAATATTTACCAATCGCAATCGCTGCATTAATGTTATTCGCATTATACAAACCGATTAAATTGGAGTGAACCACTGTGTTTAAAAAAGTAACTTCTACAAAAGGATTTGCATTTACGGCGGTAATCATAACATCTGCATTTGCTTTATCAATACCAAAAGTAAATACATTCAAGCTTCCGGTTTTTTCTACCTGAATAGGGTCGTCAAGATTGACAAAAACTGTTTTATTGTTTCTTAAAAGAAATGTATACATCTCACTTTTCCTTTAATTACTCCTTCAACACCTCCAAATCCTTCTAAATGTGCTTTCCCAAAATTTGTGATATATCCATAATCTGGTTGCGTAATTTCACATAAAAATTCTATTTCTTTTTGGTGATTTGCTCCCATTTCAACAATCCCAATCTCGGTTTGCGGTGTAAAAGAAAGCAGTGTCAATGGAACCCCTATGTGATTATTAAGATTTCCAACTGTCGCTTTTGTGTTATATTTTTTTGAAAGCACAGCATTTATCAACTCCTTTGTAGTTGTCTTTCCATTACTACCTGTCAGTGCGACTATCGGCAATTTTAAATACTCCCTGTGAAATCTAGCTAATTCTTGCAGTGCAAGTAAGCTATCTTCTACCAGTATCGTTCTCTCATCAATATAATACCCTTCATTATCAATAACAACATATGAAGCGCCTTTTTCTATAGCCTCTTTTGCAAATGTATTAGCATCAAATCGATCTCCTTTTATTGCAACAAAAAAAGAATTAGGTTCAATTTTTCTAGTATCAATAGAAATGGAATTACATTTCAAAAACAAGCTATGTATGATTTCAATATTCATTGAAAATAATTTTAAAAAACAAAAGCCCTAATAAAAGGGCTCTTGTTATATTATACTTTTGAAATTAGTTCTGGCTCTTTTCTTTTTGTCAGCCTTAGGTCCTACTCTAGACATTGCACATCTAAAACCAATGTAGTCAGTTGCCATATCTTGTGGAAAATATCTTCTTTGTGCTGGATCAAGCCAATACGCTCTATCTCTCCAAGAACCTCCTTTGTATACTCTAACGTCATCGTTAACTAATGTAGTTCTTTTGTTAGATTTATCATAAAGCTTTTTCATATTACCTAAACTATCTGTGGTAATATTGTGTTGAGGAGAATCGTACATTCTTGTTTTTTCTTGTTTTTTAGGGTCATCCTCGTCTTCAGAAGAACCAAACTTATAGTATCTTGTAGATTGTTTGTCTCCGTCTCTATAATTTCTCTCATCGCTCTTGTCAAAGTTTTGTCTCAAGTAAGTTTCATTTTCGTCTACAGGAACTTGAGTGATTTGACCTGGGAAATTTCTAGAAATTATTCTACCATTTGATAAAGTATCAAATTTTTGAGTCTCTTGTGTTACCAAGTCAACTTTACCATCGTCTCCAATTTTATTTTTCGTGTATACGTTACCTCTAAAGTAGTTGAAATCACTTGCTTCATCATCAACGATAGGTCTGTAAACATCAGCAACCCATTCTGCTACGTTTCCAGCCATGTCATACAATCCAAAGTCGTTCGGTGGATATGATTTTACTACATTGGTAATATCGGCTCCGTCATCTGACCAACCTGCAATTCCTCCATAGTCTCCTTTACCTTGCTTGAAGTTAGCCAATTGATCACCTCTAACCTGTCTTTTCCCTGAACGAGTATAACTACCTGACCATGGATATTTTTTCTGACCTTTGTAAATGTTATATTCTCTTTGTCCTACATCAGCTGCAGCAGCATATTCCCACTCTGCTTCTGTTGGAAGTCTATATTCTGGCAAAATAAGTCCTGAAGACCTTTGTGCATAAACATTTTTAGCAGCAGTTTCGGTTGATGGATTATCTTTAGTACCCTTAGTTTTAACTGGTTTCGATTTTGAATTTTTTGGCCCTTTTAAAACTATTTTTTCATCACCTCCAAACGCTTTAGATGGTGCATTCAAATAAGTTTCAGTACTAAAAATTGCATCTGCTTTTACATCTAAAACTTTAGCATCTTTCTTTAAATATCCTTGCGTTTCAAGAGTACTTTCATTAACACGATCTGTTCTCCATTTGCTAAACTCAACCGCTTGAATCCAATTTACTCCAACAACAGGATAACTAGCATAAGCTGGGTGTCTTAAGTAGTTATTAGTCATGGTTTCATTGTATCCTAATCTGTTTCTCCACACTAGGGTATCAGGTAATGCGCCTTCGTATATGTTTTTATAATTTTCTTGGTCTGGAGGAAAAACTCTTTTCAACCAATCGATATACTCCATGTACATCAAATTAGTAACTTCAGTTTCATCCATATAAAACGACTGGACATGTTGTTGGTTTGGGGTATTATTCCAATCATGCATTACATCATCTTGAACCTTTCCCATAGTAAAAGTTCCTCCTTCAACCATAACTAGTCCAGGTCCCGTTGCTTGCTTTTTGAAATTTGAAGCATATTGAAAACCTCCTTTTTTATCGTTGATTTTCCAACCTGTTGCAGTTGATGAGTTTTTTGAACTGGATTTTTTACTACAACTTGTAGCAAAACCTAACACTATTGCTAGTGATAGCAACAATCTTACAGCCATAATTTTATTTACTTTCATACTTCTTGTAGGTAATTAATTTCGAGGCGCAATATAATAATTAACCTTTATATTGCAACATCTTTTTTTAAAAAAATAAATTTGCGTGTTTTTAATTAACAACACAATGTATAACGCAAAATAATTTAAATATTTTAATCTTCTTGACGAAATAAATTATTTTTACTTCCCGTAATAATTTATGCTTAAATACGTTATTCATAAACTATGAAAAAAACACTATATATCCTATTTTTATTGTTTTCTGTAATTTGTTTTAGTCAACAAAAAGGAGAAATTATGGTTACTTGGAACTCAAAATCGCCTATTTCGTTCGGTTCTCACAAATTGACTGTTCCGAGATTTAATGATGCTAATTTTCAATTTGATGCTTACAAAAAACAATTATTCTTCAATTTAAAAGTTGCCGTTTCCTCCAAAATTGACGAAAGCTCATTGCGAATCACCAATGTCGTTTATGAAAATATTGACGAATCTGAACTTGGTGATTTATCTATCAAAGCAATTCCATCTCAAATAAATGCTAAAGCAAAGAATATGCAGGCAAGAAATGCATACTTTGCTTTTGTTTCATTATCTCCTATAATTAAAGACGCGAACGGCTTCAAAAAAGTTAAATCTTTCTCCTATTATATATCATTTAATACCATACTAAAAAATTCTTCAACAGCAGTTTCTCGGTCCAATACAGTCACCAACTCTGTATTAGCAACAGGAGAATGGCGTCGTTTTTACGTGGTGAAATCGGGCGTATATAAATTGAGTAAAAGTTTTCTGAAGCAAATGGGGTTTGATGTCGATGCGGTAAATCCAAAAAAAATAAAAATTTACGGAAATGGCGGAAGGATGATTCCTCTTAAAAATAGCGAATATTATCCTACAGATTTGGCCGAGAATAGCATACAAGTCATTGGTGAAGACGATGGTATTTTTAACGATAGTGATTACGTCATTTTTTATGCAGAAGGTGTCGATCAATGGAACGGAGACAGCCAAACTACAAACAATTTATACGATTCAAAATCATACTATTACGTAAATATGCAAGGTGAAGACGGAAAAAGAATTTCAGACTTGCAGCAACCGTCAGGCAACAGTGAACTAACTATTACAGAATTTGACGGATATAATTACTATGAAGTTGACAAAGTAAATATTGTCAAATTAGGAAGACGTTGGTTTGGAGAGCAATTTAACATTGAAAACGAACAAGATTTCAACTTTAACATTCCAAATATTGTTACTTCTAAACCGGTAAATTTGACTGTTTTTACCGCAGCAAGTTCTTTTACCAGAACGTCATTTGAAGTAAAGGCAAACAATCAATCTGTTGGTACCATATTATTTTCTGCTACTGGTGGAGCTACTCAGGCTGACCCTGAAGAATTAAACACCTCAATTCCTGCATCAGAAAACATTAAAATAACTCTAAAATATGATAATAATGGAGTTCCTGACTCCAAAGGCTATTTAGATTACATTTTACTAAAATCGAAAAGAAATCTAAAAGGTTATGGAAAACAATTCCAATTTCAATATGATTTAGCCAATACATCAATAGGAATTGGAGAATATCAAATAACTAACGCCAGTTCATTGAGCCAAATTTGGGATGTAACAGACATTTATAATGTCACTAAAGTTGAAAACAACTCTCAAAATACGTTATCGTTCAAAGTTAGTTTAGGAGAAATCCGAAAATACATTGCTGTTGACGTTAATGATTATTACAGTCCACTTAAAGATTCACAAACTAGAGTGTCCAATCAAAATTTAAAAGGAACTATTTTCACCAATGCTCAAGGAGTAAAACAAGATGTAGATTATATAATCATCACACCCTCGCTATTGGGAACACAGGCTGAAAAATTAGCTAATTTTCACAGAAATTATTCAAAACTCAATGTCAAAGTGGTATTTCTTGAAAATATTTACCAAGAATTTTCTTCAGGCAAACAAGACATCGGGGCACTACGAAATTTTGTTAAATATGTCTATGACCACCCTGTAATTCCTGGTAATGAAATAAAATACCTCAACCTCTTTGGCGATGCATCTTATGATTTTAAAAATAGATTGCCCAGAGAATTCAACTCAAACATTGTTCCTATTTATCATGCTCTAAACAGCTTTACTCTTGGCGAATCTTCATTTGCATCAGATGATTTCTTTGGTTTGATGAGCGACAACGAAGGGAATGTTGACAGTTTTGTGGGCAGTTTGGATATTGCTGTTGGCCGAATGATTGCCAACAACCCAACACAAGCAGATGAATTAGTTAACAAAATCATTGATTATCATGACATCAAATCTTATGGAAATTGGAGAAACAACTATGTTGTGATTTCTGATGATGCCGATGTAACGAGTGACGCCAGTTTGCAAACTAGAATGAACAATTTATCTGATAGCATTGAATCCGAAAAACCTTTTTTGAATGCAAAAAAAATACTACTTGATTCTTATACTCAAGAAACTTCTGCTGGTGGTTCAAGATACCCAAAAGCGCGAGAAGAATTATTTAACGCTTTCGAAAAAGGAGCCTTAGTTTTGAATTATCTCGGTCACGGTGGAGAAGATGGATTAACTCAAGAACGAATATGGGAGAAATCTGACGGGCAAAATTTAAGCAATCGCTATAAATACCCCCTATTCATAACTATTACTTGTGATTTTTCCCGATTTGACAATCCTGCTAGACCAACTGCTGGTGAGTACACCTATTGGAATCCACAAGGAGGAGCCATTTCAATGATAACGACTATTCGTGAAATTGGACAAACAACAGGAGAAAATTTCAATGATGTGCTTTCCAAATATTTGTTTTCATATGGTTCAAATGAATATACTTCTATCGCAGAAGCATTGCGATTAGCTAAAAACGATTTTGCCCCAAGAACGGATGTCGTATTCTATCTTGGCGACCCCGCACTTAAATTAGACATTCCTCAACCCATGATCAATCTTACAAAGATTAACGACAAGCCAATAACTGGTCCTGTTGATAATTTAAAAGCATTATCATATATAAAAATTGCTGGTGAAGTTACAGACGAAGACAACAACCTGATGCCCGACTACAAAGGAGAATTGTCAGTACAAATTTTTGATAAAAATATATCTAGATCAACATTAAATAACGACGGCAATAGTGCCTCCATAAATTTTAACACATTAGGGGAAACTATTTTTAGAGGAAATGCTACAATCACAAATGGTCAATTTGAATTTGGCTTTATAGTTCCAAGAGACATTTCATACCTCTTGGAAATGGAAAAATTAGTTTTTATGCAAAACGCGGAGAGATTCTTTTAGACAAAACAGGTTCAAATTCTTCTATAAAAGTTGGCGGAACAAATGAAAATGCAACAGTAGACAATATTGCTCCAAGGGTAAAACTCTACATGAACGATCAAACATTTATTTCTGGAGGAATCACAAATGAATCTCCTTTATTTTTAGCATTTTTAGAAGACGAAAACGGAATTAACACTGCCAGCGGAATTGGACACGACATTATAGCTATTTTAGATGGTGACGAAAACAATCCATACAAGCTCAATGATTACTATGAAACCGAATTAGACGATTATACTAAGGGGAAATTGAAATTTCCCTTCCGAAATCTAGCCGTTGGGCTACACACCATTACATTTAAAGCTTGGGATGTATACAATAACCCAATTACATCTGAAATACAATTCATAGTTGTGGGCGATGAATCTATACAAATTACAAATGTTTTAAATTATCCTAACCCATTTATAAATTATACTCAATTTTGGTTCACCCATAACAAACCTTTTGAACCGCTAGAGGTTCAGGTACAAGTCATGACGGTTTCTGGAAAAATAGTTTGGTCAAAAAATCAAACGGTAACCACCGAAGGATTTCTATCGAGAGAAATTACTTGGGATGGCAAAGATGATTTTGGTGACAGAATCGGAAAAGGAACCTATATTTATAAACTTACCGTAAAATCTGTTTTAACAAATACAAGAACAGAAAAATACGAGAAACTTGTTATCCTTTAATAAAACACTATATTTGTTAACTTTTTTAAAAATTTAGAATGAAAAAAATTGCAGCAATACTACTTTGTTTAGTAGTAGTACAATTATCAAAAGCTCAAGAAAGAGTTATCACCACAGGAGTCCCTTTCCTACTAGTTGCTGGAGATGCAAGATCAGCAGGTATGGCAGACAATGGTGTAGCTACCTCAACAGACACTTATTCTCAACAATGGAACCCTGCTAAGTATTCATTCTCACTCGATAAGCAAGGATTTGCTTTAAGCTACACACCCTATTTGGTAGAATTAGTCAATGACATTTCATTAGGACAAGTAAATTACTTTAATAAAATCAATGACCGTGGTGCTTTTGCCTCAAGTCTTCGTTTCTTTAGTTTAGGAGAAATTGAATTAAGAGAAAGTATTGATGCTCAGGCGAACGTTGTGAAACCTGCGGAATTTGCAGTAGATTTATCCTATTCACAAAAATTAAGCGAACGTTTTTCGATGGCAGTAGCTGGTCGGTACATAAGATCAAACCTTAGAATTCCTACTGAAGGTCAAAGTTCCTCTGCAGCTAGCTCATTTGCTTTTGATGTCGCTGGTTTCTATCAATCCGAAGAAACTGCATTTACTGATTTTGATGGTAGATGGAGAGCTGGATTCAATTTTCAAAATTTAGGTCCAAAAATTAATTATGACCAATCAACTGATTCAACTGTAGGTTCGAATTTTTTACCTGCGAACTTAAAACTTGGTGGTGGTTTTGATTTTATTTTAGACGAATACAACAAAATTGGCTTAAATTTAGAATTCAATAAATTATTAGTACCAACACCTCAAGAACCAAAAGATTTGGATGAAGATGGGGAGATATCGTCAAGTGAAAAATCACAAAACAATATAGAGTACAACAAAATAGGCTGGTTTAACGGAGCTTTCAAATCTTTCAATGATGCTCCAGACGGATTCAGTGAGGAGTTAAAAGAAGTAACCTACTCTGTTGGCGCAGAATATATGTATCAAGATTCCTTTGCGTTTCGTTTGGGTTATTTTAATGAAAGCCCAGATAAAGGAGCTAGAAAATTTTTCTCACTTGGTACTGGCTTTACTTATAATGTAGTAAAAATTGATGTGTCGTATTTATTTTCAGCATCCAATGTAAAAAACCCATTAGAAAACACCTTACGTTTTTCACTTAGTTTCGCATTCGGAGATAAATATGACGAATATTAGTATCGTTTAATCAATAAAAGAATCCAAATTTCAAAATTTCGAAATTTGGATTTTTTTTCCAAAAAAATTAATGCAATAGACTTGTTAAATACACCATTAAAATACAATCTTCATATGAAAGAAATTAGCATTACAACAACATTTTCAGGTTATGATTCGTTACAAGATTTACCAACAGACATTCAAAATTTAATGTCATATGCTATTGAAATCAGGAAAAAGGCTTATGCCCCATATTCAAAATTCAGGGTAGGAGCCAAATCTTCCTCTAGATAATGGAAAAATCGTATTGGGTTCTAATCAAGAAAATGCAGCATATCCATCAGGCCTTTGTGCCGAGCGAGTAGCTATTTTTCAAGCTGGAGCCACTTATCCCGAAGCAAAAATTTTGAAAATAGCCATTAGCGCAGCATCAGACATAAATACAACAAAATCCCCTATACCTCCTTGTGGAGGCTTGCAGACAATCTATAGCCGAATATGAATTTAAACAAGAACAGCCAATTGAAATCTATTTTATGGGCGAAATCGGTGTAGTTTATAAGTCTGATTCACTCAAAAATCTACTTCCTTTTACATTCGATAAAAACTTCTTATAAAAAGAGGAAAAACTATGTTTTAAATTTTAGTTCTTAGTTGGAATGTCTTATTTTTGCTCTTCGCAAATTTGCGTAAGAAAAAAACAGTTCTTCATTGTACTGTTTTATTGAATTACGAAATTTCAGACTACATGCTCTAAAACAATTTAGCAAAATAAAATTAGCCAAATGAAAGAAGTTACAAAAGAAGTTTATTTAAAGTGGTATGAGAATATGCTACTTTGGAGAAAATTTGAAGACAAACTAGCCGCTCTTTACATACAACAAAAAATTAGAGGATTTCTTCACTTATATAATGGGCAAGAAGCCGTTTTAGCAGGTGCTTTACACGCTATGGATTTGAGTAAAGACAAAATGATTACAGCATACAGAAACCACGTACAGCCTATAGGAATGGGAGTTGACCCAAGAAAGGTAATGGCAGAACTTTTGGGTAAAGCAACAGGAACTTCTAAAGGAATGGGTGGTTCTATGCATATTTTCTCCAAAGAACACGGTTTTTATGGTGGACACGGAATTGTTGGAGCACAAATCACAGTAGGTGCAGGTATTGCCTTTGCAGATCAGTATTTTGGAAGAGATGGTGTTACATTAACTTATTTTGGAGATGGAGCTGCTCGTCAAGGTTCTTTGCATGAAGCATTCAATATGGCAATGTTATGGAAACTTCCTGTTGTATTCATTGTTGAAAACAATGGTTATGCCATGGGAACATCTGTTGAAAGAACAGCTAACCATACTGATATTTGGAAATTAGGATTAGGATACGAAATGCCTTGTGGTCCAGTAGACGGAATGAATCCCGTGAAAGTTGCAGAAGCAATGCACGAAGCTATTGAAAGAGCTCGTCGCGGAGATGGCCCAACATTTTTAGAAATGAAAACCTACCGTTACAGAGGACACTCCATGTCTGATGCTCAATTGTACCGTTCAAAAGATGAAGTAGAAGAATACAAAAAAATAGATCCAATCACCCAAGTTTTAGATGTGATAAAAGATCAAAAATATGCGACCGATGCAGAGATTGATGTGATTGACGAAAGAGTAAAAAATTTAGTAGAAGACTGTGTTGCTTTTGCTGAAGAATCCCCTTTTCCTGAAATACAACAATTGTATGATGTTGTATACGAAGAAGAAAATTATCCATTTTTACCACACAAACTATAATTGAATTATGGCAAAAATTATTACAATGCCACGTTTAAGTGATACTATGACCGAAGGTGTAGTAGCTAAATGGCTTAAGAAAGTAGGCGATAAAATTAATGAAGGTGATATTCTAGCAGAAATTGAAACCGATAAAGCTACCATGGAATTTGAATCATTCAATTCTGGAACCCTTTTACATATTGGTCTACAAGAAGGAGAAACAGCACCTGTTGATTCGCTTTTGGCCATCATTGGGCAGAAGGTGAAGATATTACTCCATTACTTAATTTGGGAAACCATCTAGCTCAACTGCAACCCAGCTGAATCCGGTGTTGAGGAGAAAAAGAAGAAATCAACACTCTACCCCATTGCATCAGGTTCGACAAGTATTCCTTCAGGGAGTTGTTGTTGTAACTATGCCTCGTTTGAGCGATACTATGACTGATGGCACGGTAGCTAGTTGGTTAAAAAAAGTTGGGGATGTTGTTGCAGAAGGTGATATTTTAGCCGAAATCGAAACAGACAAAGCTACTATGGAGTTCGAGTCATTTAATGCTGGTACTCTTTTATTTATTGGTGTTCAAGAAGGTCAAACTGCGCCTGTTGATAGTCTATTAGCTATTACGCCGGGAACCGACGTTGCTGGTGTTGCTGAAAACTACTCTAAAGGAGTGATTTCAGATGTTTCATCAGCTGAGACAAAAACAGAAACTCCTGCCACGATTGCCGAAAGAACAGAAGAGCCTTTACAAGTAGTTTCTGATGGAAGAAGAATATTCATTTCTCCTTTAGCTAAAAAAATAGCAGAAGAAAAAGGTATCAATATTGCTCACGTGAAAGGTTCTGGTGAAAATGGTCGCATTGTAAAAAGTGACATTGAAAATTATGTTCCTTCAACTTCAAGCGCAGCTACTTCTGCCGTAAGTTCTGCTCCAGAGGCGAGTCCAAAAGCTGAGACTGTTGTTGCAAAACCATTTGTTCCATCTGGACAAATTGCCACAGAAGAAATTAAAAATTCGCAAATGCGAAAAATTATCGCAAAACGTTTGCTGAATCTTTATTCACTGCACCACATTACAATTTAGTGATTGAGGTTACTATGGATGAAGCAATGAAATCAAGAGCTATTATTAACAGCGTTCCTGATACTAAAGTTTCGTTTAATGATATGGTGATAAAAGCTTGTGCTTTGGCTTTGAAAAAACATCCAAAAATAAATTCACAATGGAAAGAAGATGCAATCATCATTAATCATCATGTGAGCATTGGTGTTGCTGTAGCTGTTGAAGATGGTTTGGTTGTTCCTGTGTTACCTTTTACTGACGGTATGAGTTTATCTCAAATAGGTGCTAGTGTTAGAGACCTTGCAGGTAGAGCCAAAAACAAAAAATTATTACCAACCGAAATGGAAGGAAGTACCTTTACAATTTCTAACTTAGGAATGTTTGGAATTACAGAATTCAATTCTATTATTAATCAACCTAACTCAGCTATTCTATCGGTAGGAGCCATTGTAGAAAAACCAGTTGTAAAAGACGGTCAAATCGTAGTTGGAAATACCATGATGTTGTCTTTAGCTTGCGACCACCGAACTATAGATGGTGCAACTGGAGCACAATTTTTGCAAACTCTAAAACAGTATATTGAAAATCCAGTGACGATGCTGGCATAAAAAATAGACATTTGTAAAAACAAAAAACCTGATATTCTTTTTATAATATCAGGTTTTTTTATTTCATATTTTGCTTCCTCTTTATTTTTTCACAATCAAAAACTCAGATCTTCTATTGAGGGCGTATTCTGCATCAGTGCATTTATTTTTACAATCCACCTTAGGTTGGGATTCACCAAAACCATTTCCGCTAATTCTACTAGCATCTATCCCTTTTGAAATAACATATTGAACGGTCGACTTTGCTCTGCGCTCGATAAGTCTAAATTGTATTTGTCACTTCCTCTAGAATCTGTATGCGATTTGGCATAAATTACCAACTTATTGTTTTGCGACATTACATATACCAATTTATCCAATTCGGCAGCTCCTTGCTTTGTAATATTACTTTATCATACTCAAAATAAATAGGATTCAGAATGATTTCAGTGTCAGTTATGATCACATCAATGGGTTCAATAGATGCATCTATGGCTACCTTTCCTCCTTTTTATTTTAGCCACTGGAAAAGATTTAGTTACAAAACCATCTTTATAGACTTCTATAACATAAGCTCTTTGACATTCAACATCGTATGTAACTTCACCTTTGTCATTAGAAATTTTGGTTTCTAAAACATTGTTCTTATCATCTAAAATTACTACTCTAGCATTTGCCAAAAGAGCACCTGTTTTTGCATATTTTACTACAGTTGCAATTTGAGCTTGACAAACAGGAACCGAAGCATAAATATTATCTTCTCCCGAGCGATTACTTGACAAGTATCCACCATTCTTTTCTTTGTTGAATGAAAAAGCAAAATCGTCTTTTTCAGAATTTACTGGTTTTCCTAAATTTATTGGAGTGGAATTGGTATTCAAATCTGCCGAAAAAACATCTAAACCACCAAAACCAGTTAAACCATTTGAAGCAAAATACAAAACACCATCATCTGTCACAAAAGGGAAACCTTCATCTCCAGGGGTGTTTATCTTATTTCCTAAGTTCTCAGGCTTACCACAAGTACCATTACTATTTATATTTACTTTCCATATGTCATATCCACCCACAGATCAGGGCATATTTGAAGAAAAATATAAGGTATTATCGTCCTTACCTAACGAAGGATTGCTCGTTGAATAACTTTTACTGTTGAATGGTAATGGAGTAATTTCTGCCCATTTCCCGTTTACCTTTACCGCTTTATACAAACCGACTTGCCCGTATTTTAATCTTTTAGATTTATCTTTTTCGTACAATTTCTCGTTAAAACTTTCACTAGAAAAGTAAACAGTACTTCTGTCTTTACTCATCGTTAAAGGACCTTCGTGAAATTTTGTATTCAATTCTTCAATTGGAGTTGGTTTTGCAATATGTTCCATCTGCATTATAATTTGCTTGATAAATATCTAAATAGGGTTCATCATTCCAGCCATAATTTTTGTTAGCTTGATTTCTTGCACTGGCAAAATAAACTACATCATCATATCTCACCGCACCAAAATCAGATTTATCTGAATTAATGTTTAATTCATTGATATCAAAAAGTTTTTCTTTATCGATAAGTTTTGGAAGATAGTCTGGGTTTTTATTGAATTCAATTACTCTTTCATCCTTGGATGACATCGCAGCAAAAACTTTCATTTGGTCATTAGACTCTTTGTATTTACCATTAGACTTCAACATTTGTGCATACCGATAATAGGTCTCAGCATCTTGTTTAGATTTTACAGCCTCTGCATACCAAATTTCAGCTTCTTTTGTATTGTACATATTAAAGTAACTATCGCCAAGTTGCTTGCTTATATAACCGTCTTTATTCCCTTTTTCGACTAATAGTAGGTATTCTTGAGCTGCTTGTACAAACTCAAACCTATCAAATAATTTGTCGGCAACTTTAGTATTTTTATTTTGAGCTAATAGTGAAATACTGATTAGCATAAAAAACAATAATGTGATACTTTTTTTCATTAACTGTTCTGTTTATTATTAGAAAAATCTAGGTGAACGAGATACTTTTTTTGATGTAAAAACATCATACAATATCATAAACTCATGTGAAGATGGAGTAGTAACATTCAAATTAGAAACGACATGATCGTATGCATATCCTATTCTTAATTCTGGAGTTATAGCAAAGTTTACCATCGCACCAAAACTATCTTCCAATCTATATGTCGCTCCTATTTCAAACTTTTCTTTAATTAAAAATTAGCAGATGCATCTATTGATGGCGAAACCTCAAACGCTGATTTCAACATTGCTGATGGTTTAAATTTTAAATTATCATTGAGTTGAAAAACATAACCTGTGGTTACAAAATAATGTGACACATCAGAACCATAGGGATCTCCGTCAAAATCCAAATGTGCATTCTTAATCATATTAGAACCGAAAAAGCAAAATAAAACTTTTCGGAATAATAGAAAGCTCCTGCCCCTAAATTTAAAGAGGTGTCGTTGATGTCTTGTCCAAAAACTCCCTCTGAAGGATCTGGTAAAGACGATTGAATATCTCTGAGACCTACACTGTGAAAGGAAGCTCCTGCTTTTAATCCCAAAGCCAGTTTGTGTGTCTCATCAAACTTTAAAGTATAGGAGAAATCCGCATAAAAATTCTGTTCCTTTACGGGTCCAAGTTGATCGGATATTGCAGATAAGCCTAATCCAACATTCTTACCAATTGGTGAATGCCCAGAAAAAGTTAACGTTTGTGGTGCGCCTTCAATATTTACCCATTGTTTTCTATATAAAACTCCTAGTGAAATACTTTCTTTTGAACCAGCATAAGCTGGATTGATAACATTCATATTATACATATACTGAGTATAATGTGGATCTTGCTGCGCTATTGCATCAAAGTGAGCAATAAAAACCAAAAGAGTTGTCAATACTATTTTATTCATATCTTTTTTATTTTAACAGTCGTGGAAAAATTGACTTTAAAAATTACTTGTTATTTTCTCTAATTAAATATATTCAACCTGTCTTTGGTTTTTCACCGTTTGTAAATTCAATTACATAATAATATGTGGCACTCGGCAACAAATCTCCATTATTTGTTTGACCTTCCCATTCCTTGGTATAATTAACTTTACTGTATACTTGAAGACCGTATCTGTTGTATATTTCAAGCTTTTTAACCTTCAGAAAACTTAAATCAAATGTATTATTAGACGTATTGCTATCAGGTGAAATTCCCTTCTGAATATCACAATATATAGATTGTATAGTTATAGTATTGGTTGTCTCACATCCTTTTTCTAATGATGATACTGTTAAAGTATAATCTGCAGGAAGCTCTTCTTTGCTTGGACTATTTGCATTAATTTTTGAAAGATTCAAAACCTCAGAATTAATTCCTATAGTTACTCCTTGACTATTTTTCCATTCGTAACTCACATTATTTACATCATAAGAATCATTAATTGGAGATGCTGTTAATACAAACTCCTTATTTTCACAATCGCCATTGATTTGAAATTGAATAGTCTCGGGTATAGCATTAATTCGTGCTGGTTGTATTCCTGAAGCAACACAAGATGTATTATTTTTGAAACGAACACTTATAGTATAATCACCTGGCTGCAAATTATTGAATTCTGGATTGTCTTGAAATCCATTACCAATACTGTATTCAGCTCCGCTTTGAGCAACAATCTCAATTGTACCTGATGGTATTGAACAGGTTGGCTGTATTAAATTCTCAACAGTAGGAACTATTGGTGCATTAGGACCTGAATTGATTACTGTAGCCGTTGATGATGACGCTAGACAAGAAGAATCACCTAAATTCCTAACATATAATGTATAAGTACCTGAGGTCAATCGAGAAAAACTAGAACTAGATTGAAAACTAGTTCCATTAATACTGTATTCAACTCCATTTTGTTGAACAACAACTATTGTTCCAGATTGTAAGGCACAGGTTGGTTGAACCACAGATGAAGTCGTTGGAATATTTGGTGCCGTTGGAATTGCATTAAGTACGACAACTGTTGCTGATGAAGTAATACATGAAGTATCTCCTATACTCCTTACATACAATTTATAACTTCCTGAAAACAAATTTGAAAAAGTTGAACTCATTTGAAAATTAGTTCCATTAATACTGTATTCAACTCCGTTTTGTTGAGCAATAACTATAGTTCCTGATGGCAATGCACAGGTTGGTTGAACTACTGATGGAGTAGTTGGAATATTTGGTGTCGTTGGAATTGCGTTAATTACTACAGCTGTTGCTGATGAAGTAACACAAGAGGTATCTGCTAAATTTCTAACATAAAGCGTATAATTTCCTGAAGCCAAAGCAGAAAAATTTGGATTGGATTGAAAATTAGTTCCATTAATACTGTACTCAACTCCGTTTTGCTGAACAATAGTGATACTTCCAGATGGTAATGCACAAGTGGGCTGTATTACAGATGAATTAGTTGGAATATTTGGAGCATTAGGAATGGCATTTATAGTTATTGGCAATGATGACAATACAGAAGTACATCCACTACCATTAGTAACTTTAAACGTATAACTAGTTGAAGGTGTTAAATTTGAAAATTCAAATGTAGTTCCTAAACCTGATACACTATTCCCAGTGGATGGGATTATAGTCCAAGTTCCCGTGCTTGGTAAACCACTTAACTGAACACTTCCTTTAGTATTTGAACAAGTTGGTTGGATAGCGTTTCCGATGATTGGAGGTTGTGGTCTATCAATTCTTACCGTAATCTTCAATCTGTTTACACTCTCACAAGATAAAGTTGTTGTTGAAGTTTGAGTTGCATAATAATCGCCATCAGTCAAAATTTGAGAAGATGCCAATGCTGAAGTACTTGTAAGACTAGAATACCATTTTACATTAGTCCCAGTAACAATCAAATTGGAAATTGTAGCATTTTCAGATTCACAAAAAGTTTGTAAAGGAGTTCCTGTTGGTGGTGCCTGAGAGGTTATCGTCAATGAAACAGCTGTTCTACTTGAACTAACGCAACCGTCTATCGGTTTTCTCGCTTCTGCATAATAGGTGTAAACTCCGGGCACAGTATTCAGAGGTGTATACGTTAAACTATTACTCAACAAAGGGCTTCCTCCACTTATAGATGTATACCAATCAACAACCTCTCCAGAATTTACAGATGCAGATAGAGGTATATTTGGTTTGCCTTCACAAACAGATTTATCACCTCCAGTAATCGGATTATTTACTGGAGAACAGCTACAATTAGGTGCTACAACGTTAACAACTTCCACACATCCATTTCCTTTATTTGCTGTAATATCAATGCTTGTACCTGATGGAATTCCTGTTATTGTATTGCCAGATATAGTACCTACTGCTGGACTTCTTGTTATTGTACTTCCGCTTGCAACATTAAAACTAACTGAGTAGGTTAATAAATCTAAAGAACAAGATTTGTTAGTCACACTTAAAAATGGAGAGTCTTTGATTTCGAGTACAACTGCCGTTCTTGAAGTACTTATGCATGTTCCTATTTTATTTTGTGCGTAATAAGTAATACTTCCTACTGAATTTAATGTAGGATTTGAAACTAAACTTCCATTTGTTAAAGTATTGTACCATTCGACCGTTCCTGTTGTTACTGTTGCAGATGTGGTTAATGTCTGTATTGGGCTAGTAGCACAAACTGATTGACTACCTCCACTTATTGGTATTTGAGGATTAATTATTGTCACCACTAATGGATACCTTGCAACGCTCTCGCAAAGACTAACAGTTTGAGTAGCATAATATGTTGTACCAGACACTAATGCTATAGATGATGTTAATGCACTTCCTCCTGTTGAATTAGCATACCATTTTATACCTGAGCCTGTTGCTAATAAATCAGCAATAGTTCCAGAATTACAAACTGTTTGTGTCCCAGAACCTGAAGGAGCTGCAGGTTTATTTATAACAACTGTAACTTTTAATCTATTGATACTTTCACAAGACAATCCTGACGATATTGTTTGTGTTGCATAATAATCTCCATTTGTAAGTGATAAAGAACTTGACAGTGGCGTTGTACTTGAAGCACTTGAATACCATTTAATGTTAGTTCCAGTGGCTACTAAACTTGCAATAGTAGTATTCTGCGATTCACAAAAAGTTTGAGTTAACGAACCCGTTGGGACCGAAGGCTTATTTATACTAACTGTAACCTTAAGTCTATTGACACTCTCACAAGACAATCCTGATGAAATAGTTTGTGTTGCATAATAATCTCCATCGATCAAAGCTTGTGATAATGACAAAACACTTGTACTCGAAGCGCTTGAATACCATTTAATGTTAGTTCCAGTAGCTACTAAACTAGCTACAGTGGCATTTTGTGACTCACAAAAAACTTGAGTTGCCGAACCTGTGGGTGCCGATGGCTTATTTATTGTAACAGTTACTTTAAATCTGTTGGTGCTTTCACACAACAACCCTGAGGTTGATGTTTGAGTTGCGTAATAATCTTCTCCATCTACTAATAAAGTTGAAGATGACAACACTGATGTACTTGAAAGTGTTGGATACCATTTTATAGAAGTTCCAGTTGCTACTAAATTAGCAATGGTAGCATTTTGTGACTCACAAAAAATTTGAGTTGCCGAACCTGTTGGTGCTGATTGAGAAGTTATTGTTAATGATACGGCAGTTCTTCCAGAACTTAAACATCCATCAACAAGTTTTCTTGCCTGTGCATAATACGTGTAAACTCCAGGTGAACTGTCGATAGGCACATAAGAAGTACTATTAAACAGCAATGCCACTCCGCCACTACTGTTACTGTACCAGTCTATGGTCTCGCCAGGATTTACTGTTGCCGTCAATGCTGGATTAGTTTGCCCTTGACAAACTGATTTATCACCTCCTGTTACAGGATTGTTCACCGGAGAACAGCTACAATTGGGTGCAGTAACATTTATGACTTCCACACAACCATTACCTTTGTTTGCGGTAATATCAATGGTTGTTCCCGCTGGAATTCCGGTAATACTATTTCCTGAGATAGTTCCTACTGCTGGACTTCTAGTGATGCTACTTCCATTAGCAACATTAAAATTAACTGTATATGTCAATAAATCTAATGAACAAACCTTACTACTTACACTTAAAAAAGGAGAGTCTTTTATTTCTAATACTACAGGAGTTCTAGATGTACTCGTACAACTTCCTATTTTATTCTGAGCATGGTAAGTGATACTGCCAACAGTATTCAAGATAGGGTTGAAACCAAGTTTCCATTTGTCAAAGCATCATACCATTCTATTGTTCCTATGGTTACCGATGCAGAAGCTGTTAACGTTTGCAGAGGGCTAGTTGCACAAACTGATTGACTACCTCCACTGATTGGGATTTGTGGATTCACTATGGTAACAATCAAAGGATATCGTGTTGAACTTTCACAAGAACCAACTGTTTGAGAAGCGTAATAAGTTGTCCCTGAAATCAACACAACTGATGATGCTAGTGCCGTCCCACCTGTAGGATTAGCGTACCATTTTATATTTGTTCCTATTGCAGTCAAATTAGCAATTGTTCCTGAATTACATACGGTTTGCGTTCCTGAACCTGATGGGGCTGCGGGGTCATCAATTACCACTGCTACTGCTAAACGAGATATACTTTTACATAAAGTCACTGCATCAGTTTGTTCAGCAAAATAATTCCCTGAGGTTAAAACCGTATTTGTCGCTAAAGCTGTTCCTCCAGTTGGATTGAGAAACCATTCAACAGCATTACCAGTAGCTATTAAATCACTTACTTTTTTAGTATCTATTTTACAAAAATCTTGATTTGCGGCACCCGTTGGTGGATTGGTTATATTAAAAACAACACTAATATCAGCTGATGATGGAGTACATTGACCGCTTGTTATGGTCCATGTAAAAACACAAGCTCCTTTAACACTTACTGTAGCAGTTGTATTTCCAATTGTTGCATCTTGAAAAATTACAGTTCCAGGACCCGATTTTAAAGTCCATAGTCCTGTCCCCACTGAAGGAGTATTGCCTCCAAGAGGATTACTAATCAAAGTACATCTTGATTGGCTGGAGCCTACCGTTGCAACTGTAGGATTAGAAGCGAAACTCATCACCATACTATCTTGAGAATAACAAGGTGTAAATACAGCCTCTGCTACTACAACTGGATTAGGATCTTTTAAATTATAATTGATGGCTCCGCTACCATAATCTGAAGTACTGGTCAATTCAGGACTCAAAAAGGAATTAGTTACATTATAATTGCTTACATCATTATCCTGTATCGTTAATGCAAAAAATTTAACATCTCCAGTTGTATACCCTATAAGTGCTTTTGAAACTTCTACCTCAAAACCAAGATTATAATCTCCAACACCTATGTTGTTTTTATTTATGCCCATAACCGAAGTGGGCACACCTGTAGCGGCAGTACCCAAATAGGTTTTTGTGGAATTCCCCGTTTTCAGCTCAATAACATCCGCATAATAGTTTGTCTCTCCAGCATCTGTTGCAATTGCAATACAATAGTCGGCTGCGAAATAAGAATCAAATGTACTTGGATTGTTATTAAAAAAGTTAAATGCTCTAACGGGTGGGAGAGAACCATTTTCATCTCCATAATTTGACACATTAAAACCTCCTGGTTTAGTGTCTAAAAACACCATTATCCTTCTATAATTTAATGCCTTACCTGCAATCCCTATTACTAATTTATCCTCAGTTGGACTAAACTTTAATGAATTTATGTATCCCGTTGAGACATTTCCGGACAAAGCAGCTGAGAGAACATTATTCTCCAGTGCACCTGTCCCCCAAGCCGTTTCAGTTATTGTCCCATCCAGTATCACCGCATATCTCGAGCGAACACTTACTGTTTGTCCATTTGTTAACGTGTTTGTAGTGTAGGTTCTCACTAGCGACATTGACTGTTTGACTACTCCGTCGACAGAAAATTCAAATAGATCTGCACCACCGTTAGCAGTAAATGTTACTGAAGTTCCCAAACAAAGGGGAGAAGTAAGATTATTAGTAGGCGAAGATGTTAGAGTGACAGTTGGAGGAGCTGTGTAGACTGATCCAACAACAGGAACCCGAATACTGGTATCTGCCCCTAATTTACTTTGAACATAAAAAGTGGTAGTAGTTGTTAAATTTGGGCTAAATTATTTCCAGTAAAAACTGGAACAGCCGCAGTTTGGCTCGTATACCATTCTATGGTCTCACCAGCACCACCTGTAGCCGAAAGGTTAACTATTCCAGGACCACATGAACTTCCAGCAACTACAGAAGGTGGAGCTAAAACAGCGACTATTTTTTTTGTTTTTTTAGGTGATTTATTGAAACTCTGATGAGTTAAAACCTTAGATTTATATCCAGATTTTTTTACTCCAACATCTGTGTTGCTTGCTGTTAATTTTATTCCTAATACTAAGTGCAATACTAAAAATACGAGTAATTTATTTCTCATGTGGAAAATTTTGTTGTGTTCTAAATAGAATTCAATTAACAGAAATCAAAAATAATTGCTATATCGATTTAGTTATATAATTTGGACAAATAAGATAAATTTGTAGGCAATACATTTATTTTATTTTTTAATACAAACTGATTAAAAATAGTAGTATGACAAAAAAATTAAAAAAGATGTGAAATTGTAAAAGAGTAAGTAATCGATACTTAAAATTAAAAGAGGCTATTCAAAACATGAACAACCTCTTCTATTTAATTTTTTACTCCTTAGAAAGTTTAATTGTTGATTCAAAACCATCAACTGATCTAATTTTCACGAAATACATTCCTCTACCTAGTGAACTAACATCAAAATTAGAATCTGTGCTAAAAGTACCATTAAACTGTTTTACAACCTTACCAGTTACATCATAAATATACAAATCTGTAGCCTGTTTGTTGATTTTAAACGCTCTAGAGGTTGGATTCGGATATAACTTCAATTTAGTCGATTCATACGCTATTTCATTAACTCCTAATGTTGAACAATCAATCTCAAGAACATCTAATTTAGTATTGGTTCCTGTAGGAATATAACAAGTGCTTTTATCGACAGTTAAAATATCGACAGTCTGTGGCCCAGATGTCCCTTTTGTAAAAAGAATATTTGTACTGGCTATATTAGTAAAAGTATAAGAATAATATCCATTAGCATCAGGTCCAGCCATTTTTTTTCCTGGCCAAGTTGATCCAGCCAGATTAGTTGACGGTAAAGCATTCCAATGATGCACATAAATAGTGGTTCCCCAAGCAGTTGGTGCTTTATATTTTACTGTAATGTCACTTAAAGTTAGAAAAGTATAGGTTTGTGAAGCAACATCCGATGACAATCCGTCTGAATCTATTGTAATTGCTTTAACTGTTGTAGTAGATGAAACATTTATCGGTGCAGTATAAACTGAAGAAGATGCTGTTGGAGTTGAACCATCTGTAGTGTAATAAATAGTATACCCTGCTTTATCATCCGAGCCTGTAATTGTTATGGCTTGAGAAGTTCCAGCTCCATAAGTAGTTGAAGTTGGTGTAATTGATATTGTAGGCGCAACATTAACTTCTACCTTAGACCAAACTGCATAATCTGTACCTGAAGCATTTAAAATCCATCCTGATCCAGGATTCCATGTCCCAGGACCTATTTTTACAGCTACTTTATTATCAATTGTTGCAGAATAAAAACTACTTGAATTAGATCTAGCAACAGAACTATAAGCATTAATTCCATTTGTCTTTCTTATTGCAATTAATTTCTTTATGGCTGCTTCATTTGCAGTGTACGTTACAGAAACATTAGTGCCGTTTTCACTTTTAGTGTAAGTCCCACCATAATAGTGAGGAAAGAAAACACATGGCATTCCTGGATGAGTTAGAATATACGCATAAGCTTTCATGATATTATCATTATTCGTAAAACTACCTGGTTTTACGAACGTGTCATGATTATCCACAAAGGTTACTGCTTTGTCAGCATACCCAAACTGACCTGCTAGACCCGGATTTCCAGCAAGAGTACCATAATTACCACTATTAAATGCTGGCCCTAGAGCGTTATAGTACAAGGTAAAATCAAAAGCCGCAGACTTACTACCAGTACCCGCTATCCATGATTTAAGGGTATTTACATTTCCGTCCCAATATTCCCCAACAGAAGCATACGGAGATGAAGCTGTAATATATTCTCCAAAATAACCAGCAGAGAATCCTTTTGCCACATCCCATCTCCAACTATCAAAGCCAAGAGCTTTCAATCGTGTCAAATATTCTTTAACACCATTTCTAACGGTAAGACTAGTATGATCTAAATCGCGAGCTCCACCGGAAATCTTCTCCAGTATCATTTGCTCCCGGAGGTTTACACCCTACATAAGTAGCCGTTTGTGTAGCACCTCCATCATCATTAAAACATATTGACTCACATCCCCAAGTAGGTTCTGTAAAATCCGTCCAACTTGTTGTACCTCCCCTATGATTCACAACGATATCGGCCATAGGATGTATTTTGGGTGATGCTGTATTTAAACTTGTCAACAAAGGCCTTCAATTGAGCTTCAGAACCAAATGAAGTCTGACTAAAATTATAAAGTTTAGTTGGAATATATCCATTTCCACCTGTAGATTGACTTGGTGGTGGCAACCATAAAACATTAAATCCTACTTTAGACAATCCTCCTGCGCGATTATTTAAATAATTATAAAGGCCTCCTTCAGCAATTATAGGAGCCTTAGTGTGAACATCCCATCCAAATGCTTGCATCATCACATCATTTACATTAGCAGCTGACTGAGATCTTACCGATGAAAAGAATGTTGTAAAAAACAAAACTACTAATAACAAGAAGTTTCTAGAAAATAA
>JADKDN010000001.1:0-192500 GCA_016718345.1 Flavobacterium sp. | reverse complement strand
TTCAACCCTGTTAGAATGCTCCCCTACCACTTTGTATTACGTCAAAATCCATAGCTTCGGTAATATGTTTATGCCCGATTATTATCCATGCTCGTCCGCTCGACTAGTGAGCTGTTACGCACTCTTTAAATGAATGGCTGCTTCCAAGCCAACATCCTAGCTGTCTGGGCAGTCAAACTTCGTTTTTCCAACTTAACATATACTTGGGGACCTTAGCTGATGGTCTGGGTTATTTCCCTCTCGGACTTGGACCTTAGCACCCAAGCCCTCACTGCTGGAAACATTATATAGCATTCGGAGTTTGTCAGGAATTGGTAGGCGGTGAAGCCCCGCATCCAATCAGTAGCTCTACCTCTATATAACTATATACGCGCTGCACCTAAATGCATTTCGGGGAGTACGAGCTATTTCCGAGTTTGATTGGCCTTTCACCCCTACCCACAGGTCATCCGAAGACTTTTCAACGTCAACCGGTTCGGTCCTCCACTGTGTGTTACCACAGCTTCATCCTGCCCATGGGTAGATCACACGGTTTCGCGTCTAACACTACTGACTAAAGCGCCCTATTCAGACTCGCTTTCGCTACGGATCCGTGACTTAATCACTTAACCTTGCCAGCAACGTTAACTCGTAGGCTCATTATGCAAAAGGCACGCCGTCACCCCACTTGTGGGCTCCGACCGCTTGTAAGCGTATGGTTTCAGGATCTATTTCACTCCGTTATTCACGGTTCTTTTCACCTTTCCCTCACGGTACTGGTTCACTATCGGTCTCTCAGGAGTATTTAGCCTTAGCGGATGGTCCCGCCAAATTCAGACAGGGTTTCACGTGCCCCGCCCTACTCAGGATACCACTATTTATTACACTCGTTACCCATACGGGACTATCACCCTCTATGGCGTCACTTTCCAGTAACTTCCGATTCAATGTGCATAGAATGTCGTGGTCCTACAACCCCAACATTGCCGTAACAACACTGGTTTGGGCTAATCCGCGTTCGCTCGCCACTACTTACGGAATCACTTTTGTTTTCTTCTCCTCCGCCTACTTAGATGTTTCAGTTCAGCGGGTTTGCCCACCTATCGGTGTACTATGTCTTCAAGATAGTGGGTTGCCCCATTCGGATATCTACGGATCAATCGATGTGTGCTCGTCCCCGTAGCTTTTCGCAGCTTATCACGTCCTTCTTCGCCTCTGAGAGCCTAGGCATCCCCCATACGCCCTTATTTTGCTTATTGTACTTTTATTTTAGAATCATAGATGATAGACTTTTAGATAATAGACTTACGTCCATCATCTATTTTCTATTATCCTTTGTCTAAAAATGTTCTTTCTACTTTTTAATATTTTCTTATCTCAATATGTCAATGAACTTTTAATACCTTTTGGAATCTCCTGGAGAATATTGGAGAATATCGGAGTCGAACCGATGACCTCCTGCGTGCAAGGCAGGCGCTCTAGCCAGCTGAGCTAATCCCCCAATTTCTTCAGTTGGCAGTGTTCAGTATTCAGTTTTCAGTAACTTTACTTTACATCCAAATGAGTTGGTGAATTGACAACCTCTAGAATTTCCTTAAACAAAAAATTGTAGTCCCGCCCAGACTCGAACTGGGGACCCCTACATTATCAGTGTAGTACTCTAACCAGCTGAGCTACGAGACTCTGTTTTTGCTTAATTAAAAAAAACATCTCTTAAAATGCTTTTTCTTGTATTATTTGAACTAACAGCGAGAGTAATTAAATCTAAGCTTTGATAACTAATAATTGCGTCTTTCTCTAGAAAGGAGGTGTTCCAGCCGCACCTTCCGGTACGGCTACCTTGTTACGACTTAGCCCTAGTTACTAGTTTTACCCTAGGCAGCTCCTTGCGGTCACCGACTTCAGGCACCCCCAGCTCCCATGGTTTGACGGGCGGTGTGTACAAGGCCTTGGGAACGTATTCACCGGATCATGGCTGATATCCGATTACTAGCGATTCCAGCTTCACGGAGTCGAGTTGCAGACTCCGATCCGAACTGAGATAGGTTTTGTAGATTCGCTCCTGCTCGCGCAGTGGCTGCTCTCTGTACCGGCCATTGTAGCACGTGTGTAGCCCAGGACGTAAGGGCCGTGATGATTTGACGTCATCCCCACCTTCCTCACAGTTTGCACTGGCAGTCTTGTTAGAGTTCCCGACATGACTCGCTGGCAACTAACAACAGGGGTTGCGCTCGTTATAGGACTTAACCTGACACCTCACGGCACGAGCTGACGACAACCATGCAGCACCTTGTAAATTGTCCGAAGAAAAAACTGTTTCCAGTCCTGTCAATCTACATTTAAGCCCTGGTAAGGTTCCTCGCGTATCATCGAATTAAACCACATGCTCCACCGCTTGTGCGGGCCCCCGTCAATTCCTTTGAGTTTCACACTTGCGTGCGTACTCCCCAGGTGGGATACTTATCACTTTCGCTTAGCCACTGAGATTGCTCCGAACAGCTAGTATCCATCGTTTACGGCGTGGACTACCAGGGTATCTAATCCTGTTCGCTACCCACGCTTTCGTCCATCAGCGTCAATATATTGTTAGTAACCTGCCTTCGCAATTGGTATTCCATGTAATATCTAAGCATTTCACCGCTACACTACATATTCTAGTTACTTCACAATAATTCAAGCCCTACAGTATCAATGGCCATTTCATAGTTGAGCGAGGAGCTTTCACCACTGACTTATAAAGCCGCCTACGGACCCTTTAAACCCAATGATTCCGGATAACGCTTGGATCCTCCGTATTACCGCGGCTGCTGGCACGGAGTTAGCCGATCCTTATTCTTACGGTACCGTCAAGCTCCCTTCACGAAGGAGTGTTTCTTCCCGTATAAAAGCAGTTTACAATCCATAGGACCGTCATCCTGCACGCGGCATGGCTGGATCAGGCTTGCGCCCATTGTCCAATATTCCTCACTGCTGCCTCCCGTAGGAGTCTGGTCCGTGTCTCAGTACCAGTGTGGGGGATCTCCCTCTCAGGACCCCTACCCATCGTCGCCTTGGTAAGCCGTTACCTTACCAACTAGCTAATGGGACGCATGCTCATCTTTTGCCGTTGTGACTTTAATAGCATCATCTCTTTCGACTCTCTTACTCTCTTTTTTTTGTTTTAAAATCTCTTCTAAAACGGCTGTCAATTCAATATGTCTAGGAACGTAATCTTCTTTTTTTATCGCTTTATCTCTCTAAGCGGGTGCAAAAGTATAAATTCTTTTCTTTATAACAAGCTTTTTTAAATGTTTTTTGAAAAAAATCTCTAAACCGCTTAGCCTCAACTTTATCTCATAATCCATACTCTCATTGAGGAGTGCAAAGGTAAAAACTAAAATAATCTTAATCCAAATCTTTTCACTCTTTTTTAAAGTATTTTTAAGTCGTTGCTAACTTGTGCTTTACAGACATAACTCTCAACTAATTTGTGTTTTGATACTACTTACAAAGCTAAAAAACAAAGAATAATAGCGATAATGAATGCCGAGAGACTGCTTTATGACAATTTTTTGGAAGTATGCTAAAATTAAGAAGGTTAAATACTTTAATATATTGTAGTAGTAATATTGTGTGTGTTTTGCTAATCTTATATATTTGCAACCTATAAAATTTTAGTAATGATAAAGATTACACTACCTGACGGTTCGGTTAAGGAATTTGTAAAGAGTACAACTCCTATGGATGTTGCAAAAAGCATTAGTGAAGGATTGGCTAGAAATGTTATTTCAGCTTCTTTCAATGGTTCAACCGTAGAAACATCCACTCCATTGACGACAGATGGTTCTCTTATCTTATTTACATGGAATGATGCAGAGGGAAAAAAAGCATTTTGGCATTCTACTTCGCACGTAATGGCACAAGCCTTGGAAGAATTCTATCCAGGTATAAAACTAACGCTAGGACCAGCTATTGCAAATGGTTTTTATTACGATGTTGATTTTGAAAATCACAGAATTACCGATGCAGATTTTAAAAAAATTGAAGACCGCGTTTTAGAAATATCTAGAGAGAAACACGAATTTAAACTTAGACCAGTTTCGAAAGCGGAAGCACTCGAGATATATAAAGACAACGTTTACAAGACAGAATTAATTACAAATCTTGAAGACGGAACAATTACTTTCTGCGACCACTCCACATTTAGCGATTTATGTCGAGGCGGACATATTCCTAAATACTGGAATTATTAAGGCAATGAAAATAATGAGTGTTGCTGGTGCTTATTGGAGAGGAGATGAAAAGAATAAACAATTAACTCGAGTTTATGGTATTTCATTTCCAAAGCAAAAAGACCTAACAGATTATCTTGAATTGCTTGAAGAAGCTAAGCGTCGTGATCATAGAAAACTAGGGAAAGAGTTAGAATTATTTGCATTTTCTCAAAAAGTTGGACAAGGATTACCTTTGTGGTTACCTAAAGGAGCTGCATTAAGAGATCGATTAGAGCAATTTTTGAAAAAAGCACAAAAAAAAGCAGGATACGAACAAGTGGTTACACCGCACATTGGTCAAAAAGAATTGTATGTAACATCTGGGCATTATGCTAAATATGGTGCCGATAGCTTTCAACCTATCCATACCCCTGCTGAAGGTGAAGAGTTTTTACTTAAACCTATGAATTGTCCACATCATTGTGAAATTTACAACAACAAGCCTTGGTCATACAAAGATTTACCTAAGCGCTACGCCGAATTTGGAACTGTCTACCGATATGAACAAAGTGGCGAATTACATGGTCTGACTCGAGTTCGTGGATTTACTCAAGATGACGCACATATTTTTTGTACTCCAGAACAATTAGATGAAGAATTCAAAAAAGTAATTGATTTAGTACTGTATGTTTTTAGCTCATTAGGATTCGAAAACTTTACTGCTCAAATCTCTTTGAGAGATCAAGAAAATAGAGAAAAATACATCGGATCTGATGAAAATTGGGAGAAAGCAGAAAATGCAATAATAAATGCTGCACGAGACAAGGGATTAAATACTGTCGTTGAATATGGCGAAGCCGCTTTCTATGGTCCAAAATTGGATTTCATGGTAAAAGATGCTTTGGGAAGACAATGGCAATTAGGAACCATTCAAGTAGATTATAATTTACCTGAGCGTTTTGAATTGACCTACAAAGGTTCGGATAACGAGTTGCACAGACCAGTTATGATTCACCGTGCACCTTTTGGTTCAATGGAACGATTTATAGCCATTTTGTTAGAACATACTGCAGGAAATTTCCCGCTTTGGCTCATGCCCGAACAAGCTATTATCTTGTCTTTGAGTGAGAAATATGAAAATTATGCAAAAAAAGTTTTAAATCTGCTAGAAAATAACGAAATTCGCGCCCTAATTGACAACCGAAACGAAACTATCGGTAAGAAAATTAGAGACGCTGAAGTGCAAAAGATGCCATTTATGCTGATTGTTGGTGAAGAAGAAGAAAAAAGCGGCACCATTTCTGTGCGTAGACATGGACAAGAAGGTAAAGGCAATATAACGGTTACAATTGAAGAATTTGTAAGAATTGTAAACGAGGAAGTTGCAAAAACATTAAAAGTATTTGAAGTTTAACTAAAATAACATAGCCATAGCAATTAGAAACAATAGAGGTTACCAACCTCGAGTAGAAAAAAAAGATGAACACAGAATTAATAATTTTATTCGTGTTCCAGAAGTTCGCCTTGTAGGAGATAATGTTGAGCCAGGAGTCGTGAAAACCTCAGAAGCTTTGCGATTAGCAGATCAACTAGAACTTGATTTGGTTGAAATTTCTCCAAATGCAGAACCACCTGTTTGTAAAATAATGGACTACAAAAAGTTCGTTTACATGCAAAAAAAGCGTGAAAAAGAACTTAAAGCAAAGTCTACTCAAATTGTGGTTAAAGAAATTCGTTTTGGACCGCAAACAGATGAGCATGATTATGAATTTAAACGAAAAAATGCTGAAAAATTCCTGAAAGACGGAGCTAAATTAAAAGCTTTTGTTTTCTTTAAAGGACGTTCTATTATATATAAAGATCAAGGACAAATCTTGTTACTACGATTAGCTACAGACCTTGAAGAATATGGAAAAGTTGAAGCAATGCCTGTTTTAGAAGGAAAAAGAATGATTATGTTTATTGCTCCGAAGAAGAAAAAATAAACATTTTGCAAAAAAATTTGCAGAAAATAAACAGAGATTGCTTCGCAAGCTCGCAAAAATAGTAAGTAAGTTAAATATAAATAAATTAGGGAAATTATGCCTAAAATGAAAACCAAATCTAGCGCCAAGAAACGTTTTAAAGTTACTGGTTCTGGAAAAATCAAAAGAAAGCATGCTTTCAAAAGTCATATTTTGACTAAAAAATCTAAAAAACGTAAATTAGCTTTGACTCATTCAGCGCTAGTTCACAAAACAGATGAGAAAAGCATCAAACAACAATTAAGAATTATCTAATCGACAATATAAATTGTCAATTAAAAATAATTCTTTAGGTTAACAAAAATTTAATAACCTTGGAGTATGGCCTTAAGTTCTCTTGATTTAATTCGGGACGCCTGCTACAAAAAACAGAAAAATTATGCCAAGATCAGTAAATTCAGTTGCTAAAAGAGCAAGAAGAAAAAAGATAATGAAGCAAGCCAAAGGTTTCTTTGGTCGCCGTAAAAACGTTTGGACTGTAGCTAAAAACGCAGTTGAAAAAGCGATGGTTTATGCTTATCGCGATAGAAAACAAAATAAGAGAAACTTCCGTTCGTTATGGATTCAACGTATTAACGCTGGAGCTAGACTGGAAGGAATGTCTTATTCGCAATTCATGGGATTAGTTAAGAAAAACGGTATTGAATTGAACCGTAAAGTATTAGCTGATTTAGCGATGAATCACCCAGAAGCTTTCAAAGCAGTTGTGAAAAAAGTGAAATAAAAAACGTTTGTACAATCCATTTAACTTACTTATTTATTGAAAATCCCATTCGTCGCGGCGCATGGGATTTTTTTATTCTGAAAACCATTCTTATTTTATATTCTAATAAGCGAATTGAAAATCAGAAGATTATTCCTATTTTTGATTTAACATTGAATTGAAAATTCATCATTCTAAGCAAACACCATTTACTTACTTGATGATTCTCCATGTAAATTCTAATCACAGAATTAAACTAAAAATCAAAATTTAGACAATGGAACAAACTATCCAAAAAAGAATTCAATCTATCGATATCCTTCGAGGAATTGTAATGGTTATTATGGCGCTCGACCACGTTAGAGATTATTTCCATATTCATGCTTGGACAGATGATCCATTGAACTTAGAAACTACGACACCAGCACTCTATTTTACTAGATATATCACTCATTTTTGTGCACCAACATTTGTTTTTCTCTCGGGCATCTCTATTTATTTACAAAGCTTGAGGAAAACCAAACCTGAACTGAGTATTTTCTTAATGAAACGCGGCTTATGGTTAATCTTTGTTGAATTGGTTATCATTTCATTTGCTTGGTCGTTTAATCCCGCATACGAACGCTTTCCTCTAGGTGTAATATGGTCTATAGGAATTAGTATGTTTATACTTGGTTTACTTATCAAGTTGCCTTACAAATTAATTTTGGGAATAGGTTTGATAATCGTTTTTGGACACAATTTGTTAGATTTCCCAGAAGCAGCAACAGATTTTAATGGCGGTTTTTGGTTGGATTTATTACACAGCAGCAAATGGACTTCCTATCAAATCATTGGAAACCGCAACTTAATTATTGCTTACCCTTTCCTGCCTTGGCTTGGATTAATGATAATGGGGTATTGTACTGGTCAACTTTTTTTACCTAAATTTGACTCCTCAAGAAGAAAAAAACTTTTAACCCAAACTGGAATTGCATTACTAGCATTATTTGTGATTTTGCGAGGCATAAACATTTATGGAGATCCTATTATCTGGTCGCAACAACGAAACGGTTTATACACTTTCTTTTCATTTATGAATATTCACAAATATCCTCCATCATTGTTATATATTTGTTTTACAATCGGTTGTGCGCTATTACTCTTACCACATTTAGAAAAATTAGAAAATCGATTTACTAAAATTATGATAGTCTTTGGGCGAACAGCTTTCTTCTATTATATTCTGCATATCTATTTGATTCATATTCTAGCGATGATTAGTTTTTATATTCACGGACATACTTTAGCAAAAATAGCTGAAGGAGAAAGTATCTTTAAATGGAAGTTTGTGGTTCCCGGCGAAGGCTTTGGTTTACTTGGAGTTTATGCTATTTGGATTTTTGTGATTCTATGTTTGTATCCACTTTGCAAATGGTACGATAACTACAAAACCAGTCATAAAGAAAAATGGTGGTTGAGTTATTTATAAATAGCAATCGATACAATTAAAAACCATCCAATGAAAAAAATAGTACTGTTACTTTTCTTTGTTCCATTTTTTCAACTAAACTCTCAAACTTTCCTACCGCCAGTAATAGAATGGCATGGTAAAAGTGAATCCTTAATTGCAAATTCAAATAATCCATGGATAACATCTGCTGAAAAATCAAATTTCTTATTGACACTAGTTTCTATTGGTAAAAGTCTCGAAGGAAGAACTATATACATGATTATTGCCTCATCAGAAAAAAACATAACAGCTTCAGCATTAAAGAATTCTAGTAAACCACTTTTCTTGGCCCAAGCCGGAATTCACTCTGGCGAAATTGATGGTAAAGATGCTGGGATGATGTTGCTGCGCGATATTGCTTTTGGTGCTAAAAAAGAATTAGTAAATAACGTAAATTTCTTATTTATCCCCATTTTGAGTGTCGACGCTCATGAACGTTCCTCTGTCTTCAATAGACCCAATCAACGTGGTCCAAAAAACATGGGATGGAGAACAAATGCTCAGAATTTAAACCTCAACAGAGATTATACAAAACTTGATACAAAAGAAATTAGAGCTGTTATCAAAGTAATAAATGATTATAATCCGTCGCTTTATATGGATATTCATGTTACCGATGGTGCTGACTATCAATATGACATTACTTATGATTTTGGTGGAGAAAAAAGTTATTCACCTATGATTACCAAATGGTTTTCGGATACATTTAAACCCGCTATTGATACTGATTTAAAAATTAATGGACACATTCCTGGTTTCTATCTCAACACGGCTAATGAAATGGATTTTTCAAAAGGAAATATTTCTTTTAAAGGAAGCCCAAGATTTTCTAACGAATATGGAGAACTCCGACATCTCCCTTCTATATTGATAGAAAATCATTCTTTGAAACCATACAAACAAAGAGTTTTAGGAACTTATATTCTGCTTGAGAGTACTTTAAAAATTTTAGCTAAAGAAGGTCAACTACTAAAGCTAAGCATAGAAACCGACAAGGCAACTAGACCCAACCAAGTACCTATGTCATGGAATTCAGAGAACAATTCAATAAATATTGACAGCATACAACTTTTGGCAATTGAATCAAAAATTCTTAAATCTTCCGTAACCAATGCTGATTATGTACAATGGACTGGAAAACCCATCACAACAAAAATTGCTAATTACAATCACAATACTCCTAACGATTGGATTACCAGACCAAAAGGCTATTGGATTCCTGCCTCATGCGAGGATGTTATTGAACGTTTGAAACTTCATGGTATTGAAACTAAAACTATTCTAGTTCCACAAGAGGTAGAGGTTGAAATGTATCGTATTACTGATTATAAGTTTGAAAATGAAAATCATAAATTGCAACTTTTTGAAGGACATATTCAAATAACCGCAAAAACTAATGTAGAAGTCCATAAACAAGTATTTGCTGCTGGTTCTGTTTATATTTCCACAGACCAACCTTTAGGAGACTTGGCTATGTTACTACTTGAACCAAGTTCAAAAGATTCATTCTTTAGTTGGGGATTTTTTTACTCTATCTTTCAACGAACTGAATATATTGAAGCCTATATAATGGAACCTATGGCCAAAAAAATGCTTGAAGATTCTCAAGAATTAAGAATAGAATTTGAGAAAAAAAAGGAATCAGACAAAACTTTTGCTAATGACCAAAATGCCATATTAACTTGGTTTTACAGTAAAACAAAATATTACGATGAGCGCTACTTGCTTTACCCTATTGGAAGAGAAATGTAATTAAAACCATATTTTTTACTCGTCACCAGAAGTATGATGACTAAAATGGGTTAAATTTTTAAAACTATTATTGTAGTAAAAGAACAACCTTAAAGTTTGGTTAGAGTCGTATTGGTAACCTGAATATTTTTGTTGGTAAACATTCATATACCCAAAATCAAAACTCAATTTAGGGCTAACATTTTGTTTTATTCCGATAAAAAATCGGTTTTGATCAAAAGTATTATAAACTACCTCTTTACCAAAATGAATCAAAATTTCATCCGACACAACTAATGACGGCATGGAACTTCTCTTAAAAATAGGAATATTAAAACTCAACAAATAACGAACTCTATCTGTAAATCGATTTTCTCCTATGGGTTCATCGTTGACAATTTTTTCTTGCCAGCGTTGTTCATTACGAACTCTTTGCAAAACACTTATAGTACCAATTTTAGAACTGAGCTGAGCTTGTTGATACACCCTATTTTCATCCGAAAAAGTATTCCAATCGTGTTTTGTGGGAGCAAGCCACATATGAGCATAACCCAATACTAATAAAACTTTGGAATTTGGCACATAAGCCACACCGCTTCTGACAAAATAAAAACTATCTTGATTTAGAAAATCGTTTCTTCTAACATGGAAATCAGCTAATAATAACCAATGTTCATTGAATTTTAAATTTGTATTCAAACTAAACCAAGTTTGCGTTTGATTGTTCACCTCTTTCTCAGCATGAACTTGACCAAAAAAAATTAAAGGGAAAAGAATAAAAAACACCCTTACTACATTTTTCAACATCTTTTAAATTTTTACGTTTTATTGCGACAAATTAAAAGTATAAAAATGATTTGGGAAATGATAATAATCATCTTGAAAGCAATTATATAAAAATTTGTAGAACAAAGTAGAAAAAGAAGTTAACTTTATGGTAGTTGGTTTACTAAAACCTTCTTACAGCTCTTACGTAATAAGTATTCCCTTTCGTACTATAGTAATTGTATCCTGCATCGAAATACTTATAATAAGCATAATTTGCATCTCTTTCTGTTGAACTCCAATATGTGTTGTATTGAAAACTATTTAATGACCCCAAGACGCTACTTACTACAAATGCTGCTTTATAACATTCATCTAATTCCCATATTGATGGTAAATACCAATCATTGAAACCACCACCATTGAATGACTTACAAATTGTCGCGGCCATATTAGCTGTAGCATTTTGAGCTACAATCGCATTAGTATTTGACATACCATTAACTAAACTCGTTGCTCCAGGTAGAGGCACCAGGGCATTCACTGTTCCGCTCCAACCTATAAGTTCATTGTTTGAGGAAGTTTTCATATTAACTAACGAAGCGATTAAACCTTTTTCTACACCACTCTCTTTCCAAACTGCAACTACAATTCCGCCTCCATACAACTCTCCAATATAATGGGTAAAAGAACTAGAACTACCATTTCCTATTGCAACCCAATTTGGAGATGGAAGTGCTTTGTTATCCCAATAATAAAACCCTGGAAAATTTACACCACTGGTAGTAGTTAAATATACCATCATGCCTTGTTGGGCAGCAGTAGGATTTGTTGATGGAAAAATATCAATTTTAGGAATAATCAAACCATCTGTAATTGTTGGATTTGCTTGATCACTAGATTTAATTTCTAGTTGAGCATTTGGTGCAGTTGTATTTATTCCTACTTGCGCATTTGACATTAATGCTACGAAAGATAAGAGGATAAATAAAATGTATTTAATTTGTATTCTCATAATTTTTAACATAAACTAAATCAATCTTTTATCTCAGCTTTTAGACTTATAACAAAATGAATTCGAATTGTTTAATTTATTTTGCAAAAATAGGAAATTTTTATAAATTGAATCAAATTATCTTAAATAGTAGATAAAACGACACTTATATCGGTTTATTCTTACTTCTAGGTTTTTAATTTTTTCTTTCTTGCAGCCGGAAATAAGACATTATTTAAAATTAAACGAAAACCAGGGGAATTTGAATGTAAATCTAGTACTGTTGGTTCATCTCCAACTCTGTGCTGATAGTCTTCAGGGTCGTGACCTCCGTAAAACGTAAACATTCCCTTTCCTTTTTGACCATGAATATAACGAGCTTCTCCATTTAACTCACAACTCCCCATTACTAAAACACTAGATTTTACGAATTCCTCATCAAAAGAGGTGGTCTGACCCATGAATCCCTTAATTAATTGTGTATGATTTTGACATAGCATACTAGGTATAGGATCCCATTTTGCTGAAAAATCCATTAATGTAAAATAATCTTTTTCAAATGGAATTCTTCTTTTCTCTGTCATATCAATATCTGAAAATTCATAATGCTCTGATCTTCTGTCAAGAATAAAATTTTTAAAAGCAAATGTCTTACTATAATCAATTTTTGATTGATAATCAGCCTGACTTGCATCACCATCAAACATTGCCTCACAAATATCTACTCCTTCGGCCGATAGAGCAATATCGAAACTATCCGTAGCCGAACACATCGCAAACATGAATCCTCCTCCAATAACAAAATCTCTTATTTTTTTAGCTACAGCTAGTTTCTCTTCAGAAACTTTTTTATATCCTAATTTTGAAGCAAGAGCCTCAGCCTCTTTTTTCTGATCAATATACCAAGGTGCATTTCTATATATACCATAAAATTTACCATATTGTCCTGTAAAATCCTCGTGATGCAAGTGCAACCAATCGTATAACAATAATTGATCGCTTAATACTTCTTCATCATAAATGGAAGTAAATGGAATTTCAGCATAAGTTAAAACCATTGTGACGGCATCATCCCATGGTTGTTTGCCTTTTGGAGTATATACGGCTATTTTTGGAGCTTTTTCTAAAATTACTGCGTCCATATTTTGAGAAGGACTTGAAATTTCCTGCAAAATAGATTCTTGTTCTCCATCAGACAAAATTTCAAAACTAACTCCTCGAATTTGGCATTCTTTCCTTATCTCTACAGCATCTGGAAGTAAAAAAGAACCTCCTCTATAATTTAATAACCAACTCGCTTTGTATTGTTTATCTATACACCAATACGTAATTCCGTAGGCCTTCAAATGGTTTTTTTGAGATGCTTCATCCATAGGCAAAAGAATGTAGGATGCTTTTACAGAAAAACTATAAAAAATAAGTAGGAAATAAAATAAACTCTTAAAGCGCATCTTCACATTTTAATATTGCAGTGCTAATTCGTTACACTTTTTCAAAGGTAAAGGTTTAAATGTAAAAATAATCATAAAAAAAACACTTCAATACAGTGGTTATGAATTTAAAATGGAACATCACTTTCATCATCTTCAGCATTCAAATTACTTCCAAACGCTTCATTTGGAGAAGGAAGATGTTTAGTCACAAAAGGATTGTCTTCATGATTCATTTTTGAGGGTAAGTCGTCATAACTTCCACCATATTCATCTAGGTTATCAAACTTACCTAGACTTCCTATGAATTTTAATCTAATATTTTCAAGGGAACCATTTCTATGTTTAGCAATAATAAACTCTGCCTGTCCTTGAGTTGGAGATTGTTCTTCATCATCCCATTCATCAATTTTATAGTACTCTGGTCTGTAAATAAATGAAACAATATCTGCATCTTGTTCAATGGCTCCAGATTCACGAAGATCTGATAGTAATGGTCTTTTGCTCGAACCACGAGTCTCCACAGCACGAGATAACTGTGATAGTGCAATTACTGGAACTCCTAATTCTTTGGCTAAGGCTTTTAAATTTCTTGAAATAGTAGAAATTTCTTGCTCTCGATTGCCTCCACCTTTTCCATTTCCTCCCGCGGTCATCAATTGCAAATAATCAACAATAATTAATTTTATTCCGTGTTGTGAGGCTAAACGTCTGGATTTGGCTCTTAAATCGAAAATCGATAGCGAAGGAGTATCATCAATAAAAAGAGGTGCTTTTTCTAAGTTTTTAACTTTAATACTCAATTGTTCCCATTCGTGTTTCTCTAATTTACCAGTTCTTAATTTCTCAGAGGACAATCCCGTTTCAGACGAAATTAAACGCGTTATTAATTGAACAGAGGACATTTCTAATGAGAACAATGCTACCGGATGCCCAAAATCAATAGCAATATTTCTTGCCATTGAAAGTACAAAAGCCGTTTTACCCATACCTGGACGGGCAGCAATAATGATTAAATCTGATGGTTGCCATCCCGAAGTTATTTTATCTAACTTTTCAAAACCTGTGGCTACTCCGCTTAGCCCTTCTTTCCCGGCAATTTCTTCTATACGCTTTTTTGCCTGAATAACTAAACTTTGAGCAGTTTCGGAGCTTCTCTTAATGTTTCCTTGAGTTACTTCATACAACTTTGACTCTGCTTTGTCTAATAAATCAAAAACATCCGTAGTTTCATCATAAGACTCTTCGATGATTTCTGATGAAATTCGAATTAAACTTCGTTGAATGTATTTTTGAAGAATTATTCTAGAATGAAACTCAATATGGGCAGAAGAAGAAATCTTTTGAGTGAGTTGAATTAAATAAAAATCGCCTCCTGCCAATTCTAATTTTCCATTCTTTTTTAATTGAGCAGAAACGGTTAATAAGTCAATGGGTTGAGTATCTGTGAATAACTGAACAATTGCGTCAAAAATATGCTTGTGTGACTCTTTATAAAAAGCATCGGCCTGCAGAATATCAATGACTTCATCAACTCCTTTTTTATCAATCATCATGGCACCAAGCACCGCTTCCTCAAGTTCAATGACTTGTGGTGGTAACTTCCCTTTTTCTAGGTTTATAATTGTAGTTTTATCTACTTTTATTGGGCTTATATTTCTGAAATTTTCCATAGTGCGAATGTAAATAAAAAATAAAAAAAACTCATTTAGAGTTATTAGAAATCCATGTTAACAATTCTCTATTTTTTGTTTATAAGTAAAAAAAAATCCGAAATCATAGGACTTCGGATTTACAATTGTTTTGTAAGAATTTACTCTTTGAAATCGCCCATTTTACTGTATTTATCCATCCTTTGAGCTACTAATTCTTCTGTTGATAAATCTTTTAATTCGTCAAATGCTTTTAGTATATACTGCTCAACAGTTTTGAAAGTTGTTTCTTTATCATAATGAGCACCTCCAAGAGGTTCTGGAATGATATCATCAACTAATTTTTGTTTTTTCATATCTGCAGAAGTCAATTTCAATGCTTCGGCAGCTTGCTCTTTATACTCCCAGCTTTTCCAAAGAATGGAAGAACATGATTCTGGTGAAATAACAGAATACCATGTATTTTCCATCATTAACACCCTATCTCCAACACCAATCCCTAATGCTCCTCCAGAAGCTCCTTCGCCAACAATTACGGAAATAATTGGTGTTTTTAGTCTGCACATCTCAAAGATATTTCTAGCGATTGCTTCACCCTGACCTCTTTCTTCAGCTTCCAATCCTGGATAAGCACCCGGTGTGTCGATTAAAGTAACAACTGGGATACCAAATTTTTCTGCCATCTTCATTAAACGTAATGCTTTACGATACCCTTCAGGATTTGCCATCCCAAAATTACGCAGTTGACGCATTTTGGTATTAATCCCTTTTTGTTGACCAATAAACATGAATGATTGACCTTGAATTTTACCCAATCCACCAATCATGGCTTTATCATCTTTGAAATTTCTGTCTCCAAAAAGTTCTAAGAATGTACCCTTTGTCAAATTAGTAATATGCTCTAATGTATAAGGTCTATTAGGATGTCGTGACAATTGAACTCGTTGCCAAGCGGTTAGATTTTTGTATATTTTCCTTTTAGTTTCCTCTAACTTTTTCTCAATTTGCTTACAAGTTGTAGTTACATCTACATTAGACTCTTGACCAATAATCTGGCATTTGTCTAATTGATCTATTAATTCCTTAATAGGGAGTTCAAAATCTAAATATTCCATAGGATGTTCGATTTTATTTTGTTTGGAAGGCAAAGATAAAATATAATATTATGAACAAAAGAAAAAATTTAATTTTAGTTGTAAACATTTTACTGAATATACAATTTTCATATATCAAAAAAATGAAAGCCTTAATGATTATAAAATCTCGTGATACTACTTTTTATAGTATTTAATAATCCCGTTCATGATAACAGTTGAAAGTATAATCAATACACCTATGTAAAATTCAATACTCATTTTTTCCTTATCATGAAATACAATAACAGCTAGAATAATACCATAAATAGGCTCTAAATTAATGGTCAGCATTACTGTATATGGGCTTAAAAACTTCATCACTTTTACTGATGCAATAAATGCATAGGCCGTACAAATAGAACTCAATAGTGCTAAATACATCCAATCGTTGAAACTTAATTGAAAAAAAGCAGAATCGAAACTTCCAATAAAAAGGAAATAGGACGATAAAAAAACTACTCCACTCAAAATTTCATAAAAAGAAACTACCGAAGGATTATACAGCTTAGCATATTTGCTATTAATAACAGAAAAAAGTGCCGACAAAAATGCTGAAGATAAAGCGAAAAGAATACCTTCAATATAGTTGCTTTCCACTTTAAAAATGATTCCCAAACCAATGATGACAAGGACTCCAAAAAAAACTTCATACAAAATAATTTTTCTTCCATGTAATAAGGGCTCCAACAAAGATGTAAAAAATGCTCCTGTTGAAAGGCATGCTAATGTTACAGAAATATTAGAAACCTTGATTGCTTTGAAAAAAGTGAGCCAATGCAATGTGATAATTAATCCAGCAAAAATAAATCCAATTAGGATTTTTAGCGGAAGCTTAAAAGGAATTCTTTTTATCCAAATAAAAAGCAGAATGAAAACCGAAGCCATTGACATTCTGTACCAAACTAACGGAACAGCATCAAGAGAAATTAGAGCTCCCAGCACAGCTGTGAAACCCCAAATAAAAACTATGAGGTGTAGATGAAGATAACTTTTAACATTATCGTTTGGCATTTCGCAAAAGATAAACAGCTAAACTCCCGAAAACAATATTTGGAATCCAAACAGCAATAATTGGAGGTATTGTAGATTTCTCTGCCATAACACCAAAAATTTTATCAAAAAAAACAAAGGCAAAAGCCAATAGGATTCCTATTGCTAAATTCATTCCCATTCCTCCTCTTCGTTTCATAGAAGAAACTGCTACCGCTATTACAGTTAATATAAATGCTGAAACTGGAACACTATATTTTTTATATAAGACTGTCAAATAAACATTAATATTGGCATTACCTCTTTTTCTTTCTCTTTCAATAAAATGAATTAAATCAATATAACTTAGCGTCTCTGCTACATAAACTGTTGGGGTCAAATCGTCCAAATCAAAAGTGAAAATAGCGTCTTTTTGCTCTGCCTTTTCTATTATATCTCCTAACATCCCTACTTTACGCTTCGTGTACCCAAACATTGTATATGTGCTATCCTCTGGATTCCATTTAATTCTATTAGCTGTAATTTTATAATCTAACTGGTCTCCTTTAAACTTTTCTAATGAGAAATTAAATGCCGTCTTGGAAATAGTATTGAAGTTACTAACATATATGTATTCGTCATCACTAATTTGTCTAAAAACATCGGAGTCCTCACGCATTTTTTCTTGACCATTCCCAATTAAATAAGTATATCTAAAATTATTATACACCTCATTAGCTTTTGGAGCAAGGAAAAACCCCATGATTAAAGCACTTACTGACACAATCGTTGCACCAATAATATAGGGTCTTAAAAAACGTGTAAAAGAAATCCCCGAACTCAAAATAGCTATAATCTCAGTATTATTGGCTAATTTTGAAGTAAACCAAATAATAGAAAGAAACAAAAAAATAGGAAACAAGAAATTGGCAAAATGAATGGTGAAATGAAAATAATAGTTCGCAATCTCAATGAACGGAACCTTATTCTCAAGCATCTTATTTATTTTCTCAGATACATCAATGATAATCCCAATTGGAATAAACAATAACAACATAACCGAAAAAGTGGCTAAATATCTTTTAAGAATGTATCTGTCTATTATTTTAAGCATGCTTTTTTATATAATCATCTGTTGAGGAACAAACAAATTCACTATTTTTTTACACTATAACCTTTGACTCATTTGTTTCACCATCATCTCTTTCCAAACTCTGAAATCTCCTGCTAATATATGCACTCTTGCCTCACGAACCAACCACATATAAAATCCGAGATTATGAATGGTAGCAATCTGTTTCCCTAAATATTCATTAGCGGCAAACAAATGTCTTAAATAGGCTTTGGTATATTCTCTATCAACAAATGTAATTCCCATTTCGTCCAAAGGAGAGAAATCGTCTTCCCATTTTTTATTTTTAATATTTATGGTTCCATGAGCTGTAAACAACATTCCGTTTCGAGCATTTCGGGTAGGCATTACACAATCAAACATATCCACGCCTAACGCAATATTTTCTAAAATATTGATTGGAGTTCCTACTCCCATCAAATACCGTGGTTTATCCTCTGGTAAAATGTCGCAAACCACTTCGGTCATGGCATACATTTCTTCAGCTGGTTCTCCAACAGATAATCCACCAATAGCATTTCCTTGTTGACCTGCATTTGCAATATATTCTGCTGACTGAATTCTCAAATCCTTGTAGGTGCTGCCTTGAACAATTGGAAAAAAAGTTTGTTCATATCCATATTTAACAGGCACTTTTTCTAAATGATTGATACATCGATTCAGCCAACGATGCGTCATGTGCATGGAGCGTTGGGCATATTTGTAATCACATGGGTAAGGTGTACATTCATCAAAAGCCATAATAATATCTGCACCAATAGTTCGTTGTATTTCCATCACATTTTCTGGTGTAAAAACATGATACGAGCCATCTATGTGGGATTTAAACTTGACTCCTTCTTCCTTAATTTTTCTATTGGCAGACAAAGAATACACTTGATAACCTCCTGAATCGGTCAAAATATTTCGATCCCAATTCATGAATTTATGCAATCCACCTGCTTTTTCCAATATTTCCGTTTGTGGTCGTAAATATAAATGATAGGTATTTCCTAGAATAATATCTGGATTAATTTCTTCTTTTAATTCACGCTGATGTACTCCTTTTACAGAAGCAACTGTGCCTACAGGCATAAAAATAGGGGTTTCAATTTGTCCATGATCAGTGGTTATAACTCCTGCTCTGGCTTTTGTATGCGGATCTTTTTGTAATAAATCAAACTTCATAAATGCTTTTTTCAGTGGGCAAAGATAAAAGATTTAGAATTTAGGATTTAGAATTTAGGATTTTATTTAACAGTCAATAGTTACTCTCATGATAACTATTATAAAAATCATTTGTCTCACGGCAAAATAAAAATTACTTTTGCTTCCGTATAATTTTAATTTTCAAAATGAAGCCTAACATTCAACAATTAAACGATTTAACTATCCAAGTCAGAAGAGATATTCTTCGTATGGTTCATGCTGTAAATTCAGGCCATCCTGGGGGGTCTCTCGGTTGCACCGAGTTTCTCGTAACCTTGTATCAAAATATTATGAATCGCAAAGAAGGCTTTGATATGGACGGCATTGGCGAGGATTTATTTTTCCTTTCTAATGGCCATATTTCTCCTGTTTTCTATAGCGTATTAGCACGAAGTGGTTATTTTCCTGTTTCAGAATTAGCAACTTTCCGTTTACTAAACTCTCGCTTGCAAGGACATCCTACCACACATGAAGGATTACCTGGTGTGAGAATTGCTTCTGGTTCACTTGGACAAGGTTTATCTGTTGGTATTGGTGCTGCTCAAGCAAAAAAATTAAATGGAGACAAGAACCTTGTTTTTACACTTCACGGAGATGGCGAATTACAAGAAGGTCAAAACTGGGAAGCTATTATGTATGCTTCTGCTAAAAAAGTGGATAATTTAATTGCTACTGTCGACCTCAACGGAAAACAAATTGATGGAACAACTGACGAAGTACTTGCGATGGGTAGTCTACGAGCAAAGTTTGAAGCTTTTGATTGGGATGTCATAGAAATTACTAAAGGAAATGATATTGAGTCTATCATTGCTGGAATGAATGAAGCAAAATCAAGAACAGGAAAAGGAAAACCTGTTTGTGTATTGTTGCATACTGAAATGGGTAATGGTGTAGACTACATGATGTACAGTCATGCTTGGCATGGTAAAGCACCTAATGATGCCCAACTAGAAAATGCCTTGAACCAAAATAAAGAAACTTTAGGAGACTATTAAAATTAAAATCGAAGGTTACTAATTTCTGATTTCGGAATTTTTTAATCTTCAATTTTTAATCTTTCAATTAAAAAAAATGAAAAAATATACAAATACAGGAAGTAAAGATACACGTTCAGGTTTTGGAGCCGGAATGACAGAATTAGGTCAAAAAAACGAAAATGTGGTTGCGCTTTGTGCCGATTTAATTGGTTCGTTAAAGTTTGACGAATTCAAAAAAAATCATCCAGAACGTTTTTTCCAAATTGGAATCGCTGAAGCTAACATGATTGGAATTGCTGCAGGTTTAACTGTAGGAGGAAAAATTCCTTTTACTGGAACTTTTGCTAACTTTTCTACTGGAAGAGTTTATGATCAAATTCGTCAATCGGTGGCTTATTCAGATAAAAATGTAAAAATTTGTGCTTCTCACGCTGGTTTAACACTAGGAGAAGACGGTGCAACACACCAAATTCTAGAAGATATTGGATTAATGAAAATGTTGCCAGGAATGACCGTAATCAACACTTGTGATTACAATCAAACCAAAGCCGCTACATTAGCATTAGCTGATCACCACGGCCCAGCCTATTTGCGTTTCGGGCGTCCAGTTGTACCTAACTTCACTCCTGCTGACGAACCATTCATCATTGGAAAAGCGATTCTACTAAACGAAGGTAGCGATGTAACAATTGTTGCAACAGGACATTTAGTTTGGGAAGCTCTTATTGCTGCTGAAGCTCTTGAGGCAAAAGGAATTTCTGCTGAAGTAACTAATATTCACACCATAAAACCACTAGACGAGGAAGCAATTTTAAAATCATTAGCAAAAACAGGTTGTATTGTTACTGCGGAAGAGCATAACATTCTGGGTGGTCTAGGAGAAAGTGTCTCTAGAGCTTTAGCCTTAAACAATCCATCTCCACAAGAATTTGTTGCAGTTCAAGATAGTTTTGGCGAAAGCGGAACACCTGAACAATTAATGGAAAAATACAAGCTAAACAATCAAGCGATTGTTGAAGCCGTTGAAAGAGTTATTAAAAGAAAATAATGCTTTTAATACATAAAAAAATCCCGTCTTAAAACAAATTAAGACGGGATTTTTTATTTTAAGATTTCAAATTATCGACAAGACTTATCCAAATGTTTTTTTGTTCCAGTTGTTAACCCACTACAATCTAAAATCAAATCATAACTAGAAGGAATAACTCCATCTATCTTAATTTCCGTTTTGGTCAAAGCCCCGTCGCCATCATCATCGATATCTTGATAATTCGGTTTCCCATCGCCATCAGTATCATCATTTGTAGGATCCAAATCGCCATTGAGGTCTTCATCTACAGAAAGAATTCCATCTAGGTCTTGGTCGGCTCTTTTCACTTTATATAATTTGAAAGAAAAAACCAAGGGTGAATAAGACGGAATCGATCCAGATGCTCCATTATAATACCCTAATCCAGAAGGCAAAAACATAACTCCTGCGCCAAAATCTTTATAAACAGCAGGATTTGGACTAGACTCATCCGATTCTATGTAACTTCCTGATACAAATTTTGGAAAAATTTCAGACCAACCTCTTATGGTTGCATCCAAACCTAATGGTTGTTGAGGATATATAACCGATTCGAAAGAGGTGCTTTCAATATCTATTTTTTTAACTCCATCAGAAGTTGTTGAATTATCTTTTAAATAAAAACCATTATAAGATGCTAAAACAGCATCAACTTTAGTCGGTGTTTCTCCATCAACAGTATTGTCATCTCTCAATTTTAGATAGTAAACTGTATACACAATATCGTGAAGTTCAACTGTCTTTTTTAAAAGCATAGGGAAAGTCGGACTGTCTAACAATGACCAAATGGAAGACTGAGTTCCTCCAGTAGGAATTTTAGCCAAAGTAATGTCCTGATCGTCTGTAAAACCGGGATGATTTACTAAATTCTCAATATAATGTGTCTTTAGATAATCTGCAATTGTAGTGCTATCCGTCTCATATTGAACGGCAAAATCTCTAATGGGAGTTGGTTCACTTGTATTGGAATCTTTGTTGCAGGAAAATAAAACCAAAGCCAAGGAAATTACAACTAAATAAAGCTTAAATTTGTTCATTATAGAGATTTTTTAGGAGCGCAAGATACAATTTTGATTTATTTTTGTAAACAATTTAACGCCGATTTTAGAAAAACATGAGAGTGGATAAATATTTGTGGTGCGTCCGATATTACAAAACCCGAAACATGGTTACCGAGGCCTGTAAAAAAAATCATATTACGGTAAACGGTCAAATTGCTAAACCTTCAAAAGAAGTTTTTCCGTCGGATACCATTACTTTTAGAAAAGATCAAATTACACAAATAATTACTGTTTTAGACATTCCTGAAAATCGAGTAAGCGCGAAATTGGTAGACATTTACAGAAAAAACGAAACTCCAGAAGAGGCTTATCAACATTTGGAACTGTTAAAATTAGCCAAGGAACATTATAGAAAAACTGGAGACGGAAGACCTACTAAAAAAGATAGAAGGGATTTAGATGATTTTGAAAATACCTTTGAAATCAATCCTCAAAACGAATTGTAAAAAAAGATTTTTCTTTTCTTTAAAAACAAATCTATGGAACACAACATTATACTTACGCATCAAGAAATAGAACACAAGATTAAGCGAATAGCCTATCAAATTTATGAAAATTTTGTAGACGAGGAATCTATTGTTTTAGCCGGAATTACAAAAAATGGATTCGTATTCGCTGAAAAAATTGCTCAAAGTCTCTCCTCAATTTCACCAATACAAATTATTTTGTGTGAAGTTTTTGTCAATAAATTACATCCAAGCGAACCCATTTCTACGTCAATTGCAAAAGAAGATTATGAAAATAAAGGTCTTGTTCTTGTGGATGATGTTTTGAATAGCGGAACAACCTTAATTTATGGCGTTAAACATTTTCTGGAGGTACCATTGAAAAAATTCAAAACAGCTGTTCTAGTAGATAGAAATCATAAAAAATATCCTGTAAAAGCTGATTTCAAAGGAATTTCGCTTAGTACATCTTTGCAAGAACACGTTCAAGTTGTTTTTGAAGAAAATACGAGTTATACTTATTTAAATTAAAAGCGATTGTATTTCTAAGACCGTTTCTTGTGGCGATTTATCATCTGTTGTCACAATGTACTTTGCTTGATTGTAATAAAAACTTCTCTCAAAAAGATGCTTAGCGATAAACTCTTTCATTTCGTCTTCACTTTTATTGGCAATTAAAGGTCTGTTGGCTTTTTGAGTTCGAAGTCTTTCATACAATTTATCAATTGACGTTTTGAGATAAATAGTATCAATATCCTCTTGTTTCAAAAGTTCTTGATTATTCGAAAAACAAGGCGTTCCTCCTCCAAGACTTAGAACCATATTGGATTCTGATTGTAAAATTCTTTTTAGGACTTCGTGCTCTAATTTTCTAAAATACACCTCTCCTTTTCGTTCAAAAATTGCAGAGACAGATGCATTTTGCTCTTTTTCAATGATTTCATCTAAATCTAGGAACTCATAGTGCATGTTTTTTGACAATAATTTGGCAATTGTTGACTTTCCAGAACCCATATATCCTATTAAAATTATTTTCTTCATAGCACTAAAACCTTATAAATAAAGACGTTAACAACAATTAGCAAAAAAACACAAATTTAAAATAAAATAGCTTTGAAAAATAAATAATAACGTCTTATATTTGCACCCGCATTGAAGAAAGGTTAATGACTTGATAGCTCAGTTGGTAGAGCACATCACTTTTAATGATGGGGTCCTGGGTTCGAGCCCCAGTCAGGTCACAAAATTATGCAACTCTTCAAGCGACGACTTGATAGCTCAGTTGGTAGAGCACATCACTTTTAATGATGGGGTCCTGGGTTCGAGCCCCAGTCAGGTCACAACAAGTCGTTCGCCTTGGCGAGTGACTTTTTTTGTTTTTGGCCACGTGGAGAAACGGTAGACTTGCCATCTTGAGGGGGTGGTGCTCGTAAGGGCGTGTGGGTTCAAATCCCACCGTGGTCACTATTAAAAGTCATAATTAACTTGATTTAATTATGACTTTTCTGTTTTCAGTTAATTAAAAACACTTTCGAAAACTAGGACTCACTAGAAACAAAAAAAGTCTAAACATTACGTTTAGACTTTTTTTAAGAGCGAAAGACGAGGCTCGAACTCGCGACAACCAGCTTGGAAGGCTGGAGCTCTACCAACTGAGCTACTTTCGCATTACAACGGTGCAAATATAGGTAATAAGTTTAATTTGCTCCAAATTTTTTTTATAAAAATAGTTCCTTTTTTTATTTCTTATTCTAAAATCAGTTTTAGGACAGGCTAACTGTTTTAGAATTAATTTGTTATCTTTTCAATTCAAGATGCCATTTTGGACACATCAGTAGAATTCCTTGAAGGATGATAAATAAACAAACAGGATTTGTTTTTTATGGTATTGATAATTTCGGCTGTAAGTTCAGCAGGAATAGCTGGACATCCTTGACTTCTACCCAATCTTTTATTACTTTTAATGAAAGTCTCTGAAACATAATCGGCAGCATGCATAACCACACCTCTTTCTCTTGCTTTATCGTTTACTCCTTTTTCTAGACCGTCGAGTTTTAGCGACTTACCATGTTTTCCTTGATAGATTTCTCCAGTTAGGTAAAACCCTAAACTGCTTTTAAAAGAAGAAGCATCATTAGAAAATGAAGTGGCAAACTCCTCACCAGTATTTCTCCCATGAGCTACAAGAGAATTAAATAAAACCGTATTAGTAGTTAAATCTATTACCCAAAGTCTCTTAGTATTTGATGACAAGCTGAAATCAACAAGAGTCAAAATGTCTTTTTGAACAATCCCTTTTGCCTTTAATATATTGAACCCTTTTAAAGCTTCGGAGAAACTCTGCATTTGGGGTAAAGACAAATGATTTGCATTCAGATTATTGTAAACCCATTCAGCATTCGTTTCATGATTGGAAACAGAAACTTTATCAACTAATCTTAAAGCCTTTTTGTTTTCACTTGAAGGAACCGAAGTGAAAGACGTTAAAAAGAAAAAAAACAAAGGAAAAAAGGTATAAATCATTGATTTTATTTAAGTTAAATGACAGATTTGAGACATTTGCAAAATTACAAAATTCATGCCAATCTTAAATTTAAATATCTAAAACTAAGTTGCATTGAAAAATAACTTTCTTAAACACAGTAAAACGAAAGGGACTGAAATATATTGCAATAGAGTTGCAAATGTTAATTTTATGGTTATTTTTGTAAGATAAAGTACTGGTTTTATGAATAAATTTCAAGGTCTATTCCTATTCTTATTGTTAACTCATTTTTATTCTTTCGGACAAAAGAAAGTTTTAAATGCCATAACTGCGGGGAATATTACGATAGACGGAAAATTTAACGAACCTATATGGGAATATGCTCCTGTTGCCAAAGACTTTGTGATGTTTGCTCCAGACAACGGCAGACCTATAAACGAAAATAAAAAAACCGAAGTACAGATAGTCTATAACGATGACGCCATTTTTGTTGCTGCAAAAATGTATGATGATGAGCCTAGTAAAATTCTAAAAGAAATTACCCAAAGAGACAATTTTGGCACCTCAGAAAATTTTGGAATATTTATAAACGGTTTTAACGATAGCCAACAAGATTTTAGATTTTATGTAAGTGCTGCAGGCGTTCAAGCCGATTGTATTTTTACTAACGAAAACGGTGAAGATTTTACCTGGGACGCCATATGGGAAAGTCACGTAAAAGTAACCGATTTTGGCTGGGTTGCCGAATTAAAAATTCCTTATGCTGCTTTACGTTTTTCCAAAAAAAAAGAACAAACTTGGGGGCTCAATTTTTATCGAGAAATTCGTAGAGACCGACAATCGTACACTTGGAATTTTATCGATTCTACCATCAACAACGAAAGTGCTCAATCAGGGATATTACAAGGAATTGAAGATATTCAAACGCCGACAAGATTGTTTTTTATTCCCTATTCCTCTTTCTATTTGAACTCCAATCGATTTGAAAAAACTTCAGGACAACTCAAGGCTGGTCTTGATATTAAATATGGAATTAGCGATGCATTTACACTCGATGCTATATTAATTCCTGATTTTGGACAAACAAAATTTGACAATGTCGAATTGTATCTTGGTCCGTTCGAACAACAATTTACCGAAAATAGACCTTTTTTTACAGAAGGAACGGATCTATTTAAAAAAGGAGATTTGTTATACTCTCGAAGAATTGGCGGCACACCTGACTACAAATTGAGTGATGTGGAATTTTTTAGCGGGAACACCAACATTAATCTTGTTAACGCTGCCAAAATTTCTGGTCGAACTAAAAACGGTTTAGGGATAGGTGTATTAAATGCTGTTACCGAAGAAACCAATTTAGAAATCATAAATGCTGAAACTGGAGAGACAAGAACAGAAATTGAACCACTGGCCAATTACAATGAAATTGTTATTGACCAACGATTTAGAAAAAACTCTTCTGTTTCTTTTGTCAATACCAATGTGACACGAATTGGAAGTTTCAGAGATGCGAATGTTTCTGCAGCTGTTTTCGATTTGAATACTAGAGAAAATACTTTTAATGTAAAGGGAGATTTCAAATACAGTTATGTAAATGAATCTAATACTATTCCGGATAAAAAAGGATACAATACTTCTTTATTTCTAGGAGAAACTAGCGGCAAGTACCGTTATGGAATTGGCGGAAAATATGTTTCAGAAGATTTTGATAATAATGATTTAGGAATTAATTTTCAGACCCATTATTACACTTTATATTCCTACAATAGCTATAGAATATTGAATCCAACCAAACGCTTCAATACTTTTGAAACCAACCTGAATTTTTACAGTGAATTTGACAATAGAACTGGAAAAATTCAAACTGGATCTGCTACTTTAGTCTTTGATACAACAAGTAAGAAAAATGATTATTACGGTATTAATATTTATTCTAGTCCTTTAAAAACATATAATTTTTACGAACCAAGATCTATTGACGACTCTAAATTTTTAACCGTTCCAGAAAGCGTTGGCGTTTGGCTTTATTTTTCTTCCAACTACAACCATCCATTTGCTATTGACATCAATCCGTACTATACTTATATAAATGAAAAAGACCGAATAGATTATGGTATACTATCAGTCCAAAATACCGATTTAACGATAGTTTTTCATTGAACTATAAAACTAGTTTTTACAGGCAAAACAACAATGTAGGTTGGGTAGACTTTAGCGATGACAATACTACTATATTTGCCGTTAGAAATAGAATCACGTATATCAATACCTTACAAGGAAAATATACTTTGAATGAAAAAATGAATATTAACCTAGCCGTAAGACATTACTGGTCCTATGTTACCAATCATGATTACTATACTTTGCTAGACGACGGAACACTACAATCAAATACGTTGTATACTGAAAATAAAGACCAAAATTTTAATACTTGGAATTTAGACCTCTCCTACTCCTGGTGGTTTGCCCCTGGCAGTCAAATTTCAGTTTTGTACAGAAATAGCTCTTCCATATTCGAAGATACTTTTAGCCGCGAGTTGACAAAAAACCTCAGCAAAGCCATTGATAACGAAAATTTAAATCATATTTTTTCTATCAGTATTCGCTATTTTATTGACTACAATACTTTGAAAAAATAAAACGTAGTCTTCAAAATAATTATCAAATATCACCCTTAAATCGCAAACTAAAATTTTAAAATATCTTACCTTTGTTTCCTTACTATAGACAGATTGAACGCTAAGAAATAAAAACAAACACAATGAACAAAAAAGTAATTTTAATGATTCTTGATGGTTGGGGAAAATATCCAGACCCAAAAGTTTCTGCCATTGACAATGCAAATGTCCCATTTATCAATTCGCTTTATACAAAATATCCAAGTGCACAATTGAGAACTGACGGTCTGAATGTAGGTTTACCTGAAGGTCAAATGGGAAACAGTGAAGTGGGGCACATGAACCTAGGTGCAGGAAGAATTGTCTATCAAGATTTGGCAAAAATAAATCTTGCTGTAGAACATAAAACTTTGAATCAAGAACCCGTTCTAGTAGACGCTTTTCAGTATGCTAAAGATAAAAATGTTGATGTACACCTCCTAGGTTTAGTATCGGATGGCGGAGTACATTCACACACTTCGCATTTGCGAGGTTTGATTGATGCTACTCAGAATTTTGGATTACAAAAAGTATACGTTCATGCTTTCACTGATGGTCGTGATGTTGATCCAAAATCAGGCAAACAATACATTGAAGATTTAGGAAACTATATTTCTAATACTAGTGTAAAATTAGCTTCGGTTGTAGGACGCTATTATGCAATGGACCGTGACAAACGATGGGAAAGAGTTAAAAAAGCTTATGACTTGGTTGTAAACGGAATTAGAACCCATTCTAAAAATGCTGTTGAAAGCATTAAGCAAAGCTATAAAAACAATGTAACGGATGAATTTATCGACCCAATCATCATGGTTGATGATAATGACAAACCTCTAGCTACTATTAAAGAGAATGATGTAGTTATCTTCTTTAATTTCAGAACGGATAGAGGACGAGAACTCACTGAAACACTTTCGCAAAAAGATTTTCATGAGCAAAACATGCACAAATTAGATTTATATTATGTTACCTTAACCAACTATGACGAAACGTATCAAAACGTAAAAGTGGTTTACAACAAAGATAATATTACCGAAACATTAGGTGAAGTTTTGGAAAAAGCTGGCAAGAAACAAATCCGAATTGCTGAGACCGAAAAATACCCACACGTAACCTTCTTTTTCTCTGGTGGGAGAGAGTTGCCTTTTGAAGGTGAAAGTCGCATTTTGAAAAATTCTCCAAAAGTAGCTACCTATGATTTGAAACCCGAAATGAGTGCATACGAATTAGCGGATGCTTTAGTTCCTGAATTAAACAAAGGGGAAGTAGATTTTGTATGCCTTAATTTTGCCAATGGGGATATGGTGGGACATACTGGTGTAATGGAAGCAGCAATAAAAGCCTGTGAGGCAGTTGATAAATGTGTTGAAAAAGTAGTTACCACAGCCTTAGCCAATAATTATACTACTTTAATCATTGCAGATCATGGCAACTGTGAAACGATGATAAATCCTGATGGAAGTCCAAATACTGCACATACCACTAATCCCGTGCCTATTATATTGGTTGACAAAGAATTGAAACAAATTCACGATGGTGTTTTAGGAGATTTGGCTCCAACCATATTAGAACTCATGGGAATTGAGAAACCAGAAGCAATGACGAGACACTCGTTATTATAATAAAAAAAAGCTCCAAATTTGGAGCTTTTTTTTAAATACTGTTTACCAAATTATAATACTCCTTTTCAATCCATTCTTGATGGTTGGGATGTGCAATTTTGACCATCTCAACTGCACGTTGTTTTAATGTTTTTCCATACAAATCCGCTATCCCATTTTCAGTAATAATATACTGAACATGAGATCGGGTTGATACAACACCCGCTCCTTGTTTGAGATAAGGAACTATTCTGCTTTCGCCTTTATTGGTAATTGAAGGCAACGCAATTATCGCTTTACCACCTGGACTTAAAGAAGCACCTCTTATAAAATCCATTTGCCCACCAACACCAGAATACATTCTTGCTCCAATAGAATCGGCACATACTTGACCGGTAACATCTACTTCTATCGCAGAATTAATAGCGACCATTTTAGGGTTTTTCCTAATTCGGGCGGTATCATTAACTATTGAAGATTCTTTCATTTCTATAAATGGATTGTCATTAACAAAATCATACAATCGTTTGGAACCTACTAAAAAAGTTGCCAATGCTCGACCTCTGGATGTCCCTTTATAATTACAATTGATAACATCATTTTCAATCAAATCGATAACCCCATCAGAGAACATTTCGGTATGTAAACCTAAATTCTTATGGTTCGTTAATTTAGCCAAAGCGGCATTAGGAATAGAACCAATACCCATTTGCAGCGTGCTTTCATCTTCAATTAAAGAAGCGATGTACGTTCCGATTTTATCTTCTAATGGCGATATTTTTTCCATTTCATGAGTAAAAATGGGTTGGTTAACCTCAACCAAATAATCAATTTCAGAAACATGAAGAATTCCGTCTCCAAAGGTTCTTGGCATTTGCGGATTTACTTGTGCTATTACCGTTTCTGCATTTTCAATTGCCGCCAAAGTTGCTTCAACCGAAACTCCCAGAGAACAGTATCCATGACTATCTGGTGGCGAAACATGAATTAAAACCACATTCAATGGTAACACTTTTTTTCGAAACAAATACGGCAATTCACTCAAAAAAACTGGTGTGTAAGAACCATTTCCTGCAACAAGGGTATGTCGGACGTTTTTCCCAATAAAAAAGGAGTTTACATGAAAACTCTCCGCTAGCTCCGGATTTGCATAAGGAGCTTCGCCTTCAGTGTGCAGATGACATATTTCAACATTTTTTAGTTCAGCGGCTCTTTCTGAGAGTGCTTTGGTTAAAATTGTTGGACAAGCCGCAGCAGCTTGAACATAAACTCTATCATTTGATTTTACAATTTTAACCGCTTCACTGGCTGTTAAATATTTACTCATAATTGTACTAAATTGATTGAATCAAATTTAAAACTTAATCACTTAAAAAATATGACAAAACTCATGTAAGCCACAAAACAGAAGACTAATTACAGTGAACTTTACCTAAATAAAAGTTAAAATTTCATAATTAATAGTAATACTATTATATTTGCAATTGAATTTATTACTCAAAAATGAAGTATCTAATGTCAAAAACAGCTTCCAGTACATTTCAACTAGTATTTATTAGTTGGTTTATATTGTTTCCTATTCATAGTCAAGCTCAAAACAATAGAAGCAAGGAAAACAATTCTATTGGATGGTACACCTATAATGGTACTTTGAAAATAGATGAAAAATTTGGAATACACACAGAGTATCAATGGCGAAGAGAAAACACCATTACAGAATGGCAGCAAAGCTTGCTTCGCTTAGGAGTAAATTATCAATTAAATTCAAAAATACAACTCAGATTGGGCTACGGATGGATTGAAACATTTCCTTATGGTACAACTTCAATAAATAGTTTTGGTAAAGACTTTACCGAACATAGACTATTTCAAGTAGCTACCATTTCAGATAAAATATCAATAGTTGAATTATCACATCGATTTATGCTAGAGCAACGATGGATAGGAAAATACTCTAATGAAAATTTAACTGAAGAAGACGGCTATCTTTTCGCAAATAGGTTGCGCTACATGTTTAGAATTCAAATTCCATTAAAAGGAAAAAGTATAATCGACAAAACTCCATATTTAGCCGCATATGATGAAATTTTTATTGGTTTTGGTGAAAATGTAAACGAAAATATATTCGACCAGAACCGATTAGGTTTCATACTTGGATATAAAATCAATGAAAATATTAGGCTTGAAGCTGGCTATTTAAATCAGATTCTTCAACTGGGAAGAGAAGTACAATCGAAAAATGTATTTCAATACAACAATGGAATCATTTTTAATACTATTTTAAATTTTGATTTAAGTAAAAACAAAATAAACTCACTATAATTAAATCTTTTTCAATGGAAAATTTGCTGTCAACTATAAAAATTCAAGTTAACGAAAAATTTTATGTTAAAGATCCCGAAACCTCCATTTTAGGAAAAAAAATCATTGAAAAAAGCATTATTCTTATTGACGAAATAGGATTCGAAGAGTTTACATTTAAAAAACTAGGGGATTTGATAGGCTCAAACGAAAGTTCTATCTATCGTTATTTTGAAAACAAACATAAATTATTAATTTATCTGTGTTCATGGTATTGGAGTTGGATGGAGTATCGTTTGGTTTTTACTACAAACAATTTAGCTCATCCTTTAGAAAAATTGAAAAAAGCAATTGCATTAGTTACTGAAAAAGCCGAGGATGATTCCAAAACTACTCACATCAACGAATCTATTTTAAACAATATAATAGTTGCAGAATTTACAAAAACCTTACACACAAAAGAAGTTGATAAAGAAAATAAAGAAGGTTTTTTTCTAATCTATAAAAGAGTCATAAACAGAATTGTATCGATGATTAACGAGGTAAATCCTGAGTACAAATTTGCTAGGAGTTTAGCTTCATCAATAGTTGAAGGAGCTTTACATCAACACTTTCTGCAAAATCATTTAAAAACCATAACAGACTGTAATGAAACTTTGAGCCCAACTGATTTTTACATTAACTTAATTGAAAAAACCTTAAAAAAATAAACACAATGACACCCTTAAAACGATTTTATAGCCTGTTACGCCTTGACCGAAAAGATGTATTGCAAATCATTTTTTATGCAATTTTTTCAGGATTGATAAGTTTATCATTACCTCTGGGTATTCAAGCAATAATCAATTTTATCCAGTCAGGAAGAATAAGTACTTCATGGATTGTATTAATTGTATTAGTGGTGCTCGGAGTTATTTTTGTTGGTATTTTATCCTTAATGCAGCTTAGAATAACTGAAAATTTACAACAAAAATTATTTGTTCGTTCCTCTTTTGAATTTGCTTACAGGCTACCAAAGATAAAATTTGAAGAAATTTATTCTACTTACCCTCCAGAATTAGCAAATCGATTCTTTGATACTCTTACTATTCAAAAAGGAACCTCAAAATTACTTATTGATTTTTCAGCTGCTTTATTGCAAATTGCCTTTGGTATTATATTACTTTCTTTTTATCATCCCTTTTTTATTGTTTTCGGTTTTTTCTTAGCGATACTATTGTACTCTATTTTCAAATTTTCATACCACCAAGGTTTGGATAGCAGTTTAAAAGAGTCTAAATACAAGTATAAAGTAGCAGGCTGGTTGCAGGAAATAGCAAGAAACAATTTTAGTTTTAGAAGACAAAACAACTTTGATTTTGCACTTCAAAAAAACAACAACCTAGTGAGCAATTACTTGAATTACAGAGAAAAACACTTCAGTATTATTCAGCGTCAATTTACACAACTTATTCTTTTTAAAGTAATTATTACTGCGAGTTTATTGCTAATTGGTGGTTTTTTAGTTCTAAATCAACAAATGAATATTGGACAATTTGTCGCTGCAGAAATAGTTATTTTGTTAGTAATAAACTCTGTTGAAAAATTAATTTTAGGATTAGAAACCTTTTATGATGTATTAACCTCAATAGAAAAAATTGGTCAAGTTACTGACATGAACTTAGAAGAAGAAACAAATGCTAATGCATTGGATTGTTTTTCTAACATAACTCTAGAAACTGAAAACATAAAATTTAAATTCCCAGATTCAACAGAACCGGTTTTACAAAACATCTCTTTATCTATAAAACAAGGGGAAAAAATAATAATAAGTGGGGAAAATGGCGCTGGAAAAACAACGTTAATACGTTTGCTTTCTGGACTCATTCAGCCAACTTCAGGAACTTTTTTTATAAATGACGATACTTTCAAAAAAATAGACTTAAAACAATATCGTTCGCATATTGGTAGCATTATTCAAGGCGAAACACCTTTCAAAGGAACTATATTGGAAAACATTACCTTCAACAACCCCAGTATCACTCAAGAAGATTTAAAGTGGGCACTGGATGCGGTTCAGCTAACCTCTTTTATTAAAACCTTACCCCAAGGATTAGATACTCGTATTTTCCCTGAAGGAAAACAATTGTCATCGTCTAATGCTCAAAAAATTCTTTTAGCAAGAAGTATAATTAATAAACCTCGCATCCTATTTCTTGAGAACCCCACTGATAAAATGGATGAGCAAGTTGCTAAAGAGATTATTGAGTTCATTTTATCTGAAAAAAATAAATGGACCGTTATTGTATCTTCCGACAACAAACATTGGAAGACCAATTGTACTCGTGAAATCATAATGAATAATGGAGAAATAATTAAAGATTTAAAAAAATAATTTGTTATGCTAAATCTAACGGAAAAAAACAAAGCTAACCATGCATCATTAGGTCAATTTTCAACGATAAAAAATCTTGAAAACAGACCTCACTATAAAGTTTTAAACAGAATAATTGTAATCTTTTCGATAATAGTATTACTATTTTTATTTCTACCATGGACTCAAAACATATCCGGTTCGGGTTCAGTTACCACCCTAAAACCAGACCAGAGACCACAAACTATACATACGGCTATTGCTGGAAGAATTGAAAAATGGTATGTAAAAGAAGGTGATTTTGTTCAAAAGGGCGATACCATTCTTTTTATTTCAGAAACCAAAGAAGAATATCTCGACCCTAACTTAATTGACCTTACCAAAAATCAGGTTGAGGCTAAAAAACTCGCCCAGCAATCTTACGGCGGGAAAGTTAGTTCTTTATCCGCTCAGATTCAAGCAATTGAAAATGAAAAAAAGTTGAAACTACAACAAGCCAGAAATAAAATTAGGCAATCTATATTGAAAGTGAAAACCGATAGCATGGATTTGGTTGCTGTTAGAACTCAAGTAAAAATTGCTACCACACAATTTAACCGATCTTTAGCTTTAAACAAAGAAGGATTAAAACCACTTACTGATGTTGAAGAAAAACGCTTAAAACTTCAAGAAGTTGAAGCTAAAATAATTACACAAGAAAACAAATTACTTGCCAGTGAAAACGAATTGATAAATGCAAAAGTTGAAATTAACAGAATTTCTGCTGAATACGCTGAAAAAGATTCAAAGGCTAGAAGTGATCAGTTCACAGCATTAAGCAATCAATACGACACCAAGGCTCAAGTTAACAAATTGGAAAATCAATATGCCAATTACAAAATACGAAATGGAATGTATTACATAAAAGCTCCGCAAAGCGGTTATATAAACCGAGCATTACAATCTGGAATTGGCGAAACTATTAAAGAGGGCACACAAATTGTGAGCATTATGCCTGCAAAATATGATGTAGCTGTTGAAACCTATGTTAGTCCAACCGATTTACCCCTGGTTCACAAAGGAGAAAAAGTAAGAGTTTGGTTTGACGGATGGCCTACAATAGTTTTTTCAGGCTGGCCTAATATGTCTTATGGAACTTTTGGAGGAAAAATTGTAGCAGTAGAAACCTACATAAGTGACAATGGAAAATTTAGGGTTCTTATTGCTCCAGATGAAACAGAGGAAGCTTGGCCAAAACAAATTAGTATGGGCTCAGGAGCACAAACATTGGCCTTGTTAGATGATGTTCCAGTATGGTTTGAGATTTGGAGAACACTTAACGGATTTCCTCCAAATTATTACCAGCCAAAAAACAATATGTCAAAAGATAAAAATAATGAAACAGACTTTAATTCTTTTATTATTGTGTGTACTGAAAACTTTCGGACAGGAAAATAGTCCGCTAGAATTCAGTTACAATGAATTTTTGGGATATGTAAAAAAATACCATCCATTAGTTAAAAACGCTAATCTTGAATTAAACAAAGCTCAAGCAAATCTTATGATGGCTCGTGGAGGATTTGATCCAAAAATGGAGGTCGATTTTAGCAAAAAACAATTCAAAGATTCTGACTATTACTCCATTTTAAACAGCAGTTTCAAAATTCCAACGTGGTATGGTATAGAAATAAAAGCCAGTTTCGACAATAATGAAGGTATTTATCTCAATCCAGAAAATTCAGTCCCTAATCAGGGTCTTACTTCACTTGGTGTTTTTGTTCCTCTTGGACAAGGACTATTTATCAATCAGCGTATGGCCGATGTTAGAAAAGCAAAAATACAAATTCAATTAAGTAATGCTGAGAGAAGACTTCAAGCTATATCCATATTGTATGACGGTTCTGTTGCCTATTTTAATTGGAAAAAAAATTACAACGAAGTCCAACTCTATGAGAATTATTTAAAAAATGCCAAAATCCGCTTTAAAGGTATCCAATCACTGATACAGCAGGGCGATAAACCTGCAATTGATAGTATAGAAGCAGGAATAATTGTAAAAACAGACTGCTTAGTTTAGAGGATTCTCGGCTAAAATTAAACAAGGCTAAGTTAGAACTTTCAAATTTCTTATGGCTAGAAAACAATATTCCACTTGAACTATCCGATGAACTTATACCAGAAGAAAAATTAGAACTCACCATACAAGAAACATTAAAAACAAATGATTTACTCAATAGTGAATTCTCAATTGCAAATCACCCAAAAATAAATGCATTACAAAGTAAAATTGACATCTTAAATGTTGACCGAAAACTGAAAGCGAATATGCTTTTGCCAAAAATTGACCTCGGTTATTCGTACCTATCAGAACCAAGTTATTTCGATAATTATCAGTTTGAAGACTACAAAATAGGTTTGAATTTTTATTTTCCGCTTTTTTTAAGAAAAGAAAGAGGTAGTTTAAAACTGGCTAAATTCAAGGTGCAAGAAACTGAATTTGCTTTGGCTTTAGAAAAAGTACAGTTGACCAATAAGATAAATGCTCAAAAAATAGAAATAGCATCGATACTTAAACAAAAAGAATTAATCAAAGAGTTGGTAGAAGATAATAACGTCATGCTTAACTCCGAAGAAAGACTGTTTTCTTTTGGTGAAAGTTCTATGTTTCTAATCAATTCAAGAGAAAATAATTTAGTTACAGCACAATTATCATTTATAGCAATAGAAAATAGATATTTTATCTCTAACTCAGAGTTGTTTAAAATTATGGCAAATCCTGATTAAATAATTTAAAATACTTACTTTTGCAGACTGAAAAATACACCATATGATTATCCAAAAAACAAGAGAAGAAATAGAATTAATGCGTGAAAGTGCACTCATCGTCTCTAAAACTTTAGGAATGATTGCCAGCGAAATTAAACCTGGAGTCACCACATTATATCTAGACAAAAGAGCCGAAGAATTTATTCGTGACCACGGAGCAGTTCCTAGTTTTCTGGGGTTATATGGTTTTCCAAACTCATTATGCATGAGCCCAAATGCACAAGTGGTTCATGGAATTCCAAATGATAAACCACTTGAAAGTGGTGATGTTATCTCTGTTGATTGTGGCGCTTTTAAAAATGGATATCATGGAGACCACGCCTATTCTTTTGAAATTGGGGAAGTAGCCGAAGAAACAAAGAAACTTTTAAGGATAACTAAAGAAAGTTTGTATGTTGGCATTCGCGAATTTAAAGCTGGAAATCGTGTTGAAGATGTTGGAAATGCGATTCAAAAATATACTGAAAGTCATGGATATGGTGTCGTTCGAGAATTAGTAGGCCATGGATTAGGCCAAAAAATGCACGAAGATCCCGAGATGCCCAACTACGGAAAACGAGGCCGTGGAAAACTATTCGTTGAAGGTATGGTGGTAGCTATTGAACCCATGATTAATATGGGAACACGTAATATCAAACAATTAAAAGACGGTTGGACTATACTTACTGCCGATGGAAAACCAAGTGCTCATTTTGAACACGATGTTGCTTTAATTGATGGAAAACCAGAACTTCTATCCACATTTGCTTACATCTATAAAGCATTAGGAATTGAAAGTAACGAAGAAGATGAATTTAGAAAAGAACCCCTAAAACTATAATGAAAAGGATTTTTAAATTTATACTCAACGTCATCCCTAGACCACTACTTATTCGATTAAGCTATATCGCCAGACCAATATTATCATTTGTCTTAAGAGGTAAAAAATTCACTGATCCAATTGATGGAAAAAGTTTTAATATGTTTTTACCTTACGGATATGGAACACAAAGAAATAATGTCCTATCTCCTAGCACACTATCTCTAGAAAGACATCGTTTGCTTTGGCTGTATCTAAAAAATGAAACTGATTTTTTTACCTCAAAAGAGAAAAAGAAAGTTTTACATTTTGCTCCTGAACAAGCTTTTTATAAACTGTTTCGAAATCAAAAAAATCTTGATTACACTACTACTGATTTGTTTTCACCATTAGCAGATGTGAAGGCTGATATCTGTAATTTACCTTTTCAAGATAATCAATACGATGTAATTCTTTGTAACCATGTTTTGGAGCACATTCCTGATGATACTAAAGCGATGAAAGAATTATACAGAGTGTTAAAACCAGGAGGGATGGCTATCTTACAAATTCCGCAAGATCTCTCGAGAAAAGAAACATTTTCTGATGATAGCATAACAGACCCAAAAGAAAGAGCAAAAATTTTTGGTCAATATGACCATGTTCGTATCTATGGTCTTGATTATTTTGATAAACTAAGAAGCATAGGATTTAAAGTGATTGAAGAAAATTACACCCTAAAAATCAGTGCTGAAGAAGTAGAAAAATATTGCTTGGCTAAAGGAGAAATTATACCTGTTTGTTACAAATAAGTTAATTTTAAACAGAGCGATTCGTTTCAATATTATCTTTATATTTACAATTCAGAAAATATTCATAATTTATGATTAACTACTTCAAGATAAGTATTTTTGTGTTGTTCATAAGTATAGCGTCTTTTTCACAAGTTGAAAAAGAAGTGCTTCCTCCCTACAATATCAAAACCGTTTCTTTTGTACAAAATGGTGAAAATATGATCCCCATTTTTAGACTTGGAGACCCGTTTCAATTGCAATTTGATGACTTGTTTGGAAACGAAGCCAATTATTATTATCGTTTCGTTCACTGCAATTACGATTGGACACCTTCTGATCTTACCAGAAACGAGTATTTAAGAGGTTTTGACGATCAAAGAATTCAAGATTACACCAACTCATTCAATACACTTCAACTCTATTCACATTATAAAGTGCAATTCCCAAACAAATTTACCCAATTATCAGTAAGCGGAAATTATATAATTAAAATTTTAAACGAAGACAGAGAAGTAATCTTCTCAAGAAAATTTATCGTTTACGAAGATTTAGTTTCTGTACCCATGCAGGTAAAAACCGCCAGAAATATAAAAGACCTAAATCATAAACATAATATCGATTTCTCCATAAAATCAAATACTATTTTATTTCAAAGCCCTCTAAAAAATGTTAAAGTTTTATTACTTCAAAATGGCGTTTTAGCAACTGGAATTACCGATATCAAACCCATGTATACGGTAGGCAATGACTTAATTTACAAATACGATAGTGAAACCCAATTTTGGGCGGGAAATGAATACCTGAACTTTGAAAATAAAGATATTAGAGCAGCAAATAACCTTGTTGGATTTGTAGATTCTTCTGGTGGAGTTTATAATTCTCATCTGTACACCAATACAGCAAGAGCAAAACTTCAATACACTTACTTTCCGGATATTAATGGAAATTTTGTTGTAAAAAATTTAAACAGAGACAATAACGAAATCGAAGCCGATTATGCTTGGGTATTTTTCAGCCTCTCAGCACCAGCCTATTATGGGAAAAATGATATCTATGTAAACGGCATGTTCAACAACTATGCTCTTACACCTGAATATAAAATGGATTATAACGAAGCCAAAGCAACTTACGAAAAAGCCATCATGATCAAGCAAGGTTTCACCAATTTTAAATATGTAATTGCAGATAAATCTGGAAAAATTGACGAAGAAAACGCCATTGATGGTAATTTATATCAAACAGAGAACAACCATTTTGCTATAGTTTATTACAAAGAAAATAACGCACGTTATGACCGTGTAATTGGCAAAGGAATAGCAACCTCAATCAATATTATAAACTAAATGATATAAAATTTAACTTAAAATTGACGTTTCAATTTGTAATTTTCGTAAATTTGACCTGATAAATAGGACATTAGTATGGTTTCTCAAATAACAAGAGGTATAAAAATTTCAGTTTTGACGACTTTTGAAGGCACTTACTTCAAAAATCACAAGATTCATTTTGCCTTTAGTTATGAAATCACTATCGAAAATCAAGGCAAAGATTCTGTTCAATTAATTTCTAGACATTGGGAAATTTTTGACTCATTGAATGAAGTAGAAATTGTTGACGGAGAGGGAGTTATAGGTAAAAAACCAGTATTGAAATCTGGAGAATCTCACACCTACACCTCAGGATGCTTACTATCTTCTCCTTTTGGCTCTATGCACTACCATTTTAACATGGTGAATTTTACTACTACAAAGAATTTTAGAGTAATAGTTCCTTCGTTTAAATTGAGCGCCTCTTTTGCTTTAAATTAACTGCAAAACAGAAAAAGAAATTGTTTTGTAAAATTGCCATTCTATCTACAAATTATCAAAGATTCCTTTGTACTTTTGTTTAAAACTAAATAATTCACATTATTTTAAATTATTCCCTATTTCTAATAATCGCCCATTTACAATACTGTAAATGAGTGTAGCTAAATTGAAAAATATGTTAAAAGGATTTTTCCATGTGCCAAAAGCAGTTAACGAACCTGTAAAATCGTATGCTCCAAATTCGCCTGAAAAAGCAGCTGTACTGGAAGCATACAGAAAGATGTGGAATTCAAAAATTGAGGTCCCATTATACATTGGCAGCGATGAAATTAAAACTGGCAATACCAGAAATATGACTGCCCTCACGACCACAAACATGTTGTTGGAACGTATCATCTTGCCGAAAAACACCATATAGAAAAAGCAATTGCAACTGCACTTGAAGCCAAAACAAAATGGGCAAACCTTGCTTGGGAGCAACGCAGCCTATTTTCTTAAAAGCTGCAGAATTAATTGCAGGACCTTACAGGGCTAAAATTAATGCAGCAACAATGATTGCACAATCAAAAAATATTTTTCAAGCAGAAATTGACGCTTCTTGCGAATTAATTGACTTTTTTCGCTATAATGTGGAATTCATGACGCAAATTTATAACGACCAACCCAAATCGGATTCAGCTGTTTGGAATCGTTTAGAGTATCGTCCACTTGAAGGTTTTGTATATGCTATTACCCCTTTTAACTTTACTGCAATTGCTGCAAATTTACCAGCAAGTGCTGCTATGATGGGAAATGTTGTGATTTGGAAACCAAGTGACAGTCAGGTTTTTTCAGCAAAAATAATCATTGATGTTTTTAAAGAAGCTGGAGTTCCAGACGGAGTGATTAATGTTGTTTTTGGTGATGCACAAATGATTAGTGATACTGTTTTTGCAAGTCGAGATTTTGCTGGCATTCATTTCACAGGTTCTACTCATGTTTTTAAAGATATTTGGGCAAAAATTGGCACAAACATTCATCATTACAAAACCTATCCACGAATTGTTGGTGAAACTGGAGGTAAAGATTTTATATTGGCACATCCAAGCGCCAATGTGAAACAAGTTGTTACAGGAATCGTTCGTGGTGCATTTGAATTTCAAGGACAAAAATGCTCTGCGGCTTCCAGAGCTTATATCCCAAAAAGTTTATGGAACGATGTGAAATCGCAATTAATTACAGATGTAAAATCAATAAAAATGGGATCTCCAGAGGATTTCAGCAACTTTGTAACTGCTGTAATCCACGAAGGATCTTTTGATAAATTGGCGAGTTACATTGATCAAGCTAAGAAAGATAGCGATGCTGAAATTATTGTTGGTGGTAATTATGATAAATCTATCGGTTATTTTATTGAACCGACTGTAATCGTTACTACAAATCCAAAATATACCACAATGGAAACGGAATTATTTGAATCAATAATTACAATTTTGTTTATGAAGATGCAAAATGGAATGAAACACTAAAACTTGTGGATGAAACTTCAGAGTATGCTTTAACAGGAGCAATTTTTAGTCAAGACCGCTATGCTATTGAAGAAGCGACAATTGCGCTTCAAAATGCTTCTGGAAATTTGTATATCAATGACAAACCCACCGGAGCAGTTGTGGGGATGCAACCTTTTGGAGGAGCCAGAGCCTCAGGAACGAATGATAAAGCAGGTTCAGCTTTAAACTTATTACGCTGGGTATCGCCGAGAACGATCAAAGAAACATTTGTTGTACCAGAAGATTACAGATATCCCTTTTTAGGAGAATAAAAACTCATTATATTGTGTAAAAATAGCTTTTTCTTTTGTATCTTTAACCTTCATATAACAACTTAAACTAATGAAAACAACCTTACTTTTTTTACTTTTTTTTTTTTCAAGTTTAAATTTTGCCCAAACTCCTATTGATTCTTATTTTGGAAGCAATCAAGCAGTATATGGAATTCTAGATTCAGAACTCCTCTTGACAAACCAATTCAGGAGCAAATGTTGTTTGGAATTTTAATTCATTTACTAAAATAGGGCAATCCGATGATACTTTCAACTCCTACAGCATCAAATAACTACTTATCCTAAATCTACAAAAATAGTAACGGTAAACACTGTCAATTCCTCAAAGTTATTACTCGAAAGAATCTGATGCGCTTTCAATTACTTCTTTAAAAAACGCAGATTTAGAATTAAATTACAAAACTAACAACGCAACAATAGGTACTTTCCCCATGAATTTTGGATATTCGAATACCGATACTACTGCGGGAACATATGTTTACGGTATGTACTTAGGAACTTTCACAGGAACAATTACCACTACTTTTGACGCTTACGGGACATTAAACATGAATGATACAGGATTTGGTTCGTTCAACGACAACGCTTCTCGTTTAAAAACGGTTCAAACCATTTCATTAAATTATGGAGTATTGACCAACGTAGGGACGGTGACGCAAACCACTTATAACTATTACAATACGACTAATAACGGATCAAATAGTTTGATATTAAGAAATCATACAACAACCGTAAACGTTCCTTTACTAGGAATTAATCAAACCATACCTCAAATCGAAAGATTTAATACTATGCTTTTAGGGACAGAAGAATCGGAATGGTTGTCAAACCAAATCCAAATCATTCCAAACCCTGCCGAAGACATATTAACCATAAAAAGCAAACAAAAAATTGACTACGTGAGTATTTCCGATATAAACGGAAGAGTAATTATCAATAGCAATTATTCTGAAAATTTCTTGAATATAAGCTATTTAGAAAAAGGGATTTATTTTGCAGCCATCAAAACCAACGGAGGCATGATTCTCAAAAAATTTATAAAGAAATAATCTTTATGCAAGTTAAGCCTTGAATTTTAAGGGCAGATGTACTACTTTTTTTGTTTCAAAAAAATCAGCATCAAAAAAATCCGTGATATTGTATTGGGTCGCCTTGGGAAAAGAAGCCAATTCTTCTGTTAAATCACCTCCTTTAAGATAAAGAATCCCATTTTTAAGCTCGTGTTTGTTTTGTTTTTTTATTTTATCTTTTGTCCAAGAGACAAAATCGGGCATGTTTGTCACAGCACGACTGACAATAAAATCAAAATCGCCTTTTACATTTTCAGCACGAATTTGTTCCGCCTTTACATTTTTTAACCCTAAAGCTTCCGCAACGGCTTTTACAACATTTATCTTTTTAAGGATAACATCAATCAAATAAAACCGCGTTTCTGGAAATAAAATCGCTAATGGAATTCCGGGGAAACCGCCTCCTGTCCCAACATCTAAAACATAAGTTCCTGCTTCAAATTTTTGAATTTTAGCAATAGCCAATGAATGAAGTACGTGTCTTACATACAATTCGTCAATATCTTTTCTAGAAATTACATTAATTTTGGCATTCCAATCTTGGTACAAATCAAATAATTTTTGAAATTGTTCTTTTTGAAGATCTGTTATTTCAGGAAAATACTTTAGAATTTCTTCCATGTTTTAATTTTTAACAAAAGTAATACTTTTAGTGTTGAAATATTTAACTCTAATTTATCTGTCAAAAATTTATAATAATTACCTTTGCAACTTATATTGAAAATATATGAATACTACAGCTCCTACATTTGCTAAGCAAGATAATTTAAAGTTTTTTAGAACACTTAATGCCAAAGTAAACAACTACTTCAAAGAAAATAATATTCAAAAAACTGGAAATTGGCAATTGTATTTAAAAACTATAATTCTTTTTACCATTTTCTTAACTCCTTATTTTTTGATTATTACCCTAACTGATATGCCTTTTTGGTTGTTTCTATTGATGTCTATTGTTTTAGGAATCGGAATGGCAGGTATCGGGATGAATGTTATGCACGATGGGAATCATACTTTTAATTGGGCATTAACCACCGATTTCAAACAAATGAGGGCTTATTTAAAAAGAAAATTATCCTATGGGGAAGCTAAAAGTTCTAAGTTTCTTTGGACAACATTAGTCATAACAAAACTTATTTATTTTTCGGTTTGGATAGTACTCCCAATAGTTATAGGGATTGCATGGTGGAAAGTTTTAATTGGTTTTTTTGTAATGCATTACACCGCAGGACTCATTTTAAGTGTTGTCTTTCAACTCGCTCATGTTGTTGAGGAAACAGAAAACCCAAAACCAAATGATTCAGGTGAAATGGAAAACACTTGGGCCGTTCATCAGCTATTCACCACAGTCAATTTTGCTCCAAAAAATTGGATTGTAAATTGGTACACTGGCGGACTAAATCATCAAATTGAACACCATCTTTTCCCAAATATTAGTCATATTCACTACGGAAAAATTGCTAAATTGGTGAAAGAAACTGCTCAAGATTGCAACCTCCCATATTATGAATACAAAACGATGAGAAGTGCCGTAATTGCACATTTCAAACACCTAAAAGAGTTAGGAGCACAACCTGAATTTACTACTTAAAATAACTACAATACATATAAAAATGAATCCATTATCAGATAGAATAAACAATCTAGCCACTTCACAAACACTTGCAATGGCTGCTTTGGCTAGAGAATTAAAAGCACAAGGAAAAGATATTATTAGTTTAAGTCTTGGCGAACCTGATTTTAATACTCCTGACTTTATAAAAGAAGCTGCAAAAAAAGCAATAGACGAAAACTACAGTACCTATTCTCCAGTAGACGGATATTTGGAATTAAAAGAAGCTATCTGTCGCAAATTTAAAAGAGACAATGGTTTAGACTACAAACCTTCTCAAATTGTTGTGTCGACTGGGGCAAAACAATCATTATACAATATTGCTCAGGTAATGTTAAATGATGGTGATGAGGTACTATTACCAGCACCATATTGGGTTTCTTATTTTGAAATCGTAAAACTATCCGGTGGAGTTCCTGTAGAAGTTCCTACTTCTGTTGAAACTGATTTTAAAATCACACCAGAACAATTAGAAGCTGCCATCACTCCAAAAACAAAAATGGTTTGGTATAGCTCACCTTGTAATCCTAGTGGATCGGTTTACAGTAGAGAAGAATTAACAGCCTTAGCTAAAGTGTTGGAAAAATATCCAAATATCTATGTGGTTGCGGATGAAATCTACGAGCACATTAATTTTTCTGGAACTTTTTGTAGTATTGGTTCTATTCCAGGAATGTTAGAAAGAACAATAACAGTAAATGGAGTAGCTAAAGCTTTTGCAATGACAGGTTGGAGAATTGGTTATATTGGCGCACCCGAATTTATTGCTAAAGCATGTACAAAAATTCAAGGTCAAGTTACAAGTGGTGCAAACAGTATCGCACAACGTGCCACAATTACCGCTGTTGATGCTGATCCGTCAGTATTGAATGAAATGGTACAAGCATTTCACAGCCGTAGAGATTTAGTAGTTGGTTTAATCAAAGAAATTCCAGGAATGAAAATTAACGTTCCAGAAGGAGCTTTTTATGTATTTCCTGACGTTTCTTCTTTCTTTGGAAAAACATTAAACGGAACGAAAATCAACAATGCAGATGATTTTTCTATGTATCTTTTATCAGAGGCAAATGTAGCAACTGTAACAGGAGATGCTTTTGGGAATCCTAATTGTATTCGTTTCTCTTACGCCACCAGCGAAGATATTCTAAAAGAAGCACTACGCCGAATCAAGGAAGCGGTTACCACTTCAGAAGTTTTAGCATAATAAAACACAAAGCCTCAAGAAATCTTGAGGCTTTTTTTATATCTTGTACTTTCAAAAGTAAAACAATTGAAGTGAGCCTAATTCTTGAAAACATAAATAAATATATAACTCTAAGCCCAGAAGAAGAGCAACTCTTCCTATCCAAAACTGAAATTCGGCATTATAAAACCAAAACCATAATATTGAATGCAGGCGAAGTGTGTAAACATTCCTATTTTGTCAATTCTGGCTTACTGCGAAGTTTTACTATTAACGATAATATTGTAGAACACATTCTTAGTTTTGCTTGTGAGGGTTGGTGGATTGGCGACATGTACAGTTTAATTTCTCAAAAACCTGGAACTCTTTTTATTGAAGTTTTAGAAGATGCTGAAGTAGTTTTGTTATCAAAAGAAAATCAGGAGCAATTGTATCACGAAATCCCAAAATTAGAGCGCTTTTTTAGAATTCTCACAGAAAATTCCTTGGTGGCTAATCCAGAACGCTTGATGGATAACCTGAGCTTATCCGCAGAAGAACGTTTTGATAAATTCTGTAAAAAATATCCAACACTAATCCAAAAAGTTTCCCAAAAACAAATTGCAGCTTACATTGGTGTTACACCTGAATTCTTGAGTAAGATGAAAGCTAGAATGCTCAAAAAATAATTTCTTAATCTACATTAAGTACTCCTTGCCCTATCGTAATGTAAATTTGTATTATAATAATTAATACATTTATAGATATGAAAAATACAGTTTTACACAAAGCAAATACAAGAGGACACGCAAATCATGGTTGGTTAAACGCACATCATACTTTTAGTTTCGCAAGTTACTATGACCCAAACCGAGTGCAATTTGGAGTTTTACGAGTTTTAAATGATGATATCATTGCTGGCGGCATGGGTTTCGGGACTCATCCTCACGATAATATGGAAATCATTACCATTCCGCTTGAAGGTGATCTAGCCCATAAAGACAGTATGGGTAACACAGAAGTCATAAAATTTGGAGATGTTCAGGTGATGAGCGCTGGGACTGGAATTCAACACTCAGAGTTTAATCCAAATCATGATAAAAGAACCAATTTATTACAAATTTGGGTGTTCCCAAAACACAGAAATGTTGAACCTCGATACCAACAAATTACTTTGGACACTTCGGATAGACATAACAAATTACAACAAATTCTTTCTCCTAATGCTGATGATGCTGGAGTTTGGATACACCAAGATGCTTGGTTTCACATGGGTAATTTAGACAAAGGAATTGCTTTAGATTACAACCGCAAAAAAGAAGGTAATGGCTTGTATATTTTTGTCATTAAAGGAAGCGTAAAAGTAGACGGTCAAGAATTGGAAGAAAGGGATGGTTTAGGCATTACCGACTTTGAAAAAATAACTTTTGAAGCTACTTCAGATGCTGAAATTTTACTAATGGAAGTTCCGATGGTGCAATAACTAATTTATAACCCAACCCCTTCAGGGTTTAAAACCCTGAAGGGGTTAATTGAAAAACTAATGAGTGAAGTAAAACTAAAAATCGACAGCAATAAAGGCTTTTTTTACATTGATGTTGATGGGAAACACGAAGCAATGATGACTTTTGTTTTTGCTGGTGAAGACAAAATAATCATCGATCATACCGAAGTAAATCCCGGAAACGAAGGTAAAGGTTTCGGTAAAAAAATGGTAGCTAAAGCTGTAGAATACGCTAGAGAAAAAGGCATCAAAATTATACCGCTATGTCCATTTGCTAAAAGTGTTTTTGATAAAGTTGCAGAATTTAGAGATGTTCTCTAGGCGATATTAAGTACAATCAATTTTTAAAAATAAATCATGGAAAATCTCTTAGAAAATAATATTGAAGGAAGTATTGGTAAACAAAAATATTTGTGCACTATTACATGGCGTAACGGCACTTTGCTGATGGATGAGCCTGAAAATGTTGGGGGTCAAAACATTGGGCCCGACCCATTTTCAACTTTCTTAGCCTCATTGGCAGGCTGTACTTTATCGACTTTGAGAATGTACATCGATCGCAAAGAATGGGACATTCCTGAAATTAATATTTCTCTCAATTTAACTCAAGAAAATTCAGGTGAACTAGTTACAACTATAAGTCGGGAAATTACTTTTTCTAAAGATGTTTCAGAAGAAATTAAAGAACGGTTATTGGTAATAGCAGAAAAATGCCCTGTTTCTAAAATTTTGAAAAATAAAGTACTAATCAATACTAAGATATAAATCATGGATGCTAAAGACCTAACAAAAGAATACAGCAATGGTGAAGTAACCATTGTATGGAAAAATGCTTTATGCAAACACGCGGTCGAATGTGTACGAAATAATCCCGATGTCTTTAAACCCAAAGAGAAACCATGGATTCATGCAGAAAATTCAACAACCGATAAAATTATTGAAACCGTTAAAAAATGTCCTTCAGGTGCATTAACCTATTATTTGAATAAAAAATGAAATCGAAGATTCACGAACACTAAAAAAACAATTATAATATGGTGAGTAAAAAAATTATAGCTTTTGGAGGCTCGTCAAGCAAAAATTCAATCAATAAACAGTTGGCAACTTATGCAGCTCAATTGTTTCAAAATGTTGAAGTAGAAGTTTTAGATTTAAACGATTATGAAATGCCCCTATTTTCGGTTGATAAGGAAAAAGAAAATGGTATACATAACCTAGCACACGCTTTTTATGACAAAATAGGAACTGCCGACTTGATTGTACTTTCGTTAGCCGAACATAACGGGGCTTATTCAGCAGCATTCAAAAACATCTTGGATTGGGCTTCAAGAATAAACGCAAAAACATTTCAACAAAAACCGACGCTTCTACTAGCTACATCTCCAGGAGCAAGAGGTGGAAGTTCCGTTTTGGACATTGCCACTAAACGATTTCCTTTTCAAGGTGCTGAAGTAAAAGGAAGTTTTTCGTTACCCACATTTTATGAAAATTTTGACGTTGTAAATGGAATTATCAATCCAGAATTGAAAAATCAATTAATAGAAATCATTAATTCGATTGAAATATAATTTAGTATTTTTGCTCCTCTAAACGATAAAATCAACAAATGAAATGTTTTAGCATTCCATTTTCAAATTAAAAATAACAATTCAGATGAAGGCATACGTTTTTCCTGGACAAGGAGCACAATTTACCGGAATGGGTAAAGATTTATATGAAAATTCAGCTTTAGCAAAAGAATTATTCGAAAAAGCCAACGATATTCTAGGTTTTAGAATTACCGATATTATGTTTAACGGAACTGCCGAAGAACTAAAAGAAACCAAAGTAACCCAACCAGCAGTTTTTTTACATTCAGTTATTCTGGCTAAAACATTAGACATTAAACCTGATATGGTAGCGGGACATTCATTAGGCGAATTTTCAGCCTTGGTTGCTAATGGAACTTTATCTTTTGAAGATGGATTAAAATTAGTTTCACAACGTGCAGTTGCTATGCAAAAAGCATGTGAAATTACTCCGAGTACAATGGCCGCCGTGTTGAATTTAGACGATACAATTGTCGAAGATATTTGTGCTTCGATTGATGGTGTTGTTGTAGCTGCAAATTACAACTGTCCGGGACAATTAGTAATTTCTGGAGAATATAAGGCGGTAGAATTAGCCTGTGAAAAGATGAAAGAAGCTGGAGCTAAACGTGCATTAATTTTACCTGTTGGAGGAGCTTTTCACTCACCGATGATGGAACCAGCCAGAGAGGAATTAGCAGCAGCTATTGAAGCAACAACATTCTCAACTCCGAGTTGTCCAGTTTATCAAAACGTAACTGCAACAGCTGTTTCAGATTCGATTGAAATCAAAAAAAACTTAATCATTCAATTGACAGCTCCTGTAAGATGGACACAATCTGTGCAACAAATGATAAAGGACGGAGCAACTAGTTTTACTGAAGTTGGCCCAGGAAAAGTACTAGTAGGGCTTGTAAATAAAATTGATAAAGAAGTAGAAACAATTTCTGCATAATTAAGATTTAAAAAAACTAATGACCCTCATGATTCACTTTTATGAGGGTTTTTTAATTAATTTAGTAGAGAAAACTAAATCAAAAATATCATGAAAAAAACCATCACAACACTGTGTCTAATATCGCTCCTTGTTTCATGCAAACCAGAAACCAAAGAAAAATTAAACGATGCAAAAGAAGCTGTTGGTGTTGAAATTAAAGAAACTATAGATTCAGCAAAAATAAAAGCTGAAACCACTTTGGATTCTACCAAAACAAAAATAGAAACAAAAATAGAAACAAAAATGGACACAATAGTTAGTAAAGGTGCTCAAAAAGTAGAGGAAGCTGCTCAAAAGGTAAAAAAATCTATTAAAAATAATAATTAACTGATAATTAATTGTTTGCAACAATTATTATTTCTATTTTTATAGTGTAATTAACCTATATAGAAATGAAATACGTTTCAAAAACAATTCAAGTTGTACTATTTACCCTCTCGCTTTTTTGTATTTCAATAGTTAGAGGTCAAGAGAAATCAACTAATTTTGAAACTAGTGTTGCGTACAAATTTCCAAAAAACAACGAGAAAAACCCCTGCATTTCAAGTCAAGAATACTCAATATTAGAAAAAGAAGTTGTAGAAAATATCAAAAAGTTAGGTGTAAATACTTTATTTAACAAAAGCTCTTTAACCACTTCATTACTTTGGCCACTAAAACAAGCCACAGGCTTTACCCAGTGCGAATATCACTTTATTGCAGCTTATGTTGATCAAAATACAGCTACATCTGCAATTCAAGATTATAATTGTGAATCTAATACGTATGACGGACACCATGGAACAGATATTGCGATTTGGCCCTATGCATTTAACAAAATGGAAAACAACGAAGTAGAGGTTATAGCTGCTGCTCCAGGAACGATTATTCAAAAAGCAGATGGAAATTTTGACAGAAACTGTTCTTCAAATACATTGACAGCAAATTCGGTTATAATTCAACACGCTGATGGAAGCGATGCCTTGTACTGGCACATGAAAAAAAATTCGGTAACTACAAAAACTGTTGGTCAAACTGTGGTTGCTGGAGAAAAATTGGGAATTGTTGGTAGTTCAGGAAGTGCTTCTGGTCCGCATTTACATTTTGAGATTTGGAGTGGAAATACTAAAGAAACTTATAAAGATCCTTTTGCTGGTTCATGTAATATTCTAAATGCAAATTCTTGGTGGGCTTCCCAAAGACCTCACACAGAACCCGCTATAATGAGAGTGTCAGTAAACACAACCGATATCGCTCTTGCAAGCTGTCCTAATAGTGATGTACTTACCGAAAGTGACACCTTTGCAATACCATTTCAGGGTGTAGGATTATCTGCTGGATATGCAAAATTTTATGTCTTTTTAAGAGAGCTTCCCGCTTCGGCAACTGTTAATCTGGAAATTCTAAATCCAAACGGAACGGTTTTTAACAGTTGGTCTCAAAGTTTTCCAACCTACAGCAAATTGAGATATTGGGGATTTTCTAAATTATTACCCACAGACGAAGGACTTTACACCTTTAAAGCTACCTATAATGGAATAAGCTGCTCAAAAACATTTACCATTGTGAAAAATCCTTTGGCAATTGAAAGTAATAAAATTCTAGACCGATTTATAATTTCTCCTAATCCTACAAAAAACTCTTTTCAGCTTTCTGGCAGAGCAATTGAAAATGAAGACTATACATTGACCTTATCTAGTATTACAGGACAAACTTTAACAGAAGAAAAAATTAAACCCTCTAACGGAATTCTTAAAAAATCTTTCTCAATTGAAGATGTATCAGATGGTATTTACTTTTTAAATATTGCCTCAACTAAAAGCAGAACGATTAAAAAAATTATAAAACAATAATTTCAAAAAAATCCCAAACTATCATGATGATACTTTGGGATTTAGAATATAACTATTAGGTAGAAATCTAACTTCTAATTTTTTGTTCCCATTTCCATGCACTAGCAAGAGCTTGTTCTAATGTAGATTGTGCTTTCCAACCTAAAACAGTATTGGCTTTATCAGTATTGGCATAAGCAGAAGTAATATCTCCCTCTCTTCTAGCTACAATTTTGTATGGTAATTTTTGCCCGCTTACTTTCTCAAAAGCTTGAATTACTTCAAGCACCGAACTTCCTGTTCCTGTTCCTAAATTGAAAGTCTCTACTTTTGCCAGATTTTTTTTGTTTAATAAGCGCTGTAAAGCTATGACATGCGCCTTTGCTAAATCGACTACGTGAATATAATCTCGAATACAAGTCCCATCTGGAGTAGGATAATCGTCTCCATAAACCGCAAGTTCTTTTCTTAATCCGAATCCAGTTTGCGTGATAAAAGGAACTAAATTTTGTGGAACACCAATTGGTAATTCGCCTATCTCAGCCGATGGATGCGCACCAATAGGATTGAAATAACGCAACAAAATAGCATTGACATTTGTCACTTTAACCACATCTGTTATAATTTCTTCTCATATTTGTTTGGTATTCCCATAAGGTGACATGGCTACTTGAACAGATGCATCTTCAGTAATTGGCATTTTTTCGGCTTGTCCATAAACGGTACACGAAGAACTGAAAATAAAATTGGCTTCCGTTTTCTGTTGTAATTCTTGTAAAATGTATACTAAAGCATTAATGTTGTTTTCATAATATAGCAAAGGATTTTCAACACTTTCACCTACTGCTTTTGAAGCGGCAAAGTGGATAACACCTGCAACATCATTGTGTTTTTTAAAGAAACTTTGGACAGAGGCTTTATCCCTCAAATCCATTTTCTCAAATAAAGGTGTTTTCCCAGAAATGGCAACAATCCCTTTTAAAACTTCTTCTGAAGAATTGGAAAGATTATCAATGATTACTACTTCGAAACCTTCATTTTGTAACTCAACTACCGTATGCGAACCTATAAAACCTAAACCTCCTGTAACTAAAACTTTCATATGTACTTTATATTTGTAAACGAATGTAAAATCTGTTTCGTATTTATTTTAAAAACTCTAAAACGCTATTGGTAATAAATTCTATTTGCTCATCATCTAACTCGGTGTGCATTGGTAAAGAAATCACTTCTTTTACTAGTTGATTAGTTACTGGAAAATGGTCTTCTTTATAACGAATGTCTAAATATGCTTTTTGTGAATGCAACGGAATTGGATAATAAATGGCACATGGAATCCCTTTATCAAGTAAATGTTGCATTAAACCATCTCTGTTAGCATCGATAATTCGTAGTGTATATTGATGAAAAACATGACAATCACAAATCTCACAAATACTAGGAGCTATAATATTTTTATGACCTTCAAATGCTGCCGTATATTTTCTTGCTGCATTTTGACGTGCTTGATTATACTTATCTAACAAAGGTAATTTAGCATTAAGAACTGCTGCCTGAATACTATCTAAACGAGAATTTACTCCCACAACATCATGATGGTAACGCACATACATTCCGTGATTTACAATTCCTCGGAGTTTATGGGCCAATGCATCATCATTTGTAAAAATAGCTCCTCCGTCACCATAACATCCTAAATTTTTTGAAGGAAAAAAAGAGGTAGCCCCAACGTGACCTATTGTTCCTGCTTTCTTTTTTGTTCCATCCGAAAACTTGCAGTTGGCACCTATGGCTTGTGCATTATCTTCTATTACATATAAATTATTCTCTTTTGCGATTTGCATGATAGCCTCCATATTAGCCGCACGTCCAAATAAATGCACAGGTACAATAGCTTTAGTTTTTGGCGTAATGGCTTTTTTTATGGCTTCAATAGAAATGTTCATATTAACCATATCCACATCTACTAAAACGGGTGTCAATTGCAAAAGAGCAATTACTTCTACTGTTGCTGCAAAAGTAAAATCGGCAGTGATAACTTCATCTCCGGGCTTTAAATCCAGCCCCATCATGGCAATTTGCAGAGCATCTGTTCCGTTTGCACATGGAATCACATGTTTTACTCCGAGATATTCTTCGAGGTTTTTTTGAAATTGATGAACTTGAGGGCCGTTGATATAAGTAGAAGTTTCTAGAACCTCTTGAATTGAAGTATTTACTGTCTCTTTTATTTTATCGAATTGACTTTTTAAGGTCAACCATTTGGATTTTTTTCATCAACTTATAAATTAATTGCGGACAAAATTACTAATTTAATGACTGACAACAATGAAAATTCTACAAAGAGGTGTATTTTAGCGACACAATTTACAAACTATGTTTTTTCTCTATAATTTATTGGTAACTTTTTTCGGAATTTCTGATAAAAATCTTTGCGCTTTTCAGTCCAAAGATGAAACTTTTTGTTAATGGTAGAAAAAAGATTTTTTCAACCTTGTCACATAAAATAATGGCATACGATAAGTCCATTTGGTTTCATGCTGCCTCGTTGGGAGAATACGAACAAGGTTTGCCGGTTATGGAAAAAATGAAAAAGAAGTATCCAAATCACCGAATTGTTTTGAGCTTTTTTTCTCCATCAGGCTATGAAATTCGGAAAAATAATACGGTTGCAGATGTCACGGTTTATTTGCCTTTGGACACAAAAAAGAATGCAAAAAAATTCATAGAGCTAGTCCGTCCAGATATGGTTTTCTTTATAAAATATGAATACTGGCCTAACTATTTGAAAGAATTAAAAGAAAAACAAATTAGAACTTTTTTAATTTCAGGGATTTTTAGAGAAAATCAGTTGTTCTTTAAGTGGTATGGTGGATTTTACAGAAAGGCTTTAGATACATTCGACTATTTTTTTGTTCAAAATTCCACATCAAAAGAATTATTATTGAGACTAGGAAAATCGAATGTTTTAGTATCTGGTGACACTCGTTTTGATCGTGTCGTTTCCATTTTAGAAAAAGACAATTCGTTAGATTACATATCTGAATTCAAAAACAACATCTTAACTGTAGTAATTGGCAGTTCATGGCCAAAGGATGAAAGTATATTAGTTGACTTTATCAACACAACAAAGCACAAAGTAAAATTTATTATTGCCCCGCATAATATTAAAGCTGAGCAAATTCAGGAATTGAAGAACAACATTACCAAAAAAGTGGTTTTGTTTTCTGAAAGAGAAAATAAAAACCTTGATGATTACGATGTTTTCATTGTTGATACTATCGGAATTCTTACCAAAATATATAGTTATGCTGATATAGCCTATGTTGGTGGAGGTTTTGGTAACCCAGGTGTTCACAATATTTTGGAACCTGCTACTTTTGGAATTCCAATTGTGATTGGTCCAAATTTTTCTCATTTTTCAGAAGCAACAGCTTTGGTCAATACGGAAGGTTGTTTGTCTATTTCAAATTCAGAAGAACTAACTGAAACATTTGTAACCTTAATTCAAAACGAAGACATTCGACACGAGAAAGGTCATATTTGTGGTACTTTCGTACAAATGAATAAAGGGGCAACTGAAAAAATTCTTAGCTACATCCTTACTGAAAACCCAAAGAATATTCAATAAAAATCAATCTTTAAATTTTACAATTTACACCCTATTTCAAATGAGAATCATAAAATTATTCCTTCTATTATTCGTAATTCAAATCAATGCCCAACAAGGTGGCATGTGGATTCCTTCGTTTTTGCAAGGAATGAATGAGAGCGAAATGAAAAATCTTGGAATGAAAATTACAGCTGAAGATATTTATTCTGTAAACAAATCAAGTATCAAAGATGCCGTTCCTCAATTTGACAACAAATGTACCGCTGAAGTTATCTCTGAGAAAGGTTTAATTTTAACCAATCATCATTGTGGTTTTGATGCCATTCAGGAACATTCTTCGGTAGAACATGATTATATAACCAATGGTTTTTGGGCATATAAAATGGAAGACGAATTGCTGAACAAAGGCATGGTAGTATCTTTTGTCGTAAGAATTGACGATGTTACTACGAAAGTTTTAGAGGGAACGGTAGGACTGGCTTCAGAAGCTGAAAAACAAAAAAAAATTCAAGAGAATATAGCAACTCTTACCAAAACATCACCAAAAGAGGCGTGGCAAGAAAACACTATTAAAACATTTTATGCTGGAAATCAGTACTTAAATTTTGTAACCGAAACTTATAAAGATATTCGACTGGTTGGCGCTCCTCCGAGTTCAATTGGAAAATTTGGTGATGTTACTGATAATTGGGTTTGGCCAAGACATACGGGCGATTTCTCATTATTTAGAATTTATGCCGATAAAAACAATCGTCCTGCAGAATATTCCCCAGAAAATGTGCCGTACAAACCAAAATATTACTTCCCTATTTCTTTAAAAGGTTTGAAAGAAAATGATTTTACTATGGTTTTGGGTTATCCTGGAACAACGCAGGAATATTTACCTTCATTTGCCGTAGAGCAAATTGTAAACACTTCAAATCCTGCAAAAATAAAGCTTCGTGATGCTGCTCTAAAAGTACAAGATGGTTTCATGCGAAAAGACAATGCAATAAAAATTCAATATGCAGCGAAGAATGCAACACTTGCAAACGCATGGAAAAAATGGATAGGAGAAATCAAAGGATTGAAAAAATCCAATGCCATTGGAGCCAAAAAAGAATTCGAAAAGCAATTTCAAGAAAAAGTCATAGCCACAGGAAAACAAGCAGAGTATGGAAATTTGTTGTCTGATTTTGAAAAAAATTACACTGAAATCAAAGACTATGGTTTGGCTAGAGATTATTTTAATGAAACGGTGAGAAATGCAGAAATCCTAGTCGTTGGATATAAATTATACCATTTAGAACAACTTTACAACACTAAGGGTGAACAATCCTTTAATGATAGAAGGACTGTTTTAATAAACGGTTTGGGAGAGTTTTACAAAGACTTTAACCCAGTTGTAGATCAAAAAATCTTTGAGAAATTAATTGACATCTATAGCAAAAAATCCCCTAATCAGTTTTTAGCAAAATCTTTAGAAAATAGCAATGGAGAAGATTTAGCCAACGAAGTTTTTTCAAAATCCCAATTGGTTAGTTATGATAAAATAAAAGAATTATTAACTGGTGATACAAAAACTGTTTTAGAAAAATTAAATAATGATAAAGGATTTCAAATAATTAAGGCTATTGCTGATACCCATTTAAAAAATGTTGCACCAAAATATGATGAGCTAAATTTAAAAAATACGGCTACACAAAGAACCTATATGAAAGCTATTTTGGAATTGTTCCCGAAAAACAGAAATTTCCCTGACGCCAATAGCACTCTTCGTGTAACTTATGGAAAAATTAAAGGATACAAGCCAAGTGATGCGGTACTATATGAGCCATTTTCCTATCTTGATGGTGTTATTGAAAAATATATCCCCGGAGATTACGAATATGATGTCTCCAAAAAATTAATCGATTTATATAATGCTAAAGATTATGGAATCTATGGTGTAAAAGGAAGAATGCCACTTGATTTTATAGCAACAAATCATACTACGGGCGGGAATTCAGGAAGTCCCGCACTTGATGACAAAGGCAATTTAATAGGACTCAATTTTGATAGGGTTTGGGAAGGTACTATGAGTGATATTTATTACGACCCTACAATTTGCAGAAACATTATGGTAGACATTCGCTATGTTTTATTCATAATTGACAAGTATGCAGATGCCCAAAATTTAATGTCAGAGTTAAAACTCATACTCCCAAAAAAGGAAAAGTAACCTTAAACCTCTGTTAAAGAACCACATCCTAAACAAATATTCTCAAAAATAAATCTTAAAAATATATGTTTTTGGCACAATATTTGTAAATAAAAATGCGGCAATTGATTATATTTTTTTTAAAAAAAATTGAAAAATATTTTTACGTAATAAAAAATTTATATCTTTGCCTCGAATTAATAATTAACCTTTTATAATTAAGTAAGATGAAAAAAGTATTTTTAAGTTTAGCTGTTATCGCTGCATTAACTGTAGTATCTTGTAAACAAGCTGAAGCTCCTGCTGAGGATGCTGCTGCTGCTGTAGACTCTGCTGCTGCTGTTGTTGACACTGCTGCTGCTGTTGTTGATTCTGCTGCTGCTGCTGTTGTTGATTCTGCTGCTGCACCTGCTGCACCTGCTGCTGAAGAAAAAAAATAATTAGAAACTTTTCTAAAAATTTTAAAACCTCGCATTGCGAGGTTTTTTTTGTTTATCTAATTTGAAAAATGAAATATAATTCAATGAAAAAGCCTTAAACTAAGTTTAAGGCTTTTGTACTCAGAGCGGGACTTGAACCCGCACGAACATTGCTGTTCACTGGATTTTAAGTCCAGCGTGTCTACCAATTTCACCATCCGAGCATTTACTTTTTAGTGGTATATTTTAATTTTTAGAAAAATTAATTAAATACGACACTATTAAAGTAGTATGGTTTAGAGCGAAAAACGGGGCTCGAACCCGCGACCTCGACCTTGGCAAGGTCGCGCTCTACCAACTGAGCTATTTTCGCAAATCATTCTTTTAAGAACACTGTATCCGTTTTGGATAGCGAGGGCAAATTTAATACTTTAATTCAATTCTACAAGTGTTTTTTATAAAAAAAACACGCTAATACCCTAATCTATTGAGAGCCTATTCTTTACTTCAAAAAGACCTACTTTTTTGTTAACATTCTTTTGATTTCATTAAGCTTCATCATAGCTTCGATAGGAGTTAATGTATTGATATCTAAACTCAAAATCTCATCTTTAATTTCCTCTAACAAAGGGTCGTCTAAATTAAAAAAACTCATTTGCATCTCATCCTTGGTTGACTTGATTCCGTTTAAAGCCTCACTAGAGTGGTCTTTTTCCAATTTTTTTAACAATTTCTGAGCTTTCAAAATAACTGTTTGAGGCATTCCTGCCATTTTAGCCACATGAATTCCAAAGCTATGAGCACTTCCTCCTTTTACTAATTTTCGGATAAAAAGTACCGTATCCTTCAATTCTTTAACCGAGACATTATAATTTTGAATGCGCTGTAGTACCTCACTCATCTCATTCAACTCATGATAGTGTGTTGCAAACAATGTTTTAGGCTTGGAAGGATGTTCATGTAAATATTCGGCAATAGCCCAAGCAATAGAAATTCCGTCATAAGTACTTGTTCCTCTGCCAATTTCGTCTAACAAGACTAAACTTCTATCAGAAATATTATTCAAAATAGAAGCTGTTTCATTCATTTCTACCATAAAAGTAGATTCCCCCATTGAGATGTTATCACTTGCACCTACTCGAGTAAAAATTTTATCTATAATTCCCAATCTCAAACTGTCCGCTGGAACAAAACTTCCCATTTGAGCCAGAAGAACTATTAATGCCGTTTGTCTTAATATCGCTGATTTTCCAGACATATTTGGACCCGTTATCATTATTAATTGCTGTGTTTCTCTATCAAGGAAAACATCGTTTGTTATATATGGTGTTCCAACTGGTAATTGTTTTTCAATAACAGGATGGCGTCCATTTTTTATGTCCAATTCAAAAGAATCATCTAGCTCTGGACAAACGTATTTATTCTCAATTGCTAACTGAGCAAATGATGTTAAACAATCTAACTGAGCAATTAAATTGGCATTCAATTGTACTGGTTTTATGTATGTGGCTATCCAATGGACCAATTGCTCAAAAAGTTGATTCTCTATTTGTTGAATTTTTTCTTCAGCACCGAGTATTTTAGTTTCATATTCCTTGAGTTCCTCTGTAATATACCGTTCGGCATTAACTAACGTCTGTTTCCTAATCCATTCCGAAGGAACTTTATCCTTATGCGTATTTCTAACTTCTATGTAATATCCAAATACATTATTAAATGAGATTTTCAGAGAAGAAATTCCTGTTCTCTGCGACTCTCGAATTTCAATTCCTTCCAAATATTCTTTACCTGAAGTAGATATAGCCCTTAAATCGTCTAATTCACTGTGAACTCCTTTGGCTATAACATTCCCTTTGGCAATTGCGACTGGAGCTTCTTGATTTAAAGTGTTTTTAATTTTTTCTCTAAGTAAATCACAACTATGTAAACTGTCTCCAATAATTTTCACGGCCTCTTGATTACTTTGTAAGGCAATATTTTTTATTGGAATTATCGCATCTAACGATTCTTTCAAATAAACCACTTCTCGTGGTGATACTTTCCCAGTAGCGATTTTGGAGATTAATCGTTCTAAATCCGAAATCTGCTTAATTTGGTGTTGAATACTTTTCAGAATATCTTGATTTTCTTTCAAGTAGGAAACTACCTCATGCCTATTCCTTATTTTATTTATATCTTTTAAGGGCAAAGCCAACCAACGTTTCAACAATCTTGACCCCATTGGCGATAGTGTTCTGTCAATCACATCCAAAAGTGTAACCGCATTTGGATTGTAACTGTGATACAATTCCAGATTCCGAATTGTAAATCGATCCATCCAAACATAAGCATCTTCAGCAATTCGTTGAATTGAAGTGATATGTTGTCGCTTATTATGTTGTGTTTCTGATAAATAATACAAAATAGCGCCCGATGCGATGATGCCTTCTGTTAACTCCTCAACCCCAAATCCTTTTAAAGAATTAGTTTGAAAATGCCCCATTAAAGTTTCTAAGGCATAATCCTCTTTATACACCCAATCTTCGAGATAAAAATTGTGAAAATCTTCTCCAAAAATTTCTTTGAATTCAACTTTATTTTGCTTGGCAATTAAAACTTCACTTGGATTGAAATTTTGTAAAAGTTTATCAATATATTCATCATTACCTTGAGCCGTGAGAAATTCTCCAGTAGACACATCCAAAAAAGAAATCCCAATGGTCTTTTTTCCAAAATATATAGAAGCTAGAAAATTATTCGATTTGGACTGCAAAACCTCATCATTCATTGATACTCCAGGAGTAACAAGCTCTGTAACTCCACGTTTCACAATGGTCTTAGTCATTTTTGGATCTTCCAATTGGTCGCAAATAGCCACACGAAGCCCAGATTTAACTAATTTTGGCAAATAAGTATTCAAAGAATGATGCGGAAATCCTGCGAGTGCAGTTTCTGTTTCAGAGCCAGCACCGCGTTTTGTCAGCACAATTCCTAAAATTTTTGAAGCTCTAATGGCATCTTCACCAAAAGTTTCATAAAAGTCACCCACTCTAAACAATAAACAAGCGTCAGGATACTTCCTTTTGATCTCATTGTATTGTTTCATTAATGGTGTTTCCTTGATTTCCTTTTCTTTTGTTGCCAAAATGTTCTATTTTAAATTTTAGAAAAATGCATCAGCGAATTTAAATATTTAAAAGAGAATAAATCCTTCACAATAAAAAAAATATCTTTTAAGAAAAATTTATAATTGTGATTAATTTTTTTTATATAGATTTGTCATTATAATTTAATCTAAAAACAGATGAAAAAAATATTTTTGTTGGCAACGTTAGTTGTTTTAGGCGTTGCAAATTCTAATGCTCAGAGTGCAAAAAAAGCAAAAACAATCAAAAAAAATACAACTGTTGATGCTAAGGCTGCCCCTTCAAAGTCAATCGGTCAAAAAATTGATGGAGCAGGAATGTTATTCGAAAGTGAAGTTATCGACTACGGAACAATTCCTCACAATGCTGATGGTAATCGTGAATTTGTTTTCACTAACAATGGTACTAAACCACTAATTATCACTAACACTCAAGGATCTTGTGGATGTACTGTTCCAACAACGCCAAAAGAGCCCATTGCACCTGGTGCTAAAGGAAAAATTGGCGTAAAATATGCTACAGATAGAGTTGGTCCTTTTACCAAGACTGTTACTGTAACTTCAAACGCTGAAGGTCAGGCTACAAAAACTCTTACTATAAAAGGAACTGTATTGCCAGATGAAACACCATCAACTCCAACTACAAAAAGTTAATTATTTTTTACAATATTTGAAAGGGCTTCCTAAATCAGGAAGCCTTTTTTATACCTGATTAATAGTACCATGCGAAAGCTTGAAAACAATGAATTAAATAGAAAATCAATTGAAGACTTTAAAACAGCTGATAAAACCAAACTAATTATTGTATTGGACGATATCAGAAGTTTAAACAATATTGGTTCTGTATTTAGAACTGCTGATGCCTTTTTAATTGAAAAAATAGTTTTGTGTGGCATTACAGCAACTCCTCCCAATAAAGAGATTCACAAAACAGCACTAGGTGCAACTGAGACTGTAACATGGGAATATCAGGCTGATATAGTGGATGTCATTAAAAAACTAAAAAATGACAACATAACAGTACTTGCAGTAGAACAGGTTGAAAATGCTATCCTTCTTAACGAATTTGTCATAAATCCAGTTAAAAAATACGCTCTAATTTTCGGCAACGAGGTTTATGGTGTTTCGCAAAAAGCAATAGAAATTTGTGACAGTTGTATTGAAATCCCTCAATTAGGTTCGAAACATTCTTTGAACATTTCTGTAAGTGCAGGAATTGTAATTTGGGACTTATTCCAAAAAACAATCCAACAAAAGTAAATTCAATAAATAACTAAAGCATGAGAGATTACAACTATTCTAAAATTATTTTAAGCATATTCGTTTTTATGTCATCCTTAGGTTATTCTAAAATTAACTTTCCGCCTACCTACAAAAAACCCAAACCTATACTTGCAAATATTGCTCCAATAATCAAAGCAACAGGAAATCAAATATATTGCAAACAAACCTATCAAAAAATTGTAACAGACATCACTATAACCGATCCTGATGATACAAGTACCGAAGCAGTCTATATCCAAATTTCCTAAGGATACAAAAATGGGCAAGACCAATTAACTTTAACAGGATTGCACCCAACTGTAACTTCAAGCTGGGATATAACAACAGGAAAACTAAAGCTATACAGCCTCTCAGGATTGCCTGTCAGTTATGTTGATTTCGTTGCAGCCATCGAAGACGTTGAGTATACAAATTTCTCAGCCACACCATCGGGAACGAGAGAATTTTCAATAAGTGTGGGGCAAGCTAATTTTCTTCCATCTAATGGGCATTATTATCAATTTGTTTCTAACCTTGGTATTTCTTGGTCTGACGCTAAAATTGCAGCCGCAAACAGCACCTATTATGGACTACAAGGGTATCTAGCTACTATTACTGCATTAGACGAAGCACTTTTAGTTGGAGAACAAGCGTCTGGAACTGGTTGGATTGGTGGCGCAGATGAAGAACAAGAAGGCGTTTGGAAATGGGTAACTGGTCCTGAAAAGGGTACAATTTTTTGGAATGGAGCTGAATTTGGCAGTACTCCAAGCTTTGCTTTTTGGAATAACTTAGAGCCAAATAATTCTCAAGGAATCGAAGATTATGCTCACATAACAGCACCTGGAGTTGGAATTTTAGGTTCTTGGAATGATTTAGGCAATACTGGAGAAAATAGTGGAACCTATCAACCAAAAGGATATATTGTAGAATACGGTGGCATGCCAAACGATCCCGTTCTCGAAATTTCAAGTAGTACAACAATTACTATTCTTTCAGAACCACAACTTAACACAGACATTCAAATCTGTGAAGGCAGTACATGGACTATCAACGCACAGTTTCCTGATGGATCTTTGAACTGGTATTCAGACCTTACTTCAACAGATGCCCTATTCACGGGTAATACATTTACAACACCAGTTCTAACACAAAATACAACATTTTATTATGATTATGGATGTCAAACTAGAAAAGCAATAGAAATAAAAGTAATTCCAATACCTACCATAATTTCTACAAATAATCCTATAACTATTTGCGCAGGTAAAACCATATCACTTGAAGCAATTACTAGTTCAGGAAATGTAAACTGGTACACTAGCCCAACCAGCAATAGCATCTTAGCTAGTGGCAACAGCATTGTAATTCCAGATGTCTCCAAAAACAGCACTTATTATGCTGAAGCAGTAGATAGTGGCTGTAGCAATAAAAATAGAATTCCAATAACAGTAACCGTTTATGAATTACCTAGTGTTTCTGATGAGGAGCTATCAATTTGTGAAGGAAGAACTGTTACTTTAAACGCTGGAATTTCAAACATGGAATACCTTTGGTCAACTGGGGAAACAACACAAACAATTCGTGTAAATGAGCCAACAAATTACTCCGTCATTGTTACATCTCCAGCTCCTGAAAATTGCTCAATAACAAAAAAAATTAATATTGTACAAACTCCTAAACCAACGATTCGAGAAATTCTTGTTAGTGAGTCAGACATAACAATTCTCACAGCCACAACTGGAGATTTTGAGTATTCAATTGACGGTATAAATTATCAGAATTCAAACACCTTTAGACTCGAAAAAGGTGGGATTTACAAAGCATTTGTAAAAGATAAAAACAATTGTGGTAAAGATTCAAAATCGTTTGTGATAATCACATATCCTAAATTTTTTACTCCCAATAATGATGGTGAAAATGATATGTGGAAAGTAGCAGGTATGGAAAATTTTCCAAATGCTATTATTGAAATTTTCGACAGGTATGGGAAACGTGTTGCATATCTATCCAGAAGAAATCAAGGATGGAATGGGAATTATAATGGCAGGGCATTACCAGCCACTGACTACTGGTTTGTTTCAAAAATAGATGATTCAATTCCTGAAAAGAAAGGCCACTTCTCGCTGTTGAGATAACGTTTAATTTACCTTTTTTCTTATTTCTTCCAATATAAATGCATAGTCCTCCTGATTTTTAACAAAATCTCTATCCGAGACATCTATAATTAAAATGTTCAAATCATTTTGGGATTTGATATAATCCAAATATCCTCTATTAATTTTTTCTAAATAATCTGCCGGTATCTCCTGTTCATAACTCCTACCTCTTTGTTTGATGTTTTCTAATAATCGATCCGTGTTTTGATACAAGTAGATGTACAAATCAGGCTTTGGCATTTCTTTGTAAATAATTTCGAAAAGCTTTCTATACAAACGATACTCATCATCAGAAAGAGTAACTTTTGCAAAAATTAGAGACTTAAAAATATGATAATCCGCTACAATAAAATCTTTAAACAAATCAAATTGAGCCAAATCATCTGAAATTTGCTGAAATCGATCCGCTAAAAAAGACATTTCTAAAGAAAAAGCATATCGGCTTTGATCTTCATAAAATTTAGGCAAAAATGGGTTGTCTGCAAAACGTTCTAATACCGTTTTCGCATTAAAATCTTCAGCAATTTTATTGACCAACGTCGTTTTTCCTGCGCCAATATTGCCCTCAATAGCAATATAATTGAATCTCTCCAGAGGAATTTTTTGTAATGGGAATTCTAAATTTTGAATCACCTTACAATTACTTTTATCTTCCGAAGCTTTTAATAGCTCAGGTAAATATTTTTGTAAGATTGGATGCCTCCAGTCCAAGTTTAAATCACGCATAGGAAGTAAAACAAACATCCGCTCCTGCATTAAAGGATGAGGAATCTTAAGATTTTCGGTTGCAATTATATCCTCATTGAAGGCAATAACATCAATATCGATAATTCTAGATTGGTACCCTTCGCTTTCCGAGCGAACCCTGCCTAGTTTCTTTTCTAAACTCAAAACTTTATCTAAAATTACGTCAGCAGACAGAGGCGAATGCATTACTAATGCGCAATTATAAAAAGGTTCACTTTCAAATCCCCAAGCTGGTGTTTCATAAAGTCTAGACACTTTAACTATCGTACCTACTTCATTATGAATACATTCAATAGCAGATTGTATGACCTCTAAACGATTTCCCTGATTACTTCCTATCGCTAAAACAACTTGATTTTGAATATCCATATTAAACACAAATTAACTAAAAGAATTTTAGAATAAAGTATATTTGCACGGAGTGTTAATAAATTTATTTACATCTCTATTTATAACAATACGAAACTTTTTGAAACTTATTAAGAAAAAATAATACTATGAGATTTTTTAGGAAATGTGTTAGCAACAATAGTCGGGTTATTTGTCTTTTTTCATGATTTTATTTTTGGAATGTTATTTTTAGCAGCCATTTTTGGGGGAGACTGAAACAAAAACTGTAGAAAAAAATTCTGTTATAGAACTTGATTTATCAAATGTTCAAACGGATTATGCAGGAAAATTCAATTTTGAAGAGTTTGATTATTACGAAACAAAACACGATGGATTATCGGATGTAATTAAAGCAATCAATGCCGCTAAAACAGACGATAAAATTAAAGGGATATCCATTCTAAACAATGAATCCTCCCTTGGATTAGCTCAAATTAAAGCCCTACGTAAAGCACTAGAAGATTTTAAAAAATCAGGGAAATTTGTCATGGCCTATGCTAATGCATATAGTCAAAAAGAATATTACTTGAATTCTGTAGCCAATACGATTTACCTGAATCCAATTGGAGAAATGGATTTCAAGGGACTATCTTCTGAAATTATGTTTTTCAAAGATTTTCAAGAAAAATACGGCATTAAAATGGAAGTCATTCGCCATGGAAAATACAAAAGTGCCGTCGAACCCTTTCTTGAAAACAAAATGAGTGATGCTAATAGGGAACAAATTTCAACCTTGCTGTATTCTGTTTGGAATTCAATTTTAGCTGACATCTCAAAAAGTAGAGGTATTCCTACGACACAATTAAATCAAATTGCTGATGGGCTTCTGGCTCGAACCCCAGAAATGGCGAAAGCCAATAAATTAGTAGACAAAATAGCTTATGAGGATGTGTATCATAACGACATCCGTAAAATTTTAAAAGTTGATGCCGATGAGGACTACAATACCATTTCTATTCTGGATTATGCCGAAAATAACGCAACAACAACCAAGGATTACTCCGATAAAGATAAGATTGCAATTATTTATGCTCAAGGCGAAATAAAAAATGGTGAAGGAGATGTAAACGAAATCGGCGAAGGCTCGATGCGAAGAGCTTTAAAAGAAGCCAGAACTGATGAAAATATTAAAGCAATCGTTTTACGAATTGATTCTCCCGGAGGTAATGCCTTAACCTCAGAGTTAATTTGGAGAGAAATTGAATTAACCAAAAAAGTAAAGCCAATAGTGGTTTCTATGGGAAATTATGCTGCTTCAGGAGGTTATTATATTGCATGCAACGCCAATAAAATTTTTGCAGAGGAAAATACCATAACAGGCTCAATAGGTGTTTTTGGTATTCTACCTAATTTCACTCAGCTAACCACTAAAATGGGTATCAATGTAGAGCAAGTAAACACCAATAAAAATGCAGCCGATTATAGTGTTTTCAGACCATTAGATGAAAATTTCAGAGCTTTTACTCTTGAAGGTGTGGAGAAAATATACAATACCTTTGTCAATCACGTAGCTAGTGGCAGAAAAATGACTTATGCCCAAGTTGATGCCATTGGTCAAGGTCGAGTATGGTCTGGTTCAGATGCAGTAAAAATTGGATTAGTTGATAAAATAGGTGGACTAGATGATGCCCTAAAATATGCCGCCAGTTTGGCAAAAATTAAAGACTACAAAACTCAAAACTTCCCTGAATACAATAAAAACTTCCATGATTTATTAGGAAAACTACCCTTTATGCAATCCAAAGAAAATTTTATAAAAGCAGAAGTTGGCGAAGAGAACTACAAAGTTATTGAGCAAATACGAAAAGTTCAAGCCAAAAAAGGCATTCAGGCTGCCATGCCTTTTGAAATAACAATTCAATAAAAAATTAATAGCTAAAATATACCCAATCCGTTTAAGAAATTTCTCAAACGGATTTGTTTTTTAAGATAACATTAGATATCAAAACACCGATAAATACTATTTTTGTAGAATAATAAGGCATCGTTTTTGCATTACATACTCTGAACTAAATCAAATTTGTCATGATTAAAAAAATATTGAAAATTACTGGAATTATTATCCTTTTACTTGCCATTTCATTATTTGCAATCCCCTATTTTTTTAAAGACCAAATCAAAGCCAAAATTACAGAAGCCATCAATGAAAAAGTTGACGCTAAAGTATCTTTTGATGATGCCGATTTGAGTTTCTTTAAAAGCTTTCCCTTAGCAAATGTTTCGGTAGATAAACTACTTATTATCAACAAAGCGCCTTTTGAAGGAGACACTCTGGTTTCGATGGGCGAATTGAATTTGAAAATGTCTATTAAAGAATTGTTGAAAGGCAAAGATGAATCTATGAACATAGAGGAGATTTCAACTGAAAATGCTGTTATCAATATTCTTTTCAATAAAGACGGAGTCGGAAATTTTGACATTGCTTTAAAAAATGAAGAAAAAACAGAAGAAAAAAGCAAACCCCTTTCATTAAAAATCAAAGAATACGAAATTGAAAATTTGAGATTTAAGTACTTCGATGAAGGTTCAAAAATCAAAATGATACTTGATAGCTTAAATCATTCTGGAACTGGAGATTTTGCAGCTTCAAAACTCGATTTGGTTACAAAATCCACAGCGAAAGTTTCTTTATTCATGGATAAAATCAACTACATGAATCAGGTTCCTATAACTTTAGATGCCGTTCTTGGAATTGATTTAGACAAGAGCAAATACACCTTCAAAGAAAACAAAGCGCTTATCAATCAACTGCCTTTAGAATTTGACGGCTTTATTCAATTAGTGGAAAACGGTCAAGAATATGATTTGAAATTTAAAACTCCAACTTCAAGTTTTCAGAACTTTTTGGGCTTAATTCCATCAGCCTATGCTGGAAATTTAAAAGATGTAAAAACCACGGGCGATTTTACTGTTGCAGGCTTTGCAAAAGGAATATATTCAGATAAAACAGTTCCAAAATTCAATCTTGCTATCGCTTCCAACAATGCTTCTTTTCAATATCCAAACTTACCGAAATCGGTTCAAAATATTGTTATTGATACTAAAATCATCAACGAAACTGGTTTGCTAAACGATACGTATGTCAATTTAGATAAATTATCTTTCAAAATAGACCAAGATGTTTTTAATGCTAAAGCGAACCATCAGAAACATTTCTGAAAATCCTTTGGTGAATGCTGAATTAAAAGGAACTGTAAATTTATCGAATGTTTCTAAAGCTTATCCGATAAAATTAAGTGTGCCTCTTTCAGGAATATTAAATGCAGATGTGGTGACAAAATTTGATATGAAATCTGTAGAGACAAGTCAATATGAAAACATGCAAAATTCAGGAAATATGACATTAACTGGATTTAAATATGTAGACGAAACCAATAAAGCAATGAACATCAAAAAAGCAGTTGTTCAGTTTACCAATACAAGAATTAATCTTCAAGAATTGGATTTGACCACAGGGAAAACAGACATGAAAGTGAATGGTATTCTTGAAAATTTTTATGGATTCATGCTAAAAAAACAAGAGTTGAAAGGCAATTTCAACATGCAATCGAACCAGTTTGCTGTAGCTGATTTTATGTCGCCCGAAACTCCAAAAGGAAACGAAAAACCGAAAGAAGCCGTCAAAATTCCTTCGTATCTAGACTGCTCTTTAACTGCAAAAGCCAACACTGTTTTGTATGACAATCTAACTTTGAAAGATGTTTCAGGGAAAATCATAATTAAAGACCAAAAAGTAACTTTAGAAAATGTAAAATCTTCTGTTTTTGGTGGGCAAATCTCTGCAAATGGTGCTGTTTCTACTAAAGAGAAAGTTCCTGTTTTCAACATGAATTTAGGAATGAATGCTGTTGATATTCAACAAACATTTACCCAACTGGATATGATGAAAAAATTGCTCCTATCGCTGGGGTAATCAACGGAAAATTGAATACCACTATCAAATTATCAGGAAATCTAGATGCTGCTGCAATGACCCCAAATATCAGCTCCATTTCTGGAGATTTATTGGGGCAACTTTTATCAACAACCGTTAATTCTAGCAATTCTGAGTTGTTGACCAAACTGAGCGAGAACGTTAAGTTTATTGATTTGAAAAAACTAAATCTAAATGATGTTAAAGCTGCCTTAACCTTCAAAGACGGAAAAGTAAATGTAAAACCTTTTGATATTAAATATCAGGATATTAAAGTGAATGTTGGCGGTCAGCACGGTTTTGACCAAAACATGAATTACAACCTTAAATTTGATGTCCCTGCTAAGTATTTAGGGTCTGAGGTCAATTCGCTCATTGCAAAATTAACTCCTGCAGATGCAAAAAACTAGAAAACATTCCTATAAATGCATTGCTTAGCGGAAATTTAAAAATCCAAAAGTAACTACCGATACTAAAAGTGCGGTGACTAATTTAACCAATCAATTGGTGAAACAACAAAAAGAAAAGGCTGTAACCAAAGGAAAAGAAACGCTTAACAGCATCATTACCAATGCTACCAAACCAAAAAGTGATTCTACAAAAACAAATGTAAAAGAAGATGTAAAGGCAAAAGCTGGAGAATTATTGAACGGTTTTTTTGGTAAAAAGAAAAAAGAGTAAGAAAATTTTATCTTCTATTCAACCCTTCCAGAGTTTGAAACTCTGGAAGGGTTTTGTTTTATACATCTAAACTCACTACATATCCCTCAAAACTACGAATATTAAAAACTGTTCCATCTTCAAAAATGAGATATTGTCCTTTAATACCCATCAAAACTCCTTTGAAATTCGGAGTTTTATCTAAACTCAAACTATTGATTTTGGTTGGATATTTCAAAACGGGATAGCTCATTTCATAAACATCATTTTTATCCAAGTAAAAAAACTCTTGTACTTCTGTAGGTAATAGCTGTTGCAATTTTAATCGCTCTTGAATCAAATCGGTAGTGACAATATCATTGGTCAGCATTTTTCTCCAATTGGTTTTATCCGAAAAATGATTTTTTAGCGCCACTTCGGTAATTCCTGCTAAATATCGGTTGGGAACCTCAACAATCGATAGTGCTTTTTCTGCTCCTTGGTCAATCCAACGCGTAGGCACTTGTGTCTTCCGGGTAACACCAACTTTTACTTCGCTTGACAAAGCCAAATACACAATATGAGGTTGCAATTGTACTTTTGATTCATACTCCAAATCTCTATCGGCAATTCCCAAATGTGCTGTACTCAATTCGGGCTTCATAATCCAATCGCCAACGGCTGGACTCGAATAGAAACAATCGTAACAAAATCCTTGTCGAAAAATCTTTTTCTTTTTACCACAATTCAAACACTGATACCCTTCAAAATTAATGGTAATCTCCTTGTTCAATATCTGATTCAAATTCAAGAAACTATTTTCAAAAACCAAATAATATTGAATTGGATTTCCAAATTCGGTCTGCATTTTTGTGAGTACACCTTCGTAATTCATTTTGCGATTCTAGGATTTCTATAAATTTTTACTATTTTTGGTAAAGTTGTAAAGTTAGGATTAGTTATCTAATATTCAAATCCTAAATTAAAATGCTAAATCTAAAACACTAAATGCCTTTACCAATAATCAACTCCATTGCCTCATGGGTATTGAAACAGCGAATTCATCAGATTGAGCTGTTTTTAAAATATCCAAATGAAGTTCAAGAAGAGCTTTTGATGAACTTGATTCGTTCTTCAGAAAATACGGCTATTGGAAAAGTTTATGAATATTCGTCGATTAAATCCTATCAAACTTTTACGGAACGAGTACCGATTTCTACCTATGAAAATTTGGAACCTTTGATTGAGCAAACTCGAAAAGGAGAACAAAATATTCTTTGGAATACGCCCATAAAATGGTTTGCAAAATCAAGCGGAACCACAAATGCTAAAAGCAAATTTATTCCCGTAAGTACTGAAGCTCTTGAGGATTGTCATTACAAAGGAAGTAAGGATTTATTGTGTTTGTATTTGAACAATAATGAAAATTCGGAGTTATTTCTTGGTAAAAGTTTACGCCTTGGAGGTAGTTCTCAAATTTATGAGAACAACAATACCTTTTTTGGAGATTTATCCGCAATATTAATTGAAAACATGCCAGTTTGGGCAGAGTTTAGCAGTACGCCAAGTAACAAAACCTCTTTGATGAGCGAATGGGAAAGCAAAATCACCGCCATAATTAATGAAACAAGAGATGAAAATGTAACTAGTTTTGCTGGAGTTCCATCCTGGATGCTGGTATTACTAAACAAAATTTTAGAAGAAACGGGCGAAGAAAATCTATTTGATATTTGGCCTAATCTCGAAGTGTATTTTCACGGCGGCGTTAGTTTTGATCCATATCGTGAGCAATACAAAAAAATTCTTCCTAGAAATAATTTCAAATATTATGAAATATACAACGCTTCTGAAGGATTTTTTGCAATTCAGGATTTGAATGATTCCAATGATTTGTTATTAATGTTGGATTACGGGATTTTTTACGAATTTATCCCCATGGATGTATTTGGAACTGAAAACCAAACAGCCATTCGACTTGCCGACGTTAGTTTAGATAAAAATTATGCTGTCGTTATAACTACCAACGGAGGTTTGTGGAGGTACCTTGTGGGCGATACCATCCGCTTTATCTCTTTAAATCCCTACAGAATTCGTGTTACGGGAAGAACCAAACACTACATTAATGTTTTTGGTGAAGAATTGATGGTTGAAAATACCGACAGAGCTATCGCTAAAGCCTGTCAAATGACTCAATCTGAAATTGTAGACTACACCGTTGCTCCTGTTTTTATGAAGGACAAAGAAAAAGGAGCACACGAATGGATGATTGAATTTAAGAGAGCACCAAAAAACCCTATCGAATTTCAGAAAATCCTCGACGAAAATCTACAAGCTTTAAACTCAGATTATGAAGCTAAACGCTATAATAATATGACCTTAAACCCGCTTGTTCTTAATGTTGCCAGACCTAACTTATTTTATGATTGGCTAAAACAACAAAACAAATTAGGTGGTCAAAACAAAATTCCAAGGCTTTCAAATCAAAGGGATTATTTAGAACAATTACTATCGTTACAAGTTCGTGTAAATAGCTGATATGAAATTAATTGGTTTAGCAATAGTGTTTATTTTAACAACTTCATGTGCCAGTAAAGTGTGTGGCGGAAGCAGCGGAAAACGTTGTGTAGAAAATTCCATTTACACCCAACCTAATAAAATCTCCTAAAAAAATAAAAGCGAGTTGTAACATTTTTTGATTGGTGTAGTCTCATTGAGTAATCATCAATCAAAATCAATCAAACAATGAAATCATTACTTTTTGCAGCAATGCTACTATTGTGCCATGTTGTAGTTGCACAAGAAAACATCAAACCTGAAATTGTTCGCGATTCAGTTAAACCAAAAGAAAACTCATTAAAAGAAGTTCAGGTTTACGGCAACAAAAAACAATATGTAAAAATCGATTCCGACAAAACAACCGTTAATGTAAAAGACAACGCTATGCTCAATAGCGGAAGTAGTCTTGAAGCTGTAAAAAAATTACCCGGCGTTATTACTTCACCTACGGGCAGTATTACTTTGAATTCTAAAAATGTCGCAATTTATATTGATGGTGCACCAAGTAGTCTCAGTGGCACCGACTTGCAAAATTATTTATCGACGTTACCTGCAAATGCAATTGAAAAAGTGGAACTAATATACAATCCTGGCGCTTCTTTTGATGCGAATTCTAGCGGTTCGATCATCAATATTATAACAAATAGCAAAAGACGTAAAGGAATAAACGCTAGTTTTAATATCAATTATAACTTTAATAAATACCAAAAACCAAGTCCTCAAATTCTATTGAACGGAAAAGAGAAAAACTTAAGTTGGCAAACCATGATTGGTTATAATTATATTGATGGTGAGAATTTAACAAAAAACGAGCAGACATTTACCTCTTTTGCTCCTCAAAAAATCTCTTTCAAGAAAATTTTAGAGTAACAACAAACAGAAATTTTTATTTCAGAACTGGAACTAATTATAAAATAAATGAAAAATCAAACCTATTATTCAACTACAATTTAAATTTAGGAAATGACCGAGATGTCTACAACTCAAAAACTCTTGGAGAAGGAATTGATTACAAAGACAACGGAATTACCAAAATAAAAAACAACAACAATGAATTGAGTTTACAATACAAAACCAAACTGGACACGCTAGGAAAAACGCTTGATATAACGGCTTTTGCAAATTTTTTCGACCGAAATCCATTGAATGAATCTAAAACTTCAATCAATACATTTAACAACAGCAAAGTCGAATTTGGATTAACAAATTACTATCTAAAATATGATTTTGCTTTTCCATTTGAAAAACAGCAATTTTCTATTAATACTGGAGGAAAGTACAATACCTTAAAAGTGAATAATCTTGGGAAATACAATATTAATAGTGCAAGTGACGCTATTTTTAATTCAGATATTTACTCTAGTATTATTAATTTTGATTATACTGAAAACAACTTGGCTTTTTATGTAGAAGCGCGAAAAAAAGTAAAAAAATTCAACTTTACTGCCGGTCTGCGTTTTGAAGATTATCATGTAGACCGTATTGGAAAATCCACTGGAGAAGATGAAACACGCGTTCAATATAAAAACTCTAATTTTTTCCGAATATTAGTGCTTTGTACGAACTAAACGACCAAATGAATGTAAGTGCTTCCTATTCCAAGAAAATTTCACAACCTAACTATAATACCATAGATCCTAACAATAGTAATGCTGTAAATCAGTTTAATACTTCTAATGGCAATTTAAATCTAAAGCCAATATTCTATGATAATTATGAATTAAAATTTAGCGCACTTCAGTTTATACAATTAGGAACCAACTTGACAATTGCTAAGGACGACAATCGTTTTGTTTTTGAAGCTAAAGAAAGCGAACTAGTGAGCAACCAATCCTTTCAATCTTTCAATAAAATAAATACTTTCAGCGTATTTGCTTCTTTTCCAATTCCGTTGGATTATTTTTTCAAAGGAAAAGAAGAATTTCAGAAAAGAATGAACACAATTGATAAAATGAATTATATTTTTTTAAATGTAAACTATGTAAAGTCAACAATTGAAGATTATCCTTTTCCATTTGAAAACAAAGCCATCATTAATTATAATCTACAATCTCAAATCATTCTACCTTGGAACATAACAAATACCATGTCTTATTTTATATTACCTAAAGGTACTTGGGAAATTTATCAAATAGAAAAACCTATTCAACATTTTGATATATCCTTCAATAAAGATTTTATGAATAAAAATCTAAAAATTGGCCTACACTGTTTTGATGTATTTAATGCAAACGAGGTGAATGCGCTAATTGTTGGTAAAAATTTAGACACTCGATTCTATCAAAAACCTGACACCAGAACCTTCCGTATATCATTAACTTACAATTTTGGAAATCTAAAATTAGAAAAAGAAAGCACTGATATTAATACCGAAAAAGTAAAAAGTGGTGGCGGAATGCTAAAATAAAGTTTTGAATTAGTTGTTAGTTTTAAAAGTCTTGAATCTGTTTATTCAAGACTTTTTAGCTTAAAAAAATGCTTCATATATTTTGATGTTGTATTAGTATTTGTAATTTTGCGCCCTCTCGGGATGTAGCGCAGCCAGGTAGCGTACTAGCATGGGGTGCTAGGGGTCGCTGGTTCGAATCCAGTCATCCCGACAAAATACTTTCAAATAAAAAATCCCATTTTATAGAATGGGATTTTTTTATATTCAAACAAGACACATTATTCCTGCATCATATCGATATGTCTGTCATGATAACCCAACAAATACAAGATTCCATCAAGTCCTAAACTGGATATTGAAGTTGAAGCGTTTTCTTTTACTTTTGGTTTCGCATGAAAAGCAATTCCTAAACCTGCCAAATTCAACATTGGTAAATCATTTGCTCCATCACCAACAGCAATAGTTTGGTTGATGTGTATTCCTTCTTTTTCAGCTATCGACTTTAAATATTCTGCTTTCTTTTTGCCATCAACGATTTCTCCTAAATAATTACCAGTCAGTTTCCCGTCTTTGATCTCTAATTGGTTTGCATAAACATAATCAATTCCTAATTCCTTTGCAAATACTCACCAAAAATAGGTAAATCCACCAGATAATATGGCTGTTTTGTAGCCATAATATTTCAACGCTTTCATTAATCGATGCGCTCCTTTGGTTATGGGTAAATTTTTTGCAACATTTTGAAGCACATCTTCACTCAATCCTTCTAACAAAGCCATGCGTTTCTTGAAGCTTTCATTAAAATCAATTTCGCCATTCATCGCCGATTCTGTAATGGCTCTCACCTGCTCTCCAACGCCAGCTAAATCTGCCAACTCATCAATTACTTCCGTTTGGATTAAGGTAGAATCCATATCAAAACACACCAAACGTCTATTTCTTCTATACATATTATCCTCTTGGAAGGCAATATCAACATCTAATTCGCCCGAAATTTGCATAAAACTAGCATTTATCGATGTTTTATCAATTAAGTTACCCGTAACAGATAGCTGAATACAGGAACGAGGATATTCTTCTTTTTCAACCACAGAAACCCTTCCAGTCAACCTTATGATAGAATCAATATTCAAATTTTGATCGGACATAATTTTAGTCACCGCTGCCAATTGAACAGCCGTTAGGGTTTCTCCTAAAATATTGATAATGTAACGTTGTTTACTTTGTCCTTTTACCCATATTTCATAATCAGGTATGGTGATAGGAATAAAATTGACTTTAATTCCTAATTCATACGCTTTGAACAATAAATCTTTCAAAACAGCAGCAGAGCTAGAGCCTGTTTTTATTTCAAATAAAATACCTAGGGATAATGTATCATGAATATCAGCCTGACCAATATCTAAAATGATGGCATCATAAGATGCTAAAATTGATGTTAAACCAGCTGTTACCCCTGGCTTATCCTGTCCAGAAACTTTTAATAAAATAATCTCTTTGTCTTCTACAACCATTTTAATTTACATTGAATTAGTAGGGCAAAAATCGACAATCTATTGCTTATAAAAAAGAATATCTAGTGTTTTTTAAAAAAGAGAAAATGGAGTAGTAAAACTTAATTATTCTCGATGTCTAGAAACTATTCACACAAAAAATGTCCGTAAAAAAACCTGTTCAAAAAATGAACAGGTTAAATTGTATTTAAAAAATCTTTTAAGAAGCAATTTCTAATCGCTTCAATAAATTTTTAGTTAAAGTATCTTCAGCGTAACTTTTATCTATTCGCAATGATTTTTCATCTGAACTTGGCAAGTCATACATTGCATCTGTTAGTATTGCTTCGCACAATGAACGCAAACCACGAGCAAAAATCTTTAATGTCTTTTGGTATAACGTATTGTAATAAATTGTCTTTATCAATAGTATCGGAATTTTTTGAAGTACTATAACCTACCGCTTGTCGATTCAAGCGTTTTGAAATAATTCGTTCAATTCCGTCAAAAGCTCCTCCTGCTATAAATAGTATGTCTTTGGTGTTGACTTCTACAAATTTCTGGTCTGGATGCTTTCTTCCTCCTTTTGGCGGTACATTTACAACCGTTCCTTCCAATAATTTCAATAAAGCTTGCTGAACTCCCTCACCAGAAACATCGCGAGTTATCGATGGATTATCGCTTTTTCGTGCAATTTTATCTATTTCATCTATAAAAACAATTCCTCTTTCTGCTTTGTGAACATCATAATCGGCTGCTTGAAGTAAACGAGTCAATATACTTTCAACATCTTCTCCTACGTAACCCGCTTCTGTTAAAACCGTTGCGTCAACAATAGCTAGGGGGACATCTAACATTCTGGCAATAGTTTTTGCGACTAATGTTTTTCCAGTTCCTGTTTGTCCAACCATGATGATGTTGCTTTTTTCAATGTCTACATCGTCATTTAATTGTTGTTGCATCAACCTTTTGTAATGATTGTAAACGGCTACTGCCATTACCTTTTTGGTTTGATCTTGGCCAATGACATATTCATCAAGAAACGCTCTAATTTCTTTAGGTTTTCTCAAAATTAAATCGGCAACTAGCTTTGTTTTTCCGTGAGTTTTTAATTCTTCCAAAACAATTCCATGTGCTTGCTCAATGCATTTATCACAGATATGTGCATTGATTCCTGCAATTAAAAGATTGGTTTCTGGCTTTTTTCTACCGCAAAACGAACAATCTAATACTTCTTTTGCCATTATTATATTTTGTTAGAAGCTGGAAGCTGGAAGCTGGAAGACGAAGTAAAAAACTTCTAACTCTCTGCTTCTAACTTCCTGCTTAATTATCGTCTTAAAACTTCATCAATCATACCGTATTCTTTTGCTTCATCAGCAATCATCCAGTAATCTCGTTCACTATCTTTATGTACTTTATCAAATGTTTGCCCTGAATGTTGAGATATTATTTGATACAATTCATCTTTTAACTTTAACATTTCACGAAGATTAATTTCCATATCGGTAGCAACACCTTGTGCCCCACCCGAAGGCTGATGAATCATTACTCTTGAATGAGGTAATGCAGAACGTTTTCCTGCTGCACCTGCACACAAAAGAACAGCTCCCATAGAAGCAGCCATTCCTGTACAAATTGTAGCTACATCAGGCTTAATGTATTGCATGGTATCATAAATACCTAATCCAGCATAAACACTTCCGCCTGGAGAATTTAAATAAATTTGTATGTCCTTTGATGCATCGGCACTTTCTAAAAACAATAATTGTGCTTGAACAATATTTGCTATTTGATCATCAATTCCTGTTCCTAAAAAAATAATCCTATCCATCATTAATCTTGAAAAAACATCCAACTGAGAAATATTCAACTGACGTTCTTCTATGATATAGGGAGTCATCCCTGTTGGTGTCATTGCGTTTACAATTTTATCGTAATACAAATTATTAACACCATGGTGTTTTGTAGCAAATTTTTTAAATTCTTTACCGTAATTCATAGTTTTTATTCTTTCTTTAATTGCTTCGATTATACAAATTGAGCGCCAAAATACAGTTTTGACGCTCAAATATAATCATTTTTTTTAAATTTATTCTCCGTATGACGCAGCAATAAACTCTTGATAAGAAACTTCTTTCACTTTAGCGTTTGCTTTTTCTTTAAAAAGTTGTAGCATTTTCTCACCAACTACTTGGTCTGAGAGCCTTTTTACCTCTTCTTGATTTGCTAAAACTCGTGCCACAATTCCTTCCACCTCTTCATCTGAAGGATTCGTTTGTCCAAATTGAGCCATCTGTGCTCTAATTGCTTTTGCTGTAAAAGCTTTTAAATCCTCAAATGTAATTTGGATATTATTTTGAGACAATGCCTTCCCTTCAATAAGTTGGAAACGTAATCCTTTTTCAGAACGTGCATATTCTACTTCTGCTTCTGCAGGCGATAATTTTTTCTCGCCAACGGTTTGCAACCATTTTATTAAGAATTCAGCTGGTAAATCAAACTTCGTATTTTCTATTAAAAAATCAGTAACATCAGCCATTAATTTTTGATCGGCTTGTTGTGCAAATTGACTTTCAGCATCTTCTTTAATCTTCGCTTTCAATTCTTCTAAAGAAGCTACATTGCCTTCACCAAAAGTCTATCAAATAATTCTTGGTTTAGCTCAGCCAATTCTGTTCCGTTAATAGATTCAATGGTAAAATCAACATCGATATCCAACCCGTGAACTACATCGTGACCCACTTTTAATAAATCCATTAATTGATGGTCATCTTCAAATAACCCTTTTGTGTTGATGGTAACAACATCTCCAACTTTTTTGCCAATAAATTTATCAGCTACTTTTTTATCATTAAAAATAGACAATGAAATTGTTGACTTCGTATTGATTCCGTTTTCATCATTAACAAAAGTTCCTGTAATATCGTAGTTTTCTTCAACAACAGTTTGAGGAATTGGTTTCCCAAATTGTTTTTGAATACGAACTACTTGATCTTCAATTAATTTATCATCAGCCGAAATTACATATTTCACGATATCATTTTCAGCTTCTAAATTCAATTCAAACTCTGGAGCCAAACCGATTTCGTATTCAAAAACCAAATCATCAGCATCCCATGAAAAATTTTCATTAACTTTAGGAAGCGGTGTACCTAAAAGATTTAATCTTTCTGATTGAATGTATCGTGTTAATGCTAACTCAACTACTTTATTTACTTCTTCAATTTTTATTCCTTTTCCGTATTGTTTTGCAACCAAATCTTTAGGCACTTGTCCTTTTCTAAATCCTTTAACAGTTGCTAAAGGCATCTTTTCGTTAATTCTCTTTTGAACTTGACCCTTGTAGTCCATTGGAGAAACCGTCATTACAATTACTTCATTTACTGCGTCTATCGCTACTCTTTTAATATCCATTCCTTCTTTAATTTACATAATAAAATTGGGTTGCAAAATTATACTATTTTTACAACCCAACCAAGTTTTTACGCTATTGCTGTTTAATTATTTGTCGCCACCAGTTATAGACAAGACAATTGACTGCAAAACAGACAAAATAATACTAAAAAGTAAGGCTGTCCAGAAAGTATCAACTTCAAATCCTCCGACAATTTTGGTGCACAAAAGAATCATGATTGCATTGATAACCAACAGAAATAATCCCAAGGTTATTAGCGTTACTGGCAATGTTAATATAACTAATATCGGTTTGATAAAAATATTGAGCAACCCTAAAACAACGGCAACAATTAGTGCTGTTGCAAAATTTGCCACATGTACACCCGACATAAAATGAGCAATAACTAAAACTAAAATTGAGGTGATAAGAATTCGAAAAAGTAATTTCATGTTATTTATTTTTAATTTTAATAAATGTACCAAATTTTATTTTAAAAAAACGCTTGTTTTTTCAAAAAACAAAGTCGGATTCTCGGCATGAAGCCAATGACCCACATTTGGGATCGTTTCGAAAACTGCATTTGGAAAATGGCTTACAATAGTTTCAAAATCTTCATCTTTGATATAATTGGAATTGCCACCTCTGATGAATAATGTTGGTTTTTCAAAAATCGCATTCGAAGGCAATTCTGTACCAATTTGTTCTATTTGGGCATTGAATACTGGAAGATTAAATCGAAATGCTAATTGTCCCGGTTCTTGCCAATACAAACTTTTCATCAAAAACTGACGTGTTCCAAAATCAGGAATATGTGTTTTTAAAATAGCATCAACCTGAGTTCTATCTGGTTTTTTTGAAAAATCGACTGCGTTCAATCCCGCTAAAATATCCTGATGATGCGGACTGTAATATTTAGGTCCAATATCAGCAACTATTAATTTATCTACTTTTTCAGGATAGGTAGTTGAAAATAGCATGGCAACTTTTCCGCCCATGGAATGCCCTATAATATATACGTTTTCAAGATTATGTTCAACACAATACTCCAAAACATCATTGGTCATAACCTGATAATTGAATTCGTTTGAGTGAAAACTCCTTCCGTGATTTCGTAAATCGAGCATGTGAACTTGAAATCCTAGATTTGCGTATTGCATTCCTAGCGTTTTCCAGTTATCGGACATTCCTAAAAATCCATGAAGAATTAAAAGGGGCTTGCCTTGTCCTTCTATTTTAGAGTGAAGCATAAAATTATTTCAATTTATTCAAATACATATTGATTACATTATCCAATCCCAAATAAAGAGCTTCAGATATTAAAGCATGCCCTATGGAAACTTCCAAAAGATTAGGGATGTTTTGATGGAAATACTCTATATTCTCTAAACTCAAATCGTGTCCCGCATTAATACCTAATTCCAATTCGTTTGCCAAAACAGCCGCGGCAACATAGGGCTGAATCCCTTTTTTATTGCCTAAACTGTATTGATGAGCAAATGACTCTGTATACAATTCTATTCTATCTGTTCCGGTAGTTTTGGCTCCTTCAATCATCTCTAGAACAGGATCAACAAAAATGGATGTCCTGATATTATTGCGTTGAAATTCCTGAATAATTTCTTTTAAAAAGAGTGATGTTTGATAGTATCCCAACCTGCATTAGAAGTAATAGCGTCAACAGCATCTGGTACCAATGTAACTTGCGTAGGCTGTATCTCTAAAACCAAATCAATAAACTTACCTTCTGGATTTCCTTCTATATTGTATTCTGTATACACTATCGATTTTAAATCACGAGCATCTTGATATCTAATGTGGCGTTCGTCTGGTCTAGGATGAATGGTTATTCCTTGTCCACCATATTCCTGAATATTTTTTGCTACTTGCAATAAATCGGGAACATTTCCTCCTCTTGCGTTTCTTAAAGTTGCTATTTTATTAATGTTTACACTTAACTTTGTCATTGATACTAAATTTTAAAACCTTTTGCACAAAAATACGGTTTTAGAGGAAAATGTGTACATAGGTTGTATTACTTTAGATGACATCGAAACTTTTGAAAAGGATAAAAAAGTTAGTGATTATAAGTATACTCTAGAAGGCTTTTTTGCTAGAAATTCGATGATTTGGCTGGATGTTTTAGAGGTTTTTGCAAAAAATCACACCAATATTGTTCCTGTTTTAGATGAAAGCAATAATTATCTGGGTTATTATGAGCTTGAAGATATCATTAAATTTTTCCATGAAACCCCATTTCTGAAAGAACCTGGCGGAATTATTGTTGTAGAAAAACCCGTTTTAGATTATTCTATGAGTCAAATTGCCCAAATTGTGGAAAGCAACAACGGTAAACTCCTTGGACTTTTCATTTCTGAATCTGATGTTGAAAAAGTACAAGTTACCATCAAAATTAGTTTGGGAGCAATGAATGATATTATCCAAACCTTCAGAAGATACAACTATGAAATCCTATCTGAACATCATGAAGATCTTTATATCAACAATTTGAAAGAGCGTTCGGATTATTTAGACAAGTACCTTAATATTTAAATTCTACTAACACCACAAAATCCTCTAATCGACAACTCTATGAAAGTAGCCATCTACGGACAATATTATCAAAACAGCACAGAGCCAATAATTAGAGACATTTTTGTTTTTTTTAATACAAACAATGTAGCTATGGTTGTTGAAGCTTCTTTTCTGAGCTTGTTACAAGAAAAAAAAAATAATCGAGAAAGACTATGCTACTTTTAGCAATCACACTGAGTTAGACGCTACTTTCGATATGTTTATTAGCATTGGGGGAGACGGAACAATATTGAGAGCTGCTACATTTGTTAGGAAATCAAATATCCCAATTCTTGGCATAAATGCTGGTAGATTGGGTTTTTTAGCCTCCATCCAAAAAGAAAATATTGATGCTTTCTTGAAAATGGTAATAGAAAAAAAATATACTATTTCTCCAAGAACACTTTTATCATTGAGCTGTAACCCATCAAATTCAGATATTCAAGACATTAATTTTGCCATGAATGAAATTACAGTAAGTAGAAAAGATACTACTTCTATGATTACCATTGAAACCTATCTGAACGACGAGTATCTAAATTCATATTGGGCTGACGGTCTTATTATTTCGACACCTACGGGCTCTACGGGTTATTCTATGAGCTGCGGCGGACCTATTTTAACTCCAAACGTAAAAAGTTTGGTTATAACCCCTATAGCTCCTCATAATCTAAACGCCAGACCATTAGTAATTCCAGACGAGACAGAAATTCGCCTCAAAGTATCTGGAAGAGAAGAAAATTATTTGGTTTCATTAGACTCAAGAATAGCATCCATACAAAAAGAGTCGATATTAGTTATCAAGAAAACGACTTTTAAAATTAATATGGTAGAAATTCCTGAAGAAACCTTTCTAAAAACGCTTCGTAACAAATTGCTTTGGGGAGAAGACAAGAGAAATTAATTCGTTTTTTGTTATCTTGCTCATACTACAACCCTATTGTTTGTCGTTTCCTATCAGTATTACTTTATGAAAACTTCAATTTACTAATTCATTTAACATAATTTGAATAGAATTACTCATTTGATAACCATATCGTATTCATAATTATTATATTTGCACGCTATTTTCAAGATAATGAATAGACTTTTTATTTTTATTTTTCTAATTTCAGGATTAGTGGCACAATCCCAAATTCATGAAATTGGGGTGTTTTTGGGCGGAAGTAACTATATTGGAGACATAGGCAAAACAACCTACATAGCGCCAAATGAAGGTGCTTTCGGAATTTTGTACCGATGGAATAAGAGCCCAAGGCATTCATGGAGAATTTCCTATACTCAGTCTAAGATTACTGGAAACGACAAAGATGCATCAGCTCCATCAAGACAACTAAGAAATTACAACTTTGAAAACAGCATAAAAGAAGTATCACTTGGACTTGAATTTGATTTTTTTGATTTCAATTTACATGATTCAAAGACCAAATTTACTCCTTATGTATACTCTGGATTGAGTTACGTTCGCTATGAAGGATTATATTTTATTAATGATTATCCTAAAATTGATGACAAATATGGAACCCTAGCTATTCCTATGACCATTGGAATAAAAACCAAATTCATAAACCACATTATTTTAGGTTTTGAGGCAGGTGCTAGGTACAGTTTTAAAGATGATTTTGATGGAAGTAATCCATCAAACAAAAAGTTAGAAAGCTTAAAGTTTGGAAACATAAATAGTAAGGACTGGTATGTTTTTACTGGATTTACAATAACCTATACTTTTGGCAACAAACCATGTTATTGCGCAGACTAAAATGAGTTTAATAGAAAAAATAAACAAGGATAATTTACCCAAACACCTAGCCATCATTATGGACGGTAATGGAAGATGGGCTAAACAAAAGGGGTTGTTGAGAGCTTTTGGACATGAAAATGGCACTAAATCTGTTCGACTAACGGTAGAAACTTGTGCTAAACTGGGTATTAAAAACCTCACATTATATGCTTTTTCTACTGAAAATTGGAACAGACCTAAACTAGAAGTTGATACTTTAATGAAATTATTGATTAGTTCATTAAAAAATGAGCTTCAAACCCTTCTAGACAATAACATTCGATTAAATAGCATTGGTAATTTAGAAATGTTACCAAAGTCAGCTCAAAAAGAGCTTCTGGATGTTATAAAAAAAACTGAAAATAATTCTTGAATGGTTCTGACATTAGCCTTGAGTTATGGGTCAAGAGAAGAAATTATAAGTGCCATAAAAAAGATTAGTGATAAAGTTAAAAATAATATAATTTCATTAGACAGTATAGATGAATCAATTATAAATCAGCATCTTTACACGCAAAATTTACCTGATGTAGATTTATTAATTAGAACCAGCGGAGAACATCGAATTAGTAATTTTTTGTTATGGCAAATAGCCTATGCAGAATTATATTTCACAGATGTCTTGTGGCCTGATTTTAAAGAAGATGATTTATACGAAGCTATAATTAGTTATCAGAAAAGAGAACGAAGATTTGGAAAAACAAGCGAACAAATTAAATAATTTTTTAGTGTTAAATAAAAGCATAAAACTAGTCATACTTCTATTATTTTTTGGAAATTTCTTTCATCTTAAAGCACAAGAAAGAGTACCTTTTGACCAAGGCAGAACATACATTCTAGCTGATGTAAAAGTTTTAGGTAAAATAACTTATAACGAACAAACTATAGTAACATTTGCAGGGCTTCAAAAAGGTCAAGATATTACTGTTCCAGGGGAGGAAATAAGCAATGCCATAAAGAAACTTGGAAAATTAGGTCTTTTTAGTGACATTGATTTTTACACCAATAAAATTGAGGGCGATAGTATTTTTTTAGAATTAAACATCAATGAACTACCGAAATTAAGTGAAGTAAAATTTGTTGGGATAAAAAAGAATAAAACCGAACCGCTCATAAAAGATAATGGTTTAACCAAAGGTAAAATAGTCAACGAAAACTTAGTCACTACCACCAAAAATTATATTGAGAATAAATACAAAAAAGATGGCTTTTACAATGCAAAAGTTAACATAAACACCATTCCAGATACAATTGGAGGCAACAACGTAAAAATGCTTCTCAATATTGATAAGGGTGATAAAATCAAAATAAAAGAAATTGTATTCTCAGGGAACGAAAAATTTTCTAATTCAGCGCTTCGTGGCGCAATGAAAAATACCAAACAAATTAATCGTTTCAGAATTTTAAAAGGTTCAAAATTTATAGATGCTAAGTACCAAGAAGACTTAGTTAAAATTATTGAAAAGTATAAAGAAAACGGCTACAGAGATGCTAGAATAGTTTCTGACAATGTTACATTCAACAAAGACGAAAATAATTTATCTGTAAAAATTAATTTAGAAGAAGGTCGCAAATACTACTTTGGAAACATTAAATTTTTAGGAAACACTGTCTATCCTGATCAAGGACTAAACAGAATGATAGGCATTAAAAAAGGAGATGTATACAATGGTGTTTTATTGGAGAACAGAATCGCTGACAAATCCAAACCCGATGGAGATGATATAACAAATTTGTATCAAAACAACGGGTATTTATTCTCTAACATCAATGCTGTAGAAGTTAAAACGGCTAATGACACCATAGATTTTGAAATTAGAATTGTAGAAGGACCGCTTGCCTATTTTAACAAAATAACTGTTGTTGGTAACGACAAAACTAATGACAAAGTTATTTATCGTGAACTCCGAACTAAACCAGGACAAAAATACAGCAAAGAAGAATTGGTTAGAACGATTAGAGAAATTGGTCAACTAGGCTTTTTTGATCCAGAAGCTATCGACCCTAAATTTAAAAATGTAGACGCTGGAGCAGGAACAGTTGATATTGAATACAATCTTGTTGAAAAAGGCTCTAGTCAAATCGAACTACAAGGAGGTTATGGCGGTGGAGGTTTCATAGGAACTTTGGGACTATCGTTTAATAACTTTTCTGTTGGCAATCTATTCAATAAAGAAGCCTACAAACCTTTACCTATGGGTGATGGTCAAAAAGTATCTCTTCGATTACAAGGTAGTACCTACTTTCAAACCTATAGTTTATCGTTTTCTGAACCTTGGTTTGGCGGAAAAAAGCCTGTACAATTTAGCACTTCATTGGCATACAGCAAGCAATTTGCAGGAAGCCAATTTGGTGGTGGTGTAGATAAAAGCAAAAGCTTTAATATCATTTCCCTTTCCGCTGGACTTGCCAAAAGATTGACTGTACCCGATGACTTTTTCGTGTTGTCACAATCTATCGCATTTCAATTTTATGATTTAAACAATTACAATACAGGATTATTCAGAACCTTTAGTGATGGTTCTGCAAGAAACTTATCCTATACTATTGGATTATCAAGAAACAACAAAGGGGTTAATCCTATATTCCCAACCTATGGTTCTGAATTTGGAATCATTGGAAAATTCACCTTCCCATATTCACTAGTTAATGGTATTGATTATGCTGATTTGAAAAATCAAGAGGCTTACAAAATAAAATATACGGCAAATTCTAATATAAACATTATCGCCAATTCAGAAGGACAAATTCCTGATGGAGACTATATCAAAGAAACTCTACTGGAAAAGTATGCGTGGAAAAAATTACACTGAAGCATCCTCAGACCAAGGAAAAATTGATCAAAAAAGATTTAATTGGTTAGAATACTACAAAATTAAATTCAAAGCAGATTGGTTTACTAAAATCTATGGTAAATTAGTACTACGTTCACTTGGGGAATTCGGTTATTTAGGTTCCTACAATAAAGACAGAGGTATTGTCCCTTTTGAGAGATTTTATGTTGGTGGAGATGGATTGGCAAACTTTGCCCAAGACGGTCGTGAAGTAATTCAATTGAGAGGATATCCAAATAATTCATTATCTTCTAGTGACGGAGGTACTATTTATAACAAATTTTCGTTAGAAATGAGATACCCAATAACTTTGAAAGCAGCGGCATCTATTTATGTATTAAGTTTTCTTGAAGCAGGATCGTCTTGGGATACTTTTAGACAATACAATCCTTTCTCATTGAAAAGATCAGCAGGCGCAGGATTACGAATTTTCATGCCAGCATTCGGATTATTAGGAATCGATTTTGGATACGGATTCGACACTCTAACTGGTGAAACCAAAGCTCATGGAATGGAAACTCATTTTATTATTGGACAACAATTCTAAAATTAACTATATTTGGCATGATATTTTCTAATAAAACTTTAGTTATGAGAAAACATATTTTAGCATTATTCTTAATACTGGCGTGTTCAATCACAATGTATTCGCAATCTAGAGGTGTGAAAATTGGGTACATTGATATGGAATATATTTTACAAAATGTTCCTGACTATATGGAAGCTAAAAGTCAATTAGAAGCCAAAGCTCAAAAATGGAAACAAGAAATTGAAGCTAAGAAAAATGAAATTTCAAAACTAAAAGAGTCTTTAAAAACAGAGAAAGTTTTATTAACAAAAGAATTGATTGAAGAAAGAGAAGAAGAAATTACTTTTCAAGAAAATGAATTATTAGATTATCAACAAAAAAGATTTGGTCCAAATGGAGATTTAAGTATTCAAAAAGCAGTTTTAGCTCAACCAATACAAGACCAAGTTTTTACAGCTGCTCAAGATATTGCTGAAGCTAAAAAATATGATTTCATTTTTGATAAATCCTCAGATTTGACCATGTTGTTTGCTGCTAAACGTTTCGATATAAGTGATCAAGTTGTTAGAGTAATTACAAGAGCAACTAAGAGAAACCAGTTGAGCAAAAAACAACTGAAAGAGGAGGAAGCAAGAGAGGCAAAAAGAAGACATGGAAGATGAAAATCCAGCCAATGCTGAAAGAGAAAAAATATTAGGCGATAAGAAAGCGGCAAGAGAAAAATTAATTGCAGAGCGAAAAGCCGCTATTGAAGAGAAGAAGAAAGCTGCCGATGAAAAAGAAAACAATTATTGGCAGAAAAAGAAGCTCAAAAAAATGGCACATCAGTTCCTGTTACATCAGAAGAAAACCCATCCAACAATCAAGATGTTACTCCAACTGCTGAAACTGAGAAAACCACTGAAAACCCAGTCGATGCAAAAAAAACTGCAGCTGACGAAAGAGCCAGAATATTAGCCGAAAGAAAAAAAGCACTAGAAGAAAGAAAGAAAAAAATAATTGAGGAACGTGAAGCCGCAAAAAAAGCTAAAGAAGAAAATTCAAAAACAAATTAATTAATAAATATTCAAAAATGATGAAACAAGTCAAAACTTTATTGATAGCAGTTACTATGTTTATTGCAGGTAACCAAGTTATAAATGCTCAATCAAAAACAGCTCACGTAGAAGTTGGTGAAATAATGGCAAAAATGCCAGCAATGCTTGAAGCTCAAAAACAACTCGAAAAATTAAGCGGTACCTATGACACTGAATACAAAAGCATGGTCGAAGAATACCAAAACAAATTAAAAAAATACGAGCAAGAAGCTACAACAGTTACCGATGCAGTTAATGAAACTCGCTCAAAAGAAGTACAAGACATGCAAAAAAGAATTGTAGACTATAGAGACAACGCTCAAAAAGAATTACAACAAAAAGAATCGGAAATTGTTAAACCTATCATGGAAAAAGTGAAAGCTTCTATCGTGAAAGTTGGAAAAGCAAAAGGATTCCAATATGTGTTAAATTCTGAGGGTCTATTATTAGCAGATGGTCCAAACTTAACTGCTGATGTTAAAAAGGATTTAGGATTTTAATATATCACTTATCAAAAAAAAAATAAAAGTGCTCACTCGAAATTAGAGATTGAGCATTTTTTTTTACATTTGATTTATGATAAACAATCAGCCTATTGGTCTTTTTGATTCTGGAATTGGAGGCACATCCATTTGGTCTGCTATCCATGATTTAATGCCTGATGAAGATACAATCTATTTAGCTGACAGTAAAAATGCTCCCTACGGAAAAAAATCAAAAGAAGAAATCATAGCTTTAAGCATAAAAAACACCGAATTTCTTCTGGAGATGAATGCTAAAATCATTGTTGTGGCTTGCAATACCGCAACGACAAATGCCATCAAAGAATTAAGAGCTTCCTACAAAGTACCGTTCATTGGTATTGAACCTGCTATAAAACCAGCAGCATTAAATTCCAAAACCCAAACCATAGGAATTTTAGCAACCAAAGGAACGCTAAGTAGCGAACTCTTCAACAAAGCAGTAGAAATATATCAGGATACAAAAATAGTAGAACAAGTAGGCTATGGCTTGGTTGAATTAATTGAAAATGGCGAAATCAATTCGCCAGAAATGACTAAACTACTTCACTCCTATTTACAACCAATGATTGATGCCAATATTGATTATTTAGTATTGGGTTGCAGTCATTATCCCTACTTGATTCCACAAATAAAAAAAATCATTCCACAACACATTCAAATAATAGATTCTGGAGAAGCAGTAGCAAAACAAACCCATAAAATCCTAATTGAAAAAGTGGGTTTAAATGTAAAGGGCGAGGGAAAAGCTACTTTTTTCACAAACACAAATCCAAAAGTGCTATCCGATATTTTAAAGAATAAATATGATGTAATACAGAAAGAGTTCTAATTTAAAGTTAAACTATTCTTCTTTAAACCAACTGGAGTACATTACGTAATTATTGGAAATTCTTTCAATTTCTCCGGCAAAATCAGATTCATTAATATCTTTCACTTTTTTAGCAGGAACTCCTGCCCATATACTTCCTGACTCAACAATTGTATTTTGGGTTAAAACAGCACCAGCGGCAATGATGGAGTTACTTTCAACTATGCAATTATCCATAATAATAGCTCCCATACCTATTAAAACATTGTCTTTAATGGTACAACCATGAACAATGGCATTATGTCCTATAGAAACATTATTTCCAATTACAGTAGCGTGCTTTTGATACGTACAATGGATAATAGCACCATCTTGTATATTTACTTTATTACCAATAGTTATTGAATTGACATCGCCTCTTACTACGGCATTAAACCAGACACTACAAGAATCACCAAAGGTAACATCCCCAACTATAGTGGCGTTCTCTGCTACATAACAATCCTCTGGAATAGATGGGCTTATGCCTTTTACTGACTTTATTACCATAACTGTAAAAAAATAGTCCCGAATAAATCGGGACATGTATAAATCTTAATTAATTGCTGGACAATTACAGTGGTATTTATCAGGTTTACAGAATAAATTAATCCCTAAAGTAATTTGATGAAAACCTCCATTATCAAATCTTATATCTCCTGTCAAATAGGAATAAGTGTAGGAAAACATAAATTGTTGATAATTAACTCCCACTATTGGAGTAATGTATTGCAGTTTTTGTGTCTTAATACTTCCATTTTGAACATATTCTGCTCCATCTAAACTTCTTCTGTAAGACAAACCTCCCCATAGCTTACCTATTTCTAACTCTTTGTAAACTTTCAAATTCAAATCGAAAGTACTTTCTTTTGTTTGACTTATCGATTGGAACATAACTGATGGTTCCCAAAGAAGACCGTCCTCTTCTCCAAAAGTATAACCAGCATTTAAAATAAGCTTTCTTATGTTATCGCTTTCATACTCTGTATATATTTCTCTTCTAGTTTCAATAGCATTTTTAACCGTAGCATGTGCGTAAAAATCTAAATAATTGTAAGACATCCCAATATCAACATTAAAATAGGAATCCTTTTGAATTATACCATTACTTACAATAGGGTCAAACTCTCTAAATGCACTTTCATCTAATCTACTTTGAGTAATCCCAACATTAACACCAAATGACAACTGATTCAAATCTACATCATCTCGGGAAAACATAATATGATGGGCATACGTCAATTTAAAACCTGTTTGAGAGTGACTCCGTTTCTGTCATTATAGATAATAGCTCCAGCTCCTGACTGTTCTCCAACTCTACCATTGAAACTTACAGTTTGTAAAGCAGGTGCGTCCTCTTGACCAAACCATTGTTGACGACCAGTCAAACGTAATTTAGCACAATTTGCAGCTCCAGCCATTGAAGGATGCAACAAATAATAATTATCTGATAAATAATCAGAATAAACTGCAATACCTTCCTGAGAGAACGAAAATTGTGTTGTAAATAACACAACTAATAATCCTAATTTCTTAAAATTCATTATTTTATATCTTTAATTAAATACCATTGCATAAGATTTTTATTGACACTTCCCAGTAAACAATGAAAACCATTTTATTAGTTGTGCCCAAATATATAAATTTTTGATCATTTTTTAATTCAAAATAAAATTTATTCGTTTAAAATCATAGACTTTAAGTGTAGAATTAAAATTTATGGTCGAAACTTAAAAAAATAATCAAAAGTTAATTTATTGTTTAATTGTCCAAATATAATTAAACACTCAAAATAACTTCGTTAAATTTGTAAAAAAAATAAACTTATGATGAAGTTAACGATAAAAGAAACACAAAATCCAACCATACTAAAGTTTGAATTTCCTGATTTTATAACTCAAAATCAAAGTTTTGAATTCAAAAATATTGATGAGGCTAAAAATTCACCTCTTGCGCAACAGCTATTTTACTTGCCTTTTGTTAAAACGGTATACATCTCTGGAAATTTCATTGCTGTCGAAAGATTTAGTATCGTTGAGTGGAGTGACGTTCAAGAAGCTGTAGCAGAACAAATCGAAAACTTTATTAGCAATGGAGGCATTATCATTACAGCCGACGAAAATAAAACAAAGAAACAGCCAGCAACTGTTTATGGTGAAACAACCCCAAATCCATCTGTATTAAAATTTGTAGTCAGTCGAATGTTAACCAAAACTGCGGTTGAATTCAAAAATATAGATGAAACTTCGGCTTCCCCTCTTGCAAAAGAATTATTCAAGTTCCCTTATGTGAAAGAAGTTTTTATTGACGAAAATTATGTTTCTATAACCAAATATGCAGTAAATGAATGGCAAGAGATTACGCTAGAATTACGCACTTTTATAAAAGAATTTATTGAAAATGGAGGGACAGTTTTAGATGAAAGCCTTGTAGATTTAAGTCCTAAAATTGAAAAACAAAAGATTGAAAACTTCGATAATCTCGATGTTACTTCACAACAAATCATCAATATCCTCGAGGAATATGTGAAACCCGCAGTAGCTGCCGATGGTGGAAACATTCTTTTTGATTCCTATAATGAAGACGAAAAAAGAGTAAAAGTGGTTCTTCAAGGAGCTTGTAATGGATGTCCGTCGTCAACATTTACATTAAAAAGTGGTATTGAAAATATGCTCAAAGATATGCTCAACGACAAAGACATTGTTGTCGAAGCACTAAACGGATAAAAATCAAAGCGTTTCTACTCGAAACGCTTTTTTACTTCATAAAAAATGAATGAACTTTCTCAAGAGAGCAGTCCTTATTTATTACAACACGCCAATAATCCTGTCCATTGGAAAGCTTGGAATGCAAAAACTTTAGCTGAGGCAAAAAAAGGAATCAACTAATCATTATAAGCATAGGGTATTCTGCGTGTCATTGGTGTCATGTAATGGAGCACGAAAGTTTTGAAAACACTGAAGTTGCTCAAACAATGAATGCTTATTTCACTAACATTAAAGTAGATCGGGAAGAACACCCAAACATTGATGCCGTTTATATGAAAGCCGTTCAAATAATGACTGGACGTGGCGGATGGCCTCTAAATGTTGTGACGCTTCCTGATGGAAGACCTGTTTGGGGTGGAACTTATTTCAGAAAGGAAGAATGGATAAACGCCGAAAAACTTCATAAAGGAATACTAAGCATAAGTGCTGTTGAGAGCAAAAAAAATGAATTTGAATTCAATCAAGATGCATTAAAACCCTTGATTGAGAAATGGAAGAAAAGTTTCGATTTAGATTTTGGAGGAATGGCTCGTGCCCCAAAATTTATGATGCCAAATAACTATCAATTTTTATTGCGTTATAGCTTTCAAAACAAAGATGCCGAATTGTTAGATTTTGTAAATCTTACACTAACAAAAATGGCCTATGGGGGACTTTTTGATACTATTGACGGAGGTTTTTCTCGTTTTTCTGTGGATCTAAAGTGGCATGTTCCTCATTTTGAAAAAAATGCTCTATGATAACGGACAATTGGTTTCACTTTATGCAAATGCCTACAAACTAAGTAAAAATCCTTTATACAAGGAAGTAATTGAAAAAACGTTGCGTTTTGTTTCAAAAGAATTATCAAACTCAGAGGGAGGATTCTATTGTGCTCTTGATGCTGATAGCTTAAATGAACAGCAACATCTTGAAGAAGGGGCTTTTTATGTTTGGAAAAAAACAGACTTAGAAAAACTATTAAACGAAGATTTTGGCCTTTTTTCTGATGTGTTCAACATCAATGATTTTGGATTATGGGAAGAGGAAAACTATGTTTTAATCCAAACTAAATCACTAAAAGAAATTGCCGTCCAAAATAGTATAAGTCTTGTAGAACTTCAGTCCAAAAAGAAATCTTGGGAACAATTGTTGTACAATGAAAGAGAGAAAAGAGCAAAACCAAGATTGGACGACAAATGTCTTACTTCCTGGAACGCCATCATGCTTAAAGGTTTTGTCGATGCTTACAAAGCATTGAAAAACGATGACTATCTAAAAACAGCAATTAATAACGCTAACTTTATCATTAAAAACCTATGGAGCCCTGAAGGAAATTTGCTGCATAATTATAAAAATGGAAAAAGCACAATTAATGGCTATCTTGAAGATTACTGCTTTGTAATTGAGAGTTTTATCGCGTTGTATGAAGTTACTTTTGATGAAAATTGGTTGCAAAATGCCAAACAATTAACGGATTATTGTTTTGAGCATTTTTATGACGAAAAAAATCAGTTCTTTTCATTTACTTCCAATTTAGACGATGCTTTAATTGCTAAACATTTTGAAACTGAAGACAATGTTATTCCTGCATCCAACTCCGTTATGGCAAACAATTTGTTTCAGCTAAGCATCTATTTCAATAGTTCATATTATGAAAAAGTTGCTCGCGAAATGGTTGAATCAATTGTTCCAAATATAGATTACCCTTCTGCTTATTCAAATTGGCTTTCGCTCTTTTTAAATTATTCCGAGCAAAATAAAGAACTGGCTATTTGTAGCAAAAGCGCTTTAGATTATGGCTCAAAATTAAACGAGCAGTATTTTCCATATCTCATTATTGCTGGCTGCAAAAAAAAATCCAATCTTCCTTTTTTAAAAGACCGCTTTTTTGAAGAAAAAGATTTCTTTTACTTGTGCCAAAATAAAACCTGTTCGCTACCACAAGAAACTTTTGAAGACCTCTGTGGTGAATTAATTTAAAATTTTATTTTTGCACCCTTATTAATATTAATCACTTTTTTGAGACTTTTTATACTGTAAAATGGAATTACTTATCAATATCAACTTAATCGATCAATACACAACAACTTTTGTAAAGGCCTTGATAGATTACACCCCTAGACTGGTTGCTGCCGTTTTACTTTTAGTATTAGGGATTTGGGCAATTCGGATTATCAATACAGTTTCAAGAAAAATAATGGTAAAACGAGAGATTGAGCCTACACTCATAGAATTCTTATCCGATATTATTTATTGGGGATTACGAATAATACTTTTTATCGCTGTTATTTCAAAACTAGGAATAGAATCTTCCTCATTTGTTGCTATACTGGGAGCGGCTGGTTTGGCTGTGGGTTTATCATTGCAAGGCTCATTGTCTAATTTTGCTGGAGGAATGCTAATCATTTTATTTAAGCCTTTCAAACTTGGAGATGTTATTGAGGCTCAAGGAGTCTCTGGAAGTGTAATTGACATTCAAATATTTGTAACACAATTACTAACGGCAAACAACCAAGTGATTTATGTGCCTAATGGAGCCTTATCAAACGGAACAATTATAAATTATTCTCAACAAGCAAATAGGCGAACGGACTTAACAATTGGTATTTCTTATGAAACGAATATCAAAAAAGTAAAGGATCTCATTTTTACTGTTATTGCCAACAATCCGAAAATTCTAAAACACCCTCATCCTGCTGTCTCTGTAAAAGAATTGACCGATTCAGGTATTAAAATAGCGATTCGAGTTTGGTCTAAAAATGAGGATTTTGGAGATGTTTGTGCGGATATTTTAGAGGATTCTAAAATAGCTTTTGATACCGAAAAATTGCTTTCAACCTTATTTAAAGGAAGATTCAAAATGATTTTGAAAATTATTTCTTAGAAACAGTTCCCACAAAATCCTTTAAATAATAGGGCTCAAAATAAGCAACATCAACAAAGTCGCTCTTTTTGTACTTTTCATAACCCATCGCACTCATATCTTTAGCAGAAGGATAGATAATAGTGTCTAGGTAAACATGGTTGTTTTGATTCAAAACTGTTTTGCTTTTCTCAGCACAATCGCCTATAAAATAAATCTTTTCAATTGCTTTCTGAAAAGACTCCGAAGTAAGAATTTCAGCTCTAATCTCTCTAATTTTTCAAGTTTAGAATTAAAAATAGCGCTGTATACTTCCATCCTTCTCGCATCAATCATTGGAACAATATAGCCTTCTTCGACAATTACCTGGAAGCAAGCGAAGCCAATGTGTCTATGGATATTAAAGGAATATTTAAGGCATAACATAGACCTTTTGCCGCTGAAACACCTATGCGTAATCCCGTGTAAGAGCCTGGCCCTTGACTCACCGCAATTGCCGATAAATCTTTGTATGACAATTCAAGTTCAGCTAAAAGCTGTTCTATAAAAACATGTAAACGCTCTGCATGTGAATAGCCTTCTTCGGCAATTTCCTTACATAAAATGGTAACACCGTCTTTTGCAAGTGCAACCGAACAATTTTTTGTAGCCGTTTCAATAGCAAGGATATAAGCCATTTATTTTGAATTATCCGTTTTATTATCACTACTAACTTTTACTTTATCTCCAGAATTTAAATCTTTGGAGACTGTATTATAAGGACCAACAATTACAACATCCCCTGGTTTTAGACCATCTATTACTTCGATGTTCGTATCGTCTTGTATTCCTGTTTTTATGATTCTAATCTTAGCTTTCTCACCCACTTTCAAGAAAACACATTCTAACTTTTTATCGCTTTTTTGCTTAATGATATTCTCTTCAGAATTTGGGTCATCCACCTTTAATTTTTAACTGCAGTGGTATCAGATTTAACAACAACTGAACTAATAGGAACTCCTATTACTTTTTCTTTTCTCTCAGTAATTATATCAACTGTAGCTGTCATACCTGGTCTAAACGGAGAATACGATAATGGTTTTCCAACTAATAAATCTTGATACGATTCTTTTAGGATTCTCACTTTAACTTTAAAATTTGTCACTTGATTTGCTGTCAAGGCTGAGCTTGCAGAATTTGAAATGCTAGTCACAATACCTCTAAACTGTTTTTTTAAGTAGGCATCAACCTGTACTCTTGATGAATCTCCTACATTTATTTTCACTATATCATTTTCATTTACCTCAACTTCTACTTCCATATTGTTGAGATTGGCAACACGTAAAATTTCGGTACCTGCCATTTGTTGTGTGCCTAAAACTCGTTCGCCTAGCTCAACATTTAGCATTGAAATCGTTCCGTCAGCAGGAGCGTAAATGGTTGTTCTTCCTAAATTGTCTTTTGCCTCATTCACTGTTGCAGAAGCACTCTTGACATTAAAATAGGCAGATTCCTTTGATGCTTTTGCGGTTTCAAAGTTTGAAATTGCTCTATCCCAATCCGATTTAGAAATAATTCCTTTATCAAAAAGAATTTTGTTTCTGTCATAATTTGCTTTTGCTTCTTTAAACGTCGCATCAGCTTGACTTAATCCTGCTTTGGTTTGTGACAAACCCGCAACTGTTCTGTTATAGCCCGAAGTGTACAAATCAGGATTTATTTTTACTAACAAATCTCCTTTTTTTACCACTTGTCCCTCTTTTACTGGTAGAGCAATTATTTCGCCTGAAACTTCTGATGAAATTTTAACCTCAATTTCTGGTTGGATTTTACCTGTAGCTGATACCGTCTCAACAATAGTAATTTCATTTGCTTTTGCAACTTCTACATCTATCGCCTTGTCTTTATTGCCTATAATTCCTTTTTTAGAAAGCACAATCAAAGCAATAACGATAACAATTGCCGAACTGATTAATATATAAATTGTTTTTTTTGACATGTTTATTGTTTTTGAATGATAGGAATTCCAAAGTAGAGTTCTAAAACTTTGACTTTGAAAATATAATCGTATTTGGTTCTTAAAACTTCCGATTGACTGTTGGAGAGTAACGTTTGTGATTGATTAAAATCGAATGCATTCATTATCCCAACAGCTAATTTTTCTGAGGCATAATTGAACGCTTCCTTTCTAGCATCAAGAGCAATGATTGCAGATTCATAAGCATTAAGCGCCCTTTAACATCGGTAAAGGCTTTGTATACATTACGCTCTAAATCTAATTCTGATTGACTCAATGCTAATTTATTTTTTTTAATACTAACCTTAGAACGCTCTACACTATTTTTTACTGAAAACCCGTTTAGAATAGGAATATTCAATTGCATCCCGAAATTATGTCCTTTGTTATCACTGAATTGGTTGAAGAACGGATTGGGATTTCTAAATCCAACAAATTTTCCAGTGGAATCAAAAACAGGAACATCAGCATAAGAAATCCTGGTGTTAAATCTATAGAACCCTTGCAGACTTGGCTGAAAACCCCCTCTAGCTATCTTCAAGTCTCTTTCAGCAATTTCTAAATTTGATTTGGCTATTTTTAATTCAACTCGTATTTCTTTGGCCTTTTGGAATATAGTCTCTGGGCCTAGCAACATTGTTGGACTATCCGCAACTCCATATTCAACATCTGCAATGTCAAAATTTTCAAAATCATCTAATTGTAAAAGTTGAACCAAACTCAATTTAGAGATTATAAACGCATTTTCAGCGCTGACAACTTTCTGTTTATTAGAGGCAACTGTTGCTTTTATATCCAGTAGATCTCCTCTAGGAATTGATCCTGCCTTAACTAATTCGTCTGTTCTAACATATTGTTTTTCGCTTATTGCCAATTGCTCCTTTTGTACTTTTATATTCTCTTTATCAAAAAGAATTTGCAAAAAAGCATTGGCGACATACAATGAAATATCTTCTTTCATTTTGTCCAAATTGTATTGGGAAGCAAGAATTTGAAGATTAGATTTTCGCAATCTATTTTGATTTTGAAGTCCTTTATATATATCCACGCCCGTATTTAATCCGAATGCAGAAAACTGAGTAGTTTGATTTTCTAGAATTCCTGTGGTTATATTTTGATTCAATCCAATGTTCCAAGAATGAGAAGCATCAGCATTTATTGATGGTAAAAAACTTCCCAAAGCACTATTTTTATCGATTTTTGCTAAATCGGCATCTAAAACGGACTGTTTTATGGAAATATTATTTTTCAGAGCATAAGCAACACATTCTTGTATGGTCCATTTTTTTGTTTGTGCATGAGATGCAAATCCAATTAGAATGCTAAAAATAAAACAAGCAATTTTATTCATATTAGTTAAAATGAATCTGTAGCAAAGGTACTACAGATATTTATATTATTCTGAAATTTCAACTATTTTTAGGCTTCAAACCTTTGTATTTCTTGTTGCTGTTTAAAAATCAAAACAGAAAAACAATGCTGTATTTTACTCCTTCAAAATTTCATACTAATGAGACTAATTCCTTTTAAAAATGTTACACCAATCTCTCAAAATATAATCCGTTTAACTAATTTTACCATCTCAAATAGATTCTAAAATGGCTAAATATTATTCTTTACTAATTAGTATTCTTCTCCTTTTTCTGGTTAGCGGTTGTTCCTCTACTCAAAAAATCAATGCTTTAAAGCCAGAGCCCGATGAAGCTTCTCCTTTAATTTATGATAATGTAGCTTCATTCATCAATTTGCCGATTAAACTCAAACTTAAGGATGTTGAAAATCAAACAAACAAAACCTTAAATGGATTGATTTATGAAGACAACACCATTGAAGATGATGATTATGAAATCAAAATATGGAAATTGGCTCCAATTACATTAGAGAATGAAAATGGCAGAATTAGAACTGTTTTGCCTTTGAAAGCATTTGTAAAATACCGAATTGGAACAAATAAACTTGGCATCTCGCTATACAATGTTAAAGAATTTAATTTTAACGGAAAGGTAACTTTATCTAGTGATGTAGGTTTGACCAATTGGAAACTTCATACAAAAACAGAATTAAAATCGTTAGACTGGAACGAAAGTCCCACTGTTACCGTATTGGGAAAAGCAATTCCTATAACATATTTAATAAATCCTACGATACGCATTTTTAGAGCTAAAATCGAAAAGGCTATTGATGATGCTATTGAAAAATCAATTGATTTTAAACCGAATATTTTGGATGCTTTAGAAAAAATTTGTACTCCTTTTGAAATGAGTCAAGCCTATCAAAGCTGGTTGCGAGTGGTTCCGTTAGAATTATATACTACAGATGCTAATCTGCTAAAAGAAACTATTTCATTCGAAATGAGTCTGAAATGCAATATGGAGACCTTGATTGGACAAAAACCTATTTCTAAATTTGACAGAACAAAAATTGTATTAAAACCAGTAGTAAAAATGCCCGAACGCGTAACAGCAAATATTGTTGCCGTTTCTACCTACGAAGATGCCTCAAAAATAATGACCAAAAATTTTCTGGGCAAGTATTTGAAAATGGCAACAAAAAAGTTACTGTTCAAAACGTTGCCATTTGGCACAAAGAAGGAAAAATGATTATAGCGTTAGACTTAGTTGGTAGTTTAAATGGAAAGATTTACTTGGCTGGATTTCCTCAATATAATGAGCAATCTAAAGAAATCTATTTTGACAAATTAGATTATGCAATTGATACTAAAAGCAAATTAATGAGAACCGCTAATTGGTTAGCCCAAGGATATATTTTAAAGAAAATTCAAGAAAGTTGTCGTTATTCTATTAAACCTAATTTAGACGAAGGGAAACAAAACATTCTTCATTATTTAAAAAATTATTCGCCAATGCCTGGTGTTTTTGTTAATGGAACGATTGACGATATTCAGTTTCAAAAAATTCAGTTGACCAATAAGGCAATAATCGCTTTTGTGAAGATAAATGGCGATGTAAATATTACAATTGACGGAATAAAATAAAAGATTTATATACTTTTTTTGTTTTTGTACATTCGAAAAATGGCATACCCAATTGCTCCAACAAGCAAATACGGGATTATCATTAAATATACAATACCGTCATTAATAGCCTCCGCTTTTGTCGCATTGCCTTCGCTTTCGACAGCTGCTCTACACATGGCACATTGAGCTTTGGATGATAGAGAACAAAAAATAGAGAGTAGGAAATAGAGCGTAAAAATAGTTTTTTTAGTTTTTCCCATTTTACTTCTAATTTCTAACTTCTGACTTCTAACTTTAGTTAACATAATATGGAGAAATCATCAGATATACTATTACTCCTGTAACAGCAACATACAACCAGATTGGAAAAGTTATTCTAGCTATTTTTTTATGTCTGTCAAAACGCTCTGCTAATGCTCTGACATAGGTAATTAAAACCAATGGAATAACTGCTATCGACAATAAAATATGAGAAATTAGTAAAAAGAAATAAACATAACGAACGAAACCTTCTCCACCAAATTTTGTCGAATCTGCTGTCATGTGATACGCCACATACATGATTAAAAAAACAACTGACAATCCTATAGCTGTTGTCATCAATCGCTCATGGACTTTTCTTTTTCCATTCATGATAGCTAAAATGGCACAAACTAATACAAAAGCAGTCACACCATTTATAAAAGCATAAATAGGCGGTAAAAAAAGACAGTGGTTCTACTTGTATACCAAAATCTTTTAATTTTACACTAAATAAAATGGCAACTACAACTGGAATTGCAATTGATACTCCAATGATGTACTTGCTGAATTTTTGTTCCAACTGAATTATTTTTTTCCATTACTCTCTCAATAAAATTGCTATATCTTCTTTAATTGCCTGAACTCCTTCTTTTTCAATTCCCTCATAATACAAAATCGGATTACCGTACTCATCTTTTCTGCAACGAATATTCCCCTTTTTATCTATCAAAGCAAAGAATCCTGAATGTTCAAAACCGCCGTTTACCTTACTATTTTCGCCAGCATATAAATTGAACCCTTTATTTGCTAAATCGTAAATATACTTTTTGTCTCCTGTTAAAAAATGCCAATTTGATGACTTCACTCCCAATAATTCTGCATGCGCTTTCAAAACCTCAGCCGTATCATGTTCGGGATCTATTGTTATAGATACAATACCAAAATTGGGATTCCCAAAAAATTGATTTTGTACCTCAATTAAATTCTTATTCATTTTTGGACAAATGGAAGGACAAGTTGCAAAGAAAAACTCGAGTACATAGACTTTATTACTATAATCCTTGTTAGTGATTGTTTCCTTATTTTGGTCAATTAATTCAAACTTTGGAGCTGGCCCTATTACCACTAATTTATCACTAATAGTTCCATTATTTGAAACGCTGTCAAGCCTGTCTCCTTTAACCACATTCCCATTTTGAATTCTATTGACTATTTTTGGGATAGCGTAAATACCAAAAATCAAAATGATGAAGGAAATACCTATATAGGATTTATTCTTTAACATAATTTAAATTTTCCTTTTTGAATTGTTTCTTTTCAAGGCCAATCGATATTCTGCAAGAATTATTTTAACATCGTCTGTCATTTCATTGTATAAATCAGAAGGAGAAGACGTATCGTAACCTTCTTTATACTGATCTTTATCTTTCCTGCCTCGTAAATTTCTTTTTTTATCGATTATATACACATTTGGAGTTCCAAAATGACTATCGAGTTTCCCTTTTAACTTTAAGGTATTGTAATAGTCTTGAATTTCATTTGTAGGTGCAAAAACAAAATACCATTTAGAAACGTCTGTTATATCACTTAATCCTTTTAAGATTTCTTTTACTTGTCCTTGAGTACCAATTGGAGCAATCATTACAAACTGAAAGTCTTTGAACTCTCTATTTTTATTATAAATCTTTTGATTGAGATTGAAATAATTTCCTTTATTGTAAACAATATTGTCTCCTGTAAAGCCTAAAATTGTAATCTTATTTTCCAGAGTAATTTGTTCTCCATTTAAAGACTCCCAATGTTTTAAATCGGGAATATTTGGAGTAACTGTTGGCAAAAACATAAAACTATTTACCCCAGTAGCAAAGAAAAGATAGGCTACTATAGGGAAAATAAAAAGAATAAAAAGAACAATATTTTTTTTCATCTAAAGAAGCAAATTAATGACGTACAAAAATAAAAAAATCCCGACGGAATCGGGACTTTTATATGAATTAATATGCAATTAAAAATTCCATTTGATAGTGGAATCTTTAAAAACCTCGAAAATATAATCAGCTTCAACCAAAAGGATGAATAATAAATACGCAACAAGAAATATAACTGGAGCTACAACAGTCCATCTTAGACTGGATTTTTCTCCTTCCATATGCATAAACGCCCATATAATATAGTACGCCTTGAAAATGGTTAATATGATGAAAATCCAATTCAATAAGTTCATTCTTAATAAATTGTTCATGTGCAAGAAATCTGGCTTAATGATTCCAAGAAATACCTCTACAATGGTTACAACGGATAGTATCCCGAAAACCAGCCAAATTCTTTTTATATTAGAAACGTGTTCGTGTGACATAATAATTACTTTAAAAAATTAAACTAAGTAGAAGAATGTAAATACAAATACCCAAACTAAATCTACAAAGTGCCAATACAATCCTACTTTTTCAACCATTTCGTAGCTTCTTCTTTTTTCATAAGTACCTAACAAAACATTGAAGAAGATAATGATATTAATAACTACTCCTGAAAATACGTGAAAACCGTGAAAACCAGTTATGAAGAAAAAGAAATCTGCAAATAATTTACTTCCATATTCATTTCTTGTCAAATTAGCTCCTTCAACCACTAGGGCTGCGTCTGCCAATCGCGCTTCAGATTCTGCTCTAGTTAAAATGGTTTTATGTTTGTGTTTGCTAAGGGTGTGATCTATCTTAGGATCTTTTTTTGCTGCTGCATCATCCTTGTATAAACTCTCTGTTCTAATTAAAAGTTCAGGATGTGCTTTGAACCCTGCTTGTACTTCTGCAACAGAATAGGTTGGTAAAGACGGTTCATCCATAAACCATTTCCCTTTACTTCTCTCTAAATGCTCTCTTTCCTCAGGAAGAGTGGCAGCAAATTCTTCTAATTTAACTCTTTTACCAGTATTATCAACAAATTGCAATAAGCTTCCACCTTTAGTTTCAATCGCACCGTATTCTCCATGAATGAAATTTTTCCACTCCCAAGCCTGAGAACCAACGAATATCAAACCGCCAATAATAGTAAGGAACATATAAAATGCCACTTTTGCTTTGTTTAAATGATGACCATCATCTACAGCTAACACCATAGTCACCGAAGAGAATATCAAAATAAAAGTCATCAATGCCACATAATACATCGGTGCAGAAACACCATGCATAAACGGAAAGTGTGTAAACACTTCATCGGCTAAAGGCCATGTATCAATAAATTTAAATCTAGAAAAACCATAAGCTGCTAAAAATCCAGAGAAAGTTAAAGCATCTGATACGATAAAAAACCACATCATTAATTTACCATAACTCGCTGCTAAGGGTTCGTTTCCGCCTCCCCAAGTTTTTTCGTCATTGTTTGCAGTTGTAACTGTAGCTCCCATAAAAGTTATTCGTTAAAAAGTTCCCAAATTTACATTTTTTTCTTATTTAAAGAAAAATAAAAATAAAAACAAATAAACCCATAATAAATCAAGAAAGTGCCAATACATCGCACCTAGCTCAATACCAAGGGTTTGAGTTGAATTGTATTTTTGTTTAAAATGATTATAAATAATAATTAATAGCGAAATCAATCCTCCAAATAAGTGAGCTAAATGAGTAATTGCTATTACATATAGGAAAGTCGTAGTGATAGTACTTTCGCTTCCTGTAAAATAATATCCAGCATCTACTACTTGTCCAAATCCCACAAATTGTAATATTACAAACAAAATCCCTAATGCTAATGTTGCTAAAAGAAATGAAGTTGTAGCACTTCTGTTGTCTTTCTGAATGGCTTTTTTTGCAAGATGAAAGGTTACACTGCATGCAATAATTACAGCAGTGCTCATAAAAAAGGCGCTTGGAAGTTCAAAATTCTTTAACCAATCTGCTCTAGATTTACTCACAACAAAAGCGCTGGTTAATCCTGCAAAAAGCATGGTCATGCTTATCATAGCAAATAACAGCATCAATTTATAGGATCTAGCGGTTCTTGCTTTATGTTCGTCTACGGTCATTGCTGTCTGTTTCATCATCGTAAAAATTTATCTAAAATATAAACTATCTGTAACAAGGTGATATAGCTTACACTAACCAACATTAGGGTTCTAGCTGCTTTTGTCGTTCTCAGTTGATACAATCGCACCGCATAAAAATAACATCCATAATCCCAACAAAAACACCAACGTTGCTGCCAGAGGGTTATGTACAATTTGCCCGTAAATCCTAAAACTGGCAAAAGTGAAGCAATAATTAACCAAACTGTATACAATATAGTTTGCAAAGCGGTCGATTTATCTTTTTTACCTGATGGTAACATAAAAAAACCTGCTTTTTCGTAATCTTCGAACAAAAACCAACCAATAGCCCAAAAATGCGGGAATTGCCAAAAAAACTGAATTAAAAATAGTGTCCCTGCTTCAATACCAAAGTTTCCTGTCGCTGCTACCCAACCCAACATAAACGGAATCGCTCCTGGAAAGGCTCCTACAAAAACAGATAAGGGAGTTATTGTTTTTAGCGGTGTGTAAACACTCGTATATAAAAATATTGAAATGGCACCAAACATAGCCGTTTTCGGATTGATGGTGTATAATAAAACCAAACCGATTATGGTCAATACACTGGCCATGAATAAAGCAGTGTTGGATGTCATTCTGCCAGAAGGAACCGGACGATTCTTAGTTCTATCCATTAAGGCATCGAGGTCTTTTTCTATAACTTGATTGTAGGCGTTTGATGCACCTACCATGCAATAGCCACCAACTGCTAATTTCAATAAAACCAACCAAGCTATGGAATGAAAATCAGGAACACCAAGAATAAACCCTGCCAATGACGAAACAACCACACTTACAGCCAATCCTGCCTTTGTAATTGCCTTAAAATCGGTGTAAGTAGATTTAAAAGAAAAAGTATTTGTAGCTAAACTCAATTCGGTTTTCATTTGCATTTTCAATCCCGACTCTTCGGGAGCTGCAAATGTAATTTATAGTTAATGATTTAGCAAAAAACAATTCATAAAAATATATTAGATTACAACCGACGATTTAGATGTAGGGAATTCTCTAACTTATGATTAAGGATAATTCAGAATTTATCTCATATTTGGACAATAGAAGTTAAATATTTCTCGCAAAGCCACAAAGTTGCAATGAAGACCCCAGTAAATAGTGCTTTGGTGTCTTTGTAAAAAATCTATTGAGAAATCTACATCAATATAAATTTTATCGAATATCATTAGTTTTAAATGTTGCATTGCGTGCCTGAACAGTCGAGTTTAAAAGATAATTAGATTAAGAATTTTAAACTTTATATTTGAAATAATTTTAAAAAGAATCTATATTTACACGCTCAAAACAGACTTATATATCAGATTTTTAATTACATAGACGTTTGTTCTGCATTATTTCAAAGTGTAATAGATAATTTTAAAAAATATAAAATAAATAAGAAGATGAGTAAATTGATGGTCAAACTTTGTTTGTTAATTTTCGTTTCTAAATTTTATGCTCAGATCAATTCAAATGTTTTCCCTTTAAACAAACAAGTGAATTCCATTCCAACAGTTGCTATTGGAACTCAGGTTTGGACGAAAAAAAACCTTGACGTTACTACTTACAGGAACGGTGACCCTATACCAGAAGTAACCGATCCAACGCAATGGAAGAATCTTAAAACGGGGGCATGGTGCTATTATAATAATGATGCTTCAAATAATGCGACTTATGGTAACTTTACAATGGTATGCTGTAAATGACCCAAGAGGTTAGCTCCAGAGGGTTTCATATACCCACAAATGATGAGTGGATGCTGTTGATTAATTATTTAGGTGGAAGCACAGTAGCTGGAGGTAAATTAAAGGAAATTGGTACTACAAATTGGAATTCTCCAAATAAAGACGCCACAAACAGTAGTGGTTTTACAGCATTGGGCACGGGAAACCGAATCGATTTTGGTAGCTTCACACAATTCAAAAATTCTGCTTCTTTTTGGACATCATCGGTCTTCTATGATGATTTCTCGTTTTTATATAGTATGAATTACAATACAGCCAGTGCAAACAGGAATTATCCTCCCAAAACCTATGGGATTGCAGTTAGATGTGTTGCAGATACTGGTTTAAACAATACATCATATTCTGACAGAATGAACGGTTTTACTATATATCCGAATCCTGCAACTGACATTTTAAGCTTGACCTATAAAGGTATAGATACTACAAACATACTTGTTGAAATAATTACTCTAGATGGACGCTTGGTTTTGAAAAAGAATTTTAAACCAAGTGATTGGATAAAAATTGGAGTACAAAATTTACCAAACGGAATGTATTTGTGTAAAATTTCCTCAAATGGCAAACAGCAAACAATCAAGTTTTTGAAGGATTAATCAATTAAGGATTATCTTCTCTTTAAAAGAAAACAACTTGAATACCTAAATGAAAAATAGTTTTCAAAGTCTTAATAATCAAAATACCAATTGAAAATATCGCATCTCAAACCAAGAGAAAACCAAGTCGTATCAGATTTAAAAGTAGATTCCGTTTCTGTATTAGGATTGAAATTTCTATAGATAAAACTTCCGAAAAACTTTAGGTTGGTTTGCGGATTGATCAAATATCCCGCTTGAACATCGGCAATAAAAATCGAAGTTTTGTTTCCTTGTCCAATTTTCACATTAGCGTCTCTAGCTCTGTCAATATCATAATCTTTATAAATATCGCCTCCATAGTTTTTAGAATCTTCTGCTGTATTAAAATCTAGACCACGAACACCCGAAGTGATTTTTGCATCGGAGAAAAATCGCCCTTTGTGATAGCGAGCCACAACTATGAACTCCTTGAAATTTCCTCCCCACTGATGACCTAAGCTTTGGTTAGTATGTGCATAATTCGTCAAGGGATCACTATGTGAATACACATAAGGCCTCACACGATTGTATTCTACCTGAAGCAATAAATTTTCAACATTGAATGCATTAAAATATTTAGCCCCTAGTTGAACCCCAAATTTATTTTTCCAACTTTTATCTACATTTTTAATGTCATTAAACGAAAATTCATCAATTAGAAACTGCCCATACAAATTGATTTGGTTGTCCCATTTGTACTTCCCTGTAAGTCCCAACAATGCATTGCCTGATCGTGCCGAGGAAGAAAACTCTACTGAGCGATAAAAAATAATTGGATTGACGAAGCTCATATCAAAACCTCTATTATTGGTATTTGCCCAAACCACTGATTCAAAGAAACCGATGTTCAATCTTTTAGTTGCATTCCAACTTAAATAATGATTGGCCATATACTTAGTAGTGTAAGTTCGTTCTACGGTAACTTCTGGACGAACATCTTTCAGAAACATGTAAGTATTGGTATATTTTATTTTCCAAAAATTAGTGTTGATTTTAAAGAAAGGATAGGGACTAATTCCATCTGTTGTAATTAAAGAACGATACCCATCGCCAATAAAATTTCTTCCATACCCCAATTGCAAATCAATAAACCTATTAGGTGTAAAAGTTAAGTTAGCTTCTGCTAAAGGCATATCGAAAGCATCAGTTTTGAAGTTTTTAGTAATTCCAATTCCAGGAATTATTGCATTACCATTATCTTCGTTATTAGTAATTGATTTGTCACGGTTCGCCGCAATTGATCTTGCATAATTATTTACATAATCTGCAAAACGACCTTGACTTTCGTAGATTGTAGTGGTAAAATTGAGCTGCTCACCCAAACCACCTTGAATTTGAATTGCTCTTGTATTGATATAGGTGCTTTTTGACACACTAGGATTACTGATTCCTTTTTGCAAATCAAATATAGGATTCATGGTAAACCAATAGCCTTCTCCTTGAATTTCAACAGTGTTTTCGTTCCACAATTTTCTTCCCCACCACTCTTTTTTGTTTTTTAATAATTTTGTATTCGCTTCTTTAAGGTTATAATATCTCGAAACTTCAGCATAAGTGTATGGTTTTGAAGCGGTATGATTGTTGGCTCCCAACTGATTCATTGCAGCATCAAAATGAGCATAATAACTATGCGAAAACGGAATGTTTAAATGACTCTGATACTTTGGATTCTTGAATTTATGATACACAATACTATCGTATTCTGGCAACTCTTTATCCTTGTTCTTATAAAAATTTTTAGTCTCCACTTTTTTTATAGAATCATTCTCAGCAGCTATTTCAGCGGCACTTTTCTGGGGTATTATGATTTTTATAGTATATTTAGAATAGATCGGTTTTCCATTATACGTTGGCGGACCAACAACGGGAAATTTTTCAAAAACTCTTTTACTTTCTTTCACTAATTCATCATCAACGGCATCTACATATTGCACATTGAATTTACCTTTTTCATTTACCTCAAAAAGTACGCTAACAGTTCCTTTATAATTCGTTTGAACTAAATTATCTGGGACTTTAAAATTCGAATAAATAAAATCTTGTACCTGAGTAAAAAAACAGTTCTCTAACTCTTTATCGAATTGATTCACACAGTCTGGAAAAACAGGAAATTGATCCGAGCTTTTCTTAGCTATTTGGGCTTTCGAAAAGGAAAAACAAAATAGAAAAAGTAAAAAAAGAATATATTTATTCATCGTGTATTAGTAATAAAGATTTTGTAGACAACTCCATAGACTATTGAAAGCATAAAAATAAAAAAATCCCAACGATGTGGGACGTTTTTAGTATTTAATTTTCTCTTTTAAAAAAAGTATTTGCATAGATTCTCAATAAAAACACAGCAGTTATAGCCCCTGTTGTGTTTGCCAGCACATCAAGCACATCTCCTTTTCTACTTACGGTAAATAAACTTTGTGCAATTTCTATTGAAATGCCATACAATAAGGCGGCTATAAATACTTTTATCAGTGCTGGATTGATTGTTTTTTTAATGTAATTGTTTTTCTTTATTAGGTATAAAAACCATAATATAGTAAAAACAAAATAAAACGTAAAATGAACGTACTTGTCAGCAGATTTAATTCCAATACTTGGCAGTTTTTTCGAATTCTCTAAACACAATACCGCAATAAGCAAGGTCCAGAATTCGGCTAGCCACAAATAGAAGTGCTTATAAACCAATAAGTTCTTTATATGCCTCACTTGAAAGTAATTCGTCAAAATCGTTTACATTGGCAACTTTTACTTTAATCATCCAACCTTTTCCGTAGGGGTCAGTATTCACGCTTTCTGGATCACTCTCAAGAGCATCATTGAATTCTATGATTTCTCCTGACATCGGCAAAAACAAATCGGAAACAGTTTTAACGGCTTCTACCGTTCCAAAAACTTCGTCTTTGTCCAAGGTTTGATCTAGGGTTTCTACTTCTACATAAACAATATCACCTAATTCCTTTTGTGCAAAATCGGTAATACCTACAGTAGCAACATCACCTTCTAAAAGCACCCATTCGTGGTCTTTGGTATATTTTAAATTTGATGGTATATTCATTATTGTAATAATTAAATTTCTTATGATTTATTGGATAACAAATGTAGCTTATCCTTTTTATTTATATGTCATTAACGCTCTTAATTTCCAAAATTATATCTCATTGTAAATCCGCCTCTAATATTTGTTATTGGGAATGATGTTGATATCACAGCTTTTGAGAATGCATGGTGGTAATAGAAAATTATGGTTAAATTTTTGCTGAACGAATAATCAGCAGTCAACTTCGCCGACCAAATATTTTGCCCTCCAGACAACTCATTATTATTGTAATCTAAATAGCGAACGATAGTTTGACTATTCCTGTAGGAAACATCTGCTTTGATATTGATATCACTTTTAATAATTCCCGAAGGATTATCAGCTAGTTTCGAAGAAAAAATAACATCTTTAATTCTATATCCAAAACCAAAAACGTACTCTAGGCCTCTAACTTCAGTCAAGAGATTATTATCAAAACTCATTGATAGCGCTCTATCTTTTTTCATTTCAGCTAGAATTTTTACCGAATTTTTCATTTCAAAATCCAAACGAAGTAACGGATTGAATTGTTCCACAAGATTGATATTCGAAATCAACACTTTACTAAATAAATTTCCTCCAGCATCTGTAAATAAATTTCCATCTTTATCATATCCAGAAGGAGCCTTGTCGTATTCAAAATTCGATCGAAAAGAATTAACCGTGTAAGATGCTTTGTAACTGCTTTGCATAGAAAAGCGCTTGAACTTTTCTTTGAAAAAAGTATAACGCATTAATCCGCTGTATTTTATAACCCAATTCGGGATTGGAATATTTCTGAAAGCATCTAATGAAACTCCTGAAGCATTACTTCCTGAATAGGCTGCTAAAAATGATGGTAATAAAACAGCTTGACTGTTTTTACCAAATCCTATTGGATAGCCTTGATTTGCAACGTATATTTTATAGTTGGGATCATCAGGACCTGGAATTGGATTTGCGGCATCACCATATCTTGGAATTTCAGAACCACCATAAAAGTTTTGAGCCAATCTATCAGCAACAACCAGTCGATTTGTCTTTAATTCTTCAAATGGAGCCGAGTAATTTTCATCGCTTCTTGCAAAAGCTGTTTTTATTAATACCGTTGAAATATTGAAATTTCCAAAATTATATGGTGATCTTGAATTATATAGACCGTTTGTAACATCATACTGCTCAGAAAAATTATCGATATAAGTTCTATCAGCGGTCAAATCAATTTTAAAATCTGGAAACAAATCAACGTTGGCAGTCATATTTAAAGTCTTGCTCACTGTTTGAGTAAAATTCTGATTGAAATTTGGATAATTCGTTAACCAACCGTTTTTAGCTGCTTCAAATCGAATATCGTCTTGGCTTCCAAAAATAAATCCTAGAGTTGGTTTCGTAGAGCCAAAGAAACCCAATCCCGGAGTATACCCTGGAAGAACAGTTGCTTTATTTTCAGTGTAATTAACTTGAATATTTTTTACGCTTGTAAGAATACCAACCAAACCTTTTACAAAAACGCTCTGATCCGAATTTGTTTGAGGTGCATTTGTATTTACTATTTTTTCTCCTGGCTTTGGAGCTACAGCTGGTTTTGGCTGTGCTCTGGTTTTTTTTTTTAGTTAACCCAATATATTTGTAGAAAGAATCCATGTTGAATGAATTATTCAATTTATGAGAACCTGCATTTTGAATGGTATTCCCTAAATCATAGCCCGGCAATAAAGTAGTGTTTCGTTGCCAATTGTAATCTCCCGTATAAGAATAAGTAGATTTTACAAAACTTAACAATGGGATTTTATTTAAAGGCAAATCATAATTTACAACCAGTTGTTGTGTATGCTGATTCGGGTCACCAGTATTCCAATAATCAGTGAAAAGAGCAACATCATTAAGAGGCAGATTATTTTCATCTAAATAATTTCTGATAATATTATTTGATGAAGCACTATAATTTATTTTTAAAGATTTAGTTAAATTATAATTAAACCCATATTGATAATTAAACATATAATTTCTTCGGTATAAAGGATCTAATGGAATTCCTTCAACATCTACCTGTCTAAACTGTTGTCTGTTGTATTGCCTATTAATATTGGAGCTAAAAGAAATATTTGATGGCAAATAATTAAAATTAAAATCTCTTAGCAACCTCCAATATTCACTTTTTTTCATGACTTTGGCCTTTTTAAGCGGCTCAATAGGTTTTGACTGGAAAGAATACGTATAATCTGCAGTTGTGGTTACTTGCTGATCTATGTAATTATCAATTTCAAAATTATGACGTTCTACTACATTGTACGAATGCGATAATGTAAGATTTTCAGGATCATAAACATGTTGCTTTTGATTGGTTCCTCTCTCTTTTCTCACACCAATAAAATTGATACTTTTTCTCTTGGTATAATCTATTGCTCGTTGTCTAATATTTTCTCTTTCTTTAGCATCCTCAGTAACATCAAGCAATTGTTTTAACTTAATATCTTGATTAAAAGGATCGTATTGAGGTGTTATTGTTTCTTCTCCAATAGAATAATTAAATGGAAGATTGATTCCCCATTTCTTTGGCATCAATTTTCCTAAGCTTAGATTCGTAACTATATTATATTGTTGAATATCCTCTCGGCTTCTTTCATTTGGACCTTGCTCTAAGGTTCCAAATCCAACAGTACTTAGTTTTCCTGAAGCAGATAGAGTCGCAAAATCAGCAAAGTTAGCATCAAGGCTTACTACACTTGCCATACCTCCATTATTGTCCATCTCAGACAAGCGTAACTCATTAAACCAAACTTCTCCTTTTACCTCACGGGAAACTAAAGGCACTCCACTAGGATTTGTTCCTCCATTAGTATTGTTCTTTACACCAACCATTAGCATTCGTACCAAACCAAAATTAGGATTTCCTCTAACCCCCAATTTTAATTTATTAGGTCGAGAAGAATCTAACTCATTCTCATTTTTTATAATATATTTCATTTGGTCCTAACGGAGGTGCGCTTCGAGACAAAATTTTCAATTCTGTTAAAAGTGCGAGTGGTAAATCAATATTGTTGGCCTCTGGCCATACCGTCTCTGCTGTAGAGGCACCAGCAGGAGTTATCCCCAAAGGAATTTCTACCTGGTAAAAATTCTCTGTAAAATCATTCCCAAAACGAATAAAACCTACCATCTCGTTATTTTGCAACGGTGAAGTATCTTCGGTGAGAGACTCAGCATGAACAAACATTTGTATTTTTTTAAACTGTCGCATGTCTACGCTCACGTTTTTGAATACCGCTCTTGAATCATCTGTTTCAAGACCTGTTCCGGTAACTCTTAGAGACAGAGCTTGCTCATTTTGATTAATCACTTGATTATTATTAAACAACTGCTCTCTGACAACTCCAGGAGGAGAAACGTATTTTACTGGTTGACGTTCTCCATTTTCTTGAATATTTACTGATTGTACATCAAAATCTGTAGTATCTAAATTATTTTCCTCAGTAGTTTCAGAGTCTAAAGTATTGGTATATCTTCTCCATTCGCCTCTAACCAAATCTAATGCTCCAAAACGAACGGTTATTTCGTCTTCAAAACCTGTCATGAACATTCTCATAAAACGAATAGATCTAAAGTCGGTTATAGGGCCAATCTTATTTTCAAACTGGGCTACAGGAATTTTAAATTGAACCCATCTTACGGGAGTTTTCTCTCCAAAGGAAGCCCCAGGAATAGCCGCTTCTGTATCCAATACATTAGTAACATATTTGGTCGTTCCAACCTTCATTCCTGGTTGTATATCTATGCTATACTCGTAGTATGCATTATAGCCATCCATGGTATTATCCTTGTTGATATCCTCAACATCAGGAACAGTCGAATTTCCTCTAGTATCGTTAGTAAGATTTACTGGGGAATTCCCTTGTGTTCCATTAAATCCTCTATAACGTTGCAATACATCCCCTTGTGCATCCAAAAAATATTGATAATTATCAGCCGCTGGATCTGATAATCCTGCAAAATTCGTGTAAATTTCACCTTCCTTTTCATCTGTCAATCCATCCAATCCAACATCTTGAACAGCACGATTCCCCTCGCTAGTGTCAAATGCATAAACCAATGATTGCGAAGCTGGGACTTTACCCCAAACAGTTGGATAAGTCAATTGATTGGAACCTGCCTCGGGCAAACCGTTTTCAAATTGCTTCCGTCCGTCTTTTAATATATCTTCTGAAATTGAACCCAAATTGAAATAAATTTTACCCGTATTGGAACTGTTTTGTGGTAAGGCACCATTTCCAACGTATGGATCCATTACCCAAAATTGAATGTACTCAACGTTGGCCAACTCAAAATTGGTTGAATTTAACGAACGCATTATTCCACCAAAATTATCTTTTGGATTAGGTAAAAGATTCGTTCCTACTGCAAGAGGATTATTGTTATAAGGCCCTCTTTCTTTTGGATAATAGGTTAAATCTAAGGTGTTAATTACTTGAGTTTGTCCTATTGCGACATCTGTTACCGGATATAATTCTTCACTATATACCCTTCTAGTTTTATTTAAGGACAAATCATCGGTAGAAATGCCTGAAGGTCTCTGCTGGTAAAAAATAGGATCGATAGAATACCAACTCAATTTCGCTCTTTTATCACCGTATTTTATATCGTTTAAATCCGCCCCAAAATCATTGTATGTACTTTCAGCATCTTTTACAGGTACAGAAGATAAACTCCATGAAAAAGGGGATCGCAAATCTATCGTAGTTTGTGACCCTTCAAAATCATCAACATAAATAGTTGATTCTCCATTAAATTTATCTGCTTTGGGAGTATCTGGTTTTAAGAATGCTACTTCACCTCTAAATGATATATTGGATGGAACATCGGTATCCATAAAAGGCAATTTGTTCACAAGTCTAGTAAAGAAAGGAACCTCTGTAGAAAAATTGGTGTTAACGCCAAAAATAGTATTGTTTACAGACTCTTGACCGTATCTTGATTTTTGGGTTAAAGGTCTTTCTGTCATTTTTAAATAGGTCGCGCCAACTAAGAATTTTTCTGAAAATTTATGCTCGATATTCAACCCCATAAATCTTCTCGTCTGTTGACCAAAAACCGAATTGTTTTCAACTGAAACTTGTATAGGTGTATTTGAAGCTTGAAGTGATGGATCTAATATCTGTACTCTTCCAGCTTGATAATTTACACTATAATCTATACCTTCTTGTAAAACTCTTCCTCCAGCTGTTACAACTACCGAACCTTTAGGAACATTAAACGCCCCTATTGGGATTCCGTCACCACCTGCTGATTTGAATTTTCCTCTTAACTGAAACTTATTTTTATCTCCTTCTTGCAAAGCCGAAGCTTGCGTCTGTCTGTACATGTTTTTGAAAACATATTTTTTCTGATTCGGATTATAGTCAATAGAGGAATTTTGATCTCCATCATAATCCTCAGCAGCATCTGTTCTTAATTTTTCAAAAAGCAATTTACCAAAAGGCTCAACCGTAGTAAAAATTAATCTTCCGTTTTGCGTATCAACAGTTAGTCCTTGTATAAAATCAAAAAAACCATCACCTCCCGCTTGTGGATCGTTATTGTAATTTAATTTATCAACATTAAAAACTTTCAACAATGGAGTTTCTGCTACTCTGTCTTCAGGATTTGAAGGGCTTGGAACTGGAAATGAGGTGCCTTCTACTGGTGTAATGTAGTTTAATGGGGATGGATCAGTGTAAAGAATATTAAACTTGAAATCTTGTTGGTCTAATTGATAAGCTCCTGGAATTTGATAAATATTCTTCATCATGATATTCCAAATTGGTTTTTCAACTGCTGTTAGATTACTCTTTAACATTTTTAAAACCAATGTTTGAGAGGTAATTGTTGCAGGTTCTCCCGTGGTGGGATCAATTGCACCTGCTTGTGTAGCATCTACTCCATCGGTCCCAAATTCACCTACTTGATAAACATCAGACCCAATGGTATACTGATAAGCAACCGCCAACACCTCATCATTTGCCAGTCGTTGTTGCAAGGATATATACCCCAATTGTGTGTTGAACGTATATTCATTAGAACTTAATTTTCTAGCGTTTTCTAACTTAGAATAATCTTGACCCTCAACCGCCGTAATAGTATTAAAACCCGAGCCTGCAGTAGCTATCTCTCTAATATTTGCATTCAACAAACCCCCGCCAGTAGCAATTAATCCTGGGTCAAAGTCATTGTTTTTATTGTCTACAGGTGTATTAGGATCAACATTAAAAAAGCCAGATGGAATTGTATTGAGAGCTATAATTTTAGTATCGCTGATTGGATTATTATTTGAATCTGTCAGTTGTGCTTCACCTAAATCCTGCAAAGCGATAATATTTCTTAAATTATTATTGGTGGTATTGATTCGATTTTGACGATTGGTTACCCAAACTTCTATCCTAGTAATTTGTACCCTACTATCAATAAAAGGATAATTCTTTAATGAGGCATCGTATTTGTTTCTGAAATATTGTGAAAGAAAGAAATGCCTATCAGCATCATAATCCAATCCGAATAGCTCAAAATCTTGTATGGTTCCACCACCTTGAGCAGTCACTGTTTTAGTTTGGGATTTTTGCTCGGAGAAGACACCTGTAACAGTTGTTTTACCAAATTGCAATTGTGCCTTAACCCCAAATAGGCTTTGAGCGCCACGTATTAAAGAACTATTTAAAGGAAGACTAACATTCCCGACTTCAATTTTTTGGATGATATCATCCTCGGTTGGAGCATATTCAAGTTTAATTAAATTCTGGAAAGCAAATGTAGATTCTGTATCATAATTGGCATTTACGTTCAAACGCGTTCCAACTTTTCCTGCCAAACTCATACTTATTCGTTGGTCAAAATCAAAAGTAGTAATCGATCGATTCCTTGGTGATATCGATGGATTGTCTTGCTTAGAATGACGAAAACCTAAATCAACCTCCACAGAACCTGTAGGTTTAACGTCGATGGTATTACTTCCAAAAATAGTTTCAAAAAATCCTGAATTGATATAATATCTGGGTAATAAATCTTTTTTAGCCTCTTCGCTTCCTTCTTTTTTCCCATCAATAGCGTCTGATTTCTTCTTAAAATAATCACGCATTGATTCTCTCAAAACTAATTTTTCGTATTCTTTTGGAGTTAAAATTATTGGATAATTGATGTTAAAACCATCTACACTGTTGGTATAAACATATCGATCTGTAACGGGGTCATAGGTATAGGCTTCAATAATACTTGGAGGGTTTTTGAACTCTACTTTTCCTACATCATATCCTTTTTTTACGGTATCTGTAACTTGTTCGTTACCCTGTGCCTGTACTCCAAAACTAATAAAGAAAAACAACAGAAAGCTCCTGTTTTTTAGAAGAAAGTTTATTTTTTTTATGTAATCTGTTTTCAAGTATTATAAATTTTTTAACGCCTGTTTTATAATTGATTCTACCGAAGCTTGTGGGTCAGAGATAAGTACTTTTTCAACTACTTTCTCCGCTAATTTCCTATTGAAACCTAAAACTTCTAATGCTGATAACGCTTCATCCTTATTTGTATTGCTTTGCGACATCGAAACTTCATCTAAGTCGTATAGTTTTAACACTTTATCCTTTAAATCCAGAATTGCCCGCTGTGCCGTTTTATTTCCAATGCCTTTAATTGATTGAATTGTTCCTGTATCTCCAACGGCTAATGCTTGAATAATTTGTTTTGGTTCCAATGAAGATAACATGGTTCTAGCAATGCTTGCCCCAATTCCCGAAACGGACAGTAACATCTTGAAAATTTCTCTTTCCGATTTCTCAACAAAGCCAAATAAAGTATGCGCATCCTCCTTTATCTGAAGGTAAGTAAACAGTTTGATAGTTTCTGATTGTGGCAACAAAGAATAGGTGTGCAAAGAAATATTGACGTGATAACCAACTCCTCCGCAGTCAATAATCACTTCAGTAGGTGATTTTTCAATTAATTTTCCTTGTAAATGTGCTATCATAAGTACGTTACTGTTATGCCAAATATAACAAAAAACTTCAATTAGGATTCTTATCCTTAAATATGCGTTATATCTTTATTTCGAAATCATTTAACCTACTCATTTTTTCTTGCGCATCTACCACAGCAACTGCAGCCATGTTCACCATTTCTTCAACGCTTGCGCCCAATTGAAAAATATGAACTGGTTTTTCCATTCCTAGCATAATCGGGCCTATTGAATCTACTTTGTACAATTCTTTCAATAATTTATAGGTAATATTTGCCGATTCTAGATTTGGAAAAATTAAGGTGTTGACTTTTTTATCTGCTAATTTTGAAAATGGGAACTTTGCCTTTAACATATCAGAATTTAGAGCAAAATCAGCTTGAATTTCTCCATCAACAACTAAGTCTGGGAAATATTTGTGCAAATACGCCACTGCCTCTCTAACTTTAGATGTACTCTCGTTATTTGATGAGCCAAACTTTGAATACGATACCATCCCAATTACAGGCTCCATTCCAAACATTCTTACTGTATTTGCAGTCATCAGAGCAATTTTAGCCAAATCATCAGCGGAAGGATTCGGATTTATAGCGGTATCTGACAAAAACATGGGCCCGCGATTGGTCATCATCATGTTTGCAGTTGCAAAAATGGAGATTCCAGGTGCTTTGCTAATTAATTGCATCATAGGTTTTACCACCGATGGATAACTTCTGGAATACCCTGTCACTAGAGCATCTGCTTCGCCTTCATTCACCATCAGCACCAAAATAATTGCGTTCTCTCATCCATTTTTGAGCATCCAACAAAGAGATTCCTCTTCGTTGTCTGGATTTCCAAAACAAGTCTGCATATCTCAATCGTCTGGAATCTTCTTCTTTTGTTTTTGGATCAAAAATCGGTACTTCGGCATCAAATCCTATTTCTTTTTTGAGTTCCAATATCACTTCTTTGTTCCCTAACAAAATAGGAAAACCAATTTTTTCTTCTAAAACAATTTGAGCTGCTTTAAGCACATCCAAATGATCGGCTTCGGTGAAAATAATTCGCTTTGGATCATTTTTGGCTCTATTGGTCAAAAGACGAACCATTTTATTATCAGAACCCATTCGTTCCGCTAATTCATCCTCATATCGTTCCCAGTCTTCAATAGGATGTAACGCTACCCCCGACTCCATTGCAGCCCTTGCTACGGCTGGAGCAACCGTGGTAATTAATCTTGGGTCGAATGGTTTTGGAATAATATAATCACGACCAAAAACAAGTTTGGTTTCGCCATAAGCGATATTTACTTGTTCTGGAACGGGTTGTTTAGCTAAGGCTGCCAAGGCACGAACCGCAGCCATTTTCATCGCTTCATTAATTTTTGTAGCGCGAACGTCTAAAGCTCCTCTAAAGATATAAGGAATCCAAGAACATTATTCACCTGATTAGGATGGTCTGAACGACCTGTAGCCATGATAATATCTTTTCTGGTGGCAATCGCTAGATTATAGTTGATTTCGGGATCTGGATTTGCCATGGCGAAAACAATAGGATTGTCTGCCATTCCCAATAACATTTCTGGAGTCATTAAATCGCCTGATGACAATCCCAAGAAAATATCTGCTCCTTTCAAGGCTTCTTCTAGACTAATTGGCTCTATATCTCTGGCGTATTTTTGTTGTAATTGGGATAGTGCTGGATTGTTTTTTGTTAAAAGTCCTTTGCTATTGAACATTAGAATATTTTCTACTTTCACTCCCAATAAAACGTATAAATCTGCACAAGCAATTGCAGCTGAACCCGCTCCTGAAACTACCATTTTTACATCCTCGGCTTTTTTATTCGCTAATTCCAAAGCATTGATTAATGCGGCTGAAGATATAATAGCTGTCCCGTGCTGGTCATCATGCATAACAGGAATGTTCAGTTCTGCCACCAGACGTTTTTCTATTTCAAATGATTCTGGTGCTTTGATATCTTCGAGGTTGATTCCACCAAAAGTTGGCGCTATATTTTTTACCGTTTGTATAAACTCCTCTACATCCTTGGTGCCAATTTCAATATCGAAAACATCAATGTCTGAAAAAATCTTGAACAGTAATGCTTTTCCTTCCATCACTGGTTTAGAAGCTTCTGGTCCAATATCCCCTAATCCTAAAACTGCTGTTCCATTAGATATTACAGCAACAAATTGCCTTTTGCAGTATATTTATAAACATCATTTACGTCTTTAGCTATTTCTAAACAAGGCTCAGCAACTCCGGGAGAGTAGGCTAAAGATAAATCTCTTTGTGTGGCGTATTTTTTGGTAGGCACCACTTTAATTTTTCCGGGTGTGGGTTTGGCGTGATATAATAGAGCTTCGCTTCTTTTACTGTTCTTATCCATGATGGTATAATTATGTTTCGACCTACAAAGGTAAAAGTCTCAATGTAAAAAGGAAATTTTTAGGGAGATAGTTTTGCACAGTTTTGCAGTTGTTCTCAAACCAGTACAAAAAATTAGGAAGTGTTTCAATCTAATTTACATTGGTTTTTTTGTGAGCGTTTTTCAAAAAAATATCACAGAAAATTTGATTTCAGAAATAAATAAACTTTTTTTAGAAGAAGATACTGTTTTAAACCCGAGTTCTAAACGGTATGATTTTTATTCTAATGTAGGTGAATACTCGATGCAATCGAGCACCAGTTGGAGATTTAATTTAATTTGTAATTTTCAATTACTTCGTATCCAAGTCTTCCATCTTTTAAACACAAGATTATATTTTTAGCATTTTTTAACTTCTCTTTTTTGTATTTCGGAAAAATATAATTCTTTCTCCTTGCCATCATAATTTATAACAATGATTTGATTTCTTCTTGTAGATTTTTTTTTGATAATTTCAAATTCTTTTTCATTTAAGTTGGAGTTTTCGCTATAAAAATTAATTGCCATAAAACTAAAAACAGATATTCCACCAAAAGCAACCAAATTGTATACAATTTGTAATAAAAGTATTTTTGCGTTGTAGAATTTATTTAATGTTTTTCTAAAAAAAGGAGTGGCAATTAAGCCCCCAAAAAACCAAATAAACGTTGGAATTTTCCAATCTATTATTGTATTTCTATATAAATAAACTTCAAAAGCTGTTAAAAAAAATCCACCAAAAAAAAGTATATTTAAAAGTAATTTATTCTTAAAATATTTTTTTCGAAAGCCAATTTTTTCCTTTATTTTTTGAATCATATCTTTTTAATGCGTAATATTTCTCGTTCATCCGCAAAATTACTGCCAACTCTCTTATTAGCGAAAGTTTTTAAATTTAAACACCTATCTATTCAATAATTTTTACTCCACTAAAAGCCAAACCTATTTCACCCCTTCCTGCACATGAATTTGCTGCTGAACCGCTGGAGTATTTAGTGGCTCTACATATTCCGTTTCTTGTAAATCTTCGGTTTGTTTGCCTAGTTTTACTTTAGGATTGTCTTGGGTACCTGTTATGGTCATTGGGATTCCTAAAATGCCTAGTGGCGGTAAACCTAATCGTATTTTTATATTCAATTTACCATCGAAGCTGGTGGTTCCCTCTATTCGTGGTCGGAATCCTGCGACTTTAAACTTGAAACGTTCAATGGTTATAATATTGTTTTTAATGGCTGTTTTTATAACAACTTCTGACACATCTGGGTTTTTGATGGCTTCCGTATCTGTTTTTTTGCTTACAGCTCCAAACATTTTAAAGCCCATCATTTTTACTTTTTTCACAGAAAGTTTTCCTCCTCCTACTAACGAAGGGTAAATAGGCTGCATGTTTCCGTCTAGTTTTCCTGCTACTTTATAATCTAAAGAAACGATTCCTTCTGCTTTTTCGGCAGCGGATGCCATTTCACGGAACATTTTTATCTCATTGTAGGCGCGCTTGATATCAAAGTCTTTAGCTAGAATTTTGAAATCGAAAAATGCTCTGTTAGTGGCTTCGCTTCCATAAATGGCATTCATGTTTACGTTGCAATCTATCAGATTCAAACTCGTATTGTTGAGCATTAATTTCCCTTGGTTGATGACCAGATTCCCTTTAGAATCGTCAATGTTGAGCTCACCAAAAGTTACTTTTTTAGCGGCTGCTGTTAGATTCAAATTCAGATTAGAAGGAATAACTATAACTCCGCTTTCAGTTGCTGGTTGAGTTTTATTTTCAGCGGTTTTTACATCTGAATTCGTCGTTGTTGTAGCGCCAGAAAGGAACTCATCAACATTAATATAGTTAGAGTAAAAAGAGAAATCTCCTTTTAGCACCGCCGCATCGGACAAGGCAAAATTGATAACATTCTGCATGTAGCCATCCATCTTAAAATCGGAGGCGCTATAGGTGGCATTAAAATTACTAAAACTCATCTTGTCTTGATGGAAAGTAAATAATCCTTCTTTGATAACAAATGGTTTTGGTAAATATTCAGTGGTTGTTTTGATATTTCTCAGAAATAAGGTTCCGCGATTGTTCAACTTATCATAATTGCCATTTGTAGCGTCGCTTTGTTTTCCTTGAAAAGCAACATCTGCTTTGAGATAGCCTTTTACATCTAATCCTTTTCGGGAGAAGACTTTATAGATTTTAGCTACATCTATTTCGCCTTTGGCCTTGATATTATAGGCAATATCTTCAAAATTTTGAAAACTAGCATTTAAATGAAATGGTTTCTCTTCGAAGACAAAAGAAGCAGGATCTATGGCGACTTTCAAATCTTTTAAGGCTCCATTGGCATTAGAAATTTTGGCAATCAAATTGATATTCTCAATAGGACGGGGATAATATTCGGTTTTGATTGTGGTGTTTTTCAGAGAAATATCTCCTTTGGTTACAGGAAATGTTTTGTTGGTCTTGTCGTATTTCCCTTTGGAAGTGACATCAATTTTTAAACTTCCTTTTAAATCCATGTTTTCGAATCCAAAAGCACGATCCATTTTTTGTAAATCTAAAGAGGCTTTTATAGTTGCATCAACTACTGGTTTTTTTAATCCAGTAGTTTTTACAATCGCTTTGAAATAATCAGTTCCAACATTGAAAAAGATAGAATCGAGATTGACTTTTAGTTGTTCGGTATCTAATGATGGGAGCTTGGTGTCGAAATTTAAAAACAAATTGGTTACTGGAAATGGAGCTTCCTTGTAATCGATTTTGCCCTCTCTGATTTTCATGTTAAAAGCTAAATCGGGTTTTGAATTGGTCGAGGCAACATATTTTCCTTTTAAGGTAAGTGAAATATCGGTTCGTCCTTTTACTTTGGTTTTGTCCAACCAAGTTACATACTGCGGTGGAAGTGCCGTGAAAAAATCATTGAGTTTGCTGTCTTTTGAATCGATGGTGAAATCGAGATTGTAACCGTTTTTTAGAAAATCGAATTTGCCAATAAATTCAACGGGTAGTTTATTAATTTTTAAGTCATTTTGTTCGAAGATAAACGACAAGGAATTGGTATTGATTTTGGTAATCAAATCGGCTTTTACTCTTTTATTTTTGAGATAGGTCTCGTTGTCAAAAGTAAAATCCAAGGAATCAATTTCGGCTTCGGTGTACAAATCAAATATGGATTTGTCCAAATCTCCCTTGCCTATATAATTAAAACCTTTGGCATCGATTTGAATTTTTGCCGATTTGTCATCATATACCAAATGGCAATTCTCAATATCTATTTTATCCAATCGAATGGATGCAGTTGATGGTTCATTGCTCTTTTCGGTTTCCTCAGAAACATATACATTATAATTGGCTTCGCCCTTTTCATTGACTTTGACATTCACCAATGCATCGGATATGAATATTTTGTCAATCTTTACTTTTTTATCAAAAATTAGGCTTTTAATGTTGATGCCAAAGGCTACTTCTTCTGCTTTGAGCAAAGTTTCATCCTTGTAGGGTTGAGAACCTTTGAGAGAAAATTGAGTAAGAGTGAGCGTAAGAGAAGGAAAATGATTGAAAAAAGACAGATTGGCTTCTTTAAAATTTAATTCGCCATTCAACTTTCCATTGGCAAATTTTTTGACTTCGTCTGCAATGGTGTTGGGAAAAAGTATTGGAAATAGAATCATCGCTAGTAAAACAATTCCAAATGAAATTCCTGAAATCTTTAGCAATTTTTAGCCCAATTGCTTTTACCGATTGTTTCATGGTGTAAATTTAAGGCTCTAAAACTTTATGGACAAATATTACGATTACAATCAACCATTTTAAAAAGAAAAAGCCTTCCCATGATGGAAAGACTCTTTCAAATTTAAACTTAACTAACTTTCTTTTTTATTGTTTGATTAACTTCATTGTTTTTCACGATTGTTATCATTTAAAACTTTTACCATGTAAATTCCTTTGTTTAAATCACTGATATTAAATTCGTACTCGCTGGATTTCTTGTCAAAGCTTTTCACTAACTGCCCTGTAATTGAAAAAACTTCAACGGTTTTGGTATTTGAATTAATTTTAAAATAATTTTTAGACGGATTTGGATACAAACTCACCTTCTTTAAATCATCATATTTTGTTGTCGATAAAGAAGACGGTTTGTTTCCGTACATTCTAAATCCGCCTGATTCAATAGTAATTTTATCGGATGTAGCAACAACTTCAAGCGAAGTTCCGTCCATTAAATTATACCAAGTTCCAACATACGGAAAATTTCCAGTGATGTTTTGTGATGTGGTACTGAAATTAGACAGAATGACCACGTTTTTAATGGTGTTGGGGTCCGTGATTGTATTATCAGAAATATAAATAGAAGGTGTGAAAGTACCTGAATTTAAAGTAACTGCTACCATTAAAAACGGGCTCATTGATTTTTAACGCATTTATTCTTGCATAGGTGTCATATAAGGCCTTTCTCTCTGGAACTTCCATCCAGTTTTGTGTCCATTGATTCACATGTTTTGTAACGAGTTTACAGTCTCCAGTTCGAGTATTGGACTCATCATTAACTGTTCCGTCAGAACAGGTGTAAATGGAAGAATCCCATCCTAATTCAGCAAATTGCCATAACATTTTTGGTCCGGGAATAGTTGTAGAAATTGCTGTTATGGATGCCATTCTTTTTAAAGCTCCAGATAGCGTTTTTATTTCCGCAGATGCTCCATACGTTCGAGCCTGATACATTAATCTATCTTTATCATGACTTTCTGGATAACCTATGACTCTTCTGCCTGTAAATCCTTTTGAGTTATTTAGCATTCCGTTAAAATTCTTGTTTCCACCATTACCTTCAATTAATTGTGTGTAGGGAGCAAATTGTTCACTCCACATCATAACACCTTTCCCTTCGGCAATTCTATAATTTGCCCATTGTTGCTCCTCAGCACTTCCTCCTAAATGCTCAAAAATAGCATAATGATTGGGATCTAAACTCCATGAATAATCGACATAGGTTTTTAAAAGAGCTACACGATCAGACTGAGTTGCATTGGTACAACTTTGTTGCGTATTCCCATCATTAGTAGCATTACCTGTATTGATGTAGGGACATTTTTGAGTAAATCCTTTGGTTAAATCCCAACGAAATCCATCAATTTTGTATTCTGTAATCCATTGTCTTTGAGTTCTGTTTACATAATATTGCGTCAGAGCACTTTGATGATTCAAATCAGTACCTACGCTGTACGAATGCATTGCATTCTGGTTAGCATAAGGATTTTCTGCTGAGACTCCGTTAGACCAACCGTCGTTATTGGTATCTAACATCCACATTCTTTCAATCGCAGATCTCCCAAAAACATGATTTAGTGCTATATCCAAGATAACCGCTATTCCATTTTGATGACACACATCAATAAGTTCTTTTAATTTTGCAGGAGGTCCATATCTTTTATCTATCGCTAAATGATAGGCCGTGTTATAACCCCAACTTTCATTGCCTTCAAACTCCATTACTGGCATTAATTCAATTGCATTAATGTTTAAACCTTTTAGATAATCTATTCTGTCGATTACATCCTGATAGGTCTTATTCACATCAAAATCTCTAACTAAAAGCTCATAAATAATTAATTTCTCTTTTGGTGGTTTTACAAAATTGGTCGTTGCTTCACTCCAATTGTAACTTCTAAATGTGTTTGTCCCAGTTTGAACTACAGTAACATCTCTATCTTGACCAACTGGATATTCCGGTAAGTTTGGATAAACTCCCAAGGTTTTTATCTCAGGGTCATCATAATTGTTCAGCGTTAAAGTTGAGAATGGATCGGCAGTTTTTACTAGTACTGGAGAATTTACTGGTCTATCTGTATTATCTACTATCCAATATTGAAAAGTATATACTTGTTCTGGAGTCAAATCTGTAATATCAATCCAAAACTTTCCAGTAGTAGGATCCTTTTTCATCAAATAATTAGATGTTGGATTCCAATTATTGAAACTTCCCGCTACATATACATAATCTTTTAAAGGAGCATTCAGAACTAAAGTTACCTTAGTCGCATCTTCGGAATAATTGACTCCGTCTTCGGTACCATTGGGTTGATTTTCATCTGGTGGTATCGCATTGATAATGACACTGAATCTTTTCTCAATAACTTTAGTCCCTTGAGTAATAGTTAATGTATAAAATGCATTCTCCGTAATATTGGTCACTGGAAATGAATAGGATGAAACATCACTATTTGAATCAATTTCAATTCCATTAGCTGTCAATACATAATTGGCATTTCCTCCTGTATTTGAAGCTTCTACATTAAAACTGACGCCGCTATCAACAATCCTATTTGTATTAGCAACTGTAGGCGATAATAATGTAGCTTGAAAAAGACCCACGTTGAATAAAAAATCTGCTGATTTAGCTGAACCATTCAAGGTTTTTGCCAAGAACCCAATCCTATAAATCCCCGAAGTATTGTAATAAGCTGAAGGATTCAATGTATAGATATAGGTTCTACTTCCGTTTTGAGATAACTTACTTGCTGCTGAAGATGCTGTCCACGATCCATTATTTGGAGTTCCAATATTGGCTCCATTAGCATCCTGCGCCCAAGCCCAAAGATATAAATCTCCTGTTATGGGTGTAGTCAAGGTGAAAGTAATTGTTATGCTTTGATTTTCTTCAAATAATGCTGGAGAAACTGTAGCAACTGCTGATGTTACTTGAGCAAAAGTTGTCGTACTAATTGCAAAAACACACAAAAACGATATTATTTTTTTCATTTGATGAAATTAATTTTTAATGGTTTAACAGTAAATTGCTGCAATTTAAACCTTAAAATGTATTAAGTTAAAAAGGGCTGTTTTTTAGACAGCCCTTTTACTATAATTTTGGTTAATCTTACTCTGCAATTGTAAGCTTACAAGTATAATTTCTTGGATTGCTAACATCTATGATTACCTCATAATTCTGTTTTGTTCCGTCATTGTCCCCAGGCACTTTTATATCTTTACCTGGCAAACTGGCTCCAAAATCAAACAAGCTTGATTCCACACCCGCAGAAATAGGTATTCCTGCTCCTCCCAAGGTTGATATAATTGTTGAACTTGCTGAAGGTACTGACGGAGGAGTACCCGTTAAAGCAGCAGTCCAATCGCTAGACTTAAATTTAAATAATTTTCCCTTGAACAATTCAATAGTTAATTTCCAGACATTTGTATTGTTGTCATCAGTCATTGGAACCATATTAACAGAACCTACTGTTCGTATTGCTGTTCCAAAAATTCCAAAGGCTTTGTAGTAGCTAAGCTTGAATGTTCTTGCTCCAGTTCCTTCTGTATTTAAATTTACTGTTACAAAATAATGACCACTTGTTGCTACATTTATACTACTGGCCTCGCTTCCTTCCACAATTGCATCTCCAGAACTTGTTCCATACACTTTGGCCCCTTCATAATTACCACAATCGTCTGGTTGATAGAATTTATAATTTCCAGCTTCTAAATAAATATATCCTTGAAAATCATCTAATTTATCAAAATTTGACGAAATTATTTTTGGAGCATTTGATGGAGATTGTGAATCCTTTACAAAGGCTAATACTCTTGGTGTAGTTGAATAACCTACAACAGATACTGTTTTTGGTTCAGTATATTGAACCTGTTTATTAGTTGATGAACCAATTGTAGATTTCACTCTAATATCAATATTCATAACCCCACAATTAAAAGTAGTTAGCTTACTTATCAAGTCATTAAATCCCTTAACAGTTAAAGTAGCCTTTCTAGCGTCTGGATTTGGATCAACTTCTAAACTAGATTCAACTGGATTTAAAAAATTTGGATCTTTGTCATGATCTGTAACTGATATTGTATAAGTTGCGGAGGTCGAAACACCATAATCGGCTCTATCCCATTCTAATTTCTTATATGTTTGAGCAGCATTTGCATTCAGTAAAACAGCAGGAGATGGGGATTCAGAAACATCTCTAAGTTCAAATCCATTTAAAGAAGTTAAAGGATCTTTATCATTTGTACAAGAGCTCAATAAAATAAGCAAAATTGTAAAAAATGTTAATTTTAATGTATTTTTCATTTATCAAAAAGTTAAATATTAATACCCTGTATTTTGAGTTAAATTAGGATTTGCTTCAATTGCTTTTAAAGGAATCGGGAATAAGTTATAATGAGACGGAATAGTAGTTCCGTCTTTAACATTACCTTTCCATGGCCACAAATAATTACCTCCAGTGAACTTACCGTAACGGATTAAGTCGGTTCTTCTATGTCCTTCAAAATTTAGCTCTCGTGCTCTTTCATCTAAAATAAAATCTAGAGTCAATTCACTAGCTGATATTGGTGTAGCATGAGATCGATTTCTAATCGCATTTACATACCCCAATGCTTCAGAGACACTTCCTCCTCCTCCTCGCAACGAACTCTCTGCTAGCATCAAATAGGCATCTGCCAGCCTAAACAAAGGAAAATCAGTCCCTGCAAATGAATTAGGACTTACACTACCAATAAAATTAACATTTGTAAATTTTATTGAAGGATATCCATCAGTCCAAGTCTTATAATTATTCATTTCATAATTGTGCCTTTTTGCTGGATCAGCATCTAAATAATTACTCCAAAATAAATGGGCTCTGTCATCAGATGATTCGTCTAAAGCTGCTGGGCTATTACCAAACAAACCATACCATGCCTTAGTAGCTCTATGACCAGCCCAGGCATTAGTTCCGCCTCCAGGATTACCGTAATCAGTAGCTGTCATTGTTGCATCATTTAAACTACCATTAATTAGATATGTAGTATTACCGTAACTTTGACTTACAACTGGATCAGCAATTAATGCATAAATAATTTCGTCTTTTGCATCCGTTACATCGTTATCACGACAAAACAAACTTCTAAAATTATCTGCTAATTTATATCCCCCTTCATCAATAACCAGTTTTGAGTACTTATAAGCTTCAGCATATTTATTTTCTCCTACATATACTTCCGCATTTAAATATAATTTTGCCAATAACATTCTAGCTGCAGCTTTACTGCTTTGACCATAACCTATTCGTTGTGGTAATTTACTTTCTATATCTAAAAGTTCCGATTCAACAAAATCAAACAATTCTTTTCGAGTTGATTCTGCCTTAGGGCCTTTACCTAAATCAGCCTCTGTCAATAAAGGACCTTTACCAAAACAATCTATCAAGTAATAATAGGCTAAAGCACGTAAAAATCGCAACTCGCCTATAACCTGATCTTTATTTGAAAAAGAAAAAGAGTTCATTTGAGCAATAACCTTATTTGCTAATGGCACCGTATAATATATACGATTGTACATATATCGCATGAACTTATTATTCGCATCCCAATCGCTTGCCGTAGTCAATTGATCTAAACCATTGTCTCCCCAACGATTTTTCATACCATCGGCAGTAAAATCCTGCATGTTAATAATACCTCTCAAAAATGGAGATTCACCAGGATCATCTCCTGGAGTATCTGTACTTGCAGGACCTGTAGGTCCAGATAGAGCATACGAACCATATACTTTAGATACTAGTCCCGCTAAAGTTGGTTGCTCTTTTATTAATTGATCTAAAGTCTTATTTGCTCCAATCGGTTCAGTATTCAAATCATCTGTACAACCGCTTACCAACAATAGAATTAAACCTAATGCTATGCTATTAATTTTAAAATTTCTCATAATATTATTTTGTAAAATTAAAAATCAAGACTAACTCCGAAAGTATACGTTCTTGGTCTTGGATAAAAGTTTCCATCAATTGCGCCATAATTCTCTGGATCTTGTCCAGAATAACTTGTTATCAAGAATGCATTATTTACAGCTGCGCTAACTCTCAAAGAGGATTTTCCAACGAATTTAATAAACTTGTATCCTAGAGAAATATTATCACATCTTAAAAAAGTTGCGTCTTCTAGCATATAATCGGAAAGCTCCAAATTCCCAAGATAATTATAAAACAAGGAATTTGCACTACCATTATAAAAATTTAAAACATTTTGAAGAACTTGTGAACTTTGAGATGGAATTGCAGCGTCTAAGTATCCTCTATCATGCTTTTGAAGATTATATACTTGTCCACCTATTTGCCCTCTAAAATTCGCTGTCAAATCGAAATTTTATAACTTAAATTTGTACTAAATCCATATGTCCAATTTGGTCTCAATGCAACGTAATACTTATCAGAATCATTAATCACGCCATCGTTATTCAAATCTTTAAAAGCTCCAACAATTGGCTGACCACTTTCATTATAAATTTGCTCAAACATAAATGCTGAATATGGTTGATACCCTACTGGATTTCTTGCAATACCATTTCCAGTACCTCCAATCCCGCCACCAGCACTAGTGAATGTTTTTCCTTTTAAATCGGAAATAGTGCTATAATTGTATGCAATGTTTCCAGAAAAACCTAACGTAAAATTTTCAGTCTTTATTGCTTTAACATTCAAACTTACCTCAACACCCTCACCTTCTAAAGAACCAATGTTTTGCAAAAACTCAGTACCTCCTGTAGCTCCAGCAGACAAAGGAACTACTGCCAACAAATCATTCGTTTTACGTTTATAAACATCGACACTACCTGATAGAATACTATTCTTAAACAATTCAAAATCTAATCCTAAATTCACAGTAGTTGTTTTCTCCCATGTTAAATTTGAATCGTAATCACCTATTGTATAAGTAGTTACCCCTGGCAAATATTGACTAACGGCATCCCCCGGAACGTATGTTGGCAAATATGGGAAGTATTCTTTTTCAATTGTTGAACCAGGTAGTGTTGCCTGTCCAGTTCTTCCCCATCCTAATCTTAATTTTAGATCTTGAACTAAATTAGAATTTTTAAGAAATGATTCTTCTTTAACTTTCCAAGCAGCTCCAACAGCTGGAAAATAACCCCATCTATTTTCAGGAGCAAAAACAGAAGTTGCATCAGCTCTAAAAGTAGCTGTAAACAAATATCTACTTAAAATATCAAAATTTCCTCTTGCAAAAAAAGCTTGTAAATTTCGCGGACGAAACTCCCTGTTATTTCTATTATTAGGATTTGATATATACTGCTCTCTAATACCTGTATCAGGATCATTCCTAAATGAAAGACTATTTCCATCTGTTTTAAAATCCTGATAAGAATAACCTGCCTGACCATCAACTCTAGTAACGAAACCAGTCAGAGTTTTAGAATAGGCTAAATAGGTATCCATAGTTTTATTCGTAGCAGTCGCATCAAAGTCACCTGCTAACCCTGGATTAAAAAGATAATTGGTATTCGGATCTGTACCTTGATTGAAAGTATAAGTAGCAAGTGCATTTTCGTCGAAAGTTTCTCTGTAAGATCTTCTCGAAGCATCCAACCCTAAATTTACGATTCCTCTTAAATCTCGTAAGAAAGGAAATTTGTAATCGAATTCAACATTTCCTAAAAAACGTACCGCTCTGTCAATAGATTCTCTTTGTTCTAATAGTGCTAACGGATTTGTAGGTCCTGTTAAAACATCTCTATTTCCGCTTAAACTTGTTTGCTGATAATAGCCTACAAATTTATTATTTGTTGAAGGTCCGTATACTGGTTTTGTTGGATCCATTGACAAAGCAGCCCCAATAGCTCCTTCATCAACATTATTCTTTTTAGAATAGCTCCCTTTAGCATTTATATCTATTTTCAAATCATCATTTAACAACTTAGGAGTCATTTTATAAGAATAAGATAACCTTTCGTATTCACTCCCTTTTAAAATTCCTTGCACATTGGTATAACCAAGAGATGCTCTGAAAGGAATCTTATTATACAAATTTGCTCTAGCGCTAAAATTATGATCTGTTGATATTGAAGTTCTAACAATTTGTTTATACCAATCAGTATCACTTAAAATTCTACCTTCAATTTGAGGTGTCGAAAGGTCATCCACAGCATCTGTAGAAGGATCATCGACCCCCAGAAGATTCGTTTTGCCAATATAAGGATTGTTTGGTCTAGTATCAGCAGCTTGTTCTTGAATAAATTTTGTGAAATCGGCAGCATTCATTACATCCAATTTTTTTCCAACTTCACCAATAGAAATATTTGCTGAATAATTGAACTGTGGAGCACCTGAAGTTCCTTTTTTGTTGTAATAAGTATTACTCCGTTGGATGCCCTAACTCCATAAATTGCTGTAGCAGATGCATCTTTCAAGATTGAAAAACTTTCCACATCATTTGGATTTATTAATGTCCATGGATTAGTTCCGCCGTCGCTAATCGGAACTCCATCAATTATTATCAACGGATCGTTAGAAGCATTTAAAGACGCCCCTCCTCTAATCCTAATTGTAGGAGCTGAATCTGGCCTACCTCCATCTGTAGTTATTGTAACACCCGCTGCCTTCCCAGCTAATAATTGATCTGTAGAAGCAATGACTCCTTTGTTAAAATCTTTTGAAGTTACTAAAGCCACAGAGCCTGTAGCGTCTTTCTTTTTAGCAGAACCATAACCCACTTGAATTACTACTTCGTTTAATTGATTGGACTCTTCCTCAAGGCTAATTTTTATATTATTTTGAGAATTGTACGTAATAGAAGAATTTTTGTATCCTATATAAGAAAAAACAATTTGATCGCCTTTTTTTACTTTGGGTAATTTAAATTTTCCGTCAAAATCTGTTGAAGTACCATTTGTAGTACTTTTGATAATTACATTTACACCTGGTATTGGCTGATTTGATTTTGAATCAACAACAACACCCTCTAAAGTGGTTTGCGCAAAAACACTAAATGGCAGAAATAGCAATAAAAATAACAACTTTTTGTAAATTGTTTTCATACATTTTGTTTAAGTTAGAAATTAGTTTTGTGCTTATATTTTTACTTCGAACGTTAAATTTAGTTAAATTTATCTTCCTCAAAAAAAACAGACGTTAAATTAAACACGAAAACGTAATAGTGTTGAAAACTTTCCTGATTTTTCATAATTTTTACTATAAAATTATATTTAATTAAAATTAAAATTATCTTTATTCTCAAAACATTATTTTACCCAGATACCACATGAAAAGAAAAGTTACTTTAAAACAAATTGCTAAAGAATTGGATGTGTCCATTTCTACTGTTTCTAAATCCCTAAAAGACAGTCCAGAAATCAGCGAAGATACAAGGCAAAAAGTTAGGGCATTTGCAAAATTATACAACTACAAACCCAACCTAATTGCGTTGAGTCTCAAGAATAGGAAAACAAAGACAATTGGTGTTATTATTCCTGAAATAATTCATCATTTTTTTGCAACCGTAATTAGTGGAGTTGAGCATGTTGCGAATCTAAATGGCTACAATGTTATTGTATGTCTTTCTGACGAATCGTTTGACAAAGAGGTTATTAACATGGAAATGTTGGCCAATGGAAGTATTGATGGATTTATAATGTCATTATCTAAAGAAACGCAACAAAAAAAAGACTTCCACCATATTATTGAGGCTATAAATCAAGGAATGCCTGTTGTCATGTTTGATAGAGTTGCCAATGATATCTTGTGCGATAAAGTAATCATTGACGATAACCTCGCTGCTTTTGAGGCGGTTCAATATTTAATCAATAAAGGGTTTAAAAAAATTGCACTAATATCAACCATCGATTACATCAGTGTAGGTAAACTTAGAACCGAAGGTTACCTGAAAGCATTGCGAAACAATAATATCCCTATTGATGAAAACCTAATTCTTAAGGTTGAAGATATGGATCATTGTGCGGATAAAATTGAAGAGCTTATGAAAAACAATACTTTTGACGCCATATTTGCTGTTAATGAATTGTTTGCTGTCACATCAATCAAATTAGCTAGTAAATTGAACCTAAAAGTACCGGAAGACCTATCAATAATAGGCTTCACTGACGGAATGATTTCAAAATACTCTTCCCCAAGCATAACAACCGTAAGTCAAAATGAATTTAAAATGGGTGAAAAAGCTGCAAAAATGCTCATCGACAGATTAGAAAATGAAGATGAAGAAGAGGAACATTATAAAACAGAAGTTATCGAAACTAATCTTGTAGAAAGAGAGTCAACTACTTAAATTAAAAGCTATTACTACATAAAGAGCATTTATAGTCATTCATTTTTGTAAGATTACTTACTAGTTTAATTTGTTATAAAAAAATCAAAATAAAATTCTACAATTAAAATAAATTATTACTTTTACCCCCATTCAAAACTTATATTTTTACTTCGAAATAGGAATTAAGTTTTGATAAGCATAGCGCTTATCGTATCAATCAATAAAAATACGATAAATGGAAAAACCAAAGTTAAGTTTTTGGCAAATTTGGAATCTGAGTTTTGGATTTCTTGGAGTTCAAATAGGATATTCTCTACAAAACGGTAATACAAGTAGAATATTAGAAGCATTAGGTGCCGATGTACATAGCATAGGTTACTTTTGGCTCGCCGCGCCTCTAGCAGGATTAATTGTACAACCAATTATTGGCCTTTCAAGCGATAAAACTTGGACCAGACTTGGACGCCGAATACCCTTTATTTTTGGAGGTGCAATAGTTTCTGCCCTAGCTATGTTTTTCATGCCAAATGCCGAATACTTTACCTATCTTTTACCTCCACTGGTATTTGGAGCCACCATGCTTTTATTGATGGATACCTCTTTCAACGTGACAATGCAACCTTTTAGAGCACTTGTTGGCGACATGGTAAATGACGAACAACGTAATCTAGGCTACTCCCTACAAAGTGCATTAATAAATTTTGGAGCTGTTTTCGGATCACTTCTTCCATGGATTCTTGCCAAATTGGGTATTGCAAATGTACCCGCCGAGGGAGAAAAAGTAGCATCATCTGTAATTTGGTCATTTTACATAGGAGGAGGTATTCTGTTATTAAGTGTCTTGTGGACTGTTTTTAGAACAAAAGAGTACGCTCCAAAAGAACACGCATTATATAATAAAATCGACTTAGAAGCCAATGAGAAAAAAGAAAAAGCCAGTATTTTCAGCTTGATTGGAAATGCTCCAAAAATCTTTTGGCAATTGGGATTTGTCCAATTTTTTTCTTGGTTTTCATTATTTTTAATGTGGGTGTATACCACTAGAGCTATTGCAAATCAGGTTTGGGGACCCGATGCGATTGATGCAAAATCGATAGGTTTTAATGAAGCTGGTGACTGGACAGGTGTGATGTTTGCTTTTTACAGCGCAGTTGCCGCTCTTTACTCGTTACTCATACCAAAAATAGCCAAGGCTATTGGCAGAAAAAAAGTGTACAGCTTTTCTCTTCTACTTGGTGGAATTGGCCTTATTTCGATGATGTTAGTTGAAGATAAAAATGTATTATTATTGTCTATATCAGGAGTAGGTTTAGCTTGGGCTGCTATTTTAGCCATGCCTTATGCAATGCTATCTGGTTCCTTGCCTGCTGATAAAATGGGGGTTTATATGGGATTGTTTAATGCAACAATCACACTGCCTCAAATTACTGCGGGAATACTCGGAAGCACCTTGATAGCCTTTTTTGGTGGCAATCCAATGACTATAATTGTTATAGCAGGAGTTTCCATGTTGATTGCTGGATTAGCCGTATTTTTTGTTAAACAAAATTCGGATACAGAATAATAAATTACATTCCCAAATGAAAAACGTTAAAGCTTTTATATTCGATCTTGATGGCGTAATTGTTGACACTGCGAAATACCATTATTTAGCATGGAAAAAAATTGCAAACGAATTAGGTATCGATTTCACTCACGAACATAATGAATTACTAAAAGGAGTTAGTAGAGTTCGCTCATTGGATATTATCCTTGAGTTAGGAAATATCCAAGCAACTCAAGAAAATAAAGACAAATGGCTTGTTCAAAAAAACGAGGATTACCTGTCCTATTTAGTCAATATGGATGAAAGTGAAATTCTTCCTGGAGTAATGCCTGTCTTGAAATTTTTAAAAGAAAAAAAACAAGGAATCGCTTTAGGTTCTGCAAGTAAAAATGCTAAACCAATTTTAGAAAAAACAGGCATCATGGACTATTTTGATGTGGTTGTTGACGGAAACGATGTTTCAAATGCCAAACCAGATCCTGAAGTTTTTCTTCAAGCTGCCAAATTATTAAATGCTACTAATGAAAATTCTATTGTATTTGAAGATTCCGTAGCAGGTGTTCAAGCTGCCAATATTGCAAATATGACTAGTGTAGGTATTGGCGACAAAGAAGTTTTATCAGAAGCCCAATACATTTTTTCAGATTTTACACAAATAGATACGAGTTTCATTGAAGCATTAATAAACAATTAAAACACATAACTTAATAACGCATAAACAAATAAAAATGAACCAAGATTATATTAAACCAGACAATTGGTCCATCATTGAAGAAGGATTTGATGTAGAGAGAGTAAAATCGTCTGAAAGTCTTTTTAGTATTGGCAACGGTGCTATGGGACAAAGAGCCAATTTTGAAGAAAGTTATTCAGGTCACACTTTCCAAGGAAGCTATATTGCAGGAATCTATTATCCTGATAAAACTAAAGTGGGTTGGTGGAAAAATGGCTATCCAGAATATTTTGCTAAAGTATTGAATGCTCCAAATTGGATTGGAATTGATATTGAAATTAACGGTGAAAATTTTGATTTAAACACTTGCAAAAGTGTCAATAATTTTCGTCGTGAATTAAATATGAAAGAAGGTTGGTACAATCGTTCATTTGAAGCCACTTTACAAAATGGAACTGAAATTGCTGTTAACGTTCGTCGATTTCTTTCTTTGAATTTAGACGAAGTTGGTGTTATCAAATACGAAATAACTCCTTTTAACAAAGATGCTAAAATAGTATACAAACCCTACATTGATGCGGGAGTTACTAATGAAGATGCCAACTGGGAAGAGAAATTCTGGGAACCTTTAGACGTAAAACATTCAGAGAATAAAGCATTTGTGACTGCTAGAACTTTTAAAACACATTTCATAGCTACAACATTCATGCAAAACAATATTTTATCCAATGGTAAAAATTTAAATATCACCACTGAAAATATTGAATCTAGTAAAGAAAAAATACAGTTTATCTATGCTGTTTCTGTTGCAAAAGGAGAGCAATCAGCTATCGAAAAAATAGGTGGTTATAACGTCTCTTTAAATCATGAAAACACACAAGTTGGAGCTGAAAATGCAATTAAATCAGCTTTATCAAAAGGATACAATCAATTATTGCAAGACCAAATTGATGCATGGGCAAAAATTTGGGAAATGTCAGACATCACTATCGATGGTGACGTAAAAGCGCAACAAGGTATTCGTTTTAATATTTTCCAATTGAATCAAACCTATTTAGGTAAAGACAGCCGATTGAATATTGGTCCAAAAGGGTTTACTGGTGAAAAATACGGAGGATCAACTTATTGGGACACAGAAGCTTATTGTATTCCATTTTATATGGCTACCAAAGACCAACAAGTGGCACGAAATTTATTGACGTATCGCTACAATCAATTAGATAAAGCCATTGAAAATGCCTCGAAATTAGGATTTACCAATGGCGCAGCCCTCTATCCGATGGTTACCATGAATGGGGAAGAATGTCATAACGAATGGGAAATCACTTTCGAAGAAATCCATAGAAACGGAGCCATCGCATTTGCTATTTTTAATTACTATCGTTTTACTGGAGATTACTCCTACATTCCAGAGAAAGGTTTGGAAGTTTTAATTGGTATCGCTCGTTTTTGGCATCAAAGAGTTAATTTCTCAACGGATAAAAACAAATACGTCATTCTTGGTGTTACAGGTCCAAATGAATATGAAAACAACGTAAATAATAATTTCTACACCAATTACATTGCAAAATGGTGCATAGATTATGCCTACGAACAAATTCAAAAAGTTTCTCTTGAATACCCTTCTGACCATAAACGAATTATTGAAAAAGTAAATCTTAATGATGCAGAATTACAATCTTGGAAGAAAGTAGCGGACAATATGTACTTCCCATTTTCAGAGGAACTTAACGTCTATTTACAACAAGACGGTTTCTTAGACAAACATTTAGTAAGAGTTGCTGATTTAGACAGAAGTCAAAGACCAATTAATCAAAAATGGTCATGGGACAGAATTTTGCGTTCTCCTTATATCAAACAGGCAGATGTATTGCTGTGTTTCTACTTCTTTGAAGATCATTTTACTAAAGAGGAATTGAATCGTAATTTCGAATTCTACGAGTCCTTTACGGTCCATGAAAGCTCACTTTCTCCATGCGTGCACTCCATTCAGGCGGCAGTTTTGGACAAAATGGAAATGGCTTACACTTTCTATTTGAGAACTTCACGTTTAGATCTTGATGATTATAACAAAGAAGTTGAAGAAGGATGTCATATCACTTCAATGGCGGGTACATGGATGAGCATTGTTGAAGGTTTTGGAGGTTTGCGTGTTAAAGATGATGCGTTACACTTTTCTCCAAAAATTCCAAAAGAATGGAACGGCTATTCCTTCAAAATCAATTTTAGAAATCAAATTTTGAAAGTTTCTATCAATCATAACGATACCCAATTTACACTTGAAGGCACCAAAGAATTGAATGTCTTTGTTAATGGAACCTCAGTTTTAGTAGAACCTAATAGCTTAGTAACCGTTTAATTAACAAAGCCCTTTCGGCATTTTTAAGTACTGGAAGGGCTTTTTACATCCAAAAAAAATGAAAAAAATATTTCTACTTTTATTTTTTGCATCTACACAACTTTTTTCCAAATTGACAAAGTAGAACCTCCTTTCTGGTATGCTGGTATGCATAATCCAGAACTACAAATTATGTTTTACGGGAAAAATATTGCTGACAATTCTGTTTCAGTATCCAACAATATTATTATCAAAAACATCCAAAAAACTGAAAATACGAACTACATTTTTGTGACTATTGACACAAAAAACGTCAACCCTCAGGATATTGTTTTTTCATTTTCTAAAAACAAAAAAGTATCTTTTACAAAAAATTATTCTTTAAAACAAAGAAGACCCAATTCTGCTTTACGCAAAAGCTATGATGCCTCAGATATGATTTATTTAATCATGTCCGATCGTTTTGCCAATGGAAATCCTAATAATGACAGTGATGCATCTGTAACCGAAAAAGGAGACAGAAATAATCCTGGAGGAAGGCATGGAGGTGATATTGAAGGAATTATTAAAAATCTTGATTATATTAAAGAATTGGGCGCAACAGCAATTTGGCCAACTCCACTTTGTGAGGACAATGACAAGCGTTACTCCTACCACACATACGGTCAGTCTGATGTTTACAAAATTGACCCGAGATTTGGAACCAATGATGATTATCTTCGTTTGTCTTCTGAATTGCATAAAAGGGATATGAAACTCATCATGGATTATGTGACCAACCATTGGGGTGCGGAACATTGGATGGTAAAAGATTTACCCACCTATGATTGGCTCCATCAATTTCCTGGCTATGCCCAAACTAATTACAGAATGACTACCCAGTTTGACACAAATGCATCTGATATTGATTCGAAAATGTGTATGGATGGATGGTTTGTAAAATCAATGCCAGACCTAAACCAATCTAATCCTTTGATGCTAACCTATCTTATTCAAAATGCGATTTGGTGGATAGAATACGCGGATTTAGACGGTTTCAGAGTAGATACATTTTCCTACAATGACAAGGCTGGAATTGCAAAATGGACAAAATCAATTACCGATGAATATCCTTATTTCAATATAGTTGGTGAAGTTTGGATGCAAAATCAAGCACATATGGCCTATTGGCAAAAAGACAGTAAAATTGGTGCTATTGAAAATTTTAATTCCAATTTACCAAGTGTAATGGACTTTACATTATTAAATGCATTAACAACCGTTCTAAATGAAGACAAAGCGGCTTGGAACAAAGGAATGATCAATGTCTATGAGAATTTTACCAATGACTTTCTGTATCCAAATATAAACAACATCATGACTTTTGTGGAAAATCATGATACTAATCGCTTCAATACAGTTTATAAAAACGATTTTAAAAAATACCAAATCGCAATGGCTATGCTTGCTACCGTTAGAGGAATTCCTCAGTTGTATTACGGTTCAGAAATTGGCATGGATGGGGACAAAGACAAAAAAGGCGATGCCGATATCCGCAAAGATTTTCCGGGAGGATGGGAAGGTGATAGCAATAATGCTTTCTCACAATCAGGAAGAACTGTTGAACAACAAAAATACTTTGATTTCACTTCCAAATTATTTCAATGGAGAAAAACCAATGAGGCAGTTCACTTTGGAAAAATGAAGCATTACATTCCTGAAAACAATGTGTATGTGTATTTCAGATATACCGACGATAAATCGGTTATGGTTATTGTGAACAACAATGTCGAAAATCAGACTATAAAGACGAATCGTTTTCAGGAAAGCATCAAAAATTACACATCTGGAAAAGATGTTTTATCTGACAAATCAATTGATTTAAAAAATGATATTTCTATAGAAGGAAAATCAGTAGTAGTATTAGAATTGAAATAAAAAATAGTTCATGAAAAAAATAATTTTATTCCTTTTAATCTCCAGTATTTCTTTTGCTCAAAATGCAAACAGAAAATACTTGAACTTTAAAAAACTAGCACTGCATTAGAAATAAATACTTCAGACGGAAAATATATATTATCCGCTTATTCAAATGAAATAATCGAAACCTCTTTTATTCCAAACGGAGAAGTATTTAATCCTGAATCACATGCTGTTGTTTTAACTCCAAAAAAAGGGAATACAAAAATAACCAACTCCAAAAATTCCATTCGATTTGCCACCAAAGGAATCGTAGCAATAATAGAAAAATCACCATTTAAAATTTCGTATTCCTACAAAAACGAAGCACTTTTGTCTGAAAAAAATGGGTACACCAAAAAAGATAGTACCGAAATTTTAGATTTTAATCTCGACACTTCAGAAGTTCTTTATGGCGGAGGCGCTAGAGCTTTGGGGATGAACCGTCGTGGCAATCGCTTGCAATTGTATAACCGTGCACATTATGGTTACGAAACCCGTTCTGAATTGATGAACTTTACCATGCCATTAGTATTTTCTTCAAAAATATATGCCGTTCATTTTGACAATGCTCCCATTGGATATTTGGACTTAGACAGTAAAAAAGACAATACTTTAGCTTATGAAACCATTTCTGGCAGAAAAACCTATCAAGTAATTGCAGGGGATTCTTGGAAAGATTTAATAGCTAATTATACAGATTTAACTGGAAAACAACCTCTCCCAGCACGATGGACATTGGGTAATTTTTCCAGTAGATTTGGCTATCACTCACAAGAAGAAGTTGAAAAAACCATCAAAAAATTTCAAGACGACAAAATCCCTGTGGATGCTATAATTCTGGACTTATACTGGTTTGGAAAAGAGATGAAAGGAACCATGGGAAATTTAGATTGGGATAAAGATAAATTCCATGACCCTTCTAAGATGATTTCTGATTTAAACGAAAAAGGAGTCAAAACAGTACTAATAACAGAGCCTTTTGTATTAACAACATCAAACAAATGGCAAGAAGTAGTAGACAAAAAAGTCTTAGCGACTGATAAAAACGGGAAACCATTTACCTATGATTTCTATTTCGGGAATACAGGTTTAATTGATGTTTTTAAACCGGAAGGAAAGACTTGGTTTTGGGATGTTTACAAGAGATTAATCAATCAAGGTGTTGGTGGCTTATGGGGTGATTTGGGCGAGCCCGAAGTTTTTCCGTCAAAAGCAATAACCGTTGGTGGTAAAGCAGACGAAGTACACAATATTTACGGCCACAATTGGGCGAAATTAATTGCCGATGGCTACAAAAAAGATTTTCCTAACCAACGCCCTTTTATACTAATGCGTGCTGGATATTCTGGCTCACAACGTTATGGCATGATTCCTTGGTCTGGAGATGTAAGTAGAAGCTGGGGTGGACTACAATCACAAATGGAAATTTCATTGCAAATGGGAATGCAAGGGATGGCTTACATGCATTCTGATTTAGGTGGATTTGCAGGCGATTATTTTGATAACGAATTATACATTAGGTGGTTGCAATACGGTGTTTTTAATCCCGTTTTTCGCCCACATGCGCATGAAGATGTTGCAGCAGAACCTGTTTATAAAGACATCGTTACTAAGGCAAAAGCTAAAAAACAAGTAGAGTTGCGTTACCAAATGTTACCTTATAACTATACTTTAGCATTTGACAACAATCAAAAAGGACTTCCTTTGATGCGTGCCTTATTATTTGAAGAGCCTGATAATACAGCGCTTTTAAATGTTAGCGAAACCTATCTTTGGGGTAATGATTTTTTAGTAACTCCTATTACAAAAGCAGGTATAACTTCTACTTCAATTTACTTCCCAAAAAACAACAATTGGTTTGACTTCTATTCTGACGAAAAACAAGTTGGAGGAACAACTAAAAATATTACGGTTGAAGAAAACCACATTCCTGTATTTGTTCGTGGTGGCGCTTTTATTCCGTTGATAAAAACAATTCAAAATACCACTAGCTACTCATTGACTAATTTTGATCTGCATTTCTACTACGATGAAAACACTCCATCAAGTCAAGGAAAATTATACAATGATAATGGACAAACTCCTAATGCTTATGAAAAAGGCGAGTATGAAATTTTGAATTTTACAAATGAGTCTAATAACAAAATCGTGACGCTTTCCATTAAATCCGAAACTGGAAAATCCTACAAATCATCTGATAAGAATATTAGTTTATTACTTCACAATCTAAATACTAAAGTAAAAAAAGTAAATGTAAACGGCCAAGATACCCCATTCAGTACTAAAGAAAATACTATAGAGATTGCTATTATTTCCAAAGCCAATACAAACACTGTTATCCAAATTCAATTATAAAGAACAAAAAAATGAAAAAAATTCTGTTTTATACTTTATTTTCAATGACACTAGTATTCACTAGCTGTTCATCAACTAAAAAGACAACTATGAACCCATCAAGCAAAACTCCTTTTGTATGGGAAGGAGCCAATTTATACTTTTTACTCACTGACCGTTTTAAAGACGGAAATGATAAAAAAGAAATCTATTTTGACCGCACAAAAACAGCAGGAAAATTACGCGGTTTTGAAGGTGGAAATATAAAAGGTATTATTCAAAAAATAGATGATGGTTATTTTGAAAAACTGGGGATTAATGCTATTTGGCTCACCCCAATAGTGGAGCAAATTCACGATGGAGTAGATGAAGGCACTGGTCTTTCTTATGGGTTTCATGGGTATTGGGCTAGAGATTGGACGGCTTTAGACCCCAACTTTGGTACTAAAGAAGATTTAGCTCAATTGGTTCAAAAAGCGCATGCAAAAGGAATTCGCATTGTGTTGGATGGAGTTATCAATCATACAGGTCCTGTAACAGCCATTGATAGCGTTTGGCCAAATGATTGGGTACGAACAGGTCCTCAATGTGATTACAAAACCTTTAAAAATACAACAGCATGTACTTTAGTAGCTAATTTACCCGATGTAAAAACTGAAAGTACAGAAGAAGTGGCACTTCCGCCTTTCTTAATCGAAAAATGGAAAAAAGAAGGTCGTTATGAAAAAGAAGTGGCCTCACTTGATGCTTTTTTTAAGAGAACTGGTTATCCCCGAACACCAAAAAATTACATCATTAAATGGTTAACGGATTACATTTCAGAATTCGGGATTGATGGCTATCGTGCAGATACCGTAAAACACACTGAAGAAGGTGTTTGGTAGATTTCAAAACCCAATGCGAGTATGCTTTTGCTGAATGGAAAAAAAACAATCCTGACAAAGTTTTAGACAACAATCCATTTTACACCATCGCTGAAGTCTATAATTATGGAATCAGTGGAGGTCAGATTTTTGATTTTGGAGATAAAAAAGTCAACTATTATGAAAATGGATTTAACAATATGATCAATTTTGAATTCAAATGGGATGCGCAAAAAGACTACGAGTTCATTTTCTCAAAATATTCAGGTAAATTAAATAATGAACTTAAAGGCTATAGTGTTTTGAATTATTTGTCTTCGCATGATGATGGTTCTCCATTTGATGGGAAACGCACAAAGAGCATAGAAAGCGGAACAAAACTATTGCTTTCTCCCGGAATTGCACAAGTGTATTATGGAGACGAAACGGGTCGTTCATTAGTCGTTGAGGGCACTCAAGGCGATGCTACATTACGTTCCTTTATGAATTGGAATGATGTGCAATCCAATCCCGAAACTCAAAAAATTCTTTTACATTGGCAAAAATTAGGACAATTTAGAAAAAACCATCCGGCTATTGGTGCGGGGATTCACCAACAAATAACTGCACAACCCTATGTGTTTAGCAGAACATTTGATAAAGACGGTTTTGTAGATAAGGTGGTTATTGGACTGGATTTGCCTATAGGTACTAAAGAACTTTCTACAGGTTCTATTTTCAGTGATGGAACGGTAGTAAGAGATACTTATTCAGGAAAAGAGGCCGTTGTAACAAATGGCAAAGCAACTATCAACTCTGAATTTGGCTTTGTCTTATTAGAGCTAAAAAACTAAATAAAATAATATTTATGCAAACGCCTTTAGAAATGAAGGCGTTTTTTTATGTTTACACTTTAGAAATTCTATGAAACCAATTCTGAAAATAGGACATCGTGGCGCAAAAGGATATGAACCAGAAAACACGTTGGTTTCGTTTCAAAAGGCAATTGATTTGGGAGTTGATGGCATCGAATTGGATGTTCATTTAAGTAATGATAATGAACTTGTTGTAATTCATGATGATAAAATTAATAGAACTACAAACGGTGAAGGCTTTGTTACTGATTTTTCATTAACCGAATTAAAATCATTTCATATAGGCGAAAAGCACACCATTCCAACATTGAAAGAAGTTTTAAATTTAGTTAACCAAAAGTGTTTAGTCAATGTGGAACTCAAAGGAAATAGAACCGCAAAACCGGTTATGGCAGTAGTAGCAGAATATGTTTTAGAAAAGAATTGGCAATTCAATCATTTTTTAGTTTCTAGTTTTGATTGGAATGCCCTAAAAGAAGTGCGCTCTTTAAATTCAAAAATTCCAATAGGAATTCTTACTCATACGGATTTAGATTTAGCAATGGCTTTCGCCAAATTTATCAAGGCTGAGGCTATTCATCCTCATTTTCATTTGTTGACAAAAGAAAACACGAAACAAATACAAGAAAACGGACAATTGGTTTTTCCGTGGACTGTAAATGAAATAGAAGACATTCAAAAAATGAAATCATTCAACGTAAACGGAATCATTTCCGATTTTCCAGATAGACTATGAATCAAAATTTTAACATTATTGTAGTTGGAGGCGGTGCAGCAGGTTTTTTTACAGCAATCAATATTGTTGAGAAAAACCCGAAACTAAAAGTCTCTATTTTAGAGCGTGGTGCTGAAGTGTTACAGAAAGTTCGCATTTCTGGTGGCGGAAGATGCAACGTAACACATGCCTGCTTCGAACCCAATGAATTGGTGAAATTTTATCCCCGTGGCGAGAAAGAATTACGAGGACCATTTCATCAGTTTTGCTCTGGAGACACCATAGAATGGTTCGAAAGACATGGAGTGGAACTCAAAATTGAAGATGACGGGCGCATGTTTCCCATTTCGAATTCATCGCAAACCATTATTGACTGTTTCCTCCAAGCGACTCAAAAATTAGGAATTAAAATCCTTACAGGACAAAGTGTACAATCGATTTTTGAAAATAATGGATTTTGGAAAGTAGAAACCCAATCCGAACATTATCTTGCCGAAAAATTAATCCTAGCTACAGGAAGTAACCCAAAAATGTGGGAAATGCTACAAAATTTTGGTCACGCTATCGTTTCTCCAGTTCCTTCTCTATTTACTTTTAATATTAAAGATTCCAGAATCAAAGAACTACCGGGAGTTGCTGCAAATGTTTCCGTAAAAGTAAAAGAAACTAAACTCAATTCTACCGGGCCTTTGTTGATTACGCATTGGGGCATGAGCGGTCCTGCAATTTTGAAACTCTCCGCTTGGGGCGCACGAATTTTACACGACAAAAACTACCAATTTACCATTTACGTCAATTGGCTGAATGATGTTGATACCGAAGATGCTGAGAAAATAGTGAAAGAATTAAAACAAGAACAGGCCAAGAAAGCGGTTTCTAAAAAATCTCCTTTTGAGTTTCCAAATCGTTTGTGGGAAAGTTTGGTGCTTGCTTCTGGAATAGAATCTCAAACCAAATGGGCGGATGTGTCGAAAATACAACTGCAAAAACTTGCCCATGAATTAACAAATGCCAGTTTTCAAGTGAATGGAAAAAGCACCTTTAAAGAGGAATTTGTTACCGCTGGCGGCATTGATTTAAAGGAAATCAACTTCAAAACCATGGAAAGCAAACTACATCAAAACTTGTATTTCGCTGGCGAAATCGTAAATATTGATGCGATTACTGGCGGATTCAATTTTCAAAATGCTTGGACGAGTGGGTTTATTGTGGCGAATGCTATAAGTAACTAATATGTCACTTGCTCTTTCAAGTTTGTGACAAAATTTCAAAACTTTTTAACAAAATGTGGCACAAAAGCACGAAAAAAAAACTTTTGAAAAAAACAAACTAAAACAAAAAAAAATTCAAAAACAAAAAACCTACTTCTGACTAACTATCTATTCAACCACCAAATACTGATATTCAAAACACTCGCAAAACTTACCCATAGCAAATAAGGAATAAATAAATAACCCGCAATTTTATCAATCTTTCCAAATTTAATGTAGGTTTCATAAATCATCAGCCAAAGCAGAATAATTTCGATTCCAGCCAACATGGGGTTTCGCAATCCAAAAAACAAGAGCGACCACAAGGCATTCAATCCCAATTGAATCGCAAAAAAGAGCAAGGCTTTTCGAACGGCTTCCCTTTCAAAATCCATTCGACTCCATACCAAACCTGCTGCAATTCCCATCATGATGTATAAGGTACTCCAAACGGGCGCGAACACCCAACTTGGTGGATTAAAACTAGGTTTTACTAGAGTAGGAAACCAAGTCAAAACACTAGAACGCGTTACCATTCCTGAGATATAACCCACCCCCACACAGGTCAAAACAAAAATTAAAATTTTTACGTACTTGTTCATGATACTATTTTCATCAAATTTACTCATTTATATCTTGATTCTACAAATAATTGGTTTGTGATTTTTTTTTTTTGAAAAATAAAAATATAAAACCCAAAAAATAGAAAAAAAAAAAATAACAAAAAAAATTTTTTGGGGTTTTGGGAAAAATTTTTTGTTGGGTAAAGGGAGATTAATATAAATAGATTTTTAAAAAAATTTGAGAACATAAAGAAGTAAAATCAAAAAAAGTATCTTTGTAAAAATTTTAGCATTCATGTTTTCAGCAAACGATTTTATTCCGAAAAGCTATTCACATATTCAAGAACAAGGAAGTTTCACTTGGAGTGCGCCCAGCAATATTGCTTTAGTGAAATATTGGGGGAAAAAAGACAACCAAATTCCAGCAAATCCGTCTATAAGTTTTACTTTGAACCATTGCAAAACAATTACCAAATTAGCTTTTGCAAAAAAAGTAAATACTGGGAATCTTTCTTTTGATTTGCTTTTTGAAGGAAAACCAAAAGAAGATTTCAAACCAAAAATTCAAAAATTTCTAAAGCGAATTGAGCGTTATTTGCCTTTCTTAAAAGAGTATCATTTTACGATTGATACCCAAAACACCTTCCCGCACAGTTCAGGAATTGCTTCATCTGCCTCAGGAATGGCAGCCTTAGCAATGAACTTGATGAGTTTAGAAAAAGTCTTGCAACCAGAAATGACAGACGATTACTTCTATCAAAAAGCATCTTTCTTAGCGCGTTTAGGTTCTGGAAGTGCTTGCAGAAGCGTAAAAGGACGTGTTGTCGTTTGGGGAAATCATAGCAACACCAAAGAAAGTTCTGATTTGTTTGGCGTTGAATTCCCAAATAGTATTCATGATACTTTCAAAAACTATCAAGATACCATTTTACTGGTTGATAAAGGCGAAAAACAAGTTTCGAGCAGCGTAGGTCATGATTTGATGCACAACCATCCTTTTGCCGAAAGACGATTTGCCCAAGCCCATGAAAATCTCAGTAGACTTTCTACTATACTTCAAAACGGAAATCTAGACGAGTTTATACAAATTGTAGAAAGCGAAGCGCTGACTTTACATGCTATGATGATGACATCCATGCCCTACTTCATTTTGATGAAGCCAAATACGTTGGAAATCATTAATGCAATTTGGAGATTCAGAAATAGACAAAAATACCCGTTTGCTTTACCCTTGATGCAGGTGCAAATGTGCATGTTTTGTATCCAAAAAAAGATTGTGAAAAAGTTTTACAATTTATTAAGGACGAATTAGTTGGCTATTGTCAAAATGGTCAGTACATTTGTGACGAATGGAATGGGAAGTCAATTGATAATTGATAATTGATAGTTGATAGTTGATAATTGATAATTGATAATTGATAATTGATAATTGATAATTGATAATTGATAATTGATAAATTGATAATTGATAATTGATAATTGATAATGCAAAATTAAAGAATGGACTCAAGCACAGACAAAACGCGTCAAACACTATCGAAAAACTGGGACCTTTATTTTATTCTAAAATATTACTCTTTGGAGAATACGGAATTATACGTGACTCAAAGGGTTTGTCAATTCCTTATAATTTTTATAACGGTGCGCTAAAGAGAGATAAAAACACATCTGCTGAAGCAATCGCATCCAATGCCAGCCTGAAGAGATTTGTTGCCTATTTAGACACACTACAAACCGAACAGCCTCAATTAGTTACTTTCGATATCGAAACGCTTAAAAAGGATGTTGAAAACGGAATGTACTTTGATTCTAGCATTCCTCAAGGATACGGTGTAGGAAGTAGCGGCGCTCTTGTAGCCGCAGTTATACGATAAATATGCCCAGCATAAAATTACTGTTTTAGAAAATCTAACCTGCGAAAAATTACTCGAATTAAAAACTATTTTCTCCTCAAATGGAAAGCTTTTTCCACGGGAAGAGCTCTGGTTTAGATCCTTTAAACAGCTATTTAAGTATTCCTATCTTAATTAATTCTAAAGATAATATTGAAGCAACAGGAATTCCAACACAAAGTTTAGACGGGAAAGGCGCCGTATTTTTATTAGATTCTGGTATTGTTGGCGAAACGGCTCCCATGGTAAATATCTTCATGGAAAACCTTAAAGACAAAGGTTTTCGAACCATGTTAAAAAATCAATTTGTAAAATATACGGATGCCTGTGTAGAAAATTTTCTAGGTGGCGACATGAAATCACTGTTTACCAACACCAAAAAAATTATCAAAAGTGGTTCTTAATAACTTTAAACCCATGATTCCTGAGCAGTTTCACGAGATATGGCAAAAAGGGATTGAAACCAACGATTATTACCTGAAATTATGTGGTTCTGGTGGCGGTGGATACATTCTAGGTTTTACACAAGATTTAGAAAAAGCAAAAGCCTCACTAAAGGATTACAAACTGGAAGTCGTTTATCAATTTTAGAAATACGCACTAAACTTCATAGATGTTAAGTAGAAAGAACAAGCTTTTACTATTAAAAATTATCAGTTTGTTCTCTGTTGTTCGAGGCTATAACATACCCATCATTGTTCTAGCTCAGTATCTTGCTTCCATCTTTATTTTAGCCCCCGAAAAAAGAGCACTATCCATTATATTTGATTTCAACCTATTTATTCTGGTTTTGGCCTCCAGTCTAACTATTGCCTCGGGATACATCATCAATAGTTTTTACGATAGTAAAAAAGATTTAATTAATCGTCCTAACAAAACCCATTTAGATCGATTGGTGAGTCAAAAAACAAAACTTTATGTTTATTTTTCGCTTAATTTTTTGTGGCTCTGATTGCTTTTTTTGTATCTGGACGTGCTTTTATCTTCTATTCCGTTTATATCTTCCTTATTTGGTTCTATTCTCATAAAATAAAAAGTATCCCTTAGTAGGAAACCTAATGGCTGCCTTTCTCGCCGTTCTCCCTTTTTTGGTATTCTTTTGTATTACAAAAACTTTTATGAAGTCATCTTTTTCATGCTGTTTTTCTTTTTTATTGCTCTTGATTCGAGAAATGATCAAAGATTTAGAAAACATCAGAGGCGATTTGGCTAATGATTACCAAACCATTCCTATTGTTCGTGGGGAAGTTATTTCAAAAAGAATTATTACCCTTTTATTAGTGCTCACAGTGGTACCTGTATATTATCTTGTCAATATTTTTGATGTAGGTTATATGGATATTTATTTCTATGTCTGCTTTATTATTCTGATTTTTTTTGGAATACGTTTATGGAAATCAAACACAAAAGAGCAATTTTTACAGCTTCATAACACCTTAAAATTTCTTATTGTTGCTGGCGTTTTTTGTATTGTTCTCATTAATCCAGCGGTGCTATGGCATGGTGAGAAATTACTGCTAAAGTTTCAATCCTAGTATATTGAATGGCTTGATTGCGATTACTGCACTTCACATCCCTTCTTTTCTATTCTAAATACCTATCTTTGCAGTCAATTAAGAATAATAGGAAATTAGCATTGGCAAATATTCCTATTACTACAAAAATAAATACTCCTACAGATGAACAATAAGGAAGGTAATACAAGAGGCGGCGCTAGACCCAATTCGTCTAGACCTAATTCTAATAAGCCAACCAGGCGGAGTAGAACGGACAGCTAAGCCTGCCATGCAAAAGCGTGCTCAAGGCCAAAAAAAAGTAAAACCACCACCAAATCAGCTCCCGTAGCCACGGATAAGGTGGAAAAAAAACCGAATCAAGCCCCAAAACGACCAAAAGTAGCGGACGAAATTCGATTGAATAAATACATTGCCAATTCTGGAATTTGTTCGCGTCGTGATGCGGATATTTATATTCAATCGGGAAATGTAAAGGTAAATGGAATTCCCGTTACCGAAATGGGATACATGGTAAAACCTGGGGATGTAGTAAACTTTGACGGAGCGACTTTAACTCCTGAAAAGAAAGAATATATTTTACTCAACAAACCCAAAAACTTTACTACTGCACTTGACGAAGGTCAGGAATACCGCAATGTATTGGAATTGGTTAAGGGCTCTACCAATGCCAAAATTTCGGCAGTGGGAAGAATGGATAAAAATACTACTGGTCTTTTGCTGTTTACGAATGACACCGATATGATTCGGAAGTTTACCTTGCCTAACCAAAAATCGTCTAAAATCTATCAGGTGTCGCTGGATAAAAATCTGAAATATGAAGATTTAGAGAAAATAAGTAAAGGCGTAGTGCTTGATGGTCACCGAATTTTTATTGAAGAAGTAAGCTACATTGACGAACAGCCTAAAAGCGAAATAGGTCTCAAACTAAGAACTTCAAATGTAAAGGTAGTTCGTGCTATTTTTGAACAATTTAGTTATGATGTTTTGAGAATAGACCGTGTAGCCTTTGCAGGTTTAACTAAGAAAAATCTCCCACGAGGAAACTGGCGTTATTTGACAGAACAGGAAATTATCAATTTGAAAAATGTGTAGTCTTTAAATTAAGATTAATTCCTTGCTTACAGATTGATAAATCTAACTTAATTTTTTTAAGAAACTTATAATCAGTGAGTTAAAATTAATTTGTAATGTTGCTTAAGTGCTTTCTATTGTTTCTTAAACATATACAAAGCATTTATGTCTCGTTGTTTGATGCTCATCTTATCTAAAAATCCATCTGTAATAAACTTATTCAAATAACCTCGCACAGTGTTTTCATTTATTTTGACAAAATCAACAATCTCTGCAAGTGTCGCCTTGTGGTTTGCAAATAAATAATAAAAAATCTTTTTTTGTGTGTCATTAAATTTCATCCAATCTATTTCAATCTTTTCCATAACAGAATCATGAATAGTTTTAGAGTGTCCACTTATTTTATTTCGCAAAATTAAATATACATTTCCGTTACTTTCATTATACTCTGGAATTGAAAGCATCGATTTTTCCATCGACTCATAAATTCTGGAAACACCTTCGTTAAGTTGTCTGACATATCCTAAATCTTCTAACACTCTTGCAACTCGTGGATTTCTTGCAAATCTTTCGGACTTGATATTTTCAATAGTTACTTGAGCTGGTAAAGGTCCACTATTTCTAATTTCTAATCTATCATTAAAATGCTTGATATAAATAGCATTTCCTTGCACATTATAGGAACGGTGGCAGAGCGCATTTACAATTCCTTCTAACCATGCTTCCTCAGGATATTCTGGAACTTTCTTAAATTTACCTGACTCCATATCTAAGAAATAGTAATCTTTAAATGATGCCTTTAAGAATACTTTAATTTCATCAATTAGTCTAGGTATATTATTTTCAAAACGCTCATCTTTTACTACATTATGACTAACACCTGTTAGTGCTTCTGTCCCTTCATACCTAATGTATCTAACAGATGCTGATGGAATGTATTTTTCTGGGTCTTTTGCAAACAGTAAAACCGAAGCGTTTTTGAATTGATATTCTTCAGTTTTTTTATCTGCTAAATAGCGTTTTGTCAACAAATCTAGAGCGTTGCCTTTATAGTTTAATTTTTCTTTATACTCATTAAGCAATTCTTGGTCTAAATCTTCAAGTGCAAAGTTTTTTGCTACTTCTTCTTCAAAACGCCTGATAGTTTTGTCATACTCTAGTTTTTTTATTCTATCACGATCTAACAATCTATTAGTATCTTGTACTCTCAAATATACATTTTCATTGTCTTTACGACAAAAAACACGTTCCACTTCTTGTTCCACATGATAAATAAATATAAGATTACCCTCAATTTTAACTTCCTCTAATTCAATATTGCAAGCTGGATGAATAAAATCAAAAACTAATGTGCGATAGGCGTCAAGTTTATTATTTTCTAATGTATTAAGATCTGTAAATGTACCATTATCTAAAACACCTAAAGCTAAGATTCCTCCATCTGCATTGAGCATACCAATTAATTCTTCTGCTATTTTGGTTGGTTTGGTATCTTTTTCGCCAAGTCCTTTACGCTCAAAATACTGATTTTCTACTTGTGTTTGAAGATACTCTTTAGTAACTAATGTATTTATTTTTGAAATAGAATCACTCATGTTTTAACCTTGCTTAATTTTATAAATACCTTGCTTAATATTGTAAATGTACTGATTTTAAAGGGTTTATTACCATTTTTATCACCTTGCTTAATGTGAAGCAAATCTTGTCTATTTATTTTTACTTGCACTTTTTTTAATTCTCTGAATGATTGAATTATGACAATAATCAATAAGCTTATTAAATAGCATCCAAAATTTAATCCAAATCCAACAAACTATAATGATTACAATGACCCCTATTATTACTATTATTGTTCCTGCCATAATATAGGTTTTAGGATTGTTCTACGATTTTTATTTCTTCGTTTGTTAAACCATGCAGCTCATAGACCATTTTATCAATTGTTGCGTCGGTTGCATCGATGTTATTTTTTAAATCAATGGCTTTTTTTCTGTTCTTGGTTAAAATAGTCTTCCCATTCAGCTTCTTGCGATAGCGTAAGTTTTATTTTTTAGTTTGCCTAGTTCTTTTATGAAATCGCCATAAGACAACAAGCACCAATCTTGTAATTTTTTAGGCAACACCTCTAACTCAAATTTACGTTGAATGGTTCTTTGAAACTTTTGGGATTGTTCTTGTAAGTCTTTGTTTAAAGACAACATTAAATCAGCTTTTCTATGAACATACTTCTATCTTTAGGCATGGCTATTGGAAGTTCTAAAATTTGTGACTTTTTTACTTTAGGAAAAACAATTTTATTGTCTGAAGAAGTATTAGTGAAAAAATAAAAAAATAATTTAGAATTCAACAAAGTAAGTAGAAATTTCAATTCGCACTTAGTTTCATTTTCGAGAATTAAATAAGTAGTTTGGTCAGTAAAAAAACACTTATCATCAAATGTGGTAACTATTCTTTTCCCTAAAATTTGTCTTACAATTAGTTTTGTTCTTGTAAAAATATCTTCACTTCTAAAAGCTTGATTTGTGTATAACTTTTCATTGTCAATTTTATAATCAACAAATAAATTATCATAAGAATTATAATATGGAAAAATATTTTTACCGAGAATAAATGGTTTGAAATATGTATCTATTTTGTTTTCAAATAAAAGTTCTTTTCTAACTTTCATTCCATTTTTTACTTCAAAAAATTTATCTAGTAAATCGAATCTTCTTAATTTTTCTAAAATTGAAATTGATGATAGATTTAGCTTTTCATTAATTAAATAATTCTGTTCAATAAATATATTTTGATTTATTTTCTTTTCAAAAATAAATTCGGATTTAACAATATTGAAAAATTCAATTTCTTTAATTATTTTTCCACTTTTACCTATCAAAAAAACAACAGTCTTAACACTCGCATCATTAAAGATGTTTTCATCTGAATTAGCAATTTTAAAAATCGAGTATTTATCTAATAAATATTTTCTAAGTGATATATCATATTCATTTATTAAAAAAACTGATGGTGTGATAAATGACAATAACCCATTGTCGCTAATTAATTTAGAAGATTTTTCAATAAACAACTTGTATAAATCTAATTGATAAGATGTAGTTTCATAATTATCTAAAAAATATTTTTTTTCAAAATCATTGAACAATTCTCTACTTCTTACATAAGGCGGATTTCCGATAATTACATCAAAACCACCATTTTCAAACACTTGAGAAAATGCTGTTTGCCAATTAAACGCTTTTTCTCCAGCAATAGTAACATCGTCTATAAGAGAGTTGCCACATTTAATATTGTTGTTTAAGTCGTTTAGTTTTCGGTTGGGTTGTGCCGTTCTTAACCATAATGAGAGCTTTGCAATCTCAACACTTTCCTCGTTTAAGTCTACGCCAAATAAATTATTTTCTAAAATGCTTTTCTCTACATCGCTCAATACCATAGCATCGCCAAACAACTTGGCTTGTAGTTCATCAACATATCTATGTTCGTTAATTAAAAAATCTAACGCTTGGTTCAAAAATGCTCCACTTCCACAAGCTGGATCACAAATAGTTATTTGCAATAACCAATTACGGTAATGAGTTAGTTTTTCTAATAGAGGCTGCTTGGTGGTTTTGGTTCTTTTTTTGTCGGTAAAATAATCTTCCTCTACTATTTTAAGCTCAGCTTTTTTATCAGTGCAAAGCTTGCCAATAGTATTATCAACAATGTATTTAGTAATGTATTTTGGAGTATAAAAAACGCCGTCTTTTTTTCGTTTGGTTTTGGTTTTGTCTATTTGCTGACCTTCAAGCTGTGCTTTTATTTCGTCTAATTCGTTCAATGAATTTTCAAAAATGTGACCCAGTATGTTTACATCAACATCGCTCTCAAAATCATAATTACTTAATTTTTCGGTGTATTTAAATAATAATTCATCATCAATTTTTACACGATTTAAAACATCGTCAGGTTGAAACAAACCACCATTGTAGGCAAAAATTTGGTGCACTTCTTTAGTTACAGCAACAGATTCACTAAAAGCGGGCAAAGTAACTTTTGCTCCCGAGTTTAAATCGTTAAAATACATCTTGTAGCGTTCATAAAGAGAAACATCAATTCGCATATCTCTTAGTTGTTGCCATTCTTTATTGATTCTGAAAATTAAATTGGTAGGCAGTAAATTTCTATCTTCAGCAAAGAAAACAAACAAAAATCTATCTAATAATTTTTGAGATTTTTCATAGAGTGCAACAGGCTCAAATCCTACATTTAAAGCAACTAAATTGTGGTATAATTCTCTTTTAAATTGTGAATAGTCTTTGTAAAGATTTTTAGTAATTATTTCTTCTTGACTTACAGATTCATCTTTTAAAATCTTTGCAATTCCTTTGGACAAATTTTCAAATGCCAATAGTAAATAGAGTAACTCAAATTCCTTTTGGGTAAGAGTAAACAAATTAAATTCTATGTGTTCAATGGCATTGTCTATATAAAATCGAACTTTCTCAAAGTTGGACGTAATTATATACTTGCAATCGGGTTGGTTGTTTTTATAACCAAATGCTTGGGATTCTATTTTACTTAAATCGGTGGTGTTGGTTCCTTTAAGCTCTATTACACACTGCACTTTTCCATCTAGGATAATTGCACCATCAGCTTTTTTAGCGTCTTTTACATTTTTATATTCCGTGGTTAAATTAAAGTCAGGTTGTGGATTTTTGGTATATCCTAGTATTGCCACAAATAAATCAATAAGAAATTCTCCTTGATATTGTTCCTCTTTACTTTTCTAATATTTTCCTGAATAGTAGGATTGTGAAAGTGAGTTACAAAATCATTCCATTTAGTTGCAATGAGAGTATTGTCTTGGCTTGCGAGGTATTTTGTAACAACAGCGTTTTGAAATAGTGGCATTGTGTCCTTTTACGAAATTTGAATTTCTAAATTTAGTAAAGAATAGTAATATCTTGAGAAATTTTATTTTATTTTTCAACCAGATTCATTGCAGAAATAAAATCTGGAATTACAAAAATCATAGTTATTTCAATTGTTTATCGTATTTTTTAAATAATTCAAGAGGAAACAAAAAAAATAACAACGAATAATCTGATAGATTTAATAACACAAAACCCTTAAAATTATTTTTAAGGGTTTTGTGTTATTTCAAAGTGCGGATAATAGGACTCGAACCTACACGCCTTGCGGCACCAGATCCTAAGTCTGGCATGTCTACCAATTTCACCATATCCGCTGAAAATGTGAGTGCAAATATAAAGATAATTATCAATTATCAATTGTGAATTATTAATTTTTTTTTCGCTCTTTTTTGTACTTTTGAATTGCTATAACACTTTACAACAATGGATACCATCAAATCGTATGTACAAGAACACAAAGACCGATTCATTATCGAATTAATTGAATTATTAAAAATTCCTTCCGTAAGTGCAGATACAGCGTATTCCCAAGATGTATTTGACATGGCAGACGCTGTTAAAGTAAGTCTTGAAAAAGCGGGTTGCGATTTCGTAGAAATTTGTGATACACCCGGCTATCCGATTGTATATGGCGAAAAATCATCAATGCAACCCTTACCAACGGTTTTAGTTTACGGTCATTATGATGTTCAGCCACCTGACCCTATCGAGTTATGGACTTCTCCCCCATTTGAACCCGTAATCAAAACCACTGAAATTCATCCTGAGGGCGCCATTTTTGCCCGTGGCTCTTGTGACGATAAAGGTCAAATGTACATGCATGTCAAAGCTCTGGAATATATGGTGCAATCCAATACTTTACCTTGTAATGTAAAATTCATGATTGAAGGTGAAGAAGAAGTAGGTTCCAAAAGTTTAAGTTGGTTTGTAGAACACCATCAAGAAAAACTCAAATGTGATGTTATTTTGATTTCCGATACTGGTATGATTTCCAATCAGCAACCCTCTATAACAACCGGTTTAAGAGGTTTGAGCTATGTAGAGGTTGAAGTTACTGGACCCAACCGCGATTTGCATTCTGGTTTATACGGTGGAGCAGTGGCTAATCCCATCAATATTTTAGCCAAAATGATTGCTTCGCTCCATGATGAAAACAATCACATCACTATCCCCGGTTTTTATGACAAAGTAGAAGAACTTTCGCTCGAAGAACGTGCCGAAATGGCCAAAGCACCATTTGATTTAGAAGACTACAAAAAAGCATTAGACCTCAACGCAGTTTATGGCGAAAAAGGCTATGTTACAAACGAAAGAAATTCTATACGACCAACACTTGACGTCAATGGAATCTGGGGCGGTTATACAGGTGAAGGTGCTAAAACTGTAATTGCCAGTAAGGCATTTGCTAAAATTTCCATGCGCTTAGTACCACATCAGGATTGGGAAGAAATCACCGAATTATTTACACAACATTTCATTAGCATTGCGCCTGAAGGCGTTACTGTAAAAGTAAAACCGCATCATGGTGGTCAAGGCTATGTCACTCCTACCAATAGTATTGGTTATCAAGCAGCCAATAAAGCGTATACAGAAACCTTTGGCGTTCCTGCTATTCCTGTGCGTTCTGGTGGAAGTATTCCTATTGTTGCGCTGTTTGAAAAAGAATTAAAATCAAAAACAATATTAATGGGATTTGGTTTAGACAGTGATGCTATTCATTCACCCAATGAACATTTTGGGATTTTTAATTATTTAAAAGGAATAGAAACTATTCCATTGTTTTATAAGTATTTTGTGGAAATGAACCAGTAATTAAAATAGTAAGAATACAAATAGCATTACTGTTTCAAAAACCGCTTTATAGAAAAGCTCTCTTTAGTTTCTATTTTTATGAAATAGCTTCCTATTGACAATTTTGAAACATCAATATTTCTATTATCACCATTTTCTTTTAGCACAATTTGTCCTAAATTGTTAAAAATTTCAATCACCATCAATCAATAATGTACTATTTGTTGTTATTTGTAAAGTAGTATGAGCTGGTACTGGAGAAATTGTAAATTGCTCTTCAACGGCAAACGTTTCTCTTCCTAAAACTGTAGAACTACAATTGGAATTAACTACCACCTGACTTTGCAAACCCCATCGACTAATTGTTGATTCGATATAAGGTTTTTCCAATTCATCAACACAGATAAAAGATAAACTAGGACAATTATCAATCCATAAACCTAATGCAGGATTTTGAAAAATATCACCTCCTTCATTGCAAGTAATGGCAGTATGATTGAAGCCATTTTTTAAAATAAAATAATTTAAATTTGGACAGTTTTCTACAGTGAGATGTCCTGTGTTCTCTGGATCACAATCTGTAATTCTATTAAAATTTCCTAAATCAAAAAAAGTATTGTTAGAACTGTAAACAATATTTCCAGGCTGATATGTGAATGGCGGTTGCGGATTGGAATTATCATCATCAAAAACCACGTTGTCAATACTATTATTGCCCAAATACAAGGTACATTCACGACCAAAACGAATACCTTTAAAGTCTAACAAAGAGAATTGATTATTGCTAAAATTTGAGTTCGAATAAATAGTAGTATTTCCCGTAAATTGAACTGAAGTTAAATTATTGTGATTGATATTAAAATAATAAAATTGACAATTATTGAATGCTAAATTAGCAAGTTGATTATGACTTAAATCAAATATGTCGGAATAGTAAATTCCATCAGCAGAAAACGATGTTAAATTATTATAACTCAAATCAAAAGAACCGTATACAATAGCATTCATTGTAAAACTTATAGTAGATGATGATAAAAAATTATGATTGGCTTCTAAACTGTTAAGAATTATAGAAGTATCAATAATGAGACTGGTTAATAAATTTTGGTTGCAATTTAAAGATTTTAGTTCCTTGAAATAGGATATCCCTGTTAAATCTGAAATAGCACCATTAGAAACGTCTAATGCATAAATATTTTGCGCTTCACTAACTTCAATTTCACCATTATTATTTTCATCAATAGTTTTTGACGTCCAATTTTCATCATAGCCAAAATTTGGTTGTAACAATTTAGCTTTAAAATTCGGGTCTGGAAAATTGATGATTTGTCCAGTAGCATAACAAACAATGATTAAGCAGAAAAATAAGTAAAAATGTTTCATGTACAAATAGTTATAAAATAAAAGTAACACTTAATTTTTAATTGCTATTGTTAAAAGTGAAAAATCAGTATTTAAAATATCTTTTATGAAAATAAATAAAACCAAAAACGCCAACATAACCGTTGGCGTTTTTTATCACTATTAAAACAGTATTTATTTTGACAATTCAGGAACCAAACGATAAATGTAATCACCGTGAGCTCCAGAAAAATACTTTCCAGCTTTCTTATTAAATTCTTTTGCTTTTTCGTCAGTATTCCAATTGGCTTTAAACAATTCGCCGTTTTTGTCAAGAGCTTTTTCAATATCTCCTAAGGATTCTACCACAAAAACTTCCGTAAATTTGGTGTTGTCAGCTCCCCAAGCATGAACATTTGGATAATAGGCTTTGATATAATCATTTTTCAGAATCACCGCATTTAGGTACTGATTTCTTAAATCCGTAAACTCTTTCTTGTTGCCGTCTTTTGGATACGCAAAAGTACTCTCTCTGATGTAATACAACATGGGTTTATCAAAATTCTCTTTTGGTATTTTTGCGCCTGGAAAGGTGCTGTAAATTTCGTCTGAATGATTGTGAGCGTAGTAATTGGCTTTTTTTTCAAAAAAAGCATTTCTTGCTTTCTCATCTGGCCAAGCCGCTTTTACTAATTCCTCCTCTTTAGCGCCTGCTTTTTCAATTGCATCCCAAGATTCATAGGTCGTCACAAGAATTAATTCGGTATTGTCTGCAGTGAAATAGTGCATTAAAATTCTTGACCAATGATAAAGGGTTCTTTTTACCACCTTATCTAAATATTCCTTTTCTACCGCCTTCCATTCGTCCATTGAAAAATCTTCATTGTTCATGTTCCAATGTAAGGTGGTTGCAGTAATTAGATACTGTTTGTCTTCCTGAGCACTACTTGAGTTACTCACTAGCAACACTCAAAAAAAGCGGCTAAAAATGTTTGTTTAATTGTCTTCATAATTTCAAAATTTGTTAGTATTAAGGTTGTTGAATAAATACTTAATTTGAAATTTGGGGATGAAACAACAATTGGGGGATGTTAAATGTACAAAATATTTTTATCTAATTGATTTTCAGTAGTATATTTTTAATACGGAAAAGCAAAATTTTATTTTAACCTGTTTTTAGCTTCAATCCAACGAGACATGTATTTGGTACTTGACAAGGTATGATGCAATAAAATAGCTCCGATAAAATTAGCCGAACGATGCGCTTCAAGATTTTTCCTGAACATCTAAAATGCGATTGATAAAATTAACAGCAAAAGAGGTTTGACATAACGTTGATTGACTATATCAATGCCATTTTTTTGTGCACTTCCCCATAGAGTCTCATCTTTATACAACTGTACGGCAGCATCAGCGATATCTTGAAATTCATCAGCAATTATTCCGTTCCAAGGTAAATGACCATTCATAGATTCGGCTCCAATAGTTGTGGTAACACTAGGCGTACCGCACTGCATGGCTTCTATCAACTTGCCCTTTGCTCCTGCTCCAAAACGGATTGGAGCCAATACTACCCTAGCTTTTCGCACCACTGCTGCTGCGTTTTCTGCTCTTCCTAAAACCAAAAATCGATCTTTTACATTATGTAATTGCAAGACTTTTTGAGAAGGATAAGCACCATAAATTTGCATAGAAGCTTGCGGAAGTTCGTTTTGAATTAGTGGCCAAATGGATTCTTTTAGAAACTGAACCGCATTCCAATTGGGTTCATGAAGAAAATTACCAATAAAAATAAAGTCTTTTCGCTCTTCAAATTTAGGCCAATTTTGAACCGTAGCTGCATCCACTGCGTCAACCATAAAAGGCAAATAATACAAAATACTCTTTTCGATTTTAAAATAACTTTGGAGCAAATCCATTTCGACTTCCGATATCAATAAAGAAATATCACATCGTAAAATACTTGCGATTTCTCTTTTTGCGATGTCTGAATACAAGTCTTTTACGTTAAATAATGATTTTCCTTTATGGGCTTTTTGCCTCGCTAATCGCAAGGTATGTAAGTCGATAGTATCTAAAATTCGGAGCGCAGTTGGGCAATTATCTGCAACTCGCCATCCAAATTGTTCTTCGACAACAAATCGATCAAATAGTACGATGCTAGGATTTAATTCTTGTAAAAAAACATCAAAACTAGAATCGTTTATGGCAATAGCTTTCTTTTTTACTCCAATAGAAGTGACATCGAACATGAATTCACTATCGGCAGCAGCAGATGCAAAAGTAATGTTCCAATTTTGTTCTTGAAACAACGTTATAAGTTGCATCATTCTGGTTCCTGCACCGGATGAATTGGGCTCAGGCCATACAAATCCTATAATTAAAACTTCTTGTTTCATGAATACTTATTCTGAAAAGTAATGCAAAATAAGGCTATTTTTCTATTAAAGTAAGCCATAGCAGTACAAAAATAAACGGGCTTACATCAAAACAAATCAACAATTTATACCATTTAGTAACTTTTGGCGTTAAAATTGTACTAATCTAATCATCATCAACCTGTCCGTCTTGGCGGATCAAAATCAATCATCATGTTACAATCCTTTTTTATCCTCTGCTCAGGAGCGGACAAAAACCTACTCTCAGGTTGTTCTGAAGGCGAAAAAACCAAATATGTTGGCATTGGCGCCACTGTTTTCTTTACCGCAATTATGGCTTTTATTGCTAGTAGTTATGCTCTATATACTGTTTTTGACAATCCGTTTATCGCGATGGGATTTGGTATCGTTTGGGGGTTATTAATTTTTAATTTAGATCGTTTTATTGTTTCCACAATTAGAAAAAGAGACCGATTCAGCAGCGAATTTTTACAGGCAAGTCCTCGGATCATTTTAGCTATCATCATTGCAATTGTAATTTCTAAACCATTGGAAATTAAAATCTTTGAGAAAGAAATTAATACTGTTTTATTGAAAGAAAAAAATGCATTGTCGCTGAATAACAAGAAAGAAGTCGCCAACTATTTCCAATCGGATTTGGATAAAAACAAATCAGACATTGACAGTTTAAAATCGGAAATTGCTAAAAAAGAGAAAGAAGTCAATTCCTTATATGAAACTTATATCACAGAAGCAGAGGGCACTAAAGGCACCATGAAATTAGGTAAAGGCACCTGTTTTTAAAGAAAAAATTGCCAAACACGATTTAGCCAAAAAAGAATTAGATACCCTACGTAAAAGCAATTTAGCTACAATTAAAGAAAAAGAAAAGAAAGCCAAAACCTTACAAGCTGATTTAGACAAGAAAGTAACCGAAACACAACCCATTATTGATGCATTCGATGGTTTAATGGCTCGTATCAATGCCTTAAATAAATTACCATTGCTACCATCACTTTTTATTATGTTACTGTTTTTAGCAATTGAAACGTCTCCCATTATTGCGAAATTATTATCCCCTAAAGGAGAATACGACTTCAAACTTGAAGATATTGAAACTGCACTTCAAGCTACTTTATCACAAGATAAATACCAAAGAGAATTGTTAGTTAAAACAAGTGCTTCAATGCATGATAAGGTTTATGAAGATATTGCTCAGGATAAAAAACTCTATGATTTGCAACGTCGAAAAGCTACGGAATTACTAGAATTACAAGCAAATGGTTTTCTGGAAAAACAGAAAAAAACACTGTAGAATTTAGTTCGAGCTTATAATTACATTTTGAATTTTCTTGGGTAAACTTTTAAAAACCAATTCATAAGAATGATCGATTAATTGCTTCACTAGCTTGTCAGAAACGTCTTTATTCACCGCAATGGTGTTCCAATGTATCTTGCTCATGTGATACCCTGGCTGGATGCTGTCGTATTGCGCGCGTAATTCTTGTGCTTTTTCGGGATTGCATTTCAAATTGACTGAAGGTTCTCCTTTTTCCCATTGGGTTAATGATGACAATGCGAACATTTTTGCACCTACTTTAAAGACCAATGTATCTTCGTCAAAAGGAAAATGTTCTGTAACTCCTTTTTTTGACAAGCATAATTCATAAAACTGTTGAATATTCATAACACTACACATTTACCATAAACAAATCACTAGCAATTCCATCAGTTAAAAATTTTCCTTTACTAGTTGGTTTCAAAATATCCATTTCTAAAAATAACAAATCGTCATTTAAATATTTTTGGGATTGTTTTTTTAAATATTCTAAATAAGTCAATCCGAATTCATTCTCAATTCGCGACAACGAAACACCCCAAATCGTTCGCAATCCAGTCATAATGTATTCGTTGTAACGGTCTGAAACGGAAAGAATTTCTTTTTCGCTTGGCAATTGATTTTCCTGAATAGATTTTAAATACAATGAATTATTTGCTATATTCCAACTTCTGGAAACACCATCATAACTGTGAGCTGATGGTCCAATTCCGATGTATTTTTTTCCTAACCAATAGGCCGAATTGTTTTTTGAGAAATAATTTTCTTTGCCAAAATTGGATAGTTCGTAATGAATAAAACCATTAGCTTCCAGTATCTCAACCAAAATCATAAAATGTTCTTGAGCAACTTCATCTTTTGGTTCAGGAATTTTACCGGTTTTAATCATTTTTTTTAAAGCTGTTTTAGGTTCAACCGTAAGCGCATAGCTAGAAATATGCGGAATACCGAACGAGAGTGCGGTCTCAATATTTTGTTTCCATTTTTCATTACTCATTTGCTTCGCCTGTTCACCATTCTGGCTCGGGACTGGAATTCCATAAATTAGATCCAAAGAAATATTGTCAAAATATTGAGTGGCAACCTCCAAACATCTTTTAGCTTCAGCCGCATTATGCGCTCGGTTCATAAGTTTCAAATCGTCTTCAAAAAAAGACTGAATACCTATGCTTAAACGATTAATTCGACTGTTAGACAATTCTATTATTCGCTCTTCAGATAAATCATCTGGGTTGGCTTCGAGGGTGATTTCGGGATTTTCGACCATTTTATAGTTTTTGTACACTTGATCAATCAAAAATCTCAAATCTGAAATGGGCAATATAGAAGGTGTTCCTCCACCAAAATAAATGGTTTCTATACTTTCATTTTCAAACTCACTTTTACGCATTTGAATTTCTTTGGCTAAAGCCAAAACCATCTCGCCTTTCTTCTTTATTGATGTCGAAAAATGAAAATCGCAGTAATGGCAAGCTTGCTTGCAGAATGGGAATATGAATGTAAATTCCTGACATACTTTAGTATTCAGTTGCAGTCTCAGTTTCCAGCTAAAATGACTGAAAACTGAGACTGAAAACTATTTTTTAACTCTATTTTCATTCTGTTTCACAAAAGCATCCCAACCCGTATAACTTTTTTCTCCAACCGTCTTTCCAGAATTGAAAAAATGACAAACTGCCGCGGCTAAACCATCAGTACTATCCAAATTTTTGGTAATTCTTTTAAACACAATAATTGTTGCAACATTTTAGCGACTTGCTCCTTGCTGGCATTTCCATTTCCGGTAATCGCCATTTTTATTTTCTTGGGTTCGTATTCCGTAATGGGGATTTGTCGGGATAAACCCGCAGCCATAGCCACGCCTTGTGCTCTTCCCAACTTCAGCATGATTGTACATTCTTGCCAAAAAAGGTGCTTCAATAGCAATTTCATCGGGGTTGTGGGTGTCGATTAGTTCGATTGTCCGTTCGAAAATAATTCTCAACTTTTGATAATGATTGTCATATTTAGACAATTGCAATTCGTTAAGCTGAATGAAATGCATGTTTTTTCCAACTACTTTAATTAAACCAAATCCCATGATGGTGGTTGGGGTCAATTCCTAATATGATGCGTTCGTTTGCCAATTATTTAGTTTCAAGTTTAAGGTTTCAAGTTGAGTTTTGTTTCTTTGCAACAATGATTTCAATTCCTCACAAAGCTAAACAATTCCTCGTTTTTACCATCAAAGTTTTGATTGTAACTGGGGCTTTTTATTTTATATACCATCAACTGGCGAATAATGAACAACTAGACTGGCAAAAATTCATTGCATTATTTCAAAAGAATCAATCCATTGGTGGAATTTTATTTATTCTATCCTTTAGTTTTTTGAATCGTTTTTTTGAAATTTTAAAATGGCAGAACTTGGTTTCTCATTTGCGGAAAATTTCTTTATCAGAAGCTACAGCACAAGTGTTAGGTGCATTAACAGCAGGTATTTTTACACCAAACGGATTGGGCGAATATGCTGGAAAAGCGCTGTTTTTTGAGAAATCAGAAACCAAAAAGATTCTATTTCTGAATTTGATTTGTAATGGAATCCAAATGATTTTAACGATTGTTTTTGGTAGTTTTGGTTTGTTGTACTTTAATGCTAATTTCAATATTATTACCACCAAAACTGTATCGTTCCTTTTTGGATTATTACTAGTAGTGTTTTTGATTATTTTTTCATTGAAAAAAATCAAAATTAAAGGCTATTCTGTAGAAAAATTGATTCATAAAATCAACGAAATTCCAAAACCGATTCATCAAAAAAATGTTCTTTTGGGACTGAGTCGTTATCTGGTGTTTTCGCACCAATACTATTTTTTATTTCTCGCCTTTGATGTTCATTTACCCTATCTTATACTACTATCTGCAATTACCAGCATTTACTTTTTAGCTTCGTCCTTGCCTACCTTTCAATTTTTAGATTTTGCTGTTAAGGGAAGCGTTGCTGTTTACTTTTTTGGACTGCTCGGAGTCAATGAATGGATTGTGGTTTTTATTTCAACTTTGATGTGGTTTTTAAATGTAGTTTTACCCGTACTCATTGGGAGTTATTATGTGTTGAATTTTAAAATGCAAAAAACAACATGATACTAATTTTAGGATTAATTCTTCTTATTTATGTGCTTACTATTGGTCATTTGATTTATGGTTTTGACCAAATTGTAACTTATAAAAATTCGGAGGCAACTCCAAAAACTTATTTTGCCATCGTTGTTCCTTTTCGAAATGAAAGCAGAAATCTACCACATCTTTTAGAAAGTATTAAAAAGTTGAATTATCCCAAAACTATGTTTGAAATCATTCTGGTAGATGATTTTTCTGAAGATGATTCCGTTCGCCAAATTTATAACTGGAGAATGCAAAATGGAGAATTCCACACTACACTTTTAGAAAATGTGCGAATCTCAAATTCACCAAAAAAAGATGCCATTACAAGAGCCATTCCTATTATCAAAAACGAGTGGATTATCACTACAGATGCCGACTGTGTTGTACCTGAAAATTGGTTATTGACGTTGGATAATTACATTCAAAGTCATGATGTTGCCATGATTGTTGGAGCCGTTTCGTATGAAGGAAAAAAATCATTTCTACATCATTTTCAACAATTGGATTTACAGAGTTTACAAGGTGCGACCATAGGAAGTTTTGGCTTAGGACTAGGTTTTATGTGTAACGGAGCTAATTTTTGTTATACCAAATCCCTTTTTCAGGAATTGAATGGCTTTGTTGGAAACAACAAAATGGCTAGTGGCGATGATGTTTTTTTGGTTCAAAAAGCAATGCAACGCTATCCTGACAAAGTACATTATTTGAAATCTAAATCCAATATCGTACATACAAAACCTTTGAATAATTGGAAATCTGTATTCCATCAAAGAATGCGATGGGCTTCAAAAACAAGTTCGTATCAAAGTGTCTTTGGAAAGGATTTGGCAGTGATTGTTTTTGCGGGAAACTTGACAATTCTAATTGGTTTTGTCTTTACATTAATACAAAAAGTAGAAATCAATCATTTTGCCTTATTATTTTTAGTGAAATTTGTTTTTGACTTTATACTGCTTCAAAAAACCAATGCCTTTTTTAATAAAAAACGAATGCACTTTTTGATGTTGATTAGCTTGTTATATCCGTTTTTTTGTGTAAGCGTTGCTCTATTTTCGCTTTTTGGAAAGTATGAATGGAAGGGTAGAAGATTTTAAATTTTTATGTACCGAAAACCCTAGCCCAGATAGCAGTGGAAATCCTTTGCTTTTTTTCTTTAAAAAAGCAAAGATTGAAATGAATAGCTGGAAATAGCTCCTGAAAATTATTCTACTTTTAAAATCACAGGCAAAACAAATTGAGTCTTAACAGGAATTCCTCTTTTAATTGAAGGATTTACCTTAGGAAAACCTACCAAACGCGCATGAAGTACGCTGTCTAGCTTTGGTTTATCATAAGACAATGTATCGTCTAACTGAGGTTCAAACTGCATGGTCGCATTAGGCAAAACAGTCACTTTGACATTGATGGTGTCCAATTGTGGGTACAAAACCGATAAGGTATCAGCACTTAATCGTTCTTGAATCAGTTGGGTCAAATAATCAAAAAAGCATTGCTTTTTTTGGGTTTTATTTTGTACCGAATCACAATTTGAAAACGAGGGCAATTCGTCAACTTCTTTCCAGTTAATAGCCTTTAACTCTTTTTGTAACAATTCCTCTTTTGAAGGCACTTGTTTGTCAAAGTACTGGCAGGAATTAAAAAGTAGTGATGCTAATACAACTATTAGAATTATTTTTCTCATATTCGTTGACGAAAGAAATGCGCTTTAAATTTTTCTAAAAATACAAATTTAATTTTCAAAAATACTAAAAAATTAGTTATGGATGTGCTGCTTTTGACTTTTGGCTTTATTTGTATGATTATTGGTATTTTAGGAAGTTTCTTGCCCATTTTACCTGGCCCTAGTATAAGTTGGATAGGTATTTTACTTCTGTATTTTACGAATGCTGTTCCAGTAAATTATTTGATTTTAGGAAGTACATTGCTTATTACTATTTTCATTTCCATATTAGATTACGTTATCCCGTCAAAGGGCACTAAAAAATTTGGTGGAAGTACCTATGGGATTTGGGGAACAAATATTGGTCTACTAATTGGAATTTTTTCACCCATCCCATTCGGATTTATCTTAGGCCCTTTTATGGGCGCATTTATTGGAGAACTTATCTATGATTCAAAAAACCATCAAAGGGCTTTTAGAGCAGCAACAGGCTCGTTTATAGGATTGCTAGCTTCTAGTTTCATGAAATTTGTACTTTGTATGATGTATCTTGGACTGTTTATTTGGATTACTTGGAAGTATAAATCAGAATTATTTTAAAAATCCCTAACGTCTTAAAATCAAAAAAGCTCTCCACAAAAGTGGACAGCTTTTCATTGGTCTAACTACTAAACCTGCTACGGGTTACAAAGCCGTAGCGAAAACAACACAACTATTTTAAATACTTTTCTTGGGCAAAAAAGGTTTCCATCTCTGAAAACCTTTTCCCAATTTAGCGGTCTGGACGGGACTCGAACCCGCGACCCCATGCGTGACAGGCATGTATTCTAACCAACTGAACTACCAAACCTCTGCTTTATTGCGGTTGCAAATATACTATAGATTTTGACATCTGCAAACGTTTATCTGAAAAATATTTTTTTAATTCTTTTTTACTAACCAAAAGTTTGTTTTTCAACTAAGTATGTGGTAAGTATCTTTTCAAAATTGGACCCAACGCTAACGGGAACATATTTAATTTTGTTTTGCGCACAGGTTTGAGCTATTTTTTTGAAGTACAATTCTGATTGCTTTTCGTATGCTTCTTTGATGGTATCAGCAAATAAATTTACTTCGTCTCCTGATTCCATGTCAATAAATTTTCGTGGTGTATTATCGAAATCAAAATTCAACTCTGTTTTGGAATCAATCACATGAAACAAAACTACCTTGTGCTTATTGTGTTTTAGATGTTGCAACGCGTTGAATAGCGCTTCTTCATTTGCAGATTGAAACATATCGGTAAAAAGCACTATCATCGAACGTCTGTGCATTTTTTCTGCAATTTGATGTAGAAAAGTGATGGTGTCTGTACTTTTTGTCTCTTTCGGATTTTCTAAAAGGTTTTCCAATTGATTCAATATCATCCTATGATGACGATCGCTTCCTTTTTCTGGAGCATAATACTCGTAGGAATTGGAATAGACGCTAAGACCAACTGCGTCTCGCTGTTTCTTTAATAAATTCATCAAAACCGCCGATGCTAAAACGGAAAATCCAATTTTACTCTCATAAAAAAGCTGACCCGTTTTCAACTTCGGATAATGCATAGAAGACGAATTATCAATAATTAAATGACACCTTAAATTGGTTTCTTCCTCATATCGCTTGGTATATAATCTATCGGTTTTAGCAAATAATTTCCAATCCATATGCTTAGTGCTTTCACCTGAATTGTAGACTTTATGTTCTGCAAATTCAGCAGAAAACCCATGAAATGGACTTTTATGCATCCCAGAAATAAAACCTTCAACAATCTGATTTGCCAACAATTCAAGATGCTGAAAACTAGAAATTTTTTCTATTTGAGATTCGATGTTCATTTCAATCTATTGTTTTTATGGCTGCGTAAATATACTAAAGATTGCTGGTTTATTAAGAGTTGTACCAAATAAAAAGGCCTGACTATCGTCAGACCTTTTGGTGTTTTTTATGACACAATTACATAAATAACGGAGTATATTGCTTCCAATGTTTGTACATCAAAATTCCATTTAAAGCCGCAACTAATAATGCTGCACTTACTCCTGGAATGTCTAAAAATAGATGAAATAGTAAAATATTAATAGAAATTGGAGCTAGCAAAATCAATGCAAAAGCTATCCATTTTTTTAACAATAACAATACTCCTATACAGACCTCAAGAATTCCAACAATAGGAAAAATGTAGCCGGTAGCACCCAAAGAGTTCATAAAGTCTGCTGCTGCTCCAGTGGGTGGTGGTAACGGAATAAAATGCAAAAATTTGTTGCTTCCAAACACAACAAGCGTAATTCCTAATGCGACCCTAACGAGTAATGAAAATTGAGAATTCATAGAATATAAATTTAGTTGGTTAGTTAATTTAAATTACTCTAAATTAGTAAATTATTGTATATAGATACATAAATAGTTAAGAAAAGTAAAAAAATAAAGTTAGTACTGATTTTTAGAGTTAATAATATTAAGAGAAAAATAAGGTTTTGTCATTTAGATTTATAAAAAAAGCTACTCCAATTGGAATAGCTTCAGTAAAAAATAAAGTTGTAAAATATTACTCTACGGTAATAGCAAATACCACCTCAGCATCCGTACTTCCTCCTGCATTAGTTATATCGCCACTTGCTACATTAGCAGCTGATTTGTTTGGCTCATGTCTTAAAGTTATTTTAAGTGTTCCATTAGCAGCTCCTGTAGTTGTAAAACACGATTCTAAACCAACAGGCTTTCCACTTGAATCATAGTTACTTTCTGTATCCGCATAGGACACATTATTTATAGTTCCTGTTTTTTGATAAAAATTTGATGTTCAAGTCCTAATTCCTTAATTTCCTCAGTTATGTCTTCTGCTGGACTAACTGTTTGTTCAAGAAAGTTACAACGCCTGTATAGGTTTTCCCTTGTACAAAATTCCCAGAAACACTAATCAAAGGCGCATTAGGCCCATCTCCATCTAAATCTTTAGATTCTAAAGTTATTGCAGTACCTCCTCCCACAGGAGTATAAACTGCAGTTACAGTTGTTATCACTTCATTCTCCACAACAGGCTCTGGCTTATCATCGTCACTACAAGATGAAAAAGTGAATATTGATACTAATGCAATGGCTAAAATTTTAAATTTTTCATTTTTTATATTTTTAATAATTAATTTTTAATTGAATTTGAAAGTTTCTACCCATTTCGTCAGCAAAAAAACGTTGACGATTTAAGTAATCTCGATAAGTTGTGTTTAATACATTTTGAACAGAAAATGCTAAAGTGGCAATACCTTTAGAAAAGGTTTTGAATTTAATTTCTGAATATATATGAAGTAATTCATAGCTATTAGGAGGAGTACTTATATCAACTTCAACTGGAGTAAGTACATTATTTACAACAATATTGGTAGTATAATCATTCTTGGGGAACTGTTTTTGCTCCCCCACAAGTTCTCCTTTAACTTCAATTAAGAAATGATTCCACTTAGCGTTTGAATATTGAATTTTTGTACTTGCGGTAAAAGGCGGAATGTCAATTAAAGGAATATTTTGCGTCAAATCGCTTCCATTTACATAAGCAAAAGCAAGAGAATGATTCCAATGTGAATTAATTTTCCAATTGGTTTGTGTATCGACTCCTACTAATCTTGCATTTGTCTGTTGGTATTGCCAAACTGGAAAAGCTCCACGGATAGTGGTTTCAAAGCTTACAGGTTTCAAGAACATATAATTTTGAATGCTATTGATGTACGGATTAAGCTCAACAGAAAAAGATTTCCACTTTTTTGAAGCGTTGAAGTCAATTTTAATGAACTCTCTTTATCCAAAGCTAAATCTCCCAGCTCTATAACTCCTGTAGAATGATGAAGTCCGTCACTAAAAAACTCTGACGGATTTGGATTTCTCATAGCAAAGCTCAAATTCGTATACCAATTTAACCCACTATCAAAAGCTTTATGAAAACCAACACTACCCGAAATATTATGAAAAATAAATGTTGGTTCAGTTAGCAATTGATTAGCATAATCTCCAACGACAAAAGAAGCAAATTCAGAGCTATAGCCTCTTTCTTCCCAGCGCGATTTAAAATAAAACTTGGTTGCATCTGTTTTGGAAAAATCATATCTCAAACCCGTTTCTAAAGTAAAACTGTCCGAAAAATCATGGCTGATTATGCCGTAAGCACCAAAATCAATTTTAGTATAATCAGGAATTAAAGGACGAACTCCAGTGTTTGGGTTGGCAACATTACTTTGTAGTGAGGTATTTACTCCAGATTTAATATTCCAATCGTGTAAATTTTTTTTATAATCTATGTTTACCGCATGGGTTTTTAAGTCTAAATCTAATGCCGGCTTATTGTTAAAATTTCCTCTTCTTACATCAAACTCTAAACGTTTATTATACTGAAATGCATATTGAACTGCTAGCGAAGCTGTTTCATCAAAATAGTAATTATAATTTGCTTTTATTATATGATGCTTTACTTCTTGTTTAGGATTCTTAATGGTATAGGTAAAATCATTAACAATAGAAGGTATTTGATTGTTTATTGAATTATATAAATCATTCGCATTTCCAGTATGCGAAGCGCTAAGAATACCAATTTCAGCATTATAGAAACTGTAGAAACCTGTAAAATCATATTTCTTGGCAGAAAACTTTATATCACCTGAAAAGTTTGCTTCGCGATTTCCTGAATTCGATAATACATAATTTGGAGCTTCTCGGTCGCCTAAAAATTTTAACGTCCTTACAAATTCCTAACTCCAAACCCAAAAGATTTCTTGTGGATACTTGAAGTTATAGAGCCACCAATGTCCGTTAGGAATCAAAACTCAGTAGTTTTTCCAAACAGAGTGTCTTTTTAACAGAAACGGGTCTAATGATAACTAAGCTACTTGCTACATCACCTCCGAATTGCAATCCTGAGGCTCCTTTAATTACTGTTATTTTAGCAGCTGAATTGATATCAAAATTAGGCGCATGCTCTGTTCCCCATTGCTGATCTTCCATCCTTACATTATTGTTTATAACCGGAACCCTACTGCCGTATAATCCATTAATCACAGGTTTAACAATGGTACTCCTGTTTTAAAGTAGTTACCCAGCGATTTCCTTTAAAGCATCTCCTAATGACTTACTGCTGTACTTCTCTATAGTCTCCTCTTTAATTTTTTGATCAAGTACAGACTTATTAATCGTATTTCTTGCATGAATTACATTAATCTCATTCAACCTAAAAGTCAATTCCTTTAGTTTAAAATTCAGTACAAGGTCATTATTTAAAACGACTAGAGTGTCAATAGATTGATACCCAATATATGAAACGTGAACTTTTACTTTTCCGCTTGAGACATTTTTAATAAAATAATTTCCTAGCGCATCTGGAGTTCCTGTTTTCTTCCCGATATGAATATGACTTCCCTCAAGAGGAATATTCTCTTGGTTGGTAATTTTTCCGCTTATTGTATTTTGTGAAAATAAACACAGACTAAATAACAAGAAGCAGAAAATAAGATACTTTTTTTTTAGCATTTTTTCTGTTCAAAATAAATAGAAACACGATGCTCATTTTCAGAAATTTGAAAATGAACTTGTTTTTAATATATCTTGAATTCTGGAGGAGCTCTTAATGCAAATAGACTTCCTTTATAGAATGGGGAAGTTAGTTTGTATACAAAAGAATATTGTTGAGTTATTGTAACAATAATTCTATTTTTTAAAGAAAAAAAAGCAGTTGAAACATAACTCCCAAAAGTGAACTCACAAACAAAACAATGATCAAAAGGGTGATGCTGATGATTGATTTCTGTTTTTTGTGAATAGTGGTGGTGACACTCTTTTTCGGATAAAAGCTTAACTAGGTGTCCATAGGAATGCAAAGATTGTAATAGCATTGAAAACAATACTACAAACATTAAAATTGAATTGACTATTACAAATCTCTTTTTCATTTGTTACAAAAGTACTAAACCCAAAAAGAAATCCGTTTGTTTTAACAAAAATTGTGATTTGTTAAAATAAACGGATTCAAAAATATGAACTGATTTAGATTTATACTAAACCATTTGCCACTAAATATTCAGCGATTTGAATGGTATTCGTAGCCGCACCTTTTCTTAAATTATCGGCTACAATCCACATATTAAGTGTGTTAGGTTGGCTTTCGTCACGACGAATTCTACCAACAAACACCTCATTTTTACCTTCAGCATAAAGTGGCATTGGATATGTAAATGCATCTAAATTGTCCTGAACGACAACGCCATCCGTATTGTGTAGAAATTGACGCACTTCACTTACATCAAAATCATTTGTAAACTCCACATTTACAGCCTCAAGCTATGACCTCCAACAACCGGTACATGAACAGCAGTAGCTGTTACTAAGCGATAGTTTTATCACTCAAGATTTTCTGAGTTTCGAACCAATTTCATTTCTTCTTTGGTATAGCCGTTTTCTTCAAAGCTATCACATTGTGGAATAGCATTTCTGTGAATAGGATATTTGTAAGCCATTTCACCTTGTATACCAGCATATTCATTTTCAAGTTGTTTCACTGCTTTAACACCAGTTCCAGTGATAGATTGATAGGTTGAAACAATGATACGCTTGATGTTGTATTTTCTATGCAATGGTGCCAATGCTAAAACCATTTGAATGGTAGAACAATTTGGATTTGCAATAATTTTATCTTCTTTTGTTAATTCATAAGCATTGATTTCAGGAACAACTAATTTCTTTGTCGCGTCCATTCTCCAAGCTGAAGAATTGTCGATTACAGTTGTTCCTGCTGCTGCAAATTTTGGAGCCCAATCTAAAGAGGTTTGACCTCCTGCTGAGAATAAAGCTATATCAGCTTTCATATCAACCGCTGTTTGCATACCAACGACTTTATAATTTTTTCCTTTAAATGTTATTTCTTTCCCAACAGATCTTTCTGAAGCAACAGGAATTAACTCAGTTACTGGGAAATTTCTTTCTGCTAAAACTTTAAGCATTACTTCGCCAACCATTCCGGTTGCACCTACAACTGCAATTTTCATTATAATATCATTTTATTTTTTCAGTTGCAAATGTAAGTAAATAGGAATTGAAAACAAGATGATTTACAAAATTCAACAAATTGTTATATTTATAACAAAAGAAAAACCATTCGCCTTCACGAATGGTTAAGTTAGAATACTGTAGTGTAGCGGTAACTATTTTTTCAATAAATCTCTAATCTGTGTCAACAATTCTTCTTGAGTTGGACCTGCTGGAGCAGCTGGAGCCGCTTCTTGCTTTTTCTTCATGCTATTAATTCCTTTAACAAAAATGAAAATCACAAATGCAATAACAAGAAAACTTATTACTGCAGCTAAAAATTTTCCATACAAAATTCCGCCATCGGTCTTTAGACCCGCTAAATCTTCAACTTGCGCTGCTTTTAATGCAGGATTTAATAATGCTGGTGTAATTACATCAGCAACTAATGAGTTTACAATAGCCCCAAATGCGCCTCCAATAATTACTCCTACTGCTAAATCCATTGCGTTTCCTTTAGCAATAAATTCTTTAAATTCTGAAATCATTCCCATAATTTAATGTGTTTTAGTTAGAAATTAATTTTATGCAACGAATTTAATTAAATTTTTAACACATCAACAATTTTGACGAAAAAATTATTCTCTATAAAAAACTCTTTTTACTCGTTGAGAAATACTGGTTAGAATTTCATATGGAATAGTTTGTAATTTTTCAGCCATGTAAATCACGGTTGGATTTTCACCAAAAATCACTACTGAATCGCCCTCAGCGCAATTAATATGTGAAACATCAACCATCAACATGTCCATACAAATACTACCTACAATTGTTGCTTTTTGATTATTTACGGTAATATAACCTACTCCATTACCCCAATGTCTCGAAATTCCGTCGGCATAACCTATAGGAATTGTGCCAATTTTGGTAGTTTTAGTTGCTATAAATCGTCTACCATAGCCCACGCTTTCTCCTTCATCAATGGTTCTGATTTGTGAAATGATAGATTTTAACGTGCCTACATTTTCCAACTGTTTTTGTTCTTCAGCATCGTTTGAAACACCATAAAGACCTATGCCCAACCGAACCATATTGTATTGTGCCTGCGGAAAATTACTAATTCCAGAAGTGTTTAATATATGACGTATCGGATTGATATGTAATTCACTTCGTATTTTGGATGATAATTTTTCAAATAATTCAATTTGTGAAAGGGCAAAATCCCGATGCTTCAAATCATCACTGGTTGCCATGTGTGACAAAATACTTTTTACAGTAACCGATTTGTTAGCTTTTAAAATAGATATCAATTCATTTAAATGTTCTTCCTCAAAACCCAAACGGTGCATTCCTGTATCGAGTTTAATGTGAATTGGGAAGTGTTGTGTCTTTTTTGCTCGGCAATTTTTAGAAAAGCTTTTAATCCTTTAAACTATAAATTTCAGGCTCTAAATGATGCTGTATAATCGATTCAAAACTGGTGTTTTCTGGATTTAAAACCATAATTGGCATTCGAATCCCTGCATTTTTAAGCGAAATTCCTTCATCTGCAAAAGCCACTCCAAGATAATCAACCTTGTGATGTTCCAGTAATTTGGCAATTTCAAATCCGCCATTTCCATAACCAAATGCTTTTACCATGACCATCATTTTGGTCTCTGGATTCAGTTTTGATTTGTAGAAATTTAAATTGTGACTAATTGCGTTTAAGTTGATTTCCAGAACAGTTTCATGTGTTTTTTCGGCTAGAGCAGCAACAATTTTTTCAAAATGAAAGGCTCTTGCTCCTTTGATTAAAATGGTCTCATTGCCAAAATTCAAATGATGAATAGCAGCGATAAATTCATCTGTATCTTTAAAAGTAATGCAGTTGAGAAACTTATTTTTGAATTTTGATATGGTTTCACCGATACCAATCACACGATTTACTTTATTGGAAATAATCAACTGCGAAACTTTTGAATACAAATCTTCATTAGACAATCCGCTTTCAAAATATCCGATAGAATTAAGGTTTTCTTTTTGTATTGTTTTTTGACTTTCTAAAAATCCAATGCGATTTTCAAAGATTGAAAGTCGGAGCTGTAACTATCGTCAATTAAGGTTGTATTGTTAATTCCGTTTTTGAGTTTCAATCGCATTTCAACTGGAAACAATAATTCCATTCGATGTTCGATGGTTTTGTAATCGTAATCAAAATAGAGCATTACCATCATGCAATGAATGGCATTTTCAATCGAAGCGTCGTCGTGAAAAGGAATTTTAATCTCAAAAGTGTGATCATGATATTTAATTTTGAGAACCGTTTTCTCTAAAATCGATTTTTGGGTAATAAAAACATCCGCATTTTCATCTCTACAGCTCCAAGAAAAGGTTTTTATTTTTGGATTGATAAAAGCGTCAATGGTTTTGTTTTTATTATAGATTAAAACTTTTACGTTTTGAAATAACTTCAGTTTTTCTTTGATTTTTTCTCCAATATGAGCAAAGCCTTCATCATGTGCGGAACCTATATTGGTTAAAATTCCGATACTTGGTTTGATGATGGCTTCCAATTTTGCCATTTCATTTACCATTGAAATCCCTGCTTCAAAAATTCCTAAATTGTGTTTTTCATTAATCGCCATTACAGACAAAGGAACGCCCACTTGCGAATTGTAACTTTTAGGACTTCGAATAATATTATAATCAGGACTCAATAGAAAATTAAGCCATTCTTTGACAATGGTTTTACCGTTACTTCCAGTAATGCCTATAATTGGAAAATTAAACTGACTTCGGTGATGGGCTGCAAAATGCTGTAAACTTTCTAAGGTATTCTCAACAACGAGGAAATTAGCTTGATTTTCTAGATTTTGAGGAATATAATTCACTACAAAATTTTGAACCCCTTTGTCAATCAATGAAGCGATGTAATTGTGTGCATCATTATTTGGACCAACTAAGGCGAAAAACAGAGTTTTATGTTCGTTTTGAAGTGAACGACTGTCAATAGAAATATTTTCAATTTCAGCATTGGTATGGTTTCCCATCCATTTTGCATGTAGAATTGTAACAATATTTTTAAGGTCTAAACTCAAACGCTATTTGGTTTTATTTTTTGTTTTAGACTCCAATTCGTTCTCTTGATTCTCTTTCATAGCATGAAAATAGGCCGCACGACTCAATGGCTCGTACTCGTCGGTTTCACCAAGCATAACCAATTTTTCGTTTTTGCTTTTTCTAAAGCTATAATTCGCCAAATTTCCTGTTCGGGTACAAACAGCGTGAACCTTAGTTACATATTCTGCCGTAGCCATAAGTGCAGGCATTGGACCAAAAGGATTCCCTTTGAAATCCATGTCTAATCCAGCCACAATAACACGAACTCCGTTGTTGGCTAAATCGTTACAAATTTTTACAATTTCGTCATCAAAAAACTGTGCTTCATCAATTCCTACAACATCGCAACCTTGTGCCAAAAGAGCAATATTGGCAGCAGCAGGAACGGGTGTAGAGCGAATCTCATTTTTATTATGAGAAACCACCATTTCCTCGTCATAGCGTGTATCAATAGAAGGTTTGAAAATTTCAACTCTTTGCTTGGCGAATTGAGCCCTTTTCAGTCGGCGAATCAGCTCTTCGGTCTTTCCCGAAAACATCGATCCACAGATGACTTCAATCCAACCAAATTGTTCTTTATGATTTACTGTATTTTCGAGAAACATTTTGTATTTTTCTTGCTCTTAAAATGAATAGTTTTTATTACTTTGTAACGCTAACAAATTGACCTAAAAAATTTATACTTTTACATCGTTTCAAAAGTAGAAAATTTTTGCCAAATTGAAGTTTTGTAGCTACTTTAAATTAAAAATAAAATATACCGTACACACTATAATTCTAAAGTCATGAAAAAAAAGTTGGAAGCTGATTTAATCAGTATTGCACATCGAATTTTAAAGCTTAAAAATAAATCGGAATTGGTCCAATTGCATCAGGAAACGCAAAAACTATATGAAAAATTATCCGTTTTACTTTTTGTTGAAGAAAATTTTGGAGATGTAAAACCAACTATTGGCACTGCTGATATAGAAAAAAAGATTGAAGAAGCTTTTGAAACTCCAACTCAAGTAGTTGCAATTGATGAGCCACAGGTTGAAATTCAGGCAGAAGTAGAAACTGAAAAAGAAGAGGTTGTTGAAACCATTTCAGAAATTATCGAAGAAGAAATTACTCCAGAAGCAGAAACCATTACAGCTGAAGTAGAAGTGGAACAAGCCGAAGTTCAAGAAGAAGAAATTAGTGCTGAATTAGAAGAAGAAAAACAACCAGAACCAGTAGTTGCAGAAGAACCTATTTTTAAACCTGCGTTTGAATTGGCTTTTGAATCTAAAATTGAAGAGGACAAAGAAGAAGTTAAAAGCAAATCAACTCAAATTACATTTGACGATTTATTAGGTCCAAATTATTCAGATCCTGTTTTTGTTAAACCAGAAGAATTAGAAAAAACTGAAACTGAGTCTAAAAATGTTATCCCTATTGGACGAAATTTATCCGATTCATCACCCGTAATTTCCATCAATAAAGACGCCGATTCAAGAACAGTTTCCTTGAACGACAGACTCTCAAAAGGAATAACTATAGGCTTAAATGACAGGATTGCTTTCATGAAGCACTTGTTTGCTAACAGTAGCGAGGATTACAACCGCGTATTATCACAATTAATCACTTTTGATACTTTTCAGGAAGCAGAATCTTTTATTGACACGATGGTAAAACCAGATTACAATAACTGGGAAGGCAAAGAGGAATATGCTGTTCGTTTCATGGAAATTTTAGAAAAAAGATTTTCATAAACTAAAACAACTTTCACAAAACACGAATTATACCAATTTGATAAAAAAATTAGTGTGATTCGTGTTTCAATTTTTATAGCTTTATGTCAAAATTATACATCGTCCCCACTCCTATAGGTAATCTCGAAGATATGACTTTTCGAGCGATTCGAATTCTTAAGGAAGTCGATTTGATTTTGGCTGAAGATACACGCACTAGCGGAAAACTCTTAAAACATTTTGAGATTACTACGCACATGCACAGCCACCACATGCATAATGAGCACAAAACCATTGAAAATTTAATTACTCGATTAAAAGCGGGAGAAAATATAGCCTTGATTTCAGATGCGGGAACTCCGGCCATCTCTGACCCAGGTTTTCTACTCACTAGAGCTTGTGTTGAAAATAGAATTGAAGTAGAATGCTTACCTGGAGCAACGGCTTTTGTTCCAGCATTAGTCAACAGTGGCTTGCCAAACGATAAATTTGTTTTCGAAGGATTTTTGCCTGACAAAAAAGGACGCCAAACCCGATATTTGGCTTTGGCAGCGGAAACCCGAACCATGATTTTGTATGTTTCACCTCATAAATTGGTAAAAACTTTGGGGGAATTCATCACTTATTTTGGCGAAGACCGACCCATTTGTGTGTCTCGTGAATTGTCTAAACTTCACGAAGAAAATGTACGCGGAACCGCTCGAGAAGTGTTGACTCATTTTGAAAAAACGGCTCCAAGAGGTGAAATTGTAGTAGTGGTTGGTGGAAAAACAACAAGATTACTTCGTCCCTCGTAATGACAAATTAAAAACAATCTGATTTATAAAATGAGTATTCATTCCTTTCTACAAAAACTAAAACAAACTCCAAAAGAAATTTCATTTACAGAAACCATTGCTGTGATTGAAGAAAATTATGATTTTACTCCAACAGCATTTCAAAATGGGTTGCAATACAATGCTGTGGGAGAAAATTCAGGCTCTTGTAAATTGTTTGCTTTTGCTCAGTTACACCATTTGTCAAAAGAAGAAACCTTGTCTTGTTTTGGAGCCTACTATTTTGAAGATGTATTAGAACATCCTGAAGGGTCCAACCATCAAAACATCCGTAATTTTATGAAAACGGGCTGGGACGGAATTCGATTTGAAGGAACGACTTTGGCTTTGAAATAAAAATTTTTAAGCCACAGATTAAACGGATTTTCACAGATTATTTTTTTATTTGTGAAAATCAGTATCGAATCAAATTCGAAAACCGCAACATTATCTTTGCGCCATAGCGTCTTTGTGGTTAAATAACTTCCAAATCAACAAAAGAAAAACTATTTCCACTAAACAAGCCTTTATCTGATAATTTCAAATCGGGAATAACCAAAAGTGCCATGAAGGAAAGTGTCATAAAAGGCGCTCTTAAATTGCTGCCTAATGTTTTTGCCATAGCATCAATTTCCTCGTATAATTTCCCCGTTTCCCAACCATTCTTGTCGCTGATAATTCCCGCAACGGGTAAGGCTAAAGATTTATTCTCGGCACCGTTTACAGCGCAAATTCCACCTGTGTTTTTAATGATGAGATTCACAGCATTGCAAATTTCTTCATCAGAAGTACCAACGACCACTATGTTATGACAATCGTGCGCCACCGAACTGGCAATAGCTCCTTTTTTTAATCCAAAGTTTTTGATGAACGCTACAGCAGGTTTTGTATTTTGATAGCGATTAACCACCGCCATTTTTAGAATATCATTTTTACATCCGAAACAATTTTTCCATTCTCAAGTAAAGATTCGTGATGAATTTCATTGGTAATCAATTGTCCTTCCAAGGCTTCAATCACTCGAATTGTTGAGGCAGTACTCGGAATTTCGAAATCGGGAATTTCCTTTGCCTTAATGTTGAAATTATTTGGAGTTTCAAAAGGAACGTGTTTTACAAACGATTGTCCTTTTTCGGCAACTAATTCTCCGTCAATATAAGTTTGTATAATTTTAAAATCAATTAAATCTTCTACAACAATAAAATCGGCTGCATCGTTTGGTTTTAATAAACCGACATTCATGTTGTAATGATAAACCGGATTGACGCAGGCAGCTTGCAAGACTTTAAAGACATCCATACCTTTTGCCACAGCACGTGCACACAACAAATTTATATGACCTACAATTAAGTCGTCAGGATGCTTGTCGTCGGAACAAAACATCATATTTTCATAATGTTCTGGAAGCAAATCAATCAAGGCATTGAAATTTTTTGCAGCGCTTCCTTCACGAATAATCACTTTCATTCCAAGACTCAGTTTTTCCTGAGCTTCATCAAATGTGAAACATTCATGGTCTGTGGTGATTCCCGCAGCGATATATTTTTTTACAGGTTCGCCACGCAATCCTGGCGCATGACCGTCTATTGGTTTGCCAAAATGTTTTGCCCATTGTATTTTCTTCAATACTTCTTCATCGTCATATAAAACACCTGGATAATTCATCATTTCGGCCAAATAATAAATATCTGGCGAAGCCATTAACTCTTTAATTCCTTCCGAATCGATAATCGCTCCAGCAGTTTCAAAAGAAGTCGCAGGAACACAAGATGGTGCACCAAAATGAAATTTCAACGGCACTTTTTTACTGTTCTCAATCATGTAATACACGCCGTCTTTGCCCAAAACATTTGCAATTTCGTGCGGGTCAGAAATAGTGGCTACAGTACCGTGAAGCACCGCTAATTTTGCAAATTCCGAAGGCACCAACATCGAACTTTCAATATGGATATGTGCATCAATAAATCCCGGAAGAATATAATTTTTGACCTCGTGTTCCTTTTCAATGATAGCCGTTATTTTTCCATTTTCGATGGTAACTTCACCAGAATAAATCCTACGATTTACAATATCTACAACTTGTCCTTGAATGTGCATTATCAACTGATTTTATGAGTTTGCTAAAAAATAATTGGAGGTACAAGAAACGAATTTTTTCTGAATTTATAAATTCCATTTTCATAATTTATTGGGGATGAATGCAATTTTAAAAAATAATAGTAAATTTGAATTTCATTTTTATACACCATTCAAAATCCTATTTATGCGCTGGACTATCAAACCCACTCCCGAACTCGAAAAAATAAAAACGTTATCCGAAGCTCTACAAGTGGATAGCTTAATTGCACAATTGCTTTTGCAACGAGGCATTACAACCTATGATGAAGCCCGACAATTTTTTCGCCCTACTTTAACCGATTTACACTCTCCGTATTTGATGAAAGATATGGATAGAGCAGTGGAACGTATTGAAAAAGCTATTGCTAATGAGGAAAACATTCTTGTCTTTGGCGATTATGATGTAGATGGAACAACAGCAGTTTCATTGGTTTCATCATATCTCAAGAGCTATTATTCAAACGTTGCTACTTACATTCCAGACAGATATGACGAGGGTTACGGCATTTCTTTTAAAGGAATTGACTTTGCTGATGACAATGGTTTTTCGCTCATTATTGCCTTGGATTGTGGTATAAAATCGATTGATCATGTGGGGTACGCCAAAGAACGAAATATTGATTTCATCATTTGTGACCACCACAGACCAGGCGCAGTTTTACCAGATGCCATTGCGGTTTTGGATCCAAAAAGAGACGATTGCAATTATCCCTATGACGAATTATGTGGCTGTGGTATTGGTTTTAAGCTCATTCAAGCTTTGGGTGAAAATAGAAACCAAACGATTGATGATTTAATTCCTTATTTGGATTTGGTAGCAACTGCCATCGCATCTGATATCGTACCGATGACGGGCGAGAATCGGATTTTGGCACATTTTGGTTTGTTGGTGATTAATTCGGAGCCAAGACCGGGAATTAAAGCTCTTATCCATCAAATCAAGAAAAAAGTTTTAGATATTACCGATGTAGTTTTTATTATCGCGCCACGAATTAACGCTGCAGGAAGAATCAAACATGGGAATCATGCTGTGGAATTGTTAACTGAATTTGATTTTGAACAAGCGCAACAATTTGCCTCTGAGATTGAACAATACAATTCTGATAGAAAAGATTTGGACAAACAGATTACCAAAGAAGCGCTGTTACAAATTGAAGAAAATCAGGAGCAAGAACGATTTACTACAGTTGTTTTTCAGGAGAATTGGCACAAAGGGGTTATTGGGATTGTTGCTTCAAGATTGATAGAAACCTATTATCGACCAACTTTGGTTTTTACTAAAAGTGGCGATAAATATGCTGCATCGGCACGCTCTGTAAAAGGATTTGATGTATATAATGCATTGGAGGCTTGTTCGGAACATTTGGAACAATTTGGCGGACACATGTATGCAGCAGGAATGACATTGGTAGCAGAAAAGTATAACGATTTTAAAGGTGCTTTCGAAAAAGTGGTACAAGAAACCATTCATCCAGATTTGTTGACTCCTGAGATTACGATTGATGCGGAGATTGATTTTGCGATATTACACCTAAAATTATTTCGAATTTTAAAACAATTTGAGCCTTTTGGTCCGCAGAATATGACGCCTGTTTTTTTGACCAAAAATGTAAAAGATACTGGCTACGGCAAACCCATAGGTCAAAATAACGAACATTTAAAACTGTTTTTAAAGCAGAATAATTCTGAGGGAATTGGTGCTATTGGATTTGGTTTAGGAAATAAATTGGAACGTATTAAAAATGGACAGACTTTTGACATAGTGTATTCTATTTATGAAAACGAATGGAATGGAAAAGTGAGTTCGCAATTGAGAGTAAGGGATTTAAAAGTAATACAATTAATTGAAGTTTGCATTTTGAAAACTTTTTAATACCTTTGACCAATGAATATCATTAACAGGAATACAATTAATCATTATATTAAAAAATATCCTAAAGCAAAAAACCAACTGTTGACTTGGTATAATGAAGTTTCTAAAAAAGATTTTAACAACTTCAATGAGTTGAAAGAAGTTTATGGAAATGCAAGTATTATAAACAATCAAAGGGTAGTGTTTAATATAAAAGGAAATGATTTTAGATTAGTTGTCTCTATCAATTTTAATCGAAAAGCCTGTTATACTATTTGGTTTGGGACTCATGCAGAATATGATAAAATTGATGTTGAAACTATACAATATGATGGTAATTTATAAAATAAATGAAGATGAACTGGAAAGTTATTAAAACAGAAGAGGAACATAAAATTGCGGTTAAAAGAGCAATGGAGCTATTTCACGCAGAACCCGACACAATTGAAGATGACGAATTAGGTGTGTTGTTAGTTTTAATCAAAGATTTTGAAGACAAACATTACCCTATGCCAGAACTTGACGCTTTAGATGTTATAAAATGGAAAATGCAGGAAATGGGGCTGAAAGCAAAAGACTTAGAACCAATTATTGGGAGTAAAGGACATGTCTCTGCGGTATTATCTGGTAAGCGTGAAATAACATTAAAAATGGCACAAAAACTAAAAAATTATTTTAATATCCCCGCTGAAGTATTTTTGCATACGACGTAAAAATTTAAATTGAAAAAAAACGACCCGTATTCAGCCTTGCGCTTTAGAGAATTTAATGTTTTTTTAATCCTGCGATTTGCTATGGTTTTTGCCTGGTCTATGCAGTTTATTGTTATTGAGTGGGTAGTCTATAGTTTGACCAAAAGTCCTCTTTCATTGGGAATTATAGGGCTAATGGAGGTTATTCCTGCGATTGCTATGGCGTTGTTTGCGGGACATTTTGTAGACCAGAATGAAAAGAAAGGACTGCTGTTGAAATGTATTTTTGCCTTTTCTATCATCAGTTTGGGGTTGTTCTTGTTGACCTGGCCTCCTGTTGTTAAGGACTATTCTACTAAAGTAATTTTGTACAGCATATATGGATTGGTTTTTTTGGGTGGGATTGTTAGAGCCTTTTTAGGCCCCACTATCTTTTCTCTTTTATCCTTAATTATTCCTAAGCAGGCTTATTCTAATGCAGCTACTTGGAGCAGTTCGGTTTGGCAAATGGGCTCTGTTTTAGCGTGTAGGTTGCCGGTTTTCGATTACTTGGATTGGGGTGCATTGGTCGATGTGTTTTGTTTTTGGGTGTTCTGTACTGTCATTAGTAGCCTTATCGCAAATTGCAACAAAACCCATCTTAAATCCTAAAATTGGTGAGCCTATTATGGATAGTCTCAAGGAAGGTGTGAAATTTGTTTTCAATAATAAAACGATTCTAGGGGCATTATCACTGGACATGGTGGCGGTACTTTTTGGTGGTGCTGTGGCACTGTTGCCCATATTTGCTCAAGATATTTTGAAAGTGGGCCCTCAAGGTTTTGGAATTTTAAGGGCAGCTCCGGCTGTTGGGGCTTTCTTGACGATGTTTATTACGGCTTATGTTCCTGTTACTAAAAATGCGGGGATGAAATTGCTGACGGCTATTTTCTTGTTTGGGGTTTGTATTATTGTGTTTGGATTGTCTACTATTTTTTGGCTGTCTGTTTTTGCTTTGTTCATGAGTGGGGTTGTTGATGGCATTTCGGTGGTGATACGCCAAACGATTTTGCAATTGAAAACACCCGACTCGATGCGTGGTCGAGTGTCAGCCGTGAACTCTATTTTTGTGGGTTCGTCTAATGAGTTGGGTGCTTTTGAAAGTGGATTAACCGCGAAACTAATGGGAACCGTAACAGCAGTTGTTTTTGGTGGAAGTATGACGCTTTTGATTGTGCTGGGTACAGGATTCTTCTCCCCATCGTTTAGAAAGTTGGATTTACAGAAAGATTTGGATGCGCATCAAGAATAAGGAATTGTTCTGTTTAAATTCTTTTTTGCAGTTAAGAGATTTCTTTTGGCAGGTGCGAGAATTCTTTTAGCAGGTGCTCTAAGTCTAATTGCAGGAGCTATAATTCTTTTGGCAGGAGCCTCAAGTCTAAATGCAGGCAGAAGATTTCTTTTGCAGGAGCTCCAATTCTCTTTGCAGGAGCGAGAATTCTTTTGCAGGTGCTTCAAGTCTAAGTGCAGTAGCTATATTTCTTTTAGTAGTTACTCTAAATCTAACTGCAGTAGCTATATTTCTTTTTGAAGTGTGGAAATTGTTTGTGGGCACGGATTACAAATCCGCGCTATCGGGTGTAGTTCTTCTTGTAGCACAGCCTCATAATTCGAAAGAAGTAAACCATCAGGATAGTATTTTTCTCCACCAATCATTACACGAATTGTTTTGGCTTTCCAATCGTAACTAAGTTCATCTAAGCTATTTTTACTGATTGTATTGGCTGGTTATCACTTGTGGTAGCTACATTCACCCTCTATACATTCCGGGGTGGGTTTTGGTTAATTGCGATTAAAGGGTCTCGAGCTGGCGGCATGGGTTCGGAAATTACTTGAATGTGAACGTTGTCTACCCAGAATTTTCCTGTGGCATTATACATACCAATGTTTACTTTTAAATCTACTATATCCTCCTCTATCTTGAGAGTTCTTCCTACTTGCTCCCATGGGAATGTGCCCGTTTTTAATGGGATTCTATAATATCTTATACCTCCTGAACTTGGTGTTGCTAACAACTGTATTGCCATTCCGGAGTTCCTCCTCCTGTTAAGTTTTCGCCTTTCATACTTGCTGATAAGGCAATGGTTCCCTAACAAGTTCGTCAAATCAACTGTTGCATAGGATGAAAAATTGGTCGTAGCATTAGGCTATTAAACAGTAACCCATTCCCTGTAAAACCAGAGTCAATCGAATAATAGGAAGTTGGAGCCCAAATCGCTTGAATATTTGGATTATAATTTTTTCAAAATCTTCGTGAACTCTCACGGTTTATTTGAGAATTACTCGTAAAGTGAGAAAGCAGTATGCATGCAAAAATCAAAAATTTAAAATGATTGCGGTTCACTATTTCATTCATATGTTATACTTTCTTTGATTTTTAGAATTTTGATTTAGAACTAATTAACAACGAAAATAGAATAATTATTTAAGCTAACTATATTGTTTAGCTATACAAAAACTATACATGTTTCATTATTTATTCTGAACAATGTTAAAAAATCAAAGAAAAACTTCTAAACCTCTAATTTCTTCAACTCAAAAGTCACTCCGTCAAAAACACCATAGGTGAAATAGCCTATCCAGTCGCCGAGATTGATGTATTCGGAGTTTTTACCTACCGCTAGTTTCATGGGTAAATGGCGATGTCCAAAAACAAAGTAGTTATAATGTTTGGTTTCGAGTTTGCGTTTGGAATAGAGCACAAGCCACTCGTTTTCTTCACCAAGAAATTTCACGTCTTCATCGCCAGAAATGAGTTTGTTTTTTACAGAAAGATATTGTGCTAATCGAACGCCAATATCTGGATGCAGCCATCGAAACAAGGTTTTAGAAAACGGATTGGTAAACACTTTTTTCATGCGTTTGTAGCCTTTATCGGCTGGGCCTTTTCCGTCGCCATGCCCTATGAGGAAGGTTTTCCCATTGAAAGTAAATTCTTTGTTGTCATGGTATACGGGAATGTTGAGTTCTTTTTCAAAATAATCACTCATCCATAAATCATGGTTTCCCACGAAGAAATAAATAGGAATACCGCTGTCACGAATTTCGGCTAATTTGCCTAAAACTCTTATAAACCCTTTTGGGATAACGGTTTTGTATTCGAACCAAAAATCGAATAAATCGCCTAATAAAAAGATAGCTTCGGCATCGGATTTTATTTCGTCAAGCCAAGCCACAAATTTTTGTTCTCTAGGGAAACTCAATTCGGGTGTTGGCGCACCAAAATGTTGGTCGGAAGCGAAGTATATTTTTTTATTTTGGACTAATTGCATAAGGCTAATGTACTGCTTTTCAATTATAAATTATCACTGGCATACCATTCTGCAAATGAGGTGTCGGTTTCTTGTAGTTTTAGTGAATGAAGTTTGATGACCTCTGGCAGGCGACTATTAATTTTCTTTGCAAAATCGATGACCATGTTTTCGCTTGTGGGCTGATAATCTACTAAAATTACATGATGTCCACGTGATTTTAATTCGTTTGCCAATTCGATATGAGGTGTGGTTTCGTTAAAGACTGTGGCGTGATCAAACTGATCAACGATTTCCTCTTTTACAATTTTTTTTAAATCAGAAAAATCAATTACCATTCCGAATTTTACATTGCTTCTGTCCGTAATGGGGCTACCTATAACGGTAACCGACAATTTATAACTGTGACCGTGAACATTTTTACATTTCCCGTCATAGCCGTAAAGCGCGTGACCGGTTTCGAAACTAAATTGTTTGGTGATTCTGATGTTACTCATTGTGATGATTTTGATGCAAATTTAGTAAATAGTAACGATTCTATTTTGAATTTTACAATTTGGTTTTTTAAATGGAAAAAAATGTATCTTTGCCAAGCAATGGGGGGATTAGCTCATTTGATAGAGCGCTTGCCTGGCAGGCAAGAGGTGGTCGGTTCGAATCCGATATTCTCCACAAAAAAACGCAACTTTTAGAGTTGCGTTTTTTTTTTTCAGTATCAAACTATATTTTACTTATCATCAGAAATATAGGTTTTATTCCCGTTGGAGTTGATGTAATATCTTCCTCCTCTTGGACCGGTATATACTTTTTTACCGTTGTATGTTCCGGTAACTTTATCAGCCACTTTTGGAGCTCTTTCGGCAGTTTCTCTAATCTTAGGCGTTGCCTTTTTTGTCCCTGAAGTTACTTTGTCTTCAATTTTTTTGGTTGTTTTCTTAGCTTCAGATTCTGTTTTTGCTACTTTTTCTTTGGTTTTATCCTCTAGTTTTTTGGTTGTTTTTTTGTTTTTTGAAGTTACCTTGTCTTCAATCATTTTGGTTTCTTTTTTAGCAACGGTCTTTGTTTTCTTTGCTTTAGATTCCGCCTTTTTGGTCTCTTTTTTAGCTTCAGACTCTGCTTTTTTGGCTTCTTTCTTAGCTTGTGCGGCCTCTTTTTTAGCTTTTGCTTTTTCTTCTTTTACTTTTGCTGCTTTTTCAGTTTTTGCTTTCGTAGCTTTTTTGGCTTTTGTTTCTTGAGCATAGAAAGTGGTGGAAAAAACAAATACTAAACATAATAACAATACTTTTTTCATGATGATTCGACGTTTAAAGTTTAATAGCACTAAAGTTACTAATTTAATTCTGAAAAAAATTAAAAATAGGCTCTTAACTGAACATTCCCCGTGTGAATGGTTTGACTGGTTTCGCTTTTTCGTCCTTGGTAATTAATATTAATATCCAGAAACTGAGTTAAGGGTCTTTGGATTAATAATCGCCATGTTAGGTTTTGTCCTACTTGCAATCCTTCTAACATTTGAAATGCGACGACAGACAATTCATCTCCTTTGAATTTATTTTGATACAATGAAAATTCCCCATTCATAGTCAGTTTCTTTTCACTAGCATAGGTAAATGAGGTTCCTATTTTGGTTTGTTTTAATTCCTCTGAATTGCCTATCCTGTTTTCTTTATTTTGAAACTCACAGAACAAATCCCAACTGGCGTTTCGAGAGAATAAATAGGAAATTTTTGGTTCTACTTTGTAACCTTTTAGTACATAATCTCGAGAGGATAATTCATCGACTGAGGCTACATTGTCCACATTAGACTTCGTTGTTATGGTTTGAGAAGTCAGTCCTAACAACCAATTCTTTTTGTACAAATGTTGGTATTGGAATTGATGTGAACTGTTTTTACTGTCGAAAGAGCCAATGGTAAGAAGGCTTCTGGTGCGACTATTCAAAAAAGTATAGGTCACAGAATGGTTTTGCTTTCCTCGGTTGTAAAAGAGGCTGTTCCTGAAACTTGTGTTTAATCCTAATAAATTTTCATCGGAGGTATCAAATGGATTGAGGTCAAAATTGTTTCCTTTGCGTTCTATTTTGCGATCAATCAAGTAGGAAGTTTGATTGTAAAAATAGGATAGTATTTTTTTTAATCCTTTGTCGTTTTGCCATTGAATGGGATTGAGTGTCACGGATTCTGAAAATTTATTTTGATGGGTTTTAAAGAAAATTTGATTAGGCAAAAACACTCGTATGTATTTGGCTTGATCTGGAAATGGCGCAATTTCGAATTCCTGTAATTCCTGAATTCCATTTTTATTATAATCATTCCAAATATATACTCCTTGACCCGGTTCCACTTCAAGATAGGTAAATTCCTGTTGTGGGATAGCTCCTGAAGTAGTTTCAAATGTGGTCGCATTTTGTATCAATTGATTAAAAAATCTGGAATTATACAGAATTCTAGAATTTAAAGATGGCTCATTTTCTTGAATGGCATTTTCATATTTCAAATTCCTATAATTTACAAAAACGGACAAATCGTTTCTCTCATTTTGAATTACTTTCGATTTGATGT